>NZ_JANIBM010000093.1 GCF_024505045.1 Methylomonas aurea | reverse complement strand
CTGGGCGGCGCTGGACGAAGTCTACAGCGACACCCGGCAGCAACGCTGCTGGGTACACAAGATGAACAATGTGCTGAACCGTGTGCCGCAATCGGTACAGCCGAAGATGAAGCAATCACTCTACGACATCTGGCAGGCTGACACCCAACAGCATGCTGAGCAGGCATTCGATCAGTTCGCCACGCTATTTGAGGCCAAATATCCCAAGGCAGTGGAGTGTTTGTACAAAGATCGGCATGAACTGCTGGCGTTCTATGACTTTCCGGCCCAACACTGGCAAAGCATCCGAACGACCAACCCAATTGAATCCACCTTTGCCACCATCCGCCACCGAACCACGCGGGCCAAGGGCTGTCTTTCGCGAGCTGGGATGCTGCACATGCTATTCAAATTGGGGCAAGCTGCCGAGAAAACCTGGCGACGGCAGCGAGGATTCGATTATCTCGCCAAAGTAATTACCGGTGTCCCTTTCAAGGACGGCATCGAACTAGAAACCACCGACCAGATTGCCGCTTGATCTAGCCTTG
>NZ_JANIBM010000092.1 GCF_024505045.1 Methylomonas aurea | reverse complement strand
GTAGCGGCCCTGTAGTCGGTTTTTAGCCCCCGGCCAGGCCGCCGGAGGCATCAAAACAAACGGGGGGTGCGCGCGGGCTTCAGGGCAATATATGCCCGCACGCGCACCCCCCAGCAATCCCGTAGCGCAGCGAAGGGGCAAGCGCAGCGCGCAGGCTGTTAAACGGCTTGATTGTCGAAACCGTAACAGGTAACGCTCCCAGCAGCGCCCTCTCGGCCCCCGTCCCTCAGGTCAACCCTGGCGGGGTTGCGGGGGCTTAAACCGCATAGCCCGGATTCCTTGCGTCAAGGGCGGCTCGTAGCGGAGCGAAGAGCCGGCGAAGCTTCCCTTGATGGAAGGTGGCGCGGTTTACGCTTTCGCGACCCCGCCAGGGCTGCACGCAGCGCAACGGCAGCAGCAGCGGCAACGGCGGCGGCATCGATCCGCTTTCGGCTCGAATCCGTGAAACATTCCGGAAACCCGTCTTACCCGCACTTGCACCAAAAAGGTGCAGCCTGAGAAGTGCGAAGTGCTAGTGACACTCGCACTTT
>NZ_JANIBM010000091.1 GCF_024505045.1 Methylomonas aurea | reverse complement strand
TGTTCCAGAAGCATGAAGTTTACTGACCTATACAACACCGGCATTAAGCTATGGCCAAAGGAAATCCATATAGGTGATGGCTACCCAGCCGGTAAAACCGGATATGTGTTTCCTGATCTAGTGTCAATTCATGATCAAATTGAGGAAAGTATTCCTGTTGAAAATGGATGGTTGCAGATCATCGACTGGTCGTTGTTTCAAGCATTTCATGCAGAAAGTAAGCGACTCATTCAAAGTAATCAAACGACACTAATTCCGTGCTCGGTAGCGAAGAGTGAGATTCAATGGAGAGTTAATGAAAATCTTAACGGTGAAGGCTGGGAGTCTTTGTGTGCTGAGTATGTCAATGACCTACAAGAAACATAACACGTCGCTTCACCCGACCAAAAACCGCGATGCGGTTTTCGTCGGGTGAGCTAGGCGTTAGGCACCAGCAAGCGAGGCCGCAAAAAACACGGGGTTCAGGGATTAAGTGCGGTGGTCAACGTGTGCCATTGCCAACCCAAAACCCGGCATTCATGCCGGCAAGATAAAGA
>NZ_JANIBM010000090.1 GCF_024505045.1 Methylomonas aurea | reverse complement strand
ACCGTCGGCCAAGGCTAACGTCCCCAAGCTGACGGCTTTGCCGTTACCGGCATTCTTGTCGGCGACGGTTCCGCTGCCGCTCAAAACCAAAGTCTCGCTGCCAATCAGAGTGCCCAGCGAGAACACACCCGACGCCAAATCAGTGCCGCCGTCGAAGGCTCTCGCGCCGCTGAGGTTGACGACATAGGGCGTAATGGTACTAGTCGTATTGTTGGCATAAGACACCGAGTAGTTAGCGCCGCTATTACCATCGTTGACAGTGACTGCACTGACGGTGACGGTCTTGTTGCCGCTGCCGACGTTTTTATCGGTAAAGGCATAGCTGCCGCCGCTAAGGCTATCGCTGCCGTACAAGGTTCCGGCGGTAACCGTAGGCGTACCCGAGGCACTGGTGCCGCCGTCGTAGGTTTTGCTAACGTTGCCGGTACTGACGGTTAGGCTGGCGGCCGTAATATCCGCAGTATGCGTACCGCCGGTCAAGGTGTAGTTGCTAGCCAAGCCGCCGTTAGTGCCGTCGGCCAAGGCTAATGTCCCCAACGTCACAGCTTTGCCGTTACCGACGTTTTTGTTGGCGACGGTTCCTGTTCAGAGATGAGATAAATGCA
>NZ_JANIBM010000089.1 GCF_024505045.1 Methylomonas aurea | reverse complement strand
CAATTATTAACCGATCAAGGATACGAAGGGATTTACCAATTAGCCAGCTTCCATCCGCGTTACCGATTTGCCGATAGCGACGAAACCGATCCTAGCAACTATACCAATCGCTCGCCGTATCCGATGTTACATCTGATCCGAGAAAGCAGTATCGAAAACGCCCTGGCAATCTATCCCGATCCGGCCGCCATACCGGAACGAAACATCGAGTTGACCAGACGTTTGGGCCTGAAGAAATTACAAGACATTGTCAGTGCCTGCCTTGAACCTACAACATCGGATAAAAGCTCACACGAATAGTCGCTGCGTGATATCGGCTTTAAAAACCGTCGGCCAAAAAAAAGCCCGTTGTTTAGACGGGCTTTATATTTAAGAGCTTGGCGATGACCTACTTTCACATGGCAACCTGCCACACTATCATCGGCGCTAAGCGGTTTCACTTCCGAGTTCGGGATGGGATCGGGTGGTTCACGCTTGCTATGTTCACCAAGCAAACTGGTTGGGCTGCTGTTGCAGCCGTCATGCACAGGTTTCAAGCTCACTGGCTTGCCGGCTTTCGCCGTTAACCTGTTTTTCATGGAAATCTGTAGCGAGTTTGTCGTTCTCAGTTTTTGTTCAGCGATTGTCTTATGACAACCCAAACGCATTGGGTGTTATATGGTCAAGCCTCACGGGCAATTAGTACACGTTAGCTACGCCCATTACTGGACTTCCACACCGTGCCTATCAACGTCGTCGTCTCCAACGGCCCTTCAGGGGACTTAAA
>NZ_JANIBM010000088.1 GCF_024505045.1 Methylomonas aurea | reverse complement strand
GGCTTCGACGTTAGCGACGACATTGTCCACGGTAAAGCCGAACTCTTTGAAGAGTTGGCCGGCCGGGGCCGATTCGCCGAAACGGTCCAAGCCCACCACGCGGCCTTGGCTGCCGGCATATTTCCACCAGCTGTCGGTAACGCCCGCTTCGACGACGACGCGTTTGGCCACGCTCGGCGGCAACACGCTGTCTTTGTAAGCTTGGTCTTGGGCTTCGAACACGTTGGTCGACGGCATGGACACCACGCGAATGTTTTTGCCTTTGGCAGCCAAGGCGTCGGCGGCTTTGACGGCCAGTTCGACTTCGGAGCCGGTGGCGATGATGATCGCATCCGGGGTGCCGCTGCTGTCTTTCAGGATGTAGCCGCCTTTGGCGATCGCGTCGATCTGGGCTTGGCTGCGCGCCATGTGCGGCAGGTTTTGCCGAGAGAAGATCAAGGTGCTCGGGCCGTCTTGGCGTTCGATCGCGGCTTTCCAGCTGACGGCCGACTCGACCGCGTCGCACGGACGCCAGACGTGCATGTTCGGAATCATGCGCAAGGTGGCGGTTTGTTCGATCGGTTGGTGGGTCGGACCGTCTTCGCCCAGACCGATGGAGTCGTGGGTGTAGACGAAGATGGTCGGCGCTTTCATCAGTGCAGCCATGCGCAGGGCGTTACGGGCGTATTCGCTGAACATCAGGAAGGTGGCGCCGTAGGCTTTGAAGCCGCCATGCAGGGTGATGCCGTTCATGATGGCGCTCATGCCGAATTCGCGCACGCCGTAGTAGACGTAGTTGCCGTCGTGGCCGGGGGCGTTGACGTCTTTGCAGCCTTTCCAC
>NZ_JANIBM010000087.1 GCF_024505045.1 Methylomonas aurea | reverse complement strand
GACAACGCCAACAGCGGTAAGGACCCGAACCGGCCGATGGCGAGTCTGGCAGCCCTGTTGCGGGCCTATGACCTGGATGCCGGCGACGTGATCTACGTCGACAGCGGCAACTACAGCCTGGCTACCAACATCGTCCTCGGCAGCCAGGACAGCGGCGTGACCATAAAGGGCGCGTTACAGCCCGGCCATGCCAGCGTGCTCGACCGCGGCAACGTCAACACCGGTGCTTACGTGTTCGAACTGCAAGGTGCGGACGACGTGAGTCTGGAGCAGTTATCGATCACGGGCGGTTACGGCGGCATCCAAGCGGCCAACGGCCAGGACAGCGACCACCTCAGCGTGATCGACAGCCGGATCTGGAACAACAACTACGCGATCAGCGTCGACACCAGCAACGACTTCTTCGTGCTGAGCGGCAGCGTGGTCGAATACAGCAACAACCGCGGCGTCTATATCAACGGCAGCGACGCCTTGATCGAAGGCAACGAAATCGCCCGCAACAGCGGCTGGGGCGTCGACATCAGCGGCGCCCGCGGCCGGGTATTGAACAACAGCGTCTACGCCAACAGCAGCGGCGGCATCAACGCCAGCGTCAACAACGGCTGGGGCAACCGCATCGTCGTGCAAGGCAACCGCGCCTTCGACAACGGCAACGGCACCAACATCGCCGGCTACTACACGACCGAAGTGCGCGGCAACGAAGTCTGGGGCGCCAACTACGGCATCACCGTCTACTACGGCGCGCAAGCCATGGACAACCGGGCCTGGGGTAACACTACCGGCCTGTATGCCTACAGCGGCAGCCTGCTGCAAGACAACCGGACTTGGGCCAACGGCACCGGCATCACGCTGTACTACAGCAGCACCGCCCAAGGTAACCGGGTCTACGGCAACAGCGGCGCCGGCGTCTACGTCGCCACCTACGACAACCTGGTGGCCAACAACGTCATCGAAGCCAACGGC
>NZ_JANIBM010000086.1 GCF_024505045.1 Methylomonas aurea | reverse complement strand
CGATGAACCATGCCGGCGATGTCAATGCCAATCTGTTGGTGATTTTGAACGATAACGAGATGTCGATCTCGCCGCCGGTCGGGGCAATGAATAATTACCTGACCAAGATTTTATCCAGCAAGTTTTATTCGTCGGTCAAGAAGGAAAGCAAGAAGGCTTTGTCCAGTATGCCCAGCGTCTGGGAATTGGCGCGGAAAGCGGAAGAACATGTCAAAGGCATGATTGTGCCGGGCACCTTGTTCGAGGAGTTGGGCTTCAACTATTTCGGGCCGATCGACGGCCACGATCTGGAGATGCTGGTGTCGACCCTGGAGAATCTGAAGGATTTGACCGGGCCGGTGTTCCTGCATGTGGTGACCAAGAAGGGCAAGGGCTATGCCCCGGCCGAGAAGGATCCGTTGGCCTATCACGGCGTGCCGGCCTTCGACCCGACCAAGGATTTTCTACCGAAGGCGGCGCCGTCGCCGCATCCGACTTATACCGAGGTGTTCGGCCGTTGGTTGTGCGATATGGCGGCTGCCGATGAGCGATTGCTGGGCATCACGCCGGCAATGCGCGAAGGTTCAGGCTTGGTCGAGTTTTCGCAGAAATTTCCGAAGCGTTATTTCGACGTGGCGATCGCCGAGCAGCACGCGGTGACCTTGGCCGCCGGCCAAGCTTGCCAGGGCGCAAAGCCGGTGGTGGCGATTTATTCGACCTTTTTGCAACGCGGTTACGACCAATTGATTCACGATGTAGCCCTGCAGAATCTGGATGTGTTGTTCGCCTTGGACCGCGCCGGTCTGGTCGGCCCCGACGGTCCGACCCATGCCGGGGCGTTCGATTACAGTTATATGCGTTGCATTCCCAATATGCTGGTGATGGCCCCGGCCGACGAGAACGAGTGCCGGCAGCTGCTGACCACCGGCTTCCACCACCACGGCCCGGCCGCGGTGCGTTATCCGCGCGGCAAGGGACCGGGGGCGGCGATCGATCCCGCCTTAACCACCCTGGAGATCGGCAAGGGCGAGATTCGCCATCAGGGCGGGCGGATTGCGATTCTGGCCTGGGGAGCGATGGTGACGCCCGCCGTCGAAGCCGGCAAGCAACTGGGCGCCACGGTGGCGAACATGCGTTTTGTCAAACCGATCGACGAAGACTTGATCCTGCAGTTGGCCAAGAGCCACGACGTGTTCGTCACGGTCGAGGAAAACGTGTTGGCCGGCGGCGTCGGCAGTGCGGTACTGCAATTCCTGCAAC
>NZ_JANIBM010000085.1 GCF_024505045.1 Methylomonas aurea | reverse complement strand
CTTCGACAAATGCGCCTACTCTAGCGCCGGCTAGAATCGCTAAATTCACCATGCCCAACATACCCGCAGACGGCCAAAAATCAGCCCAAAAGGTCGTTCTTTGTTTTCAATTGTCCCGTGAGTGTCCCATTTTGAAATTTAACAATCATTATCCTTTTAATATCAATGGATAGAGAGTATAGGTCGCCGCATTGATACAGCGTTGTTGTTATTTTTTGCTTGTTGTTGTAGCATTTCACCGAAGCAAAAAAACGGGCCTGGAAGTGCTACCAACACCGCCAGACCCTAACCACCACTTAACAGAACGGGTTAAGCAATGGCTACCGCAAATTATACCGCCATTGCCCCAAGGGGATTACATGGCAAGCATTGAACCACGCACCAACGACAAGGGCGAAAAATCCTATCGTGTCAAAGTCAGACTAAAAGGCTACCCGGCGCAATCTGCAACCTTTGACCGGCTGACAGATGCCAAAAAATGGGCAGCGGCTACAGAATCAGCAATCAGAGAAGGCCGACACTTCAAAACCGCCGAAGCTAAAAAGCACAGCATTGGCGATATGCTGGCCCGCTACTATTCCGAAGTCCTGCCCCATTACAACGAAAAAGAGCAGAAGGAACGCAAAAGCAAGCTGGAATGGTGGCGGCAAGCAATCGGCCATTGCTCGCTTGCCGATGTGACACCGGCGGCGATAACCGAGCATAAGGCCAAGATGACCCAAAGCGCCGCAACGGTAGACAAATATCTTAAAAACTTATCCCACGCCTTCACGGTGGCGGTCAATGACTGGGGCTGGCTAGAGGATAACCCGGTTAAGAAAGTGAAAAGCCCTAAATTGCCCCGTGGCCGTGTCCGTTTTCTGGACGACGACGAGCGGCAACGATTTTTATCCGCATGCCAGCAATCAAGCAATGATTGGCTTTATCTATGCGCCATTCTGGCGCTGTCCACAGGCATGCGACAAGGCGAATTGATGGGCCTTAAATGGCAGGATGTTAATTTAAAGGACGGCTTCATTATCCTGCACGAAACCAAAAACGGCGAACGGCGGCGGGTTCCTTTAGCCGGTCATGGGTTGGAACTGTTACGGGAACATGCCAAGGTAAGGCGCCTCGATACCGATTTGCTTTTCCCCGGAAACATCCACAAGGACAAGCCGATTGACCTTAGAAAGCCTTTCGAAAATGCCCTAAATGCGGCGGAAATTTGCGACTTCCACTGGCACGACTTGAGGCATTGCACTGCTTCTTATCTCGCCATGAACGGCGCCAGCTTGGCCGAAATCGCTGAAGTCTTGGGGCATAAAACCTTGGCGATGGTCAAACGCTACGCGCATCTATCAGACGGCCATGTTAGCAATGTGGTTGCCAGCATGAACGCTAAGATTTTCGGGGGTGTGTGATGGATGACAAATTAAGTGATGAAGAATTAGAAAGTATCGTTCTTGATGCTGTGCATACTCATAGGCTTGATTTTTTAAGAAGCCAGCAAGACTACTG
>NZ_JANIBM010000084.1 GCF_024505045.1 Methylomonas aurea | reverse complement strand
CTTTAACAGACGAGGTAAAGCAGCAACTGCTCGGTGATCAGCGAAAGTATGCTGATTTGTGGTGGCAGGAAGTCGAGGAGCATTACCTCCCTGCTATTGAACGTGGCGATAGCGCAGCCAAGAATGACTCAATGACCAAGTTAGACAATTACTATGATTTGCACCGACAAGGCGTAGATAAAACCGTTAATAGTTCCACGAAATTTGCCGCAGATACCCTTAACAATTTAAATAGTGTTGTCGATACTACTATTGGGCTTCTTGTGGGCCTAGCCTTGATTGGCGCATTAGTATCTATGGCGATGGCCTTGTTGATTACTAAACAAATCCGTGCAAGTTTGGCGTTAGCCGGCCAAGTGGCGCGAGCTATCGCCGATGGCGACTTAACTGTTTCTGTGCCTACCTACGGTCAAGACGAAATAGGTCTTTTGTTTCAGAGACTGAACGAGATGCGGAACAAATTGCATTCACTGATCGATGAAATACAAAATGGTGTCGTTCAGTTGAATAGGCATTCGGCTGAATTGCTCAGGGCTGCCGCTGACTGCGACACTATCGCGTTGGATGGATCGCAGGCGGCTGGCAGCATGGCCGCCTCGATTGAGCAACTCTCCGTTTCGCTCGATCAGGTTAATAAGAGCGCAATCGATACCATACGTATAGCGACTGAATCAGGGCTAAGCGCCCAAGATTCAACCAAGGTCATAGAGAATTCTGCTAAGGAAATGCATAAAATCTCTGAGTTGGTGCTCAACGCAGCGGGTTATATCCGTAATTTGGAAAATATCAGCTCGCAAATCACCACAATTGTTGATGTGATACACGGTGTTGCTGAACAGACTAATTTGCTGGCTCTTAACGCTGCAATAGAAGCGGCTCGCGCCGGCTCATACGGTAGGGGATTTGCCGTAGTAGCTGATGAAGTAAGAACGCTCGCGGAACGGACAAGTACTTCAAGTAATGAAATTAAAGTCATGGTCGAGAAGATTCGCGAGGCTTCTCGGGCTTCGGTTTTAGCAATGGAAAGCGGGGTAAAAGGGGTGGCGTCGGGAGTACAACTATCCAGCCAAGCCGGAAAATCGGTAAAGGAAATACTTGACGCGCAATCCAGGGTAATGATTTCAATCAACGGTATTAACCAAGCATTGAAAGAACAAACCGTCGCCACACATGATATGACATCACGGGTGGAGGTGGTTTCACAAGGGGCCGAATCACTCGCAAGAACAGTATCCAAAACCAGAAAGAGCTCGGAAGAACTGGCTAGCCAAGCAGAAATCCTAGACAAATTGGCATCTAGGTTTAGGCTGTAGGGCCTCAGGATGTGCTGAACAGCCGCGATAGGTGCGGTTTCGTAAACTCACCGTACCCTGCGCCTGCTTCTGGCTCGACAATTGCCGTTGGAGTATTTATCCGACTTTTGGCTTTTGGCCGATAACGAATATTGATAACTCAACCAACTTCTGTAAGCCACGGTTCGCGATACTGAATATCTGTCCAACCATGTTTTGCTGAAAACGGCGTTGTTTAAAAACAGGAGCCGTGTTGGCAATCGATGCACCTGTTAGGTCAAGGAACTTGATCTCTCAACGGTTGTAAATTTGGCATTCCCGTTTTTTCGCTCCCGAATCTATCAGAGCACCTTTGGAGAATAAGGCGCTGCCGTTTCCCCAACG
>NZ_JANIBM010000083.1 GCF_024505045.1 Methylomonas aurea | reverse complement strand
GCCCACCGCCGTGGTGTATTCGTCGCCCGCCAAACTGCCGTCGTTGACGTAATACGCCTTGCCGGCATTGGCAATCAAGAAGCCTTCGTCGCTGCTGTCGCTGACCGTGATGCTGCCGCCGATCGGGTTGATCGTCGCCGTGATCCGCAGCAACGCGCTGTTGCCCACCGTTTCCGCCGTCGGCGTCCAGCTGGTCTGGCCGCGGCCGTAACGGTCCATGGTCAGGCCGGTGGCGACGGTGGTCCAGCTGGCGCCGTTGTCGGTCGAGGCTTCCAGGCTCAATACCGGGTTGGCCACGCCGTTGGCGTTGGCCTGGCGCAGTTCCAGGCCGCTGAGGATGGCCGAGTTGTTGGTTTTGTTGACCAGTTCCACGCTCAAGCCTTGGCCGCCGGCGATATTGATGTCGTAACTCAGCACCAGGGCTTTGTTGATGCCGCCCGCCAGGGCGCGAACGTCGACGTTGCTGGCGATGGTGGTGCCGTTGGCGACGATGTCGAACAGCCGGCTGCCGACCGCGATGTTGCTCGGCTCGGCAAAATGCAGCACCAGTTGGTAGCCGCCGTCTTGGGCGGCAATCTGGTAGCCGAGTTTGTTGCCGACGCCGCCGGGGGTATACGCATAGCTGCGGTACATCGCTTCCGGCGCGGCGTTGGCGCCGGCGCCGCTCAGGTCGATGGCGGTACCAGCGCTTATGCTGCTGTAGTAGTTGTTGTTGCCGTCGCTGCGGTAGCCTTGCTGCGCTTGCCAGTTGTCGACGCCGGTACCGGTGTCCTGGCCGGCGTCGAGCAGGAAGACGCTGTCGTACGGCAACAGGCCGTCGCTGCGCCAGTTGACCGTGACCGGGACGCCGGTTTCGAATTTCTCCAGGCCATTCGGGCTCAGAATTTGAATCAACGGGTCCGGGCTCAGGTTGGCCTGGGCGGTGTTGCCGTAGGCGCCCAGGTCGACCCGGCCGCCGTTCGGCCGCGGTTCGCTCAGGTTGGGGCTGTTCGGGTCGCCGCGGTCGATGGCCGGGGAGTTGTTTTGCAGGTGCAGGTCGTCGTCCTGGCCGAAGTCGCCGGCCAGCCGTTCGATGCGGACCGCGTCGGCGTGGACGATGCCGTTAGCCAGGTTGTCCAGCACGACTTTCAGGCTGGCGCCGCTGATGCGCACTACGCCCAGTACGTCCCAGTTGTTGCCATCGGCGGTGTAGCCATTGGATGCCGCGGCGGCGTTGGCGTTTTGGTTGATCACGTCGGCACCGACTACGACTTCGCCGTCGTAGATGCGGAAGGTGCTGTTCGAGCTGAAGTTCGGCGAGCTTTGCCATTGGTAGGGCCAGGTCGCCGCCACGCGGTAGTAGCCGGCGGTCAGGCCGTCGAAGCTCCAGCTGGCTTGGCTGCTGCCGTCGCCGGCGGCGCTGTTGCGGACGTCGCCGCCGCGCGGTTGGGTGCTGCCGTTGCTGGCGACCGTGCTCCAGCTGCCGGTCGTGGCGAAGGTCGGGTCGCCGTCGTCGACGATGCGCACGCTGCCTTCCACTACGTTGCCGTTCCAGCCGACCTGGCCGTCGGCGCCGTCGATGTCGATGAAGCGGGCGTCGGCGGTCAGGCTGTTGCGGTCCTGGCCGACTTCGTAGAACCAGTCGGTGCGGTTGGCGAACGGCCGGTCTTCCCAGTAGGCCAGTTTGGCGCTGGCGCCGAGCATGAACAGGTTGTAGTCGCTCAGGTAGCCTTGTTGGCTGTCGCTGGCGACGTTCAGGGCATAGCCGCTGCCGCGCACGTCGAGGATGTTGTTGCGGATGCGGACGTTGCTGCTGCCGCCTTGCACTTGGATCGCCGAGGCGCTGCCGGTGGCGACGATGGTGTTGTTTTCGACCCGGGTGCGGGTGCTGGATTGGTAGGCGCCGTCCAGTTGTACGCCGGCGCC
>NZ_JANIBM010000082.1 GCF_024505045.1 Methylomonas aurea | reverse complement strand
CCGGCGAAGCCAAGCCCACCGTCAAAAAGCGGAAATTATCGGCGCGGGACGATGCCATTTTAACCAGTCTAAGCGAAGCCATCGCGGCGCATGGGGTAGAGCCGACCGCCGAGATAAAAGCCAAGTTTGGCGGTTTTGATTCCTTGCGCGGCAATCAGCAAAAAATCGTCAATATCGAGCATTGGCGAGAACTGGCCTACAAGGCCATCGTGGTTGATACCAATACCGAGGATGCCAAGCGTAAAGCGTTCAAGCGATGCCGCGACAAGCTGCTAAATCAGGGCTTTACCGTTGAATACGATGCGTACGCTTGGCGGATTTTCGAATGATATCGGACGGACAACGGACAGGGCCGGACAAAATTAAAAGTTGTCCGGGGTTAATAGCCGGACGGACACGGACACACTTCTATAGAAGTGTCCGGTTGTCCGGTAACCTGTCCACCGTTCAGACTGGTTAAAACCTCACTGAAACATGCAGAGATAGAACACTATGCCCACGCCAAAATTCAAACCCGGCCAGAGCGGAAACCCGGCAGGCCGACCGAAGGACAAGACCCCGGCGACATTGCTTAGAAAAGCGATTGCCGACGATATGCCGGACGTTGTTAGAAAACTGGTCGAATTAGCCAAGGGCGGCGATGTACAGGCCGCTAAAGTGTTACTCGATAGAATATGCCCACCACTCAGGCCGCAAGCCTTGCCGGTCACTATCGAAACCGGCGCCACCCTGCCGGAGACTGGCGGCAATGTCGTTACAGCTACGCTAAACGGCAGTATTGCGCCTGATATTGGTTCGATGCTGATTCGAGCCTTGGCCGAGCAAGGCAAGCTAATCGAATTGCAGGAAATGGCCGACCGTTTGCAACGGCTTGAAAAGTTATTGGAGGCTAGGCCATGAAGCCCGCCCAAGTGAACAAACTTTATGCCAAGCTGACCCCGCAAGAGCAGGCAGCGCTAGTTATGGAAGCCGTTGCAAGGCTTGATGAAAGCGAAGCTGATGCGATTATGGGGCAAGTCGAGCGCAAGCATTACATCGCTACCCATGCGGATTACACGCAGCGCATTCACGCCCTAACGGCGCTCGTCGGGCATTATGGAATCGAGTATTGGAAAAATCGGGCGCTGATGCTGATAGCTTGCGACTATGCAGAGCAAGGCAATCCGCAAGCCGAAGCCCCGGCCTTACGGTTCCTGGCGAAATGCGTGGCGCTGGAAGCGGCGATAGTCGAAGTCTGCAAGCTGGCGAAGGTCGATATTAAGGCCATCAAGAGCATGGCCGGCTGTCCTGACGAGGACGTTAAGCCGGAAGAGCTGGAAAAAGCGGATGCCGAGCTGGTTGAGCAATATACCGACATGTTTGGTGGGCTGGTGCAGGCGTAAAAAAGTGAGAGCCATTTTCCCATGCCCAAAAATGACAAAGGCTCCTTTCGGAGCCTCATTTCATAGCTACAGCTAGCTTGTCATCGCTCATGCCGTAGCTAGCTACTAAATTCTAGTAGTCTCAAATGCCTGATGCCGAAGCAGCGCAGGAACATCATAAGTATATCTCGGAGACTTCCAACGTCAATATGGCGACAAAAATTTTTTTCAAAGATGTTGAGGAAGGTGGCCTAAATTTAGTGAATGCAATACACATGAGTAAATACTGCCCATCTGCTCTCTGCCTAATCGTTGCCTAAAGTAAATGCGCTTCCCTGTTTCTTTGTCTTTCCCAATTTTGATTAGTTCCAAGCGTTCGAATGATACACGGTAAATCATATCTCCTTTAACCCATGAGTCCTTGTTTAGGAATAAGGGTATTTGCGGCATGCTTGTTCTAGGCAATTGATAGTGCCATTTTTCTACCGGCTCCGGTTTAGCTGAGCTTATAGCCAAGACTGTGCAAAGCCCGGAACAACGTTTAAGTTTTGGGGAAATAACAACAATCGGCCTTGTTTTTACCATTTCAGGCGTTTTGAACCCAGTTGTAAAATCACACATCAGAATCGTGCCAGGTTCAGGGTGAAAAGTTATGGCCACAGTCTAAAGGTCTCGAATAAAAAGGCAGTAATTCTAGAACAACGCCCTGGCTCTGTCTCCAAAATCCCACATCAATCGGTTTTTGTGCGTAGCCTAGAACAAATCTGAAATGTGATGTTGTAACCAATGGGCCAGATAACCCCGGTTATTTGTTGACACCCAACCACACCTG
>NZ_JANIBM010000081.1 GCF_024505045.1 Methylomonas aurea | reverse complement strand
CGGGATTTTGTTCGGTGCTCCTTTTATGCCAAAGACTGCGAAAAAACGAGACGTCCGCCTGGTAATGGATGATGTGAGAACAGTTAAAGACCGGGGAACTATTTTTTATAAAGCAAATTGGTTAACTTTTTTAATTTAAGCGCAAAAGGGTTCAATTGGAGCGACTCTGTTAACTTAACGATGGGGAACTCACATGGCAAACAAGTTTAAGTTTATTTGCATTCTATGCCTCATGGGGTTAATTGTGCCGCGTTGGACAACGCATGCATACGCTCAGGATTCTGGTCCATATCCCGAACTGATAACCTACCAACAATTTAAGTCAGTTCGATTCATGCCGTCGAGCGGTTTCGTGCTGGAGAACGGTTCAACCACGAGCTCACTGACAATCAACGCTCCGCTTGGAGCCATTTACTTCCGGCTTCGGATTGCCGAAATTGATGCAAATCCAACCGCACAATACCGGCTAACCATCACGGATGCAGATTCCGGGCAGCTAATCGCACAGATTAAAGCTGCAGAGTTGGCTGAACTATCGGTATTTCTAACCCCGCCAATATTCGCTTCGAAAATAAAAATCAGTGTGGATGAATTAGACGCACCTCAGCCTCTGTCATTTGTGGTCGCCGAACTGCTCGTTCATCGAAACAATGACAATATAGTGTTCCGTCCACAATCGCTAACACCGGGGTTAACAATATTCAGAAGTATGCCGCAAGGTGATCCTTTACTTAATTTATCGCGCTCAGTTGCAAAACTCTATATGGGAAAAGACAGAGATGGACCTGTCTGCACTGGATTTCTGGTTAGCCGTGACCTGCTGCTCACCAACTATCACTGCTTGGAAAAGTCTGATCAATTTATGAAGTCCCGTGAAAATCCCACAAAAAAATGTGGTGATGTGTATGCGCATTTTGATTACCAGACTGCGGAAAGCAAAAAATCCGGCCAAATGCCAGTTTGTCAAAAAGTCTTGGTGTATGGTGCGTATCCCAAGGAAGAAGGAGAGCTCGATCAGGGTGATTTCGCCTTACTACAATTTACTGCTAGCACGTTGCGACTTCCCGAATCAGGGAGAAGTCGCCCTTTCTTGACATTGGCTAGAAGTGCAATTTCTGATGAAGGATCAAAAAGGGTTCAAATGATCCAGCATCCTTGGGGTTTCCCACTTCATTTTTCTCTTGGCTGCATCGCGCAGACTGATCCTGATCGGTCGCTGGTGATTCAACACAATTGTTCTACAGAACCCGGAAGCTCTGGATCTCCCGTTCTAGACGCCAAAGGAGAAGTTGTGGCTATACACCATACTCCGCACAAAAACAAAATCACTTCTCCAAACGAAAACGATAAACGCATGGAAGAGCTTAAAGCTGCGGTTGAATGGCGAAATGAAGCTACTCCATTGTCATCCATAATGAACAAATTGGAGCCTTATCTAGCCACAAAAAATGATATCAACAAGCGTTAGATTCATTAGGAGAACCACATGAAAACGGTTTTACAAATTTGCTATTCACAACGCGAAAAACACATGCGAACCGTCATCATATTTGCTGCTTTGTCCATAATTTTTACAATGGACGGATGGGCGCAGCAGCAAGGTACTTTACTCTCCGTGGATCATCAGGCAATTCGCCGCTTCCCTGCTGGCAGTCAGAAGGAAAATGTTGGAATTATACCCTCGAGCTCAGATACTCCTCTCATTGGTCCCAATGCAATTGTGGCAGATGATAGCGGCTCGTTATATGTCTTGGATCAAGTCAACAATCGGGTAATCCAGTTGCGTATTGGGGGGCGCGAAAGCGCTAGTAAACAAGCAGACCTCACGGTCAAAGCGCTACCAAAATCGGCAGCACCTGTTTCAATCGCTATGGCTAGAGGAAATCTTTATTTTTATGATCGTAATTTTGGCCTTTCGAGCATTGAGAAACCGGTTGGTGATGACAAGCGCGAATCAGCCACGGATACCTCGGTAGCGCAAAACAAGAGCATCGCTGATAGCCAATTTAGCGCAATCGGATTGGGTGTTCAGCGTATGTCCAGCGCTGAGTTTAGAAGCCAGATCCGAGAATCGGCGATTCAAAATAAAGGAAGGGAAAGCCAGAATTTTGTGATCGAGGGCCCGGAAGGCCAGACTTATACTATAGAAGTGGCACGGCCAAATGAAACAACAGCTCGAGCGATCATTAATCAGACTAATAACACTGGTGG
>NZ_JANIBM010000080.1 GCF_024505045.1 Methylomonas aurea | reverse complement strand
CGCGGCTTGCCGCGCAGGTCCGGTGGAATGAGTGGTTGGGCGCTCACATTGCACAGAAGACTCCGACAAGATCACCGCGCACACCTATGGAAACAAGACGCTTGGCGTCTGCTGCCAACTGACCGAGGCCGAATTCGTTCGTTGCTGGGTCATACCATTCCAGATACTCGCCGCGCTCCGCAACCACCCAAAAGTCTGCGCATTCTGTCGAACTCGCCCGAATTTGCTCATACGTCTCCGCCAACGCAAACCTTTCGAGCCGAGGCGATACCAGCGACTGCTTGAGCAGCTCGACATAGCCGCCCACCTTCTCGGCGGACCACGGACTGCCCACTGTTGAACCTGGTTCCGGCTGCTGATAGCTGTACTCAGCGAGCAGGCGAAGCACCATTTGTTCAACTTCGTGCGCGGTCATGTTTGTGACGCCCAACGCCTAGCTCACCCGACGAAAACCGCAAAGCGGTTTTTGGTCGGGTGAAGCGACGTGTTATGTTTCTTGCAGGTCATTAACATACTCTGCACGTAAAGACTCCCAGCCTTCCCCATTAAGGTTTTCACTAACTCTCCACTGGACTTCGCTTCTCGGTACCGAGCAGGGAGTTAATGTCTTTTCGCTATTCTTAATAAGCCGTTTACTTTCTGCATGAAATGCTTGAAACAATGACCAGTCAATGATCTGCAACCACCCATCTTCAACAGGAATACTTTCCTCTATTCGATCATGAATAGACACTAGATCAGGAAACATATATCCGCTTTTTCCTGATGGGTAGCCATTGCCAATATGAACTTCTTTTGGCCAGAGCTTGATTCCTGAGTTGTACAGTTCAGTAAACTTCATGTTTTAAGAACATAACGATAAGGGTAACTTGACGGCGAAAGCGTAGCGACGATAGGAGCGTAGCTTTTGCCGATCAAGTTGACCCGCTGGTTATGCAAATTCATCCTTCAACCTCAGAAAGCTTGCCATTTACGAAGAAAAACTTGACGCCATCAACATCAATTAAGTTCTCTTCTTCAACAATGAATGCGTCCTTATTCACTTGGCGCAAAATATGAAGAATATCTTTCTTCGTGTATTGCTGCCCACCTTTGACCACTAAGGCTCCGAGCATTCCGACTGCTTTTGATTTTTCATCAAGGCTTACTTGTTGGTAAGTGTATGTAACGCCAGCATCAATAGCCGAATAGAGCCAGAAAATGTTGGTGGTGATTAGTAACGCCAAGGCTACAAAGGACGAAACTTTCCACTTGTTCATGATGTTGACTTGTTATGCATAACGATAAGGGTAACTTGACGGCGAAAGCGGAGCGACGATAGGCGCGTAGCTTTTGCCGGTCAAGTTGGCCCGCTGGTTATGCACTAGCAATCCTCCAGATGCCCGCGCACAACATTGGTTTCTCTCCTGTGGTGTCTAGAGTAACTTGAACATTGTAAGCCTTTCCTTCCTTAACAAGCCGACCCGCGTACACCAATGGTTCGACCTTCTTGATTGTTGCACTCCCACCCGTAACCGTTAATGCAGCCTCAATTGGGCCGGCAAACTTGTCCAAATCACTGCCAATAAGTCGAATCATGCATGCGTCAGTACCGATTGATATGGACGCATTGGTGCCAGAATCGAAGAAACGTTTACGGCCTTGATTCGAATCTGGCATTGGTACTAGTGCAGTCTTGTCAAACTGATCGATTGCCTTAAAGAAATCCTCGTGAAATATCGCAAATTGTGAAAGATATAGAGTCGCGATTGCATAGCGCCTTTCATCATTTGTGAGGGTCGTAGCGGTGAGCGTCGGCTTATTTGACGGTTTGCGTGAAAACCAATTGAACATAGTCAGTTCCTCAGTGGTGCATAACGGGGAGTTGAGCGGCAAGCGGAAAGTCGGTAGTCTTTTCCCGCACATTGGACCCCGTTGAGGTTAATTGACTCCCGCATGGTAGGCCCGCTTGTCCGCTCGAACGACGTGGTTAGGCGCAGACTGACCGCGTCGTTCAAACGCATTGCCGGCCTTTTTTTAATTAGCGTTACATGTAACATTTACGAGGTTTCCCATGTACAAACAAAAGCCAAACGGCACTTTCCGCATGCGTGCCAGCTTCCAGGTCAGCACCCAACAGGTTGAGGGCTTGAATGTCATTTGTCGGCGCACCGGCTTGCCTTTCTCCGATGTCTGTTCGAAGGCGCTGGATATAACCCTGGCCCATTACGTCAAGGACGGCCAATTCGTTTACCCCGACCACACCCCCATCCTTACCGAAAATTCGGCA
>NZ_JANIBM010000079.1 GCF_024505045.1 Methylomonas aurea | reverse complement strand
GTCAATCGGCGTAGAAAATTTTCCACAGATGGGCGTCGAAAAGTTTCCAGTTTGCGCGTAGGGTTATTGGTTTTCTGTAGCTTTTTTTCGTTGCTTGAATCGGTAAGATTCGTTGCCGGTTTCGAGGATGTCGCAATGATGAGTAATACGATCCAGTAGTGCTGTGGTCATCTTGGCATCCCCAAAGACCTGTACCCATTCCCCAAAGCTGAGATTGGTCGTGATGATCAGTGAAGTCTTTTCATAGAGGTGGCTGATCAGATGAAAGAGTAAAGCCCCGCCTGAAGCTGGGAACGGCAGATAGCCCAGTTCATCGAGAATAACAGCATCCATGTGCTGTAGTTGCTTGGCCAGATTGCCTGCTTTGCCGAGCTGTTTTTCCTTATCAAGCTGGTTGACCAGATCGACGGCATTGTAGAAGCGAACCCGCTTACCTTGATGGATGGCGGCAATGCCAATAGCGGTGGCCAAGTGAGTTTTGCCGGTGCCTGTACCACCGATCAAAATCAGGTTGTAGGCCTGTTCCATGAACTGGCCAGACGCTAATTGGCCGATGCGGTGCTGAGGCAAAGGCGTTTCATGCCAGTCAAAATGCAGTAAATCGCGATGAATGGGGAAACGAGCGGCTTTGAGTTGGTAGTTGAGGCTACGAGCCTGACGATCGGCTTGTTCGGCGGCAATCAGTTTATCCAGCCAGACTTCCGGCATGACCGGTTTCTGTTGATGACGGTATTCGGCTTGCCACTCGGACCATGAGGCGGCCATACCGAACAGATGTAACGCTTTGAGCTGGGCGGCGCGATCAATGGACATGATTCACGCTCCGCAGGCTATCGTAACGGCTGCAATCGGCGATGGGCTCGATGGTCAATGTAGGTGTCGCCGAACCGGTTTCGCTTAATGCCACGGGCCGTGCGGCCTCGGTGAGTCGGCGCATTTCATTCAGCACAATCGCCGCACTGACAATACCGGTCTGCAAGGTTAAATCGCAAGCCACTTCCAGAGCATCCAAGCCGTTGTCGCCCAGGTCCCTTGCCATCATGAGTAACTCGACAAACGCTCGATCCCCTTTTGGTTGTTTCAGTACGCGGTCACGCACCACCGTGATCGAGACCGGTAAATCCCAAGTCACGAACGGCGCACCATTACGTAATGCCCCCGGCTTTTTCTCCAATACCGGCAAGTAATGCCAAGGGTCGCAGATCAACTGGTCGCGTCCGAAGTGTCTTGGGTGGTCAGCGATAACCTGTCCTTCAGCCACCATACGCACGCGATTCGCCGTGACACGCACCGATACGGCCATATTTGCCCAGTGGACGGGCACACTATACCGGTTGCGCTCGATGCGAATCAGGGATTGGCTAGTGACGCGGCGCATGGTCTCGACATAACCATCAAATACCGCCTTAATCGGCATTAGCAACGGTTGCTCTTGGGCAAAGCAATCCGCGATGGTGCGCGAGGTTTGCTCAGGATTCGGTCTTGCTGCCAGTTCCCGGCAGCGTTGATCCAACCAAGCATTCAAACCTGTAAAGTCGTCAAACTTGGGCGTCGGGGTGAACAGCCAACTGCGGATATCACAAACCTGTTTTTCCACCTGGCCTTTCTCCCAGCCTGACTCCGGCGTACAGGCAATCGGCTCGAACAGGTAATGGTTGGCCAGCGTTAGAAAACGGCGGTTAAATTGCCGCTCTTTCCCGGAGAATATCGCATCCACGACCGTCTTCAGGTTGTCGTAGACCATGCGTTTCGGCACGCCACCGAAGAAGGCGAATGCCTGATTATGCGCGTCCAATACCATCTCCTGTGTTTCCCTCGGATAGGCGATCACGAACATCTGGCGGCTATAAGTCAGGCGGAACTGGGCCACTTTCACCACCTGTTCGACACCCGCAATCACGGCGGTTTCATGGCTCCAATCGAACTGACAGGTCTCACCGGGCGGAAAATACAGCGGCACGAACACTTGCGTCACGGGTGGCGACCCTGATTGGTCTTGCTTCCAGGCTTTCACGTAACGCCGGACGGCGCAATAACCACCGACATAACCTTCAACCTGCAAGCATTCAAATAACCGTTGTGCCGTACGGCGACGCTTTACCGGTAATCGACTATCGGCTTCCAACCATTGCTCAAGCTGATTGCGAAATGGGCCTAGCTTGGGATGGGGCTGGGATTTACGCACCGGATACACCGGTTCATCCAGCGTATGGAGATGTTTACGGATGGTGGGGCGGGATAATTTGAATTGTTTGGCCAACTCACTGACGGTCGCTTTCTCCACAAAATGCAACCGCCGAATTTCGGCGACTTCTTCCACGTCTATCACTCCAGGATTCTCCGGCAAAAAGCCGGGCATTGAACAACCTGGGGTGGAAACTTTTCAACGCCCTTTTCCCCAGGACCCTGGAAAGTTTTGCACGCCGGTTAAC
>NZ_JANIBM010000078.1 GCF_024505045.1 Methylomonas aurea | reverse complement strand
CTTTTATTGGTCGGGACGGCGGGATTCGAACCCACTATCACTTGCCCCACAGAAAAGTAATTCCACTTCCAGAAAAATCCAGATTCGTTTGATTTTTTATTTTAATACAATAGTTTGAATTATTTTTGCCGGGGACATTGTCCAAATACATCCATCATGATTTAATCAAATCCAGCAAAAAATGTATCCCGGAATGTATCCCGAAAACAGAATGCGAGGATTAAATCATGGCAAACAATAAACTTACTGATCTGGCCTTCCGCAAGCTCAAAGCTCAGGACAAAGAGCAGATCATTCCCGATGGCGGAGGTCTTTACATCCGGGTCAGATCAATTTCGGATGGCGGAGCTGTATCGTTTCGATTCCGGTATTTGCTGCAAGGCAAGCAAATATGGCTGACGCTCAAAGCTAAAACATTGGCGGAAGCCCGAAAAGAACGGGACGATTACAAAGCCATTGCCAAACAAGGCATCGATCCAGCCACCGAACAAAAACTTTCAGCAGAGCGCGCCAGGGCGGCACAGTTAGCAGAACAAGCTGAATTGGCTCGACAGCAAGCCCTAACCAGCGTCAGCGGATTATTTGAGCGCTGGGTAATGACTGATTTACAGCAACGCAAGGATTTGGCCGAAGTGCAGCGGATGTTTGCCAAAGATGTTCTGCCGATCATCGGCGGCATCAACGCCCAAGACATTCGTAAGAGCCATGTCACCGACGTCATCGACCGCGTCAAGCAACGTGGCTCGGTTCATACATCGCGCAATCTGCTTAAACTGATGCGACAAATGTTTAAATTCGCGGTCGACCGGGATGTGATTGAATTTGATCCAACGGCAAGTTTAAGCGTTAGTAAGGTCACGACCAAAAACACCGAGCGCGACCGGGTTTTGTCGCAAGACGAAATCAGACTATTAAAAGATCAACTTCCCGCCGCCGGCCTGATGCCGACCACCGAGTGTGCGATCTGGATCATGCTATCAACGCTTTGTCGTGTCGGCGAACTGAGCAAGGCCGAATGGAAACATGTCGATTTCGATACCAAAACCTTTTTCATTCCGGTAGAGAACAGCAAGAACGACAAGGCCCATACCGTTTACTTATCCGACTTTGCCCTGAACCAGTTTCAACGCTTGTTCGCTTTCAGGCAATCGGATACTTGGCTTTTCCCCAATACCCGCGATAGCTCTCACGTTTGCGAAAAATCGATCACCAAGCAAATCGACGGCCGGCAGAATTCGACGGTTTACAGCAATCGTAGTAAAGCCAACCAAGCTTTAGTTTTGCCCGGCGGCAAATGGACGCCTCACGATCTGCGCAGAACCGGCGCCACGATGATGGGCAACCTCGGCGTACACGGCGACGTGATCGAAAAATGCCTGAATCACACCCAAGAAAACAAGTTGAAGCGCGTCTACCAACACCAGGAACTAAAAGCAGAACAGGCGGAGGGTTGGCGCGTTTTGGGCGAACGACTGGAATTATTAACTGGCGGGAATCCAAACGTGATTCCGATCAAACGGGCAAGTTAAAGCAAAAGTTAAAAGTAGACGCACAATTGGCGTACAATTACTTCCAGCCAATTGGAGGGAATTATATGCCTACGCCAGAAACCACCAAACAAGAACGCATGCACATTCGCCTGGACGCTCTTTCCAAGCAAAAGCTGGAAAAAGCCGCAAGTTACAGCCACAAAAAACTGTCCGAATTTGTGTTGGCTCAATCGCTGGCCGCTGCCGAAAATATCATCAACGAGCACGAGCAAATCACCCTTTCCCCTGCCGATTGGACCTTATTTTTGGACGCTCTGGAAAACCCGCCGGCCAAGAATGCTAAATTGAAACACGCCCTAGCGCTCCATCAGCAAACGGTTGTCCGGGACTGATGCCACTCAAAATCGAAACACTCAACACCAACCATCAACGCAAAGCCTTCGACTGTGGCGACAGCACCCTAAACAACTACCTACAACAATACGCCCGCCAAAACGTAAAACACCGCCTCAATAAGGTGTTCGTGGCAACCGACGTCAGCGCGCCGCAAACCATCCTTGGCTACTACACCCTCAGTGCAGGCAGTGTGCGTGCCGGCGACTTGCCGCCAGAACATAAAAATCGACTCCCCAATTATCCGGTGCCGGTGGCGTTATTAGGCAGGCTCGCGGTTGATAAACAATATCAAGGTCAACGCTTGGGAACGATACTGCTGGCCGATGCTGTACAGCGCGTAGAGCAAGCTAGTGAAGTGATGGCCGTTTATGCAATCGTGGTAGACGCACTGAATCCAGCCGCAGCCGAGTTTTATCGGCAGTTTGGTTTTAACGTGCTTCCAGGGCAGCCGTTAAAACTCTTCTTACCATTAAGCGACTAAACACGGCAGATAGCATTATCAATCGTTATCTGCCGACATAACTCCCATGATCAAAAACAGAATCGGCCGCCGCTTTTAAGTCGTTCTTCGCACGCTGTAACCAGCGCTTGTCGACAATCCAGTTTTTATAATCCTGCCGCCACCTAG
>NZ_JANIBM010000077.1 GCF_024505045.1 Methylomonas aurea | reverse complement strand
ATAAACGATAAAAAGGTCGATCTAGCGGTTTCGACCGCAGTGGATTCGTTATTGGGCAGTATTCCGGAATAGGGGCTGGCTTTGATAATCCCCCGCTGTCACCGGTCGTTATCTCTGCCGTTACCGATATTGTTAAAGGGAGGTGTGTCATGATGAATACGTGGCACAAGCTATCGGCAATCGAAACCGCAAGTGTGCTTGCGACCGATATGGAACAGGGACTTTCCAGCGAAGACGCGAAAAAGCGACTTGCCCGATATGGGCAAAATAAGCTGCATAAGGGCAAGCGATTTTCGGCTTTGATGATTTTTATCAGCCAGTTTAAAAGTCTCGTTATTTGGGTGCTGATTGGCGCAGCGGCCGTTTCCGTCGCACTCGGTGAAGTCATCGACGGTATTGCCATCATCGCTATCGTGATTTTGAATGCGGTCATTGGCTTTCTCCAGGAATATCGGGCCGAGAAAGCGGCCGCCGCACTCGCTCGTTTAACAGCGCCGCATTGCCGAGTGATTCGGGATGGCCATAGTCTGGTGATTACCACCACTGAAGTCGTTCCAGGCGATTTACTGTTACTCGAAGCGGGCGATTTGGTTGCGGCGGATGCTCGCCTTATTAAAGCCTCCGTGTTTCGTGTCAATGAAGCCCCGCTCACGGGGGAATCGCAAGCCGTGGCTAAGTTTACGGTTAGTCTGGTATTGGAGACACTACTGGCTGAGCGGCGTAATATGGTTTTTCTCGGTACCAGTGTGACGGGAGGTTCCGCACGCGCGGTGGTGGTTAACACCGGCATGGAAACCGAACTGGGTCGCATCGCGAAACTACTCGAATCGGCCGAAAGTGGAGAAACTCCATTACAACGCCAACTGGAGCAGGTTGGGCGCTTGTTGTTGATGGCATGTTTCGGCATCGTCGGCTTGATTTTCGGTCTGGGAGTATGGCGAGGCATTGCTCCCTTTGAACTGTTCCTAAGTTCGGTGAGTCTTGCGGTCGCGGCGATTCCCGAAGGGTTGCCGGCGGTGGTAACGATTGCGCTGGCATTAGGCGTGCAGCGTATGGTTCAACGGCATGCCTTGGTACGACGTTTGGCTTCGGTCGAAACATTAGGCCGTGCCCAGGTGATTTGTACCGACAAGACCGGCACGCTGACGATGGGTGAAATGACGGCCCGGAAGTTGGTGACCTCGCAAAATCTCTATCGTGTTACCGGTGAAGGTTACGCCACGGAAGGCACATTCTTCTCCGGCAACGTGGAAAGTTTCCCCTCGGAAAGCCCCGAATTATTCGCCTTGCTGCGAGCAGCGGCGGCATGCAATGATGCCGAACTCACGCTAATCGATGGCCGATCTACTGTAGTAGGCGATCCTACCGAGGGGGCGTTATTGGTGGCCGCCGAGAAAGCGAATATTACCCGGTCTGCCATTGAAACGGACATGCCGCGTTTGGCGGTGATCCCTTTTGATTCCGACCGCAAGCGCATGAGCATTATCCGTCGTCAGGCCAATTTCCCCTGGGCCTTTGTCAAAGGTGCCCCCGAAGTCGTTCTTAGCCGTTGCACGTTGATTCGTACCGACCAAGGTGTCAGGGCGTTGACTGAAATCGACCGCACGCATTTTTTTCAGGCCAATCGTTTACTGGCCAACGATGCTTTGCGAGTGCTGGCCGTGGCAGAGCGCCCCCTGGAGGGTATCCATTTCGGCGCGGGCGTATTCGGCAGTGATGTCGAGATCGAACAGCAGCTTATTTTGTTGGGACTCGTTGGCTTACAGGACCCGCCGCGTGGTGAAGCCAGAGAGGCCGTCAGCAAATGCAAACGGGCAGGGATCAAAACGGTGATGATTACCGGCGATCATCCTGATACCGCGCGAGCCATTGGCTGCGAATTAGGGATTATGGATAAAGGCGATGAAGTTCTGATTGGTGCCGAGATAGATCACCTGGACGATGCTGAATTAAAGGAACGCGTGCCGCATGTTTCGGTGTATGCACGGGTAACCGCCGAGCATAAACTGCGTATTGTGCGGGCATGGAAAGCGACTGGGGCGGTTGTCGCGATGACGGGAGACGGCGTTAACGATGCGCCGGCGATCAAAGAGGCATCCATCGGAATCGCTATGGGCATTACCGGCACGGAAGTGACCAAAGAAGCCGCCGACATGATTGTCGCCGATGATAATTTTGCTTCCATTGTCGCCGCCGTTGAAGAAGGACGCGGCATTTATGACAACATCGCGAAAACGCTCTCTTACCTGCTGGGTAGTAGCACCGGCGAGTTGTTGGTGATGTTGGGTGCGGTGCTACTGGGTTGGCCATTACCGCTTTTACCGCTACATCTTTTGTGGATCAACTTGGTTACCGATGGTTTTGCGGCCTTGGCCCTTTCCACCGATCCGATTGATCCAGGGGTATTGAATCGCCCGCCTCGACAGGCTCAGTCCCAGTTACTCAACCGGAAGTTGTTTTATCTGACTTTATTCACCGGTTTGTTAGCCGCGAGCGTCACGCTCGGCGTGTTTGCCTATGAACTGCATGTGGTCGGCAATACGCTTGATCAAGCTCGCGATGCTGCCTTTACCGCTCTGGTGATTACCGGTTTGCTGCGTGCCTTTG
>NZ_JANIBM010000076.1 GCF_024505045.1 Methylomonas aurea | reverse complement strand
CCGCCGATACCGGGCGGCCACTGAATCCATTGGGGCTTTGCATTAACGCCAGTTCTCTCAGGGTGGCTTTCAGTTGCGCGACATGCTCTTGTTGAACCGTATCGTCGACGTTACCGCTTTTTTTGGCTGCCGGTTGCGTCTGAGTCAGGCGAGAATATTCGACGCCGGCGAGTTCAAGCCGAATCTCACGGGGCGGAATCAGTTTCGGCGCCAGCGTCAGCGATATGGCAAGCGATTCGTTCTCGCCCGGCGTTATGTATAGAGTGACCGGATCTTCGCTATTGCTGGCGACATAGACCACATTGCCCTCCACTTGCGTTTCGGCGCGACTGACCGTTCTTACCCTAGGACTGGGAAACGGCGTCACAATTCGATTCAGGTGGTTTTGCGCCACCGTGATAATCTCATTGATCCCAGCCGATACTTTGATGGTTTGCGGGGCGATGCCGCCGGTACCGGTAGGTGCTGTTTCCTGGGATTGACCGGTTTTCAATACGTCGGCTGGAACCGCTAACAAGTCTACCGACTGAGGTTCGGCGACGACACAACAAGCTGCCCCAAACAGGCCAATCATTAACGCGCATTTACGGATTTGCATGTGTGGACGCCTCCATTTGCTTTTGCATTTCTAAAAACTCTTTGGTTTTAGGCTCCCCTTGATAGACGTCGAGGTCGTTCACCACCGGGTTGTAGTTAACAATCGCGATTTGAAACTCGTAAGTGCGAAAGGATGATTCGGGTTTATCGTTTGGACCTTTGGTTATGAGCTGGCCGGTCACGAACAGTTTGTTGGTTTCCTTTTCGAAATAAACTTGATTCGGCGTAAAAGACGTCGATATTTTGTCAATCTTCAAAGCACTGATCTGATCGTTCATTGCATTGATGATTTCGCGATGGATCTCCGATGACAGTAATGGGGATATCGCGTTGCCTACGAAATCCAGTGTGTTGGGCGTTACGTTGCCAAGTAATTGCGCTAGAAATAGGCCCCACGCTTCCTTGGTTTGGGCAGACGCCTCCTGCCGGGAAATCTCGACCTTCTCAGTCAGATTGGGTGGGATCATGATCACTGTCCGTTCCGTTCGTAACGCAGCAAACGCCGTGATGACGTTGGTTGCCAGCAAACCGATCAATAAAATTCTGTGCAGGCGGTTTTCCGCTTGGACAAAACCCCACGACTGTAAAAATACACTCAGCCTCATTGGTAGTACTTCCTGATATAGGGGTTAGGGACCGATATCGCGTTGGTTGGTAGTAAACCGACCCAGTAAGCTGCGTGTACCAAAAAGCCGTTCGGACGGTTATCGGTGAATCGGCGGATGAACTTGATCACGAAGTACGATGCGATCAAGCAATACAACAGATGATCGATGAAGATGCCAAGCAACATCATGGCCACCACAATGACCAAGTCGTGGGCGGTCCAAATCAACAGAATAGGTGGATCATCGATAAAGCGGGGGATCTTGGTAGGTTCCATGCTAGCCTCCAGTGTTGGTGGCTATTGTGCACAAAACGCAAATTAAAACCCGCTGGCTAAATGCCTTTAAAATGCACTTTGCCAGCGGGTTTGGGGATCAGGATTGTGATAAACAGGTTTTTTTGTTTGAAGAGGTCGCCCATGATTTTAAGCACTACCCCTACTTGGAAGGTCATACCCTCGTTAATTTGCTAAAGTCAACGGCACCAGAGACAATAATGCTAGAGTAGCGGAATTCGGATGGGGACGAAAAGATGCCGAGATGGGCAATTGCTTTGAAACGCGCCGAATTAAATCGCGCGTTGAGCTATAAAAGTCAATTATGACGCCGAAGGACATAACATCTGCCTAGGCAAAACAGGGTTGCATTGTTGCTTCAGATGATTCCTACCGTCGAGCGTTTTTTCTCAGACGAAGTGCTTCGGCTTGGGTGAGCGTATCGAAAGTGATTTGTTGGATGTTTTGTAGAACGACCGGAGGCGCTTTTGGTTCCGTGGGTTTCCCATACACCCCGGCCGCCCGTTCTGCCATTTGCTTTTCCAATCGATAATCTGATTTTGATGAACCTCGAATTCCTGGGTCCAACTGGGTCAGCGTCTTATCGCCTGCCAAGTCTGCCAGGGCCACTTTGGCCTTGGAGGCCGGCGAATGTTTTCTTCTTGGTTTTTTGGACATCTTCTGCTCCATTGCTTTGTCCTCGCGGACGTTCAAAAGTAGCAGGGGTTTTCACTTAACCGGCTGTTCAATTTTTTGGGGCCGGTTCTGTAGGATGTTGACTTCGAAATGTTTGATTACGGAACCTTACCGCACCTACAATTTTTACAGCCGCTTATTTGATTTTTCCTACCACCAATATTTAATCGATCTGTCATCTTAAGGACGGTTTGACTCAGTGACGGACAGCAACTATCGGGTAATCGAATTCAATGACGGCTTTCGAACGATCAATCTGAATAGCTGGCAGTCACAAGGCGACCCCAAGCAGCCGTTCGCCATCCAACTAATTGACAGTCCGGTCCCATCGACAGCGGACAGTCAAACTAACGACAGAACCCTTAACAACTGTCCGACTAACAAATTGAACAAGATAGTTCAGCGGCTGCTTGCCACAATTCTTCATGGCAAGCAGCACAAATCACTTACATCTGGCGATGCATTGCTGCCATACTTAAATTGGCCTCGGCGGCTTTTTCATAGGCGTTAATAAGAACTCGGCAATGGCTGACCAAAGTGTCGCCCTGTTTACCGTAAAGATAACTTTTTGACTGGTATTGGCTAAGCAGTTTTTTGTGCTCTTCAACTTTAAGTTGCAGTTCTTTGGCCGCTTCTTCGTAATGTTTCGCCAATGCCTCGTGATCAGCTTTGGTCGTTGCGCTTTGAACGGCTTGAGTCATATCCATCGGATGCGGGTTCATCTCACTACATGCCACTAAGATGCCAGCACCTAACAATAGGGTAATCAATAGTTTTGTTTTCATAGATTTTCTCCAGATTGAGTTGTTATTCATCGTTAATTTCGTCCTGTTTTTATAGTTTATGGAGTGATGAAAGATTAGAAATGACATCAATCCATTCTATAAATCTTTATATTTCAAGCACAAATAGTGCCATCATTAAAATCAATGAGTTAAATTCGTCTTTACCTGCTCTCGCGGCCGATTGCGCAATACTGGTGCAAACAAAGGTGTTGCCGCACCGTATTGG
>NZ_JANIBM010000075.1 GCF_024505045.1 Methylomonas aurea | reverse complement strand
CAAGACTACTTAGAGGACGACCGTAATAACGTTAAAATTGATTGGGCTCATTGGTCTACTCGAACATCCATCACATCAGAGCAGGCCGCAAAACTTACCTACTTAATTGAAGCAAAAGAAGGGGACAGCGAAAAGCGAAAAGACCCACCAGAAAAGTTATTGCGAAAGGTTAGAGATAAAGCCGCTTGGCTTGATGACCATTGCAAAAAGTGGAGTTTAAAAAGCCTAGTTGAAGTATTAGGGGAAGAAGCGCCAATAAGAATGCGGGAGGCCGCAAGCCTAGATAATACAGCCATGCAAACAGTGGAAAGTGATGCAGCAGGCATAGAGTCAGAGCCAAAAGCCGAAGTGGTTTGGGATGGAAATAAGATTAAATCCAATACCTACCAAGAACGAAAAGCTAGCTTTGAAAAGTGGCAAACTGAAACACGCGTCAATGTTGTTTCGTTGAAGGTTGATACTATTTTCCAGCAATTAAAGCAAAGTGATGCAAGAACTTGGAATATTGCTATTGGAACCTTCAAGCGTGATTTTTGGCAATCATTTAGCAGGGAAAAAGGTTATCAAAAGAAGTCAGGGCGCCCTCCAAGAAAATTATAAATATAGGGGGATGCAAAATCACCATTTATTTGTTTACATGAAAATCAAGGCATAAAAACCAGGGGAATATAGGGGAAACCAGGGAAAGAGACTTCCCTTAATTTTTTAATATAAATCAACAACTTATTATAATCACCATCAAAAGCAAGAAACGCTGGCGATAACTTTTATCAACTAATAATTGATGGTGAATTATGAACAAACAGCAAACCGAAGCCGTACAAACGGCAATTATTTATTCAACAGTAAACCAATTCACAGTAAAAAACCCAGCCTTTACCAAAGGTGGCTTGCGAGCGTTGATATTCAATGAAAACAGCAACGGACTAGCCAAGGCTGGCGCGGTTGTCCGGTTGGGTAGAAAAGTCCTAATTGATGAAGCCAAGTTTTTTGCTTGGGTAGAATCTCAAAACCAAGGAGGCAAATAATGATTGCCTCCAAAGTCATTCGTGACCACCGCCGCCATATTACCCGCGCGGATTATATCGACACTAGGCCGATTTTAGGCTCTGAAAATGTGGACTTCCCACGAATTGGAAGTCTGCAATCAAGAGCACTTCGCAAATTGTTAGCCGGTCAAATGCCAACGCACCGTGATTTTGATTTTGCATCCCATAGTTATCGTTAAGCGGTTATATCGACAATCTACGCGAGAAAGGTTGGACGATTGTCGACCATGACGAAACCGCTTTGACGAAAGATATTGTGCAACGCAAAGCGACATTCACCCGCTACGAATTATTTGCAGAGTTTACGCCGGAATTGATGGAGCGCATCAAAGCGTTTTGTAAGGCGGTTGATGAATTCGAAGCCCAAACAACGGGCAAGGCGGCATGATGATGCAAAGCGAAAAGCCTACTCGGTGCAGCAACACCGAGCAAGCCAAAACAGAGAAACCGCAGGGCCATTTTACCGGAACCATCAAACGCATAAAGCTGGAATTTATCCGCTTGGCGGTGTGGTGGCGGATAGCGTGGGGTGTTTTATTATGAACGGTAGCAACCTTGCGTCATTCACTGGCGCGGGGTTGGCTTTAGTGCCAATCCCACCAATAAACGGCAGGCCCACCAAAGCGCCACGCGCAAAGGGTTGGCAATTGCCGAGAACCGCAGACAATCCAAACGGCTATAGCTCTAACCTTGATGCATTATCGAATTGCGGAGCGGGCTTTAACTTTGGTTTGCATCATGGCGCATCGAATACGCTGGGGCTCGACCTGGATGATGTGGAACTGGCGCGAAAGGTGTTCGAAGAGCTGACCGACTTCCAGCTTTTTGACTGGCTAGAAAGCGAACAGCGGGCCGAAGTCAAAAGCCCGAGGCCGAACCGGGCGAAGTTGCTGTTCAAACTGCCGGCAGGATTCCAAGCCCCTGGCGTTAAGCAGTGCAAGAAACCCAAAGCCGGCAAGCCGAAAGAATACGATGTGATTTTCGAGCTTCGCTGCGGCGACGGGGCGCAAGATGTCATTGTCGGCGAGCATCCAGATTACCCCGGCCAGCGGTATCAATTTATCGGCAACCCGGCAGCAATACCGGAAGCGCCGCCGGTCTTGCTGGATATGCTGCAACACTGGGACGCCTGGAAGCCTTGTTTTGATTCGGCCTTGGGTATCGAGCCAAAACCGCCGGACATTGCACCACGGCAACCACAGCCAGCCGAACAGTTAGCCGGCAGGCGTGACCCTATCCAAGCGTTTAACCAGTCTTTTACGCTGGCCGATGTTTTGACCCGTAACGGCTACCAGCAGAAAGGCCGGAATAGATTCATCCGGCCGGGCAGCGCATCCAAAGCGCCGGGCGTCGCCATCATGCGGAATTGTGCCGACGGTATCGAGCGGATTTATTCTCACGGCGGCGACCTGTTGAACGACGGCTTTGCACATGACGCCTTCGATTGTTTCCGCTTGCTGGAATGTGGCGGCGACTTTGCCGCGGCGCTTAACTGGAACCCTGAAATCACGCAACACAATCAAAGGCTACACAGGCAGGAACACGCCAAAACCGCGCCAGAATTGCCACAGAGCGGCGGCGAGCGACCTGGACAAGCCGAGGCAAGGCAAGCGGCAGTCTGGCAGCCATTCCCACTCATTCCGGCGCATCGCTTGACCGCGGAGCTGGTCGCGATTGATTGGCTACTGGAAAACATCATCGAGCGCGGCAGCCTGAATTTGCTGTTTGGCGAGCCGGGCGCGGGCAAGTCGTTATTCGCCTTGGATTGGGCGTTTTGCATGGCGGCGGGTATAGCCTGGCATGGCTGCCGCACCAAACCGGTTGATGTCGTTGTCGTGGCCGGCGAAGGGCATGCAGGCATGGCGCGGCGGCTTAAGGCGTTAGAGTCAAAATATCAACGGCAAGCGCCGGAACGGTTATTTATCAGCCAACGACCGGCCAACCTGATTGACGGGACAAACGCGCAATGGATAGCCGACACCATCAAGGCCAGTTGTGCCAATCCTGGCTTGGTGATTGTCGACACCTTGCACCGCAACATGGACGGCGACGAGAACAGCAGCCAAGACATAGGCCGGTTTATCGCCAACCTGGACGGCTTTTTTAAGCCTTTGGGCGCGGCGGTCTTGGTCGTTCACCATAGCGGGCATGGTGATAAACAGCGCAGCCGGGGCAGTTCCAGCATACGCGCGGCCATGGACGGCGAATTTTCCGCCACCAAGGACGGCGGCGCGATTGTCCTGGCTTGCCACAAGGCCAAAGACTTCGAAGCCTTCAAACCGCTGCAATTCAGTCTAAAACCGATTGATTTGGAATGGTGCGACGATGACGGCGAACCGCTGACCAGCGTTTATCTAGTGCATGACGGCGAAGCG
>NZ_JANIBM010000074.1 GCF_024505045.1 Methylomonas aurea | reverse complement strand
CACAAATGATCCTTCATGTCGTTATACTACGGAGAAAGCAGTGGGTTTTGTCGACAATTGTTGCGTGCGGCAGGGCAGGGCAGGGCAGGGCAGGGCAAACATCCTAAACCGCATATAACCTATTGATTTTATTTTGGTGTAATTAAGGGAAATAGGTTTTTCGAGCTTCCCCTCGCATGAACATGGAGCGTAATTAAGGTAAGCTTGATGTCGCGAGACTACGGATGATTCTGGTCCCCAAACATTAAAGAATTTATGTGGAAACTAGAAAGTAGTGCTTTCCTTATGCTTCTGGGATGGAATCACCTTAAATGTCGAATGTGGCGTTTAACTTCATGTCGTTATACTACGGAGTAAGAAATTAGCGGTAGGGCGATTTATTCATACTGCTCAGCAATATATTCATGTCATCTTTGTATTCTCCGAAATGGGTATCAAAGTCAAATCAAATTCAATTTAACGAAATTATTTTGGTTTTATCCGCCGATGACTGCGGCGGTACTTAGAAAGACTAATTTAATACTATAGAAAGACTAAAATCTTAGTCTAGCTGGATTTCTTTATTAATTTCAGTAAGTTAACGATCGAATTCGTTTATTTCATGTTTCTTTAAAACGGAATAAACGAAGCGCTACTACGGTCTTAATGGTTAAAAAAAACGGGATTAGTGTACGCAAACAACGAAACTAACGCAGTTTGAACACGGAATGTTGTGGATAACTATGGGTGGCTGTTGATAACTGTTGCGCATTTCTCCGCTCCATGAGCAATTTGTATCGGAACTGAATCAATATCACAATAATTCGTTTGATAGATTACTGATCTGACAATAAGGGCTTGTAATGGGTACTCAAAGTTCAAGAACAAATACTTTGCCTACTTGATTGTTATTTTCAATTTCTTATCGAGCCGTTCTGTGCTTTTTTCAAACCAACGATTTCCTATGATACGATGATGATCGGCAGTTTTCCCAAAGGCATCCTTGCTAGATGACGATTACATTAATTAGTCGACTTCAGTTCGGGACTTCGCCAGGCTTCTAAGACAAATTCCACCAATTCGGTAACGCATAAGCGAATTAGCTGAAACCCGGCGATCAGCAGAATCGCCGCAGAAAACAGAACGGTCATAGCAACTAATAATATTTTCACCAGGCCCTCCATCAAACCAGTCGTGTTGGCTGTGGGGGAGCATTGTTTCAGTTTTTATTGATATATCAAGTCGATATGGAGCAACAATCTGTTGCGTGACTGAGGCGATTTGGCACACTTCAATGGGTTGGCTAACAAACTTGATGTGAAATATTTTTGGGTAATGATCTGGAGCAAGACGCAGCTTAACAAACGCTAACTTGTAGGTTGTCGATTTTCTAGGCTCGCGTAACCCCTTTGAATCCTAATTTGTCCAGGTTGAGTTGTTCAACAATGACATCAACGACCCAAATAGGATTGTCCTCGGCGACAAGTCCTCCAGTTGCTCAGGAAATAGGTTTACCTGAGTTCGGTCTGTACTCTGAATGAAGCGCTTCATCTACACTCCCGGTTAATTGGTCGTGAGATTTTTTAATAAAGCTAGCGCTTTTACACAGCCTGGGTCGATAGCGACACAAACTCTGGAAAAAGTTTTGCTCATTCTGAGTCGTTTACAGAACGATATCCCCTTTATTGGTTTGTCCCTCTTGTAAGCGTTTTTGCATCTCGCTTTCCTTTTCGGCATCAAATATATCGATGGCAGTATTTAGCGGAACGATGTTTTTTAATACCAGATTACATAAACCAGAACGCAAGGCTACAAGCTTCACCAATCGCTCATCCTCAGGATGCTCTTTAGCTAAATTTTCGCTTTTGGTCTCCAAGGATGGATCTAGGCAAAAGTTTTTTGGTTTGTCTTCAGGCCAGAGCTTTTCATCACCCTCTGCAAAGGCCACACTGGAAAAAATCCACAGTGCCAATATTATTCTTTCCATGTCTGCTACCCGTTTCTGGCTTGCGTTGACCAAAGTGTAGTGCCAATTGTGATTGACGCCAACATTGCGCGTTAGTCTAAATCGGGGCTATGCAACGCTCATCCTCATGCCGTGGATTATTGACCCAATCGCCGACCGACGTCGCAATCATGTGGGTATAGGCCGGGGCATCGAGCAACCGATAGGCATGGTCCGCATCCGCAGCTTTGTTGAGCCAGTCGTGATAATGCTCCGGTGAAATGATCACCGGCATTCGCTCATGAATGGGTTGCATCAATGCATTGGCAGCGGTGGTAATGATGGTGCAGGAATACAGGGTTTCCGTGTCGTGCTGCCATTGCTCCCATAATCCGGCAAAGGCGAAGGGCTGACGATCATCGCGGTGGATGTGAAACGCTTGTTTGCCATTTCGGCTCTCCCACTCGTAAAAGCCGTCTGCGGGAATCAAGCAGCGTCGATGTTTAAACGCACTGCGAAAAGAGGGCTTTTCCCGTAGGGTTTCCATGCGTGCGTTGATCAGGTGCGAACTGTTTTTGCTGTCTTTCGCCCAGGAGGGCACCAATCCCCAGAACAGATTCACCGCCTTACGTGAGCCATCATCGAGTTCGACGACAGTCAAAATCTTCCGACTCGGCGCAATGTTGTAACCGGGCTGAAATCGAATCTGCCTCAACACCTGAAAATGCTCGGCCAGGGTTGCCGCGTCAGTGGTCAGGCTGTAGCGACCGCACATGGCTGACACTTGAATAAAGAACAAATATAGAACAAATGCATTTTCGACGGTAGACTATGCAGCCCTAGAAGTTGCCATGGAGCGATGATGTCGAATCTGCCGTTACAGTTCAAGTTGAAGCGTCGTGCGTTTGCCGGGTTGCATCTGGATTACCCTGCCATCTTGACGCCCAAGTGGCCGCTGTCTGCATGCCGCTTGCCGTTATTCGCCAGCAAAGTCTCGGCGGGCTTCCCGTCGCCGGCGGCGGATTATGTCGACAAAACCCTTGATCTGAATGAACTGCTGATTCAAAAACCGGCAGCCACTTTTTTTGTCCGTGCTCAAGGCGATTCGATGTTAGGGGCCGGCATTCATCCCAACGACATTCTGGTGGTGGATCGCTCGATAGAACCCGTGTCAGGCAAGATCGTGATTTGCGCGTTGAATGGTGAACTGACGGTCAAACGCTTGGTATTGGACGACGAGCAATGGAAACTACGCGCTGAAAATCCGGCCTATCCGGATTTTCTACTCCACGACGAGCTGGAGCTGGTGGTTTGGGGTGTGGTGACCAACGTCATTCATGCCGTGTGACGGAGTTCGTTACACCTCCAGCCAATCTGATCGGCCTGGTCGATTGCAACAATTTTTACGTCAGCTGTGAGCGGGTGTTTCGGCCAGACCTGATCGGTAAACCGGTGGCCGTACTCAGCAACAATGACGGCTGCATCGTTGCCCGCAGTAATGAAGTCAAAGCGCTGGGCATCAAAATGGGCGTGCCGTTGTTTCAGGTGCGGCAGTTGGTGGATCAGCATCAGATCCAGCTATTCTCGTCCAATTACACGC
>NZ_JANIBM010000073.1 GCF_024505045.1 Methylomonas aurea | reverse complement strand
CAACGCCGAGCTAAGGGGCGCGCAGCGAAGCGGAGCGTCCCTTTGAGCGCCGTGTTATGCGAATTTATCTTTTTTCCCTTGCCCATTCTCTTAGCTGCTGTATTTTGGTTGATGTATCAGTGGTGTTGTAGAAAGAAAACGAGCCAGAGCAAGCAAAAACGAGCCCGTTTGATTCTTTGTTAAGAAATATTACATATTCCCAGCCGGGCCGAAGGCCCAGCATGCAGTTTCCATTGGCGAACGGTAATTCTTTTAGGAAATTTGGAGAAAACTTTTTGCCTTTAAATACTTCCTTTTCTTCGAAAGAGATGCGGACATATTCACCATGAGCCATATCGATAATGTCAGAATCGGCATTTCCTAATTCACTCACATCCCTAAGTTCTGCGACAGTGATTTTTACATGCGCGACATAGTCGGCCTTGATATATAGGCTTTGCTCGGTTTCACCACCTACACATTTGCAGGCTAAGACAGCTTCCACTGGAAGCACAGTCAAAATAAAAGCTACAAAAATCGAGGGAAAAACTTTAAACATTGTCCTGTAAGCTGTATGCATAACGAAAAGGGTAACTTGACGGCAAAAGTGTAGCGACGATAGGAGCGTAGCTTTTGCCGGTCAAGTTGACCCGTTGGTTGGGCATCACCGTTTACCTCTCGATAATTGTTTGTTGACAAAAATAAGCCATTTATCTTGAGGGTTGGAAAGTTCTTCAAATTGTTTAGTGTCCGGTTTTCCTCCAATAAGCATCAAATAGTAATGATTAACTTCAAAAGCAGGTGGAATTACCGTGCAATCACTTTTTATACCAAGGCGGCCGCTATTTTGCTTCCAGAATGCAGATTCTGTGTGTCCTGAGAAATGTGTCATCCAATCGCCAGAACTCGGCAAGCGGCACAAAATTGGAAACTGTTCCGGTATGGTACCTTTTAGAGGCTGAATCACACGAAATTGACAGGTATCTTTTGGAGTATTAGGAGCGGAAATAGCTTCAACAATTAAAATGGTTGCTGCCTCATTTACCAAAGCCGCATGATCTCGAAATAGCATTGGTGGTGGAGCTATACATGGCATAGCTGCACCACTAAAACTGAGAATTACCAAAGCAACGAGACTTCGATTCATGACGCCCAACGCCGAGCTCACCCGACGAAAACCGCATCGCGGTTTTTGGTCGGGTGAAGCGGCTGGTTAGGCAAGCTTCTTCGCACTTCACTCGGACAGCCATGACTCGCCATGCAATTGGTGTATAAACTCAAGTTTTGCCTCCGCTCGTTTTCTTGCTACCTCTTGAGGCTCCGAAATATTCGGGTCTACCTCTACTTGATATGTAATACCAGTGGGTTCATGAACAAGGCAAATAACGTTTCGGTTACCTGCCGACCCAATTTCTTTCACTGGCACTTTACCTTCCCACTGATATGGAACCTCAACAATCCGAATGTCAACCATTCTTGCGTCTGGAATGTGTCTCAAATTCATGTTTGCCTAACGTAGAGCTAACCGGCGCTGCGCGGCTTTATCGCGCAGCGTCCAGCGACCGAAGGGAGCGAGGTTGAGCGCCATGTTATGCGGCTAATCTTGGTTGTGCGCGCCATAGTCAATTAACTCCCATGGGATTTCCCGTTTGAAAATGGCGATGGATTCCTCGACGACGCTTAGCGGTACACCTTTTTTGTACAAGGTAACTTCTCTCGACTTCTTAGTGTCATCGCGGAAGATTTCCAGCGCTAAGTCGTCTCCGAGATAGATCTCGACGCCAATGCCATCGCGATCGCTCACGTCGCTTGCCACCACCACCTTGATTTGATGCTCATCGTTCATTCGCTTCGACTCGCAAGAGACGCATAACGTAAAAGTAAGGGGCGCGCCGGGGCAAAGTTTAACAAAGCCAGCGAACCCGAAAAAATAAGAAAGGTTAACAAACGCCTGCGTCCGGCGCGTCCCTTTGACTACCATGTTAGGCTACTTTCGCCAATGTTTAACTAAATTCCCAAATTCCGTTTTTTCGAAAAAGTGACCTCGAGGCCATAAGATACTAGAGGACTGACCTTCATTTTGAAGTTCATTGGCATCTACACCTTTCCGATACGCCCATCTGCGCCATAAGGACACATTTATAGACCACCACATCCAAGCACCGATAAATCCACCTGTTAAACATAATATTGATACGGTAGCCTCATTGTTTGACAGCAATTCTTTCTGAACGAAAAATGGCCCCAGAAAAATTGGTAATATCGGAACGTTAACCCAAAATATGCCAACCCAAATTGCTTTGCTCGTTTCTTTTGCGGGTGAAAGCCCCAAGGAGCGCTGTTTTCTTTTTACCAAAATCGATAGGACGATATATGCAATACACATTGCGACTAACACGTAGATTTTCATAAATTCGACAGCCTAACGTGGAGGTAACCGGCCTTGCGCGGCTTTATGCGCAAGGTCCGGTTGACCGCAGGGTTGGGCGTCTTTGACGGCACGCGGACGACCTGGTTTTACCAACCGTACACGAGGCTCGCTCGTAGCCGCCACCTCAACAATGTGGTTCTCACACAAGACCGCAACATGCTTGTAAGGCCCAGGGTAGTCAGCAGACGCGAACGTGGCGCTGCGTATGTACTCTAAGAACGGCGACTCGGAGTAGAAGCGAACCTTCTGACCGGTGTAGGTGCCGGACTTATCAGCATTGGCATAGGACTCGTTTACGACGGAGTAGCAAATGTATCTCTCCCAAGTGACCTCGAAGATTCGGCATGAGACGTCGTGTTCGACCTTCCGCAGCCCCTGCAACGTAACGTTGTTTATCGTTATGTCTTCCGGTAGATCGTTCGGACGCGCTTCCTCAATGACCAAACGAAGCGAGTTGTCCTCCGGCTCGGAGATTTCACGGAGGTAGAGCCATTTGCATTCGTCAAGTTGCTGGATCATGGCAATGAAGACGCCCAACGTAAAGCTAAGCCGACCGCTGGAGCGTAGCGGAAGCGGGTCGGCTTGAGCGTCGGGTTAGCCGTTTTTAAGTTCATAATTAATATTATCGAGTTTTCCATTATCGCTATTCCCCGGCTGGGTGAGCCCCATGTGCTTTATTTTTCCACTCAACTCCTCTGGATAGAACTCTGGTTCGTTCAGGTCTTCCCAGGCATATGCGTCTGGATATTGTCCATTATCTTCTTTCGTATCATAAATCTGGATCCGCTCGATTTTCCATCCAAACTCCCTTAGCAATGCCTCTTTTGTTGCCTCGAGTCGAATTTGATAAATCGTTGGAATTTCTGACGGTTGAAAATACGCCGGAAGTATTTCCGCAGAAATATCGAGAGCTAGATCATCTAGGATTCTGCAAACATCTTCGCTCTGTTGCTCATCAAATGGGATGACTACCACTTCTACAAGTGGTTTTCCCTTCTTTGCCAATTCTGTTAATAGTGGCTTTGGTTTCGGCATAGGATCATGAAGGCTAACGGGGAGTTGAGCGGCAAGCGGAAAGTCGGTAGTCTTTTCCCGCACATTGGACCCCGTTGAGGTTAATTGACTCCCGCATGGTAGGCCCGCTTGTCCGCTCGAACGACGTGGTTAGGCGCAGACTGACCGCGTCGTTCAAACGCATTGCCGGCCTTTTTTTAATTAGCGTTACATGTAACATTTACGAGGTTTCCCATGTACAAACAAAAGCCAAACGGCACTTTCCGCATGCGTGCCAGCTTCCAGGTCAGCACCCAACAGGTTGAGGGCTTGAATGTCATTTGCCGGCGCACCGGCTTGCCTTTCTCCGATGTCTGTTCGAAGGCGCTGGATATAACCCTGGCCCATTACGTCAAGGACGGCCAATTCGTTTACCCCGACCACACCCCCATCCTTACCGAAAATTCGGCC
>NZ_JANIBM010000072.1 GCF_024505045.1 Methylomonas aurea | reverse complement strand
CCACCGTGTACTTGAAGCTGGTGTCGCCGCTGAAACCGGCCGTCGGCGTGAAGCTAAAGTGGCCGTCGGCGAACGCGGTGACCGTGCCTTGAGTGCCGGTAATGTCAATCGATTGAACCTGCAGCGTATCGCCGTCGGTGTCGCTGTCGTTTGCCAGCAAGCCCGGTGCCGCGATGTTCAAAGTTTGGCCGCCGCGCACGTTGTAGCTGTCGTTACCGGCGACCGGATTGTCGTTGACTGCCAATACGCTGAGGTTGATGTTGGCCGTCGTCGTTGCGCCCTTGCCGTCGCTAACGCTGATTTGGAAGCTGTCGCTACCGTTGAAGTTTTGGCCGGGGGTGTAAGTCAACTGCCGGGTTGCCGGATTGAAGCCGCTCAAGCTACCGTGTTGCGGCAAACTGACGAAATCGACCGTCAACGCATCGCCGTCCGGATCGCCGTAGCTCAAGTTAAAGGTCACAGGCTGGTCTTCGTTGGTGCTGGCGGTTTGACCGGCCGGCACCACCGGCGCCCGGTTTGGCTGGATTACTTTGACGGCCAACGGCGACGAGACGTAACTGCCGTCTTCGTCGGTGGCGGTGACGGTAACCGCCATCTGGCCGCCTTGCGAATAAGTATGGCTGGCGCCAGTGGCATTAGCGGGCAATGCCGTGGTCGAGCCGTCGCCCCAGTTGACCAACCAGCCGGAGACGCTGTCGGTACCGGGATCGGTGGCCGAGAAATTGACGGCGTAAGCTTGCCCCAAATCGACGCTGGCCGCTCCGGTCAAGGTCAGGCTGGGCGCGACATTGCTCACTTGGACATCGAAGTTGGCATCGGTCGCCAATACGCCGTCGCTGACCCGCACCGTGAAGGTCTGCAGACTGGCGCCGTCGGCCGGCGTCCAGCTAAATAGACCGCTAGCCGAGTCGATATTGGCCCCTGCAGGCGGCGTGCCCACCAGGCTGTAACTCAAGCCGGCACTGTCCGGATCGTTGGCGGCGACCGTGAAGCTCAGCGTGTTGCCTTCGGCCACGTTTTGCACGGCAATGACCGGTATCCGCGGCGAATCGTTGACCGGGCGTACCGTGATCGTCACGGTGGCCGGCGCCGACGTCAAGGCATTGCCCGGCGAACCGTCGGGATCGCCGCGGTCGGTCACGGTGTAGGTAAAGCTATCGGTACCTTGGAAATCGGCATCGGGCGTGTAAGTCCACAAGCCGTTGCTGCCTTGAATCACGCTGCCGTGAGCCGGCGCACTGCCCAACGCATAACCGAGTTGCGGCTGTGCGGTTTCCAGATCCGTTGCCGGCAGCAGAATTTGCACGGCGGTATCTTCGTCGGTCGCGGCGTTGGCGCCCAATGCAACCGGAGCGCTGTTCACCGGCAGCACGTTAACGATGACGTTACCGTCGTCGGTGCCCAGACTGCCGTCGTCGACGCGGAATTTGAAGCTGTCGGTACCGTTGAAATTGGCGTTCGGCGTATAACGCACGGTCCGCGCCGCAGCATCGAAATCCGACAACACGCCGTACTGCGGCGAGCCGACCAAGCTGAAGGACAACGGATCGCCGTTCGGATCGGTGCCGGCCAGCGTGATCAACACGCTGCTATTTTCGTTGACGCTGGCGACCGCATCGGTTGCGGTCGGCGGTTGGTTGCCGGAGCGGTCTATCGTGAACTCGCGCAGGTAATCGCCGCCGGCAATACCGTCGGCGTTGCCGTCCAGCAGGTTTCCGGCCGTATCGAAAATACCCAAGGTACCGGACAGGCGTAGCCGATACTTGCCTTCGGCCAACACGCCGTCGGTCAATTGCAGCGTCAAATTGGTTTCCGGGAACGAATAGCCGGGTTTGACCGCAATCCGGGTATCGTCCGGCGTACCAAAGCTGTTATCGGCACCGGCCGCCAACAATTCATAGTTGGCCGGACTGCGGGCGCTGATCCGGTCCAAGGCCTCGCTGAAGTCGATCTGCAAACTGCTGAACGCCGCCGACGTGGTGCCGCCGTCGACCGGCAATTGGCTGATCGACACCACTTGCGGGGCCTGGGTGTCGTTGGAGTTGCCGAGGAACTCGTAGGCGCCGATATCGTAATAATTCAGACCCGGCGTAGCCGCCCATTCCAATGAAGCGGCCGCCGATAAGTCGCCGACGCCGTCGTATGGTGCCAACACGTAGGTTTGGCCGTTGCCGGCCGAGACGCCGACCGTCGGCGTCAAGCCGCTCGCGCTCGGACCGTAATCGAAGCGGAACCGGCCGTCGCTGAACAACGTCACCGAGAAATTGACCGGATTATTGGTGCCTTCGATCACCGCGGCCCAACGCACGGTCAACTGGTTGGCGACGGTGGCATCGACGTAGACGTCGCGGCTGGTGTCGGCGACCGAAGTCGACAAGTTATCCCACAACGGCGCGATCCGTACGTTATTGATCAGGCCATCCAGCGTATTGCTGTTATTGCCGTTGTAGGCATTGGTCGACGAGCCGAACTGGATGAAACCGTTCGAGTTGATGTAGGCCGTCGTGTAGGTCTTGCCGTAGAACGGAAACGCGAAAGGAATCGTGTAGGTCGTCGCGTAGTCGCTTTGCCGTAAGTTGATCTTGGTGCCGACGTTGGCGAAACTGCTACCGACCTGCGCGGTGGCGACGTATAAAGGCAAGCCGTCGCCGCTGTTGACAACGCTCGGATCGTCGCGCCGGGCCAGACCGTCGATATCGGTGGCTGTCGCCGTGTACATATTGGCCGCGTCGATCGCCGCCGAATTGGCGCGCAAACCGAAGTTGTCGTCGAAGCCGTTACCGGCCACCAAACCTTTCTCGCCCAGCACGTTGTCGGCGCCGTCGATATCCAGGAACAACGGGTTGCCGGCTTTACTGTGCGCGTCTTTGCTGCTGGCGGTGCGCCAATCGGCCAGGCTGGCCTGTTGCGCAGCGCCCCACAAACCGGTGCGGGCGCCGGCTTGGGTCAGATGGAACAGGTTGTAGTCGGATTGCACCAGATTGGCGACGGTTGCGGCGTTGATGCCGAAACCGGCATCGACCATGACGATGTTGTTATGCAACTGCACGTTACTGCCGCCGCTGCTGATCAGAACGGCATCGCCGACCGGTTGGTACAGCGTGTTACTGCGGGTGACCTGATTAGCGTCGCTGGCGGTATGGGTGCCGGTGAATTGGATACCGATATTGGTATTGGCGTAAACCACGTTGTTTTCGATCGTGGCATAGCCGGTGTCGACGATACCGGTCGAGTTGCTGTAGACCCGATTGCCGCGCGCGCTTGCCGAATACAGCGTGATACCGCTCTTGGTATTGGCGTAGACCTCGTTGCCGGACGCCAGCGCGCTGTAGGATACGCTCATGCCGGTGTCGTTATGGTGCACGAAGTTGCCGCTGGCGCGGGCGCTGTTGGCGATCACGATGCCGTAGCGGCCGTTATTCAACTGGTTAAACACCTCGTTGCCGACGATGTCGGTATTGTAATCGGCGTCGATACCGTTGCCGGCATTGTCGTGGACTTTGTTACCCTCGATGCGCGCCGCCGTGCCGCTGCCGTTATAGCCACCATAGATACCCAACTGCGCGTTGCCGTAGACGTCGTTATTCGAAATCCGGGCGCCGGAAGCCAGTATATGCACGCCGTGGTAGGTGGTCGTGCCGAACACTTGCGAACCGGCCAGCGTGAAATTGTCGTTGCCGGCGTTAATGTACAGGCCGTATTGGTTGTGTCCCCAAATCCGGCTGTCTTTGATGACGATGCTGTCGGAATCGGCGGAATTGCTGGCGTAGACGCCGATATTGGCGCCGGTGATACCCAGATGGTCCAGCGTGACGCCGTCCGCGCCCTGCAAATCGATGGCGTAGGCACCGGTGTTGACGTTGCCGCGGTCGAGCACGCTGGCATGGCCGGGCTGTACCGCGCCCTTAATGGTCACGCCGCTATCCTGGCTGCCGAGGACGATGTTGGTGGCCAGGCTGTAGTTGCCGCTGTCGACGTAGATCACGTCGCCGGCATCCAGGTCATAGGCCCGCAACAGGGCTGCCAGACTCGCCATCGGCCGGTTCGGGTCCTTACCGCTATTGGCGTTGTT
>NZ_JANIBM010000071.1 GCF_024505045.1 Methylomonas aurea | reverse complement strand
CCGCGCGCGATAAATGAAGCGACAGATGCGCGATAAATGAGAAAAATTCTATTTTCCGATTGTGCAAGTTAATTGCGCATAGCAAAAGCCAACTACCAAACGACCGCCGCAACGGCGTCGACGTCCTCGGCATTTTCGACTGAAATCAGTAACGCTTCGTAGTGAGATTGTTGCGCTTTGATATGCGTCGCAACATCGATGCCGACCTGCCGGATTTGCTCAGCGGTGTGTACTCGTCTCAGCCAGTTGCCTGCGCTATCGGCACACCAAAATTTAAACTCGGCGGCCGCGCCGGGTAACAGGGTTTCAGTGACCAGGCCGTTGAGATTGGCCTGATCAGTCAAGGCCGTTGGGTATGCATGGGGGATACCCAGCGCGTCACTTTCGATACCGGCCACAATGGCCGATTGCAACGACGCCTTCAGTCCAGCAATCCTTTCGGATTTTATAGCGCTCAAATCAGCGACCCAACTGCCGTTGACGTAAATAAACGCGCTGCTAGGCCGCTGCTCGACTTCAATGTCGGACGGATCGATTCGATCGCCCTCATAGTACAGACCGCTACCATCAACGTAAAAGCCCATCACCAACCTCGCTTCGCCGTCATGCGATACTTCCAGCTAGCAGAAGTCGGTGTCGCCACCGCGCCAGTGGACCTATTGAAAATGTACCAAGCCTGCGAACTACCCGTAATAACCGCGATGGTCTTACGAGTCACCATGCATGGTATTTTTGAAACCAATGAGCCGGAACCGGTAGCCGGGCCCAGAATACGGTCGCCGACCGCGTAACCCGCGTCGGCAGTAGTGCACTCGATCTCGAACTCAGCATCTCTCGGCGATACTCCGATGTTATGGTTATTGCTGATCAACGTCGCTGTGCCTGGCAGCGTCGCAGTCCACGGCGCATCAAAACGCCCATTCAGCGCATACCAGGTAATAGCGCTAACCACGTTACTCGCCACAATCACTTCGCCGACAAACACCCGATAGACCGGATTCGCAGTCGAGCCATTGCCGACCTTCATCGTCATTTCGCCGATATTGAACGTGCATTGCCCGTTCGTCACACTATAAGCGCCGCCTGGCTGGTAAATCGGCTCCAGTGCGGTGCTGCCGGTCGTGCAGGTGCCGTCAGCGGCGATATCCAGATACAGATAATAAGTGCCGTCGGTGTTGAGCCCGGTCCAGCTCGGGTTGCCGATAGAGCCATTCAGATCGGAATCGCCGTTGGCCGCGGTCACACTTAACGTTCCGGACGTGGTAACCGTGGTGCTGCCGGTGGCACCGCCGAACGCCGCTGCGCCGTTACTATCTACGGGGCCATACGACACCGTTTGCCGCACAGACGGTTTGGCATGGAGCGCGCCCACCAACCCGCCGGCCGGCCGAAACAATAGACAACGCACCACGCCGCCGGGATAGCCAATCCACACCGAATAATCGCCGGCCTGGGTTTGAATGTTCTTGCCGCCCGGCAGTATCAGCGACGCCGAATGCGTCAACAAATGCGAGCCGGCATGGCGCACGCGCTTGACGCGTCCGGCGCTCAACGTAATCGCATTAATCGCCGTGGTGCCGGTCACATCGACAGTGTCGCCGGTGGCGGTATCCAGATTGATTGTGCCTGCGCTGGCGATATCGGCGCCGAGCGATTGGTACAAATTGCGCACCGAGAAATCCTGGCTGACCGATCCGTTCAGCGATGCGCCGCCCGGCGCGCTGAGCGATATCGTCCACGCGGCAAAGGTACCGCTGCCCTGGATCGTATTCACCGACACCACCAAGGCGCCGGTCACAACGTCATACGACATCACGTCGCCCAGCATCCACTTAGCGCCGTCGGACGTCGACGCGATCTTGACTGTCTGCCCCGGCAAAAACGATTTGTCCGGCTCCACCGTTAAGGTCTTGCTAGCGACCGATATCGTCAAATTGGTCGTGCTGACCGAACTGACCGCATACAGATTCATCGCGTTGGCGGCATCGTTAAGTTCCGATCGAAACTGAACAAGCGCCGCGATAAACGCATCGGCACGGGCGATAAAAACATCGGGCTGGTCGCCGCGCTGCGGCACATCGGGAAGCGGAGTAATGGCCATTAAGTTAAACCTTCAATTTCGAGAGTGCAGATAGACTCGGTCGGATAAGCGATGGTGATCGAGAAGTCTTTGTAAAAGCCGTAGATCACCGTCGAGCTGTAAATGTCGGTACCGGCGTAGACGATCGGCGTAGCGCGGTAGCTGGCCAGCAGTGCGTGCAATTGGTCGACGAAGTTCGCATCGACGAATAGCGTGAACGTCGCATTCTTATTGAATGCCCGCTCCAGCACCGTGTAGTTGCCAAAGTCGTCGCGCTTCTTCACCGAATAGTCCTGAATGCCGACCCGGACGCCGTATTGCGTACCGCCGATGATCTTTTTGAAGCCAAGGACCATCGCCCCAACTGCCACCGTAAAACCCGGATCGCTGACGATGACCTGAATGGTTGGGGCGTGATACGGCGGCATGTCGTAAATCACCAGGTCGGAGCGGCGGTCGATAGGTTCGTAAAAATACGCATACCAATCGTGCACGCCGCTATCCGAGACCAACGAAAACGTTTTGTCGTACACCACGCCATCTACCGCATCGGTCATGATTACCCGCACCGATTGGGCGGCCAAATTCAACAACGCCAGCGAATCGATCCGGCCGGTCGGGTGTAACGTCACATCGATAGAATCCGGATTCGTGGCTTGCGAGGTCACCGACGAATCGAACAGCTTCCAACGGTTGGTCGGACCTACTTCGAGCCACCAGGTCGGCGACGCAGCCGGATCGTGGCCGACATTGCCGGCTTGCAGCGACTCATAAACCCTATGCACATTGGCACCGATCACACGTACCCGATCGCCAAGCCCGTACGTGGTCGCGAGATTGAACGCGGTGTAATCAGTCTCCGGAATATTGCATGACAATAGCGCCGTGTCCGTCACCACAAACGGCCTGATCAGCATCATGCGACGACCCTCGTTTCCGGCAGTCCATTACCGTCCCAGCGCTTCAACAGCTTGGCCACGTCGGCCGTGTTTTGCGCGATCGCAATATTCTGCGCCTGCAGTTCGGTGCGCAATTGCCGCACCTCGTCGGTCACGGCCTGGTTACTTTCCGCAACGGTGGTAAAGGCACTGCTGACCGTGGTACCGGAGTTGATGCCAGGCAGGGTTTGATTGGCGGCGCCGGTTGGCATGAATACTTTATCCGGCGTCGGTGGCAACAAATCGTCCGCCTTGGCGATGCCGGCGAGTTGAGCCAGGCGCAAATAGCGGGTGTAATCGACGGCCGTGGCAAACGTGTCTTTGCTCAGCAGTTCCATGCTTTCGCGCAACTTCTCGTTGGCCTTGTAATACGTGTCGGCAGCGTCGGCCAATTGCAGCAACTGGTTATAACGGACGCGGCCGGCCTCGGTGTCCAGATTCTGAGCGTCGAGCAGGTCGCGGTAGGCTTGACGGGTATCGGGCAACTCCAGACCGTAATCGGACAAGGACAACTTCAAGCGCCGGGTCGTGTTGGCCAACTGCTCGGCTTCGCTGTAGAAGTTGCGGTAATAGTCCTGGAACAACCCTTGGAATTCTTTAATGCCGCCGGCGAGCGTCACTAAACCGTCGGCCATGGCCACCGCATCGCCGGAGAAGGTTTTACCGGTCAAATTGATTGCATCCAGCACCACCGCTTTTTCCGCCACCAGCCGCGTCGCGGTCTCGAACATTCCTTCACCCAGCTTTTGATACTTCGCGATCAGGCTGCCGAAAATGTTGGTGGTCATGACATCGAGCTGGGTGGACAACACGTTATTCAGCGTCGATATCATCTGGTCGGAAGTCATGCCGTACAGGCTGATCTTCAGCCCGGGAATAACGTATTTATTCACCGCATCGGTCATGTCCTTGCCGAACTCGTTGGCCATCGACATCATCGACGTGGCCATGCCCCGGAACATCTTCGACAGCGCCGATTGAAACTCCGGATCAAGCGCGCTCAGAATCTCGCTGACCGTGGTCTTCTTCGAGAACCAGCTCTTTTTCGTGGTGGTGATCTCGGTATATTGC
>NZ_JANIBM010000070.1 GCF_024505045.1 Methylomonas aurea | reverse complement strand
CGTGGGCGGCTACTGGTTGATAGTTAAGTGACGGCGTAACACCGTGTTTGAATCGTAACGTTGCCAGTCGGTATGACAGGGCACGCGGTTTAATGATTGATCGTTTGTGTTCATGACCTCTCCTGATAAAACAAGAGCGTCATGTCCTACCCCGTGGGCGAAACTTGACGCCCTTGTGGGTGGTTAATGAATTGGGGATGACAGTGTTTTAAGCTGCGTGCCCCAGAGTTTGACGGGCCTGGTTCATCGCCATGTCTTTGGCGGAAAAGGGCGGCATGGCAGTACTGTCGGCCTTACCTAAGGCTGATGTTGCCCTGGGATCAACCTCCGATACCTTATCCAGCTCGGCCAAGGCAAAGCTCAGATCAATGCCTTTGAACTTCTGATTGGCATAGTCGTAGGCCGCTTTCCAGGCACCGGCCGCCGCAGTACGTCTAACCAATTCCGCCACGGCTTTTTGCACCTTGGGATGGATTTGCGACACGTCGATCACTTGCGGCGTTTGCTCGGATGATCCGGAAAACCAATCGCCAGCTTGGCCAACATCGGTTTCCAAATGCGTCGGCTCGCCATCAATCACCGAACCGTCGACAACATCATCGAGGGTTTTGCCATCCATTTCCTCAGCAGCATAGCCACATTCCTCCGGAAACGCCGCCCGCAAAGACGCTGCTTTACCGCATTTGGATAATTGCCCCTTGGGGCGTTTGATCCACATGGCGGTCGGCACTTGCGAGTTTTTACCACCGGCGGTGCTATAGGCTTCCAGCCAGTACACTTCCTCAGTGAAGGCGCAACGTTTGCCGCTAACGATCCGATATACGGTAACCGCTACCCATTCGGGAAAGGTCACGGTGACACTGGATTCCTGCCATTGCTCGTTGTCGTCCTTATAACGACCGGTAAAGGTTTTGGTGACATCGGGTCCCCAGACGGGTCTGTCCATGCCGGCCCAAACGCCGGTCCGCGACGCTGTGGTCTGGATTTCCATGATGGAAGGCCAGACGGTTTCGACATTGCGGCCTAAAGCGGCACTCCACATCGGCACGATATGCACCGGCTTTTTGAAGATGTCGAGCTTGCGGGCCTTGCAATAATCCAGCGCCATCAGGATGGCTTCCGGAGTTTTCGCCGTGGGAAAGGTAACTTCAGTCAGCACTTTCCAGGATTGCTCCGACAGACCGTAGCTTTGCTGAACAACAGCTGGCATCGGTAAGTCACGGGTTTTGGGTACGGTGTTGCGGTTGTTTTGGCTCATGGTGGGTCTCCTTCAATAAAAAAGGGAACGCCATCGCCCGCCGGGGAATGGAGTTCCCCAGGGGGTTGAAATACCGAAACCGGAAACGGGTCGGCGGTGTAACCGTTTATCCATTGAACGCCAATAATCGGCGATCCAGGTTTTAGTGGATGGGCATATCGCTGTAGTCGTCATCCCAATCGGCGTCCTCAGGGGCTGCTGGCGATGGTGACGAACCGTTGGCGGCTGCCGATGTGTTTGGGCGATCCAGCATCTGTAATTCAAAGGCGGCGATTTCGGTCCGGTACCGCTTGTCATTGGCTTGACCCCATTGCTGGGTACGCAAACGGCCTTCGATGTAGATCTGGCTGCCTTTATGCAAATACTGCTCGGCGGTATCGGCGAGTTTTTTGAAAAACACCACCCGATGCCATTCGGTCCGCTCCTGTTTACCGTTTTTGGGATCGTTCCAGACTTCGCTGGTTGCCAAACGGACGGTGACGACTTTGCCGCCGTTGTTTGGCATATAGCGAACGTCCGGATCGGCGCCGAGTCGGCCCAGCAAGATGACTTTATTCACGCCGCGATTGGCCATGATGACATTCCTCCTGTCGGCCGCGCCCGACTCAACGATAACAATACCCAGCGGCGCGGCGATGGGCATGCCGGCACGCCGAACCCCTGCTGGGAATCGAGACGCCCGGCAGGGTTAAACAATAAAAACTCACATCAGGCTTGACGCACCTGACACGCCGATGGAAACCACCGTCGCCGCTTAAAAGCGGAACGCCGACCGAAGCCGGATCTAGGCGATCATGAAAGACCAGCCGAGAAAGTCTGGGAAGAATCGGAAGGCTGAAGACCAACCGTTTCTGTTGGCGGCTATTGAAGCAGAGGAAATTTGAAATGACCTTGCAATAAATTGCGAATTCGCAATTTATTGCAAGACGATCTAAAAAAATCTGACTTACGATCACGGCCCATTTGTTTAACTTGGGAATCGGTCATGTCCGAAGCAGCTCCACAGCCCAAACCCGCCTCCCGTCGCGCCATCAGTCGGCCGATATTTGAGCGCACGTTTAGCATTAACAGCGAACAAGCCATTCGGGTCATTCGTGATAGCTATCACCGACTGATGGTGTCTTTGTATGCGATTGACGTGATCCTGCGCATCATCGGCAGGGAGGAAACGGTCGATGAAATCGAAAGCCTCGTCAGTCAGATGATTATCGAATGTGCAGAGCAACTGCAGCAGGAAAAAAGTCGACTGGAAAAACTCAAGGCTGACAACGGCATCAGCGAAACGCCGACCTACACGCATCCCAGGGAATTTGTGGCGAAGATTGCCTCGCCACAGATTGCGCAATTCGTCGAGTTGATTCGTTTGCTGGATCAATTGATGATCGTGATGGACACCTTGTGGCTGTGCCAGGTCATCTCGAACAAACATTGCATTGCCGCGCGCCTGGAGTGGCAGCAGCGGTTACAGCGGCTGGCGAATAAAATTGTGACGATGGAACGGCATGCGCATCAGGCAGCGTATGAACAGGGGCATGGTGAGGAAGTTAGATTGGCGAGGCAGGAATCAGGATTGAATATGGAGCCGCAATCCTCGTTGGATACCGATGCGCCGAAGGAGTAACGTCCCATTTGATTCAACTACTGGGCGAAAAATAGGCAGCGCATTACTGAGTCGACCCGGCCTGTCAGGTATCGTGAGTCGGCTTGGCTTATTATTGTCATGACAACGTCTGGCAGCTATACTGCGCTCCTAGGCCTACGGGAGGTATTATGGCTACTCAATCGACACGCACCACCAAACTTGACCTGCGCTTATCGCCTGAAGCAAAGCAAACCTTGAGCGCGGCGGCACAGGCAGCCCATTGCTCCGTCAGTCAGTTTGTATTGGCGAGTGCCTTGTCTCGCGCCGCCGAAACGCTCAGCGAGCGACAACGCTTTGAACTCAATGCCGAGCAATGGGAACATTTCATGGCCGCGCTCGATGCACCGCCGCAAATTGTGCCCCAGATCCAGCGTTTGTTCCGCGAGCCTAGCCCCTTTGATCTGCCGACGTCCGAATGACGGGTTTTCGGATTGAGAAGCTACGGCGCGATCATCCCGTTGATAGCTTTACCTGTGGGCGCGATGCGCTTGATCGCTTTCTTATTCGCTATGCTCTCGGGAATCAGCAAGCCAACGCTTCGCAAACCTATGTAGGCCTGTATGACCAGGAGGTCATCGGCTTCTACAGCCTGGTGGTGGGCGAAGTAGCCTTTGGCGATGCGCCGGAGCGCCTGACCAAAGGCTTGGCCCGTCACCCTGTTCCCGTCATGTTGTTAGCGCGGTTGGCTGTTAGCACCGCCTGGCAAGGCCGCAAGATTGGTTCCGGCCTATTAAAAGACGCCATGCTACGCACATTGCAGGCTGCCGACATTGGTGGTATTCGTGCTTTTGCTGTTCACGCCAAGGACGAGCCCGCTAAACAGTTTTACGAGCAGTTTGGTTTTGTACCCTCACCGACTGACCCATTCCACCTTTACCGTCTCATCAAGGATTTACGCCGTTCTCTCGAAGCTTGAGGTCGAGAGAATGCGTATTAACCCTATTACTGGGCGATGGTTACAAAATCTGCATTGAAGGTGAGCATTTACGCGCAAGTTAAGTAGTTGGCTCCATCCTCCACCGATTTTTATCCTGCTTCATTCGCCGATCAACTTCTTGTCCCAAGAGGCTTGTTGATGAGTTGTTCGGTTGCGCCGCTGCTCGGATTTGATGCTTTGAAAATTTTGCACTATTCTGTTCAACTTTGACATATCCTGGCCACTTCTATGTCTAAAAGTACCACCGAGGGTGAGATCCTTACCATCAAACAGGTTGCCGAATACCTGCTGGTTACGGAACGAACGATTTATAGGCTTGCAGCAGCCAAGAAAATTCCCGCTTTCAAAGTTGGAGGAACATGGCGATTTTCGCGTTCAGCAATCGATGCTTGGATCAAACAGCAAACTATAGACGGTCACGATGCCGAGCACGATGACTGAGGTCATCATTAATAAAATGCACAACGAGGAGCATATTCAATGCCGATAAAGAATTTACGAGCGCTCGATTCCCTCAAAACCCTTGGGGTTCATTCAGAGATGTTACTGAATACATATTAAAGAGTAAGTATTACGTGACTGAACTACGCCAAGCGCTTCTTACCCAACTAGGTTTTCGTTTCGGTATTAACGGACCACATGCAGCCAGAACCATGAT
>NZ_JANIBM010000069.1 GCF_024505045.1 Methylomonas aurea | reverse complement strand
TCTTGGGTTGGTGGTGATGGGCTTGCTGGTCCTGTTGTTTTGGGAGGTTGGCAGATTGGTGGTTTCGATTTGGAGAGTTTGAATCGAAAGTCGCTGAAAAAAGTGGTTGACATGGTTTCTGATTGCTGTAGAATATGTCGGCTCAACAGGGCGAGATGCTCTGGCTCTTTAACAAACTGAATCGAAATAATTTGTGTGGGTATGTGTAGCGATACGTTTCTGTTAGAAATTATCGGTACAGACCACGTCAATTTAAGCTTATAAATTACGTTCTGTAATCGAGTCAAGATTGGTCGCTAATCTTTCTTAGCGGCAAACCAAAATTAAACTGAAGAGTTTGATCATGGCTCAGATTGAACGCTGGCGGTATGCTTAACACATGCAAGTCGAACGCTGATAAGGTGCTTGCACCTTTGATGAGTGGCGGACGGGTGAGTAATGCATAGGAATCTGCCTATTAGTGGGGGACAACGTGGGGAAACTCACGCTAATACCGCATACGATCTACGGATGAAAGCAGGGGACCTTCGGGCCTTGCGCTAATAGATGAGCCTATGTCGGATTAGCTAGTTGGTGGGGTAAAGGCCTACCAAGGCGACGATCCGTAGCTGGTCTGAGAGGATGATCAGCCACACTGGGACTGAGACACGGCCCAGACTCCTACGGGAGGCAGCAGTGGGGAATATTGGACAATGGGCGAAAGCCTGATCCAGCAATACCGCGTGTGTGAAGAAGGCCTGAGGGTTGTAAAGCACTTTCAATGGGAAGGAATACCTATCGGTTAATACCCGGTAGACTGACATTACCCATACAAGAAGCACCGGCTAACTCCGTGCCAGCAGCCGCGGTAATACGGAGGGTGCAAGCGTTAATCGGAATTACTGGGCGTAAAGCGTGCGTAGGCGGTGATTTAAGTCAGATGTGAAAGCCCCGGGCTTAACCTGGGAACTGCATTTGATACTGGGTCACTAGAGTTGAGTAGAGGAGAGTGGAATTTCAGGTGTAGCGGTGAAATGCGTAGAGATCTGAAGGAACACCAGTGGCGAAGGCGGCTCTCTGGACTCAAACTGACGCTGAGGTACGAAAGCGTGGGTAGCAAACAGGATTAGATACCCTGGTAGTCCACGCCGTAAACGATGTCAACTAACTGTTGGGTTCTTCAAGAACTTAGTAGTGGAGCTAACGTATTAAGTTGACCGCCTGGGGAGTACGGCCGCAAGGCTAAAACTCAAATGAATTGACGGGGGCCCGCACAAGCGGTGGAGCATGTGGTTTAATTCGATGCAACGCGAAGAACCTTACCTACCCTTGACATCCTCGGAACTTGTCAGAGATGACTTGGTGCCTTCGGGAACCGAGAGACAGGTGCTGCATGGCTGTCGTCAGCTCGTGTTGTGAAATGTTGGGTTAAGTCCCGTAACGAGCGCAACCCTTATCCTTAGTTGCCAGCGCGTCATGGCGGGAACTCTAGGGAGACTGCCGGTGATAAACCGGAGGAAGGTGGGGACGACGTCAAGTCATCATGGCCCTTATGGGTAGGGCTACACACGTGCTACAATGGCCGGTACAGAGGGCAGCGAAACCGTGAGGTCAAGCAAATCCCACAAAGCCGGTCCCAGTCCGGATTGCAGTCTGCAACTCGACTGCATGAAGTCGGAATCGCTAGTAATCGCGGATCAGAATGCCGCGGTGAATACGTTCCCGGGCCTTGTACACACCGCCCGTCACACCATGGGAGTGGGTTGCAAAAGAAGTAGGTAGTTTAACCTTCGGGAGGGCGCTTACCACTTTGTGATTCATGACTGGGGTGAAGTCGTAACAAGGTAGCCCTAGGGGAACCTGGGGCTGGATCACCTCCTTACAAAGACAGAATCCCGTTACACGTATCCACAACAAATTATTTCGATTGAAAGACGCACCTGGGTCTGTAGCTCAGTTGGTTAGAGCGCACCCCTGATAAGGGTGAGGTCGGAGGTTCAAATCCTCCCAGACCCACCAACGCGAAAAGCAAGACGAAAGCAACAAGGCAACTGAACACGCAAAAGACATCCGTCGAACTGCTGTTTTGATCTTGACGGTTTCGGCTTTAGTCTTTTGACTGTTTTCGGGGCCATAGCTCAGCTGGGAGAGCGCCTGCCTTGCACGCAGGAGGTCGGGAGTTCGATCCTCCCTGGCTCCACCACTAGCCAGAAGCAAACCTAGCTCCGCGTCTAACGTATCCGTGAAGGCGATCAGCTCTATAACGCTTGGTAGCAGGCTTTATAGAATTGATCCTCGGATCAATACGCTCTTTAACAATATGGAAATCTGTAACCAAGTCTTGATCGGAAACGATCAAAACTGAAACGAGTTACAGTTTACAGAAGCGATTATCGAAAGATAAGCGCGGAAAGTAAACAGTAAATCGTTCTCAAGCAACATCAGCGAACATGTCAGCTGACAAATAACTTAAATAGTAAGCCTAGCAAAGCCGGAGATTACAATCAAAAGCCGAGTGAAAGCAGACGTATTCGGGTTATATGGTCAAGTGAATAAGCGCATACGGTGAATGCCTAGGCAGTAAGAGGCGATGAAAGACGTGGTAGCCTGCGAAAAGCTTCGGGGAGGCGGCAAACAGCCTGTGATCCGGAGATGTCTGAATGGGGAAACCCGGCGAGGATAACCTCGTCATCTTTGAGTGAATACATAGCTCACTGAAGCGAACCCGGAGAACTGAAACATCTAAGTACCCGGAGGAAAAGAAATCAACCGAGATTCCCTTAGTAGTGGCGAGCGAACGGGGACCAGCCCTTAAGTGTTGATGACGTTAGTGGAACGGTCTGGAAAGTCCGGCGATACAGGGTGATAGCCCCGTACACGAAAACGTCTTCAGCATGAAATCGAGTAGGTCGGCGCACGTGAAACGTTGACTGAATATGGGGGGACCATCCTCCAAGGCTAAATACTCCTTACTGACCGATAGTGAACCAGTACCGTGAGGGAAAGGCGAAAAGAACCGCGGAGAGCGGAGTGAAATAGAACCTGAAACCGTATGCGTACAAGCAGTAGGAGCCCCTTCGTGGGGTGACTGCGTACCTTTTGTATAATGGGTCAGCGACTTACATTTTGTGGCAAGCTTAACCGAATAGGGGAGGCGTAGGGAAACCGAGTCTTAATAGGGCGTTCAGTCGCAAGGTGTAGACCCGAAACCGGGCGATCTATCCATGACCAGGTTGAAGGTCAGGTAATACTGACTGGAGGACCGAACCCACTCCCGTTGAAAAGGTAGGGGATGAGTTGTGGATCGGAGTGAAAGGCTAATCAAGCTCGGAGATAGCTGGTTCTCCTCGAAAGCTATTTAGGTAGCGCCTCGTGTATAACTGCTGGGGGTAGAGCACTGTTTCGGCTAGGGGCCCATCCCGGGTTACCAACCCGATGCAAACTCCGAATACCAGCAAGTTTCAGCACGGGAGACACACGGCGGGTGATAAGGTCCGTCGTGAAAAGGGAAACAGCCCAGACCGTCAGCTAAGGTCCCCAAATCTATGCTCAGTGGGAAACGATGTGGAAAGGCACAGACAGCCAGGAGGTTGGCTTAGAAGCAGCCACCCTTTAAAGAAAGCGTAATAGCTCACTGGTCGAGTCGGTCTGCGCGGAAGATTCACCGGGGCTAAGCATAGTACCGAAGCTACGGATTCACGCTATGCGTGAGTGGTAGAGGAGCGTTCCGTACGCCTGCGAAGGTCGATTGAGAAGTCGGCTGGAGGTATCGGAAGTGCGAATGCTGACATAAGTAACGATAAAGGGGGTGAAAAACCCCCTCGCCGTAAACCCAAGGTTTCCTGCGCAACGTTAATCGACGCAGGGTTAGTCGGCACCTAAGGCGAGGCTGAAAAGCGTAGTCGATGGAAAACAGGTTAATATTCCTGTACCAGTATTAACTGCGATGGGGTGACGGAGAAGGCTATATCAGCGGTCGGTTGGAAGTGGCCGTTTAAGCAAGTAGGCAGGTGTCTTAGGCAAATCCGGGATACTTTATGCTGAGATGTGATGACGAGTGTCTCGAAAGAAACGCGAAGTGATAGATGCCCTGCTTCCAAGAAAAACCTCTAAGCTTCAGGTTAATAGTGGCCGTACCCTAAACCGACACAGGTGGGTGGGATGAAAATTCTAAGGCGCTTGAGAGAACCCAGGTGAAGGAACTAGGCAAAATGATACCGTAACTTCGGGAGAAGGTATGCCGTTGATAAGTGAAGTCCCTCGCGGATGGAGCGTAAGGCGGTTGCAAAAAATCGGTGGCTGCGACTGTTTAGCAAAAACATAGCACTCTGCAAACACGAAAGTGGACGTATAGGGTGTGACGCCTGCCCGGTGCTGGAAGGTTAATTGATGGGGTTATCTTCGGAGAAGCTCTTGATCGAAGCCCCAGTAAACGGCGGCCGTAACTATAACGGTCCTAAGGTAGCGAAATTCCTTGTCGGGTAAGTTCCGACCTGCACGAATGGCGTAACGATGGCCACACTGTCTCCACCTGGGACTCAGTGAAATTGAAATCGCTGTGAAGATGCAGTGTACCCGCGGCTAGACGGAAAGACCCCGTGCACCTTTACTATAGCTTGACACTGGACTTTGAACCTACTTGTGTAGGATAGGTGGGAGGCTGTGAAGCAGGAACGCCAGTTCTTGTGGAGCCATCCTTGAAATACCACCCTGGTATGTTTGGAGTTCTAACCTCGACCCGTGATCCGGGTTAGGGACAGTGTCTGGTGGGTAGTTTGACTGGGGCGGTCTCCTCCCAAAGAGTAACGGAGGAGCACGAAGGTACCCTCAGCCTGGTCGGAAATCAGGCAATGAGTGCAAAGGCATAAGGGTGCTTGACTGCGAGACGGACAAGTCGAGCAGGTACGAAAGTAGGTCTTAGTGATCCGGTGGTTCTGTATGGAAGGGCCATCGCTCAACGGATAAAAGGTACGCCGGGGATAACAGGCTGATACCGCCCAAGAGTTCATATCGACGGCGGTGTTTGGCACCTCGATGTCGGCTCATCACATCCTGGGGCTGAAGCAGGTCCCAAGGGTATGGCTGTTCGCCATTTAAAGTGGTACGCGAGCTGGGTTCAGAACGTCGTGAGACAGTTCGGTCCCTATCTGCCGTGGGCGTTTGAGATTTGAGGGAAGCTGCTTCTAGTACGAGAGGACCGAAGTGGACGAACCTCTGGTGTTCCGGTTGTCATGCCAATGGCATTGCCGGGTAGCCACGTTCGGACAGGATAACCGCTGAAAGCATCTAAGCGGGAAGCCCCTCCCAAGATGAGATCTCACTGGGAC
>NZ_JANIBM010000068.1 GCF_024505045.1 Methylomonas aurea | reverse complement strand
GGCATCTGCACAGTTATTGTCTCCGTCTAGCGGCCAAAATATCACATACAGATTACGGTCTGGCGGAGGAAATGATGCCGTTGGCGCCCACCCTGTGGGAACGAGTAATGTATTCGAGCTAACGGGTAATTGTGCTGATTTGCAGTTTGACGTTACGCAGGTCGCGCGCCTGAATGGCTCTATTTTTTACAACACTAACGCGGCAGCGGGGACGCTTGGACAGGCTGGGTTGGTTGTTGGCTCCAGCACGTCGGCAAATGGTTGGAAGTTGCTTGCGGACCCAACAAAATCGTACTGATTAGATGACCTATTGCACCCAATCCGACCTAGAAACGCTTTGCGGCGAATCCGAGTTGATCCAACTGACCAACCCGGACGATCCCGGCGCGACGACGATCGACGCCGGCCAGGTCGAGTGGGCCATCGCCGCCGCCGAGGCGCGGATCAATCGCTACATCGGCCCATTCCTGCCGCTGAGCAACGTGCCTGCCGATTTCAAGCAAATCGCCTGCGACTTTGCCCGCTATTTTTTATACCGCAATTCGCCGACCGAGCACGTGCGGCAGCAATACGAAGATGGCATCGCGTACCTGGAAAAAGTCGCCGCCGGCAAAATCCCGATCGGGCCGGACAACGCCGGCAACACCGCCGAGCCGGATGATGCCGGCGTGGCCATCATCGCCCAGCCGTCGGTATTCTCCGACCTCGATTATTAGCCGATCCACCGCACAACCCGCGAGCGAAATAGAACGATCTACCCGGTCGCATGTGTAAAGACCGGGGGCACGGACGCCGCCCCCATCTGTTAAACCCCTTTAACCCCGCCCCGCTAGACCGGCCGCTACACTGCGGCCATGATCAATATCCGCCCCGTCCTCGAAACGCGCATTCGCGGCCAAATCGCTAACCTCGGCGAGGTCGCCGGCGCCAGCAGTTTGGCCGAAATTTTGAAGGGCCGGCTGACTCATCGCGGCGTCTACATCTACCCGGAGCGCAAAACAGCAGAGCCTAACCGTGTGATCGGTGCCGTATCTCAGCGCGTGTCGGTGCAATTCGGCATTGTCAGCGTGGTGCGCAACGTGAGAGATAGCCGCGGCGCCGATGCCGCCGACGTGAGCGCCGTGCTGCAAGACGAAATCGAAGGCGCGATGCTGGGCTGGCTCCCGCACGGCAATTTCGATGGGTTCGAGTTCGCCGGCGGCCGGCTGGTTTCGATGCTGGGCGGGTATTTCATCTGGCTCGACAGCTACCGTACCGTCACGCATATCAGATCCATTTAAGGAGCCCCCAATGGCCACTACCCCGAAACAGCCCGTTGACCGGGACGACAAGCAAGACCCAGCCGCCGATACCAAGCCGACGCCGCCGGAACACGATCCGGGGCATGGCCGTTGGATACTCGATCCGGTAACCGGCAAAAAACGCAATAACCACGAAGGGGCGTAACCATGTCGCTATTAATGAACAAACGCGTGTTGATCGCGAAATTGGAAACAGTGTATGCGGCCGATGCCTCGCCGATCGGCGCGGATGCGATCCTGTTGCGCAATCTGAACGTGATGCCGCTCGAAGGCGACGTCGTCCCCCGGGATTTTATCCGGCCGTATTTCGGCGCATCCGGAGAGATCAGGGTTTCCAACTATGCCAAGATCGACTTCGAGGTCGAGTTGGTCGGTTCCGGCACGGCCGGCCAGGCCGCGCCTTGGGGCAAGCTGTTAAATGCCTGCGGCTTTACCGAGACCTTGTTGGCCGCAGCCGTGACCGGAACCGCGCAAGTGGGCGGTTCTACCTCGTCGATCAAGTTGGCGGCCGGCGCTTCGGCGGTGGACGGCGCTTATAACGGCGCAACGATCAGCATTACCGCCGGCACAAACAATGGCACGTCGCGCGAGATCATCAGTTACAACGGCACGACCAAAATCGCCACGGTCTCTAAACCCTGGTCGTCGGCGCCGGATGCTACCAGTAACTACAGCATTGGCGCCATGGCGCAATACGCGCCGAGTAGCTCGTTCGGCACCAATACCTCGTTGACCTTGTATTTCAACCAGGATGGCGTACGCCATATTTTGCTGGGCGCGCGCGGCACGTTCTCGATGGATTTGTCCGCAAAAGCGTTACCGGTGATGAAGTTCAGCTTTACCGGTTTACTCGGCACCATTTCCGACGCGGCATTGCCGTCCGTTTCATTCGCCGGCTTCCAAGAGCCGCAGACGGTGTCGACTGCGAATACCACCGATTTGAATCTGCAGGGCTTCAATAGCGCAATTCTGGAAAAACTGACCTTCGATGTGGCCAATAGTGTGGTTTACCGGCAATTGGTCGGCGCCGAGTCGGTTTTGATCACCAATCGCAAGCCGGTCGGTAGCGCGACGATCGAAGCAGTGACCGTCACGACCAAAGACTGGTGGACCAGTGCCAAGAACGCCGCGACGGGCGTGTTCGGGATTAAGCACGGCCTGACGCCCGGCAACATCATTTCCGTGACATCGCAATCGATGCAGATCACCCAGCCAAAATACGCCGATTCCGATGGTATCGCCATGTTCGAATTCGGCATGCAATTCATGCCGATCAACGGCAACGACGAATTGATCATCGTCGCGAAGTAATTTTTTAACCACAGGAAAACGACATGTTCAAAATTGCTGGCCAATCCGACCAAATCAAGTATCCGGTCAAAGTGCAATTCATCGAAGAAAGCGGAAAAACTGTTCCCAAAACGTTCACCGCCCATTTCCCCCGCTTGTCGCAGTCTGAGATTGACGACCTGGTCAGTCGCGCCAAACCGGCCGACACCGCGAATCCGTTGAGTGTCGACGACCGGCTGACCGATGACGAGCTGGCTCGAATAATCCTGATCGGCTGGGACGATGTGACCGACGACCAAGGCCAACCGGTGGAGTTCTCGCCAGCCATGCGCGATAAGCTGTTGGATATTCACCCGGTGCGCCCGGCCGTGATCGCGGCGTGGTTCGAGCAGATCACCGGCGGCAAAAGAAAAAACTAATCGAGGCGGCGCGCTGGTGGGCCACCGGCGGTGCCGCCCAGGCCGCTCAATTCAGCGCCGATTGCGCGGCGCTAAACATTCAATTGCCGGCAGGATTCGAACAGCCTGCCACGCATTTTGTCGTCGATCCGGAGAACTGGGATACGGTGATGATGTTCGTATCGCTGTCAACGCAGTGGCGGATCGTTGGCATGGGCGACGTAATCGGTCTGGATTACGCGGCGGTCGATGCCGTGTTCCGGATTCGGCGCATTAAAAACCGTGCGACCTTGTTCGAAGGTTTGCAAGTGATGGAAGAAGCGGCATTGGCCGCATTCAGAGAGGCGAAACCGAAATGAGCGACATGGAACTGAAGCTGAAGATCACAGCAGACGGCAAAGTGGCCGTTGCTTCCGTGAATCAAGTCGATCAGTCCGTCGTCGATTTGGGCAAGGATGCCCAAAAAGCTGGCGCCGATATGGCGTCCGGTATGAATACCGCTAACCGTTCGGCCCAAGAACTGAGCCGCGGTATGGCGTCCGTCAAGTCTCAAGCCGCTGAACTCGGTTCCGTCGCACGTGCGCAAATTGCCAATATGGCCGGCGGCATTTTGTCGGTGGGCGTAGCCGCGACATTGGCCCGTGACATTCTCAACACCAACCGCAGCATGGAGATGCTGCGAGCGCAACTTACTTCTCTAACCGGTTCGGCTCAAGCCGGCGCCGCCCAATTCAAGTTGATTCAAGATTTTGCCACGCGCACGCCGTTCGAAATTAACGGACTGACTAACGCGTTTATCACGCTACAAAATATGGGGCTGAATCCGTCCCGCGAGGTAATGCAGGCGCTAACCGACCAGGCGAGCAAGTTAGGCGGTAGCCAGGAAACATTGCAAGCGATCGTATTGCAGTTGGGCCAGGCATACAGCAAAGGCAAGTTGCAGCAGGAAGACATGGTGATTCTGGCCGAGCGCGGTATCCCCATCTATAAGCTGGCCGGCGAAGCTCTGAACAAGACTGGCGCGGAAATCATGGAAATGTCGGAAAAGGGCGAAATGGGCCGCGATGCGATCGACGCCATCATCAAGAAGATGGGCGAATTGGCGAGCGGTAGCAACGCCACGGCGATGGAAACCCTTTCCGGCAAAATATCGAATCTGTCCGATGCCTGGCACCAATTTGAAGATACCCTATTGCAGGACAAAAGCGAAGGCCTGATTAAGTCCATAGTCAGCGGCTGGACCGAAACGCTAAATCTTTTCACCCGCGAGCTGTCCAGCCAGGTCGACGACCAAATCGCAACCATAGAGCAGCGGCTGAAATTCCGTAATTTCGGGTTTCTCGGCAAGTTCGCTTACTCCGTTGCCGGCGCCACACCGTTTTCCAATACCTATCGGGAAGATATCGCGCTGCTCGATATGTTGAAAAAGCAAAAAGTGGCCGAAGACGATTTGGCTAACGCGCAACGTCAACGGGCCGCCAGCCAATCGGCGATTGCCCAAACTCAACAATGGTTGGACGAAATTGAAGGCGTCGATAAGGCCAACGCCAAAGCCGAAGCCAAAAAACGCCATGCCGCGGCTGAGCATGCCGCGCAACAGGCGATCAATAAAGCCAAGCAGGAAGCGCTGCGCATCGAAGAGCGGTACCAGGAGCTGCGCGATCTCTCCAGAACCACAGACCAGGTATTTATTGATACCGTCGCCGAGTACACCAAGGCATTCAATAGCCGAAACATCAGCCTGGAACAGTACATCAATCTGCTGGCGAAGGCCGACGACGCTAGGGATAAGTCGTTGCAGAAAGCCAATCCCACGGTGCAAGCGGTACCGCATTTTTATGAAGGCGGGATGAGCCAGGCCAATTATTCGGCGGCGGATAAGGCGATCAATGCCGAGTTGGATTCGGCGGCAAAGGCAGCCGAGGACTACGACCGCTGGCTGGCTAAAATAGATCAGCGTCTGAGCAAAATGGGCGATATCAGCGGCGCGGTATTCGATAGCCAGTTGGGCGGTATCAGTGCCGTTGCCGGCGCGTTTGAAGACCTGCAGGAAAAGATGGCCGGTTATGCGCAAACGCTGGTGGAAATTCAGGACGAATCGCGCAAATTCTCGAAGGACCAGACCGGTAACGCGAAGATTTTGGCTGATTTGAAGAAGCGTGAAGACCAGGTGAATCAGGACATGCTGGGCAGCCAACTGGAAGGCGTGCGCCGTCTGACCGGCGCCACCGCGAATATGTTCGCCGAGGGCACCAAAGGCCGCCAGGCGATGCACGCGGTGGAAATGGCACTGAGCGCGGTCGAGATGGCGCAAAAGCTGGGCATGTTATCGGTCGATGGCGCAGCGGCTACTCTGAACCAAGGTAAGGGTGATCCATATACCGCGTTTGCGCGGATGGCGGCCATGGCGGCTTTGGTGGCATCAATCATATCTTCCGTTAAGGGCATCGGCGGTTCCAGCACGGTCCGTGTTGACGGCGCTGCAACATCACAAGCGCCGACCAGCGGAACCGTGCTCGGCGATCCTTCGGCAAAATCGGAGTCGATCAACAACACCTACCAGCTTTTACAGGATATCCACGCCAAGGAATATCGCGAACTGCGCGGTATCAACACCGGCGTGGCAGCGTTGAAGACCGGCATTAACGATACCGTGACCAAATTGTTTCAAGCCGGCGGCCTGAAAACTCCGTACGTGGCCGGCCTGGGTTCATCGCTACCTTTCAATATGTCGGCG
>NZ_JANIBM010000067.1 GCF_024505045.1 Methylomonas aurea | reverse complement strand
ACAGCGTGGCGGCGTCATCGTCATTTCTCGGGCATTGCTAGAATCGCATGCCTACAAATCATTGCCGCCAGAAGCAAAGGTGTTGATGGTGTTGCTACAGATACATTGGCGAAACGATCAACCCGTCGCCTATGGCGTACGAGAAGCGGCAAGCCAAATTGGTTGCGCGGTAAATACGGCTTCGAAGTCGTTTAAGGTTCTCAATGAACGCGGCTTCATCGCCTGCGAAAACGAATCTCTATTTAACAGCAAAACCGGCAGCAAGGCGCGTGAATGGCGTTTGACCTGGATGCCGTTTGAACACCGGAAACCAACCCACGACTGGGAAAACTGGAATGAGAAAAACAAAACAACCGTATCAAATTGAAGCACGCAAGGCGATTTTGTATGCCGCTTTTTGAGACACAAAGTTTTTTGCAATGAGTTTGTGTCTTAAAAATCAGCACGCCAAAAGCCAAAAACAACGGCTTATCAAAATCCTGCGTGATTGTTTTTGCGACACACCTACATTAACCATGCCCTATTAAAAACAGAACCGGTTAAATGGCCAAACTCCAAAATCCCAATCGCGCCAAAATCCACCGAAACTACACGGTAGAAGAAATCGCGATGCTCTATGCAGTACACAAAAATACCGTGCGGCTCTGGATCAAAGACGGGCTGCCGACGATTGATCGGAAACGCCCCATCCTGATTGCTGGCGCCGATCTTCGTCGCTACTGGCAAAGCAAACGAACCTGCAGGAAACGAAAATGCCAGCTCTTTGAAATGTATTGCGTACGCTGCAAGGTAACGCAACGGCCAGCCGAAAACATGGCTGATTATGAACCGCTAAATTCTGACACAGGGCGATTGATCGGTCTTTGCCCCGACTGCGGCGGCATTATCAACAAGTTTGTCAGATTCAACCGACTCGATGAAATCCGGGGCTACTTGGACATCACGCAGACGAAAGCACTGAAACACATAAGCGATAGTAACAACCCCCTCGTAAACAGTGACTTCAATCAGTGAGATAAAACCATGACCAAATACAATGCCAACAACGAGCGCATCAAGCGCCAATACTTTGCTTTTTTGAAGGAAGCCAAGCGGCAAAACGAAAGCTCGGTCGATGCCGTGGCTAAGGCCATCAGTCGCTTCGAAGCCTACAACAAACACCGCGATTTCAAGGCTTTTCATTATGAACAGGCCGTGGCATTTAAGCATCATTTGGCCAAGCAACTCAATCAACAAACCGGCAAGCCAATCAGCAAAGCCACCATGCATTCCACGCTAGGCCAGCTCAAAGCGTTCTTCCAATGGCTGGCAATGCAAACTGGCTATAAATCGCGTATCAACTACAGTGACGCCGAGTATTTCAATCTGTCGGAAAAAGAGGTTCGCATTGCCACGGCAAAGCGACCAAAACCGGTGCCAACCCTGGAGCAGATAAAGCACGTCATCCAGTTGATGCCGAACCAGACCGACATCGAGCAGCGTAACCGCGCCCTGATTGCCTTCACCTTGCTGACTGGCGCACGCGACAGCGCCATCGCCTCGATGAAATTGAAACATATCGATATTGCCGGCAGAAACGTGTTTCAAGATGCGCGTGACGTGAAAACCAAATTCAGCAAGACCTTCACCACTTTCTTTTTTCCGGTGGGCGATGAAATAGAACAAATTGTCCATGACTGGGTGCGTCACCTCAAAGAACATCTATTGTGGGGCAACGATGATCCATTGTTTCCCAAAACCCGAGTCGCAGTCAGCAAAGACCACGTCTTTAAAGCTGCCGGCCTGGAAAAAGCTCACTGGAGCAATGCGTCGCCGATACGTGCTATTTTCCGCGAGGCGTTTGAAGCCGCTGGTTTGCCCTATTTCAACCCGCACAGCATCAGAGATACTTTGGTCAAGCTTGGACTACAGATTTGCCCGACACCGGAAGCATTGAAAGCCTGGAGCCAGAATTTAGGTCATGAAGAGGTTTTGACGACCTTGTACAGCTATGGTTATGTGCAGGAGAGCCGGCAAGGTGAAATTATCCAGCAGTTAAGCTCGCCAAGGAATCCACCAGCACCAAACGCTGACGAATTCGCCATGGCGGTTGTTAGAGCTTTGACAAACCAAAAAATAGCAAATCTATCACTATCCTCCTAGAAAAGGTTAACATCGCGCGCCTGAGCAATGGCTCACTCATTAAGACATGCTATAAATCATACGAACAACAAAAATAGGGACGGCTTTACCAATGAACGGCGAAACTCATAGCCAACTAGCCAATTTTATCTGGAGCATCTGCAACCTATTGCGCGGACCATACAAGCGCAACGAATACCGCAAAGTCATTCTGCCGCTCACCGTATTGCGGCGTTTCGATTGTCTACTCGCACCCACCAAAAATTCAGCGTTTGAGGAATTTCAAACCCTAAAAACCAAACCGGAGCGAGTCATCCAGGCCAGACTGCAATCCATTACCGGTCACCGCTTTTACAATTTGTCGCGGATGCAGTTCGATAAAAATGCCGATCATTCCCTGCTCAATGATCCGAACAATCTGGCGCCCAATCTAAACAGCTACATCAACGGTTTTTCTCCGAATGTCCGCGCCATCATGGAGAAGTTCAAGTTCAGCGAGCAAATCGCTCACATGGCGGAAAAGAACATCCTGTTCGAGGTGGTCAAGGCCTTTGCCGCTATCGACCTGTCTCCGCAACGGGTCGATAACGTCCAGATGGGTTATGTCTTTGAAGAACTCATCCGTATCGGCGCCGAGCAATCGAACGAAGAAGCCGGCGAGCATTTCACTCCGCGTGAAGTCATCAAATTGATGGTCAATCTGTTATTGGTGCCTGAGCAGGATTTAGCACAAAGCCACATCGTCAAAACCATTTATGACCCGGCGTGCGGCACCGGTGGCATGCTGTCGGTGGCAGAAGAATACATTCGGAAACTCAATATCGACGCGCAGCCAAAACTATTCGGCCAGGATTTTAACGACGAAGCTTGGGCGGTCTGTAAGTCGGATATGCTGATCAAGGGTGAAGACGCCGACAACGTCATTCTCGGCGACACCTTCACCCGCGACGGCTTTGACCGCGACAGCGACGGCAACAAATGGACGTTTGATTACATGCTGGCCAATCCGCCATTTGGCGTGGAATGGAAGCAGCAACAGAAATACATCCAGCAAGAAGCCGATACCTTGGGTTTTGCCGGTCGCTTTGGTGCCGGTACGCCGCGCATCAACGATGGTGCATTCCTGTTTCTGCAACACATGATTGCCAAAATGCGCCCTGTCGCGGCGGGTGGCAGCCGCATCGGCATTGTGTTTAACGGTTCGCCTTTATTTACCGGCGATGCGGGGAGCGGCGAAAGCGAAATCCGTCGCTGGATTATCGAAAACGACTGGCTGGAAGCCATTGTCGCCTTGCCGGAGCAACTGTTCTACAACACCGGTATATCCACTTACATCTGGATCATCAGCAACCGCAAGGAACCACAGCGCAAAGGCAAAGTGCAATTGATCGACGCACGCAATTTCTGGGTGCCCATGGAAAAATCCTTGGGCAACAAGCGCCGCCGCATTGGCGACCCAAGCGACAAAGCCAAAGACCCGAACCATATCGGCGAAATCACCCAAATCTATGCCAACTTTGCCGATGGCGAACCCCGGAGCTTTACATTTGACGGTAAAGACAAAGAACTTGTAGTCAGCAAAGTGTTCGATAACGAAGACTTTGGTTATCACAAGATTACCGTCGAGCGTCCGCTCAGGCTCAATTTTCAAGCCAACGCCGAGCGCATCGCCCGCCTGGAAGAGCAAACCGCGTTTATTAACCTCGCCAGCAGCAGTAAAAAGAACGAAACCGTCCGCCAGCAGGAAATCGAAGCCGGTCGCGTCCGCCAACAACAAATCCGCGATTTGCTGGCAACTTTTGCCAAGCAGCATGGCGACACCCTGTTTTTAGACCGCAAACAATTTTTACTGACACTGCGCGACATCGACCGCGCCCATGACGTGCGCCTGTCTGCCCCGGAACTCAAAGCCGTGTTGGCGGCATTAAGCGAGCGTGACGAAACAGCAAACATCTGCACCGATAGGCAAGGTAACCCGGAGCCGGATGCCGACTTGCGCGACACTGAAACCGTCCCGCTCAAGGAGAGTATCGACGAATACTTTAAGCGCGAAGTGTTGCCCCATGTCCCCGATGCCTGGATAGACCACAGCAAAACCAAAATCGGCTACGAAATCCCGCTGAATCGGCATTTCTATCGCTACGAACCGCCGCGCGAGCTGGAAACCATCGAAGCTGAAATCAAGGCGCTGGAAGGCGAGATTGTCGATTTACTGAAAGAGGTTACAGCATGACGGACATGCAACCAATCCAAGGACAAGGCGAAGTCATTCTTTACCAAACCGACGATGGGCAAGCAAAAATCAACCTCAAGGCCATAGACGGCTCGGTTTGGCTCACGCAGTTGGAAATTGCCGAGCTGTTTGCAGCGACCAAACAGAACATCAGCTTGCATATCAAGAACATTCTTAAAGACGGTGAGCTTGTGGAAAATTCAGTTGTCAAGGAATCCTTGACAACTGCCGCCGACGGCAAGAACTACAAAACCAAACTATTCAGCCTGCCGATGATACTGGCCATCGGTTACCGGGTTCGCTCGCCAAGAGGTACGCAATTCCGACAATGGGCCAGCCGCCATTTATCCGAATACTTGGTAAAAGGCTTTGTAATGGACGACGAGCGGCTGAAAAATCCCGGTGGCTGGGATTATTTCGACGAGTTGCTGGCGCGCATTCGCGAAATCCGCGCCTCGGAAAAACGCTTTTACCAAAAAGTGCGCGACCTGTTTGCCCTTAGCAGCGATTACCAAGGCAACGAAGAACATGCCAAATTGTTCTTTGCCGAGGTGCAAAACAAATTGCTGTATGCCGTCACCCAGCACACTGCCGCCGAAATCATCGTCCAGCGTGCCGATACCACCGCGCCCAATATGAACCTGACCACCTGGAAAGGCAGCCGGGTGCGCAAAGCCGATGTGATTGTCGCCAAAAATTACCTGAACGCTGATGAAATCGACTCGCTGAACCGTTTGGTAGTGATCTTTCTGGAACAGGCCGAATTGCGCGTCAAGGAACGTAAACAACTCACTCTGGATTACTGGCGCAGCAACATTGATCGCCTGCTGGAATTCAACGACCGGCCCATCTTACGCGGTGCGGGTTCGATTAGTAAGGCTGCGATGAAAACCATCGCCGAACAGCGCTTCGATGAATTCGACGCCAAACGCCGCGCCGACGAAGCAACGGCTGCCGAAGCCGAAGACCTGAAAGCCTTGGAACAATTGGAGCAAGAGCTGGAAAAAGGCGGTCGGCAATGAAATATCCGGCTTATCGGCAATACAAGGACACTGGGGTGGCGTGGTTGGGGGTGGTGCCAGAGCACTGGGAGATTAAGCGTCTAAGTTACATAACCCAATGCCTTGACGGAAAACGTATTCCACTCAATAGAGAACAACGTAGTGAAATGCAAGGCGAGTATCCATATTGGGGCGCAAATTGCGTTGTTGATTATGTCAATCAGTGGTTATTTGATGAACCACTTGTATTACTGGGTGAAGATGGCGCGCCATTTTTTGACCCTAATAAACCCGTTTCATTTTTTGTCAACGGGAAAATTTGGGTTAACAATCACGCTCACGTTCTAAGAACAACTAATGAATTAGAAGAAAGATTCCTGGCTTATGCTTTGAATTGTGTTGGATACGGTGCATTTATCGATGGAGCTACTCGGGATAAGCTTACGCAATCAGATATGAACTCTATTCAAGTTCAGTTTCCGCCAAAAATTGAACAAACCGCCATAGCGGATTTTCTGGATCGGGAAACCGAGCGGATTGATACGCTGGTGGCGAAGAAGCGCAAGCTGGTGGCATTGCTCAAGGAAAAACGTAGCGCGCTGATTTCCCGCACCGTCACCCGCGGCCTGCCCGCCGACGCCGCGCGGGAGTTCGGCCTAGAAGCTCACATCCGATTAAGGCCATCTGGTATCGAGTGGTTAGGCCCTGTCCCAGAAAAATGGGCGGTGATACCTTTGAAACTCGCTATAAGATTTATCGAAGGGCCTGGAATTATGGCTTCAGATTTTACTGATGATGGAATTCCATTATTAAGAATATCTTCTATTGGAAAAAGATTAGTGACGCTTGATGGGTGCAACTATGTATCTCATGACTTAGGAACCACAAGATGGTCCCATTTTAGAGTAAAAAAGCATGATCTACTGATTAGTGGTAGTGCCTCTACAGGTTTTTGCTCCGAGGTTGATGAGGATACTGTAGGCTCTATTCCGTATACAGGTATCATAATTATCCGTCCTTATCCAAAAACCGACCGTGGATTTACTCGTTGGTTTTTTCTGTCCAATTTATTTGTTGATCAATCCAATCTGGCAAAAACAGGCAGCACTATTCAACATTTCGGTCCTACGCATCTGTCGAGAATGTTTATTGCCTTTCCCCCTAAAGAAGAGCAAACCGCCATTGCCACCTATCTCGACCGCGAAACCGCCAAAATCGACCGATTGGTGGAAAAAGTCGAAACTGCCATCACCCGCTTGCAGGAATACCGCAGCGCACTGATCACAGCCGCAGTCACGGGTAAAATTGATGTTAGGGAATACGTCTGATGAATGAATTCAGAATTAAATCTTTTGAAGAGTATTTGAGCATCGTTCGCGATAGATTTGGTAATGACGAACGTAACGGCAAACGCAGCCGACTGTATTTTCGTGGTCAGACCAAACGAGCCTTGGATGGTTATGATTTGAAGCCTTCGATCGGTCGCTACAAATATTTGGATGCCAAAACGCCTGCGGAGCGCGACCGATTAGAACAAGAAGTGTTGGAAACTTTCAGCAACCATTTGTTGACCTATGTAAATCATTTGCCGCGCAACGAATGGGAGGCTTTAGCAATTGCCCAGCACCACGGTTTGCCAACCCGTTTTATGGACTGGACTACGAACCCCTTGGTGGCACTGTATTTTGCGACCCGAGAAACCCAACGCAATGGCAGCGGCGAAAATTTTGATAGCGCAATTTACATTCTGATTAGTGAGCCTAAGCGATTTAGTGATTTGAAACGCCAAAATCAAAATGGCGAGGCTGTTCAGCAAACCACAACGCCGGTTAAGTCACTTGTGGCGCTAACAGACAGCGATGGTTACGACGATTTTGGACTGGATGGGGAACAAGCGACTATTTTTGATGAATTCGAAACGCTGGATGATGCCGAGCAGTTCCAATCCCATAAAAATGACGATTCAAGGCTAGATTCTGAGCTTTCACCGTTTGGCATTGGTGAAAATGTGATTTATGACCCGCCCCG
>NZ_JANIBM010000066.1 GCF_024505045.1 Methylomonas aurea | reverse complement strand
CACCGTATTGGGTCAATCTCCTAAGCCGATGTGCGTGCAACTTCATATCTTGCCTTTCGAGCCTTAAACGCAGTGTTCAAAAAGTGTTCGCCAACAAGGCGTTGCAGCATTGCTTCCAGTTGAGATTCGTCTAAATCATTCACCTCTTGATGAAGACGCGGAGCAATCTTGGCAAAAATCGTTACCAGTTGAGGGTCAAAGTGGCTGCCACCCTCTTTAGTGAGCTTGGTAATAGCATCAACCGCTGGCCACGCGTCCTTGTACGGACGGTGCGAGGTCAGCGCATCAAACACGTCCCCGATAGCGAATATTCGTGCGTTCAGTGGAATGGCGTCCCCTTTAAGGCCTTGCAGATACCCGCTGCCGTCATATTTTTCATGGTGAAACTCCACGACATCCCGCGCACCGATCAACCAGTGCGATTTGTTTAGAATTTCCACGCCTAATGCCACATGCGTTTTCATGACCTCGAATTCATCCACTGTCAGTTTTTCCGGTTTCAGCAAAATCGGATCACGGATACCGATCTTGCCGACATCATGTAAAAAAGCTCCGGCAATTAGATCGCGCATATTATCTTGAGACAATCCGACCGCTTCACCCAGCCGCAAGGCGTAATAGGTCACCCGATAGTTATGATGGTTGGTTTCCGAATCGCGCTCCGCGATGGCGCAACCGAGCACATTCATGAGTTCAAGATTACCCTGTAAGAGTTCGCCGGAAAGCCTGATGACGCCTCGATTGAGGGAGAGGACAATCGGATACATCAATAGGCTGGTAAAGAAAATGCCCAGCGTAACAAAACCCAGCATACGGATTAGGTTTTGCTTCAAGGCGGCAAAGGTTTCCGGATCAACCTGATAGACGCCTTCGAAATACCCCATCGGCGAATCCTGTTCGCCACGTAGCGGAACCAGGGTGACTAGCCACAATTGGCCATGAATGAAATGAAGGTCGTGAGTAAACCCATCGGCTTTTGGAAATTGATGGCGATATTGATCGATGAAATGTTCGACAAATTCCTTTCCTTTTCTAACGGCTTCGAGCTTTAATTGCTTGTTGCGGTCGTATAATTCAACAATCAGAAAATGCAGGCTAACCAGTTGTTCAGCCAGTTGCCTCAGGTGTTCGGTCGATTGGGCATCGAGTTGTTCCAGATTATGGGCCGATGCCCCGCTGAATATCGCTGATTCCTTCAGCGCAAGGGCATGAACTAACTGCTCGGCTCTCTTGATCTCCAGCCATAAAATGGAACCGCCTACCGTTACGCTCAGGAACAACCAACCTAAAAGCAATCGAACCAGAATTTTTCGATGGATAAAGCGATTGGTGGACATCGCTTGTGGCGATTTCATCCTTTTAGATTGATAGCGATGTGATTGCTTGGTTTTCATTGTTCTAAGCAAACTTTTTAGCTCGATTAAGCAGGATTTTTCTGAGCTCTAAGATTGCCAAGGGTATAAATCCAACCCCGATCCAGACTACACACTGATGCAACGACACCGATTTGATCTGAAACAGGGTTTGCAGCATGGGAACATGGTGTATTGCCAACTGTAAGCTAAAGCACACGGCGACAATCAGAAACAAACGCAAATTGGAGAACAAACCGATTTGCCAGATGACGCGTTGCTCGCTTCGCGCACCGAAGGCACGCAGCAAACCGGTAATCACCAGAGCAGTAAAGGCGGCGTCGCGAGCTTGATCAAGCGTATTGCCGACTATATGCAGTTCATAGGCAAACACGCCGAGCGTGACGCTCGCGGCTAATAAACCGGTGAATAAAGTCAGATAAAACAAATGCCGGTTGAGTAACTGGGACTGAGCCTGTCGAGGCGGGCGATTCAATACCCCCGGATCAATTGGATCGGTGGAAAGGGCCAAGGCCGCAAAACCATCGGTGACCAGGTTGATCCACAAAAGATGTAGCGGTAAAAGCGGTAATGGCCAACCCAACAGCACGGCGCCCAACATCACCAACAACTCGCCGGTGCTACTGCCCAGCAGGTAAGCCAAGGTTTTGGCGATGTTGTCATAAATGCCGCGTCCTTCTTCAACGGCGGCGACAATGGAAGCAAAATTATCATCGGCAACAATCATGTCGGCGGCTTCTTTGGTCACTTCAGTACCGGTAATGCCCATAGCGATTCCGATGGACGCCTCTTTGATAGCCGGCGCATCGTTCACGCCGTCTCCCGTCATCGCGACAACCGCCCCAGTCGCTTTCCATGCCCGCACAATACGCAGTTTATGCTCGGCTGTTACCCGTGCATACACCGAAACATGCGGTACGCGTTCCTTTAACTCAGCATCGTCCAAGTGGTCTATCTCGGTACCAATCAGAACTTCATCGCCCTTATCCATAATCCCTAATTCGCAGCCAATAGCTCGCGCAGTATCAGGGTGGTCGCCGGTGATCATCACCGTTTTGATCCCTGCCCGTTTGCATTTGCTGACGGCCTCTCTGGCTTCACCACGCGGCGGGTCCTGTAAGCCAACGAGTCCTAGCAAAATAAGCTGCTGTTCGATCTCGACATCACTACCGAATACGCCCGCACCGAAATGGATGCCTTCTAGTGGACGCTCTGCCACGGCCAGCACTCGCAACGCATCGTTGGCCAGTAAGCGATTGGCCTGAAAAAATCGAGTGCGGTCGATTTCAGTCAATGCCCTGACACCTTGGTCGGTACGAATCAACGTGCAACGGCTAAGAACGACTTCGGGAGCACCTTTGACAAAGGCCCAGGGGAAATTAGCCTGACGACGGATAACGCTCATGCGTTTGCGGTCAGAATCAAAAGGGATCACCGCCAAACGCGGCATGTCCGTTTCAATGGCAGAACGGGTAATATTCGCTTTCGCGGCGGCCACCAATAACGCCCCCTCGGTAGGATCGCCTACGACAGTAGATCGGCCATCGATTAGCGTGAGTTCGGCATCGTTGCATGCCGCCGATGCTCGCAGCAAGGCGAATAATTCGGGGCTTTCCGAAGGGAAACTTTCCACGTTGCCAGAGAAGAATGTGCCTTCCGTGGCGTAACCTTCACCGGTAACACGATAGAGGTTTTGCGAGGTCACCAACTTGCGGGCCGTCATTTCACCCATCGTCAGCGTGCCGGTCTTGTCGGTACAAATCACCTGGGCACGGCCTAGCGTTTCAACCGAAGCCAAACGTCGTACCAAGGCATGACGCTGAACCATACGCTGTACACCCAAAGCCAGCGCAATCGTTACCACCGCCGGCAACCCTTCGGGAATCGCCGCGACGGCAAGACTCACCGAACTTAGGAAAAGCTCAAAGGGGGCGATGCCTCGCCATAATCCCAGCCCAAAAATTAAGCCGACGATGCCGAAACATGCCATCAACAACAGACGCCCAACTCGTTCCAGTTGGCGTTGCAATGGCGTTTCTCCGCTTTCGGCCGATTCGAGCAGTTTCGCTATGCGGCCAAGTTCGGTTTCCATGCCGGTATTAACCACCACTGCGCGAGCGGAACCACCGGTCACACTGGTACCGAGAAAAACCATATTGCGCCGCTCAGCCAGCGGTGTGTCCAATGCCAAGCTATCGGTACACTTAGCCACGGCTTGCGACTCGCCTGTGAGCGGGGCTTCATTGACGCGAAATACGGATGCTTGAATAAGGCGGGCATCCGCCGCAACCAAATCGCCCGCTTCGAGTAACAGTAGGTCGCCCGGAACGACTTCAGTGGTTGTGATCACCAAACTATGGCCATCCCGAACCGCTCGGCAATGCGGCGCTGTTAAACGAGCGAGTGCGGCTGCCGCTTTCTCGGCCCGATACTCCTGGAGAAAGCCAATGACCGCATTCAAGATCACGATAGCGATGATGGCAATACCGTCGATGACTTCACCGAGTGCGACGGAAACGGCCGCTGCGCCAATCAGTACCCAAATAACGAGACTTTTAAACTGGCTGATAAGAATCACCAAAGCCGAAAATCGCTTGCCCTTATCCAGTTTATTTTGCCCATATCGAGCAAGTCGCTTTTTCGCCTCATCGGTGGAAAGTCCCTGTTCCATATCGGTCGCAAGCAGACCTGCGGTTTCGATTGAAGATAGCTTGTGCCATGTATGCGTCATGACACACCTCCCTTTAAACATATCGATAATGTCAGAGATAACGACCGGTGGCAGCGTGGGATTATCAAAACGAGTCCCTATTCCGGAATACTGCCCAATAACGAATCCACTGCGGTAGAAACCGCTAGATCGACCCTTTTATCGTTTATTAGCACGCCAAATACCCCACCATCCCCGACCAAACAAATAACGCTGTCCCGCCATAGCAGCAAACCTTTCTCCTTGTCGTAGAGAAAGCCTGCCACTTCCACCTTATCCTGGCTGCCAACCACATTGAGATCGATAAGGGCTAAGACCATGATCCAGCGTGCATCCGGCGGACCAAGGCGTTTTATCAAGGCAGGATCGGCGGCCCGTAGACTATCGTTGGTCAGGGTAGAGCTCTCGCGTGAATCACTCAGGATCACCGGGTATCCTTTCCGCTTCAGTATCGTTGCCGCCTTTTCGCGTAAGGGTTCTTCGAGATATGCCGCAACCTGTTTATCGATTCGCGCATCAACGGCTGGCAGTAGCGTAATCTGGCCTATGGATTCAGGCTTAAATTCCGAAGCCCGGTAGAATGCCGGCTGGGTAACGGCACATCCTTCCAGCAAGAAAAGCACACCGACTAAGGTGATTAGAATTGATTTATGCCAACGGATAGTCATGTCTCACCCCCCTCACTCTTTCTGGCGATGCAAATTTGCCATCATCAAATTTTCCTCAGCCGCCTTTTCGTAGGCATTGATCAATGCTTGGCAATGTTCTTTAAACCCTTCGGCTTGCCGGCCATAAAGATAGCTTTTAGCCTCATATTGGCTCAAAAACATCTTGTGTTCCTGAACCTTGGCCTGCATCTCCTTAGCGGTTTCTTCATAATGCTTTACCAACGCCTCATGCTGTACGGCCAGGTCCAAATCCATCGAATGAGGCTTGATTTCGCTACAGGCCGCTAGTAAGCCTGTCATTAAAAGCAAAGTGATCAGTAATTTTGTTTTCATAGGTGATTTCCAGATAGTTTAAATTTTCGGATAATTAATTTCTTTGAGCGCGGAACGGATAACACGGAATGAAGAATTCAGCAGCAGCATGACAAGACAGGATGCGACGACAATATCCGCCCATCCCGATTCAAAGTACCAAACTGCTCCCGCTGTGATAAATACCGATAGATTTGACGCTATATCATTTCTTGAACATTCCCATACCGAGCTCATATTGATGTCTTCGTTTCTGTGCTTCCACAGCAAAAATAGACATAGCGAATTTGCAGCTAGGCCCGCCAAACTGAAAATACCCATAATTTCGTAAGATGGCAGTACAGGCTCAATCAGCCGCAGAATGATTTGCGCCAAGACCACACACGCCCCGATCAATATCAAACTACCCTTAAATAAGGCCACTTTCGCCTTAGTGGTCGCTTCTTTAGAAACGGCGTAAAGGCTTAAGCCATATGTCAACGCATCGCCGAGATTGTCCAGGCTGTCCGAGAGCAGAGCCGTTGATTTTCCGTAAACGGCCCCGCCGACAATGACGACAAACATAACCGCATTAACAACGAGCACGGCTTTAAGCGTGCCGCGTTGTCGTTCGCGTAATTTCTCAATTGCGCAGTTATTTTCACAACATGAAGCCATATCAAAATTCTCCGTGAGCCTAACCAATTGATGAAAGCATCAGTAACCTCTCAAGACTATGAGGTTCGAAACCGTTCTTGAAACTGCAACACCAGGCTGTAAATCACCGGGAACACCAAAAGGCTTAATATCAACACGGTCAGCATGCCGCCCAACGCGGGGGCGGCAATGCGTTGCGTCACATCCGCGCCGGTGCCGGTCGCCGTCATGATGGGTATCAAACCGATGATGTTGGCCAGCGAGGTAATCGCGACCGGCCGGACGCGTAATGCCGTCGCGGCTTCGCTGGCCACTCGGATTTCCTCGCCGGTCAAGGGCGCCTGTTTTTGCGCCCTGAGCTTATCGATTTCAATATCGATAAAGCTCAGCACCATCACCCCGGTTTCCGCCGCCGTACCCGCCAGCGCGATCAGTCCGACATAGACGGTAATCGACAGGTTATAGCCCAACCAATAGACGAACCAGATACCACCGATCAGGCTAAAAGGAATCGCCAGCATCACGATGGTGGGTTCGGTGATGTTTCGAAAGGCGGTGTATAGCAGAATAAAAATCAGCAGTAGCGTGATGGGTATCACGATGCGTAGCCTTTCCGCGGCCCGCTGCATGTATTCGAACTGGCCCGACCAAGTGACGGTATAACCGGCGGGCAACGTGACTTTTTCGGCCAAGGCCTTTTTCGCCTGCTCCACATAACCGCCGATGTCCGAGGTTTTTAGGTCGACATAAATCCAGGCATTGGGCCGTGCATCCTCTGTTTTGATCACGTCGGTACCGCGCTTGAAATCGATGTTCGCCACCGCCGTCAACGGGATTTGGCTACCGGTCGGCGTCGGAATCAGCACCCGCCGTAAAGCTTCCGGATTGTCACGCAAATCGCGCGGATACCTGAGATTGACCGGATAGCGCTCCAGACCTTCGACGGTCTCGGTGATGTTCATGCCGCCAATCGCGCTTTGGATTACATCCTGTACGTCGCCGACCGTTAAGCCGTAACGCGCGGCCGCTTCGCGGTTGATGTCGAAATCCAGGAAATAGCCGCCGACCGCCCGGTCGCCATAGGCCGACAGAGTGTCCGGCAAGGTTTTCATGGCCTGTTCGATTTGCAGCGACAGGGATTGCAGCACGTTCAGGTCGGGACCGGAGACCTTGATGCCGACCGGGGTCTTGATGCCGGTGGACAGCATGTCGATGCGAGTCTTGATGGGCATGGTCCAGGCGTTGGCTAAACCAGGGAAATGGATAGCCTTATCCATGTCATCCATTAGTTGCCGCGTGGTCTTGTTCGGGTCGGGCCACTGTTCTCTTGGCTTTAACTTAATGGTGGTTTCCACCATCATCAACGGCGCGGCATCGGTGGCGGTTTCCGCCCGACCGATCTTGCCGAACACATGATGCACTTCCGGAAAGGTCTTGATGATCTTGTCGGTCTGTTGCAAGACTTCCCTGGCTTTGGTGATGGAGATGCCCGGAAAGGTGGTGGGCATGTATAAAATATCGCCTTCATCCAGGGGCGGCATAAATTCACTGCCCAATTGGGATAAGGGATAAAAGGTCGAGGCCATCAACAGCAGCGCCACGACCAGCGTGGCACCTCGCCAGCGCATCGCTATTCTTAAGACCGGCGAATGAATGGCATGCAAAATCCGATTAATCGGATTTTTTTGCTCGGGAATGATCTTGCCGCGCACGAAATACCCCATCAACACCGGCACCAAGGTGATGGTCAAGATCGCGGCGGCCGCCATCGCATAGGTTTTGGTGTACGCCAATGGGCTAAATAGTCGGCCTTCCTGCGCTTCCATGGTAATAATCGGCAGGAAGGACACGGTAATCACCAGCAAGGACGAAAACAAACCGGAGCCGACTTCGCGGGACGCATTGCCGATGGCTTCCCAGCGTTCCTGTGAAGTCAACTTGGCTTGTTTTTTCTCGGCCGCTTCGGCCAGGTGTTTATGAGCGTTTTCCACCATCACCACGCCGCCATCAACCATGTCGCCGATGGCCAGCGCGATGCCGCCCAAGGACATGATGTTGGCGTTCATGCCTTGCCATTTCATCACGATAAAGGCCATCAGGATGCCTAGCGGCAGGGTGATGACAATCACCAGGGACGAACGCAAATGCAGCAAAAACAAGGCGACCAAGGCGCAGACGATGATCAGCTCCTGGCTCAGCGCCTCTTTCAAGGTGTCCACCGCCCTCTCGATCAAACTGCCCCGGTCATAGACCGGGACGATTTCCACACCTGCCGGCAGGCCTTTTTTCAGTTCTTCCAGCTTCGCACGTACATCTTCAATGGTTGCCAGCGCATTTTCGCCGAAGCGCATGATCACCACGCCGCCGGCCACTTCGCCTTCGCCGTTGAGTTCGGTGACGCCGCGCCGCAGCTCCGGACCGATCTGCACGTGGGCGACATCCTGCAAGCGAATCGGCGTGCCGTTGGCATCGACGCCCACCGGTATGGTGTTCAGGTCGTCGATGGATTTGATATAGCCCAAGCCCCTGACCATGTACTCGGTTTCGCCGAGCTCCAGTAAACGGCCGCCCACGTCGTTGTTTGAGCGTTTGATGGCCATCATCACGGTGGATAACGGGATCTCATAGGCCTGCAACGCATTGGGATCGACTTCCACCTGATATTGCTTGACGTAGCCACCGACCGAGGCGACTTCCGACACACCGGGCACGGTTTGCAGTGGATAGCGCAGATACCAGTCCTGGATGGATCGTAACTGAGCCAAATCATGTTTGCCGGTCTTGTCCACCAAGGTATATTCATAAACCCAGCCGACGCCGGTGGCATCCGGCCCTAATGCTGGCGTGACGCCTTGCGGCAGGCGGTTTTTCACATAGTTGAGGTATTCCAGCACCCGCGACCTGGCCCAATACAT
>NZ_JANIBM010000065.1 GCF_024505045.1 Methylomonas aurea | reverse complement strand
CGTTGTGGACGGTGTCGGGGCAACTTGTCGAAGTCAGAAACGTTTACTTTTGATGCCGCCTGATGTCTTTCCCAGTAATAGTCTCGATCTTGTATGCCCATAATGCGTCCTTAAGGTTGTAACGCCCGCCATAATGCGCCAAATATAACCTGTGAAGGGTCATCAGGATGATAAATACGGCACATTATCAGCAAATCACCACCAGTTCGATGTAACCACGCAGTTCGTGCATGCAAAAACCCGCTGGCAAAATGCATTTAGTCTCATTAACCAAGCCAACGAGCAGGCTTTGTATCAGCTATCGTGGCTAAGCCACGGCTGACGTGGCATTGTCATCCAATTTTGCAAGTGCTGTCATTTTCAACCGTTTCACTTGGTTGAAATCGTCCGATTTTCGCTGGTTTGCGGCGATTCGCAACTCACTGCTCGCTTAGTTTCTGCAGTTAATGTCGCGATTTTTCCGGGCGGATTCGGGCAGCGCATTATCGACAGTTAAATCGTCTTTCGCTCAAGCCCGCGTGATTGGCTGTTTCCCGCGGTCGCCATGGCTTCCAGACGTTTTTAGACATAAATAATCAATAATTTATTCAGTGTTTCACTGAAATAAAAAACCATTACTAATGGCTACTGCTGATTATTATCCTTATCAGCAGTAGCTATATTAAACCTTGATTTATTTAAGTAGTCTTATAACCAAGTGAAAATCAAAAGAATTTTGCGCCCCTCCCCCGTTTTAACGACCAATTTAGCTCCGGCTACTCCGAATAAATGTGAAAGCCCTCTTATCAGAGCCGGCCCCAAAAAATTGAACAGTCGGTTAAGTGAAAAACCCTGCTACTTTTGAACGTCCGCAAGGACAAAGAAACGGAGCAGAAGATGTCCCAAAATCCGAGAAGAAAACATTCAGCGGCCTTCAAAGCCAAAGTTGCCCTAGCGGCCTTGGCTAGCGATAAAACCTTGGCCCAATTGACCCAGGAGTTTGAGGTTCATCAAAATCAGATTGTTGATTGGAAGAAGCAACTGAGCGAGCGGGCTGCCGAGGTGTTTGGAAAGCCCACGGAGCCCGAATCGCCACCCGTCGATCTACAAGCCCTACACGCGAAAATCGGCCAACTGACCTTGGAGAACGATGTTTTACTTGTGCCCTTTGGGTAGAGGGCGCGCTCACCAAGGCGGGATTGCTGATACCCAAAGGGCACAAGGCGCAAAGCGATGATCGACCGTCAATCCCAACTACCGATTGGTCGGCAGGCCGAGCTATTAGGCATCAGTCGCGGCAGTGTGTACTATCTGCCTAAGCCGGTTTCGGAGCGCGATCTGGACATCATGCGCCGACTCGACGAACTGCACCTGAAGCACCCGTTCATGGGTGCTCGCCAACTGCGGGATCAGCTCGATCGGCAAGGCATCGAGGTCGGTCGTAAGCATGTGAAACCTTGATACCCACAGGGCACAAGTGAAGCGCGTGGGCATCGAGGCCGTGTATTGCAAGCCCAATACCAGTAAGAAGACGCCCGGTCACGACATCTATCCCTACTTGCTGCGCGGCATGACCATCGACCGTGCCAATCAGGTCTGGGCACTGGATACGACCTACATCCCGCTGGCCAAAGGGTTTGCGTATTTAACGGCGGTGGTCGACTGGGCGATTCGTAAGGTCCTGGCCGCCAAGGTCGCGATCACCCTGGAAGCCTGTCATACGGTAGATGTGTTGGAGCAGGCTTTCAAGCGCTACGGCAGGCCGGACATCGTCAACACCGACCAAGGCAGCCAGTTCACCGCCAAGGCGTTTGTCGATGCCGTGAAAGGCAAGTGCTGCCAGCTCAGCATGGACGGTCGCGGCGCCTGGCGGGATAATGTCTTGGTGGAAAGGCTATGGCGATCTGTCAAATACGAGCGAGTCTACCTGCACGTTCAGGATTCAGTCGGTCAAGCCCGCGCCTCAATTCTGGATTATTTCGAGTGGTACACCACGAACGACCGCATTCCAGTTTGGAACGAAAAACGCCACAACAGGCGTATAACGATGGCTTGCCAAGCCTCAAGTTGGCTGCCTAAACCATGGCAGGGATTTCACTTTAAATTCCGGTTTCGCTGTTCAAACGAATGGGGCCACTTTTACCTATTCGATCGGCTAGTCCTAGCTGTGTGTCGTAAGCTTCGGCGTCGCCCAACAAACTGCGTGAATTCTTTTCCAACTTAATTACGTTGCCAGGAATGCCATTACCAAAATGCACGACAGCGCGTGTGGACTCGTCTTGCCTGGATATCCGGCACAACCCTTGGATTTGTGGATAGTGATGATGGAAGGCCTCGGCACACTTTCGTGTGGCCGGATATTGGTCCTTCTCGGTATCGATGAGTTGAAACTACTGATTGACCACAACGGTTGAATGAACCTGGTCAACTAACTTGCCCCTATCGAAGTTCTTAAAACCTGGTGTGTAAGTTACATCGTGAATCACTCTCGTCGTCCCACCTTACAGCACGGGGATAGGTTTACACGATTTATCTTGAATCGGACTAAAACGCACATTCCCATGTATGTCCGGATCGAATTGTCTCTTCGATGGAGCCGGTGGAAAACCTCACCCTTCGTAAGCGAGATGACCGTAACATGAAGCTGCTTTGTAGACTGGGTATGAGAAACTTTTCCTCATCGACAGGTAACGGAGAAGCTCCTCCATTAACTATGCGCCAGTTCCTGAACCTCGTCTATGGCAGCCTCGGCAACCCGCTCCGGCGCCAACAAATCCAGAGGCCGATTGCCCCAAAAAGCTGTTGTCCGCGTGAATCCAGTATGCCACTGCCCCGCTGTCCTTGTGGCCTTTAAAGATTCCAATGATTTTTATTGGCCGAAAGCCTTCCGCACTGTCCCGCCCGTAATCCGGAAAGTAATCGACGCCGCCATGGTTTATTGCAAAAATCATTCCCTGGTTTTCTATTTATTGGGCTGAGCGGTCGGAGTTTGTTTGCTCAATCCTGCCAGTTGCGCGATTTTGGCGGCAGTGAACTAATCACCACTTTTCAGTACAGCCCTATGTGCTCTCACAAGCATAGCAGCTTTCTTAAGCAGTCGTTGAGATGGTGGAATCGCGGCACCATGACCTCGGCCATGCGCTCAACGGTATATGAATGTTGTCGCTCTAACAAAATCTCAAACATTGTGGGTGCTACGTTGGCCATGCCCTACCCCTTTGCGAAGATAATAGGGTTTTATAGTTATTTCTAATAACCTTAATACATCCCCTCTTCCAAGTAGCTCAACAGATTTGGTCTAGAGTAAAGCAATGCACTTCATCACCTACACTTATTGCCGATCTTCTTGTAAACGAATGTTTCGGATGAAACTAAATACATAGTCATTCAGGCTTTTGGAAAAAGCCTAGTAATCGCCTGTTAATGGCCGCCCGAATAATTGTAGATTGATTGGCATTAAGACTGGGATTCTGCAATGCTACTCGATGAGCTTCCATATTGATTTTGGCAACTAAATCGTCTGGAATACTGAATACATCTTGTGAATTTGGTTTGACAACCAATTCGGAAAGCAAGGCCCCTTCCCATCCATTCTTTGCTAATAAGGATTGTATTGCTTCGACAACCCATTTACTTTTCTGGCGCATGTTATAACCATCTGCCAATATCTTGGCTGGTAACGACAATTTCAGTGCTGCTGGTAGCTTTACTGTGACTTTCCTAATTGATGCATTTGCCTTGATACCCTGGGGACGAACATCAGCCATTTTTTTCTATCCAATAGTCTAAAAATGTTGCAAAGGCTTTCTTTACACTTTTAGGATCATCCCAATTTAGAGCCTTGAACTCTTCCAAATGATCGTCGTCGACGTTAGCTAGAACCAACGATTTCAACGCATTTAGATTTGTGGTGTGTCCCAGGGAAACCTTTGCCGTATTGCCACGCCCTCCTCTTTCACCAAACCATAGGCGAAACTGATGAGCTCGTTGGTGAGAGTCCGCTTTAGCTAATTCCAGTAACCTGGTAAACGATGCGTTTCCCTCAATAACGAATTGTATGACCTGTCTAACGTATTCATCATTTCGCGTTTGGACTACGTTCATCCATTCATAGGCTTGTGATCTCGAAAGTCCTAAAGTATCAACCAAATCACGCCACCGGACCGCCCTTCCCTTCTCTTCTTGATGCGCTGAGAACTTTATCAGCCATCGTAATTTGTCACCAATAGATAAATCATCGCGTTGAACATTATCGATGATACCCAGGCGCTCTACCGTTTGTGCTTGTGGTTTACGCAAAAATACTTTTACGGTAATTCGTTCAACATGCAAGAGGGTTAAATCCGGCTCCGGATTGATTGTTAACTCATGAACCCTATTTTCATGCTCATCTATGATGGTTTCCAGATGAAATAAACCAAAAATAGCAGCCATCGTTCGACGTTGCCCACCCATTAACTGAACGTGTTTTCCAGGCAATGCAAATGCAATTGGTGGATTAAGCAAACCAAATTCCTTTAAGCTCATCGCCAAAGTGATAATGCCTTCCAACTCCTCGGTTTTGTTCATTCGATACGGATCATCCTCTTGGATATATCCACGATAGATGTCACTAAGCGTTAAATGAAATGTCCTTGGCTGATCTTCCCATAGCTGAATATCTGCCAGCGGTACTTGCCGTAGTTCGTACTCTTGCTGTTTTGCATTTTCAGCTGCCGCAATTTGCGCGGCTACTTTTGAGATCGTACCAGGTTGTACGCCTACTGCATTTCTTTTTAAAAGCCCCGGCTTTCTGGGTAGTCCTTCTTCGTTCATTTGAAGATCCTCTCAAAAATTACTTTGCAAAATTGTTCTGCCTCATTTCGAGCTGGTGTATTTTCGTGCATCTCAAAGAGTGAGCGCGGGTTCGCAAAGGTTGAAGAACTATTAGCATATGTCTGTAAATAACGCATTGGTGGGTAAATTAACTTGTCCCCTAATACTTCATTCTGAATTAGCTGTTCCATTGTTTTTCTTTGGGCAGCTGACTGTGGATCGTATTTTGTTGCCAGGATTCCAACCAATTGTAATTTATTGGTATCGCGCACCTGATTCTCGGCTTGCCATAGTTGTGCCATATCAGCCATGCCAGCAACGGAGTCTTCTTGCATTTCTGTCGGTATTAATAAGTGGGTGGCTGCACGCGCTGCAGATGCTGTTAATGCGGAGGTTTGGGGTGGGGTATCGACAATGACGAGATCGAATTCGTCTTGGTAATACTCCATCGACAACATAGCCCTCATATGCTCCACAACGGCTTCTTGAATACTATTCCTCTCAACTTGCTCTAGAAATGATGTCAATTCTCTTTTGTGTGATGGGATAAAACTTAGAGTAGGGTGGTCCGTGGGGTAAGGCTCTGCGTATCCCAATCGGAAAAATTCTGCTATTGACCAATATCCTGGGGGTGCATACGGTAATTCATCCCAAGTCGGATCCTTAGGATCAAAATTTGGATGAAAAGGTGGCGTACCGCCGTCTTCTGTCATTTGTACAAATCTTGCGGAGAAATTGCATTGTGGATCAATATCAATGCCCAGAACTCGTTTCCCTTCACGGACGCTGTACTCTGTCAGTAATTTTGACAAAGTTGTCTTTGCTACTCCGCCTTTATGATTACCGATTGTAAGTACTTTCAGTTTTGCGTAATCGGGTATATTTGTGATCTGTTCTGCTGCCATTTTGCTTTCACCCTATCTTTTAGAGTCGTTTCCTAAGTGTCCGGTACCGGACAGTTCTATTCCTAACTGTACAATACGCTTGATAGTACCACACTGCTTAGTGTATTGTACATTGACCAATTAGTATTTTACGATCATACTTGTTACTAGATATACCGTTTGAGACCTATATTGGAGTTATGAATGGCAGCTTCGCAATCAAAAATGGACAGCTTCCTTGCTAAGCGAAATGCGGAGTCGAAACAACGGCAAAAGGATTTATTCGATGCTGAAAAAGAACAGGCAATTGATTTAGCGACGATGAACACAATAGTCGAAGAAGCTACACATACGCTGCCTGTTGAAAATCGAAAAAAAATAAAGGGTATCGGTAGAAAGTTAGTGAAGGCTGCTGATGCACGTTTGCTAGAAGCAGAGCAATTGGGTTTATTCACTTCATTGTCTGTTTCAGACACGAATGCCATCCCAACTCTTTTAGCTCGTTTACCAATTTTTGTTCCCATTCCAGCACGTTGTCAGCGCAACATGCTAGATAAAGATTTGGCATTCGCGTTTGAAACGCCATTTGGTCGGGGTAGACGTTTTGGACCACCGGTGACTATCGAGGATGAAGACGTTCTATTCGCAATGCTTCAGTTATCGGGTAGGCGCTTAATTGGGCAGGGATCAAAACTACCAGTTCCTCTTAACGATTCATCATGGCTTAACGATGAGCGGGGAAACCTAACTGTACAGGTTATGATTGCAACGGTAGGGCAGATCAATAAAGAACTTGGTATCAATGATTCGGGTCTGAATTACAAAGCAACTATTGAATCAATAAGAAGGCTTGCTCACGTCAGCATCGAACTGGAAACACGAAAAAAGGATTTATACCTTGGAGAAAGTTGGGATGGTCAAACGATCAGACTTGTCGATATTCAATGGCGAGCTTATGAAGAAGACGGGTTGATATTTGCCCAATTCTCACCGCTTATGGTTAAGTGGCTTAAGGAACAGGCGACCTTCCATAACTGGAAAATGCGCAGGCAGATATCCTCAGCAAACGGTAGGGCACTTTATCGTTTCCTTTGCACCCAAGGTAACTATTATAAAAAAGAACTTGAGTACATAGCAGATGTGATCCATTGGCATGGCGATCGCTCCCGTTTACGTCCGCGTATGGAAGCAGTATTAAAGCAACTTCGTGACCAGTTTGATTGGTGCGATTTTGTCATACACGGTACAGGAAGAAGTGAACCTTTTGTCCTTGAATTTTCAAGACGACGGAAGAATTAAATTAACGAATATTTACATTTTATCCCACCTAAATAGCATCTCTTTGTAGTGGATATGGCTTAGTCTTTGTCCATCTAGATAAAAACAGGATGAATGGCGATATCCACTTTTCAAGGACTGCTCTAGTCATAAGATTTCTGAATCTGCCAAACATTAAATCCTTCCGTTAACTTCAAACAGATAAGGGCATAGGTTATATGTTATGTGTTTCAAAGCTTTATTGACCATCTATTCGCTACTCGCGGACAATTTTCAATGCACGTAACAAATACTTAATTTATTCGAAATACTGAGTAAGAGCGTTATCAACTGTAGAAGTGTCCGGTACCGGACAAAATTTTGACTTAAGAATTTCTTACATTTCTGCCCAAATTTGACGTCGTCACCAGCCTGAAGGAAAGAGCATCCCGTGGCAGTCCGGCTGTGACAGCCGGAGTACTACACTGGGTTCTTGGCTTAACACCCTAATCGCACGAGAAATCTCCGGACTAGCTAATCCGGCATGTCTTACCCGTAGTGTATTGATTGCGCCAACCAGATACCCTCAAATCTTATTTCACATACCTCAATTGCGCTTGAGTTAGCCCATTCTCTTTGGCGACACGGGCCCAACATGAATAATTCCAGCGGATTTTTGGGTGGAACTCTGAACTGTCCGCTATACCAAGCGAGTTTGCTCAATTGTCGCTGGAACTCATATCAGCATTGATCTCGGTTAGCCGTGTCTGGCCCTAACGCGCTTTCCCTGTTCGTTGGGCAGTTTATGAACCTGCAGCCCTTCCATACACACTATCGCGGCATATTAGCTGTCGCATAAAGTAACTATAAAGATGGCGGAAGCACTCTAATTGGCCACAATTTTCACCAATTTGTCAGGAAAGCAAAGCGAGAGCGAGCGAAGTTAAAGTAAATTCTGAAAGGAATAGCACCGGGCGGACTTTCGGTTGTGAAAACTAGGGGCTCGCCAAACATCGTCGTGTGGTGCGAGATACAATGCTTTAATCCACCTGCGGGGTCAAAGCCAAATTGGCGCTGATGGCTAGGGGTACCGAAGGCAGCCAATATAGACTCCTGATTTTCGATCCTTGTATGGGTGAAAATCTTATCAACTAGAAGAAGTCACTTGCCAATTTTGCTCAGTTGCTTTCTTCGTGTACTGAAACTACGGTGAAATAAAGGTTCGTTAAGTTTGGGTTAGCAGGCTGTTGAATTTGTATCTTTGGCACTTTAGGGAGTCTATATCTAGTAGCATTCTTTGCAACAGTCAGCAATATGTAGTCAATTTTGTCACTGCGCAAACGTATATCAACCATTTTTTCAACAGCCTGCTAATTAAGCATATCCTTCATGTAGCCCTACTACGGAGAAAGAAATTGAAATTTTATACTTCATCGAGCTTTATTGAGTACGTACCTTGTTGATTTTAATTCACATAGGAGCAAATTGAGCTCAATTGAAGGGGTTAGAAAGTATCTTAATGTAGCGACACTACGGAGACAAAGTAGAACTTGGGGCCTACGAAAATTCGATATCTCAAATTCCAGTACTTGTAAAATCAATTGGTTACAAGTTAATTCTTCACGAATAGAGCATTCATCAGAGGTTACCTGAGCTTGAATTTAGAAGATTCAATAATTCTTATGTGTAGCAATACTACGGAGATTTGTTGTGATCCTTAGTTAAAATGTCCGGTGCCGGACAGAAGGTATCTGTATCGATTAAATCGTACCAACAAAAAATTGCGAAGTTAAGAGGATCAAACAGAACGAATTCGATCTCGCCCCAACATTACTTTTATGTCGTTCTACTACGGAGTAAGTAGTTGATATCGCCTAAATTTGCGGGAAATTGTCGTTTGGAGGTTGAAGGTCCTAAAATTTAGCAGGGGTACATCTGAGTTGAAATTGGACATTTTTTATGTAGTGCTACTACGGTAGTAAGACAAGTAGAGGTTACTGTGCGTTATTCACGAGTTCGGCATAACTTTGGTGTCCGGTACCGGATATTGCACCAAATGAAATGTTAGATAAGTAGGGTATTGATCTTCATGTAGCATGACTACGGTAAACAATTGGCTAAACCCTCTGTAAAAAACGCAAGGATACAAATGATG
>NZ_JANIBM010000064.1 GCF_024505045.1 Methylomonas aurea | reverse complement strand
AAGGGGCAGCCACAGAATTCGGAAAAAATAGTACGCTAAGCTTTTATGGTAAGAGTTTAGGAGTTGTAATGGCAATCAATGCACTAAGTGGGCAAGACCATATGTTAGAGCCTAGTGTGGCCAAACATATATTGATATGTTTGGCCACAAAGGGGCAATCGGCCTTGCTGTAGCGTACATTTACTTTAGAAAATACATACGCTTAGATCAACAATTTAGTCATCGTGATCTTCCACAGAATAATTTTCCGCTTGCATAATTTGTTTATCACACTAAGATAGTAATCAATTACTATCTTTTGAGTGCAACAGTGAATACCCATGTAAAACATCTTCCTGCGGATGAACGACGGGCCGTAACAGTCGAGGCGGTGGTTGAATTGGCGGGTTCACAAAACCCCAGCGAAATCACAACAGCGGCTATCGCTAAACATATGAACCTGACCCAGGGCGCGTTGTTTCGTCATTTTCCGACCAAGGACGCCATTTGGCAGGCAGTCATGGAATGGGTAGCGGAACGCCTTCTGGCCCGGATTGATTGCGCCGCGCAAGGTATTGAATCGCCTCTAGCCGCGATGCAGGCGATATTCATGAGCCACGTCGAGTTCGTGGCCGAGCACCCAGGGGTTCCCCGAATGATGTTTGGTGAATTGCAACGCGCCGAGCAGACGGCGCCCAAGCGCATAGTGCAAGCTTTGATCCGGCGTTATGGAGAACGCCTGCACCGGCTGATCGAGGCGGGCAAGGCTTGCGGCGAGCTGTCCGCTGCACTCGATACCGAAGCCGCGGCCACCCTGTTCATCGGCACGATCCAAGGCCTGGTCATGCAATCGTTGCTGGCCGGCAATGTGGAGCGTATCCGCCACGATGCGCCACGCGTCTTTGCCATTTATCAGCGTGGCATCCGGAGTGCGCAATGAATCGCATGCCTCTACAAAAACGAACCTTGGCGCTTCTAGCAGTTATTGTGCCGTTGCTGGTGCTTTTCGTCTACGTCGCCTTACGATCCGGCCCGCTAGCACCGGTAACCGTGACGGTCGCGGAAGTAAAGTCAAAGTCAATTGCCCCGGCGCTATTCGGTATCGGCACGGTGGAGGCGCGCTATACCTACAAAATTGGTCCCACGATTGCCGGTCGCGTGCAACGTCTGGAGGTGCATGCAGGCGATCAGGTGAAGGGCGGTCAAGTGTTAGGCGAGATGGAGCCGGTCGATCTCGATGATCGCGTCCGCTCGCAGGAATCGGCCTTCAAGCGTGCCGAAGCGGCATTGCGCGAAGCGAAGGCACGACAAGTGTATGCGAAGACTCAGTTGCATCGATATGAACAATTGTTTGCGGTACGCTCGACCAGCGAAGAAATAGTCGCCACCAAGCGACAGGAATTGCAGATCGCAGATGCTGTACTTACGGTTGCCCATGAAGACGTCGCTCGTGCTAGGTCTGACCGGGAGGCATTGGTTACGCAGCGGGGTAACCTGCGTTTGATCGCGCCGGCTGACGGCTTGGTCAGCTCCCGCGATGCCGATCCCGGCACAACTGTCGTGGCTGGTCAAGCTGTGGTGGAAGTGATCGATCCCGAAAGTTTATGGTTGAACGTACGCTTCGACCAGATCAGTGCTGCAGGGCTTGCCGCTGGACTGCCGGCCCGCATTGTGTTGCGCTCGCGCAATGGCCATGTGCTGGCTGGCCGCTTACTGCGGGTGGAACCCAAAGCAGATGCCGTGACCGAAGAAATGCTTGCCAAGGTGAGTTTCGATCTGCCTCCCGATCCATTGCCGCCGCTGGGTGAACTGGCCGAAGTTACAGTCGACTTGCCGGTGCTTCCAGCTGCCCCGGTGATTCCCAATGCCGCCATCCATCGCGAGAATGGGCAAGTGGGAGTCTGGCAAGCTATGGACGGCGACCTGTACTTTACTCCCGTTAAATTAGGCGTTGCTGATCTCGATGGCCAAGTACAAATACGCGAAGGACTGAAGGACGGCGACCAGGTAGTGGTTTACAGCGAAAAGGCGCTGACCACACGCAGCCGAATTCATGTGGTTGAACACATTCCCGGTGCCGCACGATGATCAGCTTGGCGGGCCGCGACATTCTCCATTCTTGGGGTAAGTTCGTGTTCACCGGTGTCGGATTGGGCTTATTGATCGGCGTGACGCTGAGTATGGCAGGCATCTATCGGGGCATGGTCGACGATGCACAGGTGATGCTGGACAATACAGGCGCGGATTTGTGGGTAGTGCAACAGGGCACTCAGGGGCCTTATGCCGAATCGTCCAGTCTGTACGACGACCTGTATCGCAGTCTGCTGAATATGCCGGACGTAGAATACGCAGCCAATGTCACCTATCTGATTATGCAGGTAGGTCACGGCGGGCAGGATGTTAGCGCCATGGTGGTTGGCGTCACGGCCGGCAAGCCGGGTACGCCTGGACAGCCCCGGTATCTCGTCGCTGGGCGACATATCACCCGTAGTCACTATGAAGCCATTGCCGATATTTCCAGCGGATTTCAGCTTGGTGAGCGTATCCGAATCCGCCGTAATTTTTACACGGTCGTCGGATTATCCAAACGCACAGTGTCTTATAACGGTGATCCGATGGTTTTCATCCCGCTTAAAGACGCACAAGAAGCGCAATTTCTGAAAGACAACGATGCGCTGGTTCAGCAGCGCCGCCGCAATGCCGAGAACCCGGACTTCAATCGTTCAGGCATTCCCGATCTACTCGCTGTGGTGAACGCATCGCAAAGTACCAATACCGCTGTGAATGCAGTACTTGTTAAGCTCAAACCCGGCACACTCCCTGAGGATGTAGCCGAAACGATACGCCGCTGGACGCGCCTGCAGGTTTATACCCGTGCCCAGATGGAATCGATTCTGATGGACAAAGTAATCGATAAATCGGCCAGGCAAATCGCCTTGTTTTTGGTGATTCTGAGCATCGTCAGCGCGGCCATTGTTGCTTTCATCATCTATACCTTGACCTTGGGAAAAATTCGGGAAATTGCAGTGCTTAAACTGATTGGCACCAAGAACCGCACCATTGCCGGCATGATCATGCAGCAGTCTCTAGCTCTTGGCGTTATCGGTTTTGTGGTGGGGAAAATCACCGCTACCTTCTGGGTGCCGATCTTTCCCAAGTACGTATTATTAATGCCGCTAGACTCCATCGCAGGTTTTTTCGCTGTGCTGGCAATCTGCGCATTGGCCAGCCTTGTTGCTATCCGTATGGCACTCAAGGTCGATCCGGCCGACGCTATAGGAGGCTAAGGTGAGCGGCAAAGGCATTCACATTGAAGGTTTAAAGAAACGCTACGGCGAGGGCGATACCGCTGTTCATGCCTTGAGGGGCGTGGATATGCAGATTGCTCCGGGTGAAGTGGTGGGACTTATCGGGCCATCCGGTTCCGGCAAGAGCACCCTGCTCAAGTGTCTGGGGGCGGTGATCGATCCGACTGCCGGCCGCATGGTTCTGGGTGATGAGGTAATCTTTGACAACGATTGGAAAGTACGTGACCTGCGAGCCTTGCGGCGCGACAAGATCGGCTTCGTATTCCAGGCACCCTACCTGATTCCTTTTCTCGATGTGACCGACAACGTTGCACTGCTGCCGATGTTGGCAGGTATACCCAATAGTAATGCGCGTGCGAAAGCACTGGAGCTTCTCACCGCACTGGATGTACAACACCGCGCCCGTGCCATGCCGTCGCAGCTTTCCGGCGGCGAACAGCAGCGCGTTGCCATCGCGCGGGGGCTGGTCAATCGCCCGCCTGTGATTCTTGCCGACGAGCCCACCGCACCGCTCGACAGTGAACGGGCCATGGCCGTTATCCGTATCCTCAACGACATGGCACGCCAGTTCGAGACCGCCATCATCGTTGTCACCCACGATGAAAAAATTATTCCCACCTTCAAACGCATCTACCATATCCGAGACGGCGTGGCCCATGAGGAAGTCGGCGAAGGACGAGGATTTGAGTGAGAAAACAATTAAATTCAAGGTGCTTTATGACATACCAAAACTTCCCGAAAAATCTATTGACTGTCATTGCAGCCAGCGTATTTATAGCCGGTATCTACTCGCATGCTTGGGCTGATGGAGATACCGAAGTTAAGCCGTTAGAACTAAAAAGGATCATGCAAGAACTCGGTAGGAGTATGCAGACCATCTCAGACGCTATTTCTCGTGAAGATTGGGCTTTGGTCGCCAAAATTGCGCCACAGATCGCCGAGCATCCAGAGCCGCCCGTTATCGAGAAGATGCGTATCCTGACGTTCATTGGCACCAATATGGGCACATTCGAAAGTCATGACGAAATAACGCATCAAGCTGCGCGGGCGCTGGAACAAGTTGCCTCTCGGAACGATGGACAAGGCGTGATCACAGCCTTTGCGAATCTGCAAAGCAGTTGCCTGGCTTGCCATCAGAGTTTTCGTCAATCGTTCGTGGAACATTTTTATGGGCAACGTTGAAGGAATACACCGTCACGGCATTGATAGATCGAAGACCGATCACATGACGGTTCGGACCTATACAGTCATCATTTTTGCCGGATTGCTGGCAGGTTGTACCGTAGGGCCCGATTTCAAAGCACCGGCCGCCCCCGATATGCCAGCCTACACCGCAACCCCTTTGTCAACTCAAACGGCATCCGCAGCCACGGCTTTTGGGGGAGCACAACACTTTAGGATCGGCTTAAATGTGAGTGCACAGTGGTGGCGTAATCTGGGATCTTCCAAACTCGACGCGCTGATAGAACAGGCTTTTCAGGCCAGTCCAACGCTGGCTTCTGCAAGAGCCACGTTACGTCAGGCGCAGGAAATCCATGCAGCGCAGGAGGGGGCGATGATGTATCCCCAAGTCGATGCCGGTTTCAGTGCTCAACGACAACGCTTTAATCCCATCGTATTGGGGCAAGATGACCAGGCGCGGGAATTCAGTTTGTTTAACGCGGGTGTTAACGTCAATTACCAACTCGATCTTGCCGGCGGTAACCGCCGCGCATTGGAAGCCTTAGTCGCCCAAACCGAGTATCGTCGCCACGAAATGGAAGGTGCGCAGCTGACCTTGGCGGGCAACATCGTTACCGCCGCGATCACCCAAGCCAGGCTTGCGGCACAAATACAGACTACGGAGGCCATTCTTCGCGCGCAAGATGAACAATTGCACATTACCCAAGAACGCGTGCGTCTTGGCCAGGGCGCACCGGATGAGGTATTGGCACTGCAAACCCAAGTGGAACAGACTCGCGCCGGCCTTCCTGTGTTGCGCAAACAGAACCAGCAGAATGAACATCTGTTGGCCGCACTCAGCGGCCGTGCCCCGGGAGATGGGCGATTACCTACTTTCACGCTGGAAGAATTCACCCTACCGTCCGATTTACCCCTAATCGTACCTTCCGAGTTGGTGCGCCGCCGCCCCGACATCCTGGGCGCAGAAGCGCTGTTACACGCGGCCAACGCGGAATACGGCAGCGCAATCGCCAAGCTGTATCCGCAACTTAATCTCAGCGCCGATCTCGCTACGCAGACCTTGGTTGCAGGCGCATTGTTCGGCCCCGGTTCGGCAATATGGAACGTCCTTGGACAACTTACTCAGCCGCTCTTTAATCCCGCACTGCCCGCCGAAAAGCGCGCGGCATTGGCCGCGTTCGATGCCGCGGCAGCCAATTACCAAAGCGTGGTGCTCGAATCCCTGTGCAATGTGGCCGATGTCCTGCGCGCACTGGAGAACGATGCCCAGGCATTGGCGGCATTGGCCGCCGCCGATGCTGCGGCACAGGGCTCTTTGCAATCCGTGCAGAGGCAATATGCACTGGGTGCAGCCAGCTATGTTCAGCAACTGATCGCACAACAAGCGGCGCAACAGACCAGAATTAACTTGATCGCGGCTCAGGCACAGCGCCTTGTCGATAGCGCAGCTCTGTACCAAGCTATGGGCGGCGGTGTCAGTTAAGACTATACCCTAACCTGATGTCAGGCTGCGCGTGCCTTTGGCGTCAGAATAGAGTGTCTTTTTGCAAATATTGACACATGCCACCAAAGGCTATAGATTTCATCCTGACACTTTTGGTTTTTTGAGGGGCAATTATTTGCAAGGCCATCGTATTGGTTACATCAGAGTCAGCTCGTTCGACCAGAATCCGGAACGGCAACTGGATCAGGTCGAGGTCAGTAAGGTTTTTACCGATAAGGCGTCCGGTAAAGATACCGAACGTCCGGCCTTGGAAGAATTGCTGGCGTTTGTCCGAGAGGGCGATACGGTCGTCGTGCATAGCATGGACCGCTTGGCTAGAAATCTGGATGACTTGCGGCGCTTGGTGCAGCAGTTAACCAAGCGCGGTGTTCGCATAGAGTTCGTCAAGGAATGCTTGACGTTCACCGGCGAAGATTCGCCGATGGCCAATTTATTGCTTTCTGTCATGGGGGCGTTTGCCGAGTTCGAACGGGCGCTGATCCGCGAACGGCAGCGCGAAGGCATTGCGCTGGCCAAACAGCGCGGCGCTTACCGGGGGCGCAAAAAAGCACTATCGACTGAGCAGGTAGCAGAGTTACAAAGCCGGGCCAGTGCCGGCGAGCAGAAAGCCAAGTTGGCCCGCGAGTATGGCATTAGCCGCGAAACCCTATACCAATATTTGAAAACCACTGCGTAATCATGGCCAGGCGCTTGGTTTTGTCCGCTACGGAACGGGGTAGTTTGCTGGCCTTGCCTGATACTCAAGACGACCTGATCCGCCATTACACTTTCAATGAATCCGACTGGGCTCTGATTCGGCAGCGCCGGGGTGACGCCAATCGACTGGGCTTCGCGGTACAGCTCTGCCTGCTACGTTACCCTGGTCATGCGTTAGCTGCGAACGCGACTGTATCAGACTCAGTGATCCACTGGATCGCCGGCCAAATCCAATCCGATCCCGGCGCTTGGCGAAAATACGGCGAGCGCGACGAAACGCGGCGCGAACATTTCCAGGAACTGCGCGGCTATCTTGGCTTATCGACCTTCGGTTTGTCCGATTTTCGGTTTCTGGTGAAAACGCTGGCCGATCTCGCCATGCAAACCGATAAGGGTGTGGTGTTAGCGGCCTATGCCTTGGAAGCGCTTCGCCAACGCAAGGTTATTCTACCGACGATTAATGTGGTCGAGCGAGCCTGTGCCGAAGCCATCACTCGCGCGAATCGCAGCCTCTACCGGACATTGGCCCAGCCGCTCACGGCGTTGCATCGACAACGGCTCGACGAACTGCTGAAAATCAAGCCGGATTCCAACACGACTTGGTTGATTTGGCTACGCCAGTCGCCTTTGAAGCCCAATTCCCGTTATATGCTGGAGCACATCGAGCGACTGAAAACCATTCAGGCCATTGCCTTGCCGGATGGCATTGGTCGGCACATTCACCAGAACCGGCTATTAAAAATCGCGCGTGAAGGTGGGCAAATGACGCCGCAGGACCTCGGCAAGTTTGAAAGCGAGCGCCGATACGCCACGCTCGTGGCTGTAACCTTGGAAAGCACGGCGACCATTGTCGACGAAATTATTGATTTGCACGACCGTATCCTGTTGAAGTTATTCAGTGCAGCCAAGCACAAGCATCAACATCAGTTCCAACAACAGGGCAAGGCGATCAACGACAAGGTACGATTACTTTCAAAAATCGGCCATGCCTTGTTGGATGCCAAGCAATCGGATAGCGATCCTTACGCCGCAATCGAGTCCGTAATTTCCTGGGACGACTTCCAGCAAAGCATCATCGAAGCGGATCAACTAGCCAAACCCGCGGCGTTCGACCACTTACATTTGATTGCTGAGCAATTCAGCACCCTCCGCCGCTATACGCCGGACTTCCTGGACGTGCTGACATTACGAGCGGCACCGGCGGCGCAGGATGTTCTGGATGCCATTGATGTGATCCGCACTATGAACAGTGCCGGCACGCGCAAAGTGCCGATTGATGCGCCGACGGCTTTTATCAAACCGCGCTGGAAGTCGCTGGTACATGGCGACCAAGGGCTTGACCGTCGCTTCTATGAAATCTGTGCGCTCACCGAACTGAAAAACGCACTCCGTTCCGGCGACATCTGGGTACAGGGTTCCAGACAATTCCGCGACTTCGACGAATATCTGTTGCCTTCCGTGAAATTCCAAGAACTCAAACAGGCAAGAGTATTGCCGGTCGCCGTCAATCCGGATTGCGAACAATACTTGCACGATCGGTTACAGTTGCTAGAACGACAACTGAGCACGGTTAACCGTTTGGCATTGGCCAATGAACTTCCTGATGCCATCATCACCGATTCCGGGCTGAAGATCACCCCATTGGACGCCGTCGTTCCTGAAGCGGCACAACAATTGATCAACCACGCAGGCATGTTGTTGCCCCGCATCAAAATCACCGAATTATTGATGGACGTGGACGACTGGACCGGCTTTAGCCGGCATTTTGTACATTTGAAGGATGGAGAGCCGACTAAAGATCGCGCTTTGTTGCTATCGGCCATCTTGGCCGACGCCATTAATCTGGGGCTCACTAAAATGGCCGAGTCTTGCCCCGGCACAACTTACGCCAAACTGTCATGGCTGCAAGCCTGGCATATCCGGGATGAAACCTATTCTGCCGGATTAGCCGAGTTAGTGAATGCCCAGTTCAATCATGCGTTTGCCGAAAACTGGGGCGATGGCTCGACCTCGTCTTCTGACGGCCAGCGTTTTCGGGCTGGCGGCAAGGGCGAAAGTTCGGGTCATGTCAATCCGAAGTATGGCAGCGAACCGGGCCGATTGTTCTATACCCACATTTCCGACCAGTACGCCCCTTTTCATACCAAAATCGTGAATGTCGGTATCCGCGATTCGACCTATGTGCTTGATGGTTTGCTGTATCACGAATCGGATTTGCGTATCGAAGAGCATTACACCGACACCGCCGGCTTTACCGATCATGTCTTCGCGCTCATGCATTTGCTGGGATTTCGCTTTGCACCCCGCATCCGCGATTTGAAGGATACCAAGCTGTATGTGCCGAAAAACGGCCAAGACTACCCAGTGTTGCAGAGCATGATCGGCGGTAACCTGAACATCAACAGCATCCAAACGCATTGGGACGACATATTACGGCTTGCGGCGTCGATCAAACAAGGCACCGTCACAGCATCTCTGATGCTGCGGAAACTGGGCAGTTACCCACGGCAGAACGGACTGGCTGTGGCCTTGCGCGAACTGGGCCGTATCGAGCGCACCTTGTTCATTCTGGATTGGTTGCAAAACGTAGAACTGCGCCGACGTGTCCATGCGGGACTGAATAAAGGCGAGGCCCGCAACGCCTTAGCCAGAGCGGTGTTTTTTAATCGCTTGGGTGAAATTCGCGACCGCAGCTTCGAGCAACAGCGCTATCGTGCCAGCGGCCTCAACTTGGTAACGGCGGCCATCGTGTTATGGAACACGGTCTATCTGGAAAGGGCTGTCGAAAAACTGCGGGAACTAGACAAGCCCATTGATGATTCGCTGCTGCAATACCTGTCGCCGTTGGGTTGGGAGCACATCAATCTGACAGGCGATTACATTTGGCGGCAGAACCGAAAGATTGAAGACGGGCAATTCAGACCGCTGCGAACTACTGAAAAGTCTTAGCGTACTATTTTTTACGAATTCTGCGGCTATCCC
>NZ_JANIBM010000063.1 GCF_024505045.1 Methylomonas aurea | reverse complement strand
AGCAAAAGATTCTGATGCCGGTGCTGAATATCGGCCTGCCCGACCGCTTCGTCGAGCAGGGTTCACGCGAGGAATTGCTCAGCCTGTGCGGGCTCGATGCCAACGGCATCCGCCAGCAGATTGAAGCTTTTTGCGCATGATAACGAGGTGATAAATGGATCGTTTACGCAATAAAATCCGCGATATTCCCGATTTTCCGAAACCCGGCATTATCTTCAAAGACATCACGCCGCTGGTCAAAGACCCGGCCACGTTGCGTTTGTCGGTACACCAATTGCTGCACCCATTCCTGGGCCGCGACATTACCGCGGTGGCCGGCATGGAGGCCAGAGGTTTCATTTTCGGCTCTCTAGTTGCTTGGGAGCTTGGCATCCCGTTCATACCGCTACGCAAACCCGGCAAATTGCCTTATGACGTACAGAGCGTGTCTTACGACCTGGAATACGGCTCGGCCGAACTGGAAGTCCATATCGACGCCGTCGACAGCAATGATAAAGTGCTTTTGATCGACGACTTGCTGGCTACCGGCGGCACGGCCAAAGCCAGTTGCGAATTGATAGAAAAGCTAGGCGCCGAAGTCGTGGCCTGCGCTTTTGTCGTAGAGTTGGATTTTTTGGCGGGAAGAGAGAAACTGGCAGGCTACGAGGTGCATTCCCTGTTGCATTACTGATAACAGGAACAGAAGACGCCTCCGTGCGTCTCTAGACAAAATCAGCGGCGTTTACGCCGCAGTTTTTTTTTACTGCTAAGTTCATCCATCTTCGCCGCAGCCTGTTCGAACTGGGACTCAGCCTTTTCGAACGACTGCGACATATTGTCGAAAGCGTCCGCTTTGGTCGCGACACTATCGGTAGCAGATTTCAGACTGGATTGAGGACCTACGGAACTCGTTCCAGCGGGGCGATTGGACTTGTCCATCGCCTTTGCCGGCTTCGCCGGACTGGTTTCATCTTCTATCGCCGAATCGACATCGATATCGTAAGTTTCGGCGGAGTGTTTGCCGTCGTTGACTAGATTCTGCCGGTATTGCAAAAATGATTCGCGGGTAAACACATACGGATCCAATGCCGCCTCGTCGATGAAGTTCAAAGCACCTTCGGCATTGGCCCTATCGTTGATGCCCTCGACAATACCGGTGCCCGGCACATAAGTACTCGGGTTTGCCGCCCGGTCGAGAATACTGGCTGAACCGTCGCGAACTGTGGTGGGACCCAAAATGGGCAATACCAGATAAGCACCTTGGTCAACCCCCCAAACCGCCAGGGTCTGGCCGAAATCCTCGACGTTGCTTTGCATACCCAAATCGCTGGCAACATCGAACAAACCCAACAAACCGATGGTCGAGTTGGTCAGAAACCGGCCGGTATCGGATGCACCCTGGCTGACTTTACCTTGCAGGAAGTCGTTCAAAACGACGTTGATACCCTTCAAATTGGTGAAAAAATTTGTCACTCCGGTCTCCATGAAGTCCGGAGTAATGAATTTGTAACCGTCGGCTACCGGCTTCAACAAATACTTATCCAAGCCCATGTTGAAACTATACATCGACCTGTTGAAACCCTCGTACGGATCGACCGGACTGGTTTTGGGCGCAGCAATATTGGTAGTTCCTAGATCTTTCGGCTCGGTGCTGGCGCAACCGCCGACCGATAAGGCGCCGGAGAACAGCATAGCCCACGCCAGGCCGACCTGGCATTTACCTTGATTACAGGGGTTAAACATTACTCACAATTCCTGGCAAACTATTGTTTCGCGTAACTTTCTATTTTTTCGTTGATTTTGGCGATCAATGCGTCGAAACCTTCCCGGCTTAAAACGCTGGTATATTCCGACCGCTTCAAGGCCAAATCGCTGACACCATCCGCTATTATATTGATAATTCGCCAGCCATCGTCCTTTTTCTTCATCATGTAATCGAATTTGACGTCTTTCTCGCCCGGAATCACCAAATTGGTGTGAATCACCACACCGCCGCGCCCGGTCTCTTCTTCAGAAACGAAATTGAACGATTCCCCGGAAAAATCTTTGAAATTATGAGCGTAGGCGGAAACGCTGAGCCGGCTGAACACCGTTTCCAATTTTTCCTGCTGTTCCGGAGTCAATTCCTCCCATTGCTTGCCGACCACGATACGGGCGATCTTCGGCAAATCGTGGCTCTTCTTGACCAACACATCCAGCTTGTCGTAACGGCCGCTGAATCCCAGCGCCTTGCCTTGCTTCATAATCGCCAGCAATTCGTTTTGAAACTCTTCGACCACCTGCCTAGCCGTCTGTTCCTCCGCCGACACCAGCGGAGAAAATATCAGCAACACCAGCAAGCTCAGTACGCAATACAGTCTGTTGAACATAACGTTATCGAAACCTCATCTTTAGAGCAGGCATTTTAGGACTCGACTTTGACCGGAATTTCCGAAATCGAGCTTTTTTTGTAAGTCATCACGAACTCCGGTTGCTTTTCCGGCAACATATCCCCCGAGGTTTTCGGTCCACGAATTTTAGCAAGCAACGCCTTCAGCGGATTTGCCAATGTGTCTTCAACCGCAGTGGCTTCGTAACCGCAATGGGCCATGCAATTCGCGCATTTCGGATTCTTGACGGTACCGTATTTGTCCCAAGGCGTCGAATCCAGCAACTCTTGGAAGGATGACGCATTACCTTCGTCGGCCAACAAGTAGCAGGGTTTTTGCCATCCGAATACGTTACGAGTCGGATTGCCCCACGGCGTACAATCGTAATTTTGGTTGCCGGCCAGAAAATCCAGATACAGCGAGGAGTGGTTCAATTTCCACTTGCGGGTCTTGCCGATCTTGAAAATACCGCGAAACAGGTTTTTAACTTCCAGCCCTTTGATGAACACGTCTTGGCGCGGAGCTCTTTCGTAACTGAAGCCAGGAGCGATCGTCACGCCTTCCACGCCAAGTTCCATCGCATAATCCAGAAACTCGGCGACTTCTTCCGGCGTCTCCCCTTGAAACAGCGTGCAGTTGATCGTGACCCGAAAACCTTTGCTCAACGCCAATTTGATTGCTTCTACCGCGATATCAAACACACCTTCTTGGCAGACCGATGCATCGTGGCGATCCTTCAAGCCGTCCAGATGCACGGAAAACGTCAGATAAGGCGAAGGCTTGTAATCGTTGATACGTTTTCTCAACAACAATGCGTTGGTGCACAAATAGACGAATTTCTTTCTGGCGATGATGCCTTCGACAATTTGCGGCATCTCTTTATGGATCAAAGGCTCGCCGCCCGGAATCGATACCATCGGCGCACCGCATTCATCCACCGCGTCCAGGCACTCCTGCACTGACAGGCGCTTATCCAAAATATCGTCAGGGTAATCGATCTTTCCGCAACCGGCACAAGCCAGATTACATCTGAACAAAGGCTCCAGCATCAAAACCAACGGATACTTCTTGACTCCTTTGATTTTTTGCTTAATTAGATAACTACCCACAGCCAATTGCTGACGTAAAGGAACACTCACGGCATTATTCTCCAAAAACGATCAAGACTTGCAGCTCCGCGACTGTTACATAAAAACAACATCACTCGAGCCATTATTTATAACAAGCGCGCCCCGGCTCGCCACCACCAGACTAAGCAGACATGCAGGCACACAACTAGATGTGGTAAGAATACTACTTTTTCACACTGCACTCCAGTCGAAATACGCAAAAAACAACAACGCGCTTTAGCGGCGCATCTCAAAACGACAATTGCGCCCCGTTAAATCCCAACCACTCCAAACTATTAGCCACAAAAATTTCCTTCTAAATCAGAACAAAAGCACAATAATCCAGAATCAAAATCAAAAAACCCAAACCCGATACCGTTAAATTTGCCTTAACGCAACATCACTTTGCAAAACCCCAACAAACAGTCTATCATTGCCGCTACCGATAGTTAGACTAAAAAGTAAATGAACGGATTTCACCCACCCATCGATAACCCGGAATTGCTGAAACAGCTATCCGACCACGAACTTCAAGCCGTGCTGCTCGAAGGCGTGTCGCGTACCTTTGCACTGACTATTCCTCAGCTGCCGGAAGCGCTCTACCCAGCCGTGGCCAATGCCTACCTGCTGTGTAGAATCGTCGACACTATCGAAGATGAGGTTTCCCTCAGCCCGCTGCAGAAAAAACGCTTTTGCGACAGCTTCATCGAAATCGTCAAAACCGGGTGCGGAGCAGAGGCGTTTGCCGACGAATTGGCACCTTTGCTATCCGCGCAAACCATTCCGGCCGAACACAGCCTGATCCGCCTGATCCCCAGGGTCATTGCCATCACCCATACCCTGTCGGCTCCGCAAATCGAAGCTCTGGCCTGCTGCGTGGAAACCATGGCCAGCGGCATGCCGGTTTACCAGGCGCTGGACCTGCACGCCGGCCTGAAAACCATGAAGGACATGGACGACTATTGCTACTACGTCGCCGGCTGCGTCGGCGAAATGTTGGCCAAATTGTTCTGCCACTATTCCCCGGAAATCGCAGCTCACCGCGACGAATTACTAAGACTGTCGGTATCGTTCGGCCAAGGCCTGCAAATGACCAACATCCTGAAAGATATCTGGGACGACGCCAAGCGCGGCGTGTGTTGGCTGCCTCAAGACATTTTCGACGAAACCGGCTTCAGTCTGGCCGATCTTAAGCCGACCACCAACGACGAACGATTCCGCAAAGGCCTGGAACGCCTGATCGGTATCGCCCACGGCCATTTGCAAAACGCCCTGACCTACACCCAATTATTGCCCAGCCACGAGACCGGCATCCGCAATTTCTGCCTGTGGGCGCTGGGCATGGCGGTGTTGACCTTGAAAAAGATCAAACAGCACCTGGACTTCAACGAATCCAACCAGGTCAAGATCAGCCGCAACAGCGTCAAGGCCACGATTGTCGCCAGCAAATTATCGGCACGCAGCAACTGGCTGCTGTCACTGCTTTTCAATCTCACCAGTAGCGGTTTAAAAACCCCTGACTGGCAGTATTCACCCGTATCTCACACTGGACCATAAGGAATCGCCATGTTTACTGAAGCCCCTGTAGAGACCAGCAATCACGACTTTTCCCAACACAGCTCGGCGGCTGCCATCAGCCCGGGCAAAATCCAAGCCGCGATCGACCGAGCGCAGGCGAAACTGCTCGGCTTGCAGAATCCGGCCGGCTATTGGGTATTCGAACTCGAAGCCGACTGCACCATTCCGTCCGAATACATCATGATGATGCATTACCTGGACGACATCGACTCAGCTTTACAAGCCAAGATCGCGGTTTATCTGCGTAGCCGGCAAAATCCGGACGGCAGCTATCCGCTGTTCACCGGCGGCCCGGGCGACATTAGCTGCAGCGTCAAGGTGTATTACGCCTTGAAGATGGCCGGTGATCCGATCGACGCACCGCATATGGCGCGACTGCGGGAGTGGATCTTGAGCCAAGGCGGCGCGGCGCGCGCCAACGTCTTCACCCGGATCGCGCTGGCAATATTCGAGCAGTTGCCTTGGCGCGGCGTACCCTACATTCCGGTCGAAATCATGCTGTTTCCCAGCTGGTTTCCGTTCCACTTGGATAAAGTTTCTTACTGGTCGCGCACCGTGATGGTTCCGCTGTTCATTCTGTGCACACTGAAAGCCAAAGCCAAGAATCCGCATAATGTCGACATCCTGGAATTGTTCGTCGTGCATCCGGACGAAGAAAAGCATTATTTTCCCGAGCGTACTCTGTTGAATAAATGCTTTCTCGCGCTGGACAAACTGGGCCGCGTGACCGAACCGTTGATTCCGCAAAGCATGCGTAAGCGCGCGATAGACAAGGCCTTGACTTGGTTTACCGAGCGTTTGAACGGCGAAGACGGCTTGGGCGGCATCTTTCCGGCCATGGTCAACGCCTACGAGGCCATGCTGCTGCTCGGTATGCCGCACGACCATCCGAATGTCGCAATCGCCCGCAAATCCATCGACAAGCTATTGGTGATTAAGGAAGACGAAGCGTATTGCCAGCCTTGCCTGTCGCCGGTCTGGGATACCGCCTTGGCCAGCATGGCGCTGATCGAAGCCGACAAGCGCGGTAACGCACTGCAACTGGCGAAAGCCAACGACTGGCTGAAAAGCGTGCAACTGTCCGACGAACCGGGCGACTGGCGCGTCAGCAAACCTGACTTGGCCGGCGGCGGCTGGGCGTTTCAATTCGCCAACCCGCATTATCCCGATGTCGACGACACTGCGATCGTCGGTTTCGCGATGGCCGAGTCCGAACAAGACGGCTTGGACGAATCCATCCACCGCGCTACCCGCTGGATCGTCGGTATGCAATCCAAGAACGGCGGTTACGGTGCATTCGATGTCGACAACACCTATTACTACCTGAACGAAATTCCGTTCGCCGACCACGGCGCCCTGCTCGACCCGCCAACCGTCGACGTCAGCGCCCGCTGCGCGATGCTGATGGCCCGCGTCGCCAAAGGCCACGAAGAGTATCGCCCGGCTCTGCAACGCACCATCGAATATGTCCGTAGCGAACAGGAAGCCGACGGCTCATGGTTCGGCCGCTGGGGCACCAACTACATCTATGGCACTTGGTCCGCTTTGTTGGGTCTGGAGCAAACGGATCTGCCGAAAACCGACCCAATGTACGTCAAAGCGGCTGCTTGGCTGAAAAGCGTGCAGCGCGAGGACGGCGGCTGGGGCGAAGACAATCTGAGCTACCACGACGACCGGAAATATCGCGGCCGTTACCATTTCAGCACCGCCTTTCAAACCGCATGGGCAGTGTTGGGACTGATTGCCGCCGGCGAAGTACACAGCAAGGAAGTCAAAGCCGGTATCGAGTTTTTGTTGCGTTCCCAGCAAGCCGACGGCGTTTGGAACGACCCCTGCTTTACCGCACCGGGTTTCCCGCGCGTGTTCTATTTGAAATACCACGGTTACGACAAATTCTTCCCGTTGTGGGCGCTAGCCAGATACCGTAACGAATTGAACAAACACTAACGTGAGTTGCGGAATCGTCGTCGCCCTACCCGAAGAACTGAGCACGCTGACCCGGCGTAAGTTGGTCCTGGGCGAGTCCCATGCAATTGGCGACGGTATAATTTTGATTTACTCCGGCGCCGGGCCGGCCAATGCCGAGAAAGCCGCCAACCGGCTTGTCCAGCAAGGAGCCAAGCGTCTGATCAGTTGGGGTTGCGCGGGGGCATTGGCGCCGGTTCTGCGGCCGGGCGATTTGGTCCTGCCCGAACGCGTTCGCGGCAACGATCAGCAAGATCTAACTACTGCTCCGGCCTGGCGGGAACGAGTGGCAAATCTGCTGGCGTCACAACAAGCCGTAAGTGCCGGGGCCTTGCTGGAGAGTAACGGGATCGTCGACCAAAGCGCGGAAAAACGGACACTGTTCGAACAGACCGGCGCTGCGGCCCTGGATATGGAAAGCGCGGCGATCGGCCGAGTCGCAGCGAGTACCGAGCTGCCGTTTTTAGTGGTCCGTGCCGTCGCCGATCCGGCAGCGATGAATCTGCCGCAAGCGGTAGTTCAGGCGCTGGACGCAAACGGCCAAGTGAAATTGGGTCGCTTGCTTGCATTTCTAATGACCCACCCTTGGGAACTGGGCGGCTTGGTCCGCTTGGGCATACATTTCCGCGCGGCGCAAACCTCCCTGAAGACCGCCGCCCGGCAGATAAACGAAATCACGCAGATTTAGCATCAGACTCCAGCGCCAACGCGGTCGAAGAACAGCGGACCTCTTCGCCCTCATGGCGTTAACCACTTACGAGGTATTACATGTCCTTTAGCATTGCCGAACTCTTCAATCAACATTTCTCGGAGAAATTCGAGCTGCACGAGCAGCATCTGAATAACCAGATGGTGCGGGTGTTGCGGACTATCGGTTACGACCGCAACTACAAACGCGCGCTCGGCCAGTATCTCTACGACGAGAACGGCAACGAATACCTCGATTTGCTTAGCGGATTCGGCGTGTTCGCGATGGGCCGCAACCATCCGACCATCGTCAGCGCCTTGCAGGAAACGCTGACCATGGAATTGCCGAATCTGGTGCAAATGGACGTGTCCTTGCTCAGCGGCCTGCTGGCGAAGGAAATTCTGGCGACCTGCCCGGACAATCTGGAAAAAATGTTTTTCTGCAACTCCGGCACCGAAGCCGTGGAAGCGGCGATCAAGTTCGCCCGCTATACCACCAAACGTTCCCGGATTCTGCATTGCGAACACAGTTACCACGGCCTGACCATGGGCTCGCTGTCGCTAACCGGCGAGCACATTTTCCGCGAAGGCTTCGGACCGCTGCTACCGGACACCGGTTCGGTGCCGTTCAACGATCTCGAAGCCCTGGAAAATGCACTGAGCGGCAAGGACGTGGCCGCCTTCATCGTCGAGCCTATCCAAGGTAAAGGCGTCAACGTCCCCGACGACAACTATCTGCCGGAAGTCGAACGCCTGTGTAAAAAATACGGCACGCTGTTCGTCGCCGACGAGATCCAGACCGGCATCGGCCGCACCGGCAAGTTCTGGGCCATCGAACATTGGGGCGTTAAACCCGACATGATTCTGATGGCGAAAGCCTTGTCCGGCGGTTTCGTCCCGGTGGGCGGCGTAGCGATGACCAGCAAAATCATGGATACGGTATTCAACCGGATGGACCGCGCCGTGGTCCACGGCTCTACCTTCTCCAAAAACAATATGGCAATGGCGGCCGGCCTGGCCAGCCTGCATGTGGTCCACTCCGAAAAGTTAGTCGAAAACAGCGCCAAGATCGGTAACGAGATTATCGCCGCCGTCAACGCGATGGTGCCGAAATACGAATTTTTGAAAGAAGCCCGCGGCAAGGGCTCGATGATCGCCATCGAATTCCATGCTCCGAAAAGCTTAGGCCTGAAAGCCGCCTGGGCGATGCTGGAGGCCGCCAACAAAGGCCTGTTCTGCCAAATGATCCTGATTCCACTGTTCAAGGAGCACCGGGTGTTGGCGCAAGTCGCCGGCCACGGCATGAACGTGGTCAAATTCCTGCCGCCGCTGATCCTGACCGAAAAAGACCGCGACTGGATCGTCGGATCGGTCGAAAAAACCATCGCTGACACTCACAACGTCACCGGTTCGATCTGGACGCTAGGCAAAAACCTGGCCGGCCACGCTTTGAAAAACAAAAAATAAGGAGATCAGCATGCGTTTTATAGCCAGGATTTTATTGATGTTAACTTTGGCCGCCAGCCAAACCGCCTTCGGCCACGCCGTAGTCACCCACAATTCGCTGAAACTAAAACCGGTGCCGGTCAATCAGGCTAGCCAAGTGGAACTGTCGTTCAACTCCAAAGTGGAACTCGACCTGTCGGAAGTGTTTCTGGTCAGCGCCGGCGACGTGATGACCCCCATCGCCGCCGCTCCGGGGGCCAAGCCCGGCCAGGTATTGCTGGATTTACCGGCCCTGGCCCCGGGCGAATACGCCATCAAATTAAAAATTTTTGCTGCAGACGGTCATCTTAGCGAAGACCTGCTGCGCTTTTTCGTCAAAGAACCCAAATAACCGGATATGGAAGGTATAGCTAATTATCTCGACTCGCTGATCGGCGGCGTCGATCTGACGTTTTACTCGATCACCATCGGCGGTTTGCTTTGGGGTCTGTTCGTCCTGCGGCCGTGGGATGAAAATGCCAATTACAACAGCGCCTTGCTGCAGAAAACCGTCAATCTGATCCATTTCGGCAGCAAGGCATTGGTTATCACCCAACTCTCGAAAATCGGCCTGAAAATCTGGCTGATGGCCGCTACCCTTGGCAAATCGCCGTTTCCGGCTTTTTTTAATACCGTGCAGTTCAACGCCGGCCTGGCGCGGGCCACTTTCGCTTTCGCTTTGTACCTGTTCATCAAACAAGCGCTAAAAGCCAATCTGCGCTCGAAAACTCATTGGCTGGTGGCCACGGCGATTGTGATTCCGCTAGTCATGGCCGCGGCCTGGTTGGTGCACGGCGCCAGCCGCCTGGAGGACCGCGGTTTGCTGATGACATTGACCGTGAGCCATCAGATTGCGGCAGCGGCCTGGGTGGGCGGCATTTTCCAAATTCTGGCGTTGTGGGGCCTGAAAAAACAAAACGCGATTGCCGAAGAACTTTGGCCACTGTTGCTCAAGCGCTTCTCGGCCGTCGGCATCGGTGCGGTCGCGTTGTTGCTGGTAACCGGAACGCCGCTAGCCTGGTACTACATCCGCACCTTCCAGGGCTTCATCGGTGCCGGTTACGGCAACCTGTTGATGGTCAAGATCATGATGATGGGCTTGGCCTTGGGTTTTGCCTGGATCAACCGCCAAGCGGTACAAGAGTATTTCGCCAGCCGCAGCCTTTACGCGCTGACCGTGCGCGTGCCTTACTACATCGAAGCGGAAACGCTGATACTGCTGACCATTCTGTTCACCGCCGCCAGCCTGGCTTCGCAACCGCCGTCGGTCGACATCCCGCACCTGACCGCAACCTGGGAAGAAGTGTTGAACATGTTCCATCCGCGCATCCCGCGCTGGGAGTCGCCGACCCACGAAGCGCTAATCGCCGGCGAAGCCGGCAGAACCGCCATCGTTGGCCAGATTCCGTCGGAAGCCGCTACTGCCTGGTCGGACTACAACCACAATATCTCGGGCATCTTCCTGACCGTGATGAGTTTCTTCGCGATGTTGTCGTATTCCGAGCGTTTTCACCGTTGGGCGCGTTATTGGCCGGTCGGCTTCATGGGACTCGGCATATTCCTGTTCTTCCGTTCCGACGCCGAGAGCTGGCCTTTGGGTCCGATCGGTTTTTGGGACAGTACCTTCAACAACGGCGAAATTCTGCAACACCGGATCGCCACCTTTTTGGTATTCATGCTGGGCCTTTACGAGACCCGCGCTCGCGTCAAAGCCGATCCCGGCGTTCTGCCTTATTTATTCCCGCTGATGTCGGCTTTCGGCGGCATGATGCTGCTGGCGCACTCGCACGTCGGCTTCGAAGCTAAAACCGCGTTCCTGATTCAAGTCGGCCACACCCTGATGGGCGTGTTTGCGCTGATTCTGGCCTGCGGCCGCTGGCTGGAACTCAAACTGGACGCACCCGGCAAGAATATTGCCGGATTCATCTCAGTTTTCGCGTTGTTCCAAATCGGCGTGATTCTGATGTTCTACCGCGAACCCCTGTACTGATATGAAACAGACTCAAGAATTTCCTCTGCTGAACACCATCGCCGGCCCGACCGACATACGCGCCCTGAAGAAAGAGCAACTGCCGCAGTTGGCCGATGAGGTGCGTTCTTATCTGACGCATACCGTCAGCATTTCCGGCGGCCATTTCGCCGCGGGCCTGGGTACGGTGGAACTGACCGTGGCGTTGCATTATGTGTTCGATACGCCGGTGGACCAGTTGGTGTGGGATGTGGGCCATCAGGCCTATCCGCACAAGATTCTGACCGGGCGCAAGGATCGGATGACGACGATTCGCACGCTGGGCGGGGTGTCGGCATTTCCGTCGCGCGACGAGAGCGAGTACGACGCGTTTGGCGTTGGCCATTCCTCGACGTCGATCAGTGCGGCCTTGGGCATGGCGATCGCGTCGCAGTTGCGCGGCGAGGACAAGAAGATGGTGGCGATCATCGGCGACGGTTCGATCACCGGCGGCATGGCGTTCGAGG
>NZ_JANIBM010000062.1 GCF_024505045.1 Methylomonas aurea | reverse complement strand
CTGTCATCGCCGCCGCCGCCCTTTAGGGTATCGTTACCTTGCTCACCGTTGATAATGTCGTTGTATTCGGTACCGGTGATAATGTCGTTACCCATTCCGCCGTCAATTGTAGTGGGCGCCGGTTGATTGCTGTTGTTCGGATCCAGAAATGTACTGGTCGAGCTTACGGTAATTGTGTCGTTGCCGCTGACAAAGTTACTGTACAAGTTATCGTTTAAAATTGAGTTGATATTTAAAACGGTCGGTAAGCCCGTTATCGTCTCGGTGACCAAGTTTTTTGTGGATTTGGTTTCTGTATCGGTGTTGGGGTTATAAGTCCAAATATTTTGATCTAATTTGAGTGTATAGCTACTAAGCGTAGTCGTATTATTGGCGCTAATAGCATTGGCATCGTTTGGCGATTGAAAAAGGCTGATTGCCGAGCTGAAAATGATTTTCTCGTTTTGTGTTGCTTCAATATATTCGTTTTCATTCGAACTGTCGGCAAAGAAATAAGTTGTTTTTTCTACCGAGGCAAGCGTCCCGGTCCAAATATCTGATAAACCATTGTATGTCAGAGCGGTATTTGCAGTTAAAGTTGTGTTTGGATCAATGCCGGAAGACAGTAAAGAAATGGTCGATCCGTGCCCTACGTCGACGGATAATACGCTGCCGGATTGGTCAAAATGGTAATTAACTCTAACACTGCCATTTAACTGGTAAATTTCGCCATTTAAGTACAAACTCATGCTTCTTATCGTCATGGATTGAATTGAGCTCGGTAAAGGCGCAATTCCTCTCATAAATCCAGGTAAATCGGCTTCTAATATTGCGATAGCGGCGTAAACTCCTGCATTACTGTTTTGAATGGCATAAAACTTTAAACCCGTGGAGCCGTCTATAAAACTCAATGGCGTGCCATCGAATGGATCGATAATCTGTGAAAATGGGAGTTGTAATGCCAATTCGAATGCGGCCTGAGTCTCTGATATGGTCGAATTAATTTTTTGAGAAAGAGTGGTTGAACTTTGGCTGGGCTGGTCTGAATAGTTTAAATAGTTAATTGGGTTTATTGGATTTCCGGTTCCCGATGTGTTTTTTAAAGAGTTTAACTCTTCCCGTAAATCCTTAAAATTGGTTGCTATATTAATAATTGACATTTTTTTCTCCTGGCGTATTAGTGTTTTATTTTTATTGGAAATTTATTCCACAGGTGCCGGAGGGGCGCTATTTTTGCGAAAAGTTTTTCGAAATTTCCGATCGTTAATTCCTTTCGACCCCACAAGGGCGTCGAGACCAACGCTTTACTATGATTTGACAAATTTTTCGATATATCGCAGGTTTTCTTAAGTGCGGAGCGAAAATACGGTGTCAAGGCTATAAGAGAAAAATTCTTCAAACCGTTGATGTTCCGCCTTCGAGAATTTCATTTTTTATGGAAGGTATCGAAGATCCATAATTTTTTTATTGATAGGTATCAAACAGAAGTTGTTTGTTTAGGTCAAAAATGAGAATTGGGTCACATTTGTGATTTATACATGCGAGCCTGCGGCCTTGTTTTTTTGTTTGTGTGCTTTTTATCAAGGATTTTTTTTGTTCATTGCTGATGCAGCTAGGCTGCGGCGAATACTGAATAGCCTTGATTCAGCATTTTGGAAGCCGAGAACTACGCGATTTCTGTACGCTGGAGAATAACGATGCGGCGGGTGGCGAAAGTTAGGGTCAGAGGTTATCGTTCAGCGGTTTTGCGGTGGTGAAGAGCCAAACATAAACCGCGCATCAAGCGCAGTTGCGACAATCTCAAGCCTATGAGATTGGGTCGCCGGCGACGTTCACCATACTGATATTGCATTTCAGCGCGAAGACGGTTCGTTGTTTACGATCAAGGTAGTAGCCTGATTGGTGACCATCGGCAAGCGAGTGGCCTTGTATGCGGCCAAAGTTGGCGTTACCCCAGGCCAGATTCGCGTAAAGGACATCGGCTTCAAATGGGCTGCCTGTCGCAGGAACGGCGATCTGCAATTTCACTAGAAATGCCTGTTAGCGCCGCTGACCATCGTCGATTACATCGTGGTTCACGAGCTGTGCCATTTACGGGTTCCCGACCATTCGGCACGATTTTGGAACGAGGTGGATAAAATAATGCCGGATTATGGGCGGCGCAAGGAATGGCTGCGTGACCGCGGGGTTGCCTTAGCGATTTAGTATGCGCCGGACCGGCCAGAGCAAATGAATTGTCTATAATCAGGCTTGGCGAATTTATTTTACCGAGCTGCCATGTCCGACAATCACTCAAGCAAAGCCATTCTTTATGCCTTCTCCGCCAATTTGGCGATTGCGCTGACCAAGACCGCGGCCGCGGTTTGGACCGGGTCGGGTTCGCTGGTAGCCGAGGCGGTGCATTCGTTTGCCGATTGCGGTAACCAAGTGTTGCTGTTCATCGGCATGAAACGGGCGGTGAAGGAGCCGACCGCGCGCCATCCGATGGGCTACGGCCGCGAGTCCTATATCTGGTCGATGATGGTGGCGATTACCTTGTTCTCGGTAGGCGGTCTGTTTTCGATTTACGAAGGTATAGAGCGTCTGCACGACAACCATGCGGTGGAAAACGCCGAGATCGCGATCGGCATCCTGGCGGCTGCCGTGGTGATGGAGGCGCTTTCGCTGAAAGGCGCATTGGGGGCAATGCGCGGCGAAAGGGGCGAGCGCAGTTTGTGGCGCTGGTTCCGCGAGACCCATTCCAGCGAGTTGATGGTGGTGATAGGCGAAGACCTGGCCGCCTTGCTCGGCCTGATCCTCGCCGCCGGCATGCTGGGTTTGACGTTGCTGACCGGCGACGCGATTTACGACGCGATCGGCTCTATGCTGATCGGCGGCTTGTTGATTCTGGTAGCGCTGGCGGTGGGCCGCGAGGTACACGCCTTGCTGCTGGGAGAAACCGACCGCGAGATTCGCGACGCGGTGGTGGATTTTCTAAAACAGCAACCTGTCGTGGTTCAGGTGTTCAACGTCTGGGCTGTCAGTCATGGTAACGACGTGATGCTGGCGATCAAGGTCGAATTATTGCCGGATTTGACCGTTTCGCAGGCCGTGTCGCTGAGCAACTCGTTGGAGAAGAACATCAAAGCCAGCCAGCCGCGGGTGAAATGGGTGTTTTTCGAAATCGATAACGCCGATTAACCGACTTTGGTTTCAAGTCTCGAAAGGCAGTTTTTCGGCGAAGACCGTTTGCCAATCCTGCTCGAATTTGGCGACGGCGGCATCGCTGGCCGGCACCTGCAACATCTGCCGGGCGATGTCGGGCGGCAATGTGGCCGAATGCACGCCCAGTTTTAACACTTCCAAAACCTGGCGCACGTTCTTGAAGCTGGCGACCAAGAGTTTTGCCGGCAATTGGTAGCGCTCGACGAACTGCTGCAAATCGGCGACCACTCCGATTCCGTCGCATCCCAGGTTGTCGATCCGATTTAGATAGGGGGCCAGATAATCGGCGCCGTTCATCGCCGCCAAGATGCCCTGCTGCGCGTTGTAAATTGCCGTCGCCAGCACCGGAATGTCCAGTTGTTTCAGGCGTTTGATCGCGGCCAAACCGGCGGCGTGGGCCGGGATTTTGACCACAATATCGTAGGGCAGCGCATGCAGGCGTTCGGCTTCGGCGACGATTTGGTCGGTGGTATTGCTCAGCACCTGCACATGCAGCCGGCAGGCCGGACCTAAAATATCGCTAACTGCCGGCAGCAGCGCAGTCAAACCCAAGCCGCCGGTCGCCATGATGCTGGGGTTGGTGGTAATGCCGGCCAAAGGCAGAATCGCCGCTAGCGCCCGGATTTCGGAAATATCGGCGCTGTCCAGATAAAGTTCGTACATAGTGCTTGCCTAAAAATAACGTCAGGCCGGCGATTATTCAGAATGGCGGCGGCAAAGGCAACTAATGATCCGGCCTTAAATGATTTAACCGTTCGTGCTGAGCTTGTCGAAGCACAACAGCCTTTCGACAGGCTCAAGGCGAACGGATATTAAAACCCCACAAGGCCGGATTACTAATGCTTGGCGAGTGCCTGTTTGATTTTGTCGGCCAGGGCGGCGACGCCGCGTTCGGTGACTTTGCGGTGATTGCCTTTCAGTTCGATATCGAATTGAAAGGCCGCCGTTTCGGTGTTGACGTTGACCAAATCGCCGATTAAATACGAAAACAAAAAGCTGGGCTTGCTGTGCTGCCCGACCAACACCCAGTCGGCCCCGGCCGCGCGGCCCAGTTTTGCCGCCTGATCGGCGTAACGGAACAGGTAACCGAAGCCGGCATTAGCCTCGGCTTGCCGTTGCGGCGCAATCCTGACGATTTCGATGCCGCCACCCTGGCTTAAAGCCTGTTCCAGCAAGGGACGGATGCTGCCGGTGCGGGTAACTTCGGCCGGAGTATTCGGTAAAGAGGTCAGGTCGTTGGCTTCGAAGTCCAAGATCGCCAGCCGTTGCGCACTGTGGCCGGAAGGGCTTAACAATATCCATGCGGCGCAGCAGAGCGGTCTTAACATGGCGCACCTCCGCTCAGGCCGCGGCCGCTGCGGCGGCGCATTGGGCGCGGTATAACTCGGCGAATTCGGTCATGCCCAAGCTGGCCACGATTTGGCCGGCGTCGTCGAGAATTTCGTAAAACACGCCGCCGTCGCCGACTATTTGGAACAGCACGATGACATCGATCTCGCCGCCGCCTTCGCGGTGCGGTTCTTCCTTGGCCGGGCTGACCGTGTAACTGCCGGTGGCGCGGATTTCCTTCAACGAGCCGTCGGGGTGGTACAAGCGGTGTTCGCCCTGGACGACAAAGGTCTTGTTCAATACTTTGTGGCGGTGCAGCACGATCTGGCGGTTAGCGGCAAATTTGAACAAAACATCGACGCTGCCGCGTGTCTGGTCCAAGTCCAGAATCGAATAGGTCAAGTGCTCGAAGCCGGTCAGGGTTTGCCAGCGGATGCGGCGGTCGTCGAATCGGTACGCGGTCATAGTGCTCTCCAATGGGGTTAGAAATAGCGGTGGATAACTGCGGCCAAAGCTTAGCGACAGCGCATTGGTCTGTAAGCCGAAATTTGCCCGGCGAATACGGGCAAATTGCCCGGCGTATGCGGCGGGCTTTGCCGGCGGCGGTGCGGCTTTTAGAATGAAGCGACTTTTTCGGTATCCGGACCGGCGGAATATGGCATTACATTGGCATTTGTTGATTCGAATCGTGCTGGCCGGCGGGTTGAGCTTGCTGGCAACGCTGGCTTATGCCCTGTATCAAAGCCATAGCTTGGCGGAGCGGAACGCGGCGGAAGTGGCGGACGGCGTAGCGCGGCAGTTGGAATCGCAATTGTTGTTGATCGAAGCCGGCCTGGGGCGGGGCGGCAGCTTTCCGGATTTCGAGTTGTGGAAACAGGCCGGCGGCCAGGCCGGTAGTTGTCTGGCCTACCTGCCGGAAACCGGCGGAACTCCGCGCAGCCTGTGTTACGGCGGCAAGCCGACGGCGCGGAATTGGCCGTCGGGCTTCGAGACGGCCTACCGCAGCCTGTTTCAGCCCGGCCTGCCGGTATCGCGTAGCATCCGCCGCCAGGATGCGCAATTCGGCGTGCTGACCTTCGCCGCCAGTGCCGAAACCGAAATCGCCGCCGCCTGGCAGAACGTACGCGACCTGGCGACTTTGTCGGCGGTGACGCTGGCCGCGGTTTGCGCTTTGGTGTATTGGAGCGTGCGCCGGGCGCTACGGCCGGCGCAAACCATCGTCCGCGGCTTGACTACGCTGGCGGCCGGCGACTTGGCGCACCGCTTGCCCGGATTCCAACTCGATGAATGGCGCCGCATTGGTATCGCGGTCAATGCCCTGGCCGAATCCCAGCAACAGTTGCTGCAACAGCGGCGCAAACTGGCAGCGAAACTGATCCAGCTCCAGGAAGACGAGCGTCGTTACTTGGCCCGCGAACTGCACGACGAATTCGGCCAATGTCTGGCCGGTATCAACGCGGTGGCCAGCTCGGTTAGATTCGGCGCTGCCGAACAGGCGCCGGAATTGGCCGCCGAAGCCGAACAAATCAACGAAATCGCCGGCGGCATGTTGCTGCAATTGCGCGGCTTGTTGCAACGTCTGCGGCCGGCCGAGTTGGAGCAGCTGGGGCTGGCGGCCAGCTTGCACAGCGCGGTGGCGGACTGGAATCGGCGCGACGCCGGCAAGACCCAATACCGCTTGCACGTGGCCGGCGACTGCCGCCGCTTGACGGACCGGCAAGCGCTGGCTTTATTCAGAATTGCCCAGGAATGCCAGACCAATATCGCCAAACACGCCGCCGCGGCAAACGTGACGCTGGCGTTGCAAATCGATGAACGCCGAGCCTTGCTGCAGGTCGAGGACGACGGCGTGGCCCGCGAGTTGCCGTTCGCCGGCGGCGGTCTGGGCTTGCTCGGCATGCGCGAACGGGTCGCGGCTCTGAACGGCGAACTCAGCCTGGCAATTGTCGAACCGCACGGTCTACGGGTCGCGGTGAGCCTGCCGCTGGCCCCGGAGCCGGAAGCGCAATGATCGCTATCCTGTTGGTCGATGACCACGCCGTAGTCCGTGCCGGGTACCGGGCTTTGCTGGCGAAGCAGCCCGATTTGCAGGTGATTGCCGAAGCCGCGGATGCCGCCGAGGCTTATCGGAAATACCGGCAGCAGCCGGCGGATTTGGTGATTACCGATATTTCCTTGCCCGGCAGCAGCGGCTTGGAGTTGGTTGCCCGCTTGCGCCAGTTGCAGGTGGACGCCAGGATTCTGGTGTTCAGCATGCACCAAAATCCGCTGTTCGCCGAGCAGGCCTTGCGGGCCGGGGCCTTGGGCTACGTCACTAAAAGCAGCCAGCCGGAGGAATTGCTGCGCGCGGTGCGCGAGGTATCCGCCGGGCGCCATGCGTTGAGCGCCGATATCGCCCAGGCGATGGCACTGGAAATGTTGGGCGACGGCAGCTCGGCTCTGCGCAGTTTGACGGTACGCGAGTTCGAAATTTTACGCTTGCTGGTGGCCGGCCACAGCGTCGAGGCCATCGCCGCCAACTTACACATCAGTCCGAAAACGGTCTGCAATTGCCATTATCTGATCAAGCGCAAACTCGGCGTTGGCAGCGACATCGAGTTGACTCGGCTGGCGATTCAGTGGCAAGTGCTGGATCTGCTGGAGCTTGCCGGCGGCTAACCCCATTCGCGGATGCTTAAACCTGTCGATTGCGAATTTTCGGCCTTGCGGTTTCATCAATTCTTAATGTTTTTCTAATCAGGACTTCAATTAAGCGCTTTAGAATTCTTGGCAACGGAATTTTAGATGGAGCGTTTTATGTCAAGAACATTGATTGCCGTATTAATCGGTATTTTTGGAACCTCGGCTGCGTTGGCGGATGGCCATGGTCATGGCCACGGCCATAAGCACGGTCACCACCATCACGACCACTATGTCGAAGTGGAGCGGGTTTATTATCCGGAGCGCGCGGTCCGGTATGCGCCGGCGCCGCAACCGGCACCGCGCTATAACAGTTACGACCAACGTTCCACCCAGGGCTTGGTCGGCGGCGCACTAGGCAGTATGGCCGGCTATGAAATGAGTAAAGGCGATCCTTTGGGTGCCGGTATCGGCGCGGCGGCAGGCGCGTGGTTAGGTAACGGCATGAGCCGTTAGTTCTTTTGCCACGATTGAAAATTGCCGTCATGCCCGCCAGGCTAGCCAAAAGGCACAAGCGCGGGCAGCCAGCGCCATGGAGGGTCAGCTTCGATGCCTAAGATACGGAACTAGGCGAATCGGTTTTAGCGTGGCGGAATAGCACAGGAGTCGGAATGTCGCATAGAGTATTGGCAGGGCGCTTGAAAGCCCGGAAAACCAAGAAAGAAACCCACGAGAGTTGCAGCAGGATAGAGAGGTTGTTGAATGCGTTGCTGTTTTTTATCGCCCTCTATTACGGTTATTACGTGTTGTCCTTTTCTCCCCATCTGGTTTGATTCGCCGCCGCCCGTGCCTGGCTTTCGCCACAGCGCGGGCGGTAGGGCCGTAATTACTGCTTTTCCATGGTTTTAATGAAGGCGTCGGCCTCGTTAATCGACTTTTCCATTTCCACTACCAGCGCCGAGACGTCGGATTTAACCGAGTCCAACTGGCCTTTCAACGACGCGATGGCTTGGGCATTCAGGTTGTGTTTCAGGTAGAGCACCTGGTCTCTGAACACGCTCAACACCGGTTCGATTTTGGTCTCCGCTTTCCGCATCGCCGTAATCAATTGCTGGTATTGGGCTTTGGTGGCGGTCAGCTTTTGCTGGCTGTCGCGGCGCAGACTCGGATTGCTGTACTGGCTTAACTCGGTTTCCCATTCGCTGAACAACGCCGCGGATACGTCTTCGATGTCCGCTATCCGCTTATTGACTTCAGCCGCCTTGCTGACGCTGGCTTCGTATTCGCCGTTCAACTTGTTATAGGTCGCCTCCAGATCGCCGCCTTTGAAGTTGGTGACGAAGGTGAATTGCTCCAACGCGGATTTGAACTGCTGTTTGGTTTCTTCCTGGGTATCGCGGGCCTTTTCCACCCGGTGCACCATCACATCCCGCTTCGGGATGCCGATTTTTTCCAGGCCGCTGTAATAGACCTTGGAACAGGCGGTGGCCGCCAAAAGCAGGCAGCATAAAAAGAGGCGTAAAAATTTCGGCATAAAAACTCCCGTTGAACTGGCCGGCCATTATAAGGCGGAGCAGTTGCCGGACAAGCGGAAATCGGGGGAGTTATAGCAAGCCGTTCATTTAAGCCGTCATATCGGCATGGCTGTAGGAAATCCGTTCAAAAGCTCCGGTGCTCGACGCGGCATACGGGAGAAACAGCCTCGCGGGCTTGAAAGGCTTTGAAGATTCTTTTGGGATTAGTCGAGTAGCTCCGAATAGCGAAGCGTATTCGGAGGAACGAGTGATATTCAAACCATCTGCGAGACCGCACACGTCCCAACTATTTGGCCAACATGCGTCCGATTACGCTACGCTAATCGGAACTATGGGGCTACGACCAAGTAAAAAGCAATTCATTTTTTGAAGCATAAAGGGGCTTAGGTTGCGTATAAAAGAAGACTTCAAGAGGCTAGGTTATTTCTGGCTTCCATCCAATCCAGAAAGAAGGGTGCCTGGAACACTTTTTATAAATGATGGGGGAGAAATTAGGCTCGAAATATTTGGTCTATTTGACGAAAGCATAGAAGGCATAAATAGACTTGGAAGTTCGAATGGAACATTGGGAAGAATTGTTGGACAAATTGAACCAAACGAATTAGTTACACTGGATAATTGTTTCTACATACAGCCAGGAATGCCACTTTTTGGTCCATCAAAATCCACTATTCATGTAAAGGTTGCCTATATTGGCGTTGCGTATGATGAGGATGAACTAACTTTGTTCAATAATTTTAGATTTTCAGTTGAAGGACTTGATGAATGGCTTGGAATTAGTGGGCTAAGTTTTGATTACGAAAATGATTTTAAAACGGCAACGATAAAATATTCGGCGCCCAAAGAAACTACGTTCAATATAAAAAGCGGATTGAAGCTTTCAGTCGAATTTGATTGGACGCTTCCAGAGCAACCTATAAAAAATTCAGCCCGAATTACTCATAAAGCATATTTAAATATTTTTTCCGAACTGCCAATTCCTCTATTTGACTTTATAGAAACCGCCTACAAATTAACTAATTTCATAAGCTTTGCTATCGATAAGACAGTATGCATAGAATCAGTTATGGTAACCAATGACTCAATTCGCATGGATATTGGAAAAAATAAAAGCCTTCCTGTTCAAGTAGCAATTTACTACGCAAGCCTGCCCTACGCCAAATATCCGGCTAAAGTAAATGAGTATGAAATGTTATTTGGCTTTCAGGAAATACTGAATGACGCAGAACGAAAAATCAATAATTGGCTAGAGGCTTACGCCATTATCGATCCCGCACTAAGCTTATATTTTTCAACTAAAGTGGGCGCCCACAAATACTTGGAAAGCAAATTCCTCGCGTTAGCTCAAGGACTTGAAACCTACAATCGTAAAATGTCAAATGCAACATTAATGGATGAAGAGTCATATAGCAACATAGTTGAAAATTTAATGGAAAAATGCCCTGAAGAAAAAAAAGACTGGCTTAAAGGGCGGTTGCTACATGGGAATGAATTAAGCCTTTCTCAAAGAATAAAGAGAATAATTGAACCTTTCAAAAAATTGCTCGGCGCCAGTGCAGAAAGAAATAAATTAATTAGATCGATTGTAAATACTAGAAATTATTTAACCCATTACGACGAAAAATTAAAAAAAGACGCGGTTACCGGAGAAGAGTTGTGGTTTCTCTGCGTAAAAATGGAGGCAATTTTTCAACTTCATTTGCTTCAAGTCTTAGGTTTTACAAATGAAGAGGTTAATTCTGTTTTTAATCGCAGCTATGAGCTACAGAAAAAACTTAGTAAGTAACCTAGGGAAGAATCTAAACCATCGAACTCTTAATATCCATACACTCCATGAATGCTAGATAAATTGCGCACCCTGCGGTTTTTAAGCCCTGGACAGTTTTCTCCCGTATGCCGCGCCGAGCACCGAAGCTTTTGAACGGATCAGCCCGTTAGGGGCGCTGCAGGGATGCGGCGCGTTGCATGCAGGGGCTGGGAAGCCCCTTCAGGCAACCCCGTTCAAAAGCTTCGGCGCGCAGGAGATAAGCGGCGTCCGGGTGTCTTTTCTTTTGGATACTTTTCTTTGGACAAGCAAAGAAAAGTATCTCGGCTGTCGGGCCGAGACCCGACATTCAAAAAGCCGTCGCGTTAGCGACACATTAAAAACCTGGTTCCTTGCATTCGCGAGGAAGACGGTAATAAAGCCTAAACGTTATACGGCGTAGAAATCCAATCCCTCAACACCGCCTCGTCCCGCTCCGGCAAGTAGGCGAAATCCCCGGAAATGTCCTTGTACACCGATTCGGCGCTGTGGGTGGATACCAGCTTGCCTTTCAGCATGTAGAAGAACCAGGCGAAGGGGTAGCCGGCCTGGCGGTCGAAGCGGCTCAGCACGTTGCTGAGCGAGCTGCCTTTTTTGCCGGCGAAGTCTTCCAGGTGCGGCAGGTGGTTTTTGTGGGTGTTGACGATTTCGACGTTGACGATTTGTTCGCCGAAGCGGCCGGTGTGGCGGTAGGGGCGGATGATCCAGTCGTCGCTCATTCGGTGTTTCTGGCCGGCGCTGCTGCGGTTCCAGTCGTCCATGAAGCGTTGCACCGGATGTTCGCCGGGGTGGCGTTCGTTGATGACTTCCATGAACAGCCTGACGTCGGTCTTGCGCCGGTAGGTGTAGCGGGAGTGGCCGAAACCGTAGCTTTCGATGCAGAACGGCTGGATCGGGTCGATCAGCTCTTCCAGGTCGGCCGGCGGATTGGTTTCGTCGATCAGCATCCGGTCCGAGACTTCGTGGGTTTTGTCGATTTCGATCAAGGTAAAGTCTTCGGCCTTGTCGCCGGTTTGCACGACGATATACAGGGTCTTGCCGGTCTGGCGGGTGGCGATCAATTGCAACTCGAGCGCGTGGTCGATCAGGGTTTGCAGATTCTGGCCGCACTCCAGGTAGGTGCGTTCGGCCCACTCGATGATGTCGTTGGCGATGCGGGAGCCGTTCATGTCGACCACGCCGCCCAGCTTGTACCACTCGTCGCCGGTCAGGGCCAGATGAATCGGGTAATCCGGCACCAGTGCCTGCAATTTGCTGAGCAGCAGGTCGTCGGTTTGCCCCGGAATGACTTTTTTACAGCAGTCGGTGATGTCTTGTCCGGCAAGATTGAGTTTGGCTTCAGTCATGATCGGCTTCTGGAGTAGAGGTTGATTGTAAACGTTGCCGCACCAGTTCGCGCACGTCCGGTTCCGGGTCGTCCGCCAGCGCGGCCAGTTCGGCCGGATCGGCCTTCAGCGCCGCCGTATAGCGCACTACCCAGTCGCTATCGTGCAGCAGCAGCGCCGCATCGTCGGCCGGCATGCGTTCGGCGACGATGC
>NZ_JANIBM010000061.1 GCF_024505045.1 Methylomonas aurea | reverse complement strand
CGCGATGACATTCTAATTACCGGAACAGGAACAGATAACTTAGATGGAGGAAACGGCAATGACACCGCGATATTTGCCAATACATTCGAAGCCTATGCGATTTCCAAAACAGCCACTAGCGTTACGCTTAGCGATCCGAGTGGTTCCACAACGGTTTCCAATATCGAGTCATTCAGTTTTAACGCTGGCACGCAGTTCCTAACGTTACAACAGATACAAGCCTCATCGTCGTCGTCGGGAGATGACATTCTTTACCGGGTAGGTAGCGGCACGTACGCCAACAACGCTTTCACCCAGGACTTGAACTACAGCGGCCCTGCCGCTGTGTTCGACGGCAGCCTTGGCAATGACAAATTATTCGGCACTGAATTTAACGATACCTTGCTCGGCGGCGACGGTAACGACACGCTGACCGGCTTCGGCGGTAACGATTATCTGGACGGCGGCAGCGGGACTGACGCACTGATCGGCGGTAACGGCGACGATTTTTACGTGGTGGATAGCATCGTCGACACAATCCAGGAAGGTTTAGGCCAAGGCGTAACTCCGGGCCCCTATCCGGAGAATAAGATTCAAGTTAAAGGCGCCATCAGCTATGTGTTGGCGTCCGGCCAGGCCATCGGCTGGTTGAGCGCTGGCTCCGCCTCCAAGCTGACGCCGGCGGATACTTTTTGGACTTGGGATTACAGCAGCAGTACGTCTGCCACCAACATCAAAGGCAATGAATTCGGCCAGTGGTTAATCGGCAATGCCGCCGCCAACAAGTTGGAAGGCATGGCCGGCGACGACACTCTTTCCGGCGAGGCCGGCAACGACACTTTGGACGGCGGCGACGGCAACGACGGGTTACTGTTGGGCAAAGGCGACGATACCTTATTGGGCGGCAAAGGTGACGACACGTTCGTCCAGTACGAGTCGATCAATAATCTCCTTAATCCGACGCCTAATCTGGTTTACAGCACCGGCAAAGACAATATCGACGGCGGAGACGGTATCGACACGCTGAATCTGCAAAAAGCTGAGATCAACTACACGATAAACAAAAGTGGCAGCGATTTGGTATTCACCGACAAAATCACTGCCGGCAACATCGTTACCGTCAAAAACAACGTCGAATTCGTTGCATTTGAAGGAATCAACCCGATCGCCTTCTCCGACTTCTGGGCTGCCGCCGCATCCACCGGCGATGACGTGCTGTACAACCGCGGCAGCGGTTCATACAACTTCGCCACGCAAACCTTTACTCCCAACTTCGCATTTATCCCAAACGGGTCGTTGCCAACAATCGACGGCTTGGCGGGCAATGACAAGTTATTCGGTAGCCTATATGCCGACACACTCACCGGTGGCTTGGGCAATGACACGTTGAACGGTTTTAGTGGTGCGGACACTTTGGTCGGTGGGGATGGTAACGACACTTTGACCATTACGCCTTCTGGTACACCAAGCGCCAATCTAGTAACGATTGAACTCAACGGAGGGCTAGGTGACGACAGTTATGTGCTGGATGGTTTTGACCTACTGCAGAGAGTTCACATCACCGACACTAGCGGTACCGATACCCTGATTATCAATAACTACGGTTATACCAACAGCGGCGGCATTATGACCCCCAATAACCTACAAATAAAACCGGTTATCGAGAATAGCAATTTGGTTATTTACGCCAGCGGCTCTTTACCGTCGCCCACTGCCAGTCCATTGCTAACCGTAGCGTCTGGCGCTAGCGAACGACTTAAAATCAACGAATATAAGGATCCTCTGGATCTAACCCGCGTAACCAAATCACTGGACTACAAACTGATTTACGCGAATTTGAGCAGCGGCAATTGGAACGCCAAGGGCAGTGATGGTGCCGATATCATCATGGCAATGGACGATAACAATGCCGACACCAATGACGGAAATATATTCGATGGCGGCAAAGGCGACGACCTTATTTGGTTTAAGAACAGTGCCAGCACGGTGGTGATGGGAGGAGAAGGCTTCAATACATTGAACCTCTATACAGCCATGACTCAGTCCCCAATCAATGCAGCGCCTCAAGAACCGCAAAAAGCCACGCTGTCCTATGCATGGGCAGTCGGGACAGCTGAAGTTAACATCGCCGCCGGTGTCGGTTTAGCCTACGACGCCGCCGGCCAAGATATCGTTGGCTTCGATCAATTCAACGGTTTTGGCAATATATTGGGTAGCAAGCAAAACGATATGCTCGTTGGTGATGCCAACATCAATAGGCTGGATGGTTCTGACGGCAACGACAGCCTGAACGGCGGCGGTGGCGATGATATTCTGGTCGGCGGCAAAGGCGACGATCGCCTGGAAGTCGGTACCGACAGTAGCGTCTACGATTTCGTCCAATTGTTGGGCAGCGAGGGCAACGACACCTATTACGTGGCATTGAATTCGGCTGCCACTGTGGTGAGCGAACGAACGGGTGGAACAGCCAGCTACAGCTCGAGACCGGACAGCAATCTCCAGGTTCCTGACAACATCATGTATGGAAACCTGGAACTCAGCGGCGGTACAGACGCTGGCGGTAATGACACTCTGATTGTTGGCGGGATCACGAGTGTGGAGGATCTGCAGTTCTATGTGAAAGGCTCCACGGTCAGCATCGGCCTACCGAACACAGATCCTACTCAGCTTTTGACGCATCCTATTAATGCCGGCCTGTTGGTGGATCGAAGCGTTGAAAAAATCGGTTTCGATTTTGGCTCTGGTGCCAACACGGTCTACTCGACCACTTGGGGCAATATCGGAACCAAGGGGTCCGATTTAGTCATCGCTAATTCTGATGACGTATTCGAGTACGGAGGCCAAGGTGATGACTTAGTCATCGGCAGCAGTGGTAATGACTATTTATCCGGCGGTTTGGGTAACGATATCCTGATCGGCCGGCAAGGCGCGGATCGCCTGCTTGGCAATGCCGGAGGCGACACTCTATACGTTAATGCCGGTGAAGGCGATATCGCCATGGGCGGTAATGGCATTGACACATTTCTATTGCAAGACAAAGACTCCGTCCTCCCGGGAGAGATTAGCCGAATTATCGATTTCAAGCTGACAGAAGACTTCTTGAAATTCGACAACGTCACCGGAATAAAAGTCACCTTGGCTAATGACTTGATCGGTAGCAAAGGCGACATTAGCGGTACCAACTTTGCCGACGTCCATATCAATTCCCAAGGCTATCTATCCGCTACCAGTACCGGAGGAGTTGGAGATGACGCATTGAATATTGGTCCGAATGAGTTGCAGATTATCGGTTTGGTTGGCGTTAACAACCAACAAGGACTGAACACCCTGATGGACCACATGTTGTTTTGCGCATAACTAAAATTGCCGGCCCGGCAGAGAGCCTTTCTCTATTCCCTGCCGGGTGGTTCTTTCCGCACCAAAGCCCAACCATACCTTTGCTCAGCCAAAGCAAATGACAGAATAGATCGTTCAGAACGGTTGCGGCGTTCGGGCCACAATCGCTTCTGACAATCTTTCCTGACAACCAAAGTCTTAACGGATCATCGCCACATCGACGTCCGCTTTTTCGGCGATCGCACGAGTCCTCCATCGGTAATATTCGTCGGCCAGAAAGCAATCGCGGGCGGCGTTCTAGTTAATCAATTTCGGCAGATTGATTGACTGCAGGTCTCCGGCAAGCGCCGTTAAATCCAAACGCCCACGCAAGCGCCAGCGGCCACAAGCGCAGCCAAATGCTTTATGATGGGGCGAGACTTGTTCGGCCACAACCAGAATAACAATGAACAGCACCCAGCAAACTAACAGCCAACCATCGATTTCCCCTGTCATTCCGTTCGCCGCCACCCTGTTCGCCAGCGCAACGTTGATGTTCGTGCTGCAGCCGATGTTCGGCAAAATTCTACTGCCGCTGCTGGGCGGCACTCCGGCGGTCTGGAATACTTGCATGGTGTTTTACCAGACTCTGCTATTTCTCGGCTATCTCTATGCCGATTGGCTCAGTTCGCGTTTCGGTAGCCAGCGCCAATTGCAAATCCATACCGCGCTGCTGATATTCAGTGCAATCGCATTACCGGTAGCGTTGCCGGCAGACGCGACGCCGCCCACCGCCGGCAACCCGACTTTATGGCTGATCTGGACTTTGTTTCTGGCCATCGGCCTACCCTTCTTCGTCGTGTCGACCACAGCGCCGTTGCTGCAAAAATGGTTTTCGCACAGCGGCCACCATAGCAGCGGCGATCCATACTATTTGTACGCCGCCAGCAACGCCGGTAGCCTGTTGGCGCTATTGAGCTACCCGTTTTTGATCGAACCCAATTTGGGCCTGACGACGCAACGGCTGGTCTGGAGCGGCGGTTACGTCGGCTTATGCTTGCTTATTCTGGTTTGCGGCATCAGTTTTTGGCGGAATCAGGCCGATAAGGCCGACGACGAGGTGCTGGCCGACGCCGGCATCGAACCGCCCTCGACCTTACAACAACTGCATTGGCTGGCCTTGGCTTTCGTGCCGTCCAGCTTGTTGCTCGGCTTGACCCAATTCATCAGCACCGACATCGCCGCGGTACCGTTGTTGTGGATCGTGCCGCTGACCTTGTACCTGCTGACCTTCATTCTGGTGTTCAGCACATGGGCCGACCGGCTCCGGCCGTGGATGCTGGCCGCGCAGCCGGCGGTATTGACGGTATTCATCGCCTATTCCTTCATCAATCCGGCCACGCTGCCTTATTGGCTGGACCTGATTCTGCACCTGATCGCGTTTTTCCTGGCGGTAATGGTTTGCCACGGCGAATTGGCTAAAAGCCGGCCGCATCCGCAATATCTGACTCGTTTTTATCTGGTCATGTCGTTCGCCGGCATGTTGGGCGGACTGTTCAATACCTTCGTCGCCCCGTTCGTGTTCAACTCGGTCTATGAATACCCGATCATGATCGTCGCGGCACTGTTGTTGCGTCCCGGCTTTTTCGACGGCAAATGGTTTCTGCAGCCGATTTTCCCGGCCGTGGTGCTGGCGGTCGGCCTGGTCGTTTATTTCAGCAGCCGCGAATTGTTCGACTACCTGGATCTGATCGGCGGCGCCCTGATCCTGCTGGCCGGCGTCAGTTACGCACTGCGCCATAGCCCGATCGCGCTGGGTTCGCTGACCGGCGTGTTGTTGTTGTTTACGCTGGGCCTGCATAGCTTGGCATCCAATATTTTGTACCAGGAACGCAGCTTCTTCGGCGTGATGTCGGTGCGCGACACAGTAATCCCCGACGAAAACCAGAAACCGGAAACTGTACACGAGCTGTACCACGGCACCACTAAACACGGCGCGCAACGCCTGACCCCCGGCAACCTGACGACACCGTTGACCTACTACAGCAAACCCGGCCCGATCGGCCAGGTGTTCGCCGAATTCGACGCCGAAAACCAGCATTGGAATATCGGCGCGGTCGGCTTGGGCGCCGGTGCGCTGGCCTGCTACTTCAAACCCGGCCAACACTGGACCTTCTACGAAATCGACCCTCTGGTGGTTGAAGTCGCACAAAATCCGAAATGGTTCAGCTATCTGAGCCGTTGCAATCCGCAAGCCGAAATGGTGGTCGGCGACGCCCGCCTGTCGCTAGCCAAAGCCGCGGACCGCAGTTTCGATCTGCTGGTCATGGACGCCTTCAGCTCGGATGCGGTGCCGACCCATCTGCTGACCCGCGAGGCCCTGGAGCTATACTTCGCCAAGCTAAAAGACGACGGCCTGCTGGCGTTTCACATCACCAACCGCCATCTGGCTTTGAAAAAAGTCATGGCCGACCACGTCAACCAGTTGCATCTGGAGGCCTTGCTGCAGGAATTTAAACCGGAAACCGATGTCCCTCTGGTGCTCGCCACCGACTGGGTGGTGATCGCCAAGAATCCGGAGCGCCTGCAACGTCTGCAACAAAGCCGGCTCGGCCATTGGCAAAAATTACCGTTGACCTTCGGTTTGCAACCCTGGACCGACGACTTCACCCATATCATTGGAATTTGGAAATAGGAAACCACATGCTTATTAAGGATCTGGCCCAACATTGCGACGCCATCGTACACGGCGGCGACGCTTCGGTCTTCATTAACTCCGCCGCCGATATCATGTCCGCTCACGCCCACCAGGTGACGGTGTTGAGCGACGGCAAATACAAAAAATACTTGAAAGACACCCAAGCCTCGGCTTGCTTTATCAGCGAAGCCTTGATCGACAGCGACATCCCGGAAAACCTGGCCCTGCTGGTGTGCAAGGACCCGGAAATCAGCTTTTTGAATGCGGTTAAGGCGCTACACCCGGAGCCGGTACTGAAACGCCAGGTATCCGAACATGCGGTACTGGCCGACACCTCGACGCTGGGCTACGACGTCCACGTCGGCCCGTTTGCCACGGTCGGCCAGCACAGCAGCATCGGCGACAGCAGCACCATTGAGGCCGGCGCCCGCATCGGCAACCACGTCTCGATCGGCAAACACTGCCACATTCACCCGAATGCGGTGATTTACGACCACAGCGTGATCGGCAACCACGTCATCATTCACGCCGGCGCGGTCATTGGTGCCGACGGCTTCGGTTACAAATTCCGCGACAACCAGCACGTCAAAGTACCGCACGTCGGCCACGTCGAAATCGCGGATAACGTCGAAATCGGCGCCAACACCTGCATCGACCGCGGCGCGCTGGGCGCGACCAAAATCGGTGCCGGCAGCAAGATCGACAATCTGGTGCAACTGGGCCACAACAACATCGTCGGCCGCAACGTCATCATCTGCGGCCAATCCGGCATCTCCGGTTCCTGCACCATCGAAGACGGCGCGATTCTGGCCGGCAGCACCGGCGTCGCCGACCATGTCAAGATCGGCTCCCGTGCAGTGGTAATGGCGCGCAGCGGCATCTCGGCCGATGTCGATCCGGGCGCGCAAGTGTTCGGCAGCCCGGCCAAGGATCGTAAAGTGGCGTGGCGGGAATTAGCGGCGCTGGCCAAACTGCCGGAGCTACTGCAAAAATTCAAGGCACTGGAAGCGCGGATCGCCAAACTGGAAGAGTAAAACCACCCTAAATGCGAGGAGACGGCCATGAACGATAAACAACGCGTTGCCCACTACGCGGCTCAGCAGGTGCAAAACGGCATGATCGTCGGCCTCGGCACCGGCTCCACCGCCAATTTCTTCATCGAAGAACTGGCGCGCCGGCAAAGCGAGGAGAGTTTGAAATTCAAAGTCGTGTCGAGCTCGGTGGTCAGCGCCAATAAGGCCAAGCAGTTGGGCCTGGCATTGTTGGGCATAGAACATATCGACGGTCTGGATTTATACGTCGACGGCGCCGACGAAGTGGCGCCGGACCTGACGCTGTTGAAAGGCCGCGGCTACGATCTGGTGCGGGAAAAGCTGATGGCGAAGGCCGCCGACTCGTTTTTGGTATTGATCGACGCCAGCAAACGGGTAAAACGGATCGGCGAAAACTTCCCGATTCCGATTGAAGTCAGCCCGTTCGCCTGGCGTTTGGTGCAACGCAGCGTCGCTGCGATCGGCGGCCACGGCAATTTACGGCAGACCCCGAACCAGGACGGCTTGGTGGTGACCTCCCACGGTAGTCTGGTACTGGATGTGGCGTTCGAACCCAATCTGGACGGCAAAACCCTGAACGACCGCCTGAACGCCATCCCCGGCATCATCGAACACGGCATTTTCAGCGGCCTGACCCGCGCGGTGTTTTGCGGCCACGACGGTAAAATCGACGAGCAGTGGGCTTAACCGAGCAGCGAATTTCTCCCTTACCAGAGCCCTTAGCCGGAGCCGACTTTGCCCCACTGCTTTTGGGGTAGATAGGGCCTGAAAACTTGGTTCATAATCGGCCAATTGCGGTTTTCGCCGAAAACCGCTCCCAATTTCAACGACCGTTGGTCTTGAAAACCCGGCGCCCGCCAACGCAGCGCCACCCGGACTTGGCTCCGGTTCCTACAGGCCGAATTCGAGAGGAGAATCGCATGTCACAATTAGAAAAAAACCAGGAAGCGCCCTTCTTCCGCGCCGTCAACCAACACAATAAACCGGTTTATCTGGCCGACTATCAGGGCGAAAAGAACATCGTGCTGTATTTCTATCCGAAAGACGACACGCCGGGCTGCACCATAGAAGCCAACGACTTTACCGGCCTGGCCGAAGAATTCGCAGCGCTGGATACTGTCGTGATCGGCGTCAGCAAAGATGATTGCGAAAGCCACCGCGCCTTCATTGCCAAATACGGCCTGAACGTACAACTGCTGGCCGACACCGACGGCACCTTGTGCGACAGTTACGGCACTTGGCAGGAAGTGGAAAAAGACGGCGTCAAAAAATGGAAAATCGTTCGCTCCACTTTCATTATCGATAAAGACGGCAAGCTGGTGGAAGCCATGTACGGCGTCAACCACGAAGGCCACGCCCAAGCGGTGCTGGACATCGTCAAAGGTCTGGCGGCGGCATAACCCGACTTTCCCCGGGTTGCGGCATGCGCCGGAGCCCGGTTCCCGTTTTTTATATGTTCAAGCTGTCGGCCGCCGCCCGGCCGATAGCCTGCTCTCCGCTCAAATCCTCTGATCGCCCGCGAACCTCGACAGCCTAGAATTCGACCGCGCAGACTACGTTCCAGTAGCCGAGCCGCATAACGTCCACCACTCGAATTCCGCAGCTACAGCCAAATACAAAATCCTTATATTTTCTTTATCCCGGTTAACGCCTTTTTTACGGCATTTTTACCGGCCTGTCTTTACCCTATCGCCACGCAATCGATAACGGCTGCAAAGCCGGCTTAATGAGTGGAGGTAACGATGGACATCCTGTATTTACTGGTAGCGGCGACCTTCTTTGCCGCCAGCGCCTTGTTAGTGGCCGGCTGCAATGCGCTAAGGGGGCAAGCATGAGCTGGATTTATCTATTGAGCGGCGGCCTGGCCTTGGCCGTGTTCATCTATCTGCTGGTCGCGCTGTTTTACCCGGAGAAATTCTGATGAACGGACCGGGTTTTTTGCAAATCGCTAGTTATCTGATCGCGTTGATTGCACTAGCCAAACCGCTGGGCAGTTATATGGCGCGAGTTTACCAGGACGAGTCGGTCGGATTGAACCGCTGGTTCGCCGGGGTCGAGCGGCTGTGTTACCGTCTGAGCGGGGTCGATCCCGAGCAAGACATGCGCTGGCAGCAGTATGCCTGGGCGGCCTTGGCCTTCAACCTGTTCGGTTTGCTGGCTGTCTATCTGTTGCAACGCTTTCAAGACGTGCTGCCGTTGAATCCGCAAGCCTTGCCGGCGGTGCCCCCGGATTCGGCCTTCAATACCGCGGTCAGCTTTGCCAGCAATACCAACTGGCAAGGCTACGGCGGGGAAAGCACGATGAGCTATCTGACGCAAATGTTGGGGTTGAGTGTACAAAACTTCCTGTCGGCGGCCAGCGGTATGGCGGTATTGGTCGCGTTGATTCGCGGCTTCACCCGCCGCAATGCCCAGGGTATCGGCAACTTTTGGGTCGATATGACCCGCGGCGCCTTGTATATCCTGCTGCCGTTGTCGTTCGTGTTGGCCCTGGTCCTGGTCGGCCAGGGCGTGGTGCAAACCTTCAACCCGTATCAGACCGTGAATACGCTGCAAGCCGTCAGCTACTCGGCGCCGAAGCTGGATGCGGATGGCACAGCCATGGTGGATGCCGAAGGCAAGCCGGCCAGCGAAACCCTGCAGACTCGACAACAAACCCTGGCCTTAGGCCCGGCCGCTTCGCAAATCGCCATCAAGCAACTGGGCACCAACGGCGGCGGCTTCTTTAGCGTCAACTCCGCCCATCCGTTCGAGAATCCTACGCCGCTATCCAATTTCCTGGAAATGCTGGCGATTCTGTTGCTCCCGGCGGCCATGTGTTACAGCTTCGGGCTCATGGTTGGCGACACCCGCCAAGGCTGGGCCATTTTAGGCGCGATGACCTTGGTGTTCGTCGCGTTGATCTTTGTCACGGTGCCGGCCGAACAAAGCGGCAATCCGGCCTTGACGGCGTTGGGCATCGACCAAAGCATCAGCGCGCAACAAGCCGGCGGCAATATGGAAGGCAAGGAAACCCGCTTCGGCATCGTCAATTCCGGATTGTGGGCGGTAGCGACTACGGCTGCTTCGAACGGTTCGGTCAACTCGATGCACGACTCCTACACGCCGCTGGGCGGTTTGGCGCCGATGTGGCTGATGCAACTCGGCGAGGTGATTTTCGGCGGCGTCGGCTCCGGTTTGTACGGCATGATCGTATTTGCCATCGTCGCGGTGTTCATCGCCGGCCTGATGATAGGCCGTACCCCCGAGTACTTGGGCAAAAAGATCGAAGCCTACGAGATGAAAATGGCCGCCATCGTCATCTTGATCCCGCCCTTGATGGTGTTAGGCGGTACCGCGTTGAGCCTGATGCTGGACGCCGGCAAGGCCTCGATCTTCAATCCCGGCGCCCACGGCTTCAGCGAAGTGCTGTACGCCTGGTCGTCGGCCGGCAACAACAACGGCAGCGCCTTCGCCGGCTTGTCGGCCAACGTGCCGTTTTATAACCTCTGGCTGGGGTTGGCGATGCTGTTCTCCCGCTATTGGCTGATGGTTCCGGTGCTGGCGATTGCCGGCTCCTTGGCGGCCAAAAAGACGGTACCGGTCGGTCCCGGCACCCTGCCGACGCATACGCCCTTGTTTGCGGTGTTGCTGATCGTCACCGTGTTGATGGTCGGCGCATTGACCTTCGTGCCGGCGCTGGCTTTGGGCCCTATCGTCGAGCAGTTGCAAATGCTCGGTCACCATTAACTTCAGCCATGCGCCGGAAACAGCGGTTTTCGCTACCGCTCAAACTGCTTTACTCCGGCCTACAGAGAATTGATAGAGGTAACACTATGACCAGCAAACCTGTTTCAACGTCCTTGATGGACCAGCAAATCCTGCAACAAGCGATTATCGGTGCTTTTGCCAAACTGACGCCACGCCGGCAATGGCAAAATCCGGTGATGTTCGTGGTTTATCTCGGCAGCATCCTGACCAGCGTATTGTGGCTGCAAGCCTGGAACGGCGGCGGCGAGGAACCGGCCGGCTTCAGTCTGGCGATTACGCTGTGGCTGTGGTTCACCGTGCTGTTCGCCAATTTCGCCGAAGCGGTCGCCGAAGGCCGCAGCAAAGCCCAAGCCGCCTTTCTGCGCAGCGCCAAGCGCGACATTGCCGCCAAAAAGCTGGATGAAGCGAAATACGGCAGCAACTACAGCAAAGTCGCCGGCTCCAGTTTGCGCAGGGGCGATGTGGTGCTGATCGAAGCCGGCGATTTCGTACCGGGCGACGGCGACGTCATCGAAGGGGTGGCCTCGGTCGACGAAAGCGCGATTACCGGGGAGTCGGCACCGGTGATCCGCGAGTCCGGCGGCGACTTCAGCTCGGTGACCGGCGGCACCCGCGTGCTGTCCGACTGGCTGGTGGTGCGCATTTCCACCAACCCTGGCGAAAGCTTTCTGGACCGGATGATCGGCATGGTGGAAAGCGCCAAGCGCCAGAAAACCCCGAACGAAATCGCCCTGACCATTTTTTTGGTGGCCTTGACGCTGGTGTTTTTAATGGCGGTCGTCAGCTTGCTGCCGTTTTCCATTTACAGCGTGGAAACCGCCGGCAGCGGCCGCCCGATCAGCGTCACGGTATTGGTAGCATTGCTGGTCTGCCTGATCCCGACCACCATAGGCGGCCTGTTGTCGGCCATCGGCGTGGCCGGTATCGGCCGGATGATGCAAAAAAACGTCATCGCTACTTCCGGCCGCGCCGTGGAAGCTGCCGGCGACGTCGATGTATTGCTGCTCGATAAAACCGGCACCATCACGCTGGGCAACCGCCAAGCTTCCGGCTTCTTTCCGGTCAAGGGCGTCAAGGAGGCGGTTTTGGCCGATGCCGCGCAACTGGCCTCGCTGGCCGACGAAACCCCGGAGGGCCGCAGCGTGGTGATACTGGCCAAGCAAAAGTACGGTTTGCGCGAACGCGACATCCGTTCTCTGGGCGCCACCTTCGTCCATTTCAGCGCCCAAACCCGGATGAGCGGCGTGAATTTGCCGGGCGACCAATGCAAACCGGGCGAGCCGTGCCGACATATCCGCAAGGGCGCAGCCGATTCCATCCGCCAGCACATCGAAACCCAAGGCGGCAAATGGCCGGCGGAACTGAAGACTCTGGTCGACGACGTCGCCCGCCGCGGCAGCACGCCGCTGGTGGTGGCGGAAGGCGCCAAGGCCTTGGGTGTGATCGAATTGAAAGACATCGTCAAGGGCGGCATCAAGGAGCGCTTCATCGAATTGCGGCAAATGGGCATCAAAACCGTCATGATCACCGGCGACAACCGGCTGACCGCCGCGGCGATTGCCGCCGAAGCCGGCGTCGACGACTTTCTGGCCGAAGCCACGCCGGAAGCCAAGCTGAATCTGATCCGCCAACACCAGGCCGACGGCCGCCTGGTGGCGATGACCGGCGACGGCACCAACGACGCCCCGGCGCTGGCTCAGGCCGACGTGGCAGTGGCGATGAACAGCGGCACCCAGGCCGCCAAGGAAGCCGGCAACATGGTCGATCTGGATTCCAATCCGACCAAACTGATCGAAATCGTCGAAACCGGCAAGCAGATGCTAATGACCCGCGGCGCGCTGACCACCTTCAGCATCGCCAACGACGTTGCCAAATATTTCGCGATCATTCCGGCAGCGTTTGCGACCACCTATCCGGCCTTGAACGTACTCAACGTGATGGGCCTGGCGACGCCCGCCAGTGCCATTCTGTCGGCGGTGATTTTCAATGCCTTGATCATCATCGCCCTGATCCCGCTGGCCTTGAAAGGCATCAAATACCGCCCGGTCGGCGCCGAACAACTGCTGCACAACAACTTGCTGGTCTACGGCGTCGGCGGCTTGATCGTGCCGTTCATCGGCATCAAGGCGATCGATTTATTTTTGGTTGCGATGAACTGGGTATAAGGAGCGAATATGTCCAATTATTTAAGACCCGCAGCGGTGATGCTGCTGTTATTGACCCTGGCCACCGGCGCCGTCTATCCGGCCTTGGTGACCCTGGTCGCCCAAACCGTATTTGCCGAGCAAGCCAACGGCAGTTTGATCAAAACGGCCCATGGCGAGGTGATCGGCTCTCGCTTGATCGGGCAAAGCTTCAGCGATCCGCAATACTTTTGGAGCCGGCCGTCGGCCACCGCGCCCTACCCTTACAACGCCGCAGTCTCCAGCGGTTCCAACCTGGGGCCGACCAATCCGGCACTGAGCGAAGCCGTAGCCGCCCGCATCCGGACTCTGAAACAGGCCGATCCCGACAATCAAGCGCCCGTGCCGGTCGATCTGGTCACCGCTTCGGGTAGCGGAATAGACCCGCATATAAGTCCGGCGGCGGCGGCGTATCAAGTTCATCGCATCGCCAAGACACGTAAACTCGACGAAGCAAAAGTCAGGGAATTGATCGCAGCCAATACCCAAGGCCGGCAATGGGGGGTGTTGGGCGAACCGAGGGTCAACGTCTTGCAATTGAATCTGGCGCTGGATGCCGGTAATTTTCCTGCTCCCAATTAGCTTGCCCGATTCGGCGCGGACGACAGCGAAAACCGGGAATTGCCCAATCCTGACACCGATCCGTATCAGGCCGCTTGCCCGTAGATCCGCCTGACCGTCCGGTAAAACCAGCGCGGCCGGCTTAGGATGATCGCAAAGGCGACCACCGGCGTGACCGGTACCGGCGCGATGTCGATCACGAACAGCGTCACCAAACTGGCGAAGGTTTTGATTCGCGCTCCGCGAGTTTCGGCGGCAGCTACGAAATCGACATCGTGCGGATAGTCGTAAATACCGCGCACTAGCCGGCGGAACCATTCCGGACGCTTGACCACGACAAACATGCCGATCAAGCAACCGGGAGAAATCGGACCGAAACCGATGATTGCGAATATCGCAAAAACTGACAAGGCTTTGAGTTGGGCGGCATTAAGCATGTTGCGGCAGGTTCTGAGGAATGAGCGCTAAGCATAGCCAATTGGCCGGCTTTAGGTATCGAATCGGCTCAGAGAGAGAAGCGGACACTCGGCTCCGTTGTCCGGACCGAACCAACTCGGATGGTCCGACCGCGAAGCCCGGCCGGAATTTTAGCAAATGGCGGGCGGCGGCCAGGCCGCCGC
>NZ_JANIBM010000060.1 GCF_024505045.1 Methylomonas aurea | reverse complement strand
GAGCGGCGCCAATACCTACACCGGCACGACCACGATCAGCGCCGGCACCCTGGCCTTGGGCGCCAGCAATGTATTCGCCGACGGCTCCAGCATCGTCGTCGACGGCGGCACGTTAGCAATGGGCGCGTTCAGCGACACAGTGCTTGGCGTCACGCTACAATCCGGCACGATCAGCGGTAGCGGGGTTTTAACCTCGAACACGACCTACAATCTGCAATCCGGTTCGATCGAGACCGCGCTGGCGGGTAACGTCGGTATCAACAAAACCACCGCCGGTACGGTAACCCTGAGCGGCGACAACACTTACACCGGCACGACCCAGGTCAACGCCGGTACCTTGATTTTCAGCGGCAGCGGTAACCACACGCTTACCGGCAGTTATACCGGCGCCGGCACGTTGGAATTTGCCGGCGGCACCAACCAGTTCGCGACCGGCGCGACAATCGCCACCACCAATTTGACCTTCAGCGGCGGTAGCAACCAGATCACCAGCGGCGCCGGCGTCACATCCGCCAACATTACCTTGAGCGGCGGCAGCAACACTATCGACAAAGCCTTATCCGTTACCTCGTTCGCCGCCAGCGGCGGTACCAACACCCTGAACGCAGCGCTAACCGCGACCAATGCGACTTTTAGCGGCGACGAAAACGTCGACACCACCGATATCAACGCCGGCTACAACGTCAGCGGCACCACGACTATCAATGGCGGCAACGTCAATTTCGCCTCATCGACGCCGGCGGTATTGGGTCAGACCCTGGTGATTAACGACGGCCATGTCACCTTCGCCGCGGCCGTCACCGAAGTCGACCAGTACATTCAGACTGGCGGCACCTTATCCGGGCCGGGCGAATTGAGAGTGTCTTCGGCGACCTTGTCCGGCGGTTCCATGCTCGGGCCCGGCAAATTTATCATCGACGGTGACGGCGGCACCTCGACCAACCTGTTGTTGAACGGCAATTTCCAATTGGATAACCAATCCACCTTGATCAATAGCGGCAATGTCGTGGTCGCCGCGGCTGCCGCGCTGCAAGGCAACGGCAGCTACCGGCAGACCGCCGGCACCACCCAAGTCGACGGCAACTGGACCCAGGCCTTGACCGATATCCAGGCCGGAGTTTTGCGCGGCAACGGCAGCGTCGGCGGCCAGTTGGTCAACCAGGGCACGGTAGGCGCCAATGGCAACAACCTGGTGTTGAACGGCCCGGTCACCGGCAGCGGCGCCTACGCCGGCGGCGTACAGTTCAACAATAACTTTGCCCCCGGCCCCGCCCCCAGCGGTTTGGGTATTGCCCAAATCGACGCCAGCGATGCCGATCTGGTGTTCGGCAGTAACAGCAAATTGATGATCGAATTCGGCGGCGACCAGAACGGCCATTTGGTTTCCGATTCGATCACCGCCCGCAGCATTGCATTGCAAGGCGCATCGTTGGACTTGCAGCGTCTGGCGAGTCAACCCAACTTCAGCCCGCAGCAGTTTTTCGCCCAAACCGCGATTCTGACCACGACCACCGGCAACATCAGCGGCGCCTTCAACAGCGACGTCAACTGCCCGACCGGCTCCGACGATCTGTACGTGCTGTCGCAGCAGGAAAAGCAGTTTTTGCTGACCATAGTCCCGCGCCTGCCGAATCTGGTTCCGGCAGACGTGCAGTCTCTAGCCAGCGCCCTGCAACAAGCCGATTGCAACCCGAACACGCCGCCCAGCCTGCAAGCCCTGCTGAACGGCTTGAAGCCGTTTCTGTCCGAGGGCACCTCAGAGACCGACAAAGTTAACCAATTCGTCAATGCATTGCGGCAGATCAGTCCGAAGCAATTGGCAGCCGAGCAGACCCTGACCAACCGCGTAGCCAAACTGCAGGTCGCCAATCTGAGTCAGCGCATGGACAACCAGCGCCAGTTTGCCGCAGTCGGCAGCGGCGCACCGCAGACCAACATATCCGCCAACGTCGGCAGCCAGCCGCCGGCGTCGCCGCCGACCTCCGGCCCATCTCCCGGAAGCGGCGGGGCGGCGCCGGCAACCGGCGAACGCTCCGGCCAGGCGCCCGCTGCCACGCCCAGTTCCGGCGCGCTATCGATCAATCTGCAAAGCGACCCGGACAGCCCGCCCGATCTGTTTTCGTCGTTCAAGAATCTGGGTTTTTTCCTGAACGGCCAGTTCGAATGGGTGGATCGCACCTCGACGCTGGTGCAGCGCGGCTACCGCTCGGCGCTTTACGGCGTTACGGCCGGCGCCGACTACCGCTTCAGCCAGCGGTTTTTATTGGGTACCTCGCTCGGTTACGGCAACACTTACGCCGAAGTCGCCAACAACGGCGGCGACCAGTCCATCGGCGGCTACACCGCATCGCTGTTCGGCTCGTTGAATCTGACCGACAACTGGTATATCGATGCCGTCGGCAACCTGACTTACAACCAATACAATACCAACCGCACCACAGCCTATACCGACGCCAACGGCAATGCCGTCAACGAAACCGCGAAAAGCAAAACCGACGGCTGGCAACAGCAGTTCAGCCTGTCCAGCGGCTACGATTTGCCGCTCGGCGAGTGGACTTTCGGTTTGCGCGCCCGCGGCGAATACGCGCATATGTCCATCGCCGGACGTAAGGAACACGGCGCCAATTTGGGCATGAATCTGATTATCGACGACCAAAAATACGATTCGCTGACCAGCGCGGTCGGCGCCGTCGTCATGCGCAGCTTCAGCCTGCCGTTCGGGGTGCTGGTGTCGCAAATCAACGTCGAATACGAGCGGCAATGGATAGATAAGTTGCCCAGCATGAAGACCGGCTTTGCCGACCAGCCCAACGTCAAATTCACCACCGCGTCCTACGTGGTCGATCAGGATTATTTGAACGTCAGGGCGGCGGTTTCCGCGCAGTTGCCCTACGGCGGCTCAGCCTTCGTGCAGTACGATACGACCTTGGGCCTGGAGAATACCTCGCGCCACGCCATCAATGCCGGGGTCCGGTTCGAGTTTTGACGCCGGGCCGGGCAAGATTGCGGTTCGCATCCGGCCGGCGCCGGCAGAGTAAATAGAGCGGAGCTAAGAGGAAATTTGTTTAGCAAACCTCCTCTGCCCCATGTTGGCTGAAAGGAGGAAGCAATGGCAACAAGGCTGTTGTCATCGGCGAGATTATTGGTTAGCGCCGTTCGTCGGCCTCCTCGCCGATTTCCCATTCCTCGGTGGCAGTCTCGATGATCTTGCCGCTGGTGGCATCGACTTCTATCTTGGTTTCGACGCCTTTGTCGTTGACGATGTCGAACTCGTAAGACGCGGCGCCATTTTCCTCGACCTCATACTCGACTTCCTCTATCGTGCCGGGGTTGGCTTTCAATGCAGTCGCCGCGGCGTCTTCTTCAGTGACTTTGACGTTCTTTTTGAAGGCCTGGCTGTTCGGATCGGCGACTTCCGATTCCCGCTCGGTCAATTTGCCGCTATCGGCGTCGCAGATGAATTCCCATTCCTGACGGTTGTTGTCGCGCAACTCGAGTTCGTAGGCACCCTTGCCGGCCACGTTCAACTTCTCCAATTTGACCAGATCGCCGGATTTTTCTTTTTTCACCGCCTGGATACAGCTTTCCAGTCCCTGATCGGCGGCAATCGCACCCAGCGACAACAAACCCAAACCGGCCATTACCGCGGTTTTTACCGATATCTTTTTCATAACCCACCTCACATAAAAAAAGGAAAAATTCCCGAACAACGGGAATCATACCCCTCAACCCGAGATCAAGCCATGGCTTTCGGCAAATTTTTTCATCGTCGGCCGGCCTTGCAGTCCAAGTTTCAGCTTCAACGAAGTCTGGCAGTTGGAAACGGTCTTGCGGCTGATGCCCAACTGCTCGGCGATGTCTTGCAAAGCAAAATCCTCGGCCAGCATGCAAAACACGTCGAACTCGCGCGAACTCAGTGTATTGAAAGGCTCCAACAGGCGCTTGACGTGGCGGATCGCCAATACTTGGGCGATATCCGGGTCCAGATAGTAGGCCCCGCCCTGAACTCGGCGGGCTATTTCGGCTTGGCGCCGGTTATCCAGGCCGAAATCGGCGACTCCGACCACGCCCGCTTGCAGGTAGGCCAAGGCCCGGCTGCCGCAGGCACCGGATACGGCCAGCGCCCGGCATTCCGGAGCGATTGCTCGAATCTCGGCCAAGCGTTGCGCAACCCCCAGTTCGGCCCGGTCGGCAAACCAGACCACGTCCGGCTGCGGCCGATGGCGGTCCGAATCGGCGGATTCGGCAATGTCGGCCAGCACTCCCAGTACCGCCAAAGCAGCGGTATCGAACCTATTTGCAACGGATTCTAAATCGACGACCAATAATCGGATAGCCACAACCGGACCTTGCGGATTGCGATGGTAGGTGAAAAGGAACAGGGACGGACACGGCAGACTGCACACCGCCGAAACGGTAACGGCCGCAAATCTCGACGCCGACCAACTGCGCAATGTAAGCCTAAGCTCGGTTTGGATTAGCTGAATACCGACAAAATTTCCGAAAAATTCCGTCAGTATTCAGGACTTATCGCTCTACTCGCACCAAAGCCGGAGCATTAAACTGTTTAGTATCGCCCGATAACAGGAAATTTTCCCGGCCAAATTTGGGTTTTCTTCCCTAATAGCCAAAACTCCTATCCGCTTAAAATGTGACTCGGTTAACGGATTGCCCAGGAGCAGTAACGACAAGGACGTTTCAGGAGATTGTCATTGAATTAATTGTGTTTCCTCCGTTGTTTTAAAAATCTGCGTTGCAACCACTGGTCGCTCCGCGGATTTTTTTTGGGCGCAGCCGCGCGGATCAGGCCGCCCCGCCCAGCAAAACAAGCAGTAAACGCAAGAGTGATTACCCCGCCAAATTGGCGGCGAATAAGAAGAACAAAGGATGCTTGGCTTGTTGGACAAGTTCACGAAGTGCATATTCCTATTGACGATCATGGTACTGATGATGAGCGCCGAGGCGCTGGCAGCCAGCAACACCTTCATTATCGAAGAACTGGAATTCAAAAATTCCCAGGTGGCCGACATCATCCGCGTCTTGTCCGAAGACGCCAAGGTCAACATCGTCGCCACCCCCGAAGCCGGCAAAAAAGAAGTCACCATCTTTCTGAAGAAAATCGCACTCGAAGACGCCATTCGCGCGATCTGCCGCATCAGCGACCTGTGGTACCGCCAGGACGAGGGCGGCCCGGGCACTTACCGGCTGATGACCAAGGACCAGTACAGCAAAGATTTGATGCTGGGCCAGGACGACAACATCAAAGTGTTTCAACTGCGCACCCCCAACGTCCTCGCCATTGCCATGGCCATTCAAAACCTGTACGCGCCTCGGGTTCGAGTCAGCTTCAACCCGGTAATGGGTAGCGGCATGGGCGGCAACATGGGGATCGGCGGCGGCGCCAATCGCGGCCGCTTCGGCGGCATGACCGGCATGAACAGCTTCGGCGGCGGCATGGGCGGTATGGGTGGCTTCGGCATGGGCGGCATGGGTATGGGCGGCTACGGCGGTGCCGGCGGCGGTTATGGCGGCGGCTTTCTGGGTTCGGGCGGCGTGCGCGGCAGCAATGGCTACGGCATCAATCGCGCCTACGGCTACCGCGACGGTCGCAACAGCCAGATGGGCGGCATGGGCAACCTGACCTTTCAGGACCAGGTGCCGGGCAACATGAGCGTCGACCAGATCGAACAATTGTCAGCCGGCGCCGAGGACGGCAAACATATCGATACCGAAAAACTGGCAGAAGTCGCCGGCGCCAACAAAGTCGTGTTCGTCACCGTCAACCAGGAACACAACCAGCTCATCGTCAAAACCAGCGACCAGAGCATCCTCAAATCCATCGGCGAACTGGTTCAGCAAATGGATATTCCGCAGACCCAGGTCATGCTGGAAATGAAGATCATCGACGTCAAGGTCGGCGAAGACTTCTCGTCATTGTTCAACTTCGAAATCAAAAACACCAAAATCCAGGGCGACAGCACCAATCCGCTGATCCTGGGCGGCGCGGCGGCTTTGACCGGCGGCGGCAGCTTCGTTTACGAATTCGTCAGCGACAAGGTCAAGGCCAACATCGAGTTTCTGGAAAAAAACAACCGGGTCAACGTGGTCTCCAACCCGATGCTGGTGGCCTCCAACCACCGCCCGGCGACGCTGTTCGTCGGCGAGGAACGGGTCATGGTGCGCGGCTACGCGGTCAGCAGCGTGCAAAACACCAACACCGCCACCACCTTCTCCAGCCCGGAAACCGAGTTGCTGGACATCGGCACCACGCTGGAAATCATCCCGCACATCAACGAAGACGGCAGCATCCACATCCAGATGAGCCAGGAGAACTCGACGCTCAACGAAGGCGCGGCGACGATACCCATCACCAGCGGCGACAACAACACCGTTCTGGACTTGCCGATCGATACCGTCACCACCGCCCGCATGCAGGGCGAAATCTTCGCCAAGCACGGCCATACCGTCGCCGTCGGCGGCCTGATCCGCGACAGGTTTTCCCGTAACCGCCGCAAAGTGCCCTACCTGGCCGACATTCCGCTGCTGGGCAATGTGTTTCGGCAAACAGAGGATTCGGACAGCAAATCGGAAATGGTGCTGCTGATTACGCCTTACATCCTTAACGAGAAGGACGAACGCCACAACCAATACGACCCGACCGTCAAATACCACCAATACGCCCCGGACACCGCGATGCAGTCCAAACCGGTGCCGAAACCGCAATACCCGGACGATTCCGCCTGCGGCGAAGCCTGCGCGCCGGACAGACTGAGGAACAGCGAGCAATGAGCCTGCGGCAGCGTTTTCCGGTTTGGTCCCGGCGCCGGTTCCCACGGTCCTCCGTGGGAATCCAGACCGCGCTGGCCCTGGCCGCCGCACTCTGCGCCGCCTGCCAGCCGATCCACATGGGCATCGACTCCGACTACACCGTCGCCGTCGAAAACTGCTACGCCTACCGTTACGGCGACAAACTGCGCAAGGTCAACTTTGCCCAGGCATTCGACTGGTGCCACCGCGCCGCGCAATGGGGCGACGCCAACAGCCAGACCTTGCTCGGCGAACTGTATTACCTGGGGCTGGGCGGCGAGCAAGATTACCGCCACGCCGAAATCTGGTTTGAAAAAGCCGCCCGCCAGGGCCAGCCTCATGCCCAATACATGCTGTACCGCATCCATGCCGCGAGCAACGACCTGGCCCGCCAGGAACAAGCCGACTACTGGCTGAAACAGGCGCGGCAAAGCGGCTACAAGCTGGCCCAGCCCCGTTAACCCATTAAGCCACAGGCAATCGAAACCCAAGCACCATGAGCAAACGCACCGACATCCACGCCCAACCCGTCAAACACAAACTGTTGCAGTTGCTGGACGACGTCTTGTTGCACGACGGCTTCGGCGACATCCGAGTGGAAGTCAAGATTCTCAGGCGCCGGCAGAAGGAAGTGATTCTGCACTGCGGCAAGCAGTACCGCTACATCGTCGACGCGCCGGGCCATGGGGAAGAGGAATAAACGAGGGGCGCAGGCCATAGCAAGGCTGAGTGTGCGTTCCCATTCATGCCCTTCGAGTACGCGGGAGCGCCAATATCGTTAAGTTTAGGGTTAACCGTTCGTCCTGAGCTTGTCGAAGGGCGAATGGTTAGACCCAAAGGGCACAAGAGCCGTTCATGGTTCGACAAGCTCAACACGAACGGCCTAACTGAATGGCGTTGATTTATGCACTGGCGAGATTTCCGCATCCCCGCCAACCGCGGGGGAGCACGTAAAAAAGAGTGTGAGGGGTCACATCGAGACATTTAAACACCCAATGGCCAACAGGCCGCGCGAGGCGGTTGCGGCATTGAAACTTGAGCTAACAACATGAAAATGAAACAAATGAATAAACTGCGAGCCGACCAAGGCGGTTTCACCTTATTGGAACTGTTGGTCGTAATTACCCTGATCGCCGCTCTGGCGGTAGGTGCGTTGATCGCTTACGACGGCGTCGGCGATAAAGCCCAAGCAGCCGCGGCAGCCGATTCCAACGTCAAAGTCGACAACGCGATTCGCCAATACAAAGCGGTCACCAACGCCTATCCTAACCAATGGGATAACCTGGTGGCGCAGGACGCGTCTCTGATCGACGCCGTACCGACCCAATTGCTCGAAGTCGTCACAAGCTGGAGTTTGGGTGCCGCGGCATCCAACGTGACCTCATCTTTAGGTCGAGCCGGCATTAACGAATTACAAAACTGGGTGGTTTCAACCAAAGCGTCCAACACCACCGGCGTGATACCGAATCTGGCGCATAACGAAAGCTTCAACCCAACGCATGCAGTCGAATCCGAACACTTCGAAGACGGCGGTATCGGCGCCGACGGCCCGATCGCCAACATCGCCGTAATCCCGGGCTTGGCCGCGTGCACAGCGAACGGCGTTACGGTTCCGGCGGCTCCAGCTAGCGGTCTTAACGCAGCCGGCACCAACTGGATTCAAAACAAATTCAGCGACTCTCTGGAAGGCGACGAATGCCATTTGGTGGTTGCTCTGGGCTTCGGTGGCGATGCCGCCGCCAGCACCACAAACAGCTCGGTCTCCATCGGCAAAGCACCCAGCTTCAGCAAAACCGATACCGCCAATCCGGCCAACAACGTCGATCCTAACGTGAACTACTCGCGCTATATCGGTTTGTTCCTGGTCGGCTCCGACAGCGACGAAAACGGCAACATTACCGACGGCGAATATCTGTCCAAAGCCAAGTTGCTGACCATCATCGCACCGGACGGCACCATCGCCGACCAAAACCTGGCGACCGCCGTACAAAACTAATGGCTTAAGCCGGAAACGGTCCGAGACATTTGCGGCTTCCCGTGCTCCGGCGCGGGAAGCCATCGCCACGCTAAGATTGGGCTTTCGAGCAGAGTCCAGCCTTAGGGATGGTAACAAGCTCCTGCTGGAAGACTTCGCGAACGCCAACGGCGTTTCCCTGGTTCCCACGGTCCGCCGTGGGAACCCGTATCGGCCTTGAATGCCAGGTATGCATTCCCACCCAGGAGCGTGGGAACGAGAGACAGCCGCCGGTCTCCGGTTCCGGAGACCGGTGGACAAAACCCTAACCGTAACAACAACATCGCTAATCCGTTTTTACCGCCAGAAATGTCCAAGCCCAAATCCCTCCCGTTTCAGCCCGCATTGATACTACTGGCCGCTTTGCCGGTATTGCCGCTGTTCGCCCCCTGGCAGTTATTCCCGATCACCTCGTTCCATCAAGAATGGCTGGCGATCGCCGCCGGCCTGCTGGCCTGCCTGTGCGCACTCCCCCTGCTGCGGCGCTCGACAATCCTGGAACTGCCGGCCATCGCTTGGCTACCGCTAGCCCTGGCCGGATTCATCCTGCTGCAAACCCTGTTATTGCCGCAAATCGTGGCTCAACATGCCGGTTTCGCTGTCGGTTACTTGCTGTGGGCCGCCTTGCTGATGGCTCTGGTGGGCTTGCTGCAGCAAACCATCGGCCGACAGCGTTTGGCGCACTGGCTGGCGGGCGGCTTGCTGGCAGCCGCCGTATGGGCCACAGGCCGGGAAATGGCGGCACGGCTGTGGGCCGAAACCGGCCTGTGGGGCGGCACCGGCCAACCCAACCATTACGGCGACTTGCTGGCGCTGGGCGGAATATCGTTGTTGTATTTGCGTAACGCAGTTCCGCTTCGAACCGGCGCGTTCGCGGCGGCAGGCTTGTGGCTCGCGCTCGGGCTAAGCCTGTGCCCGTCGCGCAGCGTCTGGTTATATTGGCCGGCGTTGGCTGCGATCGCCTGGCGCTACCGGCCCAACTTGCTGAGCCCTCTGGCCTACGGCCTGGCCGGCTATTTGCTGTTCCAAGCCATCTGGTCGCTGGACCTGCTACCCGGCCCCGACACCACCGCCGCGCATCGGATCGTGGCGGAGTCGGGCGGCACCTCGGCCCGATGGCACATCTGGGCCGTGGCTTGGGATTTGTTTTTACAGCGGCCGCTGCTTGGGCACGGCTTCGGTGAATTCGATTGGGCCTACTACCAAGCCGGCCGCTTCGCGGCGGAACAAGCCACCCGCATCGAACATGCGCATAACATCGTCATGCACCTACTGGTCGAATTGGGCCTGCTGCCTGTTTTACTGTTGGCCGGATCGGTCATGGTCTGGCTGCACGGCCTGCTGGCGGCAAACGGTAATAGCACGGCGCCGGATACCGCGAACCTTGACTCCGATGCTCCGAGCGACGGCATGCAAGCCTGGATGTTGATGTTGGCCGCGGTACTGGCCATTCATAGCTTGGTGGAATACCCGCTGTGGCATGCGCATTTTCTGGGGATTGCCGCCTGGCTGTTGGCGGTCGGCGAACGGCGGCATTGGCGAATTCCGCTATCCAAGCCCGGTTCGGCGCTGGCCGGCGCTGCAGTCTCGCTGGCACTGGCAGTGGCCATCGTCCACGAATGGCAATACACCCGCATGGAATTGGCACTAATGACGGCATTGGCGCGACAAGACCTGGACAGCGAACAGCGCCTGATCGATGTCTGCCAACAAATCCCGGATACCGCGCCGCTGCTGCTACCTTACGTGCCGGTGGTATTCACGCTGACCGGCCACCCGGAAAATCCGGCCATGCGCGAGCAGTTGGCGGTGCTATCCGGGGCCGCTGTACGCTTTACCCCCACCCAGAGCCTGGTCTACCGGCTGGCGCTGCTGCAAGCCTTGAACGACGACAAGGCCAATGCCCGCCAGACTATAGACAAAGCGTTGGCCGCATTTCCCGGCGGTGCGATTGATTTTGCCGAAGAATTACTACGCGTCCAGGCCTACGCCGGCGCCCGTATCGACGTGCTGATGGCACGGCTATTGCCGGTGGTCAACCCGCAATTGCAGGCCAACCTGCCGGCGGGTGTGAAAGCCAAGATCAAGCAGGCGATGCATTGAAGACTGGTATCTTGAACGATCTCCGGCTCACCTGGCTTTCCCGGTCCCCACGCTCCTCCTCGGGAACCCATACCCATCTCGGGCGGGCATATGCATTCCCATTTATATCCGTTCGGGTAAGCAGGAACATGGGAACGAGAAACAGCCAGACCGGCTTCACCCTGCTGGAACTACTGACCGTGGTGGCACTGATGGCGGTGCTGGCCAGCGTCGGGATATTGGCTTACGAGGGCGTGCAGGACCAAGGCCGCCTCGATGCCAGCCGTTTTGAGATGGCCGAGCTACGCAAGGCCTTGTTGCAGTTTCGGCGGGATAGCGGTAGCAATGATTTGCCGGGGCAAGGCCTTTACGATTGCACCGATGTCGCCAACGGCAACCCGGCCAACGCCAATCCCGATTTTAGTTTCCCTCCCGAGGCCGGCAGCAGCGATGCCGAAAAAGTCGCCTGGTGCCAGCATCCGGCCAATTTCTGGATGCTGTTTGCCGATCCGCTCGGCGCCGGTTGGAATCCGGACACCCATCGCGGCTGGCACGGGCCGTACTTGCAGCGCAAAAGCGGCCTGCAAGCCTTCGGCGCCATTATCGGCGTCTGGGTGGTCAACGATGCTTACGACACGCCGTTCGAGTTACAGATATTAACCCCCGACTATGCCCGCGTGGTCAGCGCCGGCCCCGACCGCAACATGCCCACCGCCGCCAACGCCTGCGAGCCGGCCACGGGTAGCGACGACCTGGTGTTATGCCTGCTGCGATGAGTTTGGTTACTGTCTCGACTCCACGATTGCACCGGCTCTCGGCGCCTCACATCCGACACCATGAGGCTCGGCAGCGCGGCTTCACCCTACTGGAAATGCTGCTGGTGCTGTTCCTGATGGCGCTGGTCGCTTCGGCCGGCCTGATGCTGACCGACGGCGTGGAAGATCAAGCCAAATACGACGAAACCAAGCGCCGGATGGCGAAAATCCGCACAGCCATCGTCGGCGACCCTACCCGCACAGTCAACGGCACCCCGGAAATCAGCGGCTTTGTGGCGGATATGGGGCGGTTGCCGAATTGCTTGCGCGAACTCACCGAAGCCCTGGATTGCGCGGCTCCGGCAAACCCTTTGACCACGTCGGTTTTCGACGACAATAGCGGCCTGTTGGCCGGCTGGCGCGGCCCGTATCTGGCCTTGTTGCCGGATGGCGACGGCACATTAAGCATCCGCGACGGATATGAAAACGACGATGGCAGTGTCAATTTCGGCTGGGGGTTTCTGAACGACGGCACACAGGTCCAATTGCAAAGCTTCGGACTCAATTCGGTCGCGGACGGCGCAACACCAGTCGACGATTATCCGGTTGGCGCCAGCGTTGCCGCCGTGACACCTCTGGTCAATGCGTTCGACTACAGAGTGACCTTCCAAAACTGGGGCAGCGTGACGATTCGCTTTGCCAATACAGGGACGAATCCCATTTCGATCAGCCAAAACAGTCTGCGGCTGGTGTTGAGCTTTGCTGACGACAGCCAACCCAATGCCATTGGCACCGAGGAAAGCGCACCGTTCCCGGCCAGCAATCTGAACGTGCCGGTCAACGCGGTTTCAGTAACGGTTTCGAACGGTCAAACGCTGGACGTCCCAACTGGAACTACGTTGAGCGGTAATACATTGAGTTTCACAGCCAATGACAAGTTACATTTTGTCGATAGCGGCCATGACGTAACTGTGACGAGTGGAGGCAGCGCTGAAATCCCGACCGGCAGCACGCTAACCGGCCTACAAGTCACGATCGGCAGCGACGGTGTGGTGCAACTACCAACCAGCACCCAACTGACCCTGGTTTCGCCCTTCGCCAGCCTACCCAACACCATGGGCCACTATTCGCTATCGCTTGTCTGCAACGATCCGGCCAATCCCAATGCCGTCGACGGCAAACGCTACGACGGCAACTGCGCCCGTTACGGGACCGATGCCGCGCCGATCGCTTACACGCCGATAAACCAACCCTACCTGTTCCGCGCCGCGCCGCGCAGTTCCACGGTAGTACCGCCATCCCCGCTGACGTGGACCATCCAGCAATGAAGCATTTCGTTTCATCCCGGCCCTCGCCGTCCGCCCCTGCCGCAGGCATACTCGGGTTCTCACGGTTTACTCTGGTTTCCACGGTCCTCCGTACCCAAAGGGCATAAATGGGAACCCATGCCAGCATTCGCACTTCGAAAAGCACTCGGAGGACTGGCGGGCCGAGCTGCATGCCCATTTATGCCCTTCGGGTACGCGGGGTGTGGGAAACCGACCTTGTTGCGCAGTGCAACGCCGCCGGATGGGCGGGTCAGTACGCATTCCCACGCAGGAGCGTGGGAATGCGAGTATCCAACATCCTTAACCCCTTAAAACCCAGCAGCGATGAAATTTAACCGCTTTCTCCCCTTCGCCACGCCGTCGCAGTTGTTGGTCTGCGAGACCGACGGCTTTTCGTTGCGCGCCGCGGTGTTGCGCCGTGCCGACCAGGATATGGAGGTGTTGTACCAGGCCAGAACCGAGCAGGTGGACATGGCCGAGGGCCTGGGCGACGTGTTGGCGGCTTTGAAAAACCAGGGCTGGCAGGGCGGCGGTCCGGCCATCCTGTTGTCGCCGGCGGTGTTGTCCACCTTGGTGGAATTGCCGGTCAACCCGAAAAAGCCGCGGCCGCTGCCGCAGATGCTGGAACTGGTGCGCTGGGAAGCGGAGCCGCTGTTGCTGCAACATGTCACGCGCTGGTCGGTGGGCCATTTGCTGGTCGGCCAGGGTTACATGACCGAGGAACAAGCGCGGGCGGTAATGGATTTACAGCAAGGCAAGCCTGCGGCGAACGGCGGCTTGGCGATGGCGGAACAGTTCTCGCTGCGCCGCTTCGGCGATCTGGCGGTGGAGTTGGGCTACATCAAGCGCAGCCAGCTCAACGCCTGCCTGACCGGTCAGGAATGGCTCAAGTCGGCCGACGAGGCCATCGAAGTGGGTTGGGCAGCGCAGAGCCCGGTCGAGGACATTCCCGGCACCTATAACTGGTTGGTCAGTTGCGTGCACCAAAGCCTGTTGCAACGCTGGACCGAAGCCTTTGCCCGCCAGGGCCTGAAATTGCTGGCCATGTATCCATTGACCGGCTGCAGCGCGGTGCTGATTCCTTCGCCGGACAGCAATGCGGTGATCGTGGAAACCCTGCCTGGTCTGGGTTTCAGTAGCCGCTTGACCCCAGGCGGTTATACCGCCCTGCGCCATTACTTGAATCCGAACAAGGCGCCGCTGGATATCGCCCTGGAGAGCTACCACGCCCTGCACGCGCCGCCGCGCGAGCCGGTCTGGCTGGCCGGTTGGCCGCCCGCGCCCGAGCTGGCCGCCGAGCTGGCGCACATGCTGGAACTGGAACTGCACCCGCTGAGCCATTCGGCGGTTGGCGACAATGTCTCGCCGGGCATGGCCGGCGCGGCCTACCATGCACTGGGGCTGGCGGCCGGCGA
>NZ_JANIBM010000059.1 GCF_024505045.1 Methylomonas aurea | reverse complement strand
CTGGTGTTGAAATGTTCCGCAAACTGCTGGATCAAGGCCAAGCTGGTGACAACGTCGGTATCCTGTTGCGCGGCACCAAGCGTGACGACGTTGAGCGGGGTCAAGTACTGGCGCACGTCAACACCATCAAACCGCACTCCCACTTCAAAGCGGAAATCTACGTATTGTCGAAAGAAGAGGGTGGTCGTCATACTCCATTCTTCAACGGCTACCGTCCGCAGTTCTACTTCAGAACCACCGACGTGACCGGCGCGGTTGAGCTGCCGGAAGGCGTTGAAATGGTGATGCCTGGCGACAATATTTCTGTCACCGTCAAACTGATTTCGCCGATCGCGATGGAAGACGGCTTGCGCTTCGCAATCCGCGAAGGTGGTCGTACCGTCGGTGCGGGTGTCGTGGCTTCTATTATCGAATAGGTTTAGGTTTTATAGCTGAAAGTATATTTTCTGAATTAGGTCAGTAGTTCAATTGGTAGAGCAGCGGTCTCCAAAACCGCAAGTTGGGGGTTCGAGTCCCTCCTGGCCTGCCATTCAGGAAATCGTATCAATTAATTTCAAATCTGATAAATGAACGCACACGCGGAAGAAGTCACCTCTGTAGGTGACATTGTAAAGCTGTCTTTGTCCTTAGTGGTTGCTGTGTCGGGCGTGGTGGCGTTTTATTACTTTGCCGATATTCCACTTCTGTACCGGGTGTTAGCATTGTTGACCATTCTGAGCGCATCTGCGGGTCTTTGCTTCGCAACGGCAAAGGGCCGGGGGTTATGGGGCTTTATGCTTGAATCTAAGCAAGAATTCAAGCGGATCGTTTGGCCCACCAAGGATGAGGCCGTGCGTACCACGCTGATGGTTTTTTTAATGGTTTTTATCGTCGGTTTAATTCTCTGGTTGCTCGATATGTTTCTGTTCTGGGGCGTTCAATTATTGATGGGCCAGGGAGTTAAGTAATGGCGCTTCGCTGGTATGTCGTCCACGCATATTCCAATTTCGAGAATAAGGTAAAACAGGCGCTTGAAGAGCGAATCAAGCGTGAAGGTTTGCAGGAGTATTTCGGGAAAATTCTTGTTCCGACCGAAGAGGTTGTTGAAATGAGAATGGGGCAGCAACGAAAAAGCGAGCGTAAGTTTTTTCCAGGTTATGTGCTGGTCCAGATGGAGCTAAATGACGAAACTTGGCACCTAGTGCGTAACGTACCCAGGGTATTGGGTTTTATCGGCGGTGCTTCTGATAGGCCTTCGCCTATTTCAGAGAAGGAAGCAATGGCGATACTGAATCGGGTCGAAGAAGGGGTTAACAAGCCTAGACCTAAAGTTCTGTTTGAAGTCGGCGAAGTGGTCAGAATTATTGACGGACCATTTAAAGACTTTAATGGAAATATCGAAGAAGTAAATTACGAAAAAAGCCGGCTAAGAGTTTCTGTTCTCATATTTGGTCGTTCAACGCCTGTCGAGCTTGAGTTTGGTCAAGTCGAAAAAATTTAATTATTAAAGTTGGTTCTTAGAAATCCCTGCCATTCGCGTGGCCGGGATTTTTGTTTCTTGGGGAGCTTATAAAGCGCTATAACCCGTTAGGAGTATGAAATGGCAAAAAAAATTGATTCCTACATCAAATTACAGGTGAAAGCAGGCGAGGCAAATCCTAGTCCTCCGGTAGGTCCTGCTTTAGGCCAGCGTGGCGTTAATATTATGGAGTTCTGCAAAGCATTTAATGCTAGAACCCAGGACGTAGAAAAAGGCTTGCCGTTGCCTGTTGTGATTACCGTATACAGCGATAAAAGCTTTACATTCGTTACTAAAACCCCGCCTGCTTCGATATTGTTAAAAAAAGCGGTTGGTATTAAAAGCGGAAGCTCCAAGCCAAATTCTAACAAGGTCGGCACGGTGACCAGAGCCCAATTGGAAGAAATTGCAAAAACCAAGATGGAAGATTTGAATGCGGCCGATATGGAAGCCGCTATCAGAATTATTGCTGGCAGCGCCCGCAGCATGGGCTTGAATGTGGAGGGCGTGTAAATGGCCAAAATTTCTAAAAAAGCAAAAGCGATCAGAGAGAAGGTTTTAAGAAGCAAACAATACTCTGTCAGTGAAGCGGTTACCTTGTTGAAAGAATTTGCCAATAGCAAGTTCGATGAATCGATTGATGTAAGTGTGAATCTTGGCGTTGATCCGCGGAAATCAGACCAAAACGTGCGCGGTGCTTCCGTTCTGCCCCATGGTACTGGTAAAACAGTTCGGGTTGCTGTTTTCACCCAGGGACCTAACGCCGATGCAGCGCGTGAAGCAGGTGCGGATGTAGTTGGTATGGACGACCTTGCTGAGCAGGTCAAGCGCGGTGAAATGAACTTCGATGTCGTAATCGCGTCTCCCGATGCAATGCGAGTGGTAGGGCAATTGGGTCAGATTTTAGGGCCCAGAGGGCTGATGCCTAATCCGAAAGTCGGTACTGTTACCCCTGATGTCGCAACTGCGGTGAAAAATGCCAAATCCGGCCAAGTCAGATATCGGACCGACAAGGCGGGTATTATCCATTGTTCAATCGGTAAGGTTTCATTTGACGAAAATGCGATCAAACAGAACCTCGAGTTTCTGATTGGTGATTTGAAAAAAGCCAAGCCGACTGCTGCCAAAGGCATTTACCTTAAAAAAATCTCGCTGTCGTCAACCATGGGTCCTGGCCTGTGGATCGATCAAGCAAGTATCGATATTTAATATTCAAAAACTTTGGGTTGCCGGACTAAGTCGGCAACCGTCAAAGACCGTAGGGGCTCAGGCTTAATCATCCTACGCAGACGGGAGCTGGAACCAAAAGGTGAAAGATACCCGTAAGGGGCATCGCAAAGATGCGTTTTATTGATTCTGATGAAAATTCAGAAACACACCGGAGATAGATGTGGCACTCAATTTAGATGGCAAAAAAGTTGTCGTAGAGGAAGTTGCTGAATTCGCCGCCAAAGCCCTTTCTGCGGTTGCCGCGGAATATCGTGGTTTGACCGTTACTGAGCTTACCAAGCTCAGAAAAACTGCGAGAGAGACGGGCGTTTATTTGCGAGTCGTAAAGAATACGCTGGCAAAACGCGCAGTCGCCGGAACCGAATTCGAATGTATGCAAGATGGGCTGGTTGGGCCGCTGATCTTGGCTTTTTCGATGGAAGATCCAGGCTCTGCCGCTCGGCTGGTGAACGATTTCGCGAAAGAAAACAATAAGCTCGTCGCTAAAGTAGTGGCGATCGGCGGTCAGGCGTTCGGGGGATCGGAACTGGAGCGTTTGGCGAGATTGCCGACACGCGATCAAGGTATCAGTATGCTGATGTCTGTAATGAAAGCTCCTGTCGAGAAATTGGCTCGTACGTTGGCGGCTATCAGAGACGAAAAAGAAGCGGCATAAATTCGCAACCTACGAATACAACTTTAAATATTAGAGGAATAAAAAATGGCAATTTCAAAAGAAGACATCTTGGAAGCAGTTGCGAATATGACTGTGATGGAAATCGTCGACCTGATTTCCGCGATGGAAGAAAAATTTGGCGTTTCTGCTGCGGCTGCGGTTGCCGTCGCGGCGCCTGCTGCTGCTGCTGCGGTAGTTGAAGAGCAAACCGAGTTCGACGTGATTTTGACCGGTTTCGGCGATAACAAAGTCGCTGTAATTAAAGCGGTTCGCGGTTTGACCGGCTTGGGTCTGAAAGAAGCCAAAGACGCCGTTGAAGGCGCTCCAACCACATTGAAAGAAGGCGTCAGCAAAGCTGAAGCCGAAGCGGCCAAAAAAGAACTTGAAGAAGCTGGCGCAACCGCCGAAATCAAATAAGCATCTTGATTGCTGCATATTGGGCTTAAGCCTACCAAACCGGGCTGACGGCATTTTGCCGTCGGCCTTTTACTGCTTGTAAAAAGCAGTACAAATATTCTCTGACGACGAAGGTATAGAAGCAATATGGCCTATTCTTTTACCGAAAAAAAGCGTATCCGTAATAATTTTGGGAAAGGTACAGAGGTACTCGACGTCCCATATCTGTTAGCGACACAAATAGATTCCTATGCGAATTTCCTGCAGTCCGGTGTGGAGCCCGATAAGCGGCGGAACCAAGGATTGCATGCTGCTTTCTCCAGCGTATTTCCGGTGGTCAGCCACTCCGGTTACGCCGTATTGGAATATGTTAAGTATCGCTTGGGAGAGCCTGCTTTTGACGTAAGAGAATGCCAGCAACGCGGTGCGACGTTTTCGGCGCCGCTTAGAGTACTGGTGCGTCTGGTTATTTACGATAAGGATGCGCCGGCGAATACTAAAGTTGTCAAGGATATTCGCGAACAGGAAGTTTATATGGGAGAGTTGCCGTTGATGACCGACAACGGTACTTTTGTTATCAACGGCACCGAGCGAGTCATCGTTTCGCAGTTGCACCGTTCGCCCGGAGTATTCTTTGATCATGACAAGGGCAAGACCCATTCTTCAGGAAAACTGCTGTTCAACGCCCGAGTAATTCCGTACCGCGGCTCATGGCTGGATTTTGAATTCGACCACAAGGACGCCGTTTATGTACGTATCGACAGGCGCCGGAAAATACCAGCCACAATTCTACTTAGAGCGTTGGGATACGAAAACGAAGAGATGATTAAAATTTTCTTCGATACCAACAAGTTCTCGTTGAGCCCCGACAAACTCATGTTCCACCTAATTCCGGAACGTTTGCGCGGCGAAATGGCAGTATTCGATATCAAACACGACGGCAAGGTTGTGATCGAAGAAGGCCGTCGAATTACCGCCAAGCATGTTCGCCAGTTGGAAAAAGCCGGCGTTACAGAAATCGAGGTGCCCCGCGACTACTTGTACGGCAAAATTCTAGGACACAACGTTATCGACAAGTCAACCGGTGAATTGCTGGCCAGTGTCAACGACGAAATTACTGACAACCTGCTGCAAAAACTGATCGACGCCGGAGTATCTGAGATTAACACTCTGTACGTAAACGATCTGGATCGGGGGCCTTACATTTCCAATTCAATGCGTTTGGACACCACGACAAATCGTCTGGAAGCATTGGTTGAGATATACCGGATGATGCGTCCGGGCGAGCCGCCTACCGTGGAGTCCGCTGAAAACCTGTTCGAAAATCTGTTTTTTACCGACGAACGCTATGATCTATCGGCGGTTGGCAGAATGAAATTTAACCGTCGGTTGGGCCGGGAAGAAATCGACGGTCCGGGAACGCTGAGCAAGGAAGACATCATCGATGTTTTGAAAGAGCTGATCAAAATCCGAAACGGCAACGGCACCGTCGACGATATCGACCATTTGGGGAATCGCCGGGTGCGTTCGGTTGGCGAAATGATCGAAAACCAGTTTCGTATCGGCTTGGTGCGGGTCGAACGTGCGGTCAGGGAGCGCTTGACCCTGGCGGACTCGGAAGGCTATATGCCGCAGGAAATCATCAACGCGAAACCGGTATCAGCGGCGGTGAAAGAGTTTTTTGGTTCCAGCCAGCTGTCACAGTTTATGGACCAAAACAATCCGCTTTCGCAAGTAACGCACAAACGCCGGGTATCTGCCTTAGGTCCTGGCGGTTTGGCCAGAGAGCGCGCTGGGTTCGAGGTTCGCGACGTCCACACCACCCACTACGGCCGGGTTTGTCCGATCGAGACGCCCGAGGGACCGAATATTGGTTTGATTAATTCGCTGTCGGTTTACGCCAGAACCAATGAATACGGTTTTCTGGAGACACCTTACCGGAAAGTAGTCGACGGCAAAGTGACCGATCAAGTCGATTACATTTCGGCAATTGAAGAAGGCGAATACGTTATCGCCCAGTCCAGCGTAGCGGTAGACGAAAACGGCAAGCTGGTCGAGGGCTTGGTATCGTGCCGGTATAAAGATGAATTTACCTTGGCGTCGTCCGATACCGTGCAATACATGGACGTGTCCTCCAAACAGATCGTTTCGGTAGCGGCATCCATTATTCCGTTCCTGGAACACGACGACGCCAACCGCGCCTTGATGGGCTCCAACATGCAGCGCCAGGCCGTTCCAACCTTGCGTGCCGAGAAGCCGCTGGTTGGTACCGGTATGGAGCGTGTTGTCGCCAAAGACTCCGGCGTGACCGTTGTTGCTAGTCGCGGCGGGCGGGTGGAAGCCGTGGACGCGGCGCGTATTGTGGTACGTGCCAACGATGACGAGACGGTCGCAGGCATACCTGGGGTAGATATCTACAACTTAATCAAATATACCCGGTCCAACCAAAACACCTGTATCAATCAAAAGCCTTTGGTCAAGTTGGGCGATATTGTCAACAAGGGGGATATCCTAGCCGATGGCCCATCTACCGATTTGGGCGAATTGGCGTTGGGCCAAAACATGTTGATCGCTTTCATGCCTTGGAACGGATACAACTTCGAGGATTCGATCCTGGTGTCCGAACGGGTCGTGAAAGAAGACCGCTTCACGACGATTCATATTGAAGAAAAAACCTGTGTGGCGCGGGAAACCAAGCATAGTCCTGAAGAAATCACTGCCGATATTCCCAACGTCAGCGAGGAAGCGCTTTCCAAGTTGGACGAGTCCGGTATCGTCTATGTCGGTGCCGAAGTCAAAGGCGGCGACATTTTGGTCGGCAAGGTAACTCCTAAAGGCGAAACTCAACTGACTCCGGAAGAGAAACTGTTACGGGCGATTTTCGGCGAGAAAGCGGCCGATGTGAAAGATACTTCTTTGCGGGTTCCCGGCAACGTCCGCGGTACAGTGATCGACGTGCAAGTGTTCACTCGCGATGGCGTTAAGAAAGACAAGCGCGCGTTGGAAATCGAAGAAGCAGAAATCAAGCGCTATCGCAAAGATTTGGACGATCAGCTGAAAATCGTCGAACACGACATTTTTGCCCGGGTAAAAACCTTATTGGGTGGCAAAAAGGCAGAAAAAGGGCCAAACGGCCTAAAAAAGGGCGAAGAAATCACAGTCGACTATTTGAACCAGTTGACTCATTCCGAACTGCTGAAAATCAGAACCTTGGATGAGGACGCGAATCTGCAGTTGGAAGCCGTCGCCGAACAGGTCGAACAGCAACGTAAGGAATTCGACGAACGGTTCGAACAGAAGAAGAAAAAAATCACCATGGGTGACGATTTGGCCCCAGGCGTCTTGAAGATGGTCAAGGTCTACTTGGCCGTGAAAAAACGCATTCAACCCGGCGATAAAATGGCGGGACGCCACGGAAATAAAGGGGTTATTTCTCAGATCGTACCGATCGAAGATATGCCCTACACCGCGGATGGCAATCCGGTCGATATTCTTCTCAATCCACTCGGGGTACCGTCGCGGATGAACGTGGGCCAGGTACTGGAAACTCACTTAGGCTGGGCCGCCAAGGGGTTGGGGATAAAGATCGGTAAAATGCTCGAAGCGCAGGCCAAGGTCGCCGAAATCCGGGGGTTCTTGGAAAAGATCTACAACTGCAGCGGCAAAAAAGAGGATCTAAGCTCGTTCAGCGATAAGGAAATCCTGGAGTTGGCGCTCAATTTGGTCAACGGTGTACCGATGGCGACGCCGGTATTCGACGGTGCGTCCGAAGAAGACATTCGGACCATGCTTAGACTTGCCGATTTGCCGGAGCACGGTCAAACGGTGTTGTATGACGGCTTGACCGGGGAGCCTTTCGAACGGGAAGTGACGGTTGGCTACATGTATATGCTGAAGCTGAACCACTTGGTGGACGACAAAATGCATGCCCGTTCGACCGGTCCTTACAGTCTGGTGACTCAGCAGCCGTTGGGCGGTAAGGCCCAGTTCGGTGGTCAGCGCTTCGGCGAGATGGAGGTCTGGGCACTGGAAGCCTACGGCGCAGCCTACACATTGCAGGAAATGTTGACGGTCAAGTCGGACGACGTTACAGGCCGAACCCGAATGTACAAAAACATCGTCGACGGCAACCATTCCATGGAAGCCGGTATGCCGGAATCGTTTAACGTATTGGTCAAAGAAATACGTTCCCTGGCAGTAAATATCGAGATGGAACAAGAGTAGTCAGTCTCACGCGACTAGATTTCGGACGATATCGGTAACATTTTGAAGAGGGTAAGCTCTTGAAAGATTTAATGAACTTCTTAAAGCGTCAAGGCCGCACAGACGATTTTGACACTATACGCATCGGGTTGGCTTCTCCGGACATGATTCGCTCATGGTCTTACGGTGAAGTCAAAAAGCCCGAAACAATCAATTACCGGACCTTCAAGCCCGAGCGCGACGGTTTGTTCTGCGCAAAAATTTTCGGGCCGATCAGCGACTACGAGTGCTTGTGCGGTAAATACAAACGCTTGAAACACCGCGGCGTGATCTGCGAAAAATGCGGAGTCGAAGTGACTTTGTCCAAAGTCCGGCGCGAGCGGATGGGACATATCGATTTGGCCAGCCCGGTGGCGCATATTTGGTTCTTGAAGTCTTTGCCGTCGCGGATTGCGCTGTTGCTGGATATGACTCTGCGTTCGATCGAGCGGGTGCTTTATTTCGAAACATTTGTAGTGATCGATCCCGGCATGTCGCCGCTGGAGAAAGGCCAGTTATTGACCGACGAAGAGTATTTGAATGCGATGGAAGAGCATGGCGACGATTTCGTCGCGAAAATGGGCGCCGAGGCCATTTACGATTTGTTGAAGTCGATCGATTTGAAAGACGAAATCAACAAGCTGCGGGAAGAAATCAATTCGACCAATTCCGACACTAAAATCAAGAAATTTTCGAAGCGCTTAAAGGTGATTGACTCCTTGCTAGCATCGAATAATCGTCCAGAATGGATGATCATGACGGTGTTGCCGGTGTTGCCGCCCGAATTACGGCCTTTGGTGCCATTGGACGGCGGCCGCTTTGCGACGTCTGACTTGAACGATTTATACCGCCGCGTTATCAACCGCAATAACCGTTTGACGCGATTGTTAGATTTGAACGCGCCCGACATCATCGTACGTAACGAAAAGCGGATGTTGCAGGAAGCGGTGGATGCGTTGTTGGACAACGGCCGCCGCGGCCGAGCCATTACCGGTAGCAATCGCCGGCCGTTGAAATCCTTGGCCGATATGATCAAGGGCAAACAAGGCCGTTTCCGGCAAAACTTGCTGGGGAAACGCGTGGACTACTCCGGCCGTTCCGTAATCGTGGTAGGTCCGACTCTGCGTCTGCACCAGTGCGGGTTGCCGAAAAAAATGGCACTGGAACTGTTCAAGCCGTTTATTTTCAGTAAATTGCAACTACGCGGTTTGGCTACAACCATCAAGGCGGCCAAAAAAATGGTTGAGCGCGAAGGCGCTGAAGTTTGGGACATTCTCGAAGAAGTGATCCGCGAACACCCGGTGCTGTTGAACCGTGCGCCGACATTGCACCGTTTGGGTATCCAAGCATTCGAACCAACCCTGATCGAAGGCAAGGCCATCCAGTTGCATCCGTTGGTATGTAGTGCGTTCAACGCCGACTTCGACGGCGACCAGATGGCGGTCCACATACCACTGTCGATAGAAGCGCAGTTGGAAGCTCGCACGTTGATGATGGCGACTAATAACATCTTGTCTCCTGCCAACGGCGAGCCCGTGATCAATCCTTCGCAAGACGTAGTATTGGGCCTTTACTACATCAGTCGCGAAAAAATCAATGCAGTTGGCGAGGGCAGTGTATTCTCCGACGTCTCCGAAGTGATGCTGGCGTTGGATAGTAAAGCGGTTGAACTGCAGACCAAGATTCAAGTTCGTATCACCGAAAAGTTGAAAAACGCTCAGGGCGAATTCGAAACGATTGTCAGTAGGAAACAAACCACCGTCGGACGTGCCATTATTTGGGGTATCGTCCCGGATGGTATGCCCTACGAGTTGGTCAACGTCGATATGACTAAGAAAAACATCTCGCGTTTGATCAACTATAGCTACCGTTATCTTGGTATTAAGGAAACGGTTATTTTGGCTGACAAGATTATGTATCTTGGCTTCAAATATGCAACCCGCGCCGGTGTGTCCTTCGGCATCGAAGACATGGAAATTCCGCTGAAAAAAGCAGACATTATTCGGGCGGCTGATGCCGAGGTGAGCGAGATTCAGAACCAGTATGCATCCGGTTTGGTTACCGACGGTGAGCGTTACAACAAGGTAGTCGATATCTGGTCTCGCGCCAACGACCAAGTGGCGAAAGTCATGATGGAAGGCTTGGGTGAAGATGAGGTAGTCAATAAAGCCGGCGAAACCGTCAAGCAAAAATCATTCAACTCTATTTTTATGATGGCCGAGTCCGGAGCGCGGGGTTCCGCGGCTCAAATCCGGCAGTTGGCCGGGATGCGCGGTTTGATGGCGAAACCGGACGGTTCGATCATCGAAACGCCGATTACTGCGAACTTCCGTGAAGGCCTTGACGTATTGCAGTACTTCATTTCTACGCACGGCGCTCGTAAAGGTCTTGCCGATACCGCACTGAAAACCGCTAACTCCGGATATTTGACTCGGCGATTGGTCGATGTCGCGCAAGATTTGGTGGTCGCCGAATTCGATTGCGGAACCCAAAACGGTTTGACCATGATGCCGATCATCGAAGGCGGTGACGTTGTCGAACCGCTGGTCGACCGCGTGCTCGGAAGGGTGGCTGCAGTCGATGTCACCGAACCTTCCGGCAATAAAGTATTGATACCTGCCGGTACCATGATCGATGAAAATTTGGTTACGGTGCTGGAAGAGAACGGTATCGATAAAATGCTGGTTCGATCGGTCATCACTTGCGAGTCTCGTCACGGTGTATGCGCTAAGTGTTACGGTCGCGATTTGGGTCGAGGCCATTTGGTCAATATCGGCGAAGCTATTGGCGTTGTTGCTGCTCAGTCAATCGGTGAGCCGGGTACCCAGTTGACCATGCGAACTTTCCATATCGGGGGGGCGGCGTCGCGGTCGGCTGCGGTCAGTAATGTGCAGGTTAAATCGAGCGGTACGGCAAAGCTTAATAATCTGAAGACGGTAAAAAACCGAGAAAACAATTTGGTAGCTGTATCTAGGTCCGGCGAAGTCGGGGTCATGGACGATTACGGCAGGGAGCGGGAACGCTATAAAATCCCGTATGGGGCTGTCTTGTCGGTTGCCGATGGCACGCCGGTCACTGCCGGCGATATCATCGTCAATTGGGACCCCCATACGCACCCAGTTATTACCGAAGTGGACGGTTTCATTCAGCTGATTGACTTTATGGACGGTATCACGGTGCAGGAGCAATCCGACGAGGTGACAGGTTTGACTTCGCGAGTGGTAACCGATCCTAAGCAAAGGACCTCAGCCGGTAAAGAACTGAGGCCTATGGTCCGATTGATCGACGAACAAGGCGGCCAGATTAACTTGCCGGGTACTGATATACCGGCCCAATACTTTTTACCGGCCGGCGCAATTGTCGGTGTTAAAGACGGCGGAGAGGTTAAGGTTGGTGACGTATTGGCCAGAATTCCGCAAGAATCCAGTAAAACTCGCGATATCACAGGTGGTCTGCCGCGCGTTGCCGATTTGTTCGAGGCACGTAAAACCAAAGATCCGGCAATTTTGGCGGAAGCGACCGGTATGGTGTCTTTCGGTAAGGAGACCAAAGGTAAGCAGCGCGTGATTATCACCGATTCTGAGGGCGAGCAGTATGAAACGCTGATTCCCAAATGGAGGCATATTACTGTGTTCGAGGGTGAATTCGTCGACAAAGGCGAAACTATCGCCGAGGGCGAATTGACACCCCACGACATTCTGCGCTTACGTGGAATTGAGGAATTGGCAGATTATCTAGTCAAAGAGATTCAGGATGTCTATCGCTTACAGGGTGTAAAAATCAACGATAAGCATATTGAAGCGATCATTCGCCAAATGTTGCGAAAAGTTGAAATAACCGCGTCGGGCGATACTGATTTCGTCAAAGGCGAGCAGGTCGAGCGTACCTTGATTAATGCGGTGAACGACCAAATTGAAAGAGAAGGAAAAATACCAGCTAGTTACGATTCGCTATTGTTGGGTATCACCAAGGCGTCTCTTGCTACCGAGTCGTTTATTTCGGCGGCTTCGTTCCAAGAAACCACGAGGGTTCTGACCGATGCGGCAGTACGTGGCATCAGCGACAGTCTAAACGGCCTTAAGGAAAATGTGATCGTTGGGCGTTTGATTCCTGCCGGGACCGGACTAGCCTACCATGAACAGCGTCGTAAACGTCGATCCAGCGATTTCGCATCGATATCCGATACATCAAGCCCTGCGCTGGAAGCAGTTGATGTTGAAGAAGCTTTAAAACAAGCGTTAAACATTGAATAACCGCAAAAAAACTTGACCTGGTTATCCAGGGAAGGTATCATGCTCTGCTCGAATCGGCCAGGCGATTTGGGCGGAGTAATGTCAATTGCAGGAAGATATTACTTATTAACATTGCATATTCGGAGTAGTTAAGAATGGCCACGATCAATCAATTGGTCCGTAAGCCTCGCGCTAAGAAAATAGAAAAAACCAATGTTCCGGCATTGGAGGCGTGCCCGCAGAGAAGGGGTGTTTGCACGCGCGTGTATACCACGACGCCAAAAAAACCTAATTCGGCGTTGCGCAAAGTTGCGCGGGTTCGTTTGACTAACGGGGCCGAGGTCAGTAGTTACATCGGCGGCGAAGGTCATAATTTGCAAGAGCACTCCGTGGTTTTGATTCGTGGTGGGCGGGTTAAGGACTTGCCGGGCGTGCGTTATCACGTGGTTCGGGGTAGTCTTGATACTTCTGGGGTCAAGGACAGAAAGTGCGGGCGTTCCAAATATGGTGCTAAAAGGCCGAAGAAATAAAGGTTGGTAACAGATGTCAAGAAGAAGAGTTGCTGCAAAAAGAGTAATTAATCCGGATCCTCGCTTTGGGAGTGACATGCTTTCTAAGTTCATGAACATGATCATGGTCGACGGCAAGAAGTCCGTTGCTGAAAAGATTGTGTATGGTGCGTTGGATGTGATCGAAGGCAAGGGGCACAAAGAGTCTTTGGAATTGGTCTCAAAAGCCCTTGAAAACGTTCAGCCTAGGGTGGAAGTCAAGTCCAGAAGGGTCGGTGGCGCTACTTACCAGGTGCCTGTTGAAGTGCGGCCTGCCCGCAGGCTTGCGTTGTCGATGCGTTGGCTGATAGATGCGGCGCGGAAAAGAAACGAAAGAACGATGGCTGCAAAGTTGGCTGGCGAGCTTTTGGATGCTTCTGAGGGGCGTGGTGCGGCTGCGAAAAAACGCGAAGATACGCACAGAATGGCTGAAGCAAATAAAGCATTTGCGCATTATCGCTGGTAATCCGGCGTAGGTTGTTGTTGTGTCTCGAAAGACGCCTATAGAGCGATATCGTAATATAGGTATCATGGCTCATATTGATGCGGGGAAGACGACGACAACTGAAAGAATACTCTACTATACAGGTGTCTCTCATAAAATCGGTGAGGTTCATGACGGTGCTGCAACCATGGATTGGATGGAGCAAGAACAGGAGCGGGGGATTACGATTACCTCTGCCGCCACGACGTGTTTCTGGTCTGGCATGGATCGCGCTAATGATCAGTACCGTATCAATATAATTGACACGCCCGGACATGTAGACTTTACGATAGAGGTTGAGCGCTCTCTCAGGGTGCTGGACGGCGCATGTGCTTTGTTCTGTGCCGTTGGGGGGGTAGAGCCTCAATCAGAAACCGTGTGGCGGCAAGCGAATAAATACGGGGTTCCTCGTGTGGCGTTCGTCAACAAGATGGATAGAGTCGGTGCTGACTTTCTTCGGGTGGTTGGCCAAATTAAAACGCGTTTGGGAGCTTCAGTAGTTCCAATGCAGTTGCCGATCGGCTCAGAAGATGGCTTCAAAGGTGTGGTGGATCTCCTGAGAATGAAGGCCATTTATTGGTCTGATGCTGATATGGGTTTGGAGTTTGTTGAATCCGAAATACCTGCAGATATGCTGCCTGCATGTTCGCAGTGGCGCGAGCGCATTGTGGAAGCTGCGGCGGAAGGATCCGATGTACTTATGGAGAAGTACCTGGATCATGGTGAATTGACGGTTTCGGAAATAAAGTCCGGAATAAGGATGCGCGTCTTAGCTAACCAACTAGTGCCTGCTTTTTGCGGATCGGCTTTTAAGAACAAGGGAGTTCAATGCTTGCTGGATGCGGTAATAGACTATCTTCCGTCTCCGGTGGATAAAAACTCTGTTTGCGGACTGAGTGACGACGGAGAAAGTGTTGCTAGATTCGCCAAAGACGAAGAGCCATTTTCTGCGTTGGCATTTAAAATCGCAGCGGACCCTTATGTCGGGACCTTGACGTTCTTTCGGGTTTATTCCGGTGTTCTCAAGTCGGGTGACGCTGTGCTGAATGCAACCAGGAGTAAGCGGGAGCGTGTTGGTCGCATCGTTCAGATGCATGCTAATAGCCGCGAAGAAATAAATGAAGTAAGAGCAGGGGATATCGCGGCGTTGGTTGGGTTAAAAGAAGTCACAACAGGCGATACATTTTGTGATATGGGTGCTCCGGTTTTACTCGAAAAAATGGAGTTCCCAAACCCGGTTATTTCGGTAGCGGTCGAGCCGAAGACGAAAGCGGATCAAGACAAGCTTGGAAATGCGCTAGCAAAACTGGCTCAGGAAGATCCTTCTTTTCGAGTCAGCTCGGATCCTGAATCTGGACAAACAATAATATCCGGGATGGGCGAGTTGCATCTTGAAATTATTGTTGACCGTATGCAAAGAGAATTCGGCGTGGCTGCAAATGTTGGAGCTCCGCAAGTTGCTTATCGCGAAACAGTTACAAAAGTTGTAGAAAGTGAAGGCAAGTTTATTAGGCAAACAGGCGGGAAAGGCCAATATGGCCACGTCTGGCTGCGCATAGAGCCAAAGGAAAGGGGTTCTGGATACGAATTTGTCAATGAAGTAGTTGGAGGTGTGGTTCCGAAAGAATACATTCCTGCTGTTGACAAGGGGATTCAAGAGCAAATGGAAAACGGTGTGTTGGCAGGTTTTCCGGTTGTTGACGTAAAGGTTAGTTTGTTCGATGGTTCATATCATGATGTCGATTCGAATGAAATGGCTTTCAAAATAGCAGGATCTATGAGCTTTAGGGATGGAGCAAAGGCTGCGTGCCCGGTGTTGCTGGAGCCGATAATGAAGGTTGAAGTCGTTACTCCCGAGGAAAATATGGGAGATGTGGTTGGTGACATCAATCGGCGTCGGGGATTGATTCATGGAGTAGAGGACGTTCCGGCTGGCAAGGTAGTTCAGTGTGAAGTGCCCCTCGCGGAAATGTTCGGTTACGCAACCGATCTCCGTTCGGCTACTCAAGGTCGGGCGACTTATAGTATGCAGTTTGAAAAATATAACGAAGCACCTGCAAATATTGCGGAAGCGATTATTAGAAAAGTATCTTAATTTTTTAAATATCAGGTATTGAATC
>NZ_JANIBM010000058.1 GCF_024505045.1 Methylomonas aurea | reverse complement strand
GCTCCGGCTTTGCGCCGGGCAACGCCGTTGCCGGCCGCCGGCAATGCCGCGGCGGCCGGCTTGAACCCGGCGCAACAGCAACATCTGCGCGAACTGGCCGCCGCTTACCAGACCAAGCATGCCGGCTCGAAACGTTATGCCGAAACCTACCGCGAGGTGTTCGCCGATTACCGCAGTTCGCTCGGCTTCCGCCAAGCGACCAAAGCTATGATCTTCCCGCTGGTAGTCAAAACCGCCGCAGGTTCCCGGATTTACGATCTGGACGGCAACGAATTCGTCGATTTGACCATGGCCTTCGGTTCCAGCCTGCTCGGCTACAACCCGGAGTTGGTCAAGCAAGCCTTGGCCGCCCAGCTCGCGGACGGTATCCAGGTCGGGCCGAAAAGCCCGCTGGTCGGCGAGGCGGCGCAGTTGGTGCGCGATCTGACCGGCTGCGAGCGGGTGGCTTTCGCCAACTCCGGCACCGAAGCGGTGATGACCGCGGTGCGGCTGGCCCGCGCCGTCACCGGCCGCACCCGCATCGTCCGCTTTGCCGGCTCTTACCACGGCCATTCCGATACCATGCTGGTCAAGGCCGGCGGTGAAGGCGGCAGCGGTTTGCCGATCGCGCCCGGCGTGCCGCTGTCGGTGGCGCAGGACGCCATCGTGCTGGCCTACGGCGACGAGGCCGCGCTGGCAACGATCCAACGCCATGCCGGCGAACTGGCAGCCATCGTGGTCGAGCCGGTGCAAAGCCGGCGGCCCGGCCTGCAACCGCGCGAGTTTCTGCAGCGCTTGCGGGAAATAGCCAGCGCCGCCGGTTGCGCGTTGATATTCGACGAAATCATCACCGGTTTTCGTTTGGCGCCGGGCGGCGCCCAGGAATATTTCGGCGTCCGCGCCGACTTGGTCACTTACGGCAAGGTGGCCGGCGGCGGCATGCCGATCGGCATCGTCGCCGGCAACGCCCGCTTCATGAACGCGATCGACGGCGGCCCCTGGCAATTCGACGACGACTCTTATCCGGCGGCCACCGCGACTTTCTTTGCCGGCACCTTCAGCGGCCATCCGCTGACCATGGCCGCCGCCGTTGCGGTACTGCGCCAGTTGCGCGATGCCGGCCCGGCCTTGCAAGCCGGCATCACCGCCAAGACTGCCCGGCTGGTACAGGAATTGAACGGCTATTTCGCCGCCGAGGGTTTCGCGATTCGGGTCAACCACGCCGGCTCCTTGTTCCGCTTCGTGTTTTTCGACAATTACAGCGTCGAATTCCAGCCCATCGAAGCCAATCTGTTTTTCTACCACATGACGCTGCGCGGCGTGTACATCTGGGAAGGCCACACCTGCTTCCTCAGCAGCGCCCATAGCGAAGCCGACGTCGACGTTATCGTCCGCGCCGGGCGAGAATCGGCGCAGGCGCTGCGCCAGGGCGGCTTCTTCCCGCCGCCGGCCGGATCGCCATTGCCGGCCAGCCGCGATGCGACCGGCAGCGAAGCCGGCGCCCAGGCATTGAATGCGCTGGCGACCGCGTTGGCGGCTCAGGCCTTGCAGGAATTGCAAGCCTTGCCGGCGCACATCGGCGGCATTTGCAAGGTCGAACGCGCCGCTAGCGCTATCGGCGTGGCGCCCAAGCGCCGCCGCCTGTTCGGCCGTCTGTTTGCGATGTTGAACGAAGCCGGCTGGTTGCGCGCCGTCGGCGAAGACTGGGAATTGCTGCAAGCGCTGCCGGTGGCGACCGCGGATCTAGAACGCGAGGCGCGCAGTTCGGCCGACGCTGCCGCAGTCGACCTACTATTGCATTGCGCCGCCGCGTTGCCGGCCGTGCTGTGCGGCCGCAGCGATGCGGCGGAAGTGCTGTTCGGCGGCGAAAACTACGCCTTGCTGCAACGGCTTTACCGCTACGCCCCCGGCGCTGCCGCGGCCAATGCGGCTCTGGCGCGGGCGGTGTCGGCTGCCGTTGCCGACGTTTCCGGTAAAGCCGCGGTATTGGAGGTCGGCGCCGGTACCGGTTCGGCCACCGCGCAACTGTTGCCCGGCCTGAGCCGCCGCGACCTGCGCTATCTGTTTACCGACCTGTCCAGCGCCTTTTTACACCGCGCCGAGCGCGAATTCGCCGCCTACCCGCAGGTCGAATACGCCACCCTGGATATCGAACGCGACCCGGCCGAGCAGGGTTTTGTCCGGCAAAGTTTCGATTTGATCGTGGCCTCCAACGTGCTGCACGCGACCGCCGATCTGAGCAAAACCCTGAACCATCTGCGCAGCCTGCTGGCGCCGAACGGCCGCCTGCTGTTGTTGGAATGCGTCGGTCGCCAGCCCTGGCTGGACTTGATCTTCGGCCTGACCGACGGCTGGTGGGCGTTTCAGGACAGCGCATTACGCACCGATTATCCGTTGCTGCCGGCCGCCGCCTGGACCGATTTGCTGCAACGCGCCGGCTTTATCCAAGCCGCAGCCGAAGTCCACGCCGGTTATCAGGCGGTTATCACGGCGCGGCTGCCGCAGGCGCCAGCCGTGTTGCCGCTGAACGGCGCGCAGCAGGACATCCTGGTGCATCTGGAATTGAGCGAGGAAGTGCAGGCGGCTTACAACGAAGTGGTGCTGTTCGAGCTGGCCGGAACGCCGGACCGGGACAAACTCGAGCAGGCCTTTCGCGGCGTGGTGGCCCGGCACGACTCGTTGCGCGCCGCATTGAGCGAAGACCGTAGCGAGGTCGTTATCGGCCAGGAGCCGGATACGGCGCTGGTCGAAGCCGATTTTTCCGACTTGCCGGATGCACTGGCAGAAGCCAAGGCCCGGGAATGGGTGTTGGCGCGCAGCGCCGAACCTTTCGATCTGACCCGGCCGCCGCTCATTAAAGCGTTTCTGGCCCGGCTGGGTGACGACCGCTACTGGTTGCTGTTTCTGGCTCACCACATGATTATCGACGGCATTTCCTACGGCTTGCTGATCCAGGAAATCGTCGAGTTCTACCGCCACCTGCGCGACGGCAGCGCGCTGGCCCTGCCGCGGCCGGTGACGCTGGCGGAAGCCAATCGCCGGGTTGCCGCGCAACGGCCGCAGGACCGCGAATTCTGGTTGCAGCAGTTCGGCCAGGGCGTACCGGCACTGGATTTGCCGACCGATTATCCGCGCCCGCCGGAACAGCGCTTTGCCGCCCAGCGCACCTGCCTGGTGCTGGATGCCGCGGTCGCGACCCAATTGAAAGCGCTGACCCAACGCTGCAATGCGACGCCGTTCATGGTCATGCTGGCCGTCTACCGCTTGCTGTTGAACCGCCTGAGCGGCCAGCAGCGCTCGGTGATCGGCGTGCCGGTGTCGATGCACGGCGACCGGCCCGGCGAAAGCTTCATCGGCTTTGGGGTCAATGTCCTGCCTATCGTCGGCAACAACGATAGCCAGGCCACGTTCGCCGACTACCTGCAACAGGCCAAGCACGACTTTCTGCAAGCCTTCGAACACCGCGGTTTTCCGTTCGCCGAACTGGTGCGCGCCGTCAATCCGGAACGCGATCCGAGCCGGCCGGCGCTGGTGAGCGCGGTGTTCAATTACGAGGCGGTCGGCGCGCTGGCCGGCGGCGGTTTGCGCTTCACGCCGCTGGTGCCGCCCAGCGCCCACACCAAATACGAGTTGACCTTGGACGTGGTGGCCGACGCCAGCCAAACCGTGCTGGTGCTGACCTCCAACACCGCACTGTTCGCAGCCGACACCGCGGAACGTTTGCTGGCGCGTTACGCCAAGCTGTTGGCGCAACTGGCGGCGGCGCCGGACACCCGGCTCGGCAGCATCGATTTGCTGCTGGATGCGGAGCGCGAGGGCTTGGGAATGAATCCGCCCATCGCCTACGACAACCGCTGCCTGCACCATTTATTTGCGGACCAGGCCGAGCTCACGCCGGAACGGATTGCGCTGCGTTGGCACGACACCGAGTTGAGCTACCGCGAACTGGACGCCCAGGCCAACCGGCTGGCGCATCTGCTGCAACAGCATGGCGTCGGTGTGGAAGACCGGGTGGCGGTATGCCTGGCGCGCGGGCCGCAATTGGTGGTGGCCTTGCTGGCGGTATTGAAGGCCGGCGCCTGCTATGTACCGGTCGATCCCAACTATCCGGCCGAACGTCGGGCCGTGATCTTGCGTTGCGCCGAAGCCAAACTGTTGATCGCCGATACGGCCGATGCCGCCATCTCGGCCGCCGCCAATGCCGCGCCGCTGCTGAGCCCGGCCGACCCGCGCCTGGCGTCGTGCCCGGACACGGCGCCGGCCAGCGCGGTCAGCCCGGAACATCTGGCTTACATCATTTTTACCTCCGGCTCCACCGGTCTGCCCAAAGGGGTGGCGATCGAACACCGCAACGCCGCGTCGATGATCGACTGGGCGGCGCAGGAATTCGCGTTACCTGCCGGCGCCGGTATGTTGGCCTCGACTTCGGTCTGCTTCGACCTGTCGGTTTACGAAATCTTTTACCCGCTGGCGCACGGCGGCAAGGTGGTGATGGTGGATAACATCCTGCACCTGCCGGAACTGGCGCGCCAGGACGATATCGCCGTGATCAACACCGTGCCGTCGGCGATGGAGGAAATTCTGCGGCAGCGGGCAATACCGGCGTCGGTGCACACCATCAATCTGGCCGGAGAAGCCTTGCCCTTGGCCCTGGTGCAGGGCATCCAGCAGCACTATCCCGGCGTGGCGGTCTACAACCTGTACGGCCCTTCGGAAGATACCACCTACAGCACCTTCGTCCGTTTCCCGGAAGGGTTCCAGGGGCCGGTGACGATAGGCCGGCCGATCGCCGGCAGCCAGCTTTATCTGCTGGACCCCGATCTGAATCCGGTGCCGGCCGGTGGCAAGGGCGAAATTTATCTGGCCGGCAACGGCTTGTGCCGGGGCTACTTCGGCAACCAGGCCGGTACCGCGGCCGCGTTCCTGCCCGATCCGTTTTCGGCGACGCCGGGAGCGCGCATGTACCGCACCGGCGACCTGGGCCGGCTCAATGCGGACGGCATGGTCGAATACCTGGGCCGCTCCGATTTTCAAGTCAAGATTCGCGGCCACCGCATCGAGCTGGGCGAAATCGAAACCGTGCTGGCGCAAGTGCCGGGCGTGCAGCGGACGGTGGTCATCGCCGACGGCGAGCCCGGCCGCCAGCGCCTGCTGGCTTTCTACAGCGCCGAGACCGAGCTGGGCGACGCGCTGAAACAAACCGCCGCGGCCAAGTTGCCGGCATTCATGGTACCCGGCGTCTGCACCCGATTGACGGAATTTCCGTTGAGCCCGAACGGCAAGATCGACCGGCGCCAACTGGCGCAACTGGCACATAGCCAGGAACCGACCGAGGCCGCGCCGGGCGGACAGTTGCCGCGCAATGCGCTGGAAAGCGAAATCGCCGCGATCTGGGCCGAGCACCTGCAATTGGACAGCATCCACATCGGCGACGATTTCTTTGCCCTGGGCGGCCATTCGCTGCTGGCGACGCAAATCCTGTACGAAATCAATCGGCGCCACGGCTGCCGCTTGAGGCTGACCGACATCATGAAACGCCCGACCGTCGCCGAACTGGCGGAAGCCGTATTGGAGCACGCATTGCAGGATTCGCCGGATTTGCAGGCGCTGCTGGCGGAACTGGTGCGCGACGGCGCCGAATTGGCCGCGTCCTGAGCGAACGGGTTAACTGGAGACAACGAGATGGCAAACACACAATCACTGATCGCCGAACTGAGCAACGAACAACGCCAGCAGCTGATGGCCAGGCTGCAGCAGCGCTCGCGCGACGCCAGGCCGCAAGCCCAATCCGAATCGGATGTGCCGAAACTGCAGCCGATGGGCGAGGCCCGCTTCGAGCCGTTTCCGCTGACCGACATTCAGCAGGCGTATTGGGTCGGCCGGCAGGCGGCATTTGATCTGGGCAATATCGCCGCCCACGGCTACATGGAAGTCGACTGCCGCGGCCTGGATCTGGCGCGGCTGGAAACGGCTTTCAACCGTTTGATCCAGCGCCACGACATGCTGCGCGCCGTCGTCAATCCCGACGGCCGCCAACAGATTTTAAAAACGGTCCCTGCATACCGCTTCGAAGTGCTGGACGCCAGTGTCGCCGGTGACGAGAGCAACGCCAGTCTCGAGCAAGTCCGCGAGGAAATGTCGCACCAGGTACTGGATACCGCGGTGTGGCCCTTGTTCGACATTCGCGCCAGCGTGTTGGCGGACGGCGCGGTGCGGCTGCATCTGAGCATAGACGTGCTGATTTTCGACGCCTTGAGCTTCGATATCCTCAGCGAGGAATGGCGCCGGCTGTACCAGGGCGATGAATTGCCGCCGCTGGAACTGTCCTACGCCGACTACGTCCGCGGTCTGGAATTGATGAAGCAAACCGAAGCTTACCGCGAGTCCTGCAACTATTGGCGGGAAAAGATCAAAGACCTGCCGCCCGGCCCGGATTTTCCGCTGGCCGTGGCCCCGGAAAGCATAGCCCGCCCGCAATTCCGCCGCCTGTCCGCCAGCCTGGACGCCGCGCGCTGGGGCCAAATCAAAAGCCGCGCCCAACGCCTGGGCGTGACGCCGTCGGCGGTGCTGCTGGCCGCCTACGGCGCCGTCGTCGCCCGCTGGAGCAGCCGCAAACGTTTTACCTTGAATCTGACGCTGTTCAACCGGCTGCCGTTTCATCCGCAAGTCAACGCGCTGGTCGGCGACTTTACGTCGGTGGTGTTGCTGGAGCTGGATTATTCCCGGCCGGCGTCATTTTCGGAACGGGTCAAGTCGGTGCAGGCGCAGTTATGGCGCGACATGGACCATCGCTACGTCAGCGGCGTGCAAGTGCTGCGGGAATTGACCGAACAGCGCCGTGACGCCAATGCCTCCTTGTTCCCGGTGGTGTTTACCAGCGCGATCAAACCGAACCCGGCGGACGACACCCCGGCAGCGATGTCCTGGCTGGGCAACGTGCATTACACGATTACGCAGACGCCTCAGGTCTGGCTGGACCATCAGGTCACCGAAGACGCCGGCAAACTGGAATACGATTGGGACTCGGTGACCGGCCTGTTTCCGGACGGTTTCTTGGAAGCGATGTTCGACGCCTACCGGCAACTGGTCGGCGGCTTGGCCCAAGACGACATGCTCTGGCAACGGCCGGAACTCGACCTGCTGCCGCGCGAGCAGCGGCAACTGATCGCAGCGGCCAACGCCACTGCGGCGCCGGTGCCGGCCGGATTGCTGCACGAACCTTTCGTACGCCAGGCCCGTGCCAATCCGGAGCGGATTGCCGTGATCGACGCCGAGGCCGAATTCAGTTACGGCGAGCTGTACCGGCTGGCCAATCGCTTGGCGCAGCGCTTGTGGCAGAGCGGCGCCGGCAGCGGCGAGCTGGTCGGCATCCTGTTGCCGAAAGGCCGCTGGCAGGTGGTGGCCGCGTTGGGCATTCTCGAGGCCGGCGGCGCCTATCTGCCGATCGAGCCCGGCTACGGCCCGGACCGAATCGCCCAGATTATCGAATTATCCGGCTTGCAGCGGGTCGTGGCGGCAGATGCCGCTGCCGGGCTGCGGCTGCCGGCGGGTATCGAAGTGTTGCCTGTCGCCGAATTGGCGGCGTCGGCTCAACCGGTCAAAGCGCTGCCGGTAATGCGGCAGCCAACCGATCTGGCTTACGTGATCTACACCTCCGGTTCCACCGGCACTCCGAAAGGGGTCATGATCGACCATCGCGGCGCGCTGAACACCTGCGTCGACATCAACCAGCGCTTTGAAGTCGGTCCGGACGACCGGGTGTTGGGTTTATCGGCGCTGAATTTCGACCTGTCCGTCTACGACATTTTCGGCGTGCTTGGCGCCGGCGGCGCCCTGGTGTTGCCGGATGCCGACCGCCAGCGCGACCCCGGCCATTGGGACGAGATGGTGCAGCGCCATGGCGTGACGCTCTGGAACACCGTGCCGGCGCTGATGGACATTTACACCACCTACCTGGACGAGGTGGCGCGGCGGCCGAATACCAGCCTGCGGCTGGTGATGATGAGCGGCGACTGGATTCCGCTGCCGCTGCCGGAGGCGATTCGGCGTAGCTGCCCCAACGCGCGACAGTTCAGCCTGGGCGGCGCCACCGAAGCCTCGATCTGGTCCATCATCTATCCAATCGGCGAGCTCAGCCCGGACTGGCGCAGCATTCCCTACGGCAAGGCCATGCTCAACCAAAGCTTTCACGTGCTCGACGAGCAGATGCAAGCCTGTCCGGTCTGGGTGCCGGGCGAGCTGTACATCGGCGGCATCGGCGTGGCGCTGGGCTATTGGCGCGACGCCGAGCGTAGCGCGGCCCAATTCGTCACTCATCCCCGCAGCGGCGAAAAACTGTACCGGACCGGCGACCTCGGCCGTTTGCTGCCCTGCGGCAACATCGAGTTTCTCGGCCGCAAGGATTTCCAGGTCAAGATCAACGGCTTTCGGGTCGAATTGGGCGAAGTGGAAATCAATATGGCCCGCTTTCCCGGCGTCAAGGCGGCGGTGTGCGCCGTCACCGGCGACGGTGGCCGGGCCCGGCAGTTGATCGCCTACTACGTGCGCGACCCGGAGGCGCCGGCCGCCGCCAAGACGGAAGACAACGACAAAATCCGCTTCCGCCTGTCGCAACCGGGCCTGCGCCGCTTCGACGCCGCAGCCGAGGCGGTGGCGCTGGCCGGGGAGCCAGAGGCGAGCGACGCCGGCTATCACCGCCGCTCGCAGCGGCTGTTCCCCGACAGCGCCGTCGATCTCGGCAGTCTCGGCCGGCTGTTGAGCCGGTTGCGCCGCGATCCGGCTGCGGCCACCCCGAAATACCGCTACGGTTCGGCCGGTTCGCTGTATCCGGTGCAACTCTATCTTTACGCGGTACCGGGCCGGATCGCCGGCCTGGCCGGCGGCATGTATTACTACGATCCGGACCAGCACCGTCTGGTGCATTTGCCCGGTAACGGCCGGATCGATGCCGCATATTACGGCAGTTGGAACGCGGCGATGGTCGACAGCGCCGCCTTCCACCTGTTCCTGGTCGCCAATCTGGAGGCAATCGAACCCTTGTACGGCCAGGATTCCATGCACCTGTGCCGGATCGAGAGCGGCCTGATCACGCAAATTCTGGAGCAGGACGCGCATCGCTTCGGTCTGGCCACCTGCCAGCTCGGCGGTTTCGATTTCGAACGGGCCCGGCCGCTGTTCGAGCTGGAACAGCGTTCGGCCTATCTGCACGCGCTGGTCGGCGGCGTCGAACTCGGCGACGCGGAACTGCGCGAACTGCAACTGGCGCAAGCCAGGTTCCAGCATTCCGACGCCGGTTTCGAAAGCCGCTTGCGCGACTACCTGAACCAGAAACTGCCCGACTACATGGTGCCATCGCTGTTTATCCGCCTCGACGAACTGCCGCTGTCCGCCAACGGCAAACTCGACCGCAAAGCCCTGCCGCAACCGCGCAAGGAAGTCGAGGCCGTCGCCGCCGTGGCGGTGGCCGATTCCGATCTGGCCCGGCAAATCTGCGCCGTCTGGCGCGAAGTGCTCGGCGTGGACAGCGTCGGCCCCGGCGACAACTTCTTCGACCTGGGCGGTACCTCGGTGGACATGATCAAGATCCATACCCGGCTGCGGCCCTTGTTGAGCAAGGACGTGCCGTTGCTGGACATGTTTTTCGTCTACCCGACCATCGCCGCGCTGGTCGACTACCTGCAACCGAAACCGCGCGCCGCGGCACCGTCCACTGCGGCCGCAGACGGCGCGAAACGGGAACGCTCCGGCCGGGCGCCGCGCCGCCGCAGCGGCGCGGAATAAGCGCGCCTGCCGCCAATTTCATCGAAACATAGACAACGGAAGCAAAGCACATGCAAGCAAATCAAGCCAACTCGGGCGCCATTGCCATCATCGGCCTTGCCGGCCGTTTTCCGGGAGCGAATTCGGTCAGCGAATTCTGGGACAATCTGGTTGCCGGCCGCGACGCGTTGCGGCATTACACTCAGGAAGAAGTGCAGCAGGGCATCGCCGCGCACGACGCCGCTTCGATTCCCTACGTGCGCAAGCAAGTGGCCGGCGGCTCCTGGGTGGCCGCCGGTTATTACCTGGACGACGTCGATAAATTCGACGCCGGTTTTTTCGGCTACACCCCGGCCGAAGCCGAGCTGCTCGATCCGCAGCAGCGCTTGTTCCTGGAATGCGCCTGGGCGGCGCTGGAAGACGCCGGTTACATCCCGGACGACTGCCCCGGCACGGTCGGCGTCTATGCCGGCACCGCCTTGTCGCGCTATTTCTTCAATAACATTTTCCCGAACCGCGACATCATGTTCGCGTCGTCCAAGGACTTGATCGCCGGCATCGGCAACGAGCCGGATTACATCACCAACCGCACCGCATACAAACTGAATCTGACCGGGCCGTCGATCACGGTGCAAACCGCGTGCTCGACCTCCCTGGTCGCGATCCACCTGGCCTGCCGGGCTTTGCGCGCCGGAGAATGCGACTCGGCGCTGGCCGGCGGCGCCCTGGCGACCGTGCCGGGCGGCCTGGGCTACCAATACCAGGAAGGCAGCATGGCGTCGCCGGACGGCTTGTTGCGCACCTTCGACGCCAAGGCCGAGGGCACCGTGTTTAGCGAGGGCGGCGTCGGCATCGTCGTGTTGAAACGGCTGGAAGATGCGTTAGCCGATCACGACCGGGTTTATGCGGTGATCCGCGGTACTGCGGTGACCAACGACGGTGCCTTTAAGGCCGGTTATACCGCGCCGGGTATCGACGGCCAGATGCACGTGATCGAGCGAGCCTTGGCCGATGCCGGGGTCGATCCGGACCAGATCAGCTATGTCGAAGCTCATGGCACCTCGACGCCGCTGGGCGATCCGATCGAGATTACCGCGTTGGCGCGGGCCTGGCGCAAGCATACCGAACGCACCGGCTATTGCGCGCTGGGCTCGCTGAAAACCAATGTCGGCCATCTGGCACCGGTGGCCGGCGTCGCCTCGGTAATCAAGACCGCCCTGGCCTTGTGGCACCGCACGCTGCCGCCCAGCCTGCATTTCGGAACGCCGAATCCGCGCATCGATTTTGCTAACAGCCCGTTCTTCGTCAACGACACTCTGCGCGACTGGGATTGCGCCGGTACCCGTTACGCCGCGGTCAGCTCGTTCGGCATCGGCGGCACCAACGCCCATGCCATCATGGAAGAAGCGCCGCCGCAGCCGGTCACCCGTTCCGTTGAAAAATTGCGCAGCTTCGTGTTGTCGGCCAAATCTTCCAAGGCCTTGAGCCGGGCCGCGGCAAATCTGGACGATTTCTTGCGCCGCCAACCCGGCGTCGATTTGGACGACGTGGCTTTTACCTTGCAAGAGGGCCGCAAAGCCTTTCCGGTACGCGCCGCCGTCGCTGCCGATAGTTTGGAGACCTTGCAGCAGGGGTTGGCCGCGATTCGCGACAATCCCGTCAAAACCAAAGCGCTGCCGGCCGACGCCAAGAAAGTATTCCTGTTCACCGGCCAAGGCAGCCAGTATCTGACCATGGGGCGCGGGCTTTACCAAAATCTGCCGGTATTCCGCCAGGTATTCGACGACTGCTGCGACCAGCTGCGCGGCCATTTGGGGCTGGATTTGCGCGATTTCGTGCTGGCCGCCGATCCGACCGATGCGGCGCTGACCGAACAACTGGGGCAGACCCGCTTGGCGCAACCGATGCTGTTCGCCTTCGAATATGCGCTGGCGAAACAGATGCAGGCGCTCGGCATCGAGCCGGACGCGATGATCGGCCACAGTCTGGGCGAATACGTCGCGGCCTGCCTGGCCGAGGTGTTCGAGCTGGACGCGGCCTTGCGGCTGGTGGCGTTGCGCGGCGCGCTGATGCAGGCCATGCCGTCCGGGGCCATGCTGTCGGTATCGCTGGACGAAACCGCGGCAGCGGCCTATGTCGGCGGCGAGGTCAGTCTGGCCGCGGTCAACAGTCCTAATGCCTGCGTGTTGTCCGGACCGCACGCGGCAATCGCGGCGGTGCGCGAGCGGCTGGAAGCGGCCGGCGCCGCCTGCCGGCCGTTGCTGACGTCGCACGCCTTTCACTCGGCGATGATGCAGCCGATGATCGCCGATTTTACCGCCGCGGTGCGGCTGGCGGCACCCAAACCACCGAGCCGGCCCTACGTCTCCAACCTGACCGGCGACTGGATGGCCGCCGCCGATGCCTGCGACCCGGACTACTGGGCCCGGCATTTGCTCGGTTGCGTCCGCTTTCGTCAGGGCATGGCCACCTTGTTGGCCGGCGGCGGCAGTTATTTCATCGAAATCGGCCCCGGCAACGTGTTGAGCACCTTTGCCAGACACGCGATCAATGCCGCCAAAGCGGCGGCGGCCGTGGTGCAAACCGTGCGCCATCCCAAGGAAACCAAGCCCGATGCGCTGGTATTGCGCCAGGCGCTGGGCGATTTGTGGGCGGCCGGGCTGGAGCTGGATTGGGAACGGGTCGATAGCGATAACCAGGGACGGCGGATTTCGCTGCCGACCTATCCGTTTGCCCGCGAGCGCCACTGGCTGGAACCGCCGCAAGCCGGCGCCGGCGGCGCGGAAAACCCGGCGCAACGTCTGGCCGATCCGGCGCAATGGTTTTACGCGCCGTCGTGGAAACGCCAGCCCGGCCGCCTGCCTGACATAGGAGATTGGTCCGGCGAGCGGGTGTTGATCGTCGCCGAGCGTAACGGCTTGAGCCGGGCCCTGGCCGAGCGGATCGAGGCGGCCGGCGGCAGCGCGGTGATTGCTGCGCCGGGAGCCGACTTCGCCGACGACGGCGAAAGCGGTTACAGCCTGAATATAGGCGACGCCGCCGACTTCGAACGGCTGGCGACGGTGTTCGCCGAGGCTCAACCTACCGCAATCGTGCACGCGCTGTGCGCCACGCCGCGCTCCGCGGCCGGACTCGACAGCGAGGACTATTGGCTGGAGCGTAGCTTTCACAGCCTGGTGTTTCTGGCGCAGCAGTTTTCGGCCGAGGCCGGCGACCGCCGCCTGCCGCTGCTGACGCTGTCCAGTGAAATCCACGACGTGTTGCCGGCCGAGCCGGTCAATCCGTTGAAGGCGGCGTTGCTTGGCGTGCATCTGTGCCTGGGCCACGAATACCGCAAATTCCTGAGCCGCAATCTGGATTTCAGCCCGGACGATCTGGTCGGTGCCGCTGCCATCGCCGCCAGCGCCGACCGCGCCGTCGGCGAACTGGCGCGGCTGCGCGGCGAAACCAAACCGCTGTTGGCGCCGGCCGACCATTTCGCCGCCTGCCGCCACGGTTACCGTTGGGCGGCGCACTACGAACCGACCCGGATCGACCCGGCGCCGCTGGATTTCACCGCCGACGGCGCCTATCTGGTGACCGGCGGCCTGGGCGGGCTGGGCCTGGCCGTGGCCGACTACATGGCCGCTCGCGGCGCCAAACATATCGTCCTGCTCGGCCGCTCGGCCTTGCCGCCGAAAGCCGAATGGCCGCGCTGGCTGGCCGAACACGAGACGCAGGACCGTAGCGCCGAGCGCATCCGCAAACTGGCGGCGATCGAGGCTCGCGGCGCCGCAGTCGAAATCTGCCAAGGCGACGTGGTCGATGCCGAGCGCATGGCCGAACTGGTTGCGGCGTTGCTGGACAAATATGGTCGGATCGCCGGGGTGGTGCATTCGGCCGGGGTGGCCGGCGGCGGCCTGATCCAACTCAAAACCCGCGATGCGGCCGAAGCCGTATTGCGGCCCAAGGTGCGCGGCATCCTGGCGCTGGAGCAGGCGTTCCGCGCCGCCGATACCGAGCCGGGCTTTATCGTGCTGTTTTCGTCCTTGTTTGCCGTGATCGGCGGTATCGGCCAAGTCGATTATTCCGCCGCCAACAACGTGCTGGACGCCTATGCCCGCGCCGGCTTCGGCGCCAGCAAGGTGGTGTCGTTGAACTTCGGCGGCTGGCGCGAGACCGGCATGGCGGTCGATGCCGGCTTGTACGCCCGGCGCGAACTGCCGCCGCTGCCGGCCGGCAAGACGCTGGCTCATCCTTATCTGCACTCGTGCCGGGAAAAATCGGCGCAACACGCCAGCTACGCGGCCTGGCTGCGCGAACCGGACCACTGGGCGCTGCTCGAGCACCGGATCGAAGGCGTGGCGACGATGCCCGGTACCGGTCTGGTGGAAATGGTGCGGGCGGCGTTCCAGGATTTCCGCGGCGCCGAACAGGTCGCGATCGATAATTTGTATTTCTTCCGGCCGTTGATGGTGCCGGCTCTGGACATGGCCGAAGTGCATTGCGACTTTAACGCGTTGCCGGGCGGCGGCTACGGCTTCGAGGTCTACACCCGCGAAGCCGGGGTCAAGGCGCCGCTGCTGGCCGGCGATATTTACGCCGCCGAGCTGGCGGTGGCCCGGATCGACCCGCAGGCATTGGCGGCAAGTTGTAGCGGCGAGGTGCTGGATTTCAGCGACGGCCGGCCGCAAGCGGTGCAGGACGATTCCGGCTTCCTCAGCCTGGGGCCGCGCTGGCAAGTGCTAAGCCAGATTCGCTGCGGCGGCGACCATCTGTTGGGCCGCTTGCAGTTGCCGGCCGCTTTTGCCGACGATCTGCAGCAGTTCATGCTGCATCCCAGCCTGTTGGACATGGCCAGCGGTCCGATCACCGGCCATCTGTTGCGGCGGCTGGATTTGGATATCGACGGCGAATACCTGCCGTTCGGTTACGGCCGGCTGACGATCGCCGCGCCGCTGCCGGCCGAATTTCTCAGTCACGTTTGTTTCCGCGGCCTGAGCGGCGACCGCGAATCGCTCAGTTTCGACATTGCCTTGTACGACATGGCCGGGCAGCGTCTGGCTCAAATCGACGAGTTTACGTTGAAGAAAGTGCCGGCCGGCGCCTTTGCCTTGCCGCCGGCCACCGCCGCCGACAGTCACGGCGAGGACGATAGCCTGTCCACCGCCGAAGGCCTGGAGATTTTTCAACGGGCGCTGGCCTCTGCCGCGTCGCCGCAGTGGGTGATCAGCCCGCAGCCGCTGGATGCCTTGCTGGAACGGATGCAGGCGCAACGCGCCGCGGAGGAAGCCGGAACAACGGCTGCCAAGCCGAAACTGCAGCGCGAGGACACCGATGCCGCGCCGCCGACCAATCCCACCGAAGAAATCCTGGTCGGCATCATGGAAGGTGTGTTGGGCATCGAACCGGTCGGCATTCACGACAATTTCTTCGACATGGGGGTGGACTCGGTGATGGGGATACAAGTCGTGTCGCAAGCCAAGCGCTTCGGCTTGACCGTGAAACCCAACCAGTTGTTCGAACACCAGACCGTTGCCGCGTTGGCGGCCGCGATCGGTGCTTCGGCGCCGGCGGCGGCCGAACCGGCCTGGCTGACTTTCGGCCAGCGCGAATTGCTGGCGGCCGGCCGGGGCTGGGACAGCCTGCACCTGGAACTGCCTGCCGCGGTCACTACAGACGATCTGGCCGCGGCGCTGGCCGCCGTGGCGGCGGACTACCCGCTGCTGCTGGCCCGGATTGAGACTAACGGCGAGGCACCGAGCTGGGCGCAGGCGGAAACCGTTGCAATTCTGGCGCTGGACGCGGCGGACGAAACCGGCGGCGACGGCGCATTTCGGGTTGTGGCCGATGGCCGTGCGCTGGCGTTACAAGCCCGGCCGGCATTGGGTCTGGATGCGGCCGGGCTGAGCCAAATCGGCGCCGCCGTGCTGGCCCGCTTGTCGGGTAGCGCAGGCGCGGCGCCGCTCGCGCCCTGGCGCCCGG
>NZ_JANIBM010000057.1 GCF_024505045.1 Methylomonas aurea | reverse complement strand
TCACTCTCTCGAGACTTCCGGGAACGGGGATGTGCATTATCGTAGACTTTGGCCAAATGCTGGAAATCCAAATGCGTGTAAATTTGGGTTGTCGCAACGCTACTATGACCCAACAATTCCTGCACAGCTCGAATATCCTGGCTGGATTCCAGCAGATGGCTCGCAAAGGAATGCCGCAGCATATGCGGATGAACATGCTCATCCAAACCCAATTTGGCAACCCACCGGTTCAGCCGCAACTGAACAGTTCGCTGAGACAACCTTCGACCCAAATTAGATGTGAACAGTGCTGCCGACGATAAACCTGGCCTCACGCCTAGCCATGACCTAATAGCGACAACGGCTTTAGAACCCAATGGCACCTGTCTTTGTTTGCCGCCTTTGCCGAATCGCACTGTAACAAAGCCCTCGGCGAAATCAAGGTCGGCGGCATCTAGCATTACCAACTCGCTCAACCTGAGCCCGGACGAATAAAACAGCTCGAACATAGCAAGGTCTCGCAACTCCAGAGCGGAGTCTGCTTCAGCGTCCAATATTCCAGCCATCTGATCGACATCTAATACCTTCGGCAATCGTTTGGGGGCTTTTGGCGGCTTAACATGCAATGCCGGATTAGCGGCGACCAGATTATTTTTCAATAAAAAGCGGTAAAAACTACGCAACGCCGCCAGATCGCGGCAAATGGTCTTACTGCTGATTCGCTGCTTATGCCTCGCGGCAACATATTGCCGAACATCGGCAGCCAGCACCGCAGACCAATCCAAAATGTTCTTAGATTTGCAAAATTCGGCAAACCGCACCAAATCCCGTTGGTAACTGATGACGGTATGCTCCGAAACTCTTTTTTCTTCGCGTAAATAGCGCAAAAACAGGTTGACGGTTTCATCCTCGACACCAAGCACAGCGTTAGTCCAATTGCTGTAGCAACGAAATCAAGCGGGTCCCGATGATCTCACTCATCTGAGTCAAAAACACGCTTCCCATGCTGTAGTGAAAACGACCTTCATCGCGGCTGCCAATCGCCAATATACCTTCCAATTGGGTAAACACCATCGGGATGATTGCACATGACTTAACCTCCACGGCCGCATCGCCAAATAAGAAAGCTGCTTGCGCCAATGTCGGACGTCCACATTTAGGTTGATTGGTCGCCAACTCATTTGCAAAATGCTTTAAATTCGGTTCATCCGCCGTGACGAACAAATTGCTGATTGGCGAATAGCCCCCGTCCCTGACGATTTTGATTCCGACGAAATCGGTCAGAAAGCACTCCGACAGAACCTCGCTCAAATTGGCGACCGCATCTTCCAGAGAATTAGCTTCCAACATCGCCAGCGTCAACTCATGCATACGATTGAACGAAGCATCGTTTTCCCGAGCGATATCTATCAACGCGTTCAACTGATTCTGCTGTTCTTGATGCTTGGACCTGAAGATTTCCAGCTGCTTGGATATCAACGAAATTGCATTGCCGCTAGGATGCGGAATATGCATTTGTTCCAGCAAATCGAGATGGTGGTGGAAAAAATCCGGATGAAGCCTTAAATAATCGACCACCAACGCATCCGTAACCTCTGTTTGCTGCTCGTCAATCATAATCTTATCCACCCCTCAAACACCGTAACGGCTGGACCGGTCATCAACACCGGAAACCCTCTGCCTGACCAATCGATCTGCAACGCCCCCCCCGGCAAACACACATTGACCTTGCTATCCAACAACCCCTGTTCGATACCCGCGACTACCGCCGCACAGGCACCGCTGCCGCAAGCTAAAGTTTCCGCCGCCCCCCTTTCATAGACCCGTAATTTAATTCGGGAACGATCGACAACTTGCATAAAGCCGATATTCGCCCGCTGCGGAAAAACCTCATGACTTTCCAACCGTCGCCCTAAGCTTGCCACCGGCGCTTGCTCAACGTCGTCGACGATCAGCACCGCATGCGGATTGCCCATAGAAACCGCAACAAATGCAATCGATTCGCCATCGACAACCACATGGTAAATAGGCAACTGACTTGGCGCATTTAGCGGAATTTGTGCGGGATCGTGCCGAGGCACCCCCATATTGACCCTCACCATCCCGTCCTGCCCGATACCGAGCACTAGCTGCCCTGCATCGGTATCGACGACAATTTCCTCCTTATCGCACAACTGCTTATCACGCACAAAGCGGGCAAAACACCTAGCGCCGTTACCGCATTGCGACACTTCGCCGCCATCGGAATTAAAAATACGATATTTGAAATCCGCATTTGCGCTAATCGGCTTCTCCACCAACAACAATTGGTCGCATCCCACGCCGAAATGGCGATCAGCGAGGAAGCGCACTTGCCCTGCGTTCAGGTCCACCTGCTGCGAAACGGCGTCAATGACGATGAAATCGTTACCCAAACCATGCATTTTGGTAAAACGAATCTCCATAAACTTCCTATGGCAACAACCGTTCGCCGGCCCACAATTGCTCAACGGTTTCCCGCTCCCGGACTAAATGGCAACTGCTACCGTCGACCATCACCTCGGCCGCCCGCGGCCTGGAATTGTAATTGGAACTCATCGAAAATCCATATGCCCCGGCAGAGCGCACTGCCAACAAATCGCCGGGAGCCAACTTCAATAAACGGCCTTTACCCAAAAAGTCGCCGGTTTCGCAAACAGGACCGACGACGTCCCACTCCAGCTCCGGCCCGGAGTTTTCCAACTCCACCGGCACGATGTCCTGCCAAGCGCTATAAAGCGCCGGCCGAAGCAGGTCGTTCATCGCCGCATCGACTATCGCAAAATTTTTATTGGCGGTTGGCTTCAGATATTCGACTTTGGTCAGCAAAATACCGGCGTTGCCGACAATCGCCCTGCCCGGTTCCAACAAAATTTCGAAATCACGACCGCCCAAGCGCTGCAGCAACGCTCCCACGTATTCTTCCGGCGAAGGTGGAAGCTCGTCGCGATATCTAATCCCCAAACCGCCGCCTAAATCCAGATGGTGCAGTTTGATTCCTTCCGCCGCCAATACATCCACCAATGCCAACACTCTATCCAATGCATCCAGAAACGGATTGATTCCGGTCAACTGCGAACCTATGTGACAATCGATTCCAACCACTTTGATATTCGGCATCGCCGCCGCACGCCGATATTCGTGAATGGCGCTATCGATGTCGATACCGAATTTATTTTCCTTCAAGCCGGTAGAGATGTAAGGATGAGTTTTGGCATCGACATCGGGATTAACCCGGAAAGATACCGGCGCGAACACTCCCAATTGCCCGGCCAACTCGTTGATACGGCCCAACTCACCGCTGACTTCGACATTAAAACAGCGAATGCCGGCTTTCAGCGCCACCAGAATTTCATCTGCTCGCTTACCTACGCCGGAAAATACGATATCTCCAGGACGCCCGCCAGCCGCCAGGACCCGCTGCATCTCGCCGAGCGACACGATATCGAACCCCGAACCCAAGCGAGCCAGCAGATTCAGCAGAGCGATGTTGGAGTTGGCCTTTACGGCGTAACAAATCAAATGCGGACGCGAGCCGAAAGCCCGATCGAAGGCTTGCCAATGTTGCTCCAAAGCGGCACGCGAATAGACATAACAGGGTGTGCCGTAATCAGCGGCGATATTGGCGGCCGCTACGTCTTCGGCAAACAAAGCCTGTTGCCGGTAGTTAAAAAAATCCATATCTATTTTTCTTGTTTGGGGACATAAATCGGTGGCCGACTATCCGGCATGTATAAAGGCCCGGTTTGGCCGCAGGCCTGCAATAGCAGACACCATAAAATCAAAGTAAGCAGTCTTTGGGTTGGCATGGGTAAACGATACGGGTTACGTTGGTCGGCGGAATATACCATAGCCAGCAAACCGAAAGAACGAGACACACCACCGGCGTAACCGGCCAAGTCAAGAAAAAAGGGGCTGACGCCCCTTTTATCCAACAATATCTCGATCAGACGCGAAATTATTTTGCGCTCAACGATTCTTTGACAATCTTAGGCGTGATGAACACCAATAGCTCCTTCTTGTTGTCAGTTTTTATACTCTTTTTGAACATCCAGCCTATAACCGGCAGATCCGATACCCAAGGCACTGTGTTATACGAATCCTGCACCGTGGACTCATAGATCCCGCCCAAAACCACAGTCTCGCCATCCTCGACCTGCACCTTGGTTTTCAATTGCCGGGTATCGATCGGCACCGTGGCATTGCCCCCCGTCGCCAACGGCGTGCCCGGCGAATCCTTTTTGATGTCCAACTGCATAATCACGCTGCCGCTTGGCGTGATTTGCGGAGTCACGTTCAATTCCAACACCGCGTCGACCAACTGTGTGACCGGTCCGGTTGCCTGGCTTTGGGTTTGGTAAGGAATCTGTACACCCTGTTTGATCGAAGCCTGAACCCGGTCACTGGTCATTACGCGCGGGTTAGACACCAATTCGCCCTTACCATCGTCTTGCAACGCATTGATTTCCAAATTCAACAAATAATCGGCGCCCCTTGCCAAAGTCAAAGCCAACGAACCGCCGCTGGAAGCAGCCAACGCCGATCCCAAATCCGCCAATATTTGCGAGTTTTCGCTGGTATCCACGCCGGTACCGGTCATACCGTATTGGGTACCGCCGTTGACGTCGGTCTTATGAGCTACACCGAATTTAGTACCCAAGTTCTGAGCAAAAGACGTATCGGCGATCACGATCCGCGACTCGATCAATACTTGCCGAACCGGTACATCCAACAATTTGATCATCTTGCGCACGTCTTCCATCGCTTTCGCCGTGTCCTTGATAATCAGGGTATTGGTCCGCGCATCGACTATCGCTGTGCCTCGCGGCGACAACAATCTCATGCTCGCCGCCCCACCTAATCCTCCGGCTTGGCCACCGGCACCCAATCCGGATGGGCTGGAAGTCGGCCCGCCGCCGCAGCCGCCGGCACCGCCACTAGCACCGCCGGCACCTGACTGTCCGCCTTGGGAGTTATTGCCTATGCCCATTAACACACCGCATATTTCGGAGGCTTTGGCGTAGTTGATCTGGATGTTTTCGGTTTTCAGCGGCTCGAGCTCTTCGAAGATTTTCTTCGAGTCCAATTCTTCCTGCTCGATTTTCATGATCTCGGCCACCGGCGCCACCATCACCACGTTACCGTTTTGCCGCTTCGCCAAGCCTTTGGCTTTTAGTATCAACTCCAAAGCCTGGTCCCAAGGCACGTCGTTCAGGCGTAGCGTGACGTTACCGGCCACCGAGTCGGCGGCGATGATGTTCAGCTCGGTAAAATCGGCCAGAATCTGCAACACCGAACGAACCTCGATATCCTGAAAATTCAAAGACAGCTTGTTGCCGACATACGGAAACTTTTCCTTTTGCTGTGCTTCCTTTTCCGCCGGCGTCAGCGGCCTGAATTCCACCGTTAACAAGTTATCCGCCTGATACGAAGAATAATCGTAATTGCCGTTGCTCGGCGTTATCGTGATGTTGACGCTATCGCCTTTCGGCACCGCCTCGATTCTTTGCACGGGCGTAGCGAAATCCGATACGTCGAAGTTCTTGACCAAGGACTCCGGCAAACGGGTATTCAAAAAATTCAATACCACTTTACCGCCGCTCTGCTTGGTATCCACCACGGTATTGGCGGCCGACAAACCCAGCAGCAGCCGTCCTTCTCCGTTCGGCCCACGCCTGAAATCGATACTCTTGATGTTTTGCTCCGGCAAAAACTTGCTAATGGCCGAACTTTTGACTGCAGAGGGCGTTTGTTGCACTGTCGTATTGACGGCGGCAACCGTGCCGGCCGATTTTAAAATCACATAATACTTATCGCCTTCTACCCGGGTTTCATAGGGAACCTTCTCGATCAGGTTGATAATGACCCGAGTGCGGCCCGATGCCTCCACCACGTAGACGGTGCCGGCGGCACCTTGATTGATCGGAAAACTTTTTTTCGCCAGATTGCTTTTGACTCCGGCAAAATCCAACGCAATTCGGGACGGGTTATCGGTTTGAAAAATTTTCGGCTCAACCAATCCGCCACTGGTTTCCAACTGAATTTGGACTTGGTTCCCGGCCAGAGACGAAAACTCCAAATTAGTGATTGCCGCTTCTTCGGCCCGTACCGATAAACCGACCAGCCACAACAGCAGCAACAGCAGCCATTGTTGGCTCGCCAACCGTCCCAATCCCATCCTTACGTTACTATGTAGTTCAATGCTCATTGTTTATAACCCTTTGTCATCGGCCATCGCCAACGCAGACTGCTGTTCGCGCCAGGTACCCGGTTTATCCGGAACGATTTCCATCAGCTCTATCCTGTCGTCGAGAATACGCAAAATTTTGCCGTAGTTTTGCCCCATGTGGTTACCCACTTGCACCCGGTGTATGGTCCCGTCATTCGCCCTGACCAATCCCCAGAGCCCCTTCTCGTTGCGCAGAGTACCCACCATACGTAAGGTATCCAACGGATAAGCCTCCAACTCTTCCTTCCGGCGTTCGGTATCGGGATGAATGCCGCTCACTCCGGATACGTCGACGTTACTGTCTTCGTTGGCCCTCTCGCTCGGCCGGAACGGGTCGCGCAAACCGTCCGGCTTGAAAATAAACGACTCGACGACCTTGATTTCCGGCAATGGCTCTATCTGAGCCTTGGGCCGCGCCTTGACTTCCTGAATATATTTATTCAGGTCGCTGACATCGTCGCCACCGCAGCCAGCCAGCAACAGCAACACCACCAAACACGCCGGAGCCGAAGCAATTCTGCATGCAACGCCCATCACTGACCTCTCCGTTTTTTCGCAGCCGCCGCACCGGCTTGCGCAGACTCGCCTTCGTTATAGGTTTTGATGGTCGCCGACATACTCATCCCGTCTTTACCGTCTTTACCCAGCGGGGTAATTTGCACGTCGTGTACCGTAACGATACGGGGCAAAGAAGCCAGCCCGCTAACAAACAAACCCAGTTCCTCGTACTTGCCGATAACCTGGATACTGATCGGCAATTCAGAATAAAACTCCCGATTGATCTCAGCGCCGGGTTGGAACAATTTAAACTCCAAACCGCTAGCAAGCCCGGTCTGGGAAATATCGACCAACAAACTGGCCACTTCGGCTTTGGTCGGCATCTGTTTCAACATATCGCCCAACGAAGCCTCTATCTGCTCCAATTGATCGCGGTAATCCTGCAAATTGATCGCTTTCTTCTGTTTGACTTCGAAAGCACTTTTCAAACTGACTTCCTGTTTTTCCAGAGCCTCCAATTCGTCCAGTTGCGGAATCGTTACAAAATAGACGCCTGCGGCACCGGTCAATAACGCAAAAATAACGATGACGATAATTTTCAGCGGCGTCGGCCAGCTACCCGCAGCATTGATGTCCCAATTGACTTCCGACAGATTCATTTAGCAGCCCCTCCCTGAACTTTATCGGCTTTCCTGCCCTGTTTGGCCGTCAGCGTAAAATCGTTCATCGTGCCGCTTTTTTTACCTTCGCCGCGAATCACGGTAAGTACCGAGCTGTTCAACCACTGCGAACCGTCTATCGCCCGCATATAAGCCGAGACCCTGGCGTTGGACTCCGCCTTACCGTCCAGCGTCAACAGCGATCCCGCTTGGACAAATTTGGTCAGATAAACCCCTTCAGGAGTGGTTTTGGCCAACTCTTCGAACAGGTGAACAATTTCCGGCCGGCTTTCCTGCAATTTTTGAATGACTTCGATCTTGGTCAACAGCTTGTTTTTCTTATCTTCGATCTCTTTGATTTCCTGAATCCGCTTATCAAGAACGGCAATTTCGTTTTGCAGCATCGTGTTGCGCAAGGTCTGGTATTCCTTGAGACCCTCTATATACATATAAACCGCGACGAGAATTAACGCAGTAGCCAATATCCCTGCGCCAATACCGGCGACGAATTCCTGTTGCCGCCGTTTTCTGAGTTCCTCTCGCCAAGGCAGTAAATTAATTCTGGCCATTAGTCGAAACTCCTTAACGCCAAGCCGCAAGCGATCATCATCGCCGGCGTATCGTTACTGAGACTTTGCGGCTTGACCCGATTGGACAGCGCCATATTGATGAACGGATTGGCTATATAAGAAGGGATTCCCAAATCTCGCTCGACCAATTTGTCCAAACCCGCGATAGAAGCGCAACCGCCGGCAAGAATTAACGCATCCACGCCGCGATTGGCACTGGACGAAACGAAAAACTGCAATGATCTGGCGATTTGCTGCAACATGGCTTTTTTAAACGGCTCCAGTACATCGGCCGCGTAGTTGTCGGGCAAGCCGCCGTGTTTCTTGGCTAACCCCGCCTCTTCATAGGAAAGCCCGTAGCGGCGTTGAATTTCCTCGGTCAATTGTTTGCCGCCGAATCCCTGCTCACGGGTATAAACCGTCTTCCCGGCATGCAATATGTTCAGCGAGGTCATCGTGGCGCCGATATCGGCGATCGCCACGGTCATGTCGCCGGTCCCTTCCGGCAGCTGATCCACCAATAGCGAAAATGCATTCTCCATGGCAAACGCCTCGACATCGACCACCACGGTCTTCAGTCCGGCGTAGGCCAAGGCCGCGACACGGTCTTCGATATTTTCCCGCCGGGAAGCGGCGAGTAAAACATCGACCATGTCCGGATTACTCTTGGTCACGCCTTGCACCTCGAAATCCAAATTCACCTCGTCGAGCGAATAAGGAATGTACTGGTCAGCTTCGACCATAATCTGTTCTTCCATCTCGGCATCGGTCAACGATGCCGGCATCGATATGATCTTCGTCATCACCGACGAGCCAGCGACGGCAACGCTGGCATGTTTGGCTTTGGTGCCGGATTGTTTGACCGCAGCCTTGATCGCTCCGCCAATTTGTTCGACATTAGTGATATTCTTGTCGACGATGGCATCCTGGGGTAGCGGCACTACGGCGTAACTTTCTACCTTGTACCGCGCACCTGCCCGACTTAGCTCCAACAACTTTACCGCCGCAGTACTGATGTCCACACCCAACACGGCCGACGGATTCCTGCTGAACCAGCTCATGAACAAACCCTTTTTGAATCATAAAAGACTAAACTTAGCTCGCACAGCACAACCGAGGCTCGCAGAAGCTCTACGTGGCAAGTATAGATGGTTTTTTTATTTTCATCCTGTTAGATGAACCACTTTATAAGTAACTTTAGCTTATCGGGACCATGTACAGGAATTTCCTGAACCGATAGTTGGAAATTCCCTAGCGCATTTTTACTCCTGTGCCGATTAAAAAAGCTCCGAAATCAGGCTCTTTGCTAAAGTCGCTGATCAAGTGGCTAGCATTTTTCGTTATTGCATTTTTTGCCACGTTCGCCCTGGCGAGTTATTTTTTCTTTATCGAACTCGACAAGGAGCTGCCCGACATCGAGCAATTGCAAAATGTGCAATACCAGATGCCTTTCAGCATCTATAGCCAGGACAACTTGTTGATAGGCCAATTCGGCGAAAAACGGCGAGTTCCGCTAACCATCGGCAAAGTCCCCAGTCAACAAATCAAAGCCTTTATCGCGGCAGAAGACGACAGTTTTTTTACCCATATCGGCATCGACCCGACCGGTTTGGCCAGAGCAGCTACCCAACTTGTGTTGACAGGAAAAAAACGTCAAGGCGGCAGCACTATCACGATGCAGGTTGCGCGCAACTTTTTGCTGAGCAATGAGAAGACCTATTTGCGCAAGCTCAAAGAAATCGTTCTGGCCCTAAAGATCGAACGCCGCTACTCCAAGGATCAGATCCTCGAACTGTATCTAAACAAGATTTATATGGGGCAACGCGCTTACGGACTGGCAGCGGCCGCACAAACTTACTACGGGAAGGATCTCGCCGAATTAAGCCTTCCCCAACAAGCCATGATCGCCGGCCTGCCCAAGGCCCCATCCATGTACAACCCGATCACCAATCCCGAGCGGGCGCTGCAACGGCGCAATTACGTGCTACGGCGCATGTTGGAACTAAAATACATAGACGAAAACACTTATCGATCCGCACACGATGCGATCGACGACGCGGCGTTACAACCGGTGAACATCGAATTCGAAGCGCCTTATGTCGCCGAAATGGCCAGACAGGAAATCATGGCGCAATTCGGCGATTCAGCCTTTACGCAGGGACTCAAGGTTTATACGACCGTACCTAGCGAATTTCAGCGCGCTGCCGACCGCGCACTCCAGGAAGCTGTACATGAATACGACGAGCGCCACGGATACCGCGGCCCTTCGTTCAAAAACACCGGCAAGGACGGCACCAGGTTGACTGGTAGCGTTATCGGCGACTGCCGCCAGGCTCAAATCAACGACGTCAGCGAATTCGGCATTACCGCAACATTACATAACGGCAGCCAGATCCGGATAGACCGCCACAATTTCGACTGGACGAGGCGCGGCAACGCTCATCGGCCGCCACTGCAAGCCGGCGATATGATTTGGGTCAGGCAACTCGAGAACGGCGACTGGGCACTAACCCAAGTACCGGAAGTAGAAGGCGCATTTGCAGCATTGAATCCGAACAACGGCGCCATTTTGGCACTCTCGGGCGGTTTCGATTTCTACCACAGCAAATACAATCGCGCCACGCAATCCAAGCGCCAGCCCGGCTCCGGATTTAAGCCGATCATTTACACCGCGGCAATAGAAAAAGGATTTACGCCGGCCAGCATCATTAACGACGCTCCAATCGTAATCGAAGACCCTTCGCAAGAAAACGATTGGCGGCCGGAAAACTACAACCGCCGTTATCTCGGCCCAACGCCATTGCGGGTCGCGCTACGGGAGTCAATAAACCTGGTGTCGATCCGTGTATTACAGGAAATCGGTATCCCCCACGCTATCGACACAGCGAAACGCTTTGGATTCGATAAAGACCAATTGCCAAGCACATTATCGCTTGCCCTGGGCAGCGGCCACGCCTCACCACTAAGAATGGCGGCCGCCTACGCGGTTTTCGCCAATGGTGGTTTTTTGGTAACGCCTTACCTGATCGAGCGCATCGAAAACAACGATGGCATAGTTCTGTTTCAAGCCCAGCCAGCGACAGCATGTGCTGAGTGCAACGAAACCAACAATCCGCAAAGCCCCACGGCACCACGAGCGATCTCGGCAAAAACTAATTTCTTGATAAACAGTTTATTACGCGACGTAGTCCAGCGCGGCACGGCGACCCAAGCCAAACAACTTGGCAGAAACGACCTAGCCGGGAAAACCGGCACCACCAACGACCAGAGAGATGCGTGGTTCAACGGCTTTGCCAGCGGCATCGTCGCCTCAGCCTGGATCGGTTACGACAACTCGCTACCGCTAGGCCACGGCGAAACCGGCGGGAAAGTCGCATTGCCGATGTGGATTAAATTCATCCGCGCGGTTCAACACCATTTTCCTGAAAAACCGGAATCCGAACCCAACGGCATCGTGCAGGCCTATATCAACCCGCGCGACGGTCTTCGCCTCGACCCAAACGAAAAAGGCGGCATCTGGGAATACTTTACTGAAGAAACGGTACCGACAGCTATGTCGACACCATTGCAACCGGAAGAAAGCCTGGAAGAGGAATTTAACGAGGAAGGCTTGTTTTGACACTGGCCGACACTCAAAGCCGCCAAAGATTTGGCGGCCGAGCGCAAGCCGGAAAGAATATTATTTTCCGAATTTTTTGCGGAATTTATCCACGCGACCGGAAGTATCGACTACGCGTTGCTTACCGGTATAAAACGGATGGCACGAGGAACATACTTCAATGTGCAAATCGGAAGCCAACACGGAACCCGTTTGGAAAGTATTGCCGCAACCGCATGTCACGGTGATTTGTTTATATTGTGGATGAATTTCTGGTTTCATAGCGCTCACATACCCTTTTCGGGACACATACTTGATAGAGAACTGCTTATGATACGATTTAGCTGGCAGTTCCGCAAGCCGAAGGTACTTGGCGGCTAATTTTGACTGGACGAACTGGATCGCATCAGCAATATCACCAAAGCAATTGCCGGAAGACCGATAACGGCCGAGTACGAGAAAAAAGCGGCATAACCAAACTCGGCGACCAAATCCCCGGAAATACTTCCGATCAACTTAGCCGGCAAAGTCATCAAAGAACTAAACAGCGCATATTGAGTTGCCGTGTATGCGGAATTCGTCAGCCCCGACAAATAGGCAATGAATGCAGCCGAAGCGATGCCGCCGCTTAAATTGTCAGCGCTGATCACTCCGGCCAACAACACAATATCCGGTTTAGCCAAGGCCAAAGCGGCAAACAGCAAATTGGTCGCGGCGACGATTACCGCGCCGAACAGCAACGGCCGCATAATCCCAAACCGCGCCACCAGTACACCGCCGATCGAGGTACCGGCTATAGTCATGAAAAAACCGAATACTTTGGTGACGTCAGCGATATCTTTTTTGCTGAACCCCAACGCCAAATAAAACGGATTCGCCATGACCCCCATCGCGATATCGCTCATCTTGTAGAGGGCGATCAGCAGCAAAATCCGCACTGCGTTATTGGCATTGCGCTGGAAAAACTCGACAAACGGACTGACAACGGCGTCGGAAAACCAACGCAACAATCTAGCCGGCAAGGAGCGGGACTCGGACAAGCCAAACGCAACTTCTACACTTTGTTCGATCTGCCCTACCCGCTCATCGGCCACGCGGTGCGGCTCCGGCGCCAGCAAAGTAGCAACCATGCCCACCGACATCGCCAACGCCATTCCCTGATACGCCACAGACCAATTCTGGTATTCCGCGACATAAAACACCCCGGCCCCGGCAAGCAACAAAGAAAGGCGATAGCCGAATACATACATCGCTGCCATCGCGCCCTGAATCTCTGGAGCTACAATTTCAATCCGATACGCATCGATTGCGACATCCTGAGTTGCGGAGCAGAACGCCACCCAAACCGCCAGCCAAGCCATTTGCGAAAGTTGGTGATGGAGGTCCAGTTCGCTCATCGCAAACAAGCCCAGCGCCACGCCGATTTGGGCGCCCAACATCCAGCCCCGCCGCTTACCTAACAACCGGCACAACAGCGGAAAAGCTAAGCGGTCGACCACCGGGGCCCACAAAACTTTTACTGAATAAGCAACGCCGACCAAACTGAAATAGCCGATTACGGAAAGAGATACATCCTCGTCAGCCAACCAGGCGGATAATGTCGATGAAGTCAATGAGAATGGCAGACCGGCTGAGAAGCCGAGAAAAATCATACCCAGCACGCGCGACCGGGTATATATAGAGAAAGCGTTGCGCCAACTGCTTACAGTTTCCGCCACACGCTTTCTCTAATAACGCACTCTAGATAGAGCCTAAACTCAACCGTTGATTAAATAATGCGTCACGATACTGGCTGCATAGCCAGCCGCAATAACCGGCGTCCATTTCAAGTGGCTGAAGAACGTATATTTGTGGTTTGATTGCCCCATCAACGCCACACCTGCAGCCGAACCGACCGAGAATAGGGAGCCACCAACACCAGCCGTCAGCGTGACCAACAACCATTGGTATAGATCCATATCCAAATTCATATTCAATACCGCAAACATCACCGGAATGTTATCAACTACCGCAGAAATGATACCAACCAAGATGTTGGCCGTTGTTTGACCCAAACCGTCATACATTGCCGCCGACAGCAATTCCAGATAACCGATATAACCCAAACCGCCGACCGCAAATACCACGCCGAAGAAGAACAACAGCGTATCCCATTCCGCTTCTTTGACACGGTCAAATACATCAAGACGCACTTCATCGGCCGAGGGGAAGCTAACTTTGATGTAATAAATGAACAACATCAAAATCGATAAGCCTGCCATCATGCCCATGAAAGGCGGCAAATGCAGAAACTGTTTGAAGCTTACGGCTAAACCGATGGTAACCGCGAACAAGCCACAGACCACCCAACCACCAGGTTTCAATTCTACGACTGCTTCGTTGGTCGCTTCAGGCTGGCCGTTTGGAATCGCTTGCGACATAAAGAACGCCGGCACGACAAAATTCACTACCGACGGGATAAACAGCTTGAAGAAGTCGAAAAACTCAGCATAACCAGCTTGCCACACCATCAACGTGGTAATGTCGCCGAACGGACAAAACGCTCCGCCGGCGTTGGCAGCGATAACGAGGTTTACGAAACCGATGGAAACGAATTTCTCGTTGTCCGCACCGACCGCCATAACCACGGCGCCAACCAATAAAGCCGAAGTCAGATTGTCAGCGACTGAAGACAAGAAAAAGGTGATGATGCCGGTGATCCAGAACAACTGCTTGTAACCGAATTGCTTCCGAATCAACCAGGAGCGCAACGCCTCAAATACATTACGTTCCGCCATGGTATTGATATAAGTCATCGCCACCAACAAAAACAGCATCAGTTCGGCGTATTCTTTCAAATCGTGCTCAAACGCTTTATGCAATTCCTCACCGGAAACACCGGCATCTCTGGCCAGAATCGCCACATGCGCCCAGATCACTGCCGCCGCAAAAATGACCGGCTTGGACTTACGCAAATGGGTGAACTCCTCGGCCATGACAAAGCCGTAAGCCACCAAAAAGATCAGAACGGTATAGATCCCCCGCTCGGTTCCGGTCAGACCGAGATTATGAAACTCTTCGGCCATGGCCATTTGCGGCACAAACAGCAGCCCGGCCAAAATCAACAATAAGCGTAACAAGATAGCCCCCTTTATCCTCTATATTTAGTCGTTATGAAAAGCAAAAAAACTAACCGGGCATGTTATCACCATACAATATTCTTTGTCATTTAATCCCGTCCGTTATATTATTCAGATACCTAGCAAAATAGTCAGTAAACCACGCACCAACGCTAAATGTATCAATATAACGAGCAAGATCAAACACTTATTGAAGAGCGCGTCAAAGAGTTTCGCGGCCAAACTCAGCGCTTTCTGACCGGAGAACTTGGAGCCGACCAATTCAGAGCGCTGCGCCTGATGAACGGCTTGTACGTACAGACCCATGCACCCATGCTAAGGGTCGCAGTACCGTATGGCCTGCTATCGTCGAAACAGCTGCGCAAGCTGGCGTCGGTGGCCCGCGATTACGACCGCGGATACTGCCATTTCACAACCCGGCAGAACGTCCAGTACAACTGGCCGGCTTTGGAACGGGTTCCCGATCTGCTTGCCGAACTGGCGACGGTGCAAATGCACGCCATTCAGACCAGCGGCAACTGCCTGCGAAACACAACATCCGACCATTTGGCCGGCATTTGCAGAGACGAAATCGAGGACCCACGGCCGTACTGCGAAATCATCAGGCAGTGGACAACACTGCATCCCGAATTTGCTTTCCTACCTCGAAAGTTCAAGATCGCCGTTAGCGGCGCGACCCACGACCGAGCGGCGGTGCAGTTGCATGACATCGGCATCTATTTGGTCAAAAACAACGCCGGAGAAATCGGATATCAAATCCTGGTCGGCGGCGGCCTCGGCCGGACCCCGATTATTGGCCAAACCATCCGCCCGTTCTTGGAAAAACAACATTTGCTTTCCTATCTCGAAGCAATATTGCGGATTTACAATCTGTTTGGTCGGCGCGATAACAAATACAAGGCACGGATCAAGATTCTGGTCAAAGAAACCGGCTTGGAAAAATTCAAAGCCATGGTCGAACAAGAATGGGAGCGGATTCGCGACCACATGGTGCTCAGCGAACAACGCATAGCAGAAATGAAAGCGCATTTCGCTCCGCCCTCCTATGAGACTCTCAGCGATAACGATCCTTCTTTCGCCAAACACCTTACTGGCGACCTCAATTTTGCCAAGTGGGTCAAGTACAACACAGTCGATCACAAAGTGAACGGCTACCAAGCAGTATACATCTCACTGAAGGCTCCAGACTCACCGCCCGGCGACATTACCGCCGAACAACTGGAAGCCATTGCCGATTTAGCCGACCAATACAGCTTCGGCGAGGTTAGAAGCAGCCATCGCCAAAATCTGGTGCTGGCTGACGTCAAACAAACCGATCTCTTCACGGTCTGGCAAAAACTCGACGCCATCAAGCTGGCCACACCGAACATCGGCACGGTAACCGACATCATCTGCTGCCCCGGCCTCGATTTCTGCTCTCTAGCAAACGCCAGCTCGATTAGCGTTGCCCGAGAATTGAATTCCCGACTGGACGACATGGATTACATCCACGACATCGGCGACATCAAAATCAACATGTCCGGCTGCATGAACGGCTGCGCACACCAAAGTGTTGGCCATATCGGCATCCTCGGCGTCGACAAGCACGGCGAAGAGTGGTACCAGATTACGCTGGGCGGCTCATCGGAAAACGAAGCCGCGATCGGCGAACGCCTGGGACCGGCAGTTGCCAAGGATCAAATCACCACCGCAGTGACCGATATACTCGACGTTTACGTTCAGCAACGCCTGGAAGACGAAGCATTCCTACAAACCGTAAAACGTGTCGGCCTGGAGCCGTTTAGGGAAAGAGTTTATGCAAATCATTAAAGACCAACAGCTAATCGACAACACCTGGACATTTATCGAAGACGACGCCCCTTTGCCCGAGGGCGACATTACGGTCAGCCTGCTACGCTGGCTCAGCGAAAAAGAACGATTGCTCGAGCGGGGCGGCAAAATCGGCGTTCGTCTGGCTCCGGGGGACCAAACCGACTCGCTTCGCCCGGAGCTGGATAAAATCGACCTGATCGAATTGAACTTTCCCATCTTCGGTGACGGCCGCCTGTTTTCGGTGGCCCGCTTGCTGCGTAGCCGTGACGCTTACCAGGGCGAGATTCGTGCCGTAGGACAATACCTTCCCGATCAGGTGTTTTATTTATCCAGGGTCGGCATCAACGCCTTCGACTTGAGCGGTCAGAACAATACCGACTTGGTTTTGGCCGCCATGAACCAATTTTCCGTGCGCTACCAAGCGTCGTCCAACTAAGGCTACAACCCACCCTTTCCCTACAAGCAAAAACCCCGGTTGGCGCTAAGCCAACCGGGGT
>NZ_JANIBM010000056.1 GCF_024505045.1 Methylomonas aurea | reverse complement strand
CCGGCCCGGACTTGAATCCGGGCCGGCGCGGCGGGCTTATTTGCTGAAGGTCAGGCCGTCGTTGGCAACATCGATTTTTATCGTATTGCCCGGCAAGAAACGGCCGGCCAATATTTCGTTAGCCAATGGATTTTCCAATTGGCGTTGTATCGCCCGTTTCAATGGCCGTGCGCCGTAAACCGGATCGAAGCCGGCCTCGCCGAGTAGATCCAAGGCCTGTTCGCTGACATCCAAACCGATTTCCTTCTCTTGCAGACGCCGACGTAGCAGATCGATCTGGATTTTGCAGATCGCCCGGATCTGGTCTTGTCCCAGCGGATGGAACACCACGGCCTCGTCGACCCGGTTGATAAATTCCGGCCGGAAATGCTGGCCGACGATGTCCATTACCGCGTCTTTCATTTCGGCATAGTTGTCTTCGCCCGCCAGTTCCTGAATCACGCTGGAGCCCAGGTTGGACGTCATCACCACCACCGTGTTTTTGAAATCCACGGTGCGACCCTGGCCGTCGGTCAGTCGGCCGTCGTCCAGCACTTGCAGCAAGACATTGAACACGTCGTTGTGGGCTTTTTCGATTTCGTCGAGCAGGATCACAGAGTAGGGCTTACGGCGCACGGCTTCGGTCAGGTAACCGCCTTCTTCGTAGCCGACGTAACCCGGCGGTGCACCGATCAAACGCGCGACCGAATGTTTCTCCATGAATTCCGACATATCGATGCGGACCATGGCTTCTTCGGTGTCGAACATGAATTCGGCCAAGGCTTTGCATAACTCGGTTTTACCGACCCCGGTCGGCCCCAAAAACAGGAACGATCCGTTAGGCCGGTTCGGGTCGGAAAGTCCGGCGCGGGAGCGGCGGATCGCGTTGCTGACCGCTTTCAAGGCTTCAGTTTGGCCGATCACGCGTTTGCCCAGTTCTTCTTCCATTCGCAACAATTTTTCCCGCTCACCTTCCATCATTTTCGAGACCGGGATGCCGGTCCATTTCGACACGACTTCGGCGATTTCTTCATCCGTGACTTTACTGCGCAATAATTTGGCTTCCTGCATTTCGGCTTGCGAAGCCAAGTCTAGTTCCTTCTCCAGTTTCGGAATTTCGCCGTACTGCAGCTCCGACATCCGGGTGTAATCCTGGTTGCGGCGAGCGACTTCCAACTCCAGGCGGGCGTGTTCCAGCCGCTCTTTGATGGTGGCCGTGCCTTGCAGCGCCGCCTTTTCAGCTTTCCAGATTTCGTCGAGATCGGAATACTCCTTTTCCAGCTCGGCAATGTCTTCCTGCAAGGTTTCCAGGCGTTTTTTCGAGGCTGGGTCGCTTTCGTTTTTCATCGCCTCGCGTTCGATTTTCAGCTGGATCAGGCGGCGGTCGAGTTTATCCATCGCTTCCGGCTTGGAATCCATTTCCATCCGAATTCGGCTGGCGGCTTCGTCGATCAGGTCGATGGCCTTGTCCGGCAACTGGCGGTCGGAAATGTAACGGTGCGACAGCATTGCTGCAGCAACAATCGCCGGGTCGGTTATATCAACGCTGTGGTGGATTTCGTAGCGCTCCTTCAAGCCGCGCAGGATGGCGATCGTGTCTTCGACACTGGGTTCGTCGACCAGGACTTTTTGGAAGCGGCGTTCCAACGCGGCGTCTTTTTCGATGTATTGGCGGTATTCGTCAAGCGTCGTTGCGCCGACGCAATGCAGTTCGCCGCGGGCCAGGGCGGGCTTCAGCATATTGCCGGCATCCATCGCGCCTTCCGCTTTGCCGGCGCCGACCATGGTATGCAATTCATCGATGAACAGAATCACTTGGCCTTCCAGCTTGGCAATGTCGTTCAAGACGGCTTTCAGGCGCTCCTCGAACTCGCCACGGAATTTGGCGCCTGCGATCAGCGCCGCCATGTCCAGCGATAGCAGTTGCTTGCCTTTAATGCCTTCCGGTACCTCGCCGTTGACGATGCGTTGCGCCAGGCCTTCGACGATCGCAGTTTTACCGACGCCGGGCTCGCCGATCAACACCGGGTTGTTCTTGGTGCGGCGTTGCAACACCTGGATGGTGCGGCGGATTTCGTCGTCGCGGCCGATCACCGGATCCAGTTTGCCTTGCTCGGCGCGCTCGGTCAGGTTGATCGTATATTTTTTTAAAGCCTGGCGCTGGTCCTCGGCATTGGCATCGTTGATGTTCTGGCCGCCGCGCATGTTTTCGATGGCTTTTTCGACGGCCGATGCGTTGACGCCGGCCTTTTTCAGCAGGTTCTGCAAGGTCCCGCTGGTGTCTAGCGCCGCTAATAGAAAGAGTTCGCTGGAGATGTAGGCGTCTTTACGTTTTTGCGCCAGTTTGTCGGTCAGATTCAGCATCCGCGACAGTTCGTTGGAAATTTGTACATCCCCGCCCGCGCCGGAAACGCTGGCCAAACGGTCGATCTCTTTCAACAGATCGTTGCGCAAGGCGTTGACCTGGACGCCGACCTGCTGCAACAGCGGTTTGATACTGCCGCCTTCCTGGTCGATCAAGGCCTGCATGACATGCAACGGCTCGATGAATTGGTGGTCTTTGCCCAGCGCCAGACTTTGTGCATCGCCGAGAGCCTGTTGAAATTTACTGGTTAATTTATCCATTCGCATGCAGCGTACCTCGTTAGGAAAATAAGTTTAGTTGCGACCGACATGGGGCGGCCTGAATCGGTTTTCAAGCGCACAGGCTTGTGCTAAGCAAAATATCCGTTGAATTTTCATGGTAATGCCGAATATCGCCGGTAGCTTAGACCAATGATTCAAAGTACAATGCCCGCGCTCAGATAACAGATGTTCGCGGCTTATCGCCACTGCTTCCGGCAGCAACGGTTGCCAATAATGTCGGTCTGCGTAACCAATAGTTTTATTTTGTAGGAGTTTTAAGATGGCAACAGGCACTGTAAAGTGGTTTAACAACACCAAAGGTTTTGGATTTATCGAGCCTTCCGAAGGAAAAGAAGATGTGTTTGTGCATCATTCCGTGATTTTGGGAGAAGGTTTTAAAACCTTGTCGCCTGGCCAATCGGTCCAGTTCGATATCGAATCAGGCCCTAAAGGCTTGACTGCCACCAATGTCCTGCCCAGATAAACCTTAAACGGTTACGGAAACAAAGGCCCTTGATTGTTCAAGGGCCTTTTTTATGCGCGCAACAAGGCCATTTCTCTAGGGAGCGGCGCGGCAAGCGGCTATAATGCAAGCTCCTTTCTAAACTGGGATTAGAGTATGGCACGCGAATTTTCATCGTTAAAACAATTGGATATCCCGGTTAAAGTGCTTTTCACGGGTTATTTGACGACGGTAGCGGTCGGTTATTTGGTAGCGTTGATTCAGATCCTGTTTACCCACGGGATGGCCGACGGTAAATTCGGCTTATCGATAGACGATATCGTATACAGCTACTACGGCAACCGCTCCGGCACGGTGTTGGAGACCAAACTGAATGGTTCGATGAAGGAGAACGCCTCGGAACAAGAACGTTTTCAAATCATACAATGGGTGCGCGATGGCGCCGACCAGGACGAATACGAAGAGTCCGGCGTGGCCAAGATAATTCAGGAACGCTGCGTGATGTGCCACAACAAGGAATCGTCGCTGCCGGATTTCACCGATTTCAAAGTTCTGAAAGAGTTGACCAAAGAGGACGAAGGCGCCACCTTCGGCTCGTTGACCCGGGTGTCGCATATCCATTTGTTCGGCATCAGTTTCATATTCATGTTTGTCGGCTTGATTTTCAGTTTTGCCGAAACCAGTACCGTCAAATACAAGTCGATCGCGATCGGCATGCCGTATGTTTTCCTGCTAGTGGATATTTTGTCGTGGTGGTTGACCAAATTGCATCCGATATTTGCTTGGCTGGTGGTATTGGCAGGCGGCGGCATGGCGGTATCGTTTGCGTTTATGTGGACGGTGTCGGTGGCGGAAATGTGGCTATTCGACAAAGTGTTTCTGGACGGGCAAGGCCAACCCAGGCCGCAGTGGAGTACCATCGTCGAAACCAAATTCGAGGAGTTAGGCGGCATCGATGCTTACCGCAAATTAGCGGCTTGGGCTAAGCAGACAGGCTTGTCTGCATGCTCGCTCTGCCAAAGCAAACTGGCGCCTTACCTGCAAGGTCTGTGTGCAAAAATCTTTAAAAAAGACAAATAGTTAACGAGTGTGATTGTGTCTGCAAAATGCTGACAAAAATTAAAGTTTCGGGCTGCCGGCCGCTACGCTAAGCGGTATGATGCAAACCTGTTTTCAGGAGGTGTACCATGATTACCAATGCTCTGAACAGTGCCACCAGCCTGATCTCGCAAGCTCAGCAAAAAGCCAGTACTGCCGCACAGACAATCGCAAGTCTGCCGGTGCAGGAGCAGGAGGTCGGTGGTTCCAAAGATGTCGGCTCGGCAGAGATGTTCAAGCCGGTGTTGAGTTTGAAAGAAGCCGAGCTGGAAACTTCGGCCGGTGTCAAAATCATCAAGGCCCACGAAAAAATGCTGGGTTCAATTTTAGATATTCGCGCTTAATAACTGACGCTGACGTTATAGCCCAAGGCTTTGACGTCGGCTGCCAAAGCATCCATGGTGGCTGCGGATGCTTTGGCCAATTCCACCGCTTCCGCTTGTAAAGACGGTCGTGCCAAGCTGTAAAGCATGACCTGCTCGATGTCTATTCCCATCTGCCGCAATTGTTTCAATAAACTCAAATAAGCTTGTTTCTCTTGGTCTGACCAAGCAAATCGATAGCTGAAAACGCAGGTCTGTATTTTGGTTCGGCAAAGCTTCGCAGCGATTTGCAGGTGCTCCAACAGTTTCTGCTGGCTTTGGCCGGTGCGATTGATCAGTTTGCGGCCCGACTCGGTCGCACTATCGACCTTAAACCATAGCTCGCCGTTGTAACGCGCCAATGTTTCTAGTCCTTGCTGCACCCCTGCTTGATTTATCAAACTACCGTTGCTGATCAGAACGTAACGGCTCCCGGGGAACACCCCGACTTGGCTGGCGATGTCGCCGATGAGTTTGATCGCTTTATCGAGATTTTTCAGGCTGGTGGGTTCGCCGTTGCCGGAGATGGCGATGTCCTTGATAACTCGCTGCGGTTCCGGGACATTGAAGCGCTGATAAAAGTCGCCGTTTAAAACCTGATTCAGAAAACTTCGCAGTTCCCGCTCCAACAAATCAAAATCCATTTCCGGCGCGTTACCTCGCTGCAGGCCAGGGACTTGGCAATATACGCAGTGCCAATTGCAGGCGTTGTTGGGGTTGAAATTGATCCCGATCGACAGGCCGCCGGAGCGGCGGGAAATTACCGGATAAACGTAGCGCAGGCCGGCAATGTTCCGGTCGTGGTCGTTAGTGCTGAGCGTTTTCGGCATTCAAAATAGCTGCTGCCGACCGGGCGGGAACCGGCCGGCATTAAGCGGCCGCTTAAAGTTTGACCAGAATTTCCCCGCGCCCGGCTTCCGCCATATCTCCGCCGAAGCGGCGTACCCGGTTGAAGGCAATACCTTTGTCGGCGAAGCGGGAGTTCAGCGATTTAAACGACGCGAATAGCATCGGCAGGAATGCCAGCGTGTGCGAGCCGCAATCGTTGAATGTAGCCGGCAATTGCGGTTGGTTCCACAGCAATAAAGTACCGCGCCGCATGGCATAACCGGCGTAACGGCCGACTTGGCCCATCACGGCAATGGTTCCAGCGACCATGCGCGAGCCGCAATAATCGCCGGCATTGCCTTCGACCAAAATTTGGCCGCGGCGCAGGTGGTCGCCGCAACGCTGGCCGACGTTGCCTTTGACCAGGATAGTGCCGCCTTTCATGCCTTGCTTATTGCCAGGCAGCGCGCTGCCGAGAAAATCTCCGGCATCGCCTTCGATTTGAATCAGACCGTTCTTCATTTCGCAGCCGGCATAGAAGCCGACATCGCCGATCACATTGATCGTACCGCCCTTCATCTGCATGCCCAAATAGGCGCCGGCTTCGCCTTGTACGCTGATGCAGCCACTGGCCAACTCTTTGCCGATGAAATCCAGCTTGCCGGTGCTGCCGACGATACTGATGTCGTCGGCATTGCTGCCGGTTATATGGAACAGTTGATCGACGCGAAGCTTTTGTTTACCGCATTGCAGTTCGATCGCCGCAATTTGGTCCAGGCTCAGGCCGGCCAGTTTGTGGCAGACCAGCGGCGACATGTCGATGCGCTGCGCCGGCGGCGTTTCGATCAGAGTAAACGTCAACGAGGTCATGCCATGATCTCCTGCAAGTGAAAGTGGAATGGGCCGAGTTTGCCGCCGTAGTTACCGGCGCTGATGCGCTTGATGCCATTGGCGGCACCCAGATCGCAAACCGCCTGAATGCCGACCCGCATCGCTTTATCGATGTCTTCCTTACTCAAACCGTCGATGACGATTTCCATCACCGATTCGATTTCCGGCGAAAGATCGGTTTTGGTCACGCCTTTCAAAGTCGGGCAAAACGCGTCGTTGGTCGAAGCGCTCAAGGCTTTGTATTTGGAACCGACCTTCGATCCGGAGCGCACCACACCGCCAGGGAAGGGCATGATCACGTTAGGAATTTTTTTCATCGCTTCGATCGCCGCTTCGCAGGCGGCCAGAGCTTGCGGTTGCGATTCTGCCAGTACCAGAAAATTGCCGCCGCCGACCGCGTCGACCATACCAGTGGTGGCTTCGGTCAAAAATTCGCCGTCCATCACCGGTACCCGCCAGTAACGTTTGCCGCCGATTTTTTTTGCAATCTGAAAGCCGTCACCGAAGAAGCGCAGGTTTTTACCCAACGGAATCGGCTTGCCGCCTTCGATGCCGGCAAATAAAGCGGAAGTCGGCGACGTCAGCACGCACTGGCCGGCGCGGGTTTCCAATTGCTTGGCCAAGCCTTTGCCGCCCATGGCATAAATCATGATCGCTACGCCGGGGCGGCCGTCTGGGGTTTCGTCCGGACTCAACACCCGCTCGATGCCGGCTTCGCAGCCGCAGGCAATCACGGAGGTGGCAAAGCCGGTCATGGCCTGTGCGGAAATCATCGCCCATTTCTCGTTCTGGGCGGTGATGATGGCGCGCGTCGCCTTCATTGGGAAGGCTTCGGCGAAGGTGGGGTCTATGGTTACGCCGTTAATTATCATCGTGTCTACTCATAGTTCGGTGTTCTGCGTTTCGATGTTAGCCGCGTAGGGTGAATCGATTTGATTTTGATTGATTTGGTAAATCACGTGCCGTCCGGCGTGGTTGTGCGTTTCGGCAGCGGCTATGACGTTAAAGCCAAATTCGGGGGCGACGTGTTTCGGATCGTGTTCGGCGCCGACGAAATCGGAGAACGGAATAAATATTTGCGCGTTCGGCTCCAGATAATCCGGAACTTCGCGAAAAAAGCGGCGCAGTATTTGTTGGCCGCCGTCTTCGTTCAAGCCGAATGTGCCGTTGGAGGGATAGTAATTGAAATTGAAAACAATCATCCCGAAGCGTTTGGCCGGAACCGAGGCAAACAAATCGCTATGCAGAAATGCGCTCGGCGCTATCTCCGGATTCAACCCGCTGTTGTGGCGGGCGCAGGCGACGGCATCCGGATTGAAGTCGACACCAATAACCTCTTCGCAGCCGATCTTTTTTAAAATAAACGCGAAATAGCCGCTACCGCAGCCCATATCCAGCCCACTCTTGGCGGGTTTTTGCTGAAGTATGAAGTCGCCGAAAAACGAGCTGGTCAAGCCGAAATCCGAGGGAAATACATTTTTCGCAATATTCAGAGTAATGCCGTCCTGCTCGACCAGATAAGGCTGGCGTGCCAGATAATCGGCCAGCTCGGCTTCTCTGTCGGCGATTGTGATCGATGTTAGAGTCATCTTGTTCCTTGGGTTCCGATTGACCTATACGCCGATATGCAACGGATGCGTCGTCAAACTGCCGCGGCCGTCTTCGCTAATCTCATCATCGCTGATTTTAAAGTTGCCGAGTTTCATGGTCAGGTATTTATCAAAATACGGTTTCAATTCCCTTTCAATCGACAAATCGTAATCCGGCTTGACGATGTGGGTCGTGCCCCAGGTGACTTTGACTACTTCGCCGTCCTTGACCACCAGTTCGCCGTCCTTGAACACATAGTCAGGCTTGGCGAACATCGCCTGCCGGTCGGCATTTTCGGTGTAGACCGTGATGTCGGCGAAATTGCCGGGTGCCAACGCGCCGCGATCTTTCAGGCCGATGATACGGGCCGCGCCGGCACGGGTCATGATGGCGATTTCATTCAACGTGTATTCGCGCTCGATCGAGGCCAGCGTAGTCATTTTCTGCGCTTCCGGATGGATGGTCGCCAGCATGTCGTTGCGGAAGCTGCGGTCCATCAGCAATCTAATCAAATGCGGGTAACTAGTGAACGGCGCACCGTTGGGGTGGTCGGTGGTCAGGAAAATCCGCCATGGGTCTTCGACCAACAGGAAGATTTCCAAGCCAATTGCCCATTGCAAGGCGTTGACGAAGTTCTGGTCTTTGTACTTGAACGGCACCACGCCGCAGCCGGCGTCGCATTCGATGTCCATGCACACCCATTTGTTCGGGCTGGCAAAGCGGTGGTTGGCGTGCTGCCGCATGTTGTCGCCGGACGCGGTGACGGTTTGACCGAACAGAATCTGGCCGACATCGGCGGTAATGTTTTTGTTGTTGTTGATCGCCTCGGCGATTTGCGCGGCACCGGATGAGAATTTGAAGTCGCCTTCGGTGCCGTAGCTGTGAAACTGGATGTGGGTCAAATGCATCGGCAAGCCTTCGACACCTTGAATGGTGTTCAAGGTGGTATCGACGTTGCCCGGTACACCTAGGTTGCAACCGTGCACGTGCAGCGGATGGGTAACCCCCAGTTCCTTGACCGCGCGGGCCAGGGTTTGCAGAATTTGCCTTGGCGTAACGTCGTAGTGGCTGTTCTTTTCGTCCAGATCCAGTTTGCGCTGGTTGAATTTGAAGGCGTTGATGCCGCCGGCATTGACGACTTTAATGCCGATGCCTTTGGCGGCGTTCAGGGTCCAGGCCACGTAATCGTTGATGGCTTTTTGGTCTTTTTTGGCGGTCAGCATGCGCAGCAGGAAGTCGTCGCTGCCCAGCATCACGTAGCCGCCCTTATCGACGATGGGCGTATCGCCCATTTCCATGTGGGCCTGACGGGCGTTGATCGGCAGCACCGCCGGTTCGAAGCAGGCGGTGTAACCCATTTCCGCGTAACGGTAGCCGGCGACGAAGCTGGACGGCATGGCGTGACCGGTGCCGGAGCGGGTCAGGTGCGTGCGGTGGACCGGATCTGCCCGGTGGTCTTCCGGTAACAGGGTGCGGGCGATGTTGCCCTTGCCGCCGCCGATGTGAGTGTGCATATCGATGGCTCCTGACATGACGACTTTGCCGTGCAGATCGTATTCCTGATCGACCGGTCTGCCATCTTTCGGCGCGTCGACGATGCGGCCGTCTTGGATATAAATGTCCTGTTGTTGGCCGTCGACGCCGCTGGCCGGATCGTAAACGGTGCCACCTGTGAGTTTTATCAGCATGTCGATATCCTAAAGGGCTTGTTCAATGGCATTCAGCACCTCGGCGGTGCTGGGCAAACCGGAATCGCGCAATTTTTTCAAGCGCAAGGCCACTACACTATCCATTCGGTAAACATGACCCGCATGATCAATTCCCGGCGTACCGACTGGAATGAACACATCGGGTTCGTGTTCGAGTTGCATGCCGGAACGGCCGACAACGATGGTCGGCAAGTCTGTTCTTGGTGGCGTCGCCATTGAGTTATAGGCTTGCACCCATACCAAGGCATCCGCTTCGCCGTTGGCGATCATGGCCTGACTATCAAACAGAAACGGATCGTACTCCGGATAGCCCTTGGCGAAATTGACTCGTGCTGGATAACCGGTCGTCCAGCCACAAACCTGATTGGCCGTGTAATCGCCTTCCTTGCCGCCCAGTGGCAGCCCCGAGCAGCGGGTGCCCTGCATATTAATGTCTTTGACAATGTTGCAGATGGCTTGCACGGTCAGTTCTGCATGTTCGAAGGTGAGTTTGCCCGCGCTCCACAATACGACGCCATAACGTGCTTGGCGTAATCTGTCGGCTATTTTTTGCAGTGCCGAAACCGCAATATTGCCCACGGTTTCAAGCTGCAATGGTTGATTTCTGATCAGAGCAGACAATACCGCCACGACGTCCGGTAGGTCGGCGTCGTCGCAGGCGAGCACGGTTGGTGTTTTGCCAGAGGGTGAAACAGGGGCCTTGCCTGCGGGCGTCTTGCCGAGATAAATCACGTCACGTTGATCAGTGCTTTCAAGGAACATCGCTTGTTCGTTCCACATAAAGTGTTCGAAAAAGCGCGGTGCAAAGACTTCGGGATCGGTACCGATGATCAACAGCAAATCACAGCGATTCTTGACCTCGGCCAAAGTAGTGTTCATCCAGCCAGAATCCTGCATTGCCAACAGATTGCGGCGAGCCGCGTTGAAGTTGATGTTGTCGACAACGGCGCCGGTTTTGTCAGCTAACGCGAGCAAGGCGCGCATGCCGTTGACGTCGGTCGCGCAGCCGCCTATGACCGGCTGCCGGGTGTCGCGCAGCAGTTGGGCGGCCTTGGTGACGGCGGCTTCCAGGCTGGCGGCTTGTCCGGCGATGCGTGGCGTTGAATCGGTAAGCGGCTGTTCGAAAGCCGGTGTGTTGACCGCGCAACCGTTGGCGGCCACTTGCAAGGTAACACCGTCCACCCGGATCGTCAGGTCGTCGGTGCCGATACCGCAGAACGGGCTGGGTACCTCGGTGATTTCGGTCATCGTGCTGTCCTCAGTCTTTTTTAATATATTTGAAACGCGGATCATCCGGCGTGCCTTCGAAGATGCCGTCGGATTCGGCGGCGGCATCCCAGTGCACCACTTCCTCGATTTTCTTAGCCAACGCAAAATCCTTGTCGGTCACGCCTTTGGCGGCGTGGGTTACCAGTTTGACGATCACGAAGGCATAGGAAACGGTCAAATCGGGGTGGTGCCAGGCTTTTTCCGCCAAATGGCCTACCGTGTTGACCACCATCAACGTCGCTTTCCAACCGCTGGTCTTGTATTTGCGGCGAATCCAGCCGTTTTCGTAGTACCAATGCGGCAACTCCCGGCTCAGACGTTCGACGATTTCTGTTTCACTGTAGACCTTGGGTGTATCGTGCGGCATTGTCTATCCCCGGGGTAAAGTCAATGCGGCATTCTATCGCACAGTTTAGCCCGGTGTCTTTATGCAGCGGGGCTTCAGGATAGACTATATTGGCCTCGCCGGTGCTTGGCCCCGGAATTACTCCGGTGTTTTAGACTCTTTATAGAGTTGGATCGGCTAGCTGGCTGGCCGCAAACGGTTGCCGCCGACGTCGCTCCTAACCCAACATGTCCATTTTTCAGACGGGTGAGAATGTGAGGACAATTTTCCGGATCGGTGTCACAGTTTAGCGCCAACCGGTTACAGGTTTTTCCGCGCCAGCCGCTTAACTGGTTGAACGGCGGCGGTATTGGGTTTGGATTTTTGCAGTCGTGCCGGCAGGTTTTCGGAGTCTATGCCGCCAGCAAGATCGGGTTGGTAAACGGGATAACATTGAAAATCCGGTTTACCGTCTCCAATTCGGCAGGGAACTTAACACCGGTTACCGGATGTTGAATCGATTACTAACTGAAACGGGGGATAGAAAAATGTCTACGATGTCTTTGGAAGCATTATTACGAACCGTGTCCGAGCAGGAAGCCCAGATCGTCGAATTGAAACGCCAAGTGGTCTGGCTGCAATCCTTGCTGGAGAACCAGCGCCGGCTGCATATGGCGCAAGAATTGGTGCAGATGGTATGCCAGTATCCGGATAAACTGGACCGGCCGATGGTGGTTTCGACCGAGATACACTGAGTCGGCCTAGGCTTGGCGTGAGTCGTTCGGTGCGCTTGCGCCGGCCCGCGGGGCGGGAGCGGACAAACTCATCGTCCGGAGTTTAAAGTCAGCTCGACGGATAAGCTGGATCCGAGTTTACCCTTTCGACAACCACTCGTTGCGCATCTCTTCGACTCTCCGCATCATCTCGTCGAGCGCTTTGACGGATTCCTGATGCAGCGGATGTGCGCGGTTATGTACCGGATGCTTGGTGTCGTTGAGCAATTCCTCAATGAACCGCTCGTATTCCATCAGTTCGGCGGGTATGGAGTCTGGCTTTTCTTTCATCAGAATAACAACAAGTTGAATGAAGTGATAAGAACATAAAAAAGCCCACGATTAAGTGGGCTCCGTCCGGTGTTTTTATGTTTTTTGATGGACGCCTACCCGATGTGGCGGTAGGTTAAAGTGTTGCGCTGTTTTTCTTGTTATACCGCCGAAACGGTCGCTTACCTCCTCCCCCTTTTTAAAGATGCGCCGTTGCAAGGCGCATTGACCTGAGTCAAGGTGGGCGCATTCTATTGAAGAAAAATGCTCTTGTCCAGAAAAAACGCGACAATTTGTCGCATAACTATTTTATGGGTTTTAGCCGGCTGGCGAACGGCGGCCCAATTCGCCGCTAGGGCTTGATTTGCCTGAACTTGCCGCAAAACTGGTGTGCGGTATAAATTAGCCGTTGATTAACCCGAAACCGGCCGTTGGAGCTTGTACGATGGATACCATTCACCACATTGCCATTCAAGTCGACGATATTCAGCAAAGCGTGGACTGGTACCAAAGCCGCTACCGACTGAAGGTGGCATACCAGGATGAGACCTGGGCCTTGCTGCAATTCGCCAACGTGGCGCTGGCTTTGGTGCTGCCTAACCAACACCCACCGCATTTCGCCATCGTCTCCGAACACGCAGAGGACTACGGCCCTTTGAAAACCCACCGCGACGGCACCGCGTCGGTGTACATTCAAGACCCGGCCGGCAATCAGATCGAGATGATCCGGCTGGCAAAGCAGGCCAACGATTAAACCCGGCCGTCTTCCTGCAACATCGCATAGGCGGCATTGATTCTTCTGGTTTCTTCTTCCGCCACTTTCCTGATTTTCAGGCCCAGGTTTTCGACCTTGTCCGGGTGGTATTCCGAAATTTTTTTCTTGTAAGCGGCGCGGATGTCCAGCGGAATCGCGTCCGGCTTCACTTCTAGAATCGCAAAGCATTCGTCCAAGGTTTTAATCGCGGTATCGTCTTCCGGCAGCTTGATTTCGGTGATATAGACGTTGCTATGCGCGTCGACGTCCAATTTGAATTGTGCCGCGCATTTACGGCATTGGGCCTTGTTGCTTTTGACCGGTAGTGTGAATTTGATTTGCTGGGCGCAGGCCGGGCAGGCGATGACCCGGTCGTTGGGATTGGGCTTGGCCGGGGCCGATTTCGGCGTTTTCGCCCGCTTGCGCTTGATCCGGCGCTTGACCAGCAAATAGCCTAAAGCCAATGCGGCTGCGAATGCCGCTACGGCGAAAACAATCGGATTCATTGGCGGGTAGTCTGCAAAGCTCTAAGTGCGGGGTGGCGGTGTCGGCAAGTTTAGCCGATAGCGGCACAATAGGTTGCACGGCTCGAAACCGAATCCGGGGGCGCCGCCGCTAGAAAGTTGGGACGCGCGCTTAAACCTCAGCCCACATCCGCAGCAGGTTGTGGTAGCAGCCGGTCAAATTGACCACCGGCTCGCTGTCGCCGCCGGTGTTGCGCAATTGCAGGATGGCCATATCCATTTCGAACAGCAGCCGGCGGCGTTCGGTTTCGCGCACCATGCTTTCCAACCAGAAAAACGATGCGACTCGCGCGCCGCGAGTGACCGGCTCCACTCGGTGCAGACTCGAGCCGGGATACAGCACCATGTCGCCGGCGGCCAGTTTGACGGCATGCTGGCCGTAGGTGTCTTCGATGACCAGTTCGCCGCCGTCGTAGTTATCCGGATCGGCCAGAAAAATCGTCGCCGACAGATCGGTGCGCACGCGCTGGCCGGTGACCGGACAATGCCGAACAGCATTGTCGATATGGTTGCCGAAGGTGTTGTGTTCGCCTTCGTAGCGGTTGAATAGGGGCGGGAAGATGCGCTTAGGCAGCGCCGCAGACAGAAACAAAGCGTTGCGGTTCAAAGCCTCAAGCAAAATGACGCGGGCCGCCGCGCTTTGGCTGGATTGTTCCGGCAACTGCCAGTTGTTTTTGACTTGCGCCGATTGGCTGCCGGCCGTGATGCGGCCGTCGGCCCAAGCCGCATCGGCCAGAATCCCGCGGACTCGGCTGAGTTCGTCCGCGTTTAGCACCTGCGGAATTTCGATCAACATGGCTCAAGCTCCGATCGCAGCGAAGGCCAGATACAACATCAGGCTCAACGAGCCCAAACCCAAACCAGCCGCGGCCAGCCGGTTGCCATGCAGCCGGGTCCACAGCAACGTACCGGTCAGACTGAGCAGAATCAGGCCGCCGGCCAGGGTGTCGACCAGCAACACCCAGCCCACGCCCATCCCGACGCCCTTGTGCAGATTGTTCAGGGTTTGTAGCAGATTGGCGTCGCTTTGTTTGACTGTGACGAAAGCGTTGCCTTCCCAGTAATCGGCCGACAACATATGCTGCGGGTTACGCAGATTGATCTGCCACGAAGCCGGCTGTTGCACGGCCTGGTTATTCCAGGTCACGGTCTTGCCCGGCTCCTTGCGCACTCTGGCGTGGCTGGTATCGACGTTCAGCACTTGGCCCAACCAAACGGCGAGAGCTTTCGGGTCTGCCGGCTTCGGCTCGGGCAAAGCCATTTGGATTTCCTTGGGTTCCATTCGGCCGATCGGAATTTTCATCACCTCGCGGTGGTTCATCAAAATGCCGGTAAAACCGAACAGCAAACCCAGCGCTGCGCCCCACAGCCCGAACCAGGCGTGGGTGCGGCGCAGCCATTTCAAAAAAGCGCCGCGCGAAAGATTTTTGGGCAGGAATAAATAGCCGCCATTGGTTTTTTTCGGTGGGCGGCTGGCTGGCGTGGATACACTGTCGGCGATGCTATTCATGGCAATCCATCGGTAAGAGCAAAATTAGTCAGCGGGAAACGCCGATTCCGGCATTTCCCGCAGCGGTTAATATTTAAAACTGACGGTCAACTGGCCGGATACCGGCGTGCCGGGCAGCGCCGAGTTTTGTTGGCCGGACTCGTAATACACCGTGTCGGTTAGGTTGAACACGTTCAGTTGTACATCGTAATGTTTCTGGTGGTAAGCCACCACCGCATCCAACCGGGCGTAGCCGGGCAGCACCGCTTCGTTGACGTTATCGGCGTAACGGTGGCTGGCGTAGAACACGCCACCGCCGATTTCCCAGTTGTCGGTCAGATGGTAAGTGGTCCAGGCCACGCCGCTATCCTCGGGTACGTTGACCGGCGTCATGCCAAGGAACGACTTGACCGCGCCGCTGACCGATCCGTTCGCGGTAGATGTTGATTTGGTGATTTCGGCATCCAGGTGGGCGTAGGTGATCGACGCATCCCAACTCGGCATGATTTGTCCGGCCAAACCCAGTTCGAAGCCGTCGGTGCGTTGTTCGCCGGCCAGAATTTGCAAATTCGGATCTAGTGGTGACGTGGTGCGGGCATTGGTTTTTTCCAGACGGAACACCGCGGCAGTGGCCGACAGTTTGCCGTCGAACAAGTCCCACTTGGCACCGATCTCGTAGTTGTGGTTCTGCTCAGGCGGCAGGTTGGCGTTATTGGCCGACAAACTCAAGCTTTCCGCAGACGGATTGAAGGACTTGCCGTAGCTGAAGTAGTAAGACTGCTCCTTGCTGGGTTGCCAGATAATGCCGCCGCGCGGGCTCCATTGCGACACGCTGGTATCGAAATTGCCGGTGCTGATCCGGTCGATCTGCTGGGCTTCAAACACGTCGTAACGAGTGCCGCCCAGGATTTTCCATTCCGGCGTGATTTCGAATTGGTCCATCAAATAGCCGGCGTAGGTTTGCGCCCGAGTCAGCCGGTTGGTGGCCAGAAAACCGCTGAAGTCGTAAGCCATGCCGCTGGTACTAGCCGTGATACGCGGGTCGAACACCGATATCCGGCTCAAACCGGTCGAGTTCTTGGATTTGTAATCGTACTCCTCCCAGCCGAACTCGCTGCCGAACATCAACGTATTGACGTGGCCGAACAACGGTTTCTTGTAAACGAAGTCGGTCTGGTTATAGACGTTTTCCTGGGTATTCAGCCTTAGCGCCTGGCTACGGTTGATGGTGCCGGCATTGGCGCCGCTGGTGGGTACGCAGATGCCGGTATTCGGACAGGAGAATAAGTGAGTCAGGTATTTACGTTCGTAGTCGCCGTAACGCACGGTGTTTTTCACCGAAAAATCCTGGTTGAAGCGGTGGGTCAAGGCCACGGTGGTGACGTTGACATCGGTGTCCATCATCCGGTTGTCGTAATAACCGTAGAAGGTATTGATCGGCACGTCGGCCGGTCGGCCTTTATACATCGGCACGCCATAGTCGAATACGCCGTCCTCCTGCTGATGAAGCAGATTCAAGGTCAGGTCGGTATCGGCCGTGATATCCCATTTGAATGACGGCGCAATGCCCCAGCGGTTGGTGTAGTTGTAATCGCGGAACGAGTCGGCATCCTGGTACAGCACGTTCAAGCGCGCGCCCAGATCCTGGTATTTGGTCTCGGCGTCGATGGTGGTGCGTTTGAAGTCGTACAGGCCATAGGTGAAGCTGCCGGTGACTCCGGTTTTGCCGGTGGGTTTCTTGAACACTTGGTTGATCACGCCGCCGGTTGCGCCGCGGCCGAACAGAATCGACGACGCACCTTTCAACACTTCGGCGCGTTCGATGAAGAACGTATCGCGGGCGTATTGGCCATTGTCCTTGACGCCGTCCAGATATTGGTCGGAATTGGCGGAAAAGCCCCTCAGCGTGATCGAGTCGCCGGTGCGACCCCCTTCGCCGGCGGCGATGGTCAAGCCGCTGACGTTACGCAACGCATCGCGCAAATTAAAAGCATTTTGCGATTCGATCAATTCTTCTTTGACCACGCTGATGGACTGCGGGATGTCGCGAATCGCCATTTCGGTTTTGCTGCCGGTTGTAGACGTGTCGGCCTTGAAGCGGTTGACCGGTTTATCACGGTTGGCTTTGACTTTAACGTCGTCGAGCACCAGTTCCTGATCGTTGTCGGCGACGGTGTTGGTTGTCGGTTCGGCCAGGGCCATGCCGCTCAAGGCGGCGCCAAGCGGCAGAAGGGCGCCTAGCCGCCATTTGGAGTTGCCGGATTTGCTACAGAGTTGTTTGGTATCGGACATACGTTCCCCTTAAGTTGGCATAAATTCGGTTGGCTGCCTGGCGAGGAACGCTGGGTGGCTAAGGTGGTTTGCAGTATTTGTCTCCGGCGCGATTGGCGGCGGGAGCGTAATCTATAGGAAGCTCTAAAATGCCCTCTTCGTCCGGAAGGGAGTGTTAGTTTTACAGGTTCCTGGATGAGAACGGGGGCGCGGATAGCGTAAATAAAATCGTTCTCAAATAATAACGATTCTCATTTTATGAGTTTCGGCTGCCTTGTCAACTGTTGCTATTGAGCAACGTGCTCGTGAAAACGTCGGTTCAACCTTGCGGCGGCTGGCATTATTCTGCCGGTACAAAATCAGGAATCGGGTTCGTAAAGCCTTGTCTGGCGGGCGTTTCGCGTGGATTTAATGCCGTCGCTACGGCCGATTCCGCCGCCATTGTTGTACGCTTTGAAAAAAATAATTTCGCTCAGAGGGGAAAGTGCTTTACGAATTAAATGAGAATGATTGTCATTTGTTTCAAATTCACAGCCTTATTAGCTTCCGTGAAACGACTCATTTCATTTTTTGACAAAACGGATTGCGTCAATCTGGCGATTGCGCCTGACGTACTTGCGACGCTGGTTGAAAAAGGCCAACTGCACGCAACCGATTTCCGTTGTCTGGATCTGAGTTCCAAGCAAATTGTCTGGAAGATGTTTTTATCGCTGGCCGCCGCAAAACTCGGTGGCCGGCAAGGTTTGGTGGATTTTTCACATAGTATTGAGGAGTGAGCGATGAGCAAGAAACCCTGTAGTCACGATTGGCTGGCGGCAACCGAGTTCGGCAGAGCGCAAATCTGCCGCGAATGCGGCGTCGTGCATTTGCACGTGCAGAATTTGACGATGCGTTTTGAAGTAGCCGATTTCCTGGGGTTGGCCGATACGCTGGCAGAAGCAGCAATCCAGGCCAGAACCGGCGGCAAGGCAGGGGCGCAGTGCGCCGGTTTTACTTTGATCAAACCCAGTCGGCTTTTGAATTAGGCGGGTAGAACTGTGTGATGCGATGGATTTGCTGGTTAATCGTTGTGTTTCAGAAGACTCCTCATGATCAGCGATTTTTCTTGGTGGGGTGCGGGTGAAATCGAGGCAAGATAATAACGGGACGGTGTCATTTATCGAACCAATTTCGGGGCGGCGGGCATTTGCAGTAATTTTCAATACAAAAAACTTGACCGAATAAAAAAAAGAGAGAATAATGGATCGAATAAGTACGGAGGGGTTCCCGAGCGGCCAAAGGGATCAGACTGTAAATCTGCCGGTTCTACCTTCGGAGGTTCGAATCCTCCCCCCTCCACCATCAGTTTTAGAAGAATCCTGCGGGTGTAGTTCAATGGTAGAACTCCAGCCTTCCAAGCTGATTGCGTGGGTTCGATTCCCATCACCCGCTCCATTCTGAGTAGGTTGTTTTGCTCATATAGCTCAGCAGGTAGAGCACTTCCTTGGTAAGGAAGAGGTCACCGGTTCAAATCCGGTTATGAGCTCCAGTTTATCTTTGATCGTATTGTTGTAGGTGTTTCG
>NZ_JANIBM010000055.1 GCF_024505045.1 Methylomonas aurea | reverse complement strand
AAATGGCTAAAGAAAAATTTGAAAGAAAGAAACCGCACGTAAACGTAGGAACGATCGGCCACGTTGACCACGGCAAAACCACTTTGACCGCGGCATTGACCAAAGTAATGGCCGAAATTAACGGCGGTGAGACCAAAGCCTTCGACCAAATCGATAACGCACCGGAAGAGCGTGCGCGGGGTATTACCATTTCGACTTCGCACGTTGAATACGAATCATCGACCCGTCACTATGCACATGTCGACTGCCCGGGTCACGCCGACTATGTAAAAAATATGATTACTGGCGCTGCGCAAATGGATGGTGCGATTCTGGTTTGCTCTGCTGCGGACGGTCCGATGCCGCAAACCCGTGAACACATCCTGTTGTCCCGCCAAGTAGGCGTGCCTTATATCGTCGTGTTCCTGAACAAAGCCGACATGGTCGACGACGCCGAGCTGATCGAATTGGTCGAAATGGAAATTCGCGAACTGTTAAACCAGTACGAATTCCCAGGCGATGACACCCCGATTATCGTGGGTTCAGCGCTGAAAGCGTTGGAAGGCGAGCAAAGCGAAATCGGCGTTCAATCCGTTGTCAAACTGGTCGAAGCATTGGATACCTACATTCCTGAGCCGGAACGTGCGATCGATGGTAAATTCCTGATGCCGATCGAAGACGTGTTCTCCATCTCCGGTCGCGGTACCGTGGTAACCGGTCGTGTCGAGCGCGGCATCATTAAAGTTGGTGAAGAGGTTGAGATCGTCGGCATTCGCGATACCCAAAAAACCACCTGTA
>NZ_JANIBM010000054.1 GCF_024505045.1 Methylomonas aurea | reverse complement strand
CCGCGGCGAAACGCTAGCGCCGCGGCCGGAGCCGATTCGGTTCGACTAGCCCTGCAAGGCTTTCAATAAGGCTTGCAGTTTGTCGTTGGCGTCGCCGAACAACATCCGGGTGTTGTCGTGCACAAACAGCGGGTTGCCGACCCCGGCATAGCCCGATGCCATCGAACGTTTCAGAACGATGGTAGTGCCGCCTTTCCAGCATTCCAATACCGGCATGCCGGCAATCGGACTGTTGGGATCGTCCAAGGCCGACGGGTTGACGATATCGTTGGCGCCAATAACGATCGAGACGTCGACGTGCGGGAAGTCCTCATTGATTTCGTCCATCTCGAACACGATGTCGTACGGCACTTTGGCTTCCGCTAACAACACGTTCATATGGCCCGGCATCCGTCCGGCGACCGGATGGATCGCGAAACGCACCTTCTTGCCGTGGCTGGTCAGATACTTGGTAATTTCATTGACCGTATGCTGGGCTTGCGCCACCGCCATGCCGTAACCGGGGATGATGATGATGTCCTTGGAATCGCGCAGCAGTTGCGCGGTTTCCTCGACTTCGATCGGTTGTACTTCGCCGACGACTTCCGCCGCTTCGCCGCCGGAGCTACCGAAGCCGCCGGCGATTACGCTCAAGAAATGGCGGTTCATCGCCCGACACATGATGTAACTCAGAATCGCGCCGCTGGAGCCGACCAGCGCGCCGGTGACGATCAGCAGGTCGTTACTGAGCATGAAGCCGGTGGCCGCCGCCGCCCAGCCCGAGTAACTGTTCAGCATCGACACCACCACCGGCATGTCGGCGCCGCCGATGGCCATGACCATATGCACGCCGAACACCAGGGCGATGGCAGTCATGATCAGCAGCGGGGTCATGCCCGCACCGCTTTCGGCACCCTCCAAGTAGCTGCCGCCCAACATGAAGGTGGCGACGAACATCGCCAGATTCAGCCAGTGGCGGGCCGGCAGCAACACCGGCTTGCCGTTGATTTTTCCGCACAGTTTGCCGAAGGCGATCACCGAGCCTGAAAAAGTGACGGCGCCGATAAAGATGCCAATGTAAATCTCCAGTTCGTGGATGGTGCGCTCGACCCCGGCCAATGTTTTGGAGTGATCGAGAAAGCTGGCATAGCCGACCAGCACCGCCGCCATGCCGACCAGACTGTGCATCAGCGCCACCAGTTCCGGCATTTGCGTCATTTCCACCTTGGCGGCGGCTCGGGCGCCGATGGCGCCGCCGATCAGCAAGGCCACACTCAACCAGCCGTAGGCAGTGACATCTCCGCTGAGCACCGTGGCCACGATCGCAATCGCCATGCCCAGCATACCGAAGTAATTGCCGCGCCGAGAGGTATCTTGCCGACTCAGGCCGCTCAAGCTGAGAATGAATAAAATGGAAGCCGCAATATAGGCCATGGTTACCATTCCGTTAGACATTGCGCTTCTCCTATTTTCTGAACATGGCGAGCATGCGCCGGGTGACCAGGAAGCCGCCGGCGATGTTGATCGAAGCGATCAGGATCGCCAGGGCCGACAGGCCGGCGACGATTGCGGTGGATGATGACACTTGCACCAGGGCGCCGATGACGATGATGCCGCTGATGGCGTTGGTTACGCTCATCAACGGCGTGTGCAAAGATGGTGTTACGTTCCAGATCACCATGTAGCCGACGAAGCAGGCCAGCACGAACACGGTGAAATGGGCCAGAAACGACGCTGGCGCCACGGCGCCGACCCAAAATAACGCCAGGCCGGCCAACGCCATCGGCAAAAATTGCCGTACCGGCTCCGGTAGCAGCGGTTTTTTCGGTTCGGCGGCGGTTTCCGCTGCGGCCGCAGCGGCTTTGGGTGCGGCCGACAATTGCGGCGGTGGCGGCGGCCAAGTGATTTTGCCCTGTTTGATGACGGTAGCGCCGCGAATCACTTCGTCGTCGAAATTGACGTTGAGCGTGCCATCCTTGTTCGGACACAGATCGGTCAACAGGTGGCGCAGGTTGGTGGCATACAGTTGGCTGGACTGGTTGGCCAGCCGGCTGGGCAAATTGGTGTAACCGATGATGGTGACGTCGTGTTTGACCACGACTTGGTTTTTTTCGGTCAACGCGCAGTTGCCGCCTTGCTCGGCCGCCAGATCGACGATGACGCTGCCGGGTTTCATCGACGCCACCATCTCGGCGGTGATCAGCTCCGGCGCCGGTTTGCCCGGAATCAAGGCCGTGGTGATGATGATGTCGACTTCTTTAGCCTGTTGGGCGAACAATGCCATTTCGGCGGCGATGAATTCTGCGGACATCACCTTGGCATAGCCGCCGCTGCCGGAACCGTCTTCCTGGAAGTCCAACATCAGGAATTCGGCGTCCATGCTTTCGATTTGTTCTTTGACCTCCGGCCGGGTGTCGAAGGCGCGGACGATGGCGCCCATGCCCTTGGCGGCGCCGATCGCGGCCAGGCCGGCGACGCCGGCACCGATCACCAGTACTTTAGCCGGCGGGATCTTGCCGGCGGCGGTGATCTGGCCGGTAAAGAAGCGGCCGAAGTGTTGGGCGGCTTCGACGATGGCGCGGTAGCCGGCGATGTTGGCCATCGAACTCAGCGCGTCCATTTTCTGTGCTCTGGACATGCGCGGCACGCTGTCCATTGCCAATACCGTGGCGTTTTTGGCGGCTAATTTCTGCATCAGCGCTTCGTTCTGCGCCGGCCAGATGAAACTGATCAGATGTTGCCCGTCGCGCAGTAAGTCGGCTTCGTCGATACCGAGTTGCGGATGGTGCTGCGGGGCGCGGACTTTCATGACGATGTCGCTTTGCTGCCATAGTTCCTGGGCCGAACCGACAATCTGCACGCCGGCGGCGCGATAGGCGTCGTCGGAGATATTGGCATCGGCGCCGGCTCCGCTTTCCAGTAGGACTTCGAACCCTAGTTTTATGATTTTTTCCGCGGCTTCGGGCGTCGTGGCGACGCGCTTTTCGCCGTCGTAGACTTCTTTAGGAACACCGATTTTCATGATTTCTCCTGTTGTGTGGAGGGAAATTACGGATTGCATAGGCCGAAAAACCCGCGGGCGAGAATAGGTGATTGATTCGGTTTTATCAATTGTTTTCTGTAGCAGCAAGGATTTGAGCTATCATCGGTTGCGTACCCGTACCATTGATAATCAGACGATGAAAATTTTGGTGGTTGACGACAGCAAAACGATCCGGCAGCTTGCCGCAGAGTGTTTGCGAGAAATGGGCCACGAAGTGGCTTTCGCCGAAAATGGCGCCGATTCGTTGCAATACGTCGCCGACCACGACGTGGATTTGATTCTAATGGACGTGGAAATGCCGCATTTGAGCGGCTTCGAAGCCACAAAGGCGATTCGCGAGGTGAAAAAGGCCGATTGGTTCCCGGTAATTTTTTTGACGACGCACGACGACGACGAATCGTTCATTAACGGCGTGCTGGCGGGCGGCGACGCTTATTTGCCCAAACCGCTAAATCCGATACGCCTGCGCTATACGGTATTGGCGATGGAACGGATTTACGTGATGCGGGTGAAATTGCAGCAAACCCAAGCAGAACTGCAACGGGCGAATCAGGAATTGGCACGCTTGTCTCTGGTCGACCAATTGACCGAACTGGGCAATCGGCGTCAATTCGACGGCAACTTTGCTATTCAGTTTGCTTTGGCCCGACGGACAAAAACGCCGTTAACTCTTTTGATATGCGATATCGACTACTTCAAACAGTATAACGATACTCGGGGACATCCACAGGGCGATGCTTGCCTGGTAGAGGTCGCCAAGAGTATCCAAACCCAGCTCGAACGCGAAAGCGATCTGGTTTGCCGTTACGGCGGCGAGGAGTTTGCGGCGATCTTGCCCGAAACGCCGCTGTCGGAGGCCAGGCGTTTGGCAGAGGCGGTGCGTCTCGATGTTTGGAACAAACAACTAGTGCACAATGCGGCGCCGGAACGGCGTATCAGTATTAGTTTGGGAGTGGCGACGTTCGTCGGACAATACAAAACGCCGCAAATGATGCTGGAAGCGGCTGATGCCGCTTTGTATAAAGCCAAGCAAAACGGCCGCAACCGCGTGGAGATCGATTGAAACCGTGTATTTAGCCAAGGATTTCGTCGAAACCAGCGAAGGCTTGATTTTTGCTGTCGTCAGCAACGGATTGGAGCTGGGCAAGGTACTTTGTTTTCTCCGCTATGCACGTATCGACGGCAGTTGGCGCAAGGTCGACACCTTTTTCGCTAACGATTTTCTGCGCAGGTCTTATCAGCACTACTTATATTATTCGCCGCTGATCGATGCCGACGTGCATGCGGTGCCGGCCTCGGCAGTAGTCCGGCATTACCAACCCCGCCGGCAATTGCACGAGCTGTTGCGGCGGCAGCCCGCCGATGCCGTGCTGGCCGATTTGCAGCATTTGTGCCGGCTGCTCGCTGACAACGGCTTGCAACTGGATCTGTTCGGCGTCACCGGCTCGTTGTTGGTGGGGATGCAGAACCGCGATTCCGATATCGATCTGGTGTGCTACGACCGCGACGAATTCCACCGCGCCCGCTTCACCGTACAAGCTTTGATTGCCAGGGACCGGATTCAGGCCCTGAACGACAGCGATTGGCTGGAAGCTTACCGGCGCCGCGCCTGCGATTTTGCGCTGGACGAATATATCTGGCACGAACAACGCAAATACAACAAGGGCATGCTCAACCAGCGCAAATTCGATTTGTCGCTACTATGCGATTCCGGGCTGGCGCCGGGGCAGTACCGCAAATTGGGCTTTGCCCGGGTCGAAGCAGAAGTCGCGGACGACCGGTTTAGTTTCGATTACCCGGCCTGTTTCCCGCTCAAGCATGCCGAGGTCGCCAGCGTGGTTTGCTTTACTGCGACTTATAACGGCCAGGCCCAGCAAGGCGAATGGATTCAAGCCGCCGGCCGGATCGAAGTCGACCAACAAGGCCTTAAGCGTCTGGTGGTCGGTTCGACCCGGGAGGCCATCAGCGAATATATCAAAGTGCTACGGTGAATACATTGCAGGTGGCGGCGTTGATCTTCGACATGGATGGTTTGGTGCTGGACACCGAGACCACCTATTTCGCCGCTTGGCGGCAGGCGGCGGCTGAGCTCGGTTGCGAGTTGCCCGAACAGTTTTGCGCCAGCCTGTCTGGCTGCTCCGGAGAAATGGTCCGGCAACGCTTGCAAGATTATTTCGGCGCCGGATTCGATGTCGCCGCGTTTCAACAGTTGAGCGGCCTTTACTGGACGCAACACGTCGAACGCTACGGTATCGATGTCAAGCCCGGCTTCCGAGCGGCTCTGGCTGCGGCCGACCGCCGCGGCTGGAGTTACGCGCTGGCGACCAACAGCCGCCGTGCCAATGCCGAGCGCTGCCTGCGAGCGGCAGGATTGCAACAAGTGTTTTCCGTGATCGCCGCCGCCGATAACTCGATGCGGGCCAAACCGGCGCCGGACCTGTTTTTGTGCGCGGCCGAGGCGCTAGCCTGCCCGATTGCCGATTGTCTGGTACTGGAGGACTCGCCGGTCGGCGTCCGGGCGGCGAAAGCCGCCGGCGCGCGTTGCATCATGGTACCGTCGGCTGCAGTTGAGCCGGAGACTGCCGGGCTGGCCGATCTGGTGTTAGCCGATTTGTACCAGGTAGCCGATTTAATCTCGGCGCCGGGCCGGCTTCCGCTATAATGCCGCCTCATTTTTGCTAAGGAAATCCTGGTGGTGAAAGCGCAATTCCAAACAGTCACAGTGATCGCTCCGGCCCGGCTGCATATGGGGTTTATCGATCTGAGCGGCGGCTTGGGACGGCATTTCGGCAGCATCGGCGTAGCGCTGAACGAAATCAACACCCGGCTCAGCGTCAGTCTTGCCGACGAATTGTCGGTTAGCGGGCCGGGCGCCGAACGCGCCCGCCGTTGCGTTGGCCAGTTTTGCGAATATGCGGGGGTGCCTGACCGTTTGCGGATCGAAATCGCGGCAGCGATTCCGGAGCATATCGGTCTGGGGTCGGGTACGCAAATGGCGTTGGCGGTTGGTGCCGCATTGAACCGGTTTTACGGGCTGGGCCTGTCGGTCCGGGAGATCGCGCAATTATCCGATCGCGGTGCCCGTTCCGGGATCGGAATCGGGATTTTCGAAAAAGGCGGTGTCATCGTCGACGGCGGCCGCGGCCCCAATACCGCGACGCCGCCGGTTGTGGCGCAAATGGCGGTGCCGGACCCTTGGCGTTTCATCCTGGTTTTCGACCAGCGCGGCCAGGGTTTGCACGGGGAGCAGGAAGTCAGCGCTTTCGGCGAATTGCCGCCATTTCCCCAGGAGAAGGCGGAACGTTTGTGCTATTTGCTGCTGATGCGCGGCCTGCCGGCTTTGGCAGAACACGATCTGCAACAATTCGGCGACGTGATTACCCTGTTGCAGCAAGCGGTCGGCGAACATTTTGCACCAGTGCAGGGCGGCGTATTTACCAGTTCGGAGGTTGCGGCGGCAATGGCCTATCTGGCGGAGCAGGGCGCGGTCGCGATTGGCCAGACTTCGTGGGGACCGACCGGTTTTTGCGCCGTGGCCAGCCCGGAAATCGCCGATGGCTTGCTAACGGCCTTGCGGCGCAAATTTGCCGATTCGCCGTTGAGTTTTACGGTTGCCAGCGCCAGAAATCTGCCGGCCGAATTGATCGACACTTAGCGGTTAACGCGGATTCGATGTTCGGCGCTGTCGCTCGAACCGAGGTTATCGCGCCAGTCAACTCGAAGCACGTCGCCGTCGGCGGCTTGTTTCAAACGAAAACTGAAGAACGGATTCTTCGATACGCTGCCCGCCATATTTACCGTCAATAGCGGTTGCGAATTCAATGTCAGCGCTAGCTGTTCGATGAAATGGGCCGGAATCAAGTTGCCTGCGGCGTCGCGGTTGCGGCCGTTTTCCATCGGGTGCTCGATCAACACCTTCACCTCGATATATTCCCCTTCCCGCCGGCTGCGCACCCTGATGCTGCTCATCAACCGCTCCCGCAGCCGCCGCGCATCACATTGACCCAACGGCTGCAGCGCAATAATTGGCCGTCGCGGCGGGCGACCAGCGTCACTCGGCAGGATTCCGCTAACTTGATGCGCGCGGTGAGCTGTAATGCAACCAATGGCGCCAATTCGAATTCGGCAACCAACGGTGTCGGATTTTTATCGGCCAATAGATACAGTCGATCGATGCCGTCCAACTCGCTGCGGATCGTCACCGGCACCACGGCGCCGTCTTCGGCAATTTCCGGCAAGACCAGTTCGATCAGCGTGCTGTCTGTGACAGCTTGCTCGCCGAATAGCCTGGCATAACGGTCAGCGAAGTCGCCGGCGGCAAAGTTCTCGGCCAGGCGCTCAGCGGCACTATCGCTCACTTTGGCCAAATATAAGCCACCAGTCGCCCATATGCAGGCGGATTTCAGGAAATTTCGCCGAGAGGAGCGCATCGCTTGGTAATAACCTTAAAAAAATTGACGTATATCAAAAATCTGTGACGGCCCTTTGTTATCTTGTGCCGCGTTGAAAACATTTTCAGCACCACCACTAAAAAACCAGAAAAGGAAGGTACGAAATGAACGAAGTGCAAGAAAAAGATAATTTTTGGACATACATTGCTGTTGCCGTCGTGTTGGTTGCCGGCGCGGTGCTGATGGTAAAAAATGCCGAGCACGACAAATATGCAACCGCAGCCAAAAATATCGCCGAAGATGCCAGCAATTCGGCTTATCGCTCGGATGTGCTGCATCAGGGCGGTCTCACCAAATAAGCCTCCGCCGTCGCGCCGGGGCGATCTTCTCCGCAAACGGCCGGCTCGATTGGATGGATACTTATAGGAACCGTGGGTGTCGGTTCCGACCTTTCGCGGGGGTTGGCGCAATTGTCCGGGTCGCGCCAGCCCCCGTTTTTCGTTTAGCCTGCCGTCGCCGACAGCACCGTTGCCTGCAACAACGCAATCGCATTGCTCATACCGGCCAGCAGATTTTTCTCGATTTCGGCCATCGTGATTTCGCCGTCGACGATGCCGGCCGCCCAGTTGGCAACCACCGAAATATTCGCATAAGGCAGCTCCAGTTCGCGGGCCAGCGCCGCTTCCGGCATGCCGGTCATCCCGACCAGATCGCAGCCGTCGTTGGCCATGCGCTTGATTTCGGCAACCGTTTCCAATCTCGGGCCTTGGGTGCAGCCGTAGACGCCGCCGTCGTATACCTCGATTCCGGCAGCCGCAGCCGCTTGCACGATACGCCGCCTTAAGCTCGGAGTGTACGGTTCGGTGAAATCGATATGGGTCACGTGTTCCAGGTCGTCGGCAAAAAAAGTATGTTCGCGGCCGTAACTGTAATCGATCAATTGCGCCGGAATCGCAATCTTGGCCGGCCCCATCGACGGGCTGATGCCGCCGACGGCGGCGACGCCGATAATTTCAGCGGCGCCCAGCTGTTTCAAACCCCAGATATTGGCGCGGTAATTGATTTTGTGCGGCGGAATTCGGTGCGGGTTGCCATGCCGGGCTAAAAATATCAGGGATTGTCCGTTCAGTTCGCCGAACACATATGGTGCCGACGGCGGGCCGAATGGGGTTTCCAGCTCTTGCTGGCCGGTAATGTTGAGCGCTTCGATTCGGGTCAGGCCGGTGCCGCCGATAATTGCCAATGTCATAACACTTCCTTGCAGGCGTAGACGCCCGGTGCGTTTCTCAGATACCCCTTGTAGTCCATGCCATAGCCGAACAAGTAGTGGTTGGCTACGCTCAAGCCGACGAAATCGGGTTTTACCGGCTTTTCCCGGCCCAATTGTTTATCGAACAGTACGGCGGTCAATGCTTGCCGCGCTCCCTGGGCCAGACAGTAATCGACGATGGCTTGCAGCGTATGGCCTTCGTCGAGTATGTCGTCGACGATCAGCACCGAACGCCCCGCCAGCGAAGTTGTCGGCTTGTACAGCCAATGGATGTCGCTGCCGGACGTGGCGTTGCGGTAGCGGCTGGCGTGGATGCTGTCTACGGTCAACGGAAAGTCCAGTCGCGGCAGTAATTTGCCGGCGGCGATGATGCCGCCATTGATTACACACAACACCAACAGATCGCTGTCGGCCAAGGTCCGGTTGATCCGCTCCGCCATCCGGTCCAGCGCGGCCTCGACCTCGGCCTCGCTGTGCAACAGTAGGGCCTGTTGTTCGACCAGGCGGATTTCTTCAAGCAATCGATTCATAAAACTCGCTGATTTGTTGGGAAAATTGGCGCCATTGCGGGTGGGCCGGCAGATCGTCCAGGCCCAGCGAGCTGCGGCCGCGCATGGCCTGCAAGCGTTGCTCCCGTTTGTCGTTGCCACTGGACGGCAAATTGTCCAGCACCTGTTCGGCGGCGGCCGGGTCGTTGCAAACCAATAACATATCGCAGCCGGCTTGCTGTGCGAGTCCGGCGCGTTCGTTGAAGTCGCCGATACTGGCGGCCCCGGCCATACTCAGATCGTCGCTGAAAATGGCGCCGTCGAAGCCCAACTCCTCGCGCAGTATCCGTTGCAGCCAAACCTCGGAGAAACCGGCCGGGTAGCGGTCGACCTGCGGATAAAGCACGTGCGCCGGCATCACCGCTTCCAGGCCTGCGGCGATCAAGCACCGGAACGGAACCAGATCCTGGCGGCGGATATCGTCCAGGCTACGGTCGTCCACCGGCAAGTCCAGATGCGAATCCAATGCCACCGCTCCGTGGCCGGGGAAGTGCTTGCCGGTGGCTGCCATTCCGGCGGCGCGCATGCCGGCGCGGAATTTGCCGGCCAAGTCGGCGGCTTGCTCCGGGCTTTGAGAGAACGAGCGGTCGCCGATGATCGTGCTGACACCGCAGTCCACATCGAGCACCGGCGCAAAGCTAAAGTCGGCGCCCACGGCCAGAATTTCGCTGGCCATCAGCCAGCCGGCCGCTTCTGCCAGGTCGGGTCGCTCGGCATAGCGCGCCGCTGCCGGCAGCCGGGTAAACCCGGTTTGGAAGCGTTGGACGCGGCCGCCTTCCTGATCGACAGCGATCAGAATATCGCCGTTGCGGGCGTTACGGATCGCTCGGATCAATTCGGCAATTTGCCGCGGGCTCTCGTAATTTCGGGAAAACAGGATCAAGGCGCCGGTGTTGGGATGTGCGATTTTTTCCCGGTCCAGGGCGGTCAGGCTGTGGCCTGCGATGTCGATCATCACCGGGCCGATAGCGAGTGGTTTCATCGTGATAATTGCGGAAAATGGAATATACTTTTTGGCGTTACCACCACATTATATGAGGAATCCGTGCGAACATTTATTTTGTTGTTCTGTTTAGCGTTATCCCCGTTTCTGGCGCAGGCCAACTCGGGCGAGAAGAAGGCCGAGGAAAATGCCGGGCCGGTAATCGAATATGTCGAAATGAAACCGAAATTTACCGTGAATCTGGCCGAGCCGAAACGGTATCTGATGATTAACGTGCAGTTGCTGGTAGAAGGCGCCGAGCACGTCGAAAAAGTCAAAAAACATATGCCGCTACTGCGCCACGAAATGATCATGATGTTGAGCGGCATGCATGTCGCCGACCTGCAATCGATGGAGCAGCGCGAAGGCTTGCGCCTGAAAACCAAACAACTGATCACCGATTTGCTGGGCAAAATCCAAAACAGCGACGGTTTCAGAGACGTATTTTTTTCCGAATTCTTAATCCAGTAACCAGCTTCCCAGTGCTTCGCGCATCCGCGCGAGGCGCTGTTCGGGTTGGTCCCCGTTATACGGCACCGCCGGAAATTTCCCCCAGATTGGCGCCGGCCAGGCTTTATCGGTCTGGTAGCGCACCACGTGGTGCAAATGCAGTTGCGGCACCAGGTTGCCGATTGCAGCAATATTCAGTTTGTCCGGCCGGTATTGTTCGCTCAAGGTTTCGGCAAGTAAGCACGACTCGGCCAACAGGGTTTGCCTGTCCGCGGTGCTCAATTGGTGAATTTCTTTGATATGCGCGCGCCGCGGCACCAGGATAAACCAAGGGTACTGTCTGTCGTTCATCATCAATAGCTCGGATAAAGACAGACTACCGACTCTAAAACAGTCTTGTTGCAGTTGCGGATGAAGTTCGAAATCGGTCATCGATGCCTCGAGGGAAATTTTCTGCGAATTACTTCAGTTTGTCGGAACGGCGTTTCCGGGCCAGCGGACCGAGCGGATGGTTCAAACCGGGGCCATGCTAACCAATATCCAGCGTTCCAACAAATTTAGACCTGGTTTAGGTTGTCGAGGCCAAGCGCGAGCAATTCGGAGCCTAAAAAAACGGTTTCAGTGGCTGGAGATGTCGGTGACCCGGCTGACAATCCGACCATCGGTAATCCGGGTGTCGAGTAAATCCCCGACATTTAACGGACTAATCGACTTAACCAATTGCTTTGAGCTGTGGTGTTGGACGATGGCATAACCGCGTTCCAGCGTAGCCAGCGGGCTGACGGCGTGCAGGGTTTGCGCCGCGGCCGCGTGTTGGCTGTTCAGCATCTTAATTTTAGCCTTTACCGCAGTTTGCAGCCGTTGCCGGAAAAATTGCAGTTGCCGTTGCTGTGACTTGATCGCTGCCAGCGGTTGGTTACCGTACAAACGTTGTTCGCGGACCGCCGCTTGCTGGCGGGCATGGGCCAACCGGTTTAGCATGGCATGCCGGAGGCGCAGTTCCAATTCATCCAGCCGTTGGGCATTGCGCTGCAGCTTTTGGCCTGGATGCTGGCTGCGCAAGGCTTTTTCCAGCCATTCCAGCTGTTGGCGCTGGCGCAGTAATTTTTGCTGCATCAGCCTTTGCATTTGGCGCTCGAAGCTGGCGAACGCGCCGAGCAAAATAGTGGCATCCGGCACGACGCGTTCGGCTGCCGCCGACGGCGTCGCAGCGCGCAAATCGGCCACGAAGTCGGCAATGCTGAAGTCGACTTCGTGGCCGACGGCGGAGATCACCGGAATCTTGCTGTCGACAATGGCACGGGCGACGATTTCCTCGTTGAACGCCCACAAGTCTTCCAACGAGCCGCCGCCGCGGGCCAGAATCAGAACGTCGACTTGCGGGTCGTGGTTTGCCTTGGCCAATGCCGCGCTGATTTCGAATTTGGCGGTGTCGCCTTGCACCGCAACCGGATAAATCAACACCGGTATGGCGGGAAAACGCCGTTTCAATACACTCAGAATGTCATGAATCGCGGCACCGCTGGGCGAGGTGATCACACCAATTCTTTCGGGCAGGGAGGGTAGCGGTTTTTTTCGTTCCTGGTCGAACAAACCTTCTGTTAACAATTTCTGTTTCAGACGTTCAAAAGCCAGTCGCAATGCACCGTCTCCGGCTTCGGCCAAATGCTCCACCACCAGTTGGTAATCCCCGCGCGGTTCGTACAAGCTGACCTGGGCGGTGGCGATAACCGAGTCGCCGTTGGCCGGTTTGAAGCGTAAGCGTTGTTGTTGCCCCCTGAACATTGCGCAACGGACCTGCGCTTGAGCATCCTTTAACGTGAAGTAATAGTGGCCGGACGAGGGCAGGCTCAGGTTGGATATTTCGCCCTGCACCTGCACGGTTCGAAAGTGGTTGGCCAACAGGCGCTTGGTTTCGCGGTTGAGTTCGGAAACGCTGTATATCGATTCGGAATCTGTCATTGGAAGGAAAAGAGTAGATGCGTCGGGCAATAGCAGTATTTTAAGCCGTTTCCGCCGTTTTCGGTCGGCTTTCCCCATGCGGCGGTTTTTGCTGGAGAGCTGGGGTAGAATGGCGCAGTAAAGGTTTTGGTGGACGACAAGGATTCGACTCATGCATGAACATCAACTCGGCAATTGGCAGCATTCTCACGATTTCGCAAGGATCAACCGCAAGGGCGAGCGGCGGACCAAATGGGTTTTAGCGCTGACGTTTACCACGATGCTGGTGGAAATTGCCGCCGGCATGCAGTTCCACTCCATGGCTTTACTGGCCGACGGTTGGCATATGGCGACCCACGTTGTCGCCTTCATGATCGCGATTTTTGCCTACCGTTACAGCCGGATACATCAGTATGACCAGACGTTTGCATTTAGTCCGGCCAAGGTTAGCGTGTTGGGCGGTTTCGCCAGCTCAATCGCGTTGGCGATGGTAGCATTCGTCATGGTGGCCGATTCGATCGAACGCTTGCTGGCGCCACAGGTGATCCATTTCGACGAAGCAATTTTGGTTGCCGAAGTGGGGCTGCTGGTCAATCTGGTGAGCGCGTTATTGCTGGGGGATCATCACGATCATCACCACGGCAGCGAACTTCACCATCATCACGACCACGACCATAAGCATGACCATGAACATGAGCATGAACATGAGCATGAACATCAAAACCATCGCCACCACGACCATAACTTGCGGGCGGCCTATCTCCACGTAGTGGCTGACGCACTGACCTCGGTATTGGCGATTGTCGCGTTGTTAGCCGGTAAGTATTACGACTGGGTCTGGTTGGACACCGTGATGGGATTTGTCGGTGCCACCGTTATATTGGTTTGGGCTGTGGGCTTGATCAGAGACACCAGTCCGATTCTGCTGGATCAAAGTATCGATTCCGGCTATGCCGCCGAGATTAAGGCCGTGCTGGAACAGGATGGAGAATGCCGTGTCGTCGATTTGCACATCTGGCCGGTCAGCGCCAACCATTATGCAGCGATCATCGGGCTGGTGACGCAGCACCCGAAACCGCCGCAGCATTACAAGCGCCTGTTGCTAGGGTTCCACAAGTTGGACCACGTCACGGTGGAAGTCAATTGCTGCGTCGGTGCGGATTGCGTTGCAGAATGATGACGTCATTGCCGATGAATTCGATCGCGCAATCGTAGCGCTCGGCCAACCAAAGCATGGTAGGCCGGGAGAAAAACGCGATATGGGTCGGATCGTTCTTGTAATGCCAACGGCTGAAGGCGTCCGGACCGATTACCAATTTAGTCATGACGCCCAGCCAGCCTCCGGGGCGAATCAGTCCGAACAGGCGGGCGAATTCGCGCCCAGGCTCGCGAAAGTGCTCGATGACTTCGGTGCAGACGATAAAATCGTATTGTTGCTGGAGATGTTGGCGATGATCGGCGTAAATCGGGTCGTAAAGTTTGACGCGATGTCCGTATCCTTCGAGCATGCCGGCTAGTACCGGACCGGGACCGCAGCCGTAGTCCAGACCTTCGGACGTGGGCGGCAACAGGCCGGCCATCGGTAGCGCCAGCCGCGATAGAAACTTAAGGTATCCGGCGTCGTCTGCACAGTTTTGGTGTAGATCGTAAATTGCTTTTTCTGCCTCCACGCTTAAATGTTGGCTACTATCGACAAATACCAGTCTACATTCCGCGCAGCAGCGGTAATTGCGTTGCCGGTCATGATGAAAATGGCTGGTTTCTTGGTTGGAACAAAGAGGGCAGGTTGGATTAACCATAAGGAATAACGTAGGGCTGCTGATAACGCTCAGCATATAACCATTGGTCCAAACGTGGTGCTTGCATTTAGCATTGATGCAGATTTTTTTGGCTTTCGTTCTCGCTTTTACCCCACTCTCACAGCTTCAGGACGCCGACTTTCAAAAAATAACATATCGATTCGATATTTATATACAATATTTCTCGACTGCCGAATCCAGCAATTTAGCCCCTATCCATAACGGCGGATTGCTGTTAATGGCGTCTGCCAAACGCACTACCGCTTGGCATAACGGCACCTGTTCGGGGAGGCAAACTATGTTATTGAACCCAAAACCCTTAATTTTTATTACTTTATGTCAATTAACCGCCTGCACCAGCGATACGGTAATCAAACCGCAATCCTGGGCTCAGGCGGTGCAAACTGCGGAAAGCCGCGATGCGCACTTGCGACTTGCCAACCATTATGAGGACATTGCCCGAACCTTGGAAGCGGACGCGCAAGAAGAACGGGAGATGCTTGAGCAATATTTGGCCAAACCTTGGAAATACGGCAAACGCATACAAGATCTGAAATCGCAGGCGGAAGCGATGATCCGCGATCTGGCTAAGGCTGCGGACGAGAGTCGTCACTTGGCAGACTACCACAGACAAATGGCGGCGGAAGAACGCGATTAGCCTGGTTCGCTGCATTGGTGTTTGATTGGACCAGGCGAGGCTCGCCTGATTCGGCTTGGACTTTACCCAACAAAAGTAGAGAAAGATAGCAGTTGCAAAACTGCTATCTTCAATTGCACAGCGTATCGGAAATCTTAGCTGGCTTGGCCGGCTGCAGTGGCTTCCGGCACTTCCAGCAAACGTCCGGTTTTGACGTCGTAGACGTAGCCGTAAACCGGAATGTAGCTCGGCACCAGCGAGTGGGCCTTGATGCGTTTGACATCCTCCAACACGCTTTCGGCTTGGTTCTTGATCGTCAGCCAATTGATGTACTTGCCGTCGGTGGAGCCGGGACCGTCGCCGCTATCGTGCCAGCCGCTGGCATCGACGCTGGCGGTTTTCAGGCTGCTCGCCAGCAAATCGCTCATGATATCGTTGGTGAAGGTTTCCATGCCGCAGTCGGTATGGTGAATCACGAACCATTCCTTGGTGCCGAGCAATTTGTAGGAAATCACCAGGGAACGGATGGCGTCGTCGCTGGCGCGGCCGCCGGCGTTGCGGATCACGTGGGCGTCGCCTTCGGCTAAACCGGCGTATTTGGCCGGGTCCAGGCGGGCATCCATACAGGTCAGGATGGCGAATTGGCGGGCGGGCGGCATCGCCAAGCCGCCTTTATCGAAACTGGACGCGTATTCGCGATTGGCTAGGAGTACTTCGTTGTGAATTTTGCTCATAATAACCTCGGTGGGTGAAAAAGCGTCTGGCCGAAACTGCTGAACCAGACGGTGTAACAACTATCTCCACTGCAAATTTTAACGAAGCCGGAAAATGGTTTAAAGACGCTGAAAAGTTTATAAAATATAAACTTCAAGTTTATAAAATAACAGGGCGATGGATAAGTTCAATAATATGCGGGTGTTCTGCCGTATCGTCGAATTGGGGACGTTTTCCGCGGTTGCCAAAGAACTGAAGCTGTCGACGATGATGGTCAGCAAATACATTGCCCAATTAGAAGCCTCGTTGGGCGTGGTGCTATTGCACCGAACAACCCGCAGCATGAGTTTGACCAGCGCCGGAGAAGCCTATTACCACCGCAGCAAACAGTTGTTGGAGGATTTGGCCGATCTGGAGTCGTCGACGGCCCAGTTGGGGGAGCGGGTAAAAGGCACCATTAAAATCAGTGCGCCTATCGATTTCGGCGGCATGTACATGGTGCCGGCCATCGAAGCCTACTTAAAAAAATATCCGGAAGTCAAAATCCTGATGTCCTTGGATAACAAGCCGCCCAATTTGCGGGTCGGCAGCTTCGATATTTCGTTACTCGTCACCGACACCCTGGACCCGGGAGTGGTGGCGCGGAAGATCGCCGAAACCGAACTGGGTACCTATGCCTCGCCCAGCTATCTTGCCGAAAAAGGCTGTCCGCAAACCATAGACGAACTGAGCGGCCACCAGTGCTTGCATTACGTCGATACTCCGCACGGCGATTATTGGTTGTTCAACGTCAACGGCGAGTTGAAACGGATCAAATCCGATTGGATGCTGGCTTCCAACAACGGCCGGGCGTTGTGTCAGGCGGCAGCCATGGGGATGGGTATCGTTCAGGCGCCGCGCTTGTCGGTTGCGCCGCATTTGCAAAACGGCGAGTTGGTCGAAATTCTGCGGGAATACCGGCGACCGGCATTGGCTATCTACGCCACCTACCTACAGCGTCGGTTCTACCCGGCCAAGTTGACCACGTTCATCAATTTTCTGCTGGATTATTTCGGCCAATAGGCTGGGGCTGTACTTTCGGACAATGTGGCAACTTGTCGCGTGACAATATGCCGCATTCCTAATATAAGGGGTTGCTGATAATATGTGCGTTATTGCAGAGATGTTCAGTGCAATAACTTCCTCCTCTCAAATCCGGCTTACAGCCGGATTTTTTTTGCCTGCCGGTTATTGTTTTAGGTGACAGTTGCGCCGGGCTTTGTAACTCCGGCGCGCAAGCCGGCTATTACTAACAGAACCAGTCCGCTCCATAACAGGCCCGGCATCAGATGGAAATGGCGTTGGTAAAACGTGCTGGCCGGTTGTTTCGAGAACGGCACATGATAGCTGCCGGCCCAGCTCGTATCGAGTGGCGAAAGCGGCAACACCGTACCGTCGGCTAACGATACCGTGGATATGCCGGTGTTGGTGGCGCGCAGCACCGGCCGCCTGAATTCCACGCCGCGAGCCAGCGTCATATATAAATGTTGGTAAGGCTCTTGCCAGCTACCGTACCAGGAATCGTTGGTGACATTAACGATGAATTGCGCCCCCAGATCGGCCAGCCCTTTGGAAAATTCCGGGAATAGGCTTTCGTAACAGACTTGCGGCCCCATATCGAAACCGTTCAAGCGCAGCAACAAGGTCGGTCCCGGCCCGCGTCCGAATTGGCTGACCATAGGCAATGCGGTTTTCAGCCAAGGAAAGACGTCTGCGAACGGAATGTATTCGCCCAGGGCCAATAAGATGGTTTTGCTGTAATGCGGCTCGGTGACCTTGCCGGTTTCGTCGATGACAAACAAGGAATTGGTGATCGCATTACGTTCGTCTTTTGCGTAAGCGCCGGTCAATAAGGCCAATTGCCGGTTGCGCACAAACCTTTGTAACAGATCGGCGTACTGCGATTGGTTGTATTCGCCGCCCAATAGGGCAGGGAAGGCGGTTTCCGACCACATCACGAAATCGACGTCCGGGTTGTCGGCCAAACCGGCATCAGTGGCCTGAAAATATTGGGTCAAAATTTCCGCGCGATAGCCTTTGCCGTGTTCCATGGACTGTTTTTGCAGGTTGCCGATGTTGGCTTGCACCAGCAGCACGTCCAACGCATCGTCGGCGGCCGGCAACCAGTTTTTCAGCCATAGTCCGCCGGCGTTCAGCCCGGCAAAGCCGAGCACGATCGCGACGGCTGCGGTTTTGCCCGCGCGTTGCCCGCGCTGCTGCCAGGCATACAGCACGGCCAAATTGGCGAGTACGGTCAGCATGCTCAAACCGGCGAAACCGACGATTTCCGCCCATTGGTAGAGCGGCAAGCCGGCGCCGTACCAGCTATACCCGAAATTCCATTTAAACAGCATCGGGACGTACAGTTCGGCCAAGGCTGTCAAAATCGCCATCAAAGCAAACGATATCCCTCTGTCGGCGCTCAGGACGCGGCGAGCGTAGAACCAAACCAAGCCGGCGATCGGCACGAACAAGTGGCCGAATGCCGCGAAAATCAGCATACCGATAGCGGCAACCAGCCAATTGACGTTGGCGAATTCGTGCAGGGTGTAGGTCACCCAGTTGAAGCCAATCATCGTATAGATAAAGCTGGTCAATATCCCGCTTAGCAGCACCGGCCGCAGCCTGTCCTGGCTTTGCCAGAATTGCCACAGCGGGACGAAACAGAACAACGAGGCCCAAGGCGGGAAGGGGATGTAGCTGGTACCGATGAAAATGCCGGATAACACCGGCAGCCACCATGGCGATCGAAAAGCCTGCCTCATATCTATGCCGTTTGCCGCTAAAAACCGTCGATTGTAACCGATAGCCGGCAGCGAGCCGCTCCGTTCTAGGCAATCGGACCGGTAATAACGGCGTTGGCCGGATAGGCCGAGTTCGCCGCTTGTGCGTTGATTCACGGGAAAGCGTTAAAGGCTCGACCGCAGAGGGGCTGATGTTAAATTAACCGTCGCCATGGCTGATGATGCATTGGTAGTGCCGAAACTCAATCAACTTCGCACCGCGAGAATAACGGAGCCGGCCTTGAATATCGCTGTGGCCGGCTGGCCTATAGTTAGCCCTAACGTAGCGACGCTATCGTTAGTTACCGTCGCCGCGACTATATCTCCACCGCCGAGTTCGATGTCGATTTCGGAATTTACCGCGCCGGGTTTGACGGCCACCACGGTTCCGCCGAGCTGGTTACGCGCGGAAACTTTATATCCGCCGAAATCGGTGACGACGATGATCTGCGGGGCTTTAACCAAAGCGATGGCTTCTACGCCAACTTCGATTCCGAGCGTCGCCACCGACTCTTTGGTGATCGACGCAACCAGGGTTGCTCCGCCGTTCAAGCCCAAGTAGATTTCCGCGTTGACTGCACCGATCAACACTCGTTTCACTTTGCCGACAAATTGGTTACGTGCGCTGGTTTTCATAAGACATCCTCATTGATGTTGATACAGGGGGAAGGAGGCAAACGTCATGCTAGGTTTAGGGCAGGGCATAGCCATACTTTTCGATGATCGCCAACGCCGGTGGAGTTTTCAGAAACTCCAGCAACGCTTTGGCGGCAGGGTTTTCGGCACCGGTCTTCAGCAACACCGCATCTTGCAAGATCGGTCGATAAAGGGTTGCCGGAACGATCCAGCCCGAACCGGAACCGATCTTGCCGTTTTCTATCACCTGGGAAAGGGCAACGAATCCCAATTCGGCATTGCCGCTATTAACGAACTGGAGCGTTTGGGCGATGTTTTCGCCTTGAACGAATAAAGGTGTCAGTTTTTCCAACAGCCCGAGATTTTTTAAGGTGTCGACTGCCGCCATGCCATAGGGAGCCAGTTTGGGATCTGCCAGTGCGATGTGTTTGAAATTGCCGGAATTCAACGCCTGTCCCTGCGAATCGACAAGATTCGGGCTAGCCGACCACAACACCAATTTGCCGATCGCATAAGTAAACCGGCTGCCAGTCACTCCCAGCCCGGATTCTTCCAGTTTTGCCGGACTTGTATCGTCCGCCGATAAGAACACTTCGAACGGCGCACCGTTTTCGAACTGGGCGACGAACTTACCCGACGAACCATAAGACAGTTTCGCTGTGTGTCCAGTGGATTTTTCGAATGCCTCGGCAATTTCGGCCATCGGCTTGGTAAAGTTGGCGGCCACCGCGACTAAAGCCGTTTCCGCATCAGCGATCCGGCTGGTAACGAGGAAAGCCACTAGCGCCAATATCCGCCCATTTTCAGTGAATAGCATGTCTGTCTCCGTAGTATCCGATGATTGGCTTAGTGTATAACGATATATACAAAAGTAAATAACGTTTGATTGGTACTTTGCCAAAGTTGCAAGACGAAACAGCGCCTTGTGTCCAGATTAAAGCCCTTATATCGTGATGTGATTCGACTTATTAACTAGATATAGGAATCGGAGCCCAGCAGCAACAAAATTAGGCAGCTATTTGTTAACAATATATTCTTTTGTTGGAAATAGCCGAATTTTTTAGATAGGCGCCGCAGTGTCTCAGCGACATGACTCGCTACCCGATTCGTTATGGGGATGATTTCGAAATAACTCATTGTATACAACGTTTTTCGTTGCCCGCGAAGTCTTCGTGTTGATTCGGAGAAAAATAAACGAACAATGCGTAATCAAATAGAGTTCTTGGCAAATAAGGCGGGAACTGAGCATT
>NZ_JANIBM010000053.1 GCF_024505045.1 Methylomonas aurea | reverse complement strand
CCGGCCCGGATTCAAGTCCGGGCCGGCGCGCGTTCAGCTAAATTTTTACCGTCCGCCCTTCTGCGGCCGATTGCAACGCGGCGACAATCGTCCGGCAATTGTCGCGGGCGTCGTCGAATGACAATTGCGGCTGCTTGCCGTTTAGCGCGCAATCGCTGAAGTGCTCGATCTCCAAACGGAAATGGTTGGCCGCCGGCATCCGTTCTTCGGCAAAGCGGCCATCCTCGGTCCACCAGGAAATGATCGGGATATCGCCCGGCAATTGCCAGACTACGTGGCACTTGATACCGCCCTGGGTGCCGATGATTTCGTATTCGCAACGTCGCGCCCGCTCGAAACTGAAATCGAAATGGCCGAATTTGCCGTCGCCGAAATCCAGCACCCCGCTGGTGGTGATGTCGGCACCGCTCTCGACATACTTCGATAAGGCGGCAACCGTGCGCGGCGCCTGCTGAAAAAACATCCGCAACGAATGGATCGCATAACAACCGATATCCCACATGGCGCCGCCGCCGCGCGAAACATCCTCCGCCAGCCGGTACATCCGCGCCGGCCGCATCATGAACGAATAGCTAGCCCGTACCGACCGCACCTCGCCGATCAATCCAGAGCGGATCAATTCCAATACCCGGGCATGCTGCGGATGGAAACGGTACATAAACCCTTCCATGACCGTCACCCGGTAGCGGCGGGCGGCGGTTTCGATGGCATCAATGTCAGCCACGGTCAAAGCCATCGGTTTTTCGCAGAGTACGTGTTTGCGGTGCTCGATGGCTCGCAACGTCCACTCAGCATGCTCGTGGTTGGCCATCGGCAAATAAATGGCTTGCACGTCTTCGTCATTAAGCAAGCTGTCCAGGTTGTCGTAACTTTGGACATTGGGATAACAGGGGGCGTATTGCTTCAGGGTCTGCGCGGCAGCTCCCGGCCGCCGACTGGCTATCCCCACCAATTCGGAATTTTGAGCTTCGACTATAGCGGGCAGCAGACGCTCGTTGATGCGCGCGGCCCCGAGTATTCCCCAGCGCAGCTTGGCTTGATCATGGTTATTCATGGCGATTACCTTTTACTGATATTCTTAAGCTGTAACAGATTAGCAGCTTGTTTATTGGGCGCAAACGCGGCCGACAAAAAGTCTGCCCTAGCCGAAACAAACAGGCTGTCTGTTCGCAGTAGAGTTATCAACATCTGTTGTTCCGAGCAGCGCCACACCACGGGGTAGCAAATCGGTCACACTTAATTTTTTTGAGGGGGGAAACTTGCAAACATTTCACAAAATATTGATTTCGACAGCGCTGGCGTTGGCTAGCATGACCGGCCAGAATGCCAATGCCGATACTGCGGCGCAAAAGTTCGGCCGCGGATTGGCGGGGATGACTTGCGGCTTCCTTGAGCTCCCCGGCAATATCGTCAAAGAAACGAACGCCAAGGGCGCCGCGGGATTGCCTATAGGATTGGCGATGGGCTTAGGCATGATCGTGAGCCGAGAGTTGGTCGGCGTCTACGAATTCGTCAGCGCCCCATTTCCGGTACCGGCCGGTTTCAAGCCGATTCTGCGGCCGGAATATCCCTGGAGTTACTTTAACTGAGCCGCGCAATCGAACGGACGCGACAGGTAAAACCGCAGTGCCCGGTAGTCCAAAAAACACCCAGGCACAAAAAAGCCCGGATGAAAAACATCCGGGCTTTCGGAATCGATCGGCAACTGATCGAATTTAAGCCATGGCGCGCAGTCTGCTGTTTAGTCTGCTTTTGCTGCGAGCGGCTTTATTTTTGTGGATCAAGCCTTTATTGACGGCTGAATCGATAACGGGGACTGCCACTTTAAATGCGGCTTGCGCTTGCTCTTTATCGCCTGCTCTAACAGCGGCGATCACTTTTTTGATGAAAGTGCGTAAGTTGCTGCGCTGTCCGGCATTGCGAATACGGCTTTTCTCTGCCTGACGCGCTCTTTTTCTAGCTTGTGGTGAATTAGCCATAGTCTATCAATTTGTTTCAGTGAATTTGGAACCGCGTATTATCTTTTTGAATGCTATGATTGTCAAATTTTTAGCTCTGTCTGAATAGACGGGAAGATTCGTGAGTAAACAGCTTTTCAAATCAACCGCCATCGTCGGCAGTATGACCTTGATTTCGCGGTTGATGGGCTTCGCCAGAGACATGCTGTTCGCCAATATTTTCGGCGTCAATGCCGCAACCGACGCCTTCTTCGTAGCATTCCGCATTCCCAATTTTTTGCGCCGCTTATTTGCCGAAGGCGCTTTCGCCCAAGCCTTCGTGCCGCTGCTGGCCGATTATAACCAAAAAGGCAGCCGGGAAGCTTTACGCCTGTTTATCAGCCGTAGCTCGGGCACCTTGGCAGCTTTGCTGGTTCTGGCCGCACTAGCCGGAGTCGCTGCGGCACCGTTGTTGATCATGTTGTTTGCGCCGGGATTTTTGTGGGAAGGCAGCCAGTACGAGTTGGCGGTGCAAATGCTACGCATCACATTCCCCTACCTGTTTTTCGTCACGCTGGTCGCTTTTGCCGGCGCAATATTGAATGCTCAAGGCCGTTTTGCGGTTCCGGCTTTGACGCCGGTAGTACTCAACCTCGCGATGATCGCTGCCGCGATCTGGCTGGCGCCGCTGATGGACGAACCGATTGTCGCGCTGGCCTGGGGCGTATTCGCGGCCGGAGCAATACAGTTGGCATTTCAAATTCCGCCGTTGTTGCGCATCGGCTTGCTACCGCGACCGCGCTGGGCCTACCGCGACCCGGACGTAAGACGCATGCTGATCCGAATGCCGTCGGCGATTTTCGGAGTCTCGGTCGTGCAGGTCAACCTGCTGTTCGGCACCTTGGTGGCCTCGTTTCTGGCTCCGGGCAGCGTATCCTGGCTCTATTACTCGGACCGCCTGGTCGAATTCCCGCTGGGCATCCTCGGCATTGCCGTAGCGACCGTGATTTTGCCGCATCTGTCGGCGCATCATGCCTCGTCGGACCAGCTTGGATTTTCCAAGGCGTTGGATTGGGGCTTGAAACTGACACTGCTAATCGGCATGCCGGCCACGTTAGGCTTGGCCTTACTGGCCGAACCGTTATTGTCCACATTATTCCAATATAACGAATTCGACGGCGGCGACGTCAAGATGGCGGGCCGCAGCCTGATCGCATATTCGCTGGGCTTGTTGGCTTTTATGCTAATCAAAGTGCTGGCACCCGGCTTTACCTCCCGCCACGACACCCAGACACCGACACGATTCGGCGGGTATTCGATGATTGCCAATGTGGCCTTCAACCTGATTTTGGTCTGGCCTTTGGCTCATGCCGGAGTCGCCTTGGCGACCACCTTATCCGCCTATCTCAACGCACTGCTGTTGTTACGCAACCTGGTCGCGACACGCATTTACCAACCTTGCGCCGGTTGGTATGGTTATATTGGACGGATTGTGGCGGCCAACGCAGCCATGTCGGCATTTTTGTACTATTTTGTCGATGCCGGCTTATGGCTGAATTGGAACGCCGCCCAGCGCGGCCTGAATTTGGCGGCGACAATCGGCTTGGCGATAATCGTTTACGGCAGCGCGCTGCTGCTATCCGGTTTCCGCCCGCGGCATATCGGATTCCGGGAATCGGCTACGGCTTGAGATTTAATGCGCCGCCACCATTGTCATGTAGAATGCGCTGCCAACAGCGGTTTCCATCACGATACAATTTATTTTTCAGTAAGCTATGAACACAAAAACAATCGGTTTTATCGGCGGCGGCAATATGGCAACCAGCTTGATGCGCGGCCTGATAGCCAGCGGCCACTCGCCTCAGCAAATTTGGGTATCCGATGCCGTTCCCGAAACGTTGCAGTCACACGCCGATCAATTGCACGTCAATATTTCCGCCGATAACGCTGAGATCGTCAACGAAGCCGACGTAGTGGTTCTGGCGGTAAAACCGCAGATTTTACGAGACGTCTGCTTGCAAATCGCACCGCAACTGAAACAAAAGAACATTCTGCTAGTGTCGATCGCCGCCGGCATCGGCCAACAAAGCTTGGCGCTGTGGCTGGGCGCCAACACCGCTATCGTGCGCTGCATGCCCAACACTCCTGCCTTGGTGCAAACCGGTGCCACAGCATTGCACGCCAATCCGCAAGTCAATGAGGAACAGAAAGACCTGGCCGAGAACATCCTGCGCGCCGTCGGCTTGACGTTATGGTTCGACGATGAGGCCAAACTCGACGCCGTTACTGCCGTCTCCGGCAGCGGCCCGGCCTATTTTTTTCTGCTGATGGAAGCGATGGAGCAGGCCGCTTTGGAATTGGGCCTGGACGAACATTCGGCGCGCTTATTGATTCAACAAACCGCGCTGGGCGCGGCGAAAATTGCCTTGGAATCCGCCGAATCTCCGGCGCAACTGCGGGCGCGGGTAACATCGCCGGGCGGCACAACTCAGCAAGCCGTCGAAACGTTTCTGCAACACGGCTTCGTAGATTTGGTATCGAAAGCCCTGCACGCCGCTAGGGACCGCTCGATTGAAATGTCAAAACAACTCGGAGCCGACTGATGGGCAGCAACTACATGACCGACCCCTTGGTGTTTCTGATCGACACGCTGTTCTCGCTGTATATTCTGGCGGTTGCCCTACGTTTTTTGCTGCAATGGACCCAAGCCGATTTTTACAATCCGATTTCGCAGTTTCTGGTCAAGATCACCCATCCGCCGCTACGGATCATGCGCCGCTTCATCCCGGCAATCGGCCGCATCGACAGTTCCTCGCTGGTGCTGGCCCTGGTACTGCAGATGGTTGCCAATTTTTCGATTCTGGCGCTGAAAGGCCTGTCGATCAGTGTGGTCGCTCTGCTGCTGCTATCGTTTACCGATCTGATAAAAATGCTGCTGGACATTTTCGTCTATGCGATTTTCGCCGCCGCGATCCTGAGCTGGTTCGCTCCCGGCAATTACGGCAGCGCCTCGTCGATTCTGTATAGCCTGACCGAACCGTTGTTGAACGTCTGCCGCAGAGTCTTGCCCGACTTGGGCGGCATCGACCTGTCGCCGTTGGCGGCACTGGTGCTGTTGCAACTGGCGAAAATGATGGTGTTGCCGCCGCTACATCAGCTGGCTACGATCCTGGGTTAATCGGGTAGCCGGGACATGGTCACACCGAACAACTCCGCCAAACGCACCCTACTGGCGCTCGCGCTGGCGATGCCGATGCTGGCTACCGGTCCGGCTTTTGCCAAAAAAATGTACCGCTGGGTCGACGATAACGGTAACGTCTATTTTTCCGACCAAGTGCCGCCCGACCAGGTCCAGCACAAACGGGAGACCTTGAACGAGAAGGCCAGAGTCACGGATGTCGTGGAAAAAGCCAAATCTGCCGAACAAATCGCCCAGCAAAAGCGGCTGGACGAACTGCGCAAGGAACAGGAAAAGATCATCGCCAAGCAAGCGGCCAACGATAAAGTCTTGTTGAGTACCTTTCGCAACATCGAAGATTTGCAGAAAGCGATCGCCAACAAAACCGCGGCGCTCGACGCCGCACGCAAGGTAATCGAGGGCAATATCGAATTGCTGGAATCCCAACTCCGCCAACAGCAACAGCAAGCGGCCAATCTGGAACGCAGCGGCAGCAAATTGCCCGATAAATTACTCAAGGACATCGCCGCCAGCAAACAGCAAATCGAATTTGCCAAACAAGATCTGCAACGCCACCAGGCGGAACGGCAGAACAGCGAAAAAGAATTCAAAGCCGATATCGCCCGTTTTCAGTTTTTGACCCAAACCCAAAGAACCGGGAAAACCGATAAATCCTCGTTAGCCGCCAGCAACGCTAGTAACGAATTAGGCCTGTTCGTCTGCGAAGATGCCGATCAATGCGAAAAAGCCTGGAAAATCGCCGGCGGATTCGTCGCCAGCAACTCCACCACCGGTCAAGACGTGGAAAGCGAAAAGCTGATCATGCGCGCCGCGCCGCAGACCGATACCGACTTGAGCCTATCGGCGTCGCTGCTGGAAAACAACAACGTCCGCCAAATCTTTCTCGACATTCGCTGCCGCCAATCCAGCCTTGGGGTCGAGCTGTGCGCCAGCGCCAAGGCCCAAGCCATTCGCGAAGCGTTCGCCCCGTATATCCAATCTCAGTTAGCGGCGCAACAGTAAGGTACCGACGCCTTGGTCGGTAAACAATTCCAGTAACACGGCATGGTCGACCCGGCCGTCGATGATATGAACGCTGGTGACGCCGCCTTTCAAGGCATCGGTCGCGCAGCGGGTCTTCGGAATCATGCCGCCCGATATCGTACCGTCGGCGATTAAGTTATCGATATCGGTCAAGGTCAATCCGGTCAGCAAATTGCCTTGTTTATCCAAAATGCCCGGCGTATTGGTCAGCAGCATCAGTTTTTCGGCTTTCAACACCTCGGCGACCTTGCCCGCCACCAGATCGGCGTTGATATTGTAGGAATGACCGTCCTTGCCGACACCGATAGGCGCAATCACCGGAATAAAATCGCTGTTGCCCAGCATTTCCACCACCGCCGGATCGATGCTGCTGACCTCGCCGACATGCCCCAGATCGATGATTTCCGGCGCATCGTCCAGCGACGCCCCTGCTTTGGTGATGTTGATTTTGCGGGCGTGGATGAAATTTCCGTCCTTACCGGTCAAACCCACCGCCTTGCCACCGTGAACGTTGATCAAATTGACGATCTCTTTGTTGACCAAACCGCCCAATACCATTTCGACGACATCCATGGTCTCGCTGTCGGTGACGCGCATGCCGTCGACGAATTCGGAGGTCTTGCCCAATCTTCCCAACAAATTACCGATCTGCGGGCCGCCGCCGTGCACTACGATAGGGTTGATCCCCACCAACTTCATCAACACGATGTCGCGGGCGAAGCTGTGCTTCAACGCGTCGTCGACCATGGCGTTGCCGCCGAACTTGATCACGACCGTCCTGCCCTTGAATTTCTGAATATAAGGCAGGGCTTCGATGAGAACGTGGGCAATCTGATGTGCGGTTTTTTCTTTCATTGTCTCGCTAAATTAAAATGGCAAATGAAGTTCGGGATTGATTTGCAGCAGTAATTGCCTGAAGCGGGCCTGGATCCGCTGCATGGCTTCCTGGGTATCCGCTTCGAAACGTACGGTCAGTACCGGCGTGGTATTGGACGCCCGGACCAAGCCCCAACCGTCGGCAAATTCGACGCGCATGCCGTCGATATTGTTAATCTTGCCGTCCTTAAACTCGGCCAGTGCCGACAAGCGCTCCATGAAAGCGGGCCCCTCCCCTTCCGCAACTGCAACGTGCAGTTCCGGCGTATTGATGCTGTCCGGCAGATCGGCAAACACGTCGCCGCTGCCGCGCATGTCGTTGGACAGAATTTCGATCAAACGCGCGCCGGCATAAAGCGCGTCGTCGAAACCGAACCAGCGGTCGTTGAAAAAGATGTGCCCGCTCATTTCGCCGGCCAGCGCCGCCGAGGTTTCTTTCACCTTGGCTTTCATCAGCGAATGCCCGCTTTTCCACATCAGCGGCCGGCCGCCACGCTTGACGATCTGGTCGTGCAAATGCCGCGAACATTTAACGTCGTAAATGATCTCCGAACCCGGTTTATGCGTAAGCACATCGCGGGCGAATAACATCATCTGCCGGTCCGGCCAGATGATTTTGCCGGTCGAATCGACCACACCCAAACGGTCGCCGTCGCCGTCGAAAGCCAGACCGATATCGGCGGCGTAGTGTTTGACGGCCGAAACCAAATCGGCCAGATTTTCCGGTTGGCTCGGATCAGGGTGGTGGTTGGGGAAGTTGCCGTCGATTTCGCAAAACAGCTCGACCACTTCGCAACCCAGAGTTTTCAACAACATCGGCGCCAACCGTCCGGCCGCACCATTGCCGCAATCGACCACCACTTTCATCGGCCGCACTAAATGCAGGTCTTCCGTAATCATGCCGATATATTCGTTGCTGAACAGACTGTTGCGTTGAATCGAACCCGGCTCTGCCTGACTGTAATCACCCGCTTCCAGACGCTTTTTCAATTGCTGCAATTTTTCGCCGGACAGCGTCTCGCCGTTCAAAACCAGTTTGATGCCGTTGTATTGTTTCGGGTTATGGCTGCCGGTAACCATGACCCCGCTCCGCCCTTCGCTGTGGTGGGCAACGAAATACAGCAGCGGCGTGGGCACCAGACCGATATCCAAGACATCGCAACCGCCGGCAGTCAGGCCCTGGGCCAACGCATCCGCCAACTCGGGGCTGGATAGCCGGCCGTCGCGCCCCAACACCACGGTGCCGACCTGCTGTTGCCGGGCCTCGTTTGCGAACAACACACCGATCGCCCGCACGGTTTCCGGCGTCAACTCACGCCCGACTACGCCGCGAATGTCGTAGGCCTTGAAAATATCGACGGCCTTGAGCGCCGGCTTGGCGGCGGCTACGGCCGGCGTTGGCTCCGCTGCCGGTAAATTAACCGGCGCCGAAGCCAACGCCACCGGAACGCTGGCATACTGGGCCGGTGCGGCAGCAGCCTGAGAAGGCTCGACAAAATCCATATCGAACGACTCCTCGAAAAAATCGAAACCTTCGTCGACTTCGATCGCTTTCTCGGGTTGCTTGTCGTGCTCCAGGGTGCGCTTGAATTGGGCCATGGTCGAGACGATGGGCCGCATTTCATCCAATTGCACCGGGTAATGGCCGGCGCTTTTGCCGGTCATCATATCCTTGGCCGCTTTCAAGATACTGCTCTGGTCGTGCCGCAAGTAGTCGGCCAATTTTCGGTAACCGATAAAAAACGCCAGACTTACCAACAGCGCCGGAATCAGAATGATGCAGAGAAACAGCACCACGTCGGCCAGTTCGGTGGCCTCGCCTATCCACAAATCCAGTTGCCAGCGGCTGTTGATCAACGGCATGGATTGCGGATCGTCTAGTTTGGCAGCCGGATTGCCGGCGCTGGCCAACACGGCGGTCTCTTGGCGGACTTCAACGAAACCGCCGTTGAAATTGGTCTTGCCTATCAACAATTGCAAAACATCCGGCTTCAAGCTGACCAGAATGACGCCGATCGGCTGCTGATTTTTGCTGACCAGACTGGTGATTGCCAAGTGCCGGTGTTCGCCCTCGCCTTGTACCGACGGCTTCTGATTGGCGGCAAGCGTGGCTCTGACCATTTCCAGATCGGCAAACCCCATATTCGGCGCCTGGGCCAAATCGGGCTCGCTGACGTTGGCCGGCAACAAGCGCACTTTCAGCGCATTCGGAATCACCAGCTGCAATCTCGCCGCCACCGCGTTACGCGCCGCGGCATCCAGATTCTCCGGGCTCAATGCGGCGACCACGTCCGGCGCTTGCGCCAAACCGTCTACCACGTGTTGCAACGTGTCGATTTGGCTAGACAAACTGACGGCCATGCCATTCGCCACGGCAGTGACGCTGGCTTGCTGAGTGTCGGCGACTTTCGCCGCCGAAAACCAATACGCGCCTCCGCCGGCCAATAAGACCATAAAAACGGCAACGCCGGCGATGATACTGAAAATGCGCCCCATGGATTGCCTCGATCAATGCCGGCCGCTGTGCCCGAACCCGCCGCTGCCGCGATGGCTGGCATCGAACTCGGCAACGCATTCGAATTCCACTTGCGCGACCGGCACGAACACCATTTGCGCGATACGTTCGCCGACTTCAACGGTGAAGGGCTCGATGCCGCGATTCCAACAAGACACGAACACTTGCCCCTGATAATCCGAATCGATCAATCCGACCAGATTACCTAGCACGATACCGTGTTTATGGCCTAAACCGGAACGCGGCAACAGTACTGCGGCCAAATGCGGATCGTCGATATGAATCGCCAGACCGGTCGGAATCAGCGCAGTCTGGCCGGGCTGCAGCGTCATCGCCTGTTCCAGGCAGGCGCGCAAATCCAGCCCGGCCGAACCCGGCGTGGCGTAAGCCGGTAAAGCGATCTGCTCGCCCAAGCGCGGGTCAAGGATTTTTAATTGGATTTTTTTCATGCATTCTCTCGGCAATCAATTGCAATAACTGAACCGCCAGACTGGTTTTGTCGGCCATCTCCAGCGTTTTTCGGCCATCCCGCCAGAACACCTGCAAGGCGTTGCGTTCCGAATCGAAGCCTCCTTCGGCCCGGCCCACCCAGTTAGCGGCAATCATGTCCAGATTTTTACTGCGCAGTTTGCCCAGCGCGTAGTTCTCAAGGTCGTCGGTTTCGGCGGCAAAACCGACGACCCAGGGCTTAGGATGCAATGCGGCAACCTCGGCGACGATATCCGGATTCTTTTCCAACTGAATCATCCCTGCGCCGGTTTCGCCTTTTTTCAGCTTGTGCTCGGCGACCTGCTTGGCCCGATAGTCCGCAACCGCGGCGGCACCGATATACACGTCGGCGCTACGGCAAGCGTTCAGCACGGCGGCGTGCATCTGCAATGCGGTTTCGACTTTTATCACCTCGGCGCCGGCCGGAACCGGCAGATGCACCGGACCGCTGACCAAAGTCACATCGGCGCCGGCGGCGACCGCAGCCCGAGCTAACGCATAGCCCATCTTGCCGGAACTGCGGTTACTGATAAATCGCACCGGATCCAGCGGCTCGCGGGTCGGACCGGCGCTGACCACCAGTTTCAGGCCGGCAAGGTAACTGCCTGCTGACGCGGCCAATACGCTCTGGACGATATCGGCCGGCTCGGCCATGCGTCCGAACCCCTGTTCGCCGCAAGCCTGCTCGCCGGCCGCCGGCCCGATCAGTTCCACCCCGTGTTGCTGCAAACGGGCAATATTGTCCTGCGTAACCGATTTGTTCCACATCGCCTGGTTCATGGCCGGCGCCACGTAAACCGGACATTCGGCGGCCAGATACAAAGTCGACAACAAATCGTCGGCCAATCCGTTCGCCATTTTCGCCAGTACGTCGGCGGTCGCCGGCGCGATCAATAGCATATCTGCCCAGCGCGCCAGATGGATATGGCTCATCGCCTGTTCCTGCTCCGGGTCGAGCAGTTCGCTGTGCACGCCGTGTCCGCTCAGGGCCTGGAAAGTCAGCGGCGCCACGAACCGGGCGGCGGCGGCGGTCATCACCACCCTGACCTCGCAGCCTTGCTTGCGCAGCAGGCGTAGCAATTCCGCCGCTTTATAAGCCGCGATACCGCCGCAAACTCCCAGTAAAATTCGCTTGTTAATAACACGCCCCAAAATGGCTAATTATGGAATTATGGCAAAGTCGGTCCGATTCTTCTATGCTTAAAACCGTTTCTTAACGGCCGGAACGAGTTGATGAGCATTAAAAATTGGCCTGCCGACGAACGCCCGCGCGAAAAACTGCTGCAGCGCGGCGCCGGCGCATTGACCGACGCCGAACTTTTGGCGATCTTTCTGCGCACCGGGACGGCCGGAAAATCGGCGGTGGACATGGCGCGGGAACTGCTGAGCGAATACGGCTCGCTGCGTGCGTTACTCGGCGCGGACCAGGAGCGGTTTTGCCAGAGTCACGGCCTGGGCGACGCCAAATATGCGCAACTGCAGGCGGTGCTGGAAATGGCCCGCCGCCATTTCGCCGAAATTCTGCAACGCGGCAACGCGCTGACCAGCCCCGATATCACCCGCGCCTACCTGAGCGCGCAACTACGCGGCCACAGTTACGAAATTTTCGCTTGCCTGTTTCTCGATAACCAGCACCGAGTGATCCAATGGGAGGAATTGTTCCGCGGCACGATAGACGGCGCCAGCGTCTATCCGCGCGAGGTCGCTAAGCGGGCGCTATTCCACCATGCCGCAGCGGTGATTTTCGCCCACAACCACCCGTCGGGAATCAACGAACCCAGCCAGGCCGACCGGCAGATTACCGACAAACTGAAACAAGCCTTGGGCTTGTTCGATATCCGGGTGTTGGACCATTTCATCGTCGGCGACGGTCCGCCGTTCTCGTTCGCCGAACACGGCCTGCTCTAACCGGCGTTATTGGCTATCCTGACCGAGCGGTCGATACTGGCTCAACACCCGTTCCGCCAGACGCGAGAACGGCATGCTTTGGATCCAAACCGACCCCGTGCCTTTCAACGTTGCCAGAAACAGACCCTCACCACCGAACAGCATGCTTTTCAGGCCGCCGCTCAAGGCGATGTTGTAATCGATGTCGCCGCTGAAGGCGACCAGGCAACCGGTATCCAGGCGCAAGGTTTCGTTGCGCAATTCTTTGCGCACCACCGTACCCCCGGCATGGATAAAGGCCATTCCGTCGCCGCGCAAACGTTGCAGAATGAAACCTTCGCCGCCGAAAAAGCCGCTGCCCAGCCGTTTGTTAAAAGCGATGTCGACCTGAGTACCGAACGCCGCTGCCAAAAATGCCGATTTCTGGCAGATCGCTTCCTGCCCCAACTCCGCCATATTCAGCGCAATGATGGAGCCTGGAAACGGCGCGGCAAACGCCACTTGCCGTTTTTGGCCGCCGCGGTTGCTGAAATGGGTCAGAAAAACCGATTCGCCGGTCAACAAGCGCTTGCCGATACCGAACAGCTTATCCATCACACCGCCGGAACCGTCGCCCATCTTGGTTTCGAACTCGATATCCTGCTCCAGATAGGTCATCGCACCGGCTTCGGCAACCACCGTTTCGTTAGGATCCAATTCGATTTCGACCATCTGGATGTCGTGGCCTATGATCCGGTAATCAACTTCGTGGCAATTCATAATATCCTCCGCATAAACTCAGAACGGGTTGAAACGCTGCCTGACTGAATGCTAAATCAATTCGCGGCTGCAATTCGGCTGGTAGAATTCGAATCGATCCCGGCCGCGCTGTTTGGCAAGGTACATCGCCTCGTCGGCATGGCGCAGCAAATAATCGGGATTGCTCGGATCGAACGGATACAAAGTAACGCCGCTACTGATGCCGATTTGGACCTCGCGTCCACCGATTTGGTAAGGCCGGGCGACGTTCTGATGAATCCGCTCCACAGCCTGTATACATTGCTGTTTCGACTCTACGCCGCACATCAAAACCGCAAACTCGTCGCCGCCCAAACGGCAGACGGTATCTCCCTCGCGCAAACCGGCCCGCAACCGCGCAGCAACTTCTACCAGCAGTTGGTCGCCGGCCTCGTGACCCAGATTATCGTTAATTTGTTTGAAGCCATCCAAATCCATGTAGACCACACCTAGCAAAGTGTTGTCGCGCTTACAGCGTGCCATGGCCTGCTGAAAGCGGTCGGTGAACAAGGTCCGGTTCGGCAAATGCGTCAACGGATCGTGGTGCGCCATTTCTTCCAATGCCTGTTGGTGCAGTTTCGACTGAGTGATATCGGAAAACAAGCCGACGTAATTCACAATCTGCCCTTTCTGGTTGCGCATCGCCGAGATGGTCAGCAATTCCACGTATAATTCGCCGTTTTTTTTGCGGTTCCATATTTCGCCCTGCCAACAGCCTCCGGTCTGCAACATCTGCCACAAGTTTTTATAGAATTCGGCGTCGTGTTTACCCGATTTAAGGATATTGTGATTACGGCCGATTACCTCGTCGCGTGGATAACCGGTGATCGCGCAAAAGGTCGGATTGGCGTCGATGATGGTACCATCGGCGTCGGTGATCGTGATCCCCTCGTGGGCATCGGCGAACACCCGCGCCGCCAATTGCAATTTATCCTCAGCGCGTTTGCGCTCGGTGATATTGGTCAAAATACAATGAATCATCGCTTGCCCGGCATTGCCGATTTGCAGACGGCCGTCGAGAATGACCGTGATCGTGCCGCCGGACTTTCTGCGCAATCCCAGTTCGCATTCCAACACGCCATAGTGGTTCAACATTTGCAGCTTCAACCCGAAATCCGAGCTGTTATCGGCATCCTCAGCCAGAAAATCCAGCACATTTTTCCCTATTAGCTCGTCGCGCGGATAATCCAGCAATGCGCATAGCTGCGGGTTGGCATCCAGCAAATTACCGCGCCGATCCAACGCCGCATAGGCGACCGGCGAGTTTTCGAACAAACTGCGAAAGCGACGTTCGCTCTGCTTCAATGATTCGGTCAAGTGGGACGCAATCAAACTGCTGCGCCGCGCCTTGATATAGGCCGCACTGAAAAACACCGGCAAAAAACTGATAAATGCCGCCGCCAGAAACTCCGCCAACGGTGGTTCCAACTTGCTGGCTTTGCTAAATCCATCCAGCTCGGTAAAACGCAGGGTCCAATGCCTTCCGCCCAAGTCCAAGCGCCGGTTCAAGCTGATTCCATCGCTGCCAGTCATAGGTTCGCGAAAATCCAGCATGTCGCTGCTGTCGTACAGTAAACCGGCGGCATCGAGCCGGTCGGCGTCGAAAATTTCCAGCCTCAGCGCAGACAACTGTTTACCGAGGATTGCGCCGAGCAAATCGTTCATCCGATATGGGATATATACCCAACCTTGCAAAGCACCACGGCGTTGCTCCACCGTTTGCGGAATCCGACCATGGCGGTATACCGGAAAGTAAGCCAACATTCCTGGCTGCGCGTCGGCTTTGGTTTCCTGTACCAAAGTCACCTTGCCGGAATAAGCCAGCTCGCCGGTATCGCGCGCCAGTTCCATCGCTGTCCGCCGCACCGGCTCGGAAAACATGTCGAAACCGAAGGCGCGCAAATTGCGACCGGAGAAGGGCTCGAGGTAGACGATACTGGTATAGTTGGGGCGAGGCGTGTCCGGCGATAGCGCGTAATCCGGAAAACCCTGGGCCCGAATTTGAGTGATATGGCCCTGCAACTGGTCAGCCGGGATCCATTGCGCATAACCGACGCCTTGCACTCCGGGATGGTTTTGGTCCAGCCCCAGTATTTCGACGAAGGCTCGCCAATCGTCGCGAGTCACGTCATCGCTGGCGGCAAATACCCCGGCCGCACTGCGCAGGGTTAACGCATGCAATGCCATGCGCTCGCTGATGTGCAAAGCAATTCGCTCCGATTCGAATTCGAAATATTCTCGCAACCGTTGTTGGTTATGCCGATCGAGCGCCTGCCAGGCAAAAAACAAAAACGCCGCCGATACCGCTAGCACAAGCAACACCGGCGAATAGTGCCGATAAACCGCCAAAGACGAGTATCCAACTGAGCTAAAACTCATGGCGTCCCCCCAAACATTCTCGGCCGCTATCAGGGCGGTTTGTAAGACTTTTCTAGCGCCGTTGACCACACAGCCATTTGGCGGAGGTTTTCGGCGTGCTTCGCTAATCCGACGATGCCGGTTGCAGAATCCCGTTCGGCACCCACTCGGCGAAATTGGCGTTCCTGCAAGTGGTCAGGAACTTAAGAGTACATGATTTTCGGAACATGCCTAGGGTTGGATCGTTAGCGACGCCGGTTGCGCTAATCGACTTTAACGAACCAGTAGGGTTCGCCGCGTAACTAGGCCAGCAGATTGACCAGAATCTGCTGATAGATCCGGCTCAACGTTTCCAAGTCGTCCAAACCGATATGTTCGTTGACTTTATGGATACTGGCATTCAACGGCCCCAGTTCAATGACCTGGGCTCCGGTGGGGGCGATGAAACGGCCGTCCGAGGTGCCGCCGCCAGTGTCGTCCTGAGTTTGAAAGCCGCACACCGTTTCGATCGCGGCATGGGTGGCGTCGATCAATTCACCGCGCGCCGTCAAAAACGGATTGCCCGACAGCCGCCATTGCAAGTCGTATTTAAAACCGTGTTTATCCAGAATGGCCTGGGTGCGGGCTTTAATGGTCGCTTCGTCAAGTTCGGTGCAAAACCGCAGGTTGAACTGCACCTCGACCTGACCCGGAATGATATTTTCGGCGCCGGTGCCGGCGTTGATGTTGGACACCTGCAGCCGGGTGGGCGGAAAAAACGCGTTGCCGTGGTCCCAGACTTCTTCGGTCAATTCTTTCAAAGCCGGCGCGAAGGTATGGATCGGATTTTCCGCCAATTCCGGATATGCCACATGGCCTTGAATGCCAAACACGGTGAGTTTGGCACAGAGCGAGCCACGGCGGCCGACGCGGATCACGTCGCCGACGCTCTTGTCGCTGGAAGGCTCGCCGACCAGGCACCAGTCGATTTTTTCACCGCGCTGTTCCAGCACCTCGACCACTTTGACGACACCGTGCGTCGCAGCGCCCTCTTCGTCGCTGGTCATCATGATCGCAATCGAGCCCTTGTGCTGCGGATATTGGCCGATAAAGCGTTCAACCGCGGTGACGAATGCGGCAATGCCGCCTTTCATGTCGGCGGCGCCGCGACCGTAGAGCTTGCCATCGCGGATAGTCGGCTCGAACGGCGGCGAATCCCAGGCCGTCAACGGCCCGGTCGGCACCACGTCAGTATGCCCCAAAAACACGAATAGCGGCGGTTCGCTGCCGCGGCGCAGCCACAGGTTTTGGGTATCGGCGAAACTCAGGCGTTCGTCGCTGAAGCCGAGTTTACCGAGACGTTCGGCCAGCAAGTCTTGGCAACCGGCGTCGTTGGGAGTCACCGATTCGCGCCGAATCAGCTGCTCCAGCAGGGAAAGCGTTTCTGTCATTATGCGCTGGGATATTGCTCTGGATTGAAACCGACCAGTAGTTGTCGGCCGTCGTCCAGGATCGGACGCTTGATCAAAGTCGGTACGGCCAACATCAACTGCACGGCTGTTTCGGGGGTCAGGTCGCGTTTTTGCTCGTCGTCGAGTTGGCGCCAACTGGTGCTGCGCTGATTCAGAACGGCATCGACTCCCAGCGCATCGACGAACTTTTGCAGCAAGGCCGGCTCCAGTCCGTCCACCCGGTAATCGTGAAAACGGTACTCGATACGGCGCGAATCCAGCAATGCTCTGGCTTTCTTCACCGTGTCGCAGTTCTTGATACCGTACAACACCTTCATTGCCGGTTAAGCCTCGCCGGCCAATAATTCGTCAAGGCTCGGCAAGCTTTTATCGGCCTGGGCGCGGGCTTTATAGACATCGACGAATTCCATGAATGCCTGCTCGAGATCGTCAAGCACTTCTTCTTCCTCGGCCACTTCGTCTTCCGGAATCTCGTCCGACTCCAAATAGTCTTTCTGGATCGCGATTTCGCCGTTCAGGGACAGCAGGGCAAGGATCAGGGCATTATTCGAAATATTTTCTGGCATGGTGTGCTCGCAGGTTTAAATGGAAGAACAGAATTGAGCAGGAGGCCGCTAGGATTGGCGCCGGGCTAAACCCGGCAGTAGTTGTCGCGTGCATGCAAGTACCGCCTCCATCGAATCTGGCCGCATTGTAACGCATTGCCGGCGAGCGATGTTAACCGCGGCGTTCGGCGTCAAATGTTTTTCAGCAGGCGGTTGCCGGCGCTATCCGCCATCGCCTGGCGGAAACGGTCGATGGCTTCGGCAAAAGCCTGTTCCGGCTGGATGTCCGGCAACTGGTTTTGCCCGCAACATTCCAACGCATCGATCACGTAACCAATACTGATAATGTTTATATCGACCGCCGGCTGGTACACCGAGACCGTTTGTTCCGGATGGCAAAATTCGACGACGATGCGACTAGCGATCAGCTTATGCAACAACGCCTGCACCAACGACAGCGGAATCATCAAATCCCGCGCCAGCTCCTCGGCCGTGGGCGGCGCGTCCTGGCTAACGAAGCGTTTGACCAGGGCATGAGTGATTTGCAGCGCCAGGATTTTCTTCAACGAAAAACTCAGATTTCCGAAACGGTCGCCGTGACGGTGAATCGGGTAATTCTGGATATAAAACGCCATCTCGCAACCGAACAACACAATCATCCAACAGCTTTGCAACCAGACCACGAACAGCGGCAAGGCCGCAAAACTACCATAGATCGCGTTGTAACTGGACACGCCGATTTGCAGGCTAAGATAGGCCCACTGTAAGCCGTGGTAGAGCATGCCGGTCACGGCGCCGGCAGCCAGCCCGGCACGGTAGTCGATGGCGTGGTTCGGCATGAACACGAATACCACCGTGAACAACACGATCATCAGTAGCAACGGCGACAGTCCCAGGGCTTTCAATACCAACCAAACCCCAACAGCCGGCAGATGTATCGCCCCGGCCAACCAGCCAACCTGGGTCTGCAGGAACACGGTCAGCCCGCTGGCAGCCATCAACAGCACCGGTCCCAACAGCATCAACGACAAATAATCGCTGCATTTGCGGCCCCAACTGCGGCCCTGGTCGATTTTCCAGATGTAGTTGAACGACTCTTCGATATTGGCGATCAGGCTGACCACGGTCCAAAACAAAACCGCGATACCGATCCCGGCCACCACTTCGCCCTGGGTCTTGGCCAACAGGTTTTGGGCAAAGCCGATCAAGCGCAACATCAGCTCGTCCTGTTGCGGCGCCCGCTCCAACAATTGCCGTTGCAGCAGTTTTTCGAAGCCGAAGCCCTTGGCGATGCCGAACAGCATCGCTATCACCGGCACGATGGACAGGATGCTGTACAAAGTCAGCGCCGAGGCCCGCAGTTGGCATAAATCGCGGCGAAAGCCTTGCACCGCCAACATCGCGATTTTCAGACAACGGATGCCAAGCGCCGGCCACCAAGCCAAGCTCCGCTCATCCAGCCGCCAAATGTCTTCTTTGCAGAACAGCAACAGGTTCATTCCCATAAAAGCCTCTTTTCCGGGCCGATAAGGCAAGTGCGAGCGATACGCCGCGCCGTTGGCCCGCAGTATGCCGGATAAAGCCGGCAAAAGCCCAGTATTCCGCACGCTGCCGATCGCCGAGTTTTTCAAGTCAGGCCAAACGCCGGAGGCGCAGTCGCCGGCTCCAGCGCAAAAACCGGCATCGGCCGAGAAAACCGGGCAGCCACTGAATAGGGCCTGTGACACGTAGAGCCCATTGCTGATCCGGATAATAGTTCAGGCGTAATTCGTCCGGGCTAACGATTTCCACGCCATCCAACACGAACGACGCGTAAGGAAGGGCCAGGCTGCGCCGGGCCAAAACCTGCAATTCCCGGTTGAGCAACACGAATTCGCTGGCTTCCTCGAACGGGCAATCCCAATCGCAAATCAATAAATAGTCGCCAGTTTCGGTTCGGAATTGATGTAGCAGCCGGTAGCCGGGGACCTGGCAAGCGGTCGGCACGCCGTTCTGTAACAACCGGGTTTGCAACGACCAATTCCGGTCATCGCCGGCACGGCTAGCTAGAGAAAAAAGTTCGATCGCCTGCATGGAGCGCCTACCGAAAAGCTGAGGTTACGCTGGAAAAAGCCATCGGCGTTTAATTCGCCGAAGTAAATTATTCTGCATTCTATTGCCCCATTTGAGCACTTGAAGTTTACAATAACCCGATCTTGAACCGGCCGGCCAATGGCTATGCGCTACGCACACCTCGCGCGGCGGTAGCGTGCTGACAGCATATTTCACCTATCGCCGCGGGCAAATACCGAACTACCGTCAAAAACAAGGACCATTTTTCCGATGCAATTTACCGATACCGGCACCCTGATCCAATGGCAACTGGACGATATCGACGTTGTCGCGCCGCTCCACGACAAACCGGGCGGCGGCTCGCGCGGCGGGGTTTATCTTTGCATCCCCAATTTCGAGGAACTGTCGCCGCCCTTCAGCATCAAGCACGGCGAATACCGCACTACGGTTTGCGACGTTACGCTGCCGCATCAAAAGACCCTGTCGCCATCCAACGAAAACGACTGGGGCGATATCGCGGTGGTTACCGATTGGGAAGAAACCAACGAACAACGCAGCAAGACGTTGAAAGTCACCACGACCATCCGCGCCCTGTCGGAGACCGCGCTGGTACGCCCCGGCTTTCACCCGTATTTCTCGATTACGCCGAACAGTTTTCTGGATATTGCCGGCACTCGGATCGACGTGGCTTCGCTGCCGCACGATAGCATGCGGGCTTATCCGGCAGCAGCATCTAGCGACCGGGTCAAACTGAGCACCGAGGAGTTTGCCGCCTCTATGGCCTGCGAGATCAACCCGCAGGCGCAGCCTATCGCACTGGCATTCGGCGTATGGAGCGATAAAAACGCGGAATATGTCTGTATCGAGCCGATTATCGGCAAGCAACTCGGCTCAGACGGCCTGCCGACGCCGTTGACGCTGCGAAAAGATGAAGAACTCGTCTTGGCGTTTACGATTCACGCGGACAGATCAAGGAGCGACTGATTGATAAAACTGGGTTTCAAATTCCACTACACTTAAAAAGCCATTGGTCGAATGCAGCCTGACGGGATTGTAATCGGTAGAGCTGGCGCCGAAAAATTGAACAGTCCATTAAGCGAAAGACCTGCTACTTTTGAGTAGTCCGAAAGGACACAAAAACGGAGCAGAAGATGTCCAAAAAACCTAGAAGAAAACATTCACCCGGCTTCAAAGCCAAAGTTGCATTAGCGGCCTTGGCGGGTGACAAAACCCTGGCTCAGCTAACCCAGGAGTTTGAAGTTCATCAAAACCAAATCGTCGACTGGAAAAAGCAGTTGAGCGAGCGCAAAGCGATGATAGACCGTGAATCCAAGCTGTCGATTGGCCAGCAAGCACAGCTGTTGGGTATTAGTCGAGGTAGCGTGTACTACCTGCCCAAACCGGTTTCAGTGCGGGAACTCGACATCATGAAGCGGTTGGATCAACTGCACTTGAAGCATCCGTTCATGGGCGCCCGCATGTTGCGCGACCAATTACAGGAACAAGGCATCGAAATTGGCCGTAAACATGCGAAAACCTTGATGAACCGGATGGGCATTGAAGCGGTGTATTGCAAGCCCAACACCAGCAAGAAAACGCCAAGGCACGAAATCTATCCTTACTTGTTGCGTGGTATGAACATCATCAAGTGCGGGCGTTGGATACGACCTATATTCCGATGGCGAAAGGTTTTGCTTACCTCACTGCTGTCGTGGATTGGGCCAGCCGTAAAGTCCTGGCCGCCAAGGTGGCGATTACGCTGGAAGCCTGTCATGCAGTGGATGTGTTGGAACAAGCATTCCGGCGATACGCTAAACCGGAGAGTCAACACCGACCAGGGTAGCCAATTTACCGCCAAGGCGTTTGTCGATGCGGTGTGCTAGAAAAAATGTTTGGTTTGTTTGAAAATTTAGTCGCGGACTGGACTAAGAAGGGCTGCTTTTGCTGGTTCATTACGCCACCTCAATGAGCAAACAATTGCAGAGCGCGCCTAAATTTGCGCCTTGCTGCGGATGTTGCTTCAACTCGACGGGCAATCCAGCTGAAAAAACTCTTTCGGTTCAAATAGTTAGGATGGTGGGTCGTGTGCGATTCGAACGCACGACCATCGCATTAAAAGTGAGTTAAATTCAATAACTTACAAAACAGCACAACAAACAATAACAATTAAATCAATCTGTTATCTTGTTTCGTTGTTTGTCGATTGTTGCCGCTTACTGCCTTTGTTTATCTGCAAGTGTCCCGTCAGTGTCCCAAGGGACAGGCACAAAAAAGCCGGTAGCCTTCGCGGGTTATCGGCTTTGATTGTCTAAGCGTTACTTATGCTTTTTCGGATAGTTCGCCACTGCCCTGCATGTTGATTGTCGCCAAATAATCCAATCCAGCCTTGTATAGAATTTCTTCCATCTCTTCATCTGATAAACCCTTACGAAGGTTTTCGATGTGTACTTTGACAGTCGCTTTTATCCCATCCTCGAGCTGTTTACCTTTAAGGTGGGCAAACATGCCTTTGTGGCGCGGGGGCTTATAGTCTGGACGGCTCATGTCACGCTGCATTTGCGTTAACACTTCCAACACAATCTTTTTATCGTTGCCTGATAATGTGGTCATTGCGGTTACTCCATTGTGAAAATGTAAACCGTCGCCCATTGGTTCGAATCGCTGGGCGGCGTGGTTAAGTAGGTTCGAACTACCGCACAATGGAACGGCCAGCCGTATGGCTGCCCAAATAACCACGCCATAACATGCATGCACGGCACAACCGTACAACGTGACGGGCATAAAAAAGCCACTGACTAAGGTGGCGATTGTCGCCATTGTAAACGGGGTTCGAATCCCGGCCTTGCTGCTGCAAGGCATCTACATTCTGGCGTGAGGTGTGGTG
>NZ_JANIBM010000052.1 GCF_024505045.1 Methylomonas aurea | reverse complement strand
AATCGGCGGCCGATTCCGCCCGCGGTCTTTCAATCTGCGCCGATTCCCGGCATACCGACGTATCCGGGCAGCGCCCGAATACGCTCGATCCAGGCCAGAACAGCCGGGAACTCCGCCAGTTCCACGCCGCCCTCCGGCGCCAACGCCACATACGGATAGCAGGCGATGTCGGCAATGGTCGGTTGCGGACCGGCTAGCCAGGCATTATTAGCCAATCGCTGTTCCAATACTTGCAAGCCCTGCCGGCCATGCTGCCGGCATTGATCCTGATCCCACGGCCGCTTGAATTTTTTCGCGGCCCTGGCTCTGGCCAGGCCGTACAACAATTCGTTTTGCGCCAGACTCAGCCATTGCATCACCGTCGCCATCGCCGGCGCCGCCAGCGGCAGCCACTGCTCTCCGCCGTATTGGCGGGCCAGATACACCAGGATTGCCGACGAATCCCAGATCAGCAGGCCGTCGTCGTCCAATACCGGGATTTGCCCGCGCGGATTCAGCTGCAAGAAAGCTTCGGCTTTATGCTGACCTTGCATCAGATCGATCGGCACCCGTTCGTAATCGATGCCGAGCAGGCCGCACAGCAGGCGAATTTTGTAGCAGTTGCCGGATAACTCCATGTCGTACAGTTTCATGAATACCCCAATGAGGCCAAGATTAAAGCGGCAATTAAATCAGAACTACTGCTGCCGTGCGCGGCAAGCTCACGCTCGGGAGAGTAGTGCGGAAAGCCGTTGCAACTGTCCGCTGTCGACCGAAGATTCGACGCCACGCGATAAATCATGCAAACTTCCGGAAACCTTAAAGCAGCGCCGTTTCGGCAAGGAGTCAGAGCCATGAATACCGATCCCTGTACCTACGTGATTTTCGGCGCCACCGGTAATCTCGCCCGGCTGAAATTGATGCCCGGGTTTTACCATTTGCAACTGGAAAAAAAACTGCCGGACGACACCCGAATCATGGCCGTCGGCCGTCGGCCGTGGGACCGGGCGACCTGGCTGGCCGAAGTGAAAACTTTGTTGCAGGAGCAGTCGAAAACGCCGCTGGATGAAGCCGAATTCGCCCGTTTCGCCGAGCGCCTGGATTACCACCGCGGCGATCTTGACCAGGCCGAATGCTACCAAACGCTGGCGGAAACCCTGGGCAACCGGCCGCATTTTTCCCGCAATATCGCGTTTTACCTGGCGATTGGCCCGGGAGACTTCGGCAACGTGATCGAGTCGCTGAGTAACGTCGGCCTGCTCAACGAAGAGTACGGCTGGCGCCGGGTCGTGATCGAGAAACCGTTCGGTTATGACCTGGAGAGCGCGCAAGCGCTGCAAAAACGCCTGAGCCGATATTTGGGCGAGGACCAGATTTACCGGATCGACCACTATCTGGGCAAGGGCATGGTGCAGAACGTTTTGGTGTTCCGTTTCGCCAACGTGATGCTGGAACCGTTGTGGAACCGCAATTACATCGATCACGTCCAGATCACCCACGCCGAAGAACTGGGCATCGGCAGCCGCGGCGAATATTACGACAGCGCCGGTGCGTTGCGCGATATGGTGCAAAGCCATTTGCTGCAATTATTGACCTTGGTGGCGATGGAACCGCCGGTATCGATGGACGCCGAATCGCTGCGTGACGAAAAAGTCAAAGTCCTGAAATCGATCCGGCCGATTCCGAAGTCGGCCGTGCATGCCCACGCCTTCCGCGGTCAATATGCCAAGGGCAACATCGGCGGTCAAAAAGTCCCTGCCTACCTGGAAGAACCCAATATCCCGGCCGAAAGCACGACCGAGACCTACGCCGCTGTGAAATTGCTGATCGACAACTGGCGCTGGCGCGGCGTGCCGTTTTATCTGCGCACCGGCAAGCGCATGGCCAAGGGCCAGTCGTCGATTTCGATTTGTTTCCGCCATCCACCCTTGCAATTTTTCCGCGACACCCAGGTGCAATGCATGACGCCGAACTGGGTATTGATGGGTATTCAGCCCGAGGAATGCATCCGGATGGAAATGACCGTCAAAGAAGCCGGGCTGGAGATGCGCACCCGTACCACCAGCCTGGATGCCAGTTTCCGCCAGCCCGACGAGCGTCGGGTCGACGCTTACGAGGACCTGTTGCTGGACGTGATGAAAGGCGACCGCTCGTTATTCCTGCGTTTCGACGAAGTGGAATACGCCTGGCGCATCGTCGATCCTATCCTGCAAAACTGGGCGATCGAACGCGACTATATCCCTACCTATCCGGCCGGTTCCTGGGGACCGGAGGAAAGCCGGCGTTTGTTCGAGAAGGAAGGCCAGTATTGGCGCAGCTCCCTGTTGCCGGAGTGCCATCCGTAGACCGGCCGGCGAAATTTCAGTCCAACGCCGCCGGCCCCCAAAGACAGGCGCCGGCCGGCGCCAGGTTGACCAGTTTCTCGTTGACGAACTCGTAGAAACCGCGCTCGGCCAGCTCGCGGCCGTAACCGGAGTTTTTGACGCCGCCGAACGGCAGTTCCGGAGCGGTCCACGCCGGCTGGTTGACGAACACCATGCCGCAGTCGATTTGCGCGGCAAGCGCGCGGCCGCGTTCGATGTCGGCCGTGAATACCGAGGCGCCGAGGCCGTAAGGCGTGGCGTTGGCTAATGCAATCGCCTGTTCGGCGTTGTCGACCATGTGGAACGCCGCGACCGGTCCGAACAGTTCCTGGTTAAACACCGGATTATGTTCGTCTATGCCAGTAATCACGGTCGGTTCCAGAAAATAGCCGGGCCGGGCGAGGCGTTTGCCGCCCAGCGCAATCTGCGCGCCGGCCTGTTTGGCTTGGCCGATTTGCTCCAGCAGCCGGTTCAAGGCCGTTTCCGAAGCCACCGGCGCCAACGTCGTCTGCGGATTCATCGGATCGCCGGCCCGCAGCGCCGCCAAGCGCGCGGTGAATCCGTCCAGGAACGTCGCGGCGCGCTGGCGGCCGACCACGATAATCCGCTTGGAGCCGACGCAGCATTGGCCGCTGTTGAACATCCTGCCGAATACCGCGCCGTCCAGCGCTGCTGCCAGCGGCGCGTCTTCCAGCACGATCAGCGGATCGCTGCCGCCCATTTCCGCGACGACTTTTTTCAATGCCCGGCCGGCGCGTTCGGCCACGGCCGCCCCGGCGCGTTCGCTGCCGGTGATCGTGACGCCGCGAATGCGCGGGTCGGCGATGGCGCGGCCGATTTGCTCGATACCGGCAAACAGATTGGTGTAAACGCCGTTCGGCGCGCCGGCGTCCGCGAACAACCGCGACAAGGCCAGCGCCGCTTGCGGCACGTTTTCCGCGTGCTTCAGCACCAGCACGTTGCCGGCCATCAATTGCGGCCCGGCTACGCGCGCCACCTGGTAGTACGGAAAATTCCACGGTGCAATGCCCAGAATCGCGCCAATCGGCTCGATCAGTACCTGAGCATTGCGCGCATTCGCCAAGGTTTTGGGTTGTAGAAAGCTCGCGGCATTGTCGGCGTAGTAATCGAGGACCGCGGCGGCAAGCTCGACTTCGGCTTGGGCTTCTCCGATCAGCTTGCCCATCTCTAGCGTCAAATAGTGCGCGTACTCCGCTTTTCTTTCCAGCAGGATGGCCGCCGCCTTGGCGACGATCTTGGCGCGCTCGTCGATGGCCCGATGCCGCCAGTCGGTTTTATACGCCTGGTCGGCGTTGGCGATGGCAAGTTCCAGCTCCGCATCGGAGAGTTCGGCATAGGAGGCGAGTAATTCGCCGCTTGCCGGATTGATGGTTTGATAGGCCATAGTATGAATTCCTGTGTAGTCGATTACGCCGTGCCAGAACAATCCGGCGCACGGGTAACACGAGGTGAACGGCTGGCGGAAGCAGCGACCGGCTCATTTCGGGCCGGTCACTTGTTCGTTACTAACCCGTCACGCCTGGCGTCAATAAAAAGTGGCCGGCAGGCAGCTTTTCTTGATAGGTGTAGGGGCTGGCCTTGTTCTCGGCCACCCAGCGTTTTTCCGCGATTGATTCGAACGGCGGCGGCAGTTCGCCTTGCAACGACCAAAGATCGAACGGGGTTTCGTCGATGGAAATTTCCCAATCGAAACCGCGCTCTTTGACAAATGGCGCAATCACTTCGTCCAGCGTCCGCATCCACCATTCCCGTATGATGGGGCCGGGTAGGGTTCGGGCGATCTGGTCAACCTTGAAGCGAACAAACTTGTCGTTGCGTACGCCGCCGACGAAGCAATTGCCCGGCTCCACTTCTTCATAAATGACCACGGCATAAAACCTAGGGATAGGTACGCCGGCATAAACGTTGGTAATGTTTTCCGCCAACTGTTGTTTGTCTGCGGCGCTGAAGGCGCCGGTCGGATGGTAGACTTTCCACAAAGGCATGAGGATTCTCCTGAAAGTGAGTTATTAGGCCAACTCGAGTTGGCCCGGTTCGGTAGCCGCTAAGGCCGAAATCCGGCCGCCTGGCGCCGGCGGCGATCCGAATTCGGGCGACGCGCCGTTTGCTCGGATTTTGCGAGACCCTTGGGAGGAACCGAGCTCAACGGCGGCGTCGGGGCTTACTCTAGGCCGACGCCAGCCGTGGGTAAAATGGCGAATATTCATGTGCTGATGAATTTTTTCGATGCCGGTTGTCGAGGCGTTTTCGTTAACATGCGGCGCTAAAAATTTGCGGGAATCCAGCCATGGCCGATTTGAGAACCTTCGATTTGAATTTGCTGGTCGCTTTCGATTTGCTGATGCGAGAACGCAGCGTGTCGCGGGCGGCGGAGCGCATGTTCATCAGCCAGTCGGCGATGAGCCACGTGTTGCAGCGCTTGCGCCAGCAATTGGAAGATCCTTTGCTGGTGAAAACCCCGGCCGGCATGGTACCGACCGCGCGGGCCCTGGCGCTGGTAGAGCCGGTAGCGGCGGTGCTGAAGGAGGTGGAAGGGTTGATCAAGGCACCGGCCCCGTTCGATCCGGCCGGCAGCCGGCGCTCGTTCGCGATTGCCGCCACCGATTACGTCGAAGCCTTGCTATTGCCGAAACTGGCGCCGCGCATCGCCCGCCAGGCGCCGGGCGTGAACGTAAACTTCAAGCGCACCAGCAGCCGGTTTCCGCTCGAAGCGTTGGAGCAGGGCGACATCGATTTGCTGTTGGGTTTCGAAGTGATGCTGAACCCGCCCAAGCATTTACATTGCCAAACCTTGTTCGAGGACTGCATGGTCTGCGTGGCGCGGCTCGGCCATCCGATCGTGAATCCGCAATTGACCCTGGAGGAATACATTGGGCTGCCGCACATCATGCTGTCCGGCACCGGCGCCGGCAGCGGCCAGGTCGATAGCTGGCTGGGCGAGCGCGGCCTGGAGCGGCGGGTGGCGTTGACGGTTTCGCATTTCTTGTCGGCGCCGTTGATTGTGGCGCAAACCGACATGGTCATGGCCTTTCCTAAGCGTGCCGCCGAGCAGCTTGCGCAAAACCAGCCGCTGCAATGGGTGCCGTTGCCGCTGGATTTGCCGGATTACGCCACGGTGATGGTCTGGCATCCGCTGCATGACCGCGAGCCGGCCAATGCTTGGCTACGCGGCGAAATACGCGCCGCTTGCGCCGAGCTGGGCACCTAAGCGAATTCCGGTTCGCCCAGCTCCGGAAAATAGCGCAACTGCATGCGCCGGCAATATTCGGTCAAGGCCGGTTGCGCCAGCGCGTATTCCTTGACCGGCGAGGCAACCGGACAAGCGAGTAGATTGATCAGGATGCCGTAGGCGGAAGCGTCGACGCTGGCGGGCTGATCGCCGAGCAAGTAGGGCTGGTCCGTCAGCGCGGCAGCCAATGCTGCCACGTCCTGCCGGCCCAACTCGAATACCTGCGCGGCCGGCAAGCGGCCGATGCCGTGGCCGCGAATCTGGCTTTTGATGCGGAGTCGGTAAAGGCTGGCAATCCCATCGGTAAGCAGCGGCGGCAGGCCGCGAAAAATCGCCTGTTTGTTGATGTGCCAATTCTCCGGCCCGGTTTGCCAGCGGCTGTACATGCAGACCCAGTACAAATGCTCTTCCAGCAGGCGTTGCCAAGCCAGGGCTTGGGCTTTTTGCCGCTCGGAAAGGGTTTGGTCCAGCCGGTCGCCGAAGCGCTGTTGCAGATAGCTGATAATGATCCGGCTATCGGCGATTTTGCGGCCGTCGTGTTCGATGTAGGGCAGTTTGCCCAGCGGCGCGGCAACCGGTAGCGTTTCCACGATCCGGTACTCGATTGCCGCCATGCGCAGATAGGTTTCCAGCTTGGCGCAAAACTGGCCGGGGTTGGGAATGTGCCACGCTCTGGGGAATTGGTACAACGTAATCATCGGTAATTCTCCGCTAAGCAAACAAGCTGTTAAAGGCGTAAACTCGAAATGTCGGAAACTCGGCATTATCGGTGTCCGGCGGCGGTATAGAAACCCCGCAAGTTTCCAAATTCGCTAGATTAGTAAGTAAAGCACGGGGGAGAGAGTTTTAGATGGTAAACGGCAAGCTGTTTACGGAGGTTCATATCGGGCAAAATCGCGCCATCGCCCGTGCCTTGACCCGGCGCTACACTGTCGCTTTGTTGTTGGTTGCCGCGTTGTCGACCGCGGCTTGGTTTAGCCTGCGTCTGGTGATCGCGGAACAGCAAAGTACCGCCGCAATCGTCAACGTCAGCGGTCGCCAGCGCATGCTCAGCCAACGCACCGCGCTGTTCGCCAATTTGCTGGCGATGACGCCGCCGTCGGGGCGGCCGGCCATCCGCAGCCAGCTGCAGGAAGCGATCGATTTGATGGAGCGCTCTCATCGCGGCCTGACGCGCGGCGATTCGGCCATGGGCTTACCCGCCAGCCATTCGCCGACGGTGCATGCGATGTATTTCGATGGTGATGGCGGAGTCGACGCCCAGGTTTCACAGTATATCCAAGCGGTTCGGCAATTGCTGGCTCTGGACGATGCTGCTTTGGGAACGGACAACCCGCTGTTGTTGCATATCACTCGCACCGCACCCACCACGCTGGTCGCATCCCTGGACGGCATGGTCAAACAGTATCAGGCCGAGGGCGAAGCCAATGTCAGGCGAGTCCAAACCACCGAAACCGCGCTATGGCTGTTGACCTTGATCCTACTGGCCTTGGAGGCCGGGCTGATTTTTCAGCCGTTTGCGAAGCATATCAAGCAGGTCGTGGGCAAGCTGCAAACGGTTACAGACGAATTGGAGCTGCACCGCAACAATTTGGAAGAATTGGTCCGGCAGCGCACTGCGGAGTTGCAGAGTAAAAGCGCGGAACTCGCCGAGAGCATGGAAAAATTTCGGCTGATCAGTTCGGCAGCCCAGGAGGCGATCGTTATTATCGGCAAGCGTGCCGAAGTAGTGCATTGGAACAGGGCCGCCGAAAAATTATTCGGTTACTCCGAATCCGAGGCGCTGGGCCAAGATCTGCACGAATTAATCGTGCCGATACCGATGCGCGATCTTGCCCGGGCCGGCTACCAGAAATTCGAGCAGACCGGCGAGGGCATCATGATCGGTAGGACTATCCAGGCCACGTCGCTCAGAAAAGGCGGCGAAGAGTTTCCGATAGAGCTGTCGATTTCCGCGATAAAACTGCAAAATTCCTGGCACGCGCTCAGCATCATTCGCGACGTGACCGAGCGTAAGGCCATCGAAGACACCTTGCGCCGTAGCGAGGAACAGCTCCGTTTTGTGCTGGAAGGCGCCGAATTGGGGTTTTGGGATTGGAATATCCTGACCGGCGAAGTGTTCCGCAATGAGCGTTGGGCGGAGATGCTGGGTTACAGCCACGACGAAATCCAACATACCACGCAACAATGGACCGATTTCGTGCATCCCGACGACCGGGAGCAAGCTTGGCAGTCGATCCTCGACGTGATCGAAGGCCGCTCGCCGGCGCATAAATTGGAATACCGGATGCTCCATAAAGACGGTAGCATTCGTTGGATTCTGGACCAAGCCAAGGTCATGCAGCGCGACCCGGCCGGCTATCCGGTCCGGATGAGCGGTACCCATTCCGACATCACCGAGCGCAAACGGCTGGAGGCGGAGCTGACCCGGCAGGCGCGCACCGACCATCTGACCGGCGTCAGTAGTCGCGGTTACTTTCTGGAGCAGGCCGAACAGGAACTCGCCAGCGCGTTGCGCTACCGCAATCCGCTGACGGTGTTGATGATGGATATCGATTTTTTCAAGCAGGTCAACGATATTCACGGCCACAAGGCCGGCGACACGGTATTGAAAAAATTGGCCGACGTGTGTCGGGAAACCATGCGCGAAGCCGACATCATCGGCCGCCTGGGCGGCGAGGAGTTCGCGATTCTGCTGCCGCAGACGGACGAATGCCGTGCTATCGAAGCCGCTGAGCGGTTGAAAGAGGCGCTCGGGAAGGCGAGTGTGCCGATCGAGGGCGGCATGCCGTTGAGCTTTACCGTTTCGATCGGCGCGGCAGCGCTGACTAATGGTGACGGCAGCGTCGACGCACTGTTGAACCGGGCCGACCAAGCGTTATACCTGGCCAAGGAAAGCGGGCGCAACAGAGTCTGCGTGGCGGCAGGCGAATAGCGGCGGCTTAAATCCGGCCCCTGCCTATATCGAAGCCAGTGCGACATGCAAGGCCAGCGGACTGGAAAGTGTCGATAGGAAGCTGACCCGCCCTATGGCACGCGGCAATGCGCATCGCCCATTGGAAAAATACCGCTTGACTCGCGCCGGTTAGCCATCCATACTCCCGCCAGCTCCAAAATTAAGATTTACCCTGCTGATTACCATTTCGATGCCGCTTCCACCGAAGCCGCAACTCGCTCTGATTTCATAAAGTAAGTTCCAATTTTACCGGCTACACCTGCCAAACTGGCAATATTTTAATTTATTTCAAGGACTTACTTATGTCTACAATCACGACTGGCACCGTAAAATGGTTCAATTCCGATAAAGGCTTCGGTTTTATCGAGCAACAATCCGGCCCCGACGTTTTCGTTCACTTCAAAAACATCATCAATTCCGGCGGTTACAAAACTCTGGAAGAAAACCAAAAGGTCGAATTCAGCATCGGCCGCGGCCCTAAAGGCCTGCAAGCTGAAAACGTAAAAGTCATCTAATCGATTGGCTCTACAGGTTGCCGGCAGGCTTACTCGGCAACCTGTAGTTAAACGCCGAACCGTTCAGCACCAATAAACAATCAGCCGAGTTCGTGCGTTATCGCTTCCTTCGTTGCCGCTTCCTCGAATACGCGAAACGGCGGTTTTGAGGGATTTCTTCCGAGCGGACCATTGTTTCGCGCCAGTTTGCCTCAACGTTTTGATTTTCCAGTGCCGCGTCAATAGCCTGGAATGTTCGCCAATCCCGCCTCCGTTACGCGCTCTGCTCAAAGCAGCAGTTGCATACTGATCACCCCAACTCAGGACACATTTTGAAAAGAATATTTGTCGGCAATCTGCCCAGCGACGCGACTGAAACCACAGTCACTGCTCTGTTTTCCGAATTCGGCAGAGTGCATTCCATCGAGCTCGTCATCGATATGTTCAGCGGCAAATGCCGAGGCTTCGGTTACATCGGCATGGAAGGCCATGAAGCCAGGGCGGCGATTGCCAAATTAAGCGGCTTCCAATTCGGCGGCAATATGCTCAGAGTCGGTTTCGAAAGTGCCGGCGGCAAACAGGGCAGACGCCGTTAACCGAGATCATACCCTGACACGACTTCAAGCAGACACCGATGCCTCGGTGTCTTACCCTTTCCGCTAATCGGATGCTCCGGTTAGGGATTCCCTTTTTTAACGGGATTTCGCTCCCGCATATCGAGAATTATTCATGCCATTTTCCAATCTCGGCTTGGCCGAGCCTTTAACTCGTGCCGTCCGCGAAGCCGGTTACAGCGCGGCGACGCCAATTCAACAACAAGCAATTCCGCTGGTGCTTTCGGGGCGCGACCTGCTCGCCGCCGCGCAAACCGGCACCGGCAAAACCGCCAGCTTTACCTTACCGATTCTGCAGCGTTTGGCGACCAATCCCGGCGCCAGCCGCAATCGGCCGGTCAGGGCGCTGATACTGACGCCAACCCGCGAATTAGCCGCGCAAGTAGCCGAATCGGTCGCCAAATACGGTGTTCATCAGCAGCCGCGCTTGAAATCCGACGTCGTGTTCGGCGGTGTCAAAATCAATCCGCAGATGCTGCGCTTGCGCAGTGGTGTCGATATCCTGACCGCGACGCCGGGGCGCTTGCTCGATTTGGTCGGCCAGAATGCCGTCAAACTGAATCAAGTTGAAATGCTGGTGCTGGACGAAGCCGACCGCATGCTGGACATGGGCTTCATCCGCGACATCAACAAAATTTTGGCCTTGCTGCCGAAAACCCGGCAGAACCTGCTGTTCTCCGCCACCTTTTCCGCCGACATTCGCCGATTGGCGCAAACGCTGCTGCGCAATCCGGCCCAAGTCGAAATTGCCGCCGAAAACGCCGCGGCCGACAGCGTCGAACAAATTGCCTATGCCGTGGAAAAACCGGCTAAAGCCGGAGTGCTGGCGCATTTGATTAAAAGCAACGACTGGCGGCAAGTTTTGGTTTTTACCAGCACCAAACACAATGCCAACCGCCTGACCGAGAAATTGAACGCTGCCCAAATCAGCGCCAAGGCGATCCACGGCAATAAAAGCCAGGGCGCCCGTACCAGCGCCTTGGCCGACTTCAAAACCGGCGACATCCGGGTGTTGGTCGCGACCGACGTCGCCGCACGCGGGATCGACATCGCCAAACTGCCGCACGTGGTCAATTTCGAACTGCCGCGTTCCTCCGCCGACTACGTGCACCGCATCGGCCGCACCGGCAGGGCCGGGCGGAGCGGGCTTGCCGTTTCCCTGGTTGCGGCCGACGAACGCAGCGCGTTACGGCAAGTGGAAAAACTGATCGGCAATAAAATCGCCTTCGGCTCGATTGCCGGTGCCGCCCCCGCAACTCCTTCGGAAACGAAAGCTATTCGGCCGAATTCCGCCGGAAAATAAGCGCCTTTCGCTTTTTGTGATTGAACCGGCGTCCGATTCAGAGTTGCTGCCGTCGATAAAAGCCATGTGCCCGCAACAACCTAATAAGGTCTGGCCGATAACGGCGGGGCCATGGCTTTGATGTACGGGCGCAGGTCAAGCCTGCGCCAGCGCCGGCTTCAGCATCGAGGTCTTGCCGACCATGATATCCACCGCCTTTAACAAGCGTTTGAATACCGAATCCTGGCAATAGGGGATGCCGTGGCGGGCGCACAGGGCTTTGACCTGCGGTTGCAGCTTTTGGTATTGGCTTAACGGCAGATCCGGCCACAGGTGATGCTCGATCTGATAATTCAGCCAGCCATATAAAAAGTCGTTGGCGTTGGAACCGGTCGGGTAATTGACCGAACCCAGAATTTGCCGCAGATAGAACTCGCCTTTGCTGTGCGCTTTTTCGTCGAAGCCCATCACGTCGTCGCCGGCGTGGTTGGGGATCATGACCAGAAAGGAATGCATGTTGGTGAAAATTTCCGCGAGAATCGAATTCAGCAGTACGCTGCTGGCCGCAACGCTGCCGAGCGGCAGAAACAGCGCCGGCAACAGCACAAAGCGGAACGCCGCGTAGGGCAGGATGCTCTCTAGCCACAAACCCCGGCCCTGCTGGGTAAACAGACTCCAGGCGCCGATGCGGGTCATCTTCGGTGCCGGTTGGTGCTGGTGGCGGGCCTGTTCCAGACGTAATTCCTTATGGGTGCGCGGCGTGTAATAGCTCAGCTTCCAGACGCCGGAGAACAGCGCCACAATGACGTAACGCAACCACATCGGCAAGCCGGATTGGCGTAGCCATTGCATGTTGTGCTGAGCGTTATTCGGGTCGGCAGTCTCGCCCAAACGGTAATGGTGCAGCACGTCGTGTTCGTGGTGCCAGCCGGCCGGCGTCATCCAGTCCGGCCAGTCCAGAAACCGGCGCCAACCCTTGGCAAAACCTTTGCTTTGGTAGCGCGGCTCGGCCTGTTTGATTTTATCGTAGCCGCGATGCTGGATCGGATGCGCCACCTGGGTCCAGCGGGCAAAACTGCCCTGGCTGATCAACAGCGCCGACAGCGGGTTCGGTGCAATCCAGGCCGTGGCGTAGCCCAGCAGCGAACAGGCCTGGCCCCAGCGTTCCATCCGCTGCATATGGCGGAAATCTTCTTCGCCCAGATCGGCTTGGGCTTGCCGGTAAAGTTGTTTGATATCTTGCGCAAGCCGTTCGCGGTCGACGTTGCGGTAACTGGATAAACTCAAAAAGAACCTCTTAGGTACGGTGGCGGCGAAAAATCCCAGTAATAAGAATCGCCGTCGACACTGTCCCTGCGCCGGTGCCAAAACGTAATCGGGTTTGAATACCCTATGCGCTGGAAGCGTTAATGCGGAGTGGTGGATAACTTACGAAACACAACTGGACCAAGCGCCTGGCCGGGTTTGGAAATGCATAACGAGCGTGGTTCGCTATGTCGGTTTCGATCGGACGCGCTTAACGCGAATTCCCGATTTTCCACCCTGGCAAGGCAGCCGGCAATTTTACTGCAAACGTCGGGAAATTATCGGAATTTGCTCTACCAGGGTGTGATCCGGTTCGAATCCGGCCGGAAAATAAACCGAAAAGCGGATTGGCGACGTGCCCCAGCGCGAAGCGCACCGAGTTGGACTGCATTAGCGAATTTTGCGATCAGCAGGTTTGGCCTATCGCCGCCGGTAATTGGCCGGCCAAATGCCTGTCCCACATGGTTTGGTACAACGCCTCCAGATGTAGCGTGTAAGCCGCGCTGTCGAATAAGGCGACCGATAAACGGTTTTGCTGCAGTTGCTGTCTGATTTCGGCCAGGCGTTGCGGATGGCTACTGAGCGCCAGCGCCAGCGCATAGTAGGCATCCGCATCCTCGGCGATCAATTGTTCCAGATTCACCGCGCGCAGCAGACTGCCCGCCACGCGAGAGGCGAAGGTGTCGCCGGTACACGTGACCAGCGGCACGCCGACCCACAGTGCGTCGCTGGCCGTGGTGTGGGCGTTGTAAGGCGCCGTATCCAACACCAGATCGGCCAACCTCAAGCGCGCCAAATGTTCGGGCTGGGGTACTTCGTCGGCAAAAACCAGGCGCTCCGGCGATATTCCGCGCTGATAGGCTTCGTTGCGGAGCCGGCCTTTAGCTTGCGAATTCTTCAGTAGCCAAAGCACGCTGCCGGGCGTGTTGTATAAAAGCCGGCACCAGATATCGAATGTCTCCGGCATGATTTTGTAAGCCTGGTTAAAGCAACAAAACACGAAGCCGTCGGCGGGTAAGCCCTGTTCGGCCCGGCTGCTGGGGCGGCCGATCGCCACATCGCAGCCGTGGGGTTGATAACTGCCGGGCATGCAGGCGAGCGCTTCGCTGTAATCGCCGGCGCTGGCGGGCGGAGTCACGTAATTGTCGGAAATGATGTAATCGCAGAAGTCGCCGCCCATGGTGCCCGGATAGCCCAAATAGTTGACCTGAATCGGCGCCGGACGGTAGGTCAGAATTTCGCTGCGGGTGCCGCGGGTATAGCCTTTGAGATCGATCAGAATATCGATCCGGTCCGAGTAAATTGCTTTGGCGCAGTCGGCGATAGTTAAGTCGCCGAGATCGATAAAGCGGTCGAAACAGTGCTGCAGGCGCTGGCGCATCGCGCCGCCGTCGTCGGCGCCGTAGGAATAGGCGTAAAGTTCGAAGCGGTCGCGATCGTGCGCTTCCAGCGTTTCGGCCAGCAGGTAGGCGGTGGCGTGTTCCTGAAAGTCGGCGGATAAATAACCCAGGCGGATTTTGGTTTGCGGCGGCCGGTCGAAATCGAAGTCGAGTTCCGACCTTGCCTCGGCGCTGGCCGCCAAACGGCCCGACATCCAGACATCCGCGCAGCGGCGTTGCTCGGCGGCACTGAACCCGGCCAGCGACAATAAATGAAACGGAGAAATCCGGCTGGTTTCGCCGCCAGCCAGACTGGTACGGATTTTATCCCGCCATTCGTCCAGCCGCTCCCATTCGCAGATGCTCCGGCTGCGATCGTAGTATTTCATCATCGGGATCCACTCCATTTTTGGCTTGGTCAGCCGGGAAAGACCCGACCTGCAGTTCGGGGCTGTCTAGCATCGTACTCCGATTCTTCGAAAATACCGAGCAATTCCGCTCCAGTGCTAAAGCTGAGTGTGGTATCGGCCGGACAGTCTGGGCGATTGGTGGAATTTAGGATTCTTATCAAAGCCGGTTAATGCGCCGGCTGAGATTGGCTCGGCTCCAACACGCCCCTCAATGGTAAGCCGCCGGACGGTAGGTAGAACATCACGCCAGCGGCTCGAATCCGCCGGCCGTCGCTGTGGCGCCAACGTTCGAAACCGGCCGTCACGCAATCGGTCGTCCTTTGCTCGCCGGCCTCGGGCGGATTGCCCAGCATCTCGGTATAGTCCGGTAAGCCTTCTTTCCGCAGAATCAACTGCATGCGCACCCGCGGAATCGGTGCCACCGGGTCCAAGCCGTCCTCACGAAAGTTTGCACTGAAGATCTGGGGCGCGGATTTATCTGCGCTTGCCATGTCGGGCGTGAATTCGGCCTTGGCAGTCCTGCCGTCCGACTGCCGCCACGATAGCCGCAAATACGGGGGCGGCTCTTGCGCCGACCACATCAGATGAACGTCGTTGCCCAGTGTGCAGTAATCGGGGTGCTCGATATCGTATGCGGGCCAGTATCCGCCGAGACGTTGCTCGACGCGTTGCAAGCGGACGCCGGGTTCTGCTCGTAGCGATTGGGTGTATATCAAGCCGGCGCCGGGCAGCGTATAAGACGTAACCGGTTCGGCCCGATACGGCAGCGGCGGGTTGTCGGCGGGGAGTTCGCGGCGCAGACCGATTTGGCGGGCCGCGGCGTGCAACGGATTCTGCGCCGCGAAATAGGCCGTCAGCGGCACGGCTAGAATCGCCAGGCCGCTAAAGCCCAGCGCAATGCTTTCGTTTCGGGAAAAACCGGGACTCATCAGGCTGCCGCAAACGATGTGGCAACCGAACCAGAGCAACGGCGCCGCCGTGAACAGCGAGAGATAGAATACGGCAAGGCCTTCCATGCCGCTGACCGCTTGGGCTGGCACTACCAGGACGGCAAAGGTAAGCGGTGCGGCAATCAGCGACGCGATCCGCACTGCCAGCCAACTGCCGACTCGGCCGCGGCGGCCAAAAATCCGGCTTTCCAGCCAGAGCAGACCGGTTACCGCTACCGCCACGCCAGCTGCTGCCAGCGCCCATTGCCGGCGTTCGGCCGGCGCCATTGCGTTCAGCGTATCGAGAATTTGTGTCCAGTCCATATTTCAACCTCTTGCCGCCGGTGCTGGCCAAGGACTGCAGCGGATAATTCGTTTGATTTCGACATTCCCTGCCGGAATCGTGGCTTAACTCCGCGGCATTCGGGTTGGAGGCCAGAGGGTTACGGTTTCGGATACACTTCCACCCACTCGATGCGCGGGCCTTGCATTTCCTTGACCACGATTTCGAAATCGTTGAAAGCGATGCGTTCGCCGACGTCGGGTATGTCGCGCAATTGCGCCAGTATCATGCCGCCGACCGAGTCGACGTCGTCCAGGTCCAGTTCTTCGTTTTCGATGTCGACGCCCAAAATGCGTTCCAAAGAAAAGATCGGCAGGCTGCCTTTGCCCAACAGGCTGCCGTCGTCCTGTCGGGTCCAGTCGCTCTCTGATTGGCGGAATTCGTCGCGGATTTCGCCGACCATTGCCGACAACAGGTTATCCAGCGTGATAAAGCCCAACGGTTTTTGACCTCTCTGGCCGATCACGGCGAAATGCGGCGAACCCTGAGTAAAGCGGCGGAACAGCTCCAGCGCCGGCATATGGGCGGAGATGTGTTGAATCGGCCGCAGGTAGGCTTCCAGGTCGGTTAACGGATCGCCTTTTTGCTGAGCCAGAAATAAATCCTTCAGATGGATGATGCCGAGTGCGTCCATGCCGTTGCTATCGAAATAAGGAAAGCGGCTGTAGCAACTGTTGGAAACTATCTCCAGCATCTCCTGCGGCGACTGGCCGCGCTGCAGTGCGGTGATTTCGTGAATCGGCCGCATCAGGTCGGAGACTTCCAGTTTGCCGAAATCCAGAGTTTTCGCTAACACCTTACATTCTTCGCCGGTAAAATTCTCGGCCGAGCGGGTGGAGCGTAGGATGAGTTTCAGTTCGTCGGTGGAGTAATGGCTGTCGTGGTGGTGGCCCTCGCATAACCCGGTCAGGCGCAAAACCAGGGTAGCGCTGCCGTTTAGCAGCCAAATGGCCGGATACATTAACCAGTACAGGGCATACAGCGGCCCCGCGCTCCACAGGCCGATGCCTTCCGGATTGCGAATTGCCAGCGATTTGGGGGCTTGTTCGCCGACCACGATATGCAGGAACGAGATGGTGCAGAAGGCAAAGGCGAACGAAATGTTGTGGATTAATTCGGGCGAGGTGATTTGCAACTGGTCGAACAAGGGTATCAATAGATCGGCGAAGGCCGGTTCGCCAATCCAGCCCAAGCCCAGAGAAGCCAGAGTGATGCCAAGCTGGCAGGCCGATAAATAGGCGTCGAGTTGTTTGTGAACCTTGGCCAGAATCCGGCCGCGCCAGCCTTCGTTTTGCTCGATGGCTTTGATTCGGGTCTGCCGCAACTTTACCAGACTGAATTCCACGGCCACGAAAAAGCCGTTCAACAATACCAGCAGCAAGGCGCAGGCGACCAGAATAACATTACTCATATACAGCTTAAGGATTACAACGGATCAATCATTATACCGGTAATTGTAGGGTTTGCTCGGTAGGTGTGGCGGTGGGACAAATGCCGGCTGCGTTTGCGGATGACGCAGCGCGCTAGACGTGCTGTAATCCGGGGCCAGGCCGACCGATTGATACGCCGCCCGCTCTCAGCATTTACTTCTAGCCGTTTGGAGGATACCGCCATGCCCGGACAACGCCCAGGCCCCGTCTGTAACACTAGAGGAAACGAAACCATAGACCAAGGCACCAGTTGCCGGGCGGTATCGCCGCGGCCGGGACCGGTCGGCTCCTTCTCGGGGGCGGTCGGCATGGTAAAGAAGCCTGTCAAATTTACCCGGCTATGGTCGGCTTATCCGGACGAAGCGCCTTACCGCGACGGCAACGGCAATGTGCCTGTTGGATATGAAAACCAATGCGCGATTAAAGTTAGTGCGGCACTGTATGCGGCTGGTGCCAAGCTGGATGGCTTTAACGGGGCTACGGTCAGCGTTGGCGGCAACCGGTTGGCGATTCGGGCACAGGAAATGGCGGAATGGCTGCAGACGGCTTCGCCCAAGGTACTGCAAAGCCGGGGTACCGATGTCACCGGCCAGGATTGGCAAACCAAGATCAAGGGAAAGACCGGTATCATCTATTTTCAGAATTATTGGTTGCGCCCCGGCGAAAAAACGCCTTCCGGCGACCATATCGATCTGTGGAACGCTAGTCGGCTGACGGCGTCCGGGTTTCAAGGGACGGTGGTGACCGTGCTACGCTTCGGTTTGGGTGTGGCGTCCGGACCGGGTTTTTCCGATTTGAGTAAGTCGCAAAAGATTCTGTTTTGGGAGGTGCCGTGAGTTTGTGTTTGGTGTTGCGCTTGGCCGGCGCCGGTTTGGCGGTCGGCTTGGGCGTTGGCTTGTGGCGCTATTGGGCCGGAATCTGTAACGAGGCCTGTGCCGCGGAGCGGGCGCTGGCGATGATTTTGTTGAGTTTCCTGCTGCCGGCTGCAGCGTATTGGACTCTGCTGGTTTGGACCTCCGCCAGTCCGCGGCCACGCGCGCGGATCATTGCCGCATTGTTGACCGGCGTATGTCTCGCGACATCTATCTGGTTGAGCGTTACCGGTTGATGACGGCAGTTGGGTGGCTTATTCGCGGTCGCCGATTTTCGGCAGCCGGTCGGCCAAGCCCATCGCGTGGCGGGCCAGCATTTGCTTGGCGAAGGGCAGGTGATCCAATAAGGTCAGGCCGGCGTTGCGCACTGCGGCCAGCGGCAGGTTGCCGTTGGAGAAGATCTTGACCAAATTGTCGGTGAAGCCGATGGTTCTGCCGTGGTCTTGCAGGCGCTGCCGGCTGTAGTTTTTCAGCATGCGGGCGTCACCGATATCTGCGCCTCGCTGGTGTTGATCAATCAGCATTTCTGCCAGCAAGGCCACATCGCGGATGCCCAGGTTAAACCCTTGTCCGGCCACCGGATGCAGTTGGTGAACGGCATTGCCGATGATGACGGTACGGCCTGAGACCATGCTCTCGGCGCGAATCAGGCTGAGCGGAAACGCCCGGCGCGGCGCGGCCAATTTCAGTTCGCCCAGCCGATAGCCGAAGCAATCCTGCAGTTCAGCGAGAAATTCGCGGTCGTTGGCATTGAGCAGGGTTTCGGCTTGCTCGTGGCTGCGGGTCCAGACGACGGCCGATTGCTTGCCGGCTACCGGCAACAAGGCCAGCGGGCCGAATTCGGTGAAACGTTCGAAGGCGGTGTTGCGGTGCGGCAGCGCCGAATGCACTGTGGTGACCAGCGCGGTCTGGCCGTACTCGGTGACTTGCTGCGGAATTTCCAACAGTTTGCGTACCGTGGAATTGCCGCCGTCGGCGCCGACCAGCAATTGCGCGCTGACGTTCAGCGAACTGCCGTCGTGCTGCTTCAGGCTGACGTTGACCGCATCGCGGCCAGACATCAATCCGGCGACCCGGGTCTGGTACAGGCAAACGGTATCGGTTTTCTCGGCCAAGTCGGCCACATGCTGTTCGATGTCGCGGGCGACGATCACATAACCCAGGGCATCGACGCCCTCGGTTTCGGCCGATAGCCGGGTTTTGCCGAAATGGCCGCGGTCGGAAACGTGAATGTGCTTGATCGGAGTGGCTTTGTCGGCCGCGCCGCGCCAAGCGCCCAGCGAGTTCAGCAATTCCACGGTGCCGGCTGCCAGCGCCAAGGCGCGGTCGCCGGCTGGCGAGTTACGTAACTGATCGCGGCCGGCGGCTTCGATCAACGCGACCTTCAAGCCGCTGCGCTTCAGTGCCAGAGCCAGGCAGTTACCGGCCAGACCGGCGCCGACGATGATCAGATCGAAGTCGTGTTGCATTGTCTAGCCCGTCATTAGCGCTTCGATGGCGTCTATCGACTTCGGTACTCCGCCGGTCAATATCTCATGGCCGTCCTTGGTGACCAGCACGTCGTCTTCAATGCGGATGCCGATGCCGCGCCATTGTTTATCCACCGTTTCGCAGTCGGCAGCGACGTAGAGCCCCGGCTCGACGGTCAACACCATGCCGGGTTCCAGCAGGCGCCATTCGTCTTTGATTTTGTAATCGCCGACGTCATGTACGTCCATACCCAGCCAGTGGCCAATGCGGTGCATGTAAAACTGTTTGTACTTTTCGTCTTTGATCAGTTTTTTCACCCTGCCTTTGAGCAGGCCCAGTTCCACCAAGCCCCTGGTCAAGGTTTCCACCGATGCGTCGTGAGCCTTGTTCCAAGGATTGCCGGGTTTGATCTCGGCCAGTGCAGCGGCTTGGGCGTCCAGTACCAGTTGGTACAGCAAGCGTTGCGGCTCGCTGAATTTGCCCGACACCGGGAAGGTACGAGTAATGTCGGCGGCATAATGGTCGCATTCGACGCCGGCGTCGATCAGTAGCAAGTCGCCTTTGTTAAGTTTGTCTTTGTTTTCGGTGTAATGCAACACGCAGGCGTTTTTGCCGCCGGCGACGATGGAAGGGTAGGCCACCGCGCGCAATCCGTCCTGGACGAACTCATGCATAAGCTCGGCTTCGATCTGGTATTCGTATAAACCCGGCTTACAGGCTCGCATGGCTCGAACATGTGCCTTGGCCGAGACTTCTGCGGCACGGCGCATCAGTTTCAATTCTTCCGCGCTTTTGAACAGCCGCATTTCATGCAGGATGTGTTCCAATGACACCAATTCGCCCGGAGCCGTGATACCGGAGCGTGATTGCTTGCGGATGTTGTTGATCCATTCCATCAGTTTATGGTCGAGATCGCTGTCCTTACCCATCGGGTAGAACACCTTGCTCTTGTTTTCCAGCATGCCGGGCAGGATGTCGTCCAAATCGTCGATCGGAAACGAATCGTCGGCTTCGTAGTGTTTGGTGGCGCCTTCCAGGCCGGCATGCGCGCCTTCCCACAAGGCCTTCTTCTCGTCGAATTCGCGGCAGAATAGGATGTACTCGCCTTGTTCGCGGCCCGGAATGAAGACAGCCATCGATTCGGCTTCGTTGAAGCCGGTCAGGTAGTAAAAATCGCTGTCCTGGCGGAATGGATAATGCACATCGCGGTTGCGGGTGCGGTGCGGGGCGCTGGCAATGATGGCGATATTGCCCTTGCCGATCTGTTTCATCAGCGCGGCGCGGCGTTTTTTGAATTCGCTTTGTTTCATCGTAGGTGGCCGCTTAATGAGGTTGCAGCGGATTTTGTTCGGCGAACTGGTCGCGTACGGTAAACACGGCGGCGCGCACGTATTCGCGAATTTCGATCAGTGCGTTTTCGTCGTCCTCGTCGCCAAGGTCGCTGTCGATTTTGGTCAGTTCGATCATGTCCCGCATCACCTCGGCCGTGTCGCCCGGCCAGTCGGCGTCGGTTTGAGCGTAGCCTACCCCGAACAGAAACCCCTGGCACCAACAGCGTAAGGCTTCCACTTGGTCTGGCAACGCTTCGTCCTCGTCCGGCAGCAGCAAGTCGAATGCGAATTCGTCGTTCTGGTTTTCCAGCAGAGTCCGAGTTTGTTCGAAGACGCCGCACAGCAGATTTTTGTCTTCGTCCGCCAGTTGCTGGCCGTCGGCAAACAATTCCCGCAGCCAGTTCTCGACATCGGCCTTGATTTCGACGCAAAGCATGCCGGTAGCGACCCCGTGCGCTTCCGCTGCGCCGAAGTCTGCGTCGTGTTGTTCCAGAATTTCGCTGATTGCGCGGTATGTCATCGGATAAGTGTTTCCTATCAAGGAGCTGTTCAAATACATGGCTTATGCTAACATTCCTAGCTGAACGTGAGGATTATAACGTCATATCAGCCCATACTTCTGACTATGTCTCAACCCGAAAAAGATCCATCGACCGAACTCGAAGCGCTGGAAAAAAAACTGGATTTGCTGATCGTTCAGTTCAATCAGGTCAAAAATGAGAACAAGTCGTTGAAAGTGAAACAGGATGCCTTGGTGAAGGAGAAAGCCAAATTGCTGGAAAAAACCACGCTGGCCAAAGCCCGAGTCGAAGCCATGATCGCCCGTCTGAAGGCGATGGAACACGACTCATGAGCAAAGCCGTTCACCCCGTCTCGTTAAATATTCTGGACAAGGAATACAAGATCGCCTGTGCGCCAGACGAAAGAGAGACTCTAATCAGTTCCGCCCGCGAGCTGGACAAGCAAATGCGCAAGATCCGCGATACCGGCAAAGTCAGCGGTGCCGACCGGATCGCGGTGCTGGCGGCGTTGAATCTGGCCCACGATTGGGCGGCGGAGGCCCACAAATCTGCCGGTGCTGGCGATATCGCGAACCGATTGGCAGATTTGCGAGTAAAAATAGAAAACGTTTTGGAAAACCCGTAAATCCGGTAAACTATACGTCCAATCTCCTGCAGCGTTCGAGCAGTACTGGGTGTTTCCTGAACCTGCATTTGCCCCGGAAGCTTTTTACCCGTCATGGTGTGCACGCCTGTTCGTTCAGGAAGCCTGATTGGCGGGAATCGGTTTCCACTTGAACCTCCGGTTCAAGGACGAAAGTATCATACGGCGCAGGCGGGAGATCTCTTCATTTCCCTTCCCCCTTCTTTCCAATTTTGGTCTCGCGCTAAACCCTCCGCATTTTATTGGCGCGCATCGTGCCGTTTTTAATGGCGCCTTGGCCAGCGTCAAAATCGTCTCACCCTTTTCGGCTTTGGAATACAAATGGGATTCGTCGAGCCGGCTTCAGCGCTGTTTTTTGAATGAATTTACGCTGGTAAATGGCGTCCGGTACTTTCCGCCTTGCTCTGCAAAGAGCGCCCGCTGCCCTGATACGCCCCGTTTGCGAAACGAGAATCCAAGGTTTCAATCGAATATTGTGTGCTGTGATTTATATCGCATATTCGAAAACCGATATAAAACCAGAGTCTTATGTGGGCGGAGGAGTCTGGAAATTCGCGTTTTTTGTGCGTAGGCCCGTGGTTTTATCTCCGAAATATGCGACATGTGTTGAATAACGGTAAATCCGGCCTGGCAATAAATGAAGTTTTGGATTTTACTTACTTCACGCCGTTGCCTGAGG
>NZ_JANIBM010000051.1 GCF_024505045.1 Methylomonas aurea | reverse complement strand
CTTTCGGGAGGGGGTGACGGTGAAAGTATTGGTGACAATCAATCCGAATGCCAACCCAGAGCTTTACGCCGATATCGAAAGAATAAACTCCCGAGATCGGGCGGAACGAGTGCGGACGCTAGCAACCATGGCTGTTGTCATCTCACAACTCGGATTACAAAACTCGTCCGCCGTTGCTTATATATCAGCTAGTGATTTAGCGTCTGAGTCAACCTTATCAAAACTCAAATCGAGCTTAGCTTCCGAAGATTGAAAACTTTTGCTATTGCATTTTTATATTTATGTGATTTCTTAATAAGTAAGCCAAACATATGCGGAAATTGTTACTTATCTTGTACCTAGTTTCTTTGTCAGCTAATGCTTACTCGAATGCACTGATAAACTCGAATTGGGGAAAAATTGCCGCAGAAAAAGGGCTAGACCCCTTTGAATTGTATGCCGTATCATTAATGGAGTCATCGAAATACAGTGCGAATTACACCATAACACCATGGCCATTGGCCATCAACGCTGCTGGAACGGCTATTTTTCCGCGAAACCGTGGCGATGCCTTAAATGCCTTAAAACGTGAACTCGAAAAAGGAATTACATCGATTGATGTCGGATTGATGCAGATAAATATTAAATGGAACGGCTATCGTGTCAGAGACATAAGAAGTCTATTCGACCCAGAAGTTAACCTTCGGGTCGGCGCCGACATACTTGCCGAAGCCATTCGCTCAGAACCCCATGATAAAACTCTCGGATTAGGTCGTTATCATGCAGGTTATGGCAATGAGCCTGATCGACTGGCACGCGCATACGCCTATGGAAGAAGAATATCGCTAATTGCCAATAGGCTTAGAAAATATTTCGGAGACTAACAATGACGGAGGCAATCGAAGCGTTCAATCTAAAGCTTTTATTGTTCATTCGAGAGTCCATGCTTGATGATCAATCCAGCAAATTGAAAATTTTACTTGGATTAGACAAGGAAACAGCACAGCTAATAAGCAGCATCAGTATTGACGAAGTAATTACTTTATCTAAATCAGGATTTTTGTTGTTCTCTCCTCGAATTAAATGTGATGAATTCAGAAAAATATTGGCTTCAAAAGAACCGGACCCCAAAACACTTATAGAAATTCTAAATAGAAATGGATAGTTATTTATGAGCCACAACGACAAGGCAATTTCGGTTTTCGATAGACATGACTTAGCGCTCACAATGATTAGAGCTGGTTTTCGGACGTCTATCGTGTTTATTCATACACAATTATCAAAACTTTTACTGCGAAGACTTTACAAAGAATTGCACTTGAAATCACCAAGCTCTGGATTGCTATCGTCATCTGCCTATGTCCTGTCCAATCGCAAGAATCAACTCTACGCAACCTTATTTATGAATATATACGCACAATTGCATGGAAAACAACAAAATTCTGTGGACGTACGGCTTGTGATCGAATCCTGGGATATTTTTAAAATGTTGGTGCCACAATATAATGATCTCGATATACATCCTAAATCGATCAATGAGGCGTGGACATTGACAAGGGACTTTCGATGTGAGACAAATTATTTTGAAACCTGCCCTAAATGCGAAAAACAATATTTGGCTTGTGATGACAGCCGCTTAGCAAAACGATGCCCTTACTGTAACGCTTCGCACTAATGCTAAAACTCAACAGTCAAAAAATTCGCTATCTGCCGATCCGCCCCAACCATATCGATGATGGCCGCATTGCTTGCCCGCATTGCCGCCGCAGAATTGTGCCGTACGTGTATTTTGAGTACGGCGTCGCTGTGCACTCAAGTTGCAGGTTATGTGGTGGGACCGTTCAGGTTTTCCGGAAAGCAAAAAAGCATATGACTTTATTAGGATTGCTTTTCCGCGTCCTTCTTTTTTTCGTTTTCTTGTTCTTGATGGTTGCCTATCATGGTTGAATTTGATGAATTACAACGTATTACCATTAAGATAATCCAATTACTTTTCTAACATACGTCTGCGTTTCTTTAAACGGCGGAATGCCTTGATATTTGTCAACATTTCCTTCGCCTGCGTTATAAGCCGCCACTGCTAATTGTAAATTACCGTGGTAGCGATCAATCAAAAACCGCATATACTGCCCCGCCCCGTCAATCGCTTGCTCCGGATCTTCGCGGTTTGTAACACCAAACCTATCTGCAGTTTCAGGCATTAACTGCATAATGCCTTTCGCTCCTTTTTCCGATTCGACGTGTGGATCGAACGTCGATTCCACTTCGCCCATACGGGCCAATAGACCCGATGGAAGACCGTATTGACGTTCCACTCGATCGAAAATTGGTTTCAAGTGACTGGGCACGGCGTAATCAGCTTTCGGATGATAATCAGTAGGTGAATCTACTGATCCGGCTTCACTGTTTTTTTTTATGGCGTTATTATAGTTGCCGATCGATCTTACTAAATCAGGTCGATTTTGCGTTGCAGCCCGATTCAACAATTCGGCGATATCGCCGCCGATACCCTCGCCGTGTTCGGTCACTAATTTTTCACGCGCTATTGCGGTTCCAGCGCCATCTCCAAAACCAAAATCAGCTGGCCTTATTCCCATGCCTGTTTCCGTGAGCGCCGCTTTGTAGTATTCGAGCTGGGCCGGTGTTAATTGATTAGCCACTTCGTTGCCCTTTGTGTTCCTCCAAGCTTCAACGGCTTTTTTTCCGCCTTCACCTGCTTCACTAAAGGCTTTTTGTGCCGCATCCGCATAACCATCACCCTCCGCAAGATGTTTTGACATTGCATCGTAGAATGGACCTGCAATACCGTAGGCCTCATTTCCCAATGATTCTAATTGCAGTCTCGTACTATACAGCGCCCCAGCTACACCATCGTAATTCATTTCTCCAGCCGATTTTTCGCCTCTGGCCAGATGGTTTATCTCTTTGGCAAAGTAGTCAGCCTTGGTCCCCGCCATTTCTGCAAATTCAGATCGGGTTCCGGCGGTTAGCTCGTTTTTCTCGGTATCGTGAAACTCGCTGACTTTCGCCTCGCCGGCGCCGACCGCTCGGCCAATTTCGCTCATCCGTGCATTCACCTGATGCGGCAAATTGCCGGCCGCCGCGCGTGGGTCAACCACGCTGGCGCGATCAAATTCCGCACGTGCCTGGCCGTGCTTGGGCGCATCGGCTCGAAGACCCGCGTTCTTGTTCGGGTCGGCTATCTCGCCGGTTTTCGCTGCGAACGAGTCGCGCAGCAATTCGAACCCGGCCGTTTTTGCCTGTTGCGATTCGCTTGGATTCATAGATCTGAATCTCGCCGGCGAATGTCCTGTCAACAACGACATGCCGGCCGCCGCGTAGGCCTGGTTTTTATCGGTAATTAAACCAGAGGATCTCCAGTCACTGGCGAGTGTCTGTGCATCGCCGCTTAACCCAAACCGCGTTAACTCATTATTCAGGCGGCTCATTAAACCGGGTTTTGTACTGATCGCCTGTCCGGATTCCAATGCGCCGAATTGGGCGTTCGTGCCGAGGCGGCTTTGCATCGACGCCGTGGCGCTATAGGCTTCCGAAGCGGACAACACATCATTGGCAGACGATTGCAAACTTTGTAGTGTTTGGTTGTTAAGACCCAGCGACACAACTTCGCGGGTACCGGACTGCGCATCGGATGCCACGCTACGGGCCAAGTCCGTTTGAAATCCCGCATCTTCGGTCAAGCGCGTGGCCATATCGTTGGCGATTTCGTTCGAACGTTGGCTGTTTAAGCCGAATTGGCTTTGCAACCTATCGCTGATATTGGCTTGTAGCATGTCTTTTTTGGAGCCACCTTTAGAATTACCTTCGGCTTCATCGCCACCTTTTCGTTCCAGTCCACTGCCACCCAGCGCCATGGCGCCTGACAACACCGAGGCAAATTGATCCGAGGTCATATCGGTATCGCTATACCGCTGTGCGTACCCTGACCCTTCGCTGCGCATCAGCTTATCGGTTTCCGACGAACTACTGTTGAGCCGGCGAGAAAATGATTGTCCTGTCGAGGCGTCGCGATTCGAGGCAAAACTGTTGCCCGCCGAATTCGCCAGTGAACTCATAAATTGAGCACCGGCCTGGCGCATATAGTTCGATGACGACGAGACGGCTTCGGAAGCCTCTCGAGACACATTGAAGGTCGGCAGCACATTTTCCGCGCCGGTTCGGTGGGTGCCTTTCAGCGGAGAGTGTTGATAGGCCGACTGATTGGCAAACACCGGGGCCGTCGCCAACACGGCAGGCGATCCTGCACGCTCGTCGATATAATCTCCACTCTGCATGCGGCCCATGAAATGCGTGGCGGTGACCGAGCCGCCGTAGACCAGCATCAAGGCGATCGCCGGCGTTGAAGACGCCAGCATGCCGCCGATTGCCACCCAATCTTGCAACACCATATCCATTTGGTAAATCCCTTCGATCGAGGGAATATTGAAGCCTTGCGCATCCAGGGCGTCCATTTTTCCGAGAGCCGACATGGTGATGTACAAATTGATGACCGCCATGATCGGCATCCACAGTTGGATCCATAACAGCATTTTGAAGTACTGGCCAACCATCGAAATCCCGGCAGACCCCAGCATGACGGCGAAGACCATGAGCGGGGTAATGGCGTAACTGAGACCCTCTATCCAGGTCATCATCGGCCGGACGATCCGGGTAAACAGCGTCTGTTCTGCGGCCCATTGCATGTTGCGTTGCTGGATGGATTGATGGACCATGGCCGCTTTGTTCCACTTCAAGCCATCTTCGTAGCGCCCGACGATACCTTTTTCGAACATTGGCACGATCAGGCTCGCCAGCATGTAATCGTTCGCACTGATAGTGCTATTGGACAAGGCTGTTAACGCATCACTGATCCGCGTGGACACGTCCTCCGACCTTGCGAGATTCAAAGTTTGCTGCAGTAAGTCTTCTAAACCGGTAATGCCATACTTGGTAATGTAATCATCCAGCGCCGCATAGGCATCGGTACAGGTCAAGACAGTCGGACCGGCGCCCAAGTAGACTTCTGTGGTGTAGATTTTGGAATTGAAACGTATCGCCGTCATCACGCTCGCCGTACGCATGATCGCGTCTAACGTGGTCTGATTTAAATCGACCCCGGTTAACGTACATTCTTTTACGTAATTGACGAACGAAGCTTCCAGATCGACCTTGGCACTCGGTGAATTGGCTTTTCCCAGAGTTATCCGTGATAACAGGCTTTTTCGGACAGCAATTAAGGTATTGAGCGGATCCGCGAACCCGTGTTCAGTCATACTCGGTACCGAAAATCCTTGCTCGAACAAACGCGTCAAGCGGTAACCCATATTGGACAGGATGGAACCCGCTACCGCCGGCCCAAACGGCACATTGTTGACCACAACCACGTTACCAGAATAGGCGTCTTCAACCTTGACGACTACACCCGGCGCAAAGAGCGCGGTATAAATCAGCATAGAGGCAAAGACATCCTGATAGCGAATGCCACTCGCATTGAATTGGGTCAAACCTCGCAGCATCACCATCGTCACTCCCAGTGATGCGCCGACTGCAGCAGCTCCTTTGTAATCGTCGGTTAAAGAAATCATGGCGATCGCATTCAGTATCGCTGCGAGGAACTGGGAGTCTCCAATCGAAAATATTTCGTAAATCACTTGGTTTCCTCCTGAGTGGGATAATTGGCGGCGCTAGCGCCGGTTTGATCGAATGCTGCGTAGTTACGGGTTGGAGTGGCTTTCATGATGTTCGAATAAAAATCGACCACGGCTTTGATATTGCCGTATCGCATCGCCAATTCAGTGGAATCGTCTTCGATTTGTTGCCTAGCCACGCTTAAGGTATCGGCCAATTTCGCGGCGTACGCGCTATCTTCAAGTGAGGAAGCATAGCGGGCGGCATCGTATAAGTTCTGGACCATCGCTTGTGCTAACTCCAGCGCGATTGCTGGCGCCGCATCTTCCGCAAACAATCTGGCCATACCGTAATCCTGTCTGGCCATGTTCCGGATCATCGCGGCGACGGCCCCTGGTACCAACTCCATAAATGCCATTTCATCCAGAGTTAAGTCGCCGGTATTGGTGCCGAATTTGTAAACCAAACCCGGTTTGACGCTATTACCAATCAACAAGTCGGACACTCGTTTACGCAGCCCGACTAAGGTCACGTCTTTAATGACCGGATTCAAACAACCGTCGATTTCGGTCGTATCGCAATCGTAGATTTTGACTTTGCTATAACTGCCGCTACCCGAACCGTTTAACAGCTCTTTCATCCCGATAATGCCGTTTAACACAACGACAGGATTGGTATCTCCCTGTCCATCGCTGGCCGCCGAGGGCTCATTAACAATGACCGTGCCGCTGATGCTCATCATCGCTTCGAGTAAATCCAAACCGCCAAATTGGAACCAGTTTTTCGCGTTTTTCTCGTTTAAAGCTCGCCACACCAGGTTTCCCTGAATAATCTTCTTCATTTCGGTAGGCGCGTTGTTGGAGACTTGTTTAGTCGGGTCGCCTTGTGTCGAAGTGTTGGTCAGCGCCCCGAAGACATCGGTAACCCCCTTGGAAAAGGAGATTTTCGATTTTTTCATATTCTCGGTGACCGATGCCGGTAACAAGCTGGTGGCATCGTTCACAATGCCTTGAGCCAATTGACAGGAATTCGAGAACATTTGATTAAGGTCCTGGATCCGTTTTTGCAGGCCGGACATAAGAACTCCGCACTGATTACACATCGCGTCGATAGCCAATTGAAAGGCGTATCCCGTTGCGTTGGCAGCGACAGAGCGCATCAAGGTAATGAACTGGTCCTTATTAATGAAAGAAAAGCTGCCACCGAATAAATCGATACCCCCGCATCCGGCGCTAAACGAAGGGGGTTGAAAGGAAACCAAGTTAGTTTCCACAATCTTATTACGGGAGACTACGGATCCACCTGTAATGACCCCTCGCCTCTGGCCTAGGTGTGCGGTTGGCGTCGTGACGTTGGTCATCGTGCCGAACATCGCGTCCATTTCCTGTTGCAAGTCAGCGAACCCACTGGCCGGCAGCACTAGCATCCACGCCAGAACGATGATTCGAGTAATACGCAAGTGCCCCATAACAGCTCCTAGTAGGCTATTGAATAGAAACGGTTAAGGCAGCACGGGTTGCGCGCGCAATGCCTCAACCAATCGGCCAGGATCGTTCATTACCGGCTCGGTCAATGTCCCCGCCTCCGGAATCAAAAAAGTTGAATCTGTCACCCCGCGCGCCGTGCTAAACAGCCGGTCCGATATCCACCCGGCATTCTTGGCCGACAGCAATACCCTAGAGGTCAAATCGTCCAGCGACACAACGCCTTGGGCAATCGGCAAGATTTCGTTTGGGGGCTTCATTAAGAACAAAGCAGGAGTAGACATCACGCCTAACGCCTTTGCCTGTCCAGTATCCGATCTGAATTGCTTATAGAATCCCGACGGCATCGGCTTGCCATCCAAAGACACCGGATAAATTTTGAAACCGAAACGCTGCTCCAACACCGTTAACAAGGGCGCTTGCGCTTCGCAAAAATGGCAATCCGAACGAAAAAAAAACAAAAGGCCAGCTTGTTTGGATATCGTCGACATGGCCTGTTCATTCGCCTGTGTCGCCATTTGATTGGCGGCATTGGATGCAAACGTGGCCAGCGGCCGCCGGTTATTCTCGTCCAGCCGCGGATCGCTCATAACTACTCGTTGCGCCACAGTGGCAAACTTCTGGGCTTTATCCATCATTACCCGTTGCAAGTAGTAGTAAGCCGCCACGTTCTTTTCAGTGGGGTTATCGATGGCGGCGTCCTTGTAGTGTTCGAGATTTTTTCTAAACCATTCAGCAGAGAGGTATTCAGGCGGCCGAGGGGATTCAGAGGGAGGATTAGGATTTGATGAAATCTTTTCCTCTGTCTGAGGCGGACTGGGAGTTTGCTCTATACTAGTGTCAGGAGTTGTTTCACGCCAAAACCATCCCCGCTGTTTGTCCAGAAAAAAAGACGGCTCTCCCCCATCGGATCGAGCCGTCAACGGGAGCAGCAGGCACAGCAATAGGAGCAGACATGGATTCATGGTTTCATTATCTCGTTTTTAAAAATTCAAACCCGCTGGCTAAATGCCTCTGAAATTCACCTACTCAGGCCCCCTGGCTGTTTCAATCCCTTTTCAACGAGTACCTTGATGATCGATAACATGGAAATTTCTATTTCGAAAGATGAATACAGGTTATTACTGGAGTTTTTGTTCTTGGCTGACAGGTGCGTGCTCAGTGCAGAACGGAAGAACCTCAAGTCCACCGAGCCTTATCGCGCGCTGATCGAAAAAATCTTGAGCTACGCCGAACGGTTCCAATGTGCCGATTTGGTCGTCGATATCCCCGGACTCCCTCACCGAATGGTGTCCGACTCCTTAGAATCAAAACTCATTTACAAAATCTTCAGCGAGTCGTTAAATGAGGATCAATTCTGGTTGAAACTCGCCCATGCTCTGGCGGTAAGAGACGTCGACGCCGAATTAGGCGCGATTCCTGCTCAACCCCAAAGCTCACCCGGACAAACCGAATTAGATGAAATGCGCCTGTTCAAGCTGGCCGAAAAACTCCTCGAATGGCGTAACGAATTGCTCCGGAACGGCCTCAGCCGCTTAGAGTTACGCGCTCCGACGGCATTCGACGTGGTGAGCCCAAAAGGCCGATCCGACATCAATTAAGCGCGGCAATCACCGACTTATCCACAAAATCTGTGGACAAGCTTGTGACAAATCAGTCAATCATCGGCAAACGCCCCCACAATTCAACCAGTTAGAAAACTGTGTAATATTTGGGCAATCTCTCTGTCATCCCCTAGGTCATCGGCATAGCGGCAAGCATTGACACCAGGCCCATCACGGTGGATATCGCCGAAGTCGCGGTGGCCTGAATCTGGCTCAATTTACTGAACACATCGGCCGGCTGAGTGTAATCGACGATTTTCTGGAACTTCAGGATTTGTTCCGCCACGCTGCGGCGATCGCCCATACCGTCGACCAAGCCAAGTCCTAACGCGTCTTCTCCGCTCCAGACCATTCCCGTAAAGAGATTCGGATCGTCTTTCAACCGATTCCCGCGGTGCGTTTTCACCACCTCGATGAATTGGTGGTGTACGTGAGACAACATGGTTTGCAGCTGTTCGACGGCTTCGGGTTCCGGGTCGGAGAACATATCGCCGACGCCCTTGAATTTTCCAGCCGTATACAATCGGCGCTCAACGCCCAGTTTTTGCATGATGCCGGTAAATCCGAACGAGTCCATTCGCACGCCGATCGATCCGACCATGCTGGCCCGATTGGCATAGATTTCATCGCCGGCCACTGCTACGTAGTATCCGCCGGAGGCGCCAAGGTCGCTGATCACGGACACTACTTTCTTATCCGGAAATTTTGTTTTCAGGCGTAGCACTTCATCGAAGATCATGCCGGCTTGTACCGGCGTCCCGCCGGGACTATTAATTTCCAGCATCACAGCTTTCGCCTGATTCTGCTCGAAGGCGGTGCGCAAGCTGGCAATCACGCTATCGGCATTGGTTTGGCCGTCCGGGGCGATTTCGCCGCTAATACGCACCATCGCGACATGGGGTTGATTCCGGTTAGTCAGAGACGACCAATTGGAGTAGACGGACAGTCCTAAAAAACTCAATACTGCCAATAGCGATAGCGTTCTAAATGCGGTATTGATGCGCTGGGTTTTGCGCATGACATCCGCGTTGCTTTTGACGATTTCTAGCAAGGCGTTTACGGTAGTCGAGTTTTCGGTCATTGTTTTCACTCCAGAATTTCATAGTCAATGGAATTTCGGATATCCACCCAATAGCTCGGCTGCGATATCGCGAATAATCGCCCTTTCCAGGCTGCGAGGTGTTGTCCTTCACTGAGACACCAAGCGAATAACCAATGGCCGTCGGCCGTCATGCCGCGCAAGACTTGACGAGCTTTCGGGTTATCCCACGCGGTTTGTCCCGCATCCTGAAACTGATTCGCGGGATCGAAGGTGGCCGGTACCGGTGGCGCCCGGCGGATTACCAGGCTGTGGGCGGTGGCCACGCTATCGTCTTTGTCCGTGGCACTTTGCAAAATTACCGGGTAACCTAAGATTTCGTCGCGCGCGGGATCGCGGGGCGCCGGCTCCATATCGGCGAGACGCAACACAGCCCACAACGGTTCGGCGCCACCCGTCAGGCTATACACCCGCCAGCGTACGTTTTTGTCATCGCCGCAGTTATCCTGACACGTCGCCGTCAATCCGGCTTGCCGCACAGCGGTTTCGAAGCGGCGAATCATATCCAAGCGAGCAGTGACCGGGATGCTGAGTGAATTGGCATAGCTCTCGTCCATATACAAGCGGCCATACACTTTATACAAGTCGGCCGGCTTTGCAGAGGGTGTTAACAGGCTCAGTGCCAATCCCGCCATTCCGATGCCAGTGCTGACGTCCATTCCGGCCGGGGACAACGGTGCGCCAGTGGCCACCGCCCCGACGAAACTGGCGTCTTCGGCCATATTCCGTATCGGATCGGACCCACCGGCTGGTATCGCAGCCATTGCCTCTTTGCGGGACTTAAACTGCTTGGCCTGGAATTGCTGATACATTAAATCCTGAACATCTTGCCTTTTACTCCGGCTACCGAGTACATCGCGAATTAAAAACGAAATTTGATGCGCTTCGTCGGTCGACAGCACTTTACGGTGTGACTCCGAAATCGCAATGGGCCGGGAGGCCGGAGCGCACGCCGTCAAGGAAAACACGATGGCGGCGGCTAGCGAGCGAACGATGGTTGATGTCATGGCAGTTTTCCTTAAGGTTTAGATGGAGCGAGACCTGGACCCATAGACCAGCCTTGCTCCTCCGCGTCTTGCCGGGTCTGGTTCATGTCGATGCCTTGCAACCGCAGAATATTACGGTCCGCCGTATTGCGACGGTCGCCCTTATAATTCAAATCGGAACTGGCGCCGGTCAACACGTCCAAATTGAGTTTTTCCGGGGTTTGCGCCGTCGGTAATCGCCCGGTACTGGTGAGAATACCAATCCATTCGTCCAGATGAACCTTGCTCCAATCGACTTTTTGCAGTTCGCTGATTGCAATGCCTTCGCACTGGGGCGACTTAGGCGGTCCGAAGTCCTTGCCTAATTGAGGCCGGATTTGTTCCTGCAGTATTCTGGCCAACGGCGAGTTGAAACAACAATAGGCGTAGTTCTGTTGAACGCACATCCCCAGTATCTTGGAGCCGCAGTACTGTCCGACAAAACTACAGGCTTTCACGGCGTTTTTGGCCATCAATTCGTATTCTTTCTGCTCGCACTTGTAGATCATTTGCACGACCATGTTCAGAATTTGATAGATGGCGTAGGCGATCATGATGACGTTGAGCATCGTCCCGATATAAGCCGCCCCTCCCCCCAACTGGAGTTCAGCACCGGTACCTTGTAAATTACCGGCCGCATCTACTGCGGAGGAAGCCCCTTGACTACCTGCCACACTAAATAGCGCATTCGCTGCTTGTGGACCAAAAATATCAGCAGTCCAGGAAACCATTTTTTCCATAGCCATATTCCGCAATGAACTGACCACATCCAAATACGCGGTTTTGGTAAAGCTGGCCGTACACTCGGAGCCAATGTTGTCGACAACGGAATCGAGTTCGGCCAATACGTTGTCCCAGGCCGTTTTAATGGGGGTATAAACCGCCTCACCGGCATCGATCAAAGGGTCACTTAATTTTTGCCATGCCCCGCGGATCGGGTTGGTATCATCCAAGCGCATGATAATGTTGTGGGTTTTACTGACCTTGTACATCAGATCGATGTACTCGCCGATGCCGATGGAGGTCGGCGATTTACAGCAATCGATTTCACTGGTCAGATTGACTACTTTGCATGACCCTCCCTTGCCCTCGAAGACCTTGCAGGTGGTCACATCTTTCGGATCGCTACAGGTTTTATCCATCGCCGCTTGTTGTGCCGAATTCAACGCGGCCAAGGCATTGGTAAACTCCTGGCTTTGTGTGCGGGTAATATCAACACAATCTTCGCCCATACAGCGTACCGTTTCGCCGCAGTCCGGTTTCACGGACGCCGTCGCCTTTATCACGCCGAATTCCTTTCCGCAATCATAGGTATCCTGATACAGCCAGCACTTTCCGCTAGCGCCAATCGTCCCGTCGACGCACTCGGATCGGACGAAGGCACAGCCGCGCGCTTCCAGGGTTGCGCAGGTCTCCGGCACCTGAGCTTCAATATCGCTGACGCACTGTTTAGTTCCGTCCGGCTTTGTCCAACACGGAATATCGTTGGAATTGCACGTCGCGGTCATGGTCGCTTTGGTGCAGGTTTCCGGAATATTTTTGAAAGGTGCGTCTTTGAAATTCGGTTCGCACACCCACATTTGCCCCACCGAAGTGGTGATGGCCATGCAATATTTGTCGCCGATCTTGATCCCGGCGTTGATATCACATGTGGTTTTCACGTTTTTGCAAATTCCGTCGTCCGCCGCCTTAATTAGGTTCTGGCAGGACTTGTCGTTCATGGTCCATTCGTCCCGAATAATAATTTTCAGCGGATCGTATTTCAGTCGGATTTGCGCAAAGGCTTCGCCGCATCCTGAGACCAACGCCTCCGCATTGAATTTCAGGATGGAATTCTTCCGGGCGTTGACAAAAGGTTCTGTCACATTGATGTTGGGATAGGCCTGCCAACTGGTCGACATTTCGCACTTGGGCGACGGTGCCCAGCCGTTATAACCCGTCCAGACCAGCTGGTCATTGATATGAACCCGCATATAGTCATCCCATTGCGCATAGAGAATCGTCGCCGAAATGATCGCTTCCGGATGTTTCACGATGTATTGGCTGGACACGGTGGGATGGGCGCAGCCACCGTCGCACCAGTAGTTGTCACCCACAATACCTACCCAAAGATCCACGCAGCCATCCCCACAGGATGCAATTTTGGTTTCGCCTTGGGCCGGTAGGATGACCGGCTCTAGCAGCACATCGTGACTGGCGACGCAGGTGTTAGTAATGGGAGGGTTACGCCGACAGGTTTTGTAGTCCGGTTGCGTGCCTTTACCGGGGGTGAGTGTCGCCTTGACCTCCTTAGTACAGTCGGTGAAATATTGCGAGAACAGATTATGGTTCTGCATGACATAATCGGTCGTGCCCCAAATGGGATCATCCAGTAGATTGGGATGCCCCCGATTTGCCGACTTAATGAGCGTCCGGTAAGCTTCACCGGTATGGCTGCTCTGACTTTCCATGTCCGTTTGCATGTCGTTGCCGGCTTTGATGGTCGCCGAGTTTTTGCCGTACAACTGGGTGAAGGTCGTGGCGTTACCCGTTTCGGAATCCGGATACAATTCGCTGATTGGGACCGATACGTCCTTACCGGTATTGGGAAAAAGGACCAAGCTTTTTTGATCGGCGCTGAGTGTCGGCATTACAAACCCGCTGACGGCGCTTTCACCGGTTTGTTGTCCAATTTTGGCTGATTCGCTCATAGTGTCAGCGACCACCGCATGGGTCGGCACCCAAATCAACAACACCATCAAGAAATGGCAAATGGCTCGGGTAGATGTGCGCTCGGAAAATTCGATAGCCATCTTAAAATCCTAGACAGCAGTCAGTCCAGCGCCACAATATGTAGACGTGGTATTCGCCGGAACCGGGATAAGAATGGCCCGCTCCCCACAACAAATCACTTTCGCCAATCGCATGTTTGCTCTGGGTATCGGCCACTGGGTAAAACATAGTGGTAGCGTATTGGGATTTCGGAATGAACGGGGAGATCGTCCCGCCGCAGACGTAATCATCACCGACGGTTTTATGCGCCAGGCCGCGGCGATGCAGCGCCGCCGTGGCTCTTGTCATCAATAAGCTGGTTTGACGCGGCGCGATGCCTTCGCCCGGATGGGTATGCCCGGACAAGGGGTAAATACCACCCCAGGCCCCGGCGCACCAGAACATTTCGTCAATCGGCCGGCCGGCTGACGCCGCAACGGCATCGACCGAACACGCCGCCAACGCCACCGGATTGGCAAATAGCACGACCTCCGGATTGGTAAAAAATGCCAATTCATCATTGTTCCAGGTCGGATCCAATTCCGAGACATACAGCAAATCGAAATCTTTGTATCCGTCGGCGAAACAGCGATCTTCCCAGAATAGATCGAGCATGACGTATATCGGGAATGCGTAATAGTGATAATTGAGGAAGACTATTTCATCAGTGTCGTACACAACAGGCGACGAACCGCCCCACAATCGCACATTCGACTGATTGATTTTTGTGCCGCCGAGCGTCGGCGCGCACCAAGGATTCGGCACCAACTCCACAACTCTGGCCGGCCCCCAATAGCCCATGGTCATACCCACTTCCGGGATAAGCTCTTTGCCGTCGCAAACGCAGTAGACATTGCTGGCGGCGGACGACGGCACCAAATCGTCGCCCACGGATGAATCGCCGCTACCTTTTGATTGCGGCGCGCGAAAGTCCAGCACACCGCCGGCCAGCCGAATCGGAAACAAGCATCCCCAGCAAATATCGGTAATCAATTTCCCCGACCAGAGTTCCGCGTCCGGACACAGGGCGTCCGCAGCACGTGCTTGGCTCGAACACAAACACGCACACAGCAATACAAGTTCCAACCACGTCACTGGTTTAGTCATGGCCTGCCACCGCGATTTCTCTAACTTTGATGTGCATGCCGTCTTGTTCGACGACGCTGGGAACCGCTTCGAGATTAAAACGTTGTCGCACGTCGGCGGTGAGTAAGAACACCGATTGTCCCAACCGCTCTTCGAGCGCATTAAACGCCTGCCACCCTTGGTCCCGTTCCAGACCGGTAATCAAATACGTCACCGGACGGCCTGTCACCGCCTTTCCCTCGCGCTCAGCCGCCGCGACTTGATCGGGTTGAGTGGCATCGAAGACCACCAGACGCTGGGTAAAAGGCATTTGACTTAGCGGATTGATGCGCTGCCCTTGTCGGACGATGATCTGTCCTGCCGGGGTGACGACGTCTCTTGGCGCCGTCACGGTGATATCAATCAACCGCTCGCGATCTTGTCGTGCCGTCGCGAGCGATAATAATGCGGCTTTTTGCCAGAAATGGGCCTGTGCTTCACGTTTCTTAGCCGCCCAATCGATGCCGGCCATTCGCTTCTTCATCACCTCGATCAAATCCAGCTCGGCGATAGCCTGCGTATCGCCGTGTACGCCCAGATCCACGACTCGATCATCCGGCGCCTGACGCGATTTTAACTGTGCCTCCAACCAGGCGATATCGGTAACCCCTTCCACCTTGGCCAGAACACGGTCGCCCTCCTCCACCGTCAAACTCGGCACCACCTGAATATGGGCATTCTGAAAACGAGTCGGATCCAGTTCGATAGACGGAACCCTCTGAGCATCCAGCGTTTGCGCCAAACCATGAATTTCGCGAATAAATTCCTGCACCCGCTGACCGTCGCGTATACCCCTGAAAACCACTAACACATCGTCTCGGCCGGCGGCCGCTTCGAATAGATTGAGCAGGCCGGTCCGACCCAAGGACGTCGAAGCGTACAGGACATAATGCCGGCGTTGATCACGCTTCGGCTTGGCGAAGGGTTGCGGTGAAGGCGCATGCTTTAAGGTTTCCAAGGCCAGCGCCTTGGCATTCGCGGCGTGCGGATTGGCATCCAACCAGGCCGGACGCGGTCCTTGTTGAGCGTGCTGCATCAACGCCTTCGAACGCTCCAACCAATCGGTATCGGCGCCGGCCATTGGTACCGACCCACCGATCAATACCGCCGCCACCGCTATGGGATTAAAATGGCAACGCATAGACTTTGCCTATAATCTGACCGGGATGCACCACGCCCCAATAGCGGGAGTCGAAGCTATTCTCGGTTGTGCCTGTCACCCACAATTCGCCGTCTGTGACAATCTCGGTCCGAATAAACGCGGCGGCCGGTTGCTTTAATTTACCCGCCAACGCCAACCCTTCGGAGACCACGCTACCGTTCACTCGCGCGGTTTGAGTATCGACCGTTACGGTGTCGCCACCCACACCGGTCGCGATCTTGATCACGATGTGGGTAAACGAAAACCAGGGCGCCATGGCCATGCGTTGATCCGCGGCAAACGCCACCAGATCGTCTCGGCGAATGTCTTTGGCGTAGGTGTCGACCACGAACCAGCGGTGATTGCCGGGCAAACACCGATCTTTCTGATCGTCGATACCAATGCGAAACCGATTTTCGAGATAAGCACCGCCAATCACAATCGCGATCAGCGTCGGGAGGGCTTTTTTAAACCAAAATACTTTTTGATCGAGGGGGTTACTCACCGACATAGACATCCTCCGGCGCACCGACCACCATGTTCGCATCGACCACCACGAAACCGGAATCCACCAAATGCGAGATTTTGGCCTGCCATTCATTCATGGCCTGCTTGATGGCATCTTGACTGGCGTCTTTCGACAGATTTCGGGTCCACCCGGTCCGGTCTATCACGAACACCGGCGTCAATAAGTTCAGTTTTTCCAACTCGGTCGATAGCGAATGCCTTACCAGCCAATAGCTGGACGACACACTGACGGCAATGGTGGCCAAAACAACGGCAATCAATGATTTAAGCGACATGGCGTGTTTCCTGTTGTAGCAATAAATGGCGGATGGCGGCATCGGTCGAATAGCCTTGCCGTTTCAGATTTTTGATCGCGTTGACGTGTTCGGCCTTGGTGGAATACAGCAAGCGTTTGTAGGGATCGACCACCAGACGGGCGATGCCTTGACCGTATTCGGTGATAAAGAAAATTTCCGAGTAGACGCCGGGGATAGTGTGAACCGATTTGAGCAATTGGATTCCGCCATCGGAGAGCGGCAGACGATTCTCGTTTTTAATGGTGTCGATCGCTTCCGGTTTTTGACCTAACAGATACATATTGGCCGAGTTCTCGACGATGGCTCGGCCGGTCGGCGAGCGATACAAATCGTTGACCGACTGGGTAATCGTCACCGCGGCACCTCCGTATTTTCGGAACCGTCGATAACCATGTTCAATGAAGGTCGCTGCGTCCCCCATACTCAATAAATCCCAGGATTCGTCGATGATCACGATCTTGCGCCGATCGCGCTCTCCGAGATACATTTCCTGTTGGATCTGATAGATCAATTGCAGCAACACGACTTGTTGTAAGTGTTTGCGCCCCTTCAATTCCTCCAACTCCAACACGGTAAAACTATTCTGAAACCGAACATTGTTGACGCCGTTGAAGAACCGGCCATATTCGCCGGTCGACGTGAAGGGAAAAAGCTGTTCGCCGACATCCTTCAGTCTTTGGTCGGATTCCGCCCGCAACCGCTGAGCGATATCGTCGACGGTCATCTTTTGCGCCATTTCATCCCATAGCCCTTTTAAGATCCGCTTTAATCCGGCGGTCTGAAAGTCGCTGAGTTTTTCGGTGGGTGCCGCCATCGCGGTGACCAGTCCGGCCACCACATCGGCTTCATCTTCCCAGTTTTGCACCAACTCGAAGGGATTCAGGCAAATCTGTTTGTCCGCCGTAAATTCCATGAATTCGCCGTCCAGCGTGTCGGCCAGATTCTGATAGGAGCGGCCGACGTCAATTACCCAGATCTGCGCCCCTTCGGTGAGATAATTGACGATAATTTCATTGGTCAGAAACGATTTACCGGACCCCGATTGCGCGGCGATGCAGCAATTGAAATTCGATCCGGAATCAAATAACGAGACATTGACCAGTTGTCCTGAGCGCGAAATAAAGTTGAGTACCGGCGAACCAGTCCCCGACCAATCGGCAAACATCGGCAACAGCGGAATGGCGTGACGGGTTGCCATCGTGATATAGCGGTTACTCACTTGCACTTGGCTGAGTTCCGCGCCCAAGGGCAGGCAATTCAGAAAATATGGCAAACCAAAATACCGGTCTTCGAGCAGCTGAAAACCCAGCTCCCGGTAATAGGTGCGTGCATTGGACACGGCTTGGGATTCTTCATGAGGATCGCAGAACAACACCATGCCGAAATAAGTGCGGATGGGGCGATCACCATCGTTCAGCGCATCGAAGAGTAAGTCGAAATTGTGTTTTCGGATCGCTAACTGCGGAACGATATTTAATAGCGGTCCCACCGCCTGATTGGCGGTGAATTGACGCTTGGTCTCCAATTTCATCCGTGTGGCTTCCGAATCCGGGTAATGCAGTGTGACGGAGATCAACACATTGTCGCGAATACCACGGGCTCCGCTCAGTAGATCCCCCAAATAGCTCAGGGCCGAGCCAAAATACACTTGATCCGGCAGCCGTTTGACCGATAAGGTTTTAACCCGTTTGTTGCCAAGAGTCACGCCGGTCTGATCGACCGCCAGTTCGTTATCGAAATCGAATAATTGTTCGCGGATCAATTTACGCGGATCGCACTCGGGCACCACCAGATCGTGCCAGCTGGCTTCGGGGTGCCAATTCAACATCGTGTTCAACAGACGGACATACACGTCGGCCGTCAATGTCTTTGGCCTTAATCCACTCGTCGCTAACGCTTGAAACGCGGCCAAGAGCAATTCCGACGCATGTCTCAATTCTTTCTGAGTGGGTTTTGCCCCCGACAACGGTATCTTTGCAGTCACCAGCACATGAAACCGCCTAACCCGTGTCGGCAAGGCTTTATCGATCGGATGCTGAGTCGCTCCACGCAGATAGTCCACATTGGACGCCACCAAGGCTTGATACAACGGATTTTGTTGCTCCATTCGGCGCGTCTTCAAAGTGGCCATCACTGTGTCGATATCGGGAGACGCCCATAGGCCAACCTGAAGCAAGGTGTCGATCGGCCATTCCTGGTTCAACAAAACGTTGATGCGATCGGCGATCGACGGATCGTTTCCGAAAAGCGGCTCGCACAAAAAACCGAATCCCAAGCTGGCGTCTTCTCCCAAGAACAGATTGTTATCGGGATCGAACGCCAACACGGAGAATAAATTGTCGATTCTGTGGTAACTCTGTTTAGGCATCGGGGTTTACGCTTCTGTTTAACTCTATCGAGTAAGGGTTAACGGTACGAACCTTCGCTTTCTTGTTTTTGACAAGCCTTCTGGCTCTTGCCGCATTACACGGCACCAGCTCGGTACCATCGCTGCTAAAAACCTGGACCTTTAACCGGCCATTCTGGTTATTCCGAGGACTCACTTTCATGACCAATCCTGAAAGTCAGATGGCGGTTTCCCGCCGGACCTCGTTATCCAAGGTGTGATCACAATCACTTAAAGGATTGCAATTCCAAACCCAGATCACGGTCTATCGATTACGGAATCGATAGGATTACCACGTCGCGGTAACGACGGCGTTGATGATGCCAGGGGCGGTAAACAAACCCAGACCGGCGGCGACACCGACCGCAAAACCCATCAGGGAATTGCGCAATACGCCGGCAATCAGCCCGACGACGATAAACGCCGCCGCAATCAATTTGCCCAACGATCCTTGCATCCAGTTGGTCAACAAGGTGTACACGGCGTTGAATTCGGTACTACCGGTACCGGCAAACGATTCGGAGGAAAACAGAAACATTCCCGCCACGGCGACAAGGGCGACCAACATTTTGACCATCACCCGATTTTGCATTTTTTTCATGGTTATACCTTTCAGAAAAGTGAGTAAATAGGCGTTAAACCCAAATCTCGGGCGCGGCAACGCCCGGTTGGCGACCTAACGCCTAACTCACCGCCTGGTGGTTTATTCGATTGCTAAAACGGCGATTTTGCTTTTAACAGCGACTCGAATCCTTCCGGCATTTTGCCGCCCCCTACCCCCATTTTTTTACCGTCCCCCAGTCCATCCAGATCGAATTTATCCCTTTTGGGCGGTTCACGTTGCTCCACTTGCAGGGCGCGCAATTGCGGATTTTGCGTTACGGATTTCTTGCCGATCATCCAACGTCTCGGTTCTATCTCGGTAAACACATAACCGGATACGTTCAAGTCGCCGTCTTTGTCCTCCCAGGGCGCGATCCAGATTCTCATGACTTCGGATGGCGTGCGTATCGGGGTGGGATCCTCGATATGTGGCACTGGCGATTGTTCCCGGCCACTGCCGGTCAGGGTCACCGGTTGCGGCTTGGTCGCTTCGCTGGGTGCAGTTCCCTCACCGGAAGGCAACGCATTATCGGTCACTTGATAGGCGCGTTCGGTGGACATACAAATCGGATCATCCGGCATCCCTTTACAACCATACGAATCCGGAATCAGCGTACAAGCACCGAGTAGCGGTACCAACACGATCAACAAAACTGATCTGAACATGCGTTTCACCTTATTGTTTTGCAGTTGAGACGCTTTGAGTGCTATTCAGCCAACCGGCTAAATCGTCCGGGGCGCCTTTGTGGGTACGACCGTCCTGGGCAATAACAAACGGCACCGCGGTCAATCCCAAGATGGCCGAAGTTATCACCGCTTTCTGCATGGGCTCCTTGTCGCAGTTGCCTGGAAGCTGTTCCGGCAACCCGGCGTACTCCTGATTGAGCAGTGCGGTAGTCGCCTTTTCCTTGTCCTTGGTTTGGAGCAAGCATTCGATTTTGTTGACCAGAATCGTCGACTCCTGTCCCAATACCGCGATCGGGATAATTTTGAAGGTGTAACGATCGGCGAGTGTCGGCAGCTGCTGTTGCAACTTTTTGCAGTAGCGGCATTGCGGATCGACGAATACCACAACCGGGGTTTTGCCCTTGCCCACCAGCACCGGGCCGAGTTCGTCGATGTTGAGTTTCATGTCGGCTAGCGGTATCCGATTCATCACGGAATCGACTTGTTCGATCCGGGTAATCGGTGTTTTCGACCAGGTATCCATTAATTGGCCTTTGAAGGCAAATCGGCCGTTGCGGGATATGAAGTAGGTCTCGCCGCCCGCCTCTACCATATTGAAGCCATCGATCGGCAAGGCCTTCATCGCGTTAATGGCCCCTTTCGCAAACAATGCGGCCTCGGTCGGTGTCGAGACTTCAGGACTTGCGACGGGTGGTTGACCGGCGACAGCCAGACTGGACACCACTAAGAGGAAAATTGCAGGGAGTAATTTCATGGGGTCTCCATTCATTGATTAACTTTTTTCAAGCAACCGCAACTTGGTGCCGCGTTGCACGACTAAATTGATTTTGCGGGTCACATCGATCTCGATCACCGGGAACAGGTTCTCCGCATAGTCGATGTAATAATTTGCCAAGCGCTCCATGGCGTACCCGGTTCCCCGTAAGGCCCCTCCCTCTATCGAATCCTGGCTAAAGGAGCGTTGAAACGGGGTTGTGGCCACGCCAGCGGGTCCGGCTAATGCCAGCACCTGGGTTTGCGTCCGACCAAACATATCCGAGAATCCGCGCAGAAAGCCGGCCAACAGCGCATTGCGCAGTAAAGCGCCTTGCTTGCTGACGAAGCGGCCGCGAATACCAACCTTGCCGTCTTCGCCTACCGCATACGCATCCAAGGGCACTTCGATAACACCGCCATCATGGCGTACACAGGAAATGGATTCCGCCCGAATGTAGGCACGTTCCGAACTCAAGTCGCCGAATCCGGAGCTGACCACGAAACACTCTTTGACGTCGGCCGTATACCGGTTCGGTAGAATCGCGTCGGCTTTCAAGCGCACTAACACCGGAAATGGGTTTTTCTGTGCACTACTCCCGGTTGGGGCATCCATACCGTTCAACAGGTTGCCCGATAAAATACTGCCTGCCGGGATGAGGACGCTTTCTTGTTCGGCTTTTTTGGTCTCCGCGACTTCGACCTTTTTCTTGGTTTCAGGATCGGTACTGGTCGTTTGCTTGATCACTCTGATTTGCAGAGCATTTCGCTCCGAGTCCCGCGCCGGGTTCGATGCAATCGGATCAACAGGCATCGCCGCCGGGTCTTGATAGGCCCGCGGATTAAACAAATTGTCGGCGTTGGTGACGCGCTCCTTGGCTGAGTGGGACTTTGCGCCGGCATCGGGAGGCAACACTGTCTGAGCCCCCGAGGGTTCGGCTTTGTTTTCGGTTTTCAAGCGATCGATTTCCGCTTTGAGCGCTTCGATTTGCGTTTGAGCGGTTTGACCAGTTTGATCGGCCAATTGTTTGATCCGTTGCTGATCGGACGCTTGATATTGATTATTTTGGGCGACTACGCCGTCCAGCAGAGAGCGTATTGCATGTTGATCCTCCTGGAGTTTGCGAATTTGCGCCCCAAGACCGTCGATTCCTAAAGACCTGGGATCTGCATCGGTGAAGATATGCCGGGCAACGTCCTTTTTGGAGGCATTTTGTACCGGCGGCGGGGCATCGCCCAACATCAAACTGATTGCCACCATCAGCGTCGCAACAATCGTAGTGACGACAATTACTCGTTGATACGTAGGATTGAGCGCGTCCCATTTTTCAAGTAGCGTGTTCTTCATAATCCGCCCTTATCGCAAGACCGACGGTCTGATCTGTTCTTCGGCTAGGCCTCGTTGCTTCACTACCACAAACAACTCGGTCGATTGTCCGGGTTCCAGCCACACATCCGGCCAGGCCGCCACCGCCACAATGTCGCTAAGCCCGGTTCCCTGACCAATACAAGAACGCTCGTCGAGTTCGATGCGCTGAGGGGTGGTATTGACCGTTTTTGCAATTAAGATCGTCGTATTGCGTCCATCAAAGGCTTGGCCGACGGTAGTTTGAATGCCCTGCTGGTCGCAATAAACGGTTTCGTTCGCCGATACG
>NZ_JANIBM010000050.1 GCF_024505045.1 Methylomonas aurea | reverse complement strand
CCTGGCATTTCGGCGAATGCTCAGCGGTGCTTGGCTAGGTTCTGAAAATGTCTATTCGGCGGCTTTGTTATCAAGTGTAGAGGACTACAAAGGGGAAGCGCGGGGTTATTTAAGGTCGGCGCACAATTGGTTAAATAACTACTTCGATGAACGTGAAAAGGACAAAACCCATCGCCATGAAGAACGTCTTAAAGATGAAGATATTGTCGAATTGGCATTTGCCCACTTGAATTTGTTTGGCGCTCAAAAATGCGTTAATCACATTGCCAGTTGGCGTCCGCCAGATGTGGGTTTTCGGGTTACTAAGCTCTTGGTTAGCCGTTTGATTGATGCAGGGCAATTTGTAACGATTGATGAAATCGCAGAACTTGGCTGCCGGAATATTTACATTATGCTCGCTATTGCTGACGAATTGGTAGCCGTTGGCAAATTACCCCCGATCAAAGCACTGCAAAACAGCTTGGTATTATTAGGCCATTCCCGCACTCGGATTAAGAAGACTAAGGCAAGTTCCCATTGGCGAGAAAAAAGCTTGCACTTCGCAATCGTCTCATTTGCTGAAGCTTGTGCTGCTTCTGGACTTTGCTTTTCTAATATCCAACGAGTACTGAAGCACTATCTACCGACGACTGCAACGTACCCAATATACAGCGATCATGCAGACTCAGAGGAACGAAGACTATTTGTTCGCAGTACCGCTCTTAAAGCCTTGCTATCAGGAAATCTACAACCAGACTTGAAGTTGCTAATGCCGGAGCAATGGCTAGACAAGCAACCTAAATATGAAAGAGAACAGGATATTAAACGTTTTGAACAAGTAGTCGGCAGTCTGATGCCTTGGTATCTCCTCCGCGCTCAATCCCTATTGGGCAGCGTAGACAATACGGATGCGCTCACTCAAACGGCCAGCGAGCAATCAAAACGTGCCTGTGCCCAACGATACCAAAGCCATGATCGCTTGCCTTTCGAGCTTACTTTAGCCCGTTTTGAATGTTTAGTTTTTAATCCGGAAGTAACTGAGGCGGCTTTAAACGATTTCGTTACCGAACTTTCGAGTAAAGACTTACGTTTTTCAACGACTGATCGCTTAAATGCCTTACGTACGGCTTGTCGTTTAGCGCATTTGTCTAACCTAAGGAAACCGTTGGAACGGTCATGTCGGGATATGATTGCAACCGATAAAGACGGAGGCCCAGAGTCGTTGGCGGATGGTTATATCCAGTTGGCTAGGGCCGTATTACCCGTCAATCCAGAGGACGCAAAAGCCTATTTTGATGAAGCTATTGAAGTGGTATCAAAGTTTGGCGATGAGTTGGTTGACCGTTGGCAGGCGATAGTGGCCGCCGCCAAACGTAGCGCTGATGGCGGTTATGCTTCCCCAGAATCGGCTTATCGCTTTATCCGTTGCGCTGAATTGGTTGGCAATACGGTGGTTGAAGAAAAATATTGGGACAGGGACGAAGCGATAAAAACCTGTTTTAAACTGCACCATACTTCTGCTTTTGCGGCCTTGAGCCGTTGGCGTGACCGCAATATTGGCTGGATCGGTGAACAATTGCCCGCATTAGTCCAAGCAGCGATTAAAACCAAACAGCTTACGTCGGCAGTGGGTTGGTCATTAGCCGTATTTTCTCAAAATTACGGTTTAGACAGCTTTGTCGCATTGTGTATTGAGTTAGAAACGGATAACAGTCGCCGCCAAGTGATTTTGGATCATGCCGTCAGGGATTTACGGCTTAGAGATAATTCAGAAACTAGTTGGCAAACATTGGCAAACACTGCACAGCAGTTCTCGTTAAGTAATAAAGACTTAAATCAAGTTTTGGCTTTTTATGCCGATCAGGTCAAGCTACCTAGCCAAGTTGAAAAGGATGAGCCCTCAACAAGCATTTATCGAGTTGATAAAGATCCGCCTGATTGGCAAACCCTGTTTGTTGGGCTCGACCTGACCAGCAGCACGGGGTTAAGTCAAGCCATCGATCGTTTTGATGCCATCACTGGCCCTCGTTCTCCTGAAAATTTTTGGCAAGAACTATTTAACCGGGCTCCAGAAAATAAAGCGAGTCAGATTTTAGACTGCATCATCAACGCCGAAAGTGCCGATGCGTTTGACGTTGAATATGGATTGAACGCATTCCCAAGCGCTTGGCGTGAAAACATCAGTGTTCAAAGAGCTTGGCATAAAGTTTTTCAATCCGTCGGTAGACGTTTTCCAAGTAGATATACCAATTACTATAGTCGGATTTACTACTTAGAAAAACTCCAAGCTACAGAGCAAGAAATTGAGCTCCTCAATCAAGGCATCTTGGAGGGTTTGGCAAATTCATATAACCAAGCCGATGCCCGTACGCTGTTTGGTTTTAGCCATGCGGTGTCCACCTTCATAACGCCCGAGCAAGCGGCTGATGTGTTGGATTTTGGCTTGAAACGTTTTGAAGAACATATTGACGACCAATATGCAGATGGCCTTTGGGCTGATTGGCTAACACCAACAGAATCAATCACCGAAGCAATCGCGGGATTTATTTGGTCGGCATTGGGTTCGCCACGTTCTGCGGAGCGTTGGCAAGCCGCACATTGTGTTCGCCGTCTTGCCGAAACTGGATGCGCAGAAGAAATTGACTCTCTAATTAGCTGGATGACGAAAGATAATGTCGGTGCCTTCGGTAGCCATAAATATCCTTTTTATAATCTTCATGCCCGGCAATATCTCTTAATCGCTATTGCTCGTGCGGCGATGGATGTGCCGCAGATTTTCCTTAAACATCACGCCATATTTGCCCACTATGCGCTAAATGATATTCCTCAAGCGATTATCCAAAAATATGCGGCTGACATTGCACTGTTGCTTGAAGCAGCGGTCCCAAATACTTACGATCCCGACGTACTTGAAAAACTGCGGCAAGTTGGGTTAAGCCCCTTTCCTGTTCGAACTGTCGAGGGTTATGGAGATTATTTTGACTCATCTTGGCATGAGCGTGGTGAAGTTGATAAATCATTGGGATTCCATTTTTCTTACGACTTTGACCGTTACTGGTTTGAGCCGCTGGGTGATGTATTTGGGGTTTCATCAACACAGGTTGAAGAACTAGCACGGCAAACCTTATTTAAATATTGGAATATTTGTATGGATGGCGAATATGTTCGCGATTCTCGGCAAGATTTATGGCGATCTGATCGTGACACTTGGCACAGCCACGCCAGTTATCCTAAAACCGACGATTACCAATTTTATCTTTCTTACCACGCCATGCTTGCGGTAGCAACCAAGCTATTGCAGGCCATGCCTATTGTGCATAAAAACGACTGGTATGAAAACGCATGGCAGGAATGGTTACAGCGACATTTATTGAGCCGCTCAGATAATCGTTGGTTAGCTGATCGACGTGATCCCGCTCCATTGTCCAGACGCGCTTGGCTAAAAAACGATAAATCTGACAGCTGGCGTTGGGAAATTGTCGCTGATGATTTTCTTGAAGGCTTGTTGTTGGAGCGTGACGGCAAAACATGGCTGAATGTTTCTGGATCGTGGAGCGATAATGACAGCGACCGTATAGAACAATTTTATATTGCCAGCGCGTTTGTCCATCCAGAAGCTTCAACGGCTTTGCTGAATGCCTTGACGACTTGTTCTAATCCTCGTGATTATAAAATTCCAGACTATCAAGAGGAAGGGATGGAATTTGATGAGCCACCATTCCAAATTCAAGGTTGGATTTACAGTAAATCACAAGATAAAGGTTTGGATGAATATGACCCTTTTGCAGGTGACATTAGCTATCCGCCTTATCGGCCTGGAGAATCGATTGTAGAACAGTTCGGTTTATGGACTGATTGTGAGCAAAGGAACTGGTATTCGCCAAATGCTGAAAATCCGGTAATGGTCAGCGAGCTATGGGGAGATAAACCGCCTAATGGTAGGGATTCACCCGTCAGGCATGGCAACAGGGTCAATGCTTCACTCGATTTCTTGACAAATGTTTGCGCCCGATTAGGACAGGATTTGATTATTAAAGCCCAAATCGAACGTCGCTACGCCTACAACTCTTACCGAGCAAAAACTGATGATGGAATCGAGTACCCACCCCCTTATAGCAAAGTTTATCTCCTCTCAGCAGGTGGAAAGCTCAGAGATGCAGGCAAAAGTTATCAGCTTAGGGAAAGCCCTAGTTGACGAATTGGGGCTTGAACCTGGTGTCGACACACTTTCGCGTTGGCTCGCCCATTTTATCGCCGAACAGTTGGCTTGCCTTGATAATGCAAAGGGTGAAGAAAAAGCCCAAGTGCAACACCGTTGTTTCGAAACCATTTTAACGCTTTGGCAACATCGATCTTCATTCCGCAATAATCATCGTCCTTTTGAGAATTTCGAAGCCATTTTTAAAACATTGGATGCGTTAAACCCAGAGAATCGGCATTCGTTCTATCGTTTTTGGAATCAGGACGACGAAGCAGATAATGCCGTAGGCGAAGAAGATGCAAAGCCGTGGCTAGATATGGCTATTGGTATTGATCAAGCAGCCCGTGTTTGGATCAATTTTGCCCTTAACCAAGCTGTTGAAAGAGCACTTGACGAAAAAACAAAGGATTGGCTTGATAAAGCCATCAGCTTGATGCCGGATGATGATTTGGTGGTGATTCATCGATTAGTTTCAAAAGATGATGACATTGGGGAAGGAGAGAAGGCAAACCAAATCAGAATCGACAAAATCAAAAATCTAGAAACAAAGCTTGAAAAATTGGATAGTTTTATAGCGTTAAGCCAGTCAATTCGTAATGAGATCATTGACGAAATTCAACAAATCGATATCGAAAAACATACACATGATAGCGGTTTTGAGAATGGTAGTTTGTAGCTAACGACCTAAAAGATGTGGTCACAAAATTAAGTTTCGGACGTCTGCTATTTCCTTCATTGCTGACAGATAATATTGAAACTTCTATGGCCGATTGGTTGAGGTCGCTAATGTCGGCTTTATAGTCCTCCAGTTCCAGAATCTGGCTTTGACCGACTGGCGGCTTTGGAGAAGCGCGACAGGCAGCTAGGGGGCGTGACCAGCCGATGGCAGTTCATGTCTTCACCGGAAAATCCGGCATCACTTTCTCGGCGTCAGGTTCCCATTGCCAACATGGAATGCCGTGATCTCGATAATACTGGAGCTTCTCGAGTTTGTGAGCTTGGTATTTGTCATCGTTGGTGATGCCAAACACCTCCATGACCCATGGAATCTGGCAGTCGTGTAAGAGAAAATCCGGCAGGTATCGTAGTTCGCCCTCCAATTTCAACGGCTTGCTAAATCTGCGCTGTTCGGCAATCAGTTTGTCGGTCACCTGCAGTTCATAGGATGAGTCGACCGGAATGAATTGCCGGTTGGTACGGATCAGTCCAATGTCGCTGACCACAAAGCTGGTTTTGTTGCGGAATACTGCCGCAATCGCCAGAATGCGCCGGTCGGGTTTGCCAATTTCGTCGAATAACTGAGCAAAGCTGTTGGTCGCCTTTCTGGCCAAGGGCGGCGGCAGCCACAGCGGAACGTTCAACAGTTTCAATTTGAGCCCAATGGAGCCTTCTATTTTGGTGGAGTTCCGGCACGCCATGATTTCACCGACCACGATGGCCGCTTGTTGTGGATTATCTGTTCGGGTTTGCAGCGCAGCCAGGTTGATGGCTTGGCTATGTTCCAGGTTCCGTTCCCAGAGAGTAATGACCAGGCGTTCGGCAACGGGTTGCTGCTTTTCCAGGGTGACGGTTTGCGCCGCTTTCGCCAGTGCTCGGGTAGATGCTGCAAACGGGCGTTCCGTTTGCTGCGGCTGCCAGTCGTTCAGTTGGGCTTTCTGGATCAGGGCCTGGAATAATCCCACTGGCCTGGTGGACGCTCGAGCCGGTTTAAGACTGGGCGCCTTTTTGTGAGGTAGATTGGGTTTGTCTTCGGCAACCGGCTTGTCGTCGGTTTGCGTGGTCGTGAAACTGGCACGTGTTAGCCGAGTCTGCAGTTTGACATTGACGGTATCGCCTTCGTACTGGATGGCCGGTTTCTGTTTGGCTGACGGGCCTCCCGTTTCCGGCGGTTCGTACAATAGACACCATTCGGCATGGTGGTGGCTGGTGTCGGCTTTGCGGGCCAGATAATATCGTTGACCACGAACTTTGATGACCAATTGCCGATTGCGTTTATCCGTCAGACACTGACAGCAGGGCCGTTCGGTGCAGCCATGATAGCGGCGCAGTATCTGTTGGGCTTTGGCATGGCTACGGTCGGTCAGCCACAGATAGTCGTAGGTTTCTCCATCCAGTAATAATTCACTCATGGCTGATCCTCCTTATGTTCGGATTCGGCAGTACATAATGGTTTCGGCGGTTGCCCCGGTTTATCAGTCCACTCCCAGATCACGCACAACGCCAGCCAATAGGCATGAGCGGTTTTCGGTGCCAGGTCGCGGTGGGCTTTCCAGAAGGCAATGACGTGGCGTTTGCCGATTTCGTGCAGGTTATGCGGCCTTTCCGTCTGTTCGATAAATTCCACGAACTTGATCATGCGTCCAACCTGTAAGCGGCGATGGGCTTTGGAACCCTGGCGAACATAGTGGTGGGCCAGAGCATGAATTTGTTTAACCAATATAGACACGCACCACCTCCAGACGCTCGTGGCCCAATTCCTGCGAGAGGATGCTGCGGGCGCGTTGATCCAGTTTTTCCGCGGCTTCAGGATCGATGTTAAGTTGGGTGGCCATGTAAGCATGCCAGGCTGATTTTGCAATGTCGGTGTTGATCGGCGCCGGTACGCCGGTTAATGCCAGATAGCGCTGCTGGGCGTAGTGATGGCGTTGACCATGAAACTGGAATTGCTGTTGTTGTGCCTGGCGATAGCAGTGGTCGCGAAAATCGACATAACGCAGATTGGCGGGAATCATAGACGGTCCATCCTGCAGGTCGGCGGCTGTTTCCAATGCCACCAAGGCTTCTGCTGAGATCGGCACTTGGCGCCGTTTGCCACCCTTGGTGCCGCTGAAGACGGTGATGCGGCCTTCCCGTTGCGCCTGGCGAAGCGCTTTTTGCGCATCCAGCAAGGCCGATTCCTTGAAACGCAGCCCAAATGTCCGTTGCAGATTTAGCAAGACGAGTATGTGCTCGTCGTCGACACTGATTTGCAACTGGTCGTACTGCGACTGCGGCATGGCTTTGCTGGTTTCAGGAATGTAGCGCCGCTTGGGTATGCCACAATCTCGGGTCGGACTGACCGTCTGCCAATTGCCATTCATTGCAGACGTCATGATGCTGTTGACCGCCGAAACATACAGTTGCGCGGTCGAGGCTTTCAATTCGTCGCGTTCCACCCGGGCTTTCAATGCGTGGCCATAAGCCAACAAGTGCTCACGGTTAATATCTTCCATGCGTTTGATGCCTTGGGTTTGTTCCAGCCATTTGGCAAACACCGACCAGCGCTCGGCGAGTGTGCCGCGCGTGGCGAAGGCCTTGCCCGATTGATGGGCGCTGGTTTTTCCGGCTCGGGTCAGGTTGCGACTACCCAGGCCGAGATTGCGGCCGAGTGCGTTTCCGGTTTTTCCTTGCTGTTTGCGGTCACGTGTTTTGCGGGGCTTCTCATGATCAGCCATAGTTACGCTTGCCGTATCAGCATCGTCCACTTGATCTTGATGTATCGACTTTCGTTTCAATGGGTTGGGTTTATCGGTTTTGGTTGGCATACGGTTCTCCAAAAAAGTGGGCAACAGACTCCCTTGTCCAAAGCAGACTGGCACTGATGTTATGGGCAATGCCATGTGCATCATCAGTCGGCTTTGAACAAGGGAGCCGGGGTGGCCTTGGTAAAACAGGTTGTTCTTTCGTCATGAGCGGGGGACCCCGGCTCCAACCCCTCTTTGGTATACAAGGCCAAACTCATGACGATGAGTGTTGACGCACGGGTTGCCTACCCGGCGGAGGTGTATACCCAGTGTGAGGTGCGCGGCTTATGACTCGCTGCGCGGGCGAGTAATGGGTGTCGGTCGGTGACGAACTCGGGGTGCTGGCCAGACGCATTCAGCGTCCTATTGCGACGCTAAACTCGGCCCCTTACACGTTCGTGACAGACTGACCCGGCAAAACCCGCGATTGTTACGCAGGTATCCGGTTGATTTACTTAATGGAAATGCTTGAATCCCGTTCTGTTTCTGTTTTTTAGAAACGGCGAAACAGCGGGCTTGGGTGTGTACCGGAAGACGTTATGCAAACGTCCGGGTATGACTTTGAAAGGAATCCAGATCCAATCCGCGTGACGAAATCGGTTGTTACGCCGACAAACGCGACTGCCGGTAGCACAGGCCGATTTGAAAACGGAACGACGGGATTCTAAAAGATGTTCAACCGCCTTGCTCTGGTGGACAGGCAGTCGCCTGTCGCCGATCCAGATGGGGACAATTGATATAAAACCCTAGCGAACGATTGCCACCACCGAAGCGGTCAAACGACCTTTCAGTTATCCATTTTGCGGAACCAGGGTTCCAGGCAAAATTTCTGCGCGCCTGCAAACGCGCAACGGCAACACCACCTTTCGAAACTCTACTCGCGCGGTCTATTGGTTTGCGCCATTGAGGCGCTTTGGATTACTCAGCGATCGGCAGACGATCGTTGATGAATTTTAAAATTGCTTCGCTATCGACAGCGACCGTGCCTTTCATCAAGGCGCATTTTCCCTGCCGACCCAGAAAGAGCGTTTTCAACGCCCTAACTGCACCAAAAATAAATTTAAGCGTGGACGCATTGCCCTAAGGCCCAACGGACACAGTACATCCAGCGGCGTTCCTCTGCCATCCCACTAGGGACTCTATAGCTGGTACTTCTTCGCTTTTTATACTGCCGAAGTGCAGTCTATGAAAATTTCGTCCCGAAAAGTTCTACGTGCAGGGCTATTTTGGGGTTGAAATTGAGTGGCTGTCAAATGGTTTTTTCATTTTATTTCAATTGCTTAAGTGATGAATACAGGCTGGACGGCGCTGGATTTTATTGGACAATTCAGATTTAAAGACATGAATGACTTTCGCACCAACCGCCATTGAAAAACGGGGTATTAAAAACTGGAGTGACGCCAAAATCGATTAAATCGATTTCGACAAGAGACATATCTGGATGATCTGGAAGCTGATTTATAGACATCGTCTGCGAGTAATACCGGTAATACTGGGTAATCCGTCGACATATCCTCTGCAGCCTACGCCAGATAAGACGGTAACACCGGTAATACAAATAATCTCAATTTCTAAACATGTAAGTAAATACTGATGCCATGCTTGCATAGTCAAATGCCTGATGAGCAAAATGATCAACAAAAAGCTTTTTTATCGATCATTATTCGACGCATTAATGATTCATAAAAGTACCTGCGCGCATCTGTAGGTTGCTAATATTCAAAACCGCTTTCGCTTCCTGAAACGAGAGCAATCAAGTATTCAATGATCTACGGATTGGTATTACGTCTGCGCTTTTGCCGCTTTTCAGTGTATCCAGATAATCTCCCCAGGATTGCATCATTCGCCGGCGTTCGTCCAAATATTGGGCTCGATTGTAAACTGCTCTTATTTTGTCTCTGGGGGCGTGGGATAGTTGTCGTTCGATGGCGTCTGGACTCCAACCCTGTTCATTTAACAATGTCGATGCAGTGGTTCTAAAACCATGTGCCGTCATGACTTCACTGTCGTAACCCAATGTCTTGAGTGCGGTCATGATGGTGTTTTCCGACATGGGGCGACCGTTACCTCGACTTGAAGGGAATACGTATGTGTTGTTTCCGGTCAAGGGATGGATGTTCTTTAAAATCTCAGTCGCTTGGGTAGAAAGAGGCACTATATGGTGGAAATCTGTTTTGGAGATGAATGGCCGCCATTCATTCGATTCAAAATCAATATCGGACCAGAGCATTTTTCTGATTTCCCCCGGTCTTTGAAATAACAATGGAGAAATGCGTAACGCGGACTGCACGACAAATGTGCCTTGGTAGTTGCTGATGTCCCTGAGCAATTGTGCAACCAGTTTCGGGTCGATGATTGCTGCTCGATGTTTTACCTTTTGCGCGGGTATTTGCTTGGCTACGGGTTGAGCTGGATCGAACTCGGTTAAGTTGTGTACGATCGCATATGCAAAAATGGCGCTAATCTCAGCCCGGAGTCGATGCGCGGTATCCAGTTTGCCCGCTTCAATTAAAGGTTTGAGTGCCGCTAAAACTTCGGCAGATTTAATGCCGTCGATTGGCTTATCACCTATGAAGGGGAAAATCCAAGTCGTGAGGCGATTTTTCTTTTTCGTCAGAGTGTCGGCTGTATTGGTATTGATGATGGAATCAAGCCATTTGCTGGTTATGTCGGCAAAACTATTCAGAATGGGTAAACCATCGCTTTTCCGCTCTTGATTGAGCTTGGCTGTTTGCTTCTCTTGCCTAACTTTCTTGCGTCCTTCCGCAGGATCATTATCGTTGGCAAGTTGTTCACGGATTTCTGAAGCCTTTCGTCGAGCAATTTCTAGCGTTACGCCTGGATATGCTCCAAGGGCAAGACGCTTCCGTTTACCCTCGAAGGTGTAGACAAATTGCCAAAGTTTGGAGCCGCCAGACTTAACCCACAGATAAAGTCCGCCGCCATCATTGATGAAATAATCTTTTTCTTCTGGCTTGGCAGCCTTGTAGACCGCGTCCTTATTGAGTTTTTCAGCCATCTTGCACGCCCCAGTGTGTACTTTTTCCGGAAGGTATCAGTGAGTACACGAAAAAATACACGATTTGGTGTGTACTTGGCTAGTTTTCGTTGGATTGCGTCGGACAATAAAAAACCCGCGAAGCCAGTAAACTTGCGGGTTTTTGGATTGGGTTGCACCCTGTTGGATGCATAAATGGTGCCTCAGACCGGAATCGAACCGGTACGACCTTTCGGTCGCGAGATTTTAAGTCTCGTGCGTCTACCTATTTCGCCACCGAGGCATTCCGAACGTGTGTTGGAAGGCCGCGAATTCTAAAGCAATGCCGGGAATTGTCAATCGAAACTTGGCAAGCCCGGCGGCCGATGCGGTATCGGCTTAAATCGCTTGTTTGATCCGGGCCAGTGCGTTTTCCAGATTGGCCATGCTGGTGGCGATGGAAATCCGGATATGGCCGGGGCAGCCAAACGCAGAGCCTGGCACGAGGGCGACGCCAGCTTTTTCGATCAAAAATTCAGCAAATTCGAGATCGTCGTTGATGCCGTCCAGACGTGCCAACAGTTTTTCGACGTTAGGGAATACGTAAAAGGTGCCGTCGGTCGGCAAGCATTCAATGCCGTCGATGCTGTTTAATTCGGCGACGACATAATCGTGGCGTTTCTTGAATTCGACCATCATGGTATCGATGCAGCCTTGGTCGCCGTTCAAGGCTTCTTCGGCGGCGACTTGCGAAATCGAGGTCGGATTCGAGGTGCTTTGCGACTGGATGATGCACATCGCGTCGATCAAATCCGCTGGACCAGCGGCATAACCGATGCGCCAGCCGGTCATGGAATAGGCTTTGGAGACACCGTTTAAAACGATGGTGCGGTCGTAAAAATCCGGGTGGGCGTTGAGTATGTTGACGAATTGGCCTTTGTTCCACAGGATCAACTCGTACATGTCGTCGGTGGCGATCAAAATCTCGGGATAGTCGCGCAGTACGTCGCCCAAGGCTTTTAATTCATCCAGGCTGTAAGCCGCGCCGGTCGGATTGGACGGGCTGTTGATGACCAGCAAGCGGGTTTTCGGGGTGATCGCCGCGCGCAATTGTTCCGGCGTGATTTTGAAACCCTGGCTTTGGCCGGTTTCAATAATCACTGGTACGCCGTCCGCCAATAACACCATGTCCGGATACGAGACCCAATAAGGCGCAGGAATGATGACTTCGTCGCCGGGATTGAGCAGGGCTTGCGCCAGGTTGAAGAAGCTCTGTTTGCCGCCGCAAGATACCAAGATTTGTTTGGGCTGGTATTCCAGGCCATTGTCGCGTTTGAACTTGGCGATAATGGCATTTTTCAGGCCGGCGGTACCGTCCACGGCGGTGTATTTGGTAAATCCGGAGTTAATGGCCTGGATTGCGGCGTTTTTGATGTGGTCCGGCGTATCGAAATCGGGTTCGCCGGCGCCCAGGCCGATAATGTCCTTACCGGCAGCGCGCATCGCGGCGGCTCTGGCGGTGATGGCCAGGGTAGGGGAGGGTTTAACCGCTTTAACTCGGTCGGACAGTGTGATGCTCATGATTCCTCGGTCGAAATTTACTCAAATGGTCGGCATTATACGGTATAAGCCGGCATCAAACATGGTGTTTTGCGGCCAACTGGTCGGCATAATTTTCCAGAGCGTCCAGTAGCGTTTGGCTCTGGCCGCTATCGGCGCGCAAGGCGTTGATTTTTTCCCGGAACTGCGCCAAACCGATGTAACCGGCGCTTTCCCGTTCCAGCCGGTCGCGGCAAAACGCCGACCATTGCCGACGCTCTTCCGGGTTCAATGTTTCCGGATAATTTCTGGCGCGGTAGCGAAACAGCATTTCCGGCAGACGCAAGTCTTCGAATTCGGATTCGAAATCGGCCAAGCTCGCGGGGGCGGTTTGTCGCAGCCGTTGGCACAGAGACTTGTCGCGCTGGCTGAAAAAGCCGCCGCTATAGATCATCAAATCCGGATCGCTGGGTTTCGTGTCGTCGCTCCGGCGGCTAAACACCTCGGCTAATTTGGCGTCCAGGGCTGGTGCTACCTGAATTTGCTTTAGGTGCCGATCATGCACGGCCAAATCCAGTTGCAAGCGCTCCCGGTCGGCCGGTTTCAGCACGGAGATCGGCGCCAACACCGGACATTTGTTGATGTGTACGGTTTTCAACGGAATCCGCACCGTTCCTTCCGGCAAGTCCGTGTTAGCCACAAACAAGCGCTGTTTGATCTCTTCCGCGGATAGCGCCAATAAAGGTTCTGGATCGATGGCAAGGTCGTAAACGATGACTTCATTGCTATTGGTCGGATGCTGCGCCAGCGGCAATACCACGGCCAGGCAATGGTTGCGTGACGGCAAGCGGCCGGAAATATGTACCAGCGGCGTAAAACTACCGAGCCGCAGCAGATTCGACACTTGGCTTTTATGGCGGTGGTTGATCAGGTATTCGAACAGTTTGGGCTGCTTTTGTTTGACCAGCTTCGCAATCGCGATCGTCGCGTAGACGTCCGACAAGGCATCGTGCGCGGCGTCGTGCAACAAGCCGTTAGCTTGGGTCAAATCCTCCAAACGGAAACTGGGCAGGCCATCTTCCTTATCGGGCCATTCGATGCCTTCCGGACGCAAGGCTCTGGCGGCGCGGACCACGTCGATCAAATCCCAGCGCGAATTGCCGTTCTGCCATTCTCTGGCGTAGGGATCGAAGAAGTTGCGGTAGAGCAGATTGCGGGTGACTTCGTCGTCGAAGCGGATACTGTTGTAGCCGACGCCGCAGGTGCCTGGCTGGGACAGGGCGTCGTGAATCGTCTCGGCGAATGCCGCCTCGCAGACACCCTGCGCCGCCGCCAGTTGCGGCGTGATGCCGGTGATCAGGCAGGCTTCCGGATGCGGCAAATAATCGTCGGCCGGCCTACAGTAAAGCATGATCGGGTCGCCGACGAGGTTGAAGTCGGTATCGGTGCGGACTCCGGCAAACTGGCACGGCCGGTCGCGTTGCGGATCGGCGCCGAAAGTTTCGTAGTCGTGCCAGAAAAAAGTGGTTGAAGTCATGGGCGGAACCGGGAGGAGGGCGGCCGGGAAAATTTCCGCAAACGCGCTTTTGCGGATACTGGCGGCGAAAAATTATTCTATAATCGCCCGCTCCATTTTATGTGACCTTCATAGGAAAGTGTTATGAAAAAAACCTCGCTACTCGTTTCATCCGTTTTGCTGATGTTCGCCGGCTTAGCCAATGCGCACGGCCCCGTCAGAGCGAAAATGACCGCTACCGTGACCGTCGACGCACCCGCGGCAAAAGTATGGGATTTGATCAAAAACTACGACGACATGTCCTGGCATCCCGGCATCAAAAGCGTGAAAGGCAACGGTAGCAACGACAAAGGCGCGGTGCGCACGCTGACTTTGGCTAACGGCGGTACCATCACCGAGGAATTGAAAGCCTACGATGCCGCCAAAATGAGCTACAAATACAAAATCACCGAAATGAGCAACACCGGCACCATCAAACATGCCGGCCAGGACGAGCCGTTGCCGGTATTGCCGGTCGGTAACTATGCGGCCGAATTACAAGTCACTGACAAAGGCGGCAAGACCGAAGTCGAGTGGGTTGCCACTTACTACCGCGCTTACGTCAACAACAATCCGCCGGCGGAATTGAACGAAGAAGCCGCCGACAAAGCGGTGAGCAACGTGCTGAAAACCGGCCTGGAAGCCTTGTCCAAAAAAGCCGGTTCCGCAGCCGCTCACGTCGAAATCGATATCAAGCGTTAATCGGCTTTATCCGTTCCCGGCCTTGAGCCGGGAACCATTTTCCTCCCGCCCCCATTTTGTTCATGTCCAGATTCAGGTTTAAGGCTGTTTGCTTATTTGCTATCGCCGCGATGCCGGTTCACGCCAATCCGCGTGCCTTTATCACCAATCAACTGGATAATTCGGTCTCGGTGATTGATACCCAAAACCGTAGCGTCATCGAAACGATCAAAGTCGAAGGCAAACCGGCCGGCGTGGCGATAAATCCGGTATTGAAACAAATTTATGTCAGCACGCCGGAGGGCGGTGGCTTTGCCGTGCTGGACGGCGACAAACTGACCAAGTTGCGAAACGTCAAAGTCGGCGGCGCCTCGTTGGGGATCACAACCGACCGCAAGGGCCAACAAATTTTTGTTGCCGATTGGTACGAGAACTCGGTGGCCGTGTTCGATAGCAAGGATTTCAGCCGGTTAAAAACCATCACTGTGGGTAAATCGCCGTCGGGCATGACCGTCAGCCCCGACAACCGCTGGCTGTACGTCGCCAACCGGATAGACGATTCCATTTCCCAAATCGATTTGCGCAAACTGACGATCCGCAACACCACCAAAGTCGGCGCTCACCCGTTCGGGATTGCAGTCGATAGCCAAGGCAAGCGCTTGTATTCGGCCAATGTAGAAAGCGACGATGTTACCGTGCTGGATGCGCGCAGCCTGAAGCGGCTGGCCACGGTTAAAGTTGGCGCCCGACCTTACGCTGTGGCGCTGGCCAATAGCGACGGTTTGTTGTTCGTGACTAATCAGGACGACAGCACTGTCTCGGTCGTCGATACCGCGACCTTGAAACAAGTTGCCGTGATTCCGGTCGGCGACAAACCGGAAGGTATTAGCGCGCACCCGGACGACAGGCATATTTATGTCGCCAATTGGTTCGATAACAATGTCTCGGTCATCGACGCCAAAACCTTGCAAGTGGTGGATACCATCAATACGGGGGAGGGCAGTCGCGCTTTCGGCGAGTTCATTACGCATTGATAGCCGACGGTATTTTGCAGGCGGCGCCATTGCGGTGGTAGACTGCGCGCCGGCTTTAAAACTCGTTGAGAACTTTATGACTGAAAACGTCGAAGATTTAACTATTCGTTACGAAGACGGCGGCATCGAAACCGTCAAGGAATTGGACAAGAAGATCCTGAGCAAAGGTGCCTGGGCGACCGTGATTTTCCGTTACCAGGACTGGGAACCGGCCAAAAACCAATACAGCCAGGACCGTTTCAGCATCCGCCGTTACCAAAAACGCAACGGCGAATACCAACAAAAATCCAAATTCAATATTTCCAGCGAAAAGCAGGCTCAGGAATTGATTGAAGCTTTGCAGGGCTGGCTTGCAGAGAGTAAGTAAGCGTTCGGTTGGCGGGACAATCTCCCGCTAACACCTCAATCCACCCACTCGTAGATTTCGGTCAGCAGCGGATCGCATTTGCAGCAACCACCGCTGCCGCAAGCGCTGCCGGCCGCAGTTTGCTTGACTTTGCCTTTGCTGATCCATTTGCCGAGCATGCCTCTCAAGGCGTCGGCATCCATGTGAAAATGCAGTACCAAATCGTGCAGCGTAGCCCGGCGTTTGTCCTGCAGGTAGCCGCGCAAGTCAGACAATATCATGAAGTTACTCCACGGATTTGACGGGCGCCGTAAAAGCGCAACACCAGCAGCACGCCGGCAAACAACAGCGTCAGACCGAAAATCCAGCCTAACGCCGTTTGCGGATGCTGGCTGAAGGTCATGCCTTGGTAGAACAGGGTTGCGGTCAAATAAGCCACGAAAGTAGTCCAACCTACTACGAACAAAGCCCAGCCGGCACTGGTTTCCTTGTAGATGGCGGCGGTCGCTGCAACACAAGGCGCGTAGAGCAGAATAAATAGCAGATAGGCAAAAGCGCCGACCTGGCCGTCGAAATGCGCCTGCATCACGGCAAAAGTATCCAATTTGACTTGTTGTTTTTCGGCAGCGCTGGCTTGATCGGCGACATTGGCAATGCCAATACCCAGTGGATCCAGCAATTTGTCGGCAATCGCGATCAGATTGTCCGGCACGGTTTGGCAGGCTTCCGATAAAGCCGCAGCCAAATCGAAACTTTTATCCTCGACATCGGCGTCGCTGGCGGCCATCTGGCTGTAAAGCGCATCCAGCGTTCCGACCACCGCCTCTTTAGCCAGTACGCCAGTAAAAATGCCGACGGTCGCCGGCCAGTTGTCGCGGGCGATGCCCATCGGTTGAAATGCCGGAGTCAATTGCCGGCCGATTTCGCTGAGTACCGATTTGTCGCTGTTTTCTTGGCCGAAGCTGCCGTCGATTCCGACCGAGTTCAATACGTTCAAGACAAGCACCATCGGCACGATGACTTTGCCGGCGTTGACGATGAAGGTTTTCAGGCGCTCCCAGGTCTTGAAGTAAACCCCGCGTAGAGTCGGTAAGTGGTAGGCGGGCAATTCCATCAAAAAAGGAGTAGGGGAGCCGCGCAGCAGGGTGTAACGCATGATCAGTCCGGTCAAAACCGCGACCACGATGCCGAACAGATACAAGCCGAACACCAGGTTTTGGCCGCCGACCGGAAAGAAGGCTGCGGCGAACAAGGCATAGACCGGGAGGCGGGCGCCGCAGGACATGAACGGATTCATCATGTTGGTCAATATCCGGTCGCGCTGGTTGTCCAGTGTGCGAGTGGCGATGATGGCGGGGACGTTGCAACCGAAACCAACGATCATGGGCACGAAGGATTTGCCCGGCAGGCCGATCATGCACATGAAGCGATCCATCACGAAAGCGGCGCGCGACATGTATCCCGAATCTTCCAACATGGAAAGGAAGATGAATAAAAAACCGACGATCGGAATGAAAGTCGACACGACCTGAATGCCGCCGCCGATGCCGCTACTGGTTAAAACCACCAGCCAATCCGGCAAGTTCATTGCCGTCAGCCAGGTGCTGAGGCCGTCTACCAATAGTGCGCCGACGGCTTTATCGAAAAAGTCAACGAATGCGCTGCCAACATTGATCGTAAACATGAACATTGCGTACATCACCAGCAGAAATATCGGGATGCCCAGAAACCGGTTCAGCACGATGGCGTCGATTTTGTCGGTGGTATTGCGCGAGACTTCGTTTAATTTACATACCGAGTTCTGCACCAGCCGGTTAACCAGACCGTAGCGAGCGTCGGCGGCCAGGATGTCGATTTCGTCGCCAGTCTGATCTTCGATTTGGCGTCGCAGGCGACTGGCCGTTTCGGTGAGTTCCGGGCCGGCGATCTGCTTGGCCAAGGTATCGTTTTCCAACAGACGCAAGGCAAGCCAGCGGCTATCGCAGCGGTTGCGGCAGGAGATATCTAATAATAGCGGTTTCAACTCCCCGACGGCCGCTTCGATCTCCGCTTGATAATCGACTTGAAGTTGGGGAACCGGCTTGTCGACGCAAGCTTTGCTGATGATTTCGAGCAAGTCCTTGATGCCTTGGCCGGTCGCCGCGGTTACCGGCACCACCGGGCAACTCAATTGTCCGGCCAACAAATTAGTATCTATGCGGATGCCGCGCTTTTTTACGGCATCCATCATGTTCAGAACCAGAATCATCGGCACCCGCATCTCGAGCAATTGCGAGGTCAGGTAGAGATTACGTTCGATGTTCGAAGCATCGACGATGTTGATGATTAAATCGGCTTGGCGCGAGGCTACGTAATCCCGCGCGACTTTTTCGTCCAGCGAGATGCTGTCGTCATCGGCTTCCAGCGAATAAGTGCCAGGCAAATCAACAACATCGATCCGTCTGCCTTTATGAAGGTATTCGCCGGTTTTTTGTTCGACTGTAACGCCCGGCCAGTTGCCGACATGCTGTTTGGAGCCGGTCAACGCGTTGAACAACGTGGTTTTGCCGCAATTGGGGTTACCGACAACACCAACAGTAAAAACGGTGTCGCTCATACTTTTTCTATGAGTAACACCGACGCTTCGTTTTTGCGGAGCGACAGGGAAAAGCCGCGAATCTTAATCTCGACCGGATCGCCCATAGGCGCGAAACGCGTCACGGTAAATTCGGTACCGGGCGTCAAACCCATTGCCAGCAGTTTTTTTCGATAAACTCCGCCGGATTGATCGAACCCTATGATGCGGCCAGTATCGCCAGCCGCCAGTGCTTTAAAATTTGTCTGCATGCAGGCTAATTAATAATTGTTCTCATTAGTAAGCACTATACCATATCAGAAAATCGATACCGCAAATTTAAGTGTTCGGTGAGGTGTCGTGGCTTAGGGTTCGCATAATGTATATTATGTTAAATTGCTAACGGGCATCCTAATTGCATTTTTTCGATTCCCTAAAGCCAGGAGTCGAAACTATGACACACAAAAAACGCGGACGCCGGCCGAAATCAAGCTTTTACTATGTTCGGTGGTATAAGGTCCAGCTTAATCAAGAGCGCGCAGCAGAGGTTTTAGGTGTTGATGTTCAACAGATTGAGCGATGGGACTGGGAAGGCAATCAGCTTGCAGAGCGTTACCTGTTATTGTGGGACCGCAAGCATTTGTCTGGCGAATGGGCCGGCTTTGTGTTCTCTCGCGGCCGACTGATGTACAAGCGGCGAATCTGGACAGCCGAATCACTTCGAAGAGAACCTCGCGGCTGGTAGCTGGCTAGCCGGGCCAAGGCCGGCCCGGTGTTGGTTCTGTATTGTACAAATGTGGTTCGCTTCGCTCCCTTATGATGACGGCGAGCTTACGTTCGCAACCGCTACGCGGACCACTCCGCTAACGCTCCGTTTTGCTCACCGCACGCCTAACCGACCTGAACGGCGCCTGGTGGCGCTTCCACTCTCGCAGTCACGAGCCTCTTCAATCCTGGCAATCTGAGGCCGTGACTGGAGTACGTGACCCGTTCGCCTTCCGGCTCCGGTGCATCGCGCCGGGATCGGTCTCCCGCTGTGTCGAATTGTTCGAGGCGGCGCTTCATTCGGCGTTGAAAGTAACATTGGCCATAAAGACCTTTGCCGCCGGCCACAACCGCCCTTGCCTTCGTTTAAGGCTGTTTTGGTCTGGTTAGTGTGGGAATGTAGAGGATCGGAGGCTTTCCCGCGCGGGCATCCGGCTGGCTGCGCTGGCCGGATTGCGTGACCAAGCGAATAAAGGCTACACTAAGGAAAACATTAATATACAGCCATTACTTATTCAGAGAATTTAATGAAAATAATATCGTTCGAATATCACGATGAAAGGCAACCAGGATGGAATTACACACCAATTACATTGAACGCAATAAATTTATTTGTGGGTGAAACGGGTTCCGGTAAAACTAAGCTGCTGAATACACTTTTCGATATTGGCGTCTTTGTGGCTCAAGGTCACTTATACAAAGGAGGTAAATGGGAAATAATATTTGAAGGAGAAGAAGCCAAATATAAGTGGAATTACGATGGAGAAATCAATAACGAAGGAGTTGGACGCATAGTCAAAGAAGAAGTAGTAAAGATTGCTTTTGATGGAACTGAAACCACAATAATAAGTAGAGGCGATGACTTTATATATAAAGGGCATCAGTTACCAAAATTAGTTAGTGGATTGTGCAGCATTTATCTGCTCAAGGAGGAACCTATAATAGAAGATCTATATCAAGCCTTTCTAAAGATACTACGGCGATCATTCTCGGACGACGCATTAAAACAAAGCCTTGCATACTCATCAATTCCAGACATGATCAACAAGGAATTAATGACAAAAAAATCCTTAGAAACGCTATCAACAAAAAATGAGCTAAATTTAAGTCTAAAACTTTACTTTCTTAAAAAGTACTTTAAAAGCCTATATGATGATTTGATTGGGTTTTATAAGTCTATTTTTCCTGCCATTGACCATTGTGATGTTAAGGAATTCGCCAGCGTGCCAGACTTATCAATATCACCTCATAAAGTGCCGATTTTTTGCATAAGGGAAAAGAATGTACATGGTGAAATTCTTTTACACAACTTATCCGCAGGAATGCAAAAGGTTTTGTTAATAATGACAGATATAATATCTCTTCCCAGAAACAGCTTATATCTAATCGACGAGTACGAAAACTCTTTAGGGATAAATGCAATTGATTTTTTACCGTCTTTCCTGGCCGATCACGGAATAAATAAGCAATTTATAATCACAACCCATCATCCTTATTTAATTAACAATATGCCAATTGTTAATTGGCAAATATTTCACAGGAACGGGTCTAACGTGACAATTAAATGCGGCGGAGAATATGTTGAAAAGTTTGGACACTCAAAACAAAAGGCATTTATTCAGCTAATAAACGATCCATTTTATACTAAGGGCTTAAGGTGAATTATTATATAGTTGTAGAAGGCGCCGTTGAGAAAAAAGTATATACAAAATGGATTCCCCTACTTAACCCATCGCTTTCACCGATAAATACGCTAATAGAAACCGCAGAGAATAATTTTATTATATTTGATGGCGGAGGCTATCCAAGCATCCTGGAGATGATCGATAACGCTATAGAAGATATCATTAATCTGGGTAATATTTTTACATTGGTAGTGGTAATAGATTCCGAGGAAATGACAAGGCAGGATAAATTTGAAGAGATAGAGACTTACATAAAAAAAGACAGACCGAACCTAAATATTAACTACAAGATAATTGTGCAACACTTCTGCTTTGAAGCTTGGGCTCTTGGGAATAGACGAATAGTTTCCTCAAACCCGTCAAATCCTGAGCTTATAAGATTCTTAACGCACCACCATGTAAGGATGCATGATCCAGAAGAGTTAACACCTATTTCTATTGAATATGGCAATAGAGCACAATTCTCTGAAACTTATTTACGAAGACTTATACAAGAAAAACATCATCAAACATATACAAAACGAAGCCCGGATTTTGTGTTCCACAAAACCTATTTAGAGCAGTTAATAAAGCGGTTAAATGAAACAAACCACATTAACAGTTTTAGCGAACTCATCGAAACATTTAAGGCATAAGAGAAATTTACAATAGCGCTTTTGGCAAGGGGTAATGTTTAACAGTTTAGATTATTTTGCCTTGCCTGGCGGCACGGGTTGAGCAGGATCGGCGCTGGCCATGTTCATCAGCGCCGGCCTCAGTTCGATTTCTCGCAGTTCATTGGGCGGGGTTTTAGGCAGCTCGCCGTATTTGTGGCAGTTGCGGCGGATAATCAGGGTTTCGGAGTCGGAGGCGACGGCGCAGTTTTTGACTTGAGGCGCAGAGCAGCCAAGCTTGAGTTGCGTGCCATCCGGCGCCAGGAGCGTAATGCTACAGACGGAAGCAATCGCCACCCTCACCCCGTCGAATGCGAGCTGGCGGAAGTCGACGGTTTTTAGGCCATCTTCGGAGTCGGCGACAAAGGCGAGCCGGTTGTGGTAGTGGTCGGCAAAGTCTTGATAAGCGATTTGCAGCAGTTTGTAGCCTAGTTGATTAAAAAAACCAGGGCTTTGCTGGTTAAGTACATCAGGCACAGCGCCAGCAGCAGCCGGGCCAGCAGCTTTCGCCAGACCAGTACCGCCAGGGTTAGCAGGCGGCCCAGGCACCAGCGTAGCGCTAGCCGGATCGGTTTTGCTTGCAGCAGGTTTGCCACCAAACAGCGCAGACCAGAGCAAAGAACCGAGAGCCAGAACCAGCACAGCCAACACCATCTTAAGCTTCGGATCGCCAAAGACGGATTGGCCGGCTTTGCTTTGCGTGTGTTCGCCGGTGGCGGTGGATTGGTAACATTTGAAGATTCGTTCATCGGCTTTATATTTCCTCGGCGCACCCACTAGGTGAGTTGCGGCCTTGCCGTTGTTTTCGGCGTCGTGTTGGAATTCGTACCAGGCGTTATGTAAACCCAGCAGCTTGGCTAACCAGTCCGGCAGCTTGCCGGATAAAGACTTGTGCCGGTACGCCACTTCGGCCACTTCGCGGATAAAGTCTTTAATCTTGTTGATGTTGGGCGTGGATAGGTAAACATCCCATTGAAAATGGCGTTGCATATCGAAGGCGGTATCGACATTTTCCGGGCGATAGACGAAGTAGCGTTCGCCGGTGTATTCGTCTTCAATTTCCACGGCCAGCTCTTGGACCTCAAAGCCTGGCGGCGCGATACGGGTATCGAGGCTTTCTTTTTTGAAGTCGCGCCGATCCGGATAAATCCGCTGGGCTTCGTCGATCAGCACCAAGGCCCGCAGCGGCACCCAATGAAACCACGACGCCATATAAAGCCGATGCTCGGCAATCTCGGTATGCATGTAGATCAGTTCGGCAGTGTCCGGAAAGTGGATATCTTCGAACTGGTCCTTTATCCGATCCAGCGAGGTGAAGCCGCGAATGTTGGTCACAACCACCCTTCCCTCCTTTAGCGCATCGATCGCCCGGCGTTGAACCAAGGTAAAGGACTTAAAGGAACCGGGCGGGCCGTGATGGATTGCGGTTGCCATTTTCGTAACGCGTTACGAGAAGCCGAGGAAGCGGAACACGAACTTGGTGGTCGCGGCGCTGAAGATAATGTTTAAGGCTTCCGGAATCCGAAAAAAT
>NZ_JANIBM010000049.1 GCF_024505045.1 Methylomonas aurea | reverse complement strand
AGTGGATAGCCTCCGCCTGCACGCTTTCTAACCTTATACTTGTTGCGTAACCACCGACGCAACCGCGCTGCCGTGTAATTATCCAGCGCACGATAGGCGCGATTGAAGGTTCCTACCTTAAAGTAGTTCGCCCAACCGCGTAGCATGCGGTTCAATTTATATATCAGCAACGTGGTGTCATGCCACGCCATTGAATAGGCAGTCAAGGCATGGACCTTTTCGACCATGCGCCTGATGCTTTTCTTCGATGGCCGGTAGCCCAAATAGACTTTACCGTTTTGCGGCCTACACATCAGCCCAAATGTGTAACCCAGAAAGTCGAACTCATCCTCCAACACATTACAGACCCGCGTTTTATCCTCGTTCACCGTGAGCTTCAGTTGCTCCATGATCTTACGCATCCATTGCAAGGCTTCTTCGGCCTTACCGCGTCGGCACAAGATCACTAAGTCGTCGGCATAGGTGACAATCCGACTGCCGAGCCGCTGTTCCAGGCCCAGTTTCTTCCATGCCAGCACAAACCGTCGCATATACAAATTCGACAGCAGCGGTGAAATGGGCGATCCCTGTGGAATGCCGCAACGATGATCTTTGGCCTCGGTCGTGCGCGTCGTCCGTCCTCGCTTATCGGTTTCCTCTACCGGACATTCCAGCCACATCGTAATAAGATGCAGCACACGTCGATCAACAATCCGGCGTGCTACCGACTTGAGTAGCTCGGCATGGGGTATTGTCCCAAAGTAGTCCGCAAGGTCGGCATCGACGACATCCGGGAGGCCGTGATACAGATGATCATTCACTTCGATCACCGCCTGCTGGGCATTGCGGCCCGAACGGTAGGCATATTGTTCGTCCGGTAGATCAGCTTCGAAGATCGGTTCTATTATCAGCATTGCTGCCGTCATACAGACCCGGTCTCGCAGCGTCGATAGACCCAGCGGCCTCAGTTTGCCATTCGGTTTGGGGATATAGACTCGTCTGATGGGATCTGGTCGATAAGTTTCCTCTCTGAGCGCAAGCGCCAGTTCGCCAAGCCACCGCTCCACGCCATATGCCTCTATATCCGCAAAGCTCTGACCATCCACCCCCGGTGCGCCCTTATTGGAGCGGCAACAGGCAAAGGCATACGCCAAGATGTCTTCTCGGTATAGTTTGTCGTACAGCGCATAGAAGCGATAGTCAGCTTCAGCCTTCGCTTTTGCGTGTAACGCCATCTGTAGTTTCTGAACTCTTAACGGAGTTGATAGGTTTCCCAATCTCCTGTCCTTTTCCACTTATTGCGTTGATCTTGAACTAAGGCCCCTTCCCTCCACCGGCATTACCCGGTTTCCTCGGTACTACAAGCCTCTCCGCCACCCTACAGCGCCCGGCCTGTCCCTCACGGGCGTCCGGTTGGCCATCGCTGACCACGCCGCAGGGCTTCCCGTGTTGCGTGCGCTTACCTTGTGTACATGCTGTCACCACTACCCCGGCGCAGCGACTAGGGATACTCTTCGCCCGTTTCCCCAGCCGTATCAGTCTTCCCCGGAATGGCTGCCGGGTCGACCTGCGCATCGACCTTTTCGAGGCTTGCTCAGTGTTCACTCACGTTACGGCCTGTACACTCGCGGAATCGCCTATAGCGATCCTTTACATCGGAGGCTCCAGCCACTTCGTTACCTTCATGACTGCTCCGATTGCTTCCGGCCGGAGCGATTTAGCCGGGTGGGTCTCTCACCCACTGATAAAGCGCCGCCTTTGCACGGCGCACGCCAAGAGCGGTCATACGGAACAAAAGTGCCAATGGTGACTATAGAACCAAAAGCAGCCGTAAGGTGTGGTAAGTTTACGAACCGCATCAATAGCGAACGATGCTTCACCACATCTACGGCCCTTTTTAGAGTCTCCCAAGGTTAAGATGTTTTATTTCGGTAACGATAGCGTACTCAAGGATGGTTTTCCCCCATCTTAAGTAATAAGCTTGATCGCTATTTAGCTCAGTAATATTTCCATGAACAAGCTTTGATCTTACTTTATATAGTTCCTTGAAGTTTTCCTTTATAGTTTTTCGACCTTTAATATCACCGCCTAACAAATATGCACACCTATCCGCAAGTGTTTCGGTTAATGCACCATTGTAATCAGTATCTCCAAGCAAGGCCTCAAGCCCAATGCAAACTTGCAAAAATGCTAAAGTTTGGTTTTCTACTACATATGAATCAAAACACCACTTTATAGCAGCCTTAATCCTAATAGCCTCATCATCTTGAGAATTTATTAGCTGAACAGGTCTTGTCAAATATGCAGCAATGGCTTTATCCAACTCATTATTTTCATTCGCTTTTATAATTTTTTCATTATTCCAATTAATATCTAAATTATTCAGCAAGCGACAAATATCAACAGGAAGATCAACCGTAGTTATTCTTGGTTCATCGAATGCTTCGTCGATGTTAACTACTTTTGATTTTTTTATCTGATGTTCTTTCGATGCCAACAAAAGACCAAGACCAGACTTACCTTCAGGTGTTAAATTTAACAACTCTTTAAATAACCCTTGTTGCAGAATTATTTTAAAGTTATTTAACGCCTTTTTTACGCATATATTTTCTAGCCGATTTCCGGCATATCCAAGCATGCGTTGCTTTATAAATAACTTTCCTATTTCGAATTTGTTATTTAGCCAATAAACCATGACCATATCCCCCAGGCACCTCTTCCGCATTTTGAAAAGAAACCAAAGACATATCCTCACTTAATTTAATTGGATTTGGTAGGTTTCGGGTGATATTTGGAATGGGCAGGTAGATATAGAATGTTCTTGGTATAGAGCTGAAGTAGTCCTTGAGGGATTTTGTTAACTCTTGGCTTTTTTCTTCACCAAGAATTTCCCATAATTTACCCTCCATTTGCTTTTCTCTGCTTATAACAGTTCTAATAGCTGTGTAAACAAAGTCATAGAAAATAGAATAAACGTCTGATGTGTCTAGCCATTCCTTTTTATGCTTTAGAATTTCGTCGGATAGCGAGTCAACATGCGCTGAAAAGGATTCGTACTGTGGCCAATTGTCCTTCACGGTGCAGTTTTTAAGAGAGCCGCGAATCTTGTTTTCTATTTTATCCAACGCCTTCTGATGCAATCTAAACTCTCCATATGAACTTAGTAATAGTTATCTATAACTCAAGAATGCCAAGTTCCAAGCAATAAACTATAGATTTATATTGCCGTCTGTCTACTATAAACCATTTAACTGTCGGTGAATGACCGATTGCATTCGGCCGCAACCGGTCGCAACCAGCCGACCAATTCCACTCCACATTTCAATCAAACCCTTCTCGCCAAAATCTCCTCGATCTCCCCATCCGTCAGCACAATCGGATTAGTCTGCATGCTACTGCCGCGGGCGTTGGCGACGATGTGGCGGAAGTCGGCTGCGGCGATGCCGTAGGCGCCGAGGCGGTCCAGTTGCAGGGTATCGCTCCAATCGGCCAACAGTGCGATCAAGGCGTCGCGCGCTTGTTGATCATCCAGGCCGGGTTCGCCGCTCAGCAGGCGACCGACTTGGGCGTATTTGACCAGGGCCGGATTGGCCGGTTCGCGGGTTTGCATGGCGCGGATATTGACCTCGGTGGCGGCGGCAACCAGCGTGCCGCAGACCACGCCGTGCGGAATCGGGAAGAAGGCGCCGAGCGGCGAAGCCAGACCGTGTACGGAGCCCAAACCGACTTGCGCCAGGGTGATGCCGGACAATAAAGCCGCATACGCCATCGCCGCCCTGCCCTCGCCGGCTTCCGGCTCCACACCGCGCCAGGCTGGGAAAAAGCCGGATTTGACTGCCTCCATACCACTCCAGGCCAGCGCGTCGGTAAACGGATTGGCCTTGGCCGAGACGTAGGATTCCAGCAATTGGGTCAACGCATCCATGCCATCGGCGGCGATCAATTCCGGCGAGCAGGTTGCCAATAAGTCCGGATCGAGGATGGCGTATTCCGGCACCAGGCATTCGTCGCGGAACGATTTTTTAAAGCCGTCCGGGCCTTGCACGCTGAGCACCGAATTCTTGGTGGCCTCGCTGCCGGTGCCGGCGGTGGTCGGCACCGCGATGAACGGCGTACTGGGGCCACGATAGGTTTGATTGCGGCCGACGCCTTCCAGATAATCCATCACCGAATCGCCGCTGGGCAGCAGGCCGGCGATGGCTTTGGCCGCATCCAACACACTGCCGCCGCCGATGGCGACGACGACGTCGATGTTCTCTTTGCGGAAGCGGCCGACCGTGTCGTCGATCAATTGCGGCGACGGTTCGCCGGACACCGTGCAGTGCCGCCATTCGACGCCTTGCCCGGCCAGCGCCTCGGTAAAACTTTGCCAACGCGGCGTACCGAAAAACGACTGTTTGCCGGTCACCAACAAAGCCTTGCGGCCGTAACCGGCAATTAAAGCCGGGGCTTCGTTCAGGCGGCCGCGGCCGAACAAGATGCGCGGCAGGCGAGCGATGTAAAACGGTTTGAAACTCTGCATGCTTAAGCCTCCGGAAACAAGGCTTTGTATGGCACTCCCTGGCGCGGCTGTGCCATCCAGTCGGCGACAGTGTCGCGCCAGGTCAGATAGTGCGCAGTCTGTTTGTGGGCCGCGGCGTCTTCGGCGCTGGCGTAGACCTCGTACAACAGAAACTGGCTGGGGTTGTCCGGCACTTGCAAGACATCGAAGCGGCGGTTACCCGCTTCCTGCACCGAGGCCAGATGGTTCAAACGGGTGGCGGCGATGAAATCGTCGATATGTTCGGGTTTGACCTGAACGTGGACTAAAGTGACGTGCATAACGATACCTAAGCGATCGGTTATCAATCCGGGTCAATCGATTCCGGCCATGCCTTTCTGGCGCCCTGCGACTGGCTGAGCAGGCACCGCAACGAAAGGCAAACCGAATCCAAAAGCCGATTTGATAATGGGTTAAAAAGCCGGCAGCATAGGCGAAGCCGGCAAAGCGATGCAAGCGCCGCCGGCTAGGATTTCAAGGGCGGTTTCGGGTAAAACCACATCTGGTAGACGCTCATCAGGATTTGCACGCCCATCGACAACCCCATCAATGCGCCGCTGAGCACGACGACGTAAGCGAATTCGGAAATGTGTTTGGTGACGAACCAGGACAACACATCCATCAGCATCGCAAAAAACGGGATCACCAGCGCCACGCGTTTGACGTAAATGTTCATATCGCACAACAGGAAAATCTTGCCGATAAAGAACAGAATGAAGGCGATGCCAAATAAGTGAATGTGCGACACCCGCACCAGGGCCGGCACCGAGGCGCCGCCTTTGTGGGCCACCTCGGCCACGCCGGCGTACTCGGTCAGATTGGGCAGGCTGGGATTGGCAATCGGGTTGTGGCAATGGATGCAATCCCGGTTCAGGATAGGTGCTACGGCTTGCTCGTAGGCCTGCCGTTCGGCGCCGTCCTGTATCCATTTCAAGATCGTTTCCTTGTCGCTTTTGTACTTTAAGTTGGGTTCCATGATGCCGTTGATGGCGGCGCCCAGCCTGGACTGGGTGGTGGAGCCGTGATACATGATGACAATATCGTCGATCGACAAACCGCGTTTGCCGTCCCGGCCCTGGTGGGTGTAGTACAAATTGACCAGCGCCATCAGATAACCCAGGCCGATAGTCAATAGAAACACGGTATTCAAGATTTTTTCGCTGGTGGAAATATCCCGAAAGCGCGGGTAGGTTTTAGCCATAACGATCGCCACACAAAAAAAAGGACCGGTCGCCAATGCGTACCGGTCCAGGCAGGAGCCACGAGGTTCTAAGGAAGAAACAAACCGCCGCCGCCCCTGGGAGGAACGTCAACGGTTGCGGATAGGATGGAGCCGCATCGAAAAAGTTCAAGTTCTGTACAGAAAAAATGCTGCCATTGCCTACACGAGGTTCAAAAGTTGACGAACAACGACGCCATGCCCAAATGGTGCATCTTGGCATCGCGGTGGTTGGCGTCGTCGAGGTACTGGTTCAGATAACCCAACTCGGCCCGTAAATTCTTGTTGAAACTCCATCCCAAGCCGCTGAAGGCGCGATTTTGGTCGAAGCCGGATTTGCCTCCCCAAGCCGTACTGTTGACCCGATAAAACGCCTCGTCCCAGGCGATGAAGCTCAGGCGCGGTTCGAATTCAAACGGATGCATGAATTTGATCATCTGCCGCGGCCGCTCGCGGACTTGGTCGCCGCGCAGGAAATTGGTTTCCCACATGGTGCGGAAGGTAAAGGTACCGATGTCGGTGGGCAGGATGTAACGGAACGCCGGCCAAATATCCTGTTGCGCGATATAAGGCTTGCCGATGTTCTGGGTCGGCAGCCAGGTATAACCGGCCCAGATCGTGGCCCGGTCGCTCAACGAGTAACCGACTGCCGAACGCACCATGCCCTGGTACCAATGGCCCCAGTTGCCGTCGAAACGCGACTGCCCTTCCAGCCAGATGCGGCCTTTTTCCAACGACGGATCGACCGCTTTCAGACTGCCTTCGCCGACGATTTGCAGCCAAGCACCGGTATCTTCCGCCAATTCGCCGGCATGCGCCAAAGCCGCACCGGCCGCTGTGAACATAAACAAGATGATTTTCAACCGATTGCGAGGATATGAGTGTTCGGCCATCGCTTTGCTCCAGATCGAATTCCAGTGATTGCAAGGCAAAACTCGGGCGTAGCCGGCCGATCCGGCTTCAGCGTCGGAGTGTTGTCTGCGGTGATTGCGGTTTGGCCCGGTGGGCCGATGATGCTCCGGCACCGCCCGAAACACGGACGGTGCCGGCCTGTTAGCGCGTCAAACGCTGAGCTTGCGGCGCGCCGCCAGATGGTGGTCGGAGTAGCTGTGATGTTCGTCGAGGCCGACGATTTCGCATTTGCCCCCGGCGTGGCGATACTCTTCCGCATAGTGGTGGATAAACTCCATCACGGTATGGTCGATCAAATCGGCGTCGGTCAGGTCGAAGAACACGTTCTCGCCTTGCGGAAAATCCGCCAACAAGCTTTTCAAGCTGATGAAGTTGGAGAACACCGCCGCACCGCTGACGGCAATATGGTAGGTGCGCGGATCGGTCTGGTTGACGTGGTAGGCCAGCGAAAACACATTGCCCGGTTTTAAGCCGCGGGTCATGTGGATCAGCAACTCGGCGACGATGCCGATCGCGACGCCGACCAGCAAATCGGTGGCGATGACGCCGATGATGGTGATCACGAACACCACGAAATGATCCAAACCGACCGACAAGGTTTTGGCGAACTCTTTCGGCGAAGCCAGCCTGAAGCCGGTGAAGACCAGCAATGCCGCCAACGAAGACAGCGGAATTTCGTGAATCAAGCGCGGAAACAGCGCGACAAAAATCAGTAGCAGCAAACCGTGAAAGAAATTCGCCCAGCCGGTTTTGGCGCCGTTGTTGATATTGGCCGAGCTACGCACGATTTCGGCAATCATTGGCAGGCCGCCGACCATACCGGCGATCAAATTGCCGACGCCGACCGCGGCCAAGTCCCGATTCAAATTGGAGTTGCGCTTGTAGGGATCGAGTTTGTCCACGGCCGATGCGCTCAACAGGCTTTCCAGGCTGCCGACCAGCCAAATCGTCACGACTGCCACCCAAAATTCGGCGGTGGCGATTTTGGAAAAATCCGGAAAGTAAAAGCCGGACATGAAATTCTCCGGCACCGCCACCAAAAAGGTCGGCCCAATCGTGTATTGGTGGTGCGGCAGGATTTCGGCTTCGGGCAAGAATAGGTACTGGTGGATATGGTCCAGGTCGAAGTATTGGCCCAAAGCCAAGCCGAGCATGACCACCAGCAACGGCGCCGGAATCATCTTCAGGGTCGGTTGTTTGATCAAGGACCAAACCACCAGCAAGGCCAGTCCGCATAAACCGATCAACGACACTTCCGGATTCATTTCGATGATCGAATGCGGAATCTCGGCAATCGTACCGAGCAGGGTTTTGGCTTCGGGTTTCACCCCTAACAAGGTATGAACCTGCTTGGCCATGATGATGATGCCGATCGCGGCCAACATGCCGTGCACGACAGAGCTGGGGAAAAAGGCGCTCAGCTTGCCGGCTTTGAACACGCCGAGCAATATCTGCAACACACTGGCGACGACAATCGCCGCCAAGGTATAGCGATAACCGGCCATCGCATCGCCATGTCCCAGCGACTGCACCGCATCGACGATGACCACGATCAAACCTGCCGCCGGACCGTTGATCGTGACATACGAGCCGCTGATGCGGGAGACGACCACGCCGCCGATGATGGCGGTGATGATGCCCGACATCGGCGGAAAGCCGGATGCCATCGCGATACCGAGACATAGCGGCAATGCAATCAAAAACACCAGAAAACCGGAGAGCAAATCGCTGCGCCAGTTTTCGACCAGGCCGGCAATACCGGTTTTCGGCAACACAAGCTGAGATACGTGGGACATAAATAGCGCTCGTTCGATATTGGAAAACCAGTTTCAAACAAGAAATATGCCACTTGCAGACAACACCGGCCAAGCCGCCGGTTTGCCCGACCGATCCCGACGCCGAAAGGCATCCACCACAGTGAATAGTGCTTGTGCCGGCAGGGGAATGGTTTATAAAAACCCGGCTTACTGGTTGAAATCAACCTTTGCCCGACCTCTCGCCGGTAGCATTCGCAGGCTCTGTGCATCTATCCGAGCGCGGCAACGAGCGAAGCGCACCAATCTGCACCTCCTCCGGCCGACGCCTACTTGTCCAGCGCAGCCATCCAAGTTACGGAAAGCCGTTTCGGCGGAGCCGCGTTGCCGCGCCGGCCCGCGTAGCAAAACCGCTAGTTTCGGCCGTTATCGAAACGATACGCAAGCCCCACGCGGCGACCGGAGCCGGAAACCCCGGCAAGACCGTACCGATTGGTTTAAATCAACCGCCGGTCAACGTTTTTTTGCACCAGCCACGCACCCTTACCAAATAAAACCTTTGTAATTCAAATAGATAAAATTGGCACGCGCCATGCTTGGCCTTGATTGACATTCCCGCCCGGATTGGCCCGATTGCGGCCCGGCTTCGACCTGCAATCGCCTCAGTGCTATAAAGCTGAGCACCATACCGGCCGGCTTTCACTTCATCGGCTGCCGCCAGCATGCGCTGAACCACCCGGCAACCGGCGAGAGCTGTTTTGACCAACGAGGTTTATTACATGGAACCGGTTAGCCATATTTGTCATTCGGCGGAGCCGAATAATAGCCACTCCGACCGCCGAGATCGCGGTTTCGACCTGAATCGCGCCATCGACAACGTCTCGCACTGGTTGCCGACACAAGGCCCGCTGAAAGACTTCATCCACCACAATACCTTACATGCGGTACAGCACTTGCCATTTCACGAAGGCGTTGCGCTGGCGGCAAAAATATTCGGCGCACGCAGCTATTTGCCGCTATCCGATTACCAAAACTGCTACCGCGAGGGCCGGATCAGCGACCACGCCATCGACTGGGCTTTGCAGCGTTGCGGTTTGAGCGACAGCCGGCGCCAAGCGCTACGCGACAGCCTATTTAGTGCAGACAAGCAAAGCCATTACCCGCCGATCTCTCTAGCCAACCACGGCATACGCACCCGTTGGCTAAACGAATTGGAAGTGGATTTGAATGCGCTGGCGCATCCGGTGTTATTCCGTTTGTTGGCCAACTTTCTGGATCAGGGCATCAGCCGCTGGAGCTTGCCGAAAGCAAACGAGAGTTTTTGGGATTGCGTGTTGCGCTTAACCCAGAACAGCTTGCTGCCGTTGTATCCGTTTCAAGAAAAAAGCGTACGCGACTTGCTCAACCTCGGCCCGGATCAAGTCATTCTGCATTGTTTGCAACGCATGGTCGGCCTCGAAACCTGGTACGAACAGTACATTCTGGAGATGCTGCTCGGTCATCCCGGCTGGTCCGGTATGGTCAGACTGATCGAACTGAATCCGCAAACCTTGCTGGCCCGCCGCGATATTTCGTTGCAGCAATTGATCGCATTCGAACTGGCCTGCGAACTTGCGTTGTTGCAGAAAAAACGCGGCGCCAATTTCGGCAAGATTGCCGCCTTGAAACAGCTGGATTCGGTGCCGCGCTTCAACGGCGGCGCGATGCAAACCCAGGTTCCGTTAAGGCTGAAAGTCTGGCACGAAGCCATGGAATGGTACCTGCATAGCGAATTGTTGCAGGCTTTGAAACACCAGCCGGTTCCAGGCCGATCGCCAACCGCCAAGCCGGCGGTGCAAGCGCAGGCAATGTTTTGCATCGATGACCGGGAATGCTCGTTACGCCGGCATTTGGAAGAAATCAATCCGGCCATCCAAACCTTCGGCGCCGCCGGCTTTTTCGGCATCGATTTTCTGTACCAGGGCCTGGACGACGTCTATCCGGTGGCGCAATGCCCGGCGGCAATTACGCCGAAGCATTTGATCGTCGAAGCCGAAGAACGCCAAACCGAAAAAAATCCGAAAACCGGCAAGTTGTCCGGCCTACACTTCACGGCACATTCGATGCTGCGCGGTTGGTTGTTTACCCAGACCTTGGGTCTGGGTTACGCGGCGCGCCTGGCCTGGAACGTATTCCGCCCCGGCGCCGGCCTGCTTAATATCGAACAACTTAGCGAGGTCAAGGCTCACAGCCACTTGCACCTGCTGCGCGAAACCGACGAACCCACGCCGGAAGGCTATTTATTGGGCTTTTCCTTTCCGGAAATGGCCGACCGCGTCGGCGGCTTGTTGCGCAACATCGGCTTGACCAAGGATTTCGCACCTTTGGTAGTCATTGTCGCCCACGGCTCCAGCAGCGTGAACAACCCGCATTTTGCTGCCTACGACTGCGGCGCCTGCGCCGGCAAACCCGGCGCGCCGAATGCCCGCGCCTTCGCCTGGATGGCGAATCAGCAAGCGGTACGGGACATTCTGCGCGACCGCGGCATCGACATTCCGGCCGCCACTTATTTCGTACCGGCGCTGCATAACACCAGCCGCGACGAAATCACTTATTTCGATCCGAATTCCTATTTGCACCGCGACCATAAAGTGCTGCACGCCTTCAAGCACGACATGCACCACGCCCTGTTACGCAACGCGCGCGAACGTTGCCGCTGGTTCGAATTGGGCCCGCAATCGCATTCCAATAAAGCAGCGCATCAACACGTAGTCGCCCGCGCCTCGTCGATTTTCGAGCCGCGCCCGGAATACAACCATTCCAACAACTTGTATTGCCTGGTCGGCCGCCGCGAATTGAGCCGGCAATTATTTCTGGACCGGCGCTCGTTTCTGCATTCCTACGATCCGGCCAGCGACGCCAACGGCGAGATCATGGCCAAGATTCTGTCTGCGATCATTCCGGTCTGCGGCGGTATCAACCTGGAATATTTGTTCTCTCGGATCGACAACTCGGTTTACGGCGCCGGCACCAAGCTACCGCACAACGTGATCGGCTTGCTGGGCGTCGCCAACGGCGTCGAAGGCGATCTGCGTACCGGTTTGCCCTCGCAAATGATCGAAGTTCACGAACCGGCCCGACTGCTGATGGTGGTGGAACAAGCCACCGGTATTGTGGATAAAGCCTTGGCCGGCATCGGCGGTTTGCAGGAATGGCTGGACGGCGAATGGATCAGATTGGTCAGCTGCGACCCTACCAGTCACGAATTGCAGCTATACGCCAAACACGGCTGGGAAAATATCGAACTGCCGGATGCCTTGCAGACCCCGGCCGCACCCCACTCGGAAAAAATCATCCTCGGCAAGACCGCAACGATACCGGTACATCAGTTACAAGGGAGACACGCATGAACAGTTTGATATTGGCCTGTTTGGCATTTCCGCTGCTCGGCATGTTATCGATACTGCTGTTCGGCAGCAGCGAGCAGCGCATTTCCACGATCAGCCTGTGGAGCAGCCGCGCGAAAGGCGCCAGCGTATTGGGCTTGTTGGCGGTCTGGGCAGTTGCCGGTTTTCCGGCTCACGAATTCGCTTGGTTCGATCTTTACACACAAGGCGAATACCGCTTTCCGATTCTGTTTTATTTGGACCGGATCAGCGCGGTCTATTTATTCTGCGCCTGGGTGATTTTCTCGATTATCGTACGTTATTGCCGGGTCTATCTGCACCGCGAAACCGGCTACCAGCGTTTCTTCCTGACGATCTTCGGCTTTGCATTCGGTTTGAATCTGGTGATTCTGTCCGGTTCGATCGATATGCTATTCGCCGGCTGGGAAATAGTGGGCGTCTCGTCGTTTTTGTTGATCGCCTTTTACCGGCACCGGCCGCAGCCGATCCGCAACGCCTTGCGCGCCTACAGCATCTACCGCTTCTGCGACGTCGGCCTACTGCTCGGGGCCTGGATGAGCCATTTGCTGTTTCACGACAGCCAGCATTTCAGCCAACTGGCCAATTTGTTCCAGCACACTGCAATGCCGCCGGCCGGTTATGCGTCGCTGCTGATATTGTCCTGGCTGATCGTCATCGCCGCCTCCGGCAAATCGGCGCAATTCCCGTTCTGCTTCTGGTTGCCGCGGGCGATGGAGGGGCCGACGCCGTCCAGCGCCATTTTTTACGGTGCGTTATCGATCCACTTGGGCGTGTTTCTGTTGTTACGCACCATGCCGATCTGGACCTACCATTACTTGCCGCGCACCATGGTGTTGGTGATCGGCCTGCTAACCGTCGTAATCGCCAACCTGTCGGAAAAAACCCAGTCCAATATCAAAGGCCAGATCGCTTATGCCTCGATCACTCAGGTTGGCTTCATGTTCATGGAATTATCGCTGGGCCTGGAAACCTTGGTTCTGCTGCATTTCCTCGGCAACGCCTTCCTGCGTTGCTACCAGTTGCTGGTCTCGCCGTCTATCGTCGCCCATTTGCTGCGGGTGGAAGGCTCGGTCGATACCGACTTCGTGATCAAACCCAGCGCGATGCGGGAATTTCTGCCCAATTCCATCCGCGACACCTTGCCGGCGGTACTGCAAAACACGCTATACGTGTTCGCGTTGCAGGAAGGTAATTTGGAACGCTTGGTACGTTCGACGTTGTGGGACCCGCTCAAGCAAATCGGCGCCCGCATGAACCGGGTCAGGCCTGCTATCAGGTATTTCAGCAGCTTCGGCTTGATCGGATTGATCATCCTCGGCAAAAACGAAACCTTGTTCGATCGTGGCTACTTGTCGATCCCGATCTCCGTGGCAATGGTAGTAGCCTCGCTGAGCGCGTTCAGCCAAAAACACAGTCCGTTCAAAGTCTGGAACGCGATCGCAACCAGTTGCGGTTTGGCCGGCATTGCGGTGTGGATGATGGAGCCCGCGGTTTATGCCGACGTGTTGCTGTTTTTGAGCGGCGTGCTGCCGTCCTGGCTGTTGGGTATAGGCGTGCTGCGCCGAATGCTGGCGCAGGAAAATTTCGCCGAAGAGCCGTTCCGCTACCGGGCCATGGCCGAAACCCGGCCTAAGGCTTCGCTGCTGCTGTTTCTGAGCTTTCTGGGTTTGGTCGGCTTTCCGATCACGCCGGCGTTTCTGGGCGAAGACCTGTTATTAGCCGACGCCACCCGGCTGCACCCTTGGTTTGCCCTTCCCATCACGCTGGCCTTTGTCGTCAACGGCATCGCCGCCGCCCGCGTCTTCGTCAGATTGTGCATGGGCCGCCCCAGCGAAGTTTGCAGCCAGGCGCACGAATCCGCCTAGTGACTTTATCGGCCAATCATGGCATTAATGTGAGGCCAGGCGTGCAATGTCGCGCCATGAACCAATCGACCACGATTCTGGTCTGCACACGATAATAATTTCACAGGAGGATACATGCGTAAATTTCCAACCGTTATGATTGCACTAGCCCTGAGCGGTACCGCGATTCAGGCTTTCGCCCAAGAGGCTCCGGTTCCGGATAAGGTCAGGACCAGCGTCCTGAAACGCCATCCGCAGGCAACCGATATGCAAGGTGAGTTGGAAACCCATTTCGGCCAACAATTGCTGGAAGTCAGTTTCAAGGATGCGGAAGGCCAAGTTCTGCACGAATTGTTCCGCTCCAACGGCGCGTTGTTTACCGGCGAGCTGGTATTGGAAAATCCGCAACAAGTTCCGCCGATGGTCACCGAAGCCGTGAAAGCCAATTTTCCAGATTCCCGCATCGAAAAAGCCGAGCTGGTGGTAAACCCGAACGGCGTTGGCGAAGAATACGAGTTGCTGATCGACTCCGCCAACGGCAAATGGCGCATAGCGGTCAACGACAAGGGCGCGGTCACTTCCAAAGAGCGCCGTTAATCGGATTCTGGCCACGTTCGGTTTCGGACGAAGACCCTTGCAGCCAAGCCTTTCTGAATCCAGGTTAACTCTGCTCTCCAATTGCCGGACGGCCGCTGTGGTTCAGCGATCTAGCCGGCAATTGGGATAGCGTAAACCGACTTGGCGCCGGCTATCCAGACAGCATTATCAACTGATTGCCGCCAGATTGGCCGATGGTGAGTCAATGTCTACCGGTCAAATCCGAAACCAGTACGCTAGTGCGGTTTTCAGCTGGCAAAAACGGCTCCGACCGTCTTCTAACCGGGCCCGGACCAGCCCGATCCCCAGTGCACCCAGAGTCAAATAGCATTTTTTCTGCACTGGTCTCCTTGCCAAGTATTTCGACGTGCTTTTTTATTTTGCCGCACAGAACCGCGTTTAGAATATCCGCATGACAAATCACGAGTCGCGCGCCAGCGCATTGTTCCCAAGCTTCTCCGCAACCGACCGCGCCAAGATCGACGCCGTCTTGGCCTGGATCGACGAATTGGGCATCAATAGCGTCGACTCGCTGCGGCCGAAAGGTATCGATGTCGCGGCAATCCTGATGGGCGTGCATATCGATCTGGAAACCATTCTGGCGACGCTGCTGAGCGATTCCCGCGTCGCCGACCGAATCGACGAAACCCAAATCCGCGAGCGTTTCGGCGCAACCGTGGCGGCGTTGTGCAAAGACGTGGCCTGGCTGAACAAAGTCAGCATTTACACGCCGGACATGGCCAACCAGCCTAACCAGGCCGAAATCCTGCGCCGCATGCTGTTGGCGATGACGCACGATGTGCGCGCGGTGTTGATCAAATTGGCGCTGCGGATACAACGTTTGCGCGGCTTGCATCTGGAGCAGGAGGCAATCCGCCGTTTCATCGCCCGGGAAACGCTGGATATCTATGCGCCGTTAGCCAACCGGCTCGGAATCAGCCAGTTCAAATGGGAATTGGAAGATTTGGCCTTCCGCTATCTGGATCCGGACAATTACCGCTTCATCAGCGCCTCGTTGGCGGAAAATCGGGAGCAGCGCCAGGCCAGTATCGACCGATTCTTGCAAGAGCTGAAAGCACTGCTCGCCGAACACGGCGTGGCGGCAAAAGTGTACGGCCGGCCGAAACATATCTACAGCATCTGGAACAAGATGCGCAGGAAGCAATTGGCTTTAGCGGATCTGTACGATTTGCTGGCGGTGCGGGTCGTCGTCGAATCGTTGCCTAACTGCTATATGGTGCTGGGTTTGGCGCATAGCCAATGGCAGCACATTCCGCGCGAATTCGACGATTACATCGCCAACCCGAAGGAAAACGGCTACCAATCGCTGCACACCGTCGTGCTGGATACGCACGGCAACCGGATCGAAATCCAGATTCGCACCAAAGCCATGCACGAATTCGCCGAGCTCGGCGTCGCCGCGCACTGGCGCTACAAGGAAGGCAGTAAATTCAACGCCGCCACCGAGAAAAATATTGCCTCGTTGCGGCAATTGCTGGAAGACAAGGATAGCGCGGATAACCTGCTGGAGAATTTCCATACCGAGTTGTTTTCCGACCGGGTCTTCGTGCTGACGCCGGCCGGCAAGTTGATCGATTTGGTCAAAGGCGCCACGCCGCTGGATTTTGCCTACGCGATCCACACCGAAATCGGCCACAGTTGCCGCGGCGCCAAGGTCAACGGCCAGATCAAGCCGTTGACTTACACACTCAGCTCCGGCGAACAGGTCGAGATCATCACCGTCAAAAACGGCCAACCCAACCACAATTGGTTGAACCCCAATCTGGGTTATTTGAAAACGCCGCGGGCGATCAGCAAGGTCAAAAGCTGGTTCAAACAGCAGCAGCAAGCCGAAAACATTGCCGCCGGCAAACAGATTCTGGAGAAGGAAAGCAAACGTCTCGGCCTGAAAAGCATCGATATGGCCGAGCTGTTGAAACACTTCAAAGTAGCGGACGCCGAGCATCTTTACGAAGCCTTGGGCCACGGCACCATCAATAACCGGCAATTGGCCAATGCGCTGAAAATACCGGAACTGGAACCGACCCCGGTCAAGCTGGTGCCGAGCCAAGCCGCGGCGCAGTCGGCCGTGACCATCGACGATATCGACAATGTGGTTACAACGCTGGCGCATTGCTGCTCACCGGTGAAGGGCGACGATATCATCGGCTTTATCTCGCATAAACGCGGTATCACGATACACCGCAAGGATTGCGAGAACCTCCGCCATTTATCGGCGGAGCAGCAGTTGCAGTTAGTCAAAGCGGAATGGAGCGGCCAGAAGTCGGTACACCACAGCGTACCAATCGTGATCCATGCATTCAACGCCCAAAATCTGCTGAACGATGTGTCGCAAGTGTTGGCGACGGCGAAGATCCATATCAGCAATGCGTCGCTGAAAACGCACGAGGATTTATCGGCGATTTTGCATATGACGATACAGATCGAGAATACCGCGCAACTCAGCTCGGTGTTGACCCGGATCGGCCATTTGCCGAATATCATCGAAGTGAAGCGGAAAGTTTAGCGGCAACGACGGATGGCTTTTGCCGACATTTTTAGAAGCCCGGCGGAGGATTCATGCTAACATAGCCGTTTTAACTTTATGGGCTTTTACTATGGCAAAAGAAGATCAAATTGAAATGGACGGCAAGGTCATCGACACTCTACCGAACACGATGTTTCGCGTCGAACTGGAAAACGGCCACATCGTGACCGCGCATATCTCCGGCAAAATGCGCAAACATTACATCCGTATCCTGACCGGCGACAAAGTTCGCGTAGAAATGACCCCTTACGACCTGACCAAAGGCCGTATCACTTTCCGCAATCGCTAACCCGTTGCGGGCTAGCGATTACCCCTCCGCTTTACATCACTTGGTTCAATTCGGAAACGACTAGCTGTTTGCCTTCTATGGCAAATGCCAATTCGCCATTCTCGACGTGTATCCGCACGTGACCGCCATTCGCCAAACGCCCGAACAGCAAGTCCTCGGCCAGCGGCTTCTTGATTTTTTCCTGGATCAAACGCGCCATCGGCCTTGCCCCCATTTTCGGATCGCAGCCGCGCTCGGCTAGCCATGCCCGTGCGTCAGGTTCCAAGGTCAACGTCACATTCTTGTCGGCCAGTACCGCTTCCAGTTCGAAGATAAACTTGTCGACCACGCTGCCGACCACGGCCATATCCAGCGGTTTAAATTGGACGATGGCATCCAACCGGTTTCTAAACTCGGGCGAGAAGCCGCGTTCGATCACTTTCATGCTGTCCGAAGCATGGTTTTGCACGGTAAAACCGATCGAGGCCCGGCTGCTTTCCTCGGCACCGGCATTGGTGGTCATGATCAGAATGATGTTTCTGAAATCGGCTTTGCGGCCGTTGTTGTCGGTCAAAGTGCCGTGGTCCATGACCTGCAGCAACAAATTGAACACGTCCGGATGGGCCTTTTCCAATTCGTCGAGCAATAACACCGCGTGCGGATGTTTGGTGACCGCTTCGGTCAGCAAACCGCCTTGGTCGAAACCGACATAGCCTGGAGGAGCGCCGATCAGACGTGAAACGGTATGCCGCTCCATGTATTCCGACATGTCGAAGCGGATCAACTCGATACCCAGCACTTTGGCCAACTGGCGGGTAACCTCGGTTTTGCCGACCCCGGTCGGACCGGCAAACAGGAACGAACCGATGGTTTTGGTGGTATCGCGCAGTCCGGCCCGGGACAATTTGATCGCTGCGGCCAGTTCGGAAATCGCTTCGTCCTGACCAAACACCAGCATTTTCAGGTTCTTTTCCAGATTGGAAAGCTTGTCGATATCGTTGGACGACACCGATTGCGCCGGTACCCGGGCAATCTTGGCGACGATTTCCTCGATTTCGGCGGTGTCGATGGTCTCTTTACGCTCTCCAGCCGCAAATAACCGCTGCCTGGCTCCGGCTTCGTCGATCACATCGATTGCCTTATCCGGCAAATGCCGATCGGTGATGTAGCGGGCCGATAATTCCACCGCCATCCGCAACGCTTCCTGGGTGTATTTCAAGCCGTGATGCTCCTCAAAGCGCGATTTCAACCCTTTCAAAATTAATACCGTATCTTCGATGGACGGCTCGACCACATCGATTTTTTGGAAGCGCCGCGCCAAGGCATGGTCTTTTTCGAAGATGCCGCGGTATTCCTGATAGGTGGTGGAACCGATGCAGCGCAACTGGCCGGAGGCCAACACCGGCTTGATCAGATTCGAAGCGTCCATTACGCCACCGGAAGCCGAACCCGCACCTATGATGGTATGAATTTCGTCGATGAACAAAATCGAATCCGGCTCTTTTTTCAACTGGTTGATCAACGCTTTCAAACGTTTTTCGAAATCGCCGCGGTATTTGGTACCGGCAACCAAAGCCCCCATATCTAACGAATAAATTGTGCTGTTCATTAAAATATCGGGGACTTGTTCTTCGACAATCCGCTTTGCCAAACCCTCGGCGATTGCTGTTTTGCCGACCCCCGCTTCGCCGACGAGCAACGGGTTGTTTTTGCGCCGCCGGCACAATACCTGGATGGTGCGCTCCACTTCCAATTCGCGGCCGATTAACGGATCGATATTGCCCTTCAACGCCTCTTCATTCAGGTTGGTGGCATATTTTTCCAGCGGACTGCTCAAACTCTCGCTGTTGCTGCGTTCGCCTTCCGGCTCCTCGCTACTCTCTTTTCTGAACTGTTCGATTTTGGAAACTCCGTGAGCGAGATAATTGACGACATCCAGACGCGTAATGTCTTGCTTGTTCAGCAGATATACCGCATGCGAATCCTGCTCGCTGAACAGCGCGACAAACAGGTTGGCGCCGGTCACCTCTTTTTTGTCTGAAGCCTGAACGTGAAATACTGCTCGCTGCAACACGCGCTGGAAACCCAAAGTCGGTTGGGTTTCGCGTTGGATACCTTCCGGAATCAGCGAAATGGTCTCGTCGATAAAGCGGGTCAGTTCGGCGCGCAACGCATTGACGTTGCAGCCGCAGGCGATCAGGATCGGGATCGTCGTCACGTTATCCAGTAAGGCCAACAGCAAATGCTCGACGGTGATGAACTCGTGGCGTTTAGCATGAGCCCCGGTAAAAGCAGCGTTCAATGTCACTTCCAGTTCTTTACTTAGCATGGCTTACCTCTCACGCCTCCTCCATCGTGCACATCAACGGATGATGGTGTTCACGGGAGTATTCGTTAACGATATGGACTTTAGTTTCGGCCACGTCCTTGGTGTAGGTACCGCACACCCCAACGCCTTGGGTATGCACTTGCAACATCACCTGGGTGGCCCGCTCTTGGCTCATGTTAAAAAAGTCGGTCAGAATCTCGACGACAAAATCCATGGGCGTGAAATCGTCGTTGAGCAAAATGACTTTATACAACGGTGGCCGTTTCAACTGCGGCTTGGCTTCTTGCAGCGCAGTGGTGCCGTCAACGTCTTTAAAGGGTTCAAAATCGGACATAAACTTCTGTGGTGCAAAATCGCTGTGTTCTTAAAAATAGCGCCTTAGACATTAAATTTCAATCTTTACCCATATAAAAAACATTTCTAGTAAAATGCGCGCCTTTTAACGTTTTATGTCGACAATATGGTCTGGAAACCCCACGTTACCGTCGCCGCTGTAATCGAAAAAAACGGGCGTTTTCTACTGGTCGAAGAGACAACGGCGCATGGCATTGCGTTCAATCAACCGGCCGGACATTTGGAAGAAGGCGAGGACTTAATCGCCGCCGTCATCCGGGAAGTGCGGGAAGAGACCGCCTGGGAGTTTCAGCCCGAAGCCCTGATCGCGACCCAACTATGGCGGAGAAACCCGGCAATGCCCAGTTTTCTGCGCTTCTGCTTCACCGGCACTGTCGACAATCACAACCCGGCACAAGCGCTCGACGACGGCATTATCGGTACTCATTGGCTCAGCCGCAACGAGATTTGCGCCCGCCGCGACCAATTACGCAGCCCGCTGGTGCTGACCACCATCGACGAATACCTGAAAGGCCAGCGTTATCCGCTCAGCCTGCTACAAACTTTTTTAGACTACGCATGAGCAAACACATCATCGTCGGCATGTCCGGCGGCGTCGATTCTTCCGTCACCGCACTAGCGCTGCAAGAACAGGGCCATAAAGTTACCGGTTTGTTCATGAAAAACTGGGAAGAGGACGACGGCACCGAATACTGCACCGCGATGCAGGATTTGGCCGACGCGCAACAAGTCGCCGACAAATTGGGCATCGAATTGAAGACCGTCAACTTCGCCGCCGAATACTGGGACGAAGTGTTCGAAGTGTTTTTGTCGGAATTCAAGGCCGGCCGCACCCCCAATCCCGACATTTTGTGTAACAAACACGTCAAATTCAACGCCTTCTTAAACTACGCCATCGAAGACCTCGGCGCCGAATACATCGCCACCGGCCACTACGCCCGCGTCCGCGAACGGGAAGGCGAATTCGAATTATTGAAAGGCCTGGACCCGGCCAAGGAGCAAAGCTACTTTCTCTACGCAATGGGCCAGAAAGCGCTGTCGAAAACACTGTTCCCGATAGGCCATTTGCAAAAAACCAAAATTCGGGCGATGGCCGATAGAGCCGGCTTCGCCAACAGCCGTAAAAAAGACAGTACCGGGATCTGCTTCATCGGCGAACGTAAGTTCAGGGAATTCCTGGAACGCTATCTGCCCCACCAACCCGGCGAAATGCGCACGCCCGAAGGCAAACTTATCGGCAAACACCACGGCCTGATGTATTACACCTTGGGCCAACGCCAGGGCCTGGGTATCGGCGGCGTCAAAGACGCGCCGGACGAACCGTGGTTTGTGCTGGACAAAGACCTGGATAACAACGTGCTAATCGTCGGCCAAGGCCACGACCACCCGCTGATGCTGCACAACACTCTGGAAGCCGGCCAACTGGATTGGTGCGGCAGCCAACCCTTGGCCGAAACCGTCCGCTGCGCCGCCAAAACCCGCTATCGCCAGCCCGACCAGGATTGCGTCGTCGAACCGATTGATGGAGGCAGCCGCGTCAAAGTCCGCTTCGACCAGCCGCAACGGGCGATCACGCCGGGGCAGTCGGTGGTGTTCTACGCTGGCGAGGTTTGTTTGGGGGGTGGTATTATCGAATCGAAGTACAATGAATCGCATTGAATGGCAGCCCAAGGCCGTCAAACAACTGCGCAAAATTTCCGACAAAGCGTTGCGTGAACAAATTTACGATTCATCCCAAGTGCTGAAAGACTTTCCTGAGTGCGCCAATATCAAAAAATTGACTAACCATAAATACAGTTACCGCTTGCGTGTCGGTGCTTATCGGGTATTCTTTGAGTTTGAGGGCATCGTCAAGGTTGTTTCCATTGAAGAGGTAAAAAAACGCGATGAGCGCACATACTAATATTCAAATTATCAATGGTCTCGACGGTAATCCGGCTTTTGTGGTGATTCCTTATGCAGACTATCTGAAAGAACACGCTGTTAACAATGCCACCATTCCTAACGAAGTAGTCGGCGCTGTGATTAAACAAGATATATCCCCCATTAAAGCTTGGCGGGAATATTTGCACTTATCGATAACCGAACTAGCCATGCGTTTGGGCATTTCCGAAGGGGAATATATTGATATAGAAAGCCAAGAAAAGCCGGGAAAAAACGCTCTGAATAAAATAGCTGCCGCGTTAGGCATTTCTGTTGTGCAATTAAATGTTTAATGAAGATCTTTTTCCTGGCATTTGAATGCGAACCTACTGCTGATAATAAACACGTTGATCTCCTTGAGGGAGCTACAGCGCATTGCATGGTATTGGAAAATAACCCACACAGTGCATTTAGCAAAGGACGTTTCTATGTAGAAAAAGATAACTGGCATATAAAATCCATAGAAATTCACCCTATTGAAATAACTGTAGAGCTTTGCAGTCAGCCAAACAACTTAAAACAATTCAATACAGCACAAAAACACGGAATTGCTATTGTTTACGCAGCATGGGCAACGAATGAAACAGATATACCAGAACCAACCAGGTTGACACTGAGTTCATCCGACAAATTCGACATTAATAGCTTTTTAAAAGCTCAAAAAGAACTAAAGAATAAAGGACGTTGCCTGCATTATGACAATCGCAGCAGATGTAACGAGATCATTAATGCACATTCGATACAGAAAAACCAATTGCTAGACACAGTTGCCGTTGACGGCCATGTCTATACCGTTTCCAAGAATTTCGGTGACTTCAAAGACGATAGCTCAGGGGTTCCTTACAAAAAACGAGGAATCGATAAAGTATCCACCTTCCTTGGCTTTTGTAAACGCCATGACAACGAGCTATTTGAACCGATTGATAATTCGAGGCTAATTCCTACCGATCAACAAGCATTCCTATACGCCTATCGCTCGTTATGCAGAGCCGTATTCGTCAAAGAAAATGCCCTCACGCTAGCGAACTACACAATAGAAAATTACGGTGAAAGCAATGACCGAAACGGCCACAAGCTTGGAACAAGTTTTGCCTTTGATAGTTTAAAGAGGCATAAATTTGAATACGATAATTCTTTAAAAGAAAATCAACATTTCGATATCGAATATGTTTTGTTTATATCAAAGCAAAAGCCATTCTTAGCCTTCTCCGGCTTAGAGTATCCTGAATTCGATTTTATGGGCAGACAGTTACAGGACTTAGGCAATCACTGCAGCAAACTGGACTTAATAACCTTTTGCTCAGTCCCTATGAATAATCACGAATGGGGAATATTGTTTGCATGGCATAAATCCAGCTCTAAAACGTGCACTGTTTTTATGAGTTCATTAGCAACCATGGTGTATGACAATCACAACCTTGGAGACTTACTGTTCCGCTTCGTAATTTTAAACTGCGAGAACATTGCCATTTCGCCGACTTGGTGGGAAGCGATATCCGAAATCCATAGAAAACAAATTTCAACCAGGACATTTGAAATGATCGATGATTTTTCTCCTATCAAACAAAATTATTTAATGCATGGTTTGGAGGGCATTTCGGAATGGAACTTCAATGGAGTTATTTCAAATGTGGATCACTATTTTTTTAAGTTCTATTTCTAGGATATACCAGCAATGACTCATTCCGTTCTCACATCCATCTCCCCCATCGACGGCCGTTACGCCAACAAAGTCGACGCCTTGCGTCCCATTTTCAGCGAATACGGCCTGATCCGTTATCGGGTCGAAGTCGAAGTGCGCTGGTTGCAAGCCCTGGCCGCCGAAGCCAAGATCGTCGAAGTACCGGCCTTGTCCGCCGAAGCGAATCGCGTGCTGGATAACATTGTCAGCGATTTTTCCGAAGCCGATGCCCAAGCCGTCAAGGACATCGAGAAGACGACCAACCACGACGTCAAAGCAGTCGAGTATTTCTTGAAGGAAAAAGTCAAAGGCAACGCCGAACTGCATGCAATCAACGAGTTCTTCCATTTCGCCTGTACTTCGGAAGACATCAACAACCTGTCGTATGCCTTGATGTTGAAAGAAGGCCGCGGCCTGGTCCTGGCCGAGATCGACGCGACGATAGCAGCGATCAAACAATTGGCCCTGGCCAGTGCCGAACAACCGATGCTGTCGCGCACCCACGGCCAGTCGGCCACGCCCACCACAGTCGGCAAGGAACTGGCTAACGTCGTCGCCCGTATGCAACGCCAACGGGAGCAATTGGCGAAGGTCGAATTGCTGGGCAAGATCAACGGCGCGGTCGGCAATTACAACGCCCACAGCGTGGCCTATCCGGAAGTGGATTGGCCGCAGTTCGCGCAACACTTCGTCGAGTCGCTGGGCCTGACGTTCAACCCTTACACGATCCAGATCGAGCCGCACGACTACATGGCCGAATTTTTCCACGCCTTGTCGCGCTTCAACACCATTCTGCTGGATTTCGACCGCGACGTCTGGGGCTATATCTCGCTGGGTTATTTCAAGCAAAAAACCGTGGCCGGGGAAGTCGGCTCGTCGACGATGCCGCATAAAGTCAACCCGATCGATTTCGAAAACTCGGAAGGCAACCTGGGCTTGGCCAACGCGATTTTCGGCTTTCTGGCCGACAAACTACCGGTTTCGCGTTGGCAGCGCGACCTGACCGATTCGACCGTGTTGCGCAACATCGGCGTCGGCATCGCCCACACCAGCATTGCCATTCAATCGACCTTGAAAGGCATCTCCAAACTGGAACTGAATCCGGCGGCACTGGATCAGGATCTGGATATGAACTGGGAAGTCTTGGCAGAACCGATCCAGACCGTGATGCGGCGTTACGGCATTGAAAAACCTTACGAAAAACTGAAGGAACTGACCCGCGGCCAGCGCGTCACCGGCGACGGCATGCGCGCCTTCGTCGAAAAACTGGAGATTCCGGCCGACGCCAAAGCCGAACTGTTGGCCTTGACCCCGCATGGCTACACCGGTTACGCCGCCGCGTTGGCAAAGGAAATCTGATAGTCGTGCTCCCGGGCGAAGCGGCCGGCCGCTTCGCCC
>NZ_JANIBM010000048.1 GCF_024505045.1 Methylomonas aurea | reverse complement strand
CTGCCAGCAGCCGGCCGCACTCGGGGGTATTGGTTAGCTGCGTCCTTTCAATACCGCAACGGCTGGCAGTTCCTTGCCTTCCAGGAATTCCAGGAAGGCGCCGCCGCCGGTGGAGGTGTAAGATACTTTATCGGCGATGCCGTACTTGTCGATCGCCGCCAGCGTGTCGCCGCCGCCGGCAATCGAGAACGCAGGGCTTTCGGCGATAGCTATCGACATGGCTTTGGTGCCTTCGCCGAACTGGTCGATTTCGAACACACCGACTGGGCCGTTCCAAACGATGGTGCCGGCGGTTTTCAAGATTTCCGCATATTGCTTCGCGGTTTCCGGACCGATGTCCAGAATCAGATCGTCTTCCGCTACGTCGGCCACGTTTTTCACGGTGGCTGCGGCGGTTTCGGAAAATTCTTTGGCAGTAACCACATCGACCGGCACCGGAATGTCCGCGCCACGTTCCTTGGCTGCTGCGATCAAGCGTTTGGCTTCGGGGATCAGATCGGCTTCGTACAAGGATTTGCCGACGCCGTAGCCGGCCGCGGCGATGAAGGTGTTGGCGATGCCGCCGCCGACGATCAGTTGGTCGACTTTGGTCGACAACGATTCCAGCACGGTTAATTTGGTCGAAACCTTGGAGCCGCCGACGATTGCCACCAGCGGCCGGGCCGGAGTTTCCAGGGCTTTGCCCAATGCGTCCAATTCCGCGGCCAACAGCGGACCGGCGCAGGCGACTGCAGCGTGCTCGGCAACGGCATGGGTCGAGGCTTCGGCGCGGTGGGCGGTGCCGAACGCGTCCATTACGAAGATGTCACACAAAGCGGCCATTTTTTGGCCCAGCTCGGCGCTGTTTTTCTTTTCACCCTTATTGAAACGCACGTTCTCGCACAGCACGACTTCGCCGCGTTTGACCTCTACGCCGTCCAGCCAGTCCTTGACCAGACGTACCGGTTGGCCCAGTAATTGGGAAAAGCGCTCGGCAACGGGTTTCAAGCTGGAGGCTTCGTCATATTCGCCTTCGGTCGGGCGGCCCAGGTGAGACATCAAAATCACCGCGGCGCCGCCGGCCAAGGCGGCTTCAACGGTCGGAACGCTGGCCTGGATGCGCAAATCGCTGGTGACTTTGCCGTCCTTGACCGGTACGTTTAAATCCTGGCGGATCAGGACGCGTTTGCCCGCCAGATCCAGATCGACCATTCGTTTGATAGACATAAGTTCTCCTATGGTTGAAATAAAAACATTATAAAGCGTAACACTGGCCGCGGCCTGAATTAAAAATCGTAAATTGGTCGGCCCTTTGGACTATATTTGCTAGCCATTACCTGAACTCTTGCGGACGCAGTCATGTTTAGATCGCTGATATTGGCCGTATTTTGCACTTTCGGTCTGGCGGGGGGCTCTGCCTGGGCCCAGCCTGCGCCGGCGGAGGACGGAGACGATATTCAGGTGCTGATCGACGTCTCCGGCAGCATGAAACAGAACGATCCGGACAATCTGCGTGTCGAAGCTGGCCGCTTGCTGGTCGAATTGTTGCCGGACGCCAGTCGGACCGGATTGTGGTTGTTTGCCGAAAAGACGGTCCCGCTGATTGCCAGCGATAAAGTCGATTCCGCCTGGAAACAACAAGCCGGCAAAGCGCTGGCCAACATTCATTCCCGCGGCCTGTACACCCATATCGAAGATGCGATCAGTACCGTTCTCAGCCAAGGCTTCAAGGGTAATGGCCGTAAACATTTGATCCTTTTGACCGACGGCTTCGTCGACATTTCCAAGGACATCATGCAGAGCGCCGATTCGCGGGAGCGCATTCTTAGCGAATGGATTCCGAAGCTGCAGCAGCAAGACATCCAGGTGCAGACTGTCGCCCTGTCCGATCAGGCCGACAAGGAGCTGTTGGAGAAACTCGCATTCGAGACCGGTGGTTGGGCCGAAGTGGCACAATCGGCCGACCGGTTGCAGCGTTCGTTTTTGAAGATGGCGCAGAAAGCGGTGCCGAAAGCCACGCTACCGTTACGCGACAACAAATTCAACGTCGATGCCGGAGTCCAGGAGTTTTCGATCCTGGTGTTCAAAACGGCGCAGGCGGCACCGACGCAACTGGTTATGCCGAACGGTAACAAACTGGCCAAGCAGACTATGGCAGCCAACGTGTCCTGGCTGGAAAGCCGGAATTACGATTTGATTACGGTCCGGCAACCGGCGGTGGGCGAGTGGCGTTTGTTGGCCGAGGTCGATCCCGACAACCAGGTCATGATCGTCACCGACCTGAAATTGCAACTCAGCGAAATTCCGAACTTCGTCGGCGAACACGAGGCCTTGGCGATCGAGGCCCACTTTACCGACCGCGATAAATTGATCACGCACGCCGATTTTCTCGGCATGTTGAGTCTGGAACTCGGTTTGGACCGACAGCCACCGTTGAAAATGACGCCGGCCGGGAAGCCCGGTTTTTTTCAACAAAGCCTGAGCGGTTTGGCGCTGGGCAAACATAGCTTGAAAATACTGGCCGACGGCAAAACCTTCAAACGTGAAATCATTAGCGAAATCGAAGTGGTGGCCACGCCGATTAGCGTGGAGCGGGAGATCGATGCCGCGCAGCGCCGGGTGCGGCTGCTGTTGAAGCCGGATCTGGCGGTGGTGGAGCCGGCCGGTATGGTCGTTAACGCCCAGGTCAGCCGCGGCGGTAATCCGCCGGAAACGCAGGCTGCCAGCGAAAAAGACGGGACTTGGCAATTGGAGTTGGCCGAATTGCCGCCCGCGGTAACCACGAAGGTGGGCTTTAACGTGATGGCCAAGGACCGTAGCGGCAAACCGCTGGCGCCTGCAGTCAAGCCGTTAACTATAGATGATAGCTGGTTCCAACCCGCAGAGCCGGCTACAGCCGATGCGCATGCTACCGAGCATGGGCAGCATGTTGTCGCCGAGGGCGGCCACGAACCGGCAGCGGAACACCCGCCCGCGGCATCTGCGTCGGAAGCGCATGCGCAGCCGGAGCAAGCGCAGGCCGCGGCTGACCCGACCAATTGGTGGCTGGTCGGCGGAATTTTGTTGGCAATTAACCTGTTATTTGGGGCAGGTGGCTTTTTTATCCACCGTTTTCTGAAAAAATCCGAGGCGGAACAGCATCAACGCTTGTTGGAGAGATTGTCATGAATTCGTTCGATTCGGTATTGGTCATATTGGCGGCGGAAGCCTTGGCGGTTTTGTCGCTGCTGGTAATTGCACTGTTTTGTTTTTCCCGAAACAGAAAAGGCAAGGAAATGGCGGAAATCGAGCGATTCATCAGCGATCTCGAGGATCATTCCTTCGAGAAAGGCGAGCGCCTGCAGCAGTTCATCGGCGAAAATTGCAGTTTGAGCGAAGCGGAGATCGAAACGGTGTTGCAACAAGTCAGCGCCTCGGAACGGGCGTTGTTCCAGGATGTAATCCGTTTGTTCCTGAAGCGGGAGATGGCTTTGCTGCAGGGCATAGAGCAACGCATCGAACAGTTGGCCGAACCCTACCAGAATTTGTTGGCCAATGCCGGTCCCGGCCCACACCCGCAAGTCAGCCATGAAAACGAAGACCTGGCGCAAAAGCAGGCCGGCCTGGAGCGGATCAATCAGCAACTGGTACGCCAACTCGATACCGCGATGAAAACCATAGACGAGATGTCGGCCGAATATACCCGCGTGTTCAGCGGCAACCAAACCGCGTTGGAACTGGAAAACAGCAGTAAAAAGATGATGCAGATATTCGTCGACGCCGAGCGGGCGTTGCGTGCCGATCTGGCGGAATTGGAGCGGCGATGAACCCAACCTGGACGATTGTGATTCTGGCCAATGCGCTGGCCGTCAGTTTGGTAGCCGTGGTTGCGCTGCTGCTGGCCCGCGGCCGGGAAAAGAAACGCCGGCAGGCCGAAATCGAGGAATTGCTGGCCGAAATCAAGGACAGGCAGGCGCGGCGCGGCGACAGGCTGCAATTGGCCTTGATCGAAAAATACCGTTTCGGCGAGGAAGCCGCGGAGAGTGTCTCAGATGTATTGATGCTGGCCGAAAAGCAATTCCTCTACCAGTTCGTCGAACAATTGCTGGGCCGGCAGCCGCTGGTCGGCTGTTACGAGAATCTGTGCGGGTTGTTGGATAGCTACCTGAACGGTGCGCTGGCCGCCGCCCAGCCGCCGGCGAAAAGTGCCGCGCCGGCGGCTGGCAATGCCGGTGGAGCCGAAGCCGCTGTCCCGGAAACCGAACTGCCGCCGCCTCCGGATTGGGGGGATGTGTTCGACTGAGCGTCAGGCTGCACTGTCGGCGAGTTTGAGGCCGGAGAATTTGCTGAAAAAATGCGCGGAAAGTTTGGAGAGGCTGTCGCCGCTGCCGGCCGGCTCCTGTTTCGCGTTCTCGAATACCACCACCGAATCCGGTTCGACCCGGTAGCGGTTTTCCGCCAAGGGTTTTTGCTCGGCTGGATCGAAAATATCCTGCCCCGGTTTTTGCGCGGTATCGACCGCCAAATGCCAGACCCGTTCCGGGATTAACGGCAATTCCATCGTGCGGGGTTGGTCCGACATGTTCAGGATCACGTGCAGATCGGCCTCGTCCTTGGCCAGCGCGGTCAATGTGAACGCCAACACCCGCGTTTCCGGATCGTCCCAGCGCGGCGGTTGGTCGACTTGCAAGCCGTGCCAGACGATGTCCGGCATGTTGCGTTCTTCAAGAATTTCCCCGGTCAGAAACCGCCGCCGCATCAACGAGGTGTGGCGTTTGCGCAGTCGGATCATGTGCTGGACGAAGTGCAGCACGTCGGCGTTTTCCTTGGCTTTCTCCCAGTTCAGCCAACTTAACTCGTTATCCTGGCAATAACAGTTGTTATTGCCCTGTTGGGTGTGCAAGATTTCGTCGCCGGCCAGCAGCATCGGTACGCCGTGGCTAAGCAACAGAATGGCGAACGTGTTTTTCACGCGTTTGCGGCGTAGCGCCAGAATGGCCGGGTCGCGGGTCGGTCCTTCCGTGCCGCAGTTGTTGCTCAGGTTGTTATTGCAACCGTCGCGGTTGTTTTCGCCATTGGCGGCATTGTGTTTTTCGTTGTAACTGAATAGGTCGTTCAGCGTAAAACCGTCGTGGCAGGTAACGAAGTTAATGCCGCTGATCGGCAATCGATGCTGGTGTTGGTAGAGGTCGCTGCTGCCGCAGATACGGGTGGCGACCTCGCTGATGATGCCGGTGTCGCCGCGGACGAAACGGCGGATTACGTCGCGGTAACGGCCGTTCCATTCGCCCCAGCGGTAACCGGGGAAGTTGCCGACCTGGTACAGGCCGGAGGCGTCCCAGGCTTCGGCGATCAATTTGGTTCTGGCCAATTGCTCCGACAGTTCGATACCCCAGACCAGCGGCGGATCTTGCAAGACGCTGCCGTCTTCGCCGCGGGCCAGCGCGCTGGCTAGATCGAAGCGAAAACCGTCGACATGCATTTCCCTGACCCAATACTCCAGGCAACTGATAATAAAATTGCTGACCAACGGATGGTTGGCGTTGACGGTGTTGCCGCAGCCTGTGTAATCGTGAAAGATACGTTTATCGTGCTTGTCGGTCAGGTAAAAGCTGTTGCCGGTAATGCCTTTGAAATTGATCACCGGGCCGTCGGCGCCCGCTTCCGAGGTATGGTTGAACACGACGTCCATGATCACGCCGATGCCGGCTTTGTGCAGCGCTTTGACCAGATCGCGGAACTCGCGGATATGGGTACCCTGTTCCGGCGTTACGCAATAACCCGGATGCGGGCTGAAAAAGCTGTGGGTGCTGTAGCCCCAGTAGTTTTTCAGGCCCAGGTCGGAGGTATGCGGCGGTACGTCCTGCTCGTCGAAGGCCATCACCGGCAGAAGTTCGACGTGGGTAATGCCCAACTTGGACAAGTAGGGGATTTTTTCGATTAAGCCGGCAAAGGTGCCGGGATGCTTGACCTTTGCCGACGGATGGCGGGTGAAACCGCCGACATGCAACTCGTAAATGATGGCTTTTTCGCTGCGTATCGCCAGTGGCGTGTCGCCTTCCCAGTCGTAGCGGTCGTCTACTACCACCGCTCGCATCGCATGGGCGCTGTTGTCGCCGGGCAGGCAGGCGGCGGCGCGTTGCCAGAGTTTGTCGCTGACCGCTCGCGCCCAGGGGTCCAGCAGCAGTTTGTCCTTGTCGAAACGCAAGCCGGATTCGCGGGTGTTGCTCGGCCCGTCGATGCGCCAAGCGTACCAGGTACCGGTCGGCAAGCCTTCGACGAATACGTGCCAGGAAAAAAAGGTGTGGTGCTTGTCTTTGCGCAGGGCAATGACTTGAAACGGTTCCGGACTGTCGTTGCTGGAGAACAACAATAGTTCGACGTGAGTGGCATGCCGGCTGGAGATGGAAAAATTTACGCCGCCTTCGCTGACCTTGGCGCCGTGCGGATAGGGACTCCCTGACTTTAAACTGTATGGTTTGCGCATGCCCTTTGCCGAAAAACTTGGATGCCTTGATTTTACTGCAAATCGTAGGTGCAGGCCTACGCCTTGCGTAAATATTCGACAACGGTTAGAGTCTATCGGTGCACCTTGGTAAAGGGCAGAAGCGGTTCGCGTTCGCGGTCCGCGCCCAATTTTCCGCTAAACGTATCTTTAACACCGCCAATGGCTTCTTCCCGGTCAACATCTCAGTCTCGCCTGCAGCTTTCTGCCGAGGAGATGCGGGATATCAGCCTGGAGATCAGTCGCGGTTTCGCTCCGCGTCGGTTCAGAGGGGGCTGCAGAGCTGCCACCTCAGGCTTTTCGCCGCAGGAACTATTCAACATCAGCCAGCAAATCAGCCGTGAATTCGCGCCGCGGGCCGATGTCCGGGCGCCGGGGCCGCCGAGCCTGGTGTTGTTGCCGGTCGACCCGCGTCGGCTGCATGCGTATTGGCAATTGCCGGAACTGCCGCGGATGGCGCCACTCGATGAGCAGGCAGAGCCGATTGCGGCGGTCGAGCCGGAGCTGACCTTGCGGATCTACCGGCAGCCGGAAATGGCCGGTGACGCAAAAGATCAGGCAGAAAGCCGGACGGCGTGGTTCGACTTGCCGGTCAGCGGCCAGAGCAGCCAGCAACAGATCGCGTTACCCGAGCAATTACCGACTGCTGCCGGCTATTACCAGGCGGCTATCGGCCATCTGGACCAGTATAGGGAGTTTATCGCCTTGGCTTATTCCAATCCGGCCGCTGTGGCCGAAGCTGTAGGTTCGGCTGCCGAGTGGCTGCCGCCTGCCATATGCCAGTTTGTGGTGCCGGTCGGGGCCGGCTCCACAGCCGGGTCGGTCGCTTTGGCATGCTTCGATCATGAATAACGGTTATCTTGCCATCGTTCTGCACGCGCACCTGCCGTACGTGCACCATCCCGAGCACGACAGTTTTTTCGAGGAAAACTGGCTGTTTGAGGCGATCAGCGAGTGTTATCTGCCGCTATTGGCCATGCTGGAACGTCTGCGTTACGACCGGGTAGCCTATCGGCTGACACTGTCGCTGTCGCCGACGCTGATGGCGATGCTGGGCAATCCGTTGTTGCAAAACCGGTTTTTGCGCTACCTGCGTGGTCGGGTGGAACTGGCCGAACGCGAAGTCGAACGCACGCGGCGCTTGCCGCAATTCCACGCCTTGGCGCAGCATTATCTGCAACTGTTTCAGGACAACCTGTACGACTACCAGCAGCGCTACCACTGCGATTTACTCGCGGCATTTCAACGCCACCACAGCGGCGGCCGGCTGGAATTGATCACCACGGCGGCGACCCACGGCTATTTGCCGCTGTTGAACGTCAATCCCGCCTCTGTGCGCAATCAGATCGGTGTCGGCGTCGCCAGCTTTCAGGCCCAATTCGGTTTTACACCGCGCGGATTCTGGCTGCCGGAATGCGGCTACTACCCGGGCTTGGAGCAGACGCTGAAGGCGCAGGGCATCGATTATTTTTTTCTGGAAAGCCATGCGTTGCTGGCGGCCGACCGCAGGCCGCAAGCCGGCGTTTACGCACCGGTCGATTGTGGTGGAATTGCTGCGTTCGGCCGCGATCCGGCGGCGTCGCACCAGGTCTGGAGCGCCGAGTCCGGATACCCTGGCGACGGCGATTACCGCGAATATTATCGGGACATCGGCTTCGATTTGCCGTTGGAGTACATCGCGCCCTACATTCTCGACGGCGAGACCCGGATCAACACCGGCATCAAATATTACCGGATCACCGGCGGCAAACAGCCGAAGCAGGTGTACCAGCCCGAGCTGGCGAAACTCAAGGTGCAGCGCCATGCGGAGGATTTCGTAGCCAGCCGCCAGCGTCAGATCGACGCGTTGGCCGCGGAGATGCAACAACCGCCGATCGTGGTGGCGCCTTACGATGCCGAGTTGTTCGGCCATTGGTGGTTCGAAGGGCCGTTATGGTTGGAGCAAGTGTTGCGGTTGTCTGCCGGTGAACAAAGCGGTGTGCAAACCGTCAGTTGTGCTGACTATCTGCAATTGCCGTTGCCGCGCCAGCCGGCGGTGCCGGCCGCATCCAGTTGGGGCGAGCACGGTTATTCGGAATTTTGGTTGAACGAAAGCAATGACTGGATTTATCCGCTGCTACACAAGGCTGCCGCCGAAATGGAAAAGCTGGCGAGCGACTTACGCGGCTTGCAGGTCAGCGATTTGCAGCGCCGAGCCCTGAATCAGGCCGCACGCTCGTTGCTGCTGGCTCAGGCTTCTGACTGGCCGTTTATCATGAAAGCCGGCACCACGATCGACTACGCGCGCAAGCGGATCACCGACCATTTGGCGCGCTTCAATTATTTGCACGATGCGATTCGCAAGAATCGCATCGACGAACGCTATTTGACAGCGCTGGAGATCATGGACGATATTTTTCCGGATATCGATTTTCGCACGTATGCCGCCTAGGCGGCCGGCCACCAAGCCGATTGGCGCCAGCCCACCGCTGCGCCGGCTAACTCTCGGGAGGGACCATGGATAACATCCAGTTACTGTATGTCGCCAATACCGTCAGCGGTAAGGCTACCGCCAGCACCCAGACCTTGCAGTTTTTGCTTCGGGTGGCCAATCTCGGGTACGGCAAGACCGTCGAAGTGCATTGGGCCGGCGAAGACGGCGTCTGGCGCCGGGTATTGGCCGATTATTGCGCTAGCGGCGGCGACGGCAGTGAGTATTGGCGCGCCGAAGTGGCGTTTCCGCGTCAGGCCAGGACCGAATTGCCCGGCGATATCCATTTCGTTGCCCGTCTGGAGTACGCAGGCCGCGAGTATTGGGATAACAACGACGGTTGCGAAAACTACTTCTGCGCGGCTGGCAGCGGTGGGCGCATGACCGGAGTATTGCCCCTGGTACAGTTGAACCCGATGCAAGGGTTGGGGGCGGCGCAACGCAACGTGCCCCTCAAATTTGCGGTCAACGCCGCGCTGGCTGTGGAAAAAGTGACCGTCCACTGGACGCTGGACGATTGGCGCCACGTACACAAGGCCGGTTGCCGCTTGCTATCCGGCAAGCGGTCTGCGACTCATGGCGGTTACGCCGGTCTGCATCCGGTGCAACTCTGGAGCACCAATCTGAATGTCTCCGGCGCCTTCCGTCTGCAATACAGCATCTGCTACGAGAGCAAGGAACAGGCCTTTTGGGATAACAATGGCGAGCGAAATTACCGGTTGAGCCGGGCGCCGCTGAAGGTGATGATCCTTAATCTCCACTGTTACCAGGAAGACGACCAGGACCGCAAATTTTGGCAGATTGCCAAAGCCGTCGACGAACTGAATGCCGATGTGGTGTGTTTGCAGGAAGTGGCCGAGCATTGGAACGACGGCCAAGGCGATTGGGCTTCGAATTCGGCCAACATCATCAACCGGCGCCTGAAAAAGCCGTTCCACCTCTACAGCGATTGGTCCCACCTGGGGTTCGACAAGTACCGGGAAGGCGTGGCGATTTTGAGCCGTTACCCGCTCGAGCGCCAGGAAGCCCGCTATGTTTCGGACAGTAGCGATGCCTACAGCATCCATTCCCGCAAAGTGGTCGCCGCCTGCATCGATGTGCCCTGCATCGGCCCGATCGACGTGTTTTCCGCGCACCTGAGCTGGTGGGACGACGGTTTTCGCGATCAATTCCAACGTTTGTCGGATTGGGCCGATAGCCGGCGCGGCGCCGAAGTTGCGGCGACGTTATTGTGCGGGGATTTCAATATCGCCGCCGGTTCGCTAGGCTATCGCTTGGTGGTCGACGGCCACCGCTACGAAGATCAATATCTGGCGGCCAACGCCCCGGCCTTATTTCAACAGATATTTCGGGTGGACGACGCCCACTGGCGCGACCGACTGGCGGACGACTACCGGATCGATTACGTGTTTATGAACAAAGACAGCGGATTGCGGGCGATTTCGGCGCGGGTATTATTCACCGAACAGGATTACGGCAGGGTGTCCGACCATTGCGGTTATCTTCTGGAATTCGAGCCACTGTGACCGGCTCAGAGGGTAACCATGGATTTCAACGTGTGCGATTAGGCGAGCGAACATGCAAGTAGCAGAACATTACGCCAGGCCGGTATTCGGCAAATTGGGAGGCTGTTTCCAACGCAGCAATGACTTCAGGGAGAGTTTCGACATTCGCTGGGGCAAGATCGAATTCGAACTGAGCCACGGCGTCGCGGCTAATTTGAAAGTGGTGCTGAAGATATTCCGCGAGTCGATCTGCGAGACCTACATCGTCGACACCGACCCCTACGATGTCGAATGGGATCGGCATAAGCGCTCGACCCGTGACTTTTACGTCCTGCCGTATTCGGCCCAGTTCGGCCGGATTCACTGCATCAAGTTCGCCTATATCGTCCACATCGGCGAGCATTCGATTGCCTCGCGCCACGAATACATATTCCTGGATGCGCCGCAGTTGCAGGATAACCAGCCGGTGCAGCGCCACATCGGCGAACAATGGTCCACCCCGAACCATTATCGGACTTACGAACTCGATACCGGCAAATTGCAGGCCGACGTGGATTGGTATAACCGCCATTTCGACTCGCTGCACCTGACGCCGAAATTCACCAAGGGCCAGCAGCACCATCCTTATCACCCAAAGCGGTTCATTCACGATCATATCGACAAGACCATTGCCGCCAAACGGGCACAGCCGGAGCGGTTGTGCACCATCAAAGTCAGCGTGGATTGCATCGACGACAACGATTTCATCAACCACCTGATTCATGCCAGCCACCAGGGCGTACTGGTGCAATGCGTCGTCGACTGGCGCAAGATGACGCTGACCAACAGCCAGAACTACGCCCGGCTGAAACGCTCCGGTATCGAACTGATCGGCGTGTTTTGCACGCCGAAGCACCACTTGATCGAAGTCGAGCCGGACATGCACACCAAATTCGTCATCTTTAACGACGAGGACGCGATCATCGGTTCGTTCAACATTACCTTCGACCGCTGGTGGGCCAACTGGGAATCGGGCATGAGCTTCCATTCCCAAGGCGTGTGCCGCTTGCTGGACAACATCTTCCAAAGCCAGCGCGGCGGTGTGATCCAGAAATACGGCATCGATCCGCTCAGCCCCTTCAACCTGCTCTACACCTTCGGCCGGCAAACCATGGCCAACGGTAAGATCTACCGGCCGCACCATGCGATTTTGGCCGAAATTCACCGCGCTCGCCGCTCGCTGAAGCTGTGCCTGTTTTTGATCGGCGATCTGCTCGGCGACCATAACGACAGCGTCGTTACCGCCTTGATCCAGGCCCGCGACCGCGGCGTCGACGTGCAGTTGCTGTTCAACGGCCATTTGGCGCGGCAGGGCAAGATCGGCGTCGAACGGTCTATGGCCGACGAACTGGCGCGGCCCTTGCTACCGGCGATTCAACGCCTGAAAGACGCCGGCATTCGCGTCGGCCTGGTCTACGGCCAAGACGATTTACCGGTGCCGTACTCGCCGATCCATTGCAAATATTGCGTGATCGACGAATACATCGTCATCGAAGGCAGCTTCAACTGGTACAACACCTCGGTGTTTTCCCACGACCTGGTCGTCGTCGCCGCCAACCGCGACGTGGCGCGGCCGTATTTGTACGAGTTCGAGCAGATACAGCGCTTGTTCCGCGTGTTTTACTGATTCGAGTCGATAGCGGATGGCAAAAAAACTAAAGTCGGCGTATGTCTGTACCGAATGCGGTGCGGACTATCCGGGATGGTCGGGCCAATGCAACCAGTGCGGTGAGTGGAATACGATCAAGGAAGTCAAACTGGGCGGCGGCAAGGCAGAACGCGAGCGCGCCGGGTACGCCGGCAGCCGCAGCGCAGTGCAATTGTTGTCCGAGGTCAACTTGGCTCAGGCCGAGCGGATATCCACCGGCCTGGCCGAATTCGACCGGGTGCTGGGCGGCGGTATCGTCACGGGCAGCGTGGTATTGATCGGCGGTGCACCGGGCGCCGGTAAGAGTACGATATTATTGCAAGCCATCGCTCATATCGCCCGGCAATTGCCGGTGCTGTACGTGTCCGGCGAGGAATCGTTGCAACAGATTGCAGAACGCGCTCACCGCCTGCAATTGAACACGGCCGGCATCAAAATGCTGGCGGAAACCTCGGTGCAGCAGATTTGCCAGGTGTTGGACGAGGAACAGCCGCAAGTCGTCATCATCGATTCGATTCAGGTGATGTACACCGCCGACTCCGATTCCGCGCCGGGTTCGGTGTCGCAGGTGCGTGAGTCAGCCAGCTATTTGACCCAATACGCCAAGCGCAGCGGCATATCTTTTTTTATGGTCGGCCACGTCACCAAGGACCAGTCCCTGGCCGGACCGATGACCTTGAGTCACATCGTCGACGCCCAGGTGGTGCTGTCTTCGACCGACGATTCGCGCTTTCGGGTACTGCGCGCCGACAAGAACCGTTTCGGCAGTGTCGGCGAACTGGGCTTTTTCGCGATGGAAAGCAGCGGTTTGAAGGAAGTGAAAAACCCGTCGGCGATGTTTTTGTCGCGGGCGGAAAAGCCGGCGCCCGGCAGCGTGGTGACGGTATTGTGGGAAGGCACCCGACCGCTATTGGTGGAAATCCAGGCCCTGGTCACAGAGAGTCAGTACGGCAATCCGCGCCGGTTGGCGGTGGGGCTGGACCAAAACCGGCTGGCAATGCTGCTGGCTGTGTTGTCGCGCCACGGCGGTATTTTCACCGGCAACGACGAGATTTACGCCAACGTGGTCGGCGGTATCAAGGTGTCCGAAACCAGCACCGATTTGGCGATTCTGGTCGGCGTGGTGTCGAGCCTGCGCGATCGCGTCGTGCCCTACGATGCGGTGTTCTTCGGCGAGGTGGGTTTGAACGGCGAAATCCGCCCGGTCGCCAACGGCCATGCCCGCCTCAACGAAGCCGCCAAGCACGGCTTCAAAAAAGCCATCATTCCGAAAAGCAACAAACCCAAGGACGGCGTCAAAAATCTGGAAATTCACGCAGTAGGCAATATTCAGGAAGCGCTGGCAGTATTGGCCGACCTCTAGGTGCCGGTCCGGCGCCGATTAAAACTGAGACTGGATTTTTCCCTACGGCCCTGGTCCCGGTCGACCTAGCCTAGTTGATATGCGAGTTCTCAAACAGGCTTCGAATCTCGGCTCGAACGGAGCTCCAAGGCGTAATGGAGCTGAATGAATATGGCGGCGCCGGCAATCTTTTCCATCGTCCGGGGCGGGTTTTCAGAGGCCGGAAACCAGGTTAAGTTTGATGGCCGTCGCTTCGATGGAAGGGAGGCGTGAGTTCGGGGCTTGCAGAAATAGGAGCATCCTTGCTCCGATTAACGCTACGCAATCCGGCGTAGAGCATCCGGCTTGATTAAGCCAGTTCTTGCTTGCGGCGGCCCAGGCCGATGAAACCGGCCATGGCGCTGCCGAACAACCAGACTGCGCCCGGAACCGGGACTTGAGACACCGGGCTGGCTGCGGCAACGGTAGTTTCGATGGTAAAGCCGTAGCTGCCGCGCAATGCATTGATCGCTGCAGTGGCTGCGGCTTTGGCCGCGCTGTCGCCAAACAGGTTGGCGGCGTAAAGTGCCATATAGTTCAAGCGTTGTTGCAATGCGTGTTCTGCGTTGGTGCCGCCTACCCAGATGCTGTAGTCGCCTGCGTCCAGTTCGCCAGACCAGGTCACAGTATGGGTGCCGTCCGCTGCTTGTGCCGAATCAATGAAGGTCAGCAACTTATTGTTGTTGCCGCCCAGCGTTTGGTCGGTGCCGATCAGGTTACCGTTTCCGAAGGTAGCGGTTCCGGATATGTCGCGGCCGATGATCCAGTCGGCGTTGGAGCGGTAAGCACCCCAGGTGCCGTTGCCGGTATAAGTATTGCCGGTGGTGGCTTCATAAGTTGCGTCGGTGGCGGCGCTGTATGGATGAGCGGAGGCGTATGGTCCCCAGCCGACATAGCCCGGCAGATTATCGTCAAGTACAGTGTTGCCCGCACCGCCTTCGTGGGCCGATTGTGGTGGCATGCCGCTGAAAATGGAGAATGCAGGGGTCCAGTCTTGGCCTTTCAGGTTGGTTACTGTGCTGCCGCCGGTGGCTTGGGTTTGTACCACTGAAGTAGCGGTGCCGAGGGTGGTGACAGTGAAGGTGACTTTGGACTTGTTGGCCAGGGTAAACGCCAGACCTTTATTGTCGTGGTTGTTGGCCCATAGACTGTTGTCTTGGCCTTGAATCCAGCCATAGTCGGAAGAAACGGCGCGGGTTTGAGTGTAGGTGCCGTAACTGGTGCCGGTGGCGGTGTTGTTACCGAAAGTACCCGGTCTATTGTCGCTTTTGCCGACGCCGTCTACTCCGCTGATTCTCATGTCCTTGCCATTGTTGGCCACGCCTACGGCAAGGTTGTCGTTATCCAACTGCATTGGGTTGGTGCCGGCGTCATTATACAGGAACGGGCCGGAGCTCCAATGCGCGAAGGCTTGGCCGGAAACGCCGGCCATACCGCCAGCCAGCAGAGCTGCTACCATCTTTTTACGTAATACCATTTTTGATCCTCAGAATTTTCGTTATTGTCTAAGAGGGTGCTCACGGATCGGCTTCCCCTGTGTGGCTTTTCGGTTGTCGCGGCGGCGACAACCTCCAGGCCCCAATCCGATTCAGCAATTTCCTGTTTTTGTGTCCGACATCCGGACTGATTGCCACTGTGCTGGATGTGCTTTCTCGGGATTGTCGAGCTGACTCAGCGCCAGTGAACGGATTTGATGCAGCAATACGTATGCCAATGCGCCGTATTTTGTGTAAAAATTCAATAAAAACAGTGCTCTATGGGTATGAGGTTTGTATGGAGCAGGGGGGCGGGAATGAGGGGAGGCACTTTCTTCCGAGGAAGTGTGTGAAATGGCTCACTATTTCATAAACGATTGAAATAAAGCTGCTTTTGCGCTCCGGATTTTGTTGGTTTCGCCTCGCTTTTTAAGGCACGGGGTGGTGAAGCTGGATAGGATGCGAAAAGTCGGGCCAGAATCCGTTAATTAAACTGTGTTATCTAACGTGACGAAGGCGGCATTTAACATAGTTCGGATAAAAAGATTGAGGAGCTACCGGTTTCCGGTGGATTTATCTTGACGAGACCATGCATCAACACTTTAGGCGTAACCGTCGTCGCGGCGCATAAATCCGGGAATATTTTCAGGAATCGAAGCTAGGGATGGTCTTTTTGATCTGAACCTAGGTTACTTATCACAATTGTGGCGTAAGTTTTGCTGCACATCCGGTGTCTCAGCAGGCACTCCGAGCGAGCCTGCGATCAACCAAATCAATCATCCATTCAGAGGACCGCTTATGAAGCACCGGTTTTTTAAGGTTTTACCCGCCATTACGATTGGTATGCTGCCGTACCAATCGGCATCGGCGCATGTCAATTACTACGATTTGTTCAACAACGCAGCCACGCAAGTCATCAGTACAGCGACGTCAACTACCTACAGCGGTGGCGACATTGTGAAAAGTAGCTTTGGCTGGGCCGACGCCACAGATGCCGATTGGGGCGATAGTCACATGGGCTCTTGGGTCAATTTCAATATTAGTCAGGCTGCAGGCGCGTGGGTCTCTATCAACGTGGCTGCAGACGGCATCAATCAATACATCAATGGCGACCCAAACAATCCGTCGCGGTTGGGAAATTTGAATCCGGGATTTTCGTTGTATCGCGGGCTGGTTCCTCACGACGCGCATGATGGGGCTACCGCCGGCTTGCAGCCTTCCGATCCGCAGTACGGTAAAGAAGGTGCTTGGCAGGCGCTGGCGAATACAACGATGGGTAACGACGATGGCGATATCAATACGCTGGAATACCTGACGCATGTCGGCACTGTCAATGGCTCAGCCTCCAGTGTGCAGTTGGATGGTTTTTTTCTGACCCCAGGTAATTATTCGTTAGCGATTGGCGGCACTTGCTACGATCAAAATCAATGCGTAGGTGCGTTCAATATTTTTCATCCGGATGCTGAGGAAATCGCCCGGGGCTACAACATCAGCGTCACCGTTTCGTCGGTGGCGCCGGTCCCGTTGCCGGCAGCGGCCTGGCTGATGATGAGCGGGGTGATCGGCATACTGGGTTTCGGCAAACGCCGTACCGTGTTTTAGAATAAGAATTTTTTGCCGTGGTGGCTGAGCGCCGCGGATCAAAAGGCTGGCGCCAGGTTTGGCGCTTCCATCAATGTAGTAAAGGAGATCAATATCATGGGTTTTACCAATAGCTTGAAGATATCGGCGCTCGCGCTAGCATTAACGACCGGAGTCGCCAACGCGCATCCAATTCCAACGCCGGTTTCCGGCGACCCTTATACCGCCACAGATGCGCCTATCACCTGGAATGGCAGCGAAGGTACGGCAACTAACGGCATTTTGAATAACAACGCCATTCTCGCCTACCACTTCGACGTAAGCACCGCCGGTTCGTTGGATGTGTTCACCAACGACCACGACAATCCCAACTCGGTTGCGGCGCTCTACATTTACAAGAAGGATGATGTAGGTGCGGATTGGACCTTGACTCATTTCAGCTATGAAGCACCGGTTTCCGGCCCCGGCAACCCATTCAACATCTTTAATGTGTCTCGTACTGGTTGGCAAGACGAGATTAACTTCGGCAAATCCGACGCCGGACTTCGCGCCAATTTCGATCTGGGCTCCTACGTAGCCTTTGCTGTTGGTAGCCAAGGTATGGTGTTCGGCCACTCGCCGTTTGATGCAAGCTCCGACCCAACCGGCGCCAAGCTGTCAGCTGGCTTCACTTGGTCCTGGACTGGCGATCAGACCGATATCTACACCAACGTCGATGCTCCGAGTGATTTCACGATTAAAGCCTCACCTGGTTCTCTGGCCGTGGCCGGTCCCGTTGTTGAGCCTGTGCCTGTTCCTGGCGCCATTTGGCTGATGGGCAGTGTGTTGGCCGGTTTTGCTGCTTTGGGTCGAAAACGGACAATTGCCGCATAGCTCTCGGAGCCCCGGACCAGAGCAGTCTCTGCTTCGTTTGCGTTGAGTGTTGATGATGCAGTTGTATCGCCTGGTTCGGGGGTTGCTGAGTCTTTGGTCATGAGGAATCTAACTCTTGCCCATGTCTTTGCTGTGACGCTGGTTTTGGCGGGTTGGGGACAGTGGGCGATGGCCGAAGAAATGGCCAGATTTTCGCTAGAACGTTCCCAGAATGGGGCGTGGTTACTGGACGCCAAGCAGGCCGATTTGCCGAAGCTGCTTGGTGTGCTGGCCGAACGTACCCGCAGCACACTGCATTTTTCGCAAATTCCGCTCTCCAGGGTTAGTGCGACCTGTGTGGGAGCGAACGCCGTGGCGCTGCTGCGCTGCTTGCTGGGTGATGGTGTAAGCATGGCGGTCAGGGATGCTCGAGGTTCGGTTAGTGCCGGGGCCGGGGCGGATGGTGGCAACGAAATCTGGATCATGGGTTCGTCTTTAGTCGATACGAATTCAGATCGTTCCAGCGCAGGCTGTGACATTGCCCGCGCCGATTTCAACTCGGGTCAGTCCGACCAAGCCCAATCGGTGGCTCGATGGCTGAAGCAGGCGCAAGATCGGAACCCGGCGTTGAGGCTTGCGGCCATCACCGAATTGGCCCACTTGAACGCTACGGCAGATGAGCCGTCAGTGACTGCAGCCCTACGTAAGGCGCTGACCGACCGCGATGCACGGGTGCGAATGCAGGCAATTGGCGGTGTTGTTGCCCGTGACGGCGAAGCGGCAGTCAGCGGGCCCTTGAGCCAGGCATTGCAAGACGACAAAGCCGAGATTCGCCTGATGGCGCTGGATTACATCGAGACCGATGTCAATTTGTTGCAGTCGGCGGCGCAAGACTCAGATCCGGCGGTGCGCGGCTTGGCGCAGGTGAAGCTGGAACTGTTGGCGAAACCAGAGGAATAACGTGGCCGGGAATCCCGGTCCTTTGAATGACAGATATTGGCCGAGCTTCGGCCCCCTTAAGAAAAGGTAGCTCTTGATATGAAAAAACTAACGACAGCATCAGTGATTTTCCTCGGCTTGCTCGGTGGTATCGGCTTCGCGCAGCAGGCTGCGGCCCATGATCAGGCCGGCGGTTTATCCTCCTTGTCCGGTCCTGGCGCGACTGATTTTTACGAAATCACTTGCGCAAATGACGCTGCCACCGGTACTCCGACCAATCGCTTGTTTTTCAAGATTCGTGATGTGACGCCAGGCGGTAACTTAGTCGGTATGACGGTAGTCAAAGGTGTCGGTGTCCCCACCAATGGTGCAGCGACCACAACGGTGGATAATTCCGGTAACGATTCCGGCTATAGTGCCGATGCGGAAATCAAAGGCGGCAATGGTGTTTACAATGTTTTGGTTTGGCATACCGGTGTGGCATCCAACGAGAGTTATACCTTTCAGTACCACTGCGATAACGGCTCCGTTCATACCGCTACGTCAATAAAGCGCGTATCCAACCAATAATTACCTCGTTTTGCTGCGTCCGTTGTCAGGGATATCGGGCGCGGCATCTATTGAAGGCCCGCAGCTTCCGAGAATACTCCCGCTATTCCGCGGGGTCATACTTCAGGCAATATGATCAATACACGATTTCTACACGGCGCATTCGTTTTCAGTCTGTTCGGCGTTCTGAGTTTGCCGGTTTGCGCTGAATCCGATCAATCGTTGGCGCCCGCTTGCCAATTCAGCGCCTTCAATCAAAAGCCGCTGCGAGATTTGCAACAATATCGCGGAAAAGTCGTTTATCTGGACTTTTGGGCCTCTTGGTGCGGTCCTTGTCTGGAATCGTTTCCGTTTATGAACAAGTTGCACAGCCAGTTGAAAGACAAAGGGCTAGTCGTATTGGCGGTCAATTTGGACGAAAACTTGGCGGACGGTCAAAATTTCTTGGCACAGCATCCGGTTGAGTTTGATGTCGCAGTGGATGACGGCCAAGCCTGCGCGAAAAAGTTTCAACTGAAAGCGATGCCCTCGTCTTTCCTGATCGACCGAAATGGACGGATTAGAGCTCAGCATTTGGGTTTTCGTCCCGGAGAAGCGGAGCAGTTCGGCAAGCAAGCCGAACTATTACTGGCAGAGCCCTCAGCGCCTTAACGCATCGCTTATTTTATGGAGCGAGGCAAGCTTGTCGAAAGTCGCTATGGCGGCCGCGTGTCCGCCAAGCAAAAGATGCGGTTAGAATGCGCACCGCAATAACGATCTAACGACTGCGTTATGAAAATATCCCTTTTCCTGATAGCGCTATTTACGGCGCCTTTCCTGACCGCATGTGCCGAGGTGCAGCCTTGGGAACGCGGGAACTTGGCCAAGCCGCAGATGGCCTTGGATCCCTATCCTTTGCAATCAGAGTTGCGCGGTCACAGTTACGGCGCCCGCGAAGCGGCAGGGGCAGGTAATGCTGGCACCGGGGGCGGTTGTGGCTGTTATTAAAGCGGAAAAGATGGTCAATCCTGGCTTGCAGGCGTTGACCGCGGCGGCTTTGATGTTGCCGGGGCTGGTAAATTCCACCGCGAATGCAGCCGATGGCGACGAGTTCAATTTTCAATATGGCCGTTACGAAGAAAGCGCTCGCGATTTGAATGGAGTCAAAAGCCAATACAAGCCAATTACGGTCGATAGCCTGCATAGTGGCGGCAAGGTCAACTTAACCGACCGGATCAAATTTGCTTTTAATTTTATTCAGGATACTTGGTCCGGCGCGACCCCAATCACCACCGCGCCGTCGGGCAGACAGGGTAATCAACCTTACAGGCAATTCGGTACCGTGGCTGGAGCCTCGCCCTATATTCAAACCGGTGGTGACGGAATCGAAACTAACACCGTCTATTTCGATAGGGATTTAAAGCCGCTGCTGGTGGACCCTGACTCGTTGTTTTCGGACGTTACTAGTCTGGGTCAGGATCGAAAACTGGTGCACACCATGTCTACCGCGTCTCCGGAAACCCGCAAAGAAGGCAATTTCAAGCTTAGCTACGAATGGGATGAAGCCGCGGTGGATATAGGGGGCGGCATCTCGGTCGAACACGATTACGAGTCGCGGTTCGGTAATGCCGGTGTCAGGCTGGATTTTAACCAAAAACGTACGACGTTGAACGCCGGCCTAAGTTATACCAACAGCGATTCGTTCGCCCGTTTGAGTGACCATTTTACTAAGCCGTATCTGAATTATATCGCCTATCAAAGTCAGCTGAAGCCGGTAACCAAGGATCAGAGCGGAGACACCCAAATTTTGGGCAAACGTGACGATTGGGGCGGAAATTTGGGCTTGACCCAGGTCGTCAACAAGGATGCTTTATTCAAGTTGGGTATCGGTTTTACCCATAGCCAGGGTTATTTGGAGAATCCGTATAAGGCGGTCACGGCTTTTTTTATTCAACCAGTCGGTTTGCCGAGTCTTGGCGAGTTTAGTTCCACAATTCCGTTTGTTGGTATAGGCAAAGCTTTCCTCGAGCAACGTCCCGACTACCGTAACCAATGGATCTTCAGCACCGGTTGGGTTCAGCATATCAACCCGCTGGATGCGGCTTTTCATTTCGATTACAGGTTCTTCCACGACGATTGGGGTATTAACGCGCATACCTTCGAAGGCGATTGGGTACAGCCGCTGGGCGCGGGCTGGTCGATCACGCCGCGGGTGCGTTACTACTCGCAGAGTGCCGCTGATTTCTATCATCCTTACTTGATAGTCGGGCCTTCCGCAGATCCGGGTAATGCCAATTTGGCTAGCGATAACGCCAAGTTGCCGTCAGCGTTTTCCAGTGACCATCGCCTCTCGGGTTATGGTGCGTTGAGCGGCGGCATCATGCTTAGCAAGCAGTTCAGCAAAGGCATCCGGCTGGATGCCGGGTTCGAATATTACACTCACCAGGGCGATTTGAAATTGGGTGGCGGCGGCGAAGCCGACTATGCCGATTTCAATTATTACGTAGCCAACGCTACTTTAAATGTTAACTTGACCACGCTGGGCCGCAGTTTGGCGGATGATCCTCATGCGCATCATCGTCATCACAGCCATCACCACGGCGCCCCGCTGCCGGCCGGGTTGATGTTTGGGCATGTTATGTCGACGCCGGGCGACGTTATGGTGGGATACAGGTACATGTATAGCCGCCAGGACGGTGATATGTTGTACGCTGGCAAAACGGTTTCCGATCGCGCAATTGTCGATAACGGCTGCATCGAGAATGGTGGAACCTGTCGCACGGTGCCGGAGTTTATGAATATGCATATGCACATGCTCGACATCATGTACGCGGCGACGGATTGGCTGAACTTAATGGTTATGCCTCAGTTTATGGATATGGATATGAATGCCCGCCCGTTATCGGGCATTACGCCTGCTGCGAGTGGCGCTGTTGATCACTTGCACGGTGGACACGATACCGGCGCGGTTGGTGATACTGGTATGTATGCCTTGGTCAAGCTGTTTCAGACCGAAGGGCATCAGATTAATATGGGGCTCGGTGTAACGGCGCCGACCGGCAAGGTAGATATCAAACTGAATCGTATGCATAAATTCGACAGCGGATATATACATTACGGCATGCAGTTGGGTAGTGGTACTTGGGATTTCAAGCCCAGTTTGACTTATACAGGGCAGGCCAGCGATTGGTCGTGGGGGGCGCAGGTTAGCGGTACCAAACGGCTGGAGGCTAGAAACTCGGTTGGTTTTGCGTTGGGCGATGCTGTGCAATCGACGGCTTGGGGCAGCTACAACGTGCTGGATTGGCTGGCCGCGTCGGTGCGTGGGATTTACACAGCCCAAGGCGCGATCAAAGGTGGTTTTCAAGCACTACCAGGCGACTGCGCGATCAACTATAACCAAAATGTTGTACAACCTTGTGTCGACATAAACCCGAAAGGCGGCTCTATGGATAACCCGAAAAATTACGGCGGCCACTACTGGGATGTCGGTTTTGGTTTAAATGCGATGATTCCCGACGGCGCGTTTGCCGGCCATAATTTCAGCGTGGAATGGTTACAGCCGGTGGAGGACAATGTCAACGGCTATCAGTTAGAGCGCAGCGGCACGTTGAATGCGACCTGGATGTACGCTTTTTAACCCCGGATGGTTAAATCCTTTCCTTAATCGAGAATATTATGCAAAAAACCGAAAACACACCATTATGGGTTTTTCTGGCCCTGTCCAGTATCGAGACCCGCAAGGGTGCGCTGTGGCTGATCTGGAGCAGTATCGTGTTCACAGCCTATTGCGTGCCGTGGAGCCTGTATTTTGTCGGCAACGAATGGGTGGCTAAGTTGTTCTTGATTTCGGATTGGGAATGGTTTGCGATGATGCTGCCGATGACCGTTTGGTATTGGCTGAGTATGCGCTGGGTTGATAGGAACGGCGGTTGGCAGACCGCAGGCGCATAACCGGGATTTCCTATTAGATGGGGCGTTAGTCGTTATTATTTCTGGCTTTTAGTTGATCGTTCCAAGTTTCAGTTGTTGGGCTTCAAACTGACTTCGTTGTTCGAATTGCTGCTGGAGTTTTCTTGGTCCAGCCTCACCTGTTGTCTGGCTCAGATTGCGGCAGATGTTGTTTTTTATTCATTGAATTTTCCTATCCATGCTTTCCCACATCCTACCCAAAGCCGAAATCTCGATACGGGAAAATCTCAGGTGGTTGTACATCCTGAGAAATTTGATGTTATTCGCGGTGACCTTTGCCGTGTTCATCGCCGTCAACGGGCTGGGCATCAATCTGCCGCAAAACCAGTTGTGGTTGGCGATTTTCGCGATCTCGATACTCAATTTATACACTTGGCTACGGCTGCGCACGCCGGAAGAAGTCACCGAACACGAGATTTTTTCGCAAATCTGCATGGATGTATTAGCGCTGGCTTATCTTTTGTATTTGACCGGCGGTGCATCGAATCCGATCATTTGGGTATTTCTGCTGCCGTTGATCGTTACGGCAATTATGTTGCCGCAGGCATACGCCTGGAATATGGTAATCATTACTTCTTGCGTCTATACGGTGTTGATTGCTTACAACGTGCCGCTTCCGGCCATCGAGCCGCATTTGGTCCATCCGGCCATGGCCGAGTTGACGCCGGAAATGAGTCTGCAATTGCATTTGATGAACGATAGGCGCTATTTTAATCTGCATGTGTTCGGCATGTGGTTCGGCTTTGTGTTCAGCGCCGGCTTGGTCGCTTTTTTTGTCGTGGAGTTGTCCAATACGCTGAAAGAGCGCGAGCGCAATCTGGCCGATGCCCGCGAAAGCGCATTACGTGACGAGCGGGTGGTGTCGTTAGGCACGTTGGCGGCCAGTGCCGCTCACGACATGGGTACTCCGCTGGGGACTATTGCGATCCTGACTCACGAGATGGTCGAGGATTTTCCCGAGCATCGTTACCCTGAGCTTTATCAGAAGCTGATGATCGTGCAGCAGCAAATCGACCGTTGCAAACAGGCGTTGTCGGTGATGTCGGCGTCGGCTGGCGAGATGCGCGCCGAGTCGGGCAAGGTCATGCTAGTCAGCGAGTATATCGACGAGGTACTGAACCAGTGGCGGGCGCACAAGTCGGCGACCCGAATGAAACTGTTCGTCTCGCCGAATGTGGATATGGCGGCGAAAATCATCGCCGAACGCACCGTGACTCATTCGATTATCAATATCCTGAACAATGCAGCTGAGGCTTCGCCGGTCGACGCCGGTATCGAATTTCATGCCGATTGGAACGAGGAGAATTTGTTTTTGCGGATACGGGATTTTGGTCCGGGGTTGCCCGCCGAGTTTATCGATTTCGCCGGACATCAGCCGGTCAAAAGCAACAAACAGGGCATGGGGGTGGGATTGTTTTTGACTTATACCACGATAAAACGCTTGGGCGGTACAATACAGTTCAGTAATCTTGACAGCGGCGGAGCGTGCGTGGAGATCAGTTTGCCGTTATTAGCTAAGGAGAGTATCCATGACGAATTTGCCTACGGATAAGCCGAATTTACTTTTGGTTGACGACGACGTCACCTATTGCTCGGTGTTGAAACCGGCATTGGAAAAACGTAATTTTCAGGTGACGGTTGCCAACGATGTGGCGACGGCGATGAAATTAGCGGAACAGACTGAGCCTGAGTATGCGGTAATCGATTTGCGCATTGGTTTTGATTCGGGGTTGGAGATGGTCAAGAAGCTGATCTCGCTCGACGACAATACCCAGATTGTCATGTTGACCGGTTTTGCCAGTATCGCGACAGCGGTGGAAGCGATCAAGTTGGGTGCAATCCATTATCTGACCAAACCGGCAAATGCCGACGAAATTGTCAGTGCGCTGTACAAGAATGAGGGCGACGCCTCGGTGGCTATCAGCGATAGCCCGTTATCGATAAAACGGCTGGAGTGGGAGCACTTGCAAAAAGTACTGATGCAACACGACGGTAACATTTCGGCCGCTGCGCGCGCATTGAATATGCACAGAAGGACTTTGCAAAGAAAGCTGGAGAAGAAACCGGTCAAAGAATGACGCCTATTATGGGTATTTCATTCATGGCAAGGACCTGCTTAGCTGCAATCAATAAGGCTCTGTATCCATGGCTTGTAAAATTTTGGCTAAGCCTGTTGCAAAATAATAAAACATAGGTATAATGGGTAATTCATTCAGGGGGTCGTTAGCTCAGCCGGTAGAGCACCGCACTTTTAATGCGATGGTCGTGCGTTCGAATCGCACACGACCCACCACGAATGACTAGTAAAAACAAGCTGTTAGGCCAAAAGCCCAACGGCTTTTTTTATGCCCGTCGATTTTTGGGACACTGGCGGGACACTTCAAAATAAATCATCACAGCAAACCGCAACAAAAAGGCCATTTATCATTCGACAAAG
>NZ_JANIBM010000047.1 GCF_024505045.1 Methylomonas aurea | reverse complement strand
CTCTTGTCGGTAGCGGCCCAATTTTTTTTGAAGGTGGGAATGTCTAGCATAGAAGTCAAACAGGCATTGGCGCAACCAATGACTTGGCGGTTGCCCTGGGTCGTAGCAATGAACAAGTTTGTGATCCTGGGATTTGGCTTTTACGGTATCGGTGCGGTGGTTTGGCTGAGAGTACTATCGGCTTGGGATGTTAGTAAGGCTTATCCGTTGGTAGGGCTGGGATTTGCTGTGACGGTATTAATCGGAATGTTGATGGGCGAGAGCGTGACCGGGCTAAGGGTGTTGGGTGTCTTGTTGATTTGCGAAGGTGTTTGGCTGGTCGCTAATTCGTGATGGCTAAGATTTGGAAACATAGCGGTATGAGAGAACTAATTCTGTCGCAGACACAGAAGAGCAGTTATTGGTTACTGCTGGCTATTAGCTTGCTCATCTCTGCGCACCTGTATTTTCATGCGCCAATTTTTCCTTATAGCCCCGATAGCGCCAGCTACCTAGAGCGGGCGAGGAACTTGAAAAGCGCGGGCAATTTGCTTGACATACCGTACGGCATTATTCCGGGGGATGTGGATCAGATCGAAAATCACTTGTTTCCTGTCGGTTATCCATTGGTATTGGCGGCGATTTCAATGTTTGGCGTCGATCCTAAATACTCTTCGCTCGCGATTGGCAACTTGTCGAGTTTGTTATTGCCGTTCATGTTGTTTTGGGCATTTCGGCGCAGCGTGGGTAACGATTCGATGGTCCTGGCGATTGTGTGTTTGAGTGTGTTGGCGCCTGGGTTATTGGTCAACGCTCCATACGCTCTAACCGATGTTTTTTCCTTATTGTTGGTGGTTGGGGCTGTTGGTTGTTTGTTGAGACTGGAAAGTGCCGCGGGCTGGTTTTTAGCCGGGATTCTTGCCGGTGTGGCCTACTCGGTCAGGAACGCCAATTTGGCTCTGCTAGCCGCCCTGGCGGTATACGCATGCTATTGCTGGAAATCTTCTAGGCAAGCGGAACGTCATGTCGTCATGCGGCGCACCTTGGCAGGGGTATGCGGTGTGAGTTTGGTTGCGTTACCTATGCTGCTCAGAAACTTTTGGGTGTTCGGCGCGATGAATCCTTACCAGATGGAGCCGAGTACGATCGGCTTGGTGGAGAATATCCGGACCTACGTTGAAGCGATGGTGACGGATGTAACCGCTTGTAAGGAATGTGCCCGCTTTATTGCGTGGTCAATCCCAGGGTTGTTGGCGATCTTTCTGGCATTTTTGTCCGCGCTTTTTTGGCTGTACCGTTTCGGTTGGCAACTGATGGGGAACTCGCAGCGAAATGCGGTATTTTTTGCCGGGGTTTATTTTGCGTTGGGTTCAAGCATTGTAATTCTGGCTCGTACCCGATATCAGTGGGGGGAGCCGATAAACTTACGCCATGTGTTCCAATACACGCCATTTTTATTGGTGACCCTACTGTGCATCATCCAACATCTTTCTTGCAGGGTGCAGAAGCTTTTTACGGCGGTTTTGCTTGGTCTTTGCGTATTCCGAGCGGCGTATGGAATTGATGCGGCTAATTTTGTTTCGAAAAACCCGCATTTCTATTCCAATTTGCAAAATGCGCTCAGTTCTGGGCAACCCCATCTCTGCTCAGCGAAGCCCGATGTATTTCTGGCCTCGAATTGGGCCTATTTGTTCCGGATCGAATGCGGCGTGAGGGCCAGAGAAATCGAAGGGCTAGACATGCGAGAGGGAGGGGCGGCCAATCCGGTTGGTCCGGGCGCTTCGCTTATGGATATCGTTTTAACAATCCGGAGTAACGTCCAAAAGCGACCGGTCCGGGTAGGTCTGTTTCCTGGCCGCTTCGGCGTCGATGAAGGGGATTTGCCGATCTCCAACTCCTTGCAACACGAGTTATCCCAAGAGGGGTGGGTCGTGGTTCAGAACGCGCCAAACAGTTTGTTGCTCGAATTGCCTCAATAGCGTTTAAGAGGGGCGTCGGCACTGAGTATCACTGATTAATCAAATGTTATTCAAATCCGTATCGAAGTTTCAGATTCAATCTTTGCTACCATGCGTCGAGCAAATCGCTCGCCAACAAAAGTTGCTAAAGATGATAAAAAATGTGTTGCCGCCTCAGATTGCTTCACATGCAACGCATTGCGTCGTCAGCGGACACAGGTTATCGGTTTATACCGATTCAGCCAGTTGGGCGTCCCAAATTCGGTTTTTTAGCAACGATATTTTGGATGAATTGCGGGAGCGGGGGGAGGCATCTCTGGTGAGATTGCAAGTGCGCGTTTTGATATCCGCCTGTCGGCAGACGAAAGCAGGGCGAAAACCGCGTTTACCCTCTGAGGAAACTATTGATTTACTTTGTCTCAAGCCGGAGAGTGGCAGGGTGGACGATCCATTGGCACAGGCCCTGATGAAATTGGGAGCAACGCTAAGGCGGAGGGCAGCCGATCGGGCGGGGTAACTCCGCCTGGTTTGGGCCTGCCAGGCGGCAAAACATTTATACGAAGGAACTAGCCGGTTGCTCTGGCAGATGACTGCGCTGAATGCAAGAAAGAAATCGGTGCATCTTCGGCGTTTTCGAAGGTGACCTTTTCCCAGGCGTCGGTCTCGTTCAGTAGCGTCAATAACAATTTATTGTTCAGGGCATGGCCGGATTTAAACCCTTGGTATTCGCCGATCAGGCTGTGGCCCAGCAAATACAGATCGCCGATCGCATCCAGAATCTTGTGTTTGACGAATTCGTCGGCATAGCGCAGGCCGTCCTCGTTCAACACCTTGTCGTCGTCGACCACGATGGCGTTATCCAGACTGCCGCCCAGCGCCAGATTATTTTCCCGCAAAAACTCGATGTCTTTCATGAAACCGAAGGTGCGGGCTCTGGCCACTTCCTTGACGAAAGTCGTTGTCGAAAAATCCATCACCGCGGTTTTCAAATGGTCGGAAAAAGCCGGATGTTCGAAGTCGATCGTGAAAGTCACTTTAAAGCCTTCGAACGGCAGAAAAGCCGCCCATTTGTCGCCGTCCTCGACCCGGACTTCGCGTTTGATCCGGATATATTGTTTGGGCGCATCCTGTTCGGCGACGCCGGCCGATTGCAACAAAAATACGAAAGGTCCGGCGCTGCCGTCCATGATAGGCACTTCGGCGGCGCTGACGTCGACGATCGCGTTATCGATACCCAGACCGGCCAGTGCGGACAGCAAGTGCTCAACCGTAGAGACCTTGATGCCGTCGCGTACCAACGTGGTGGACAATTTGGTTTCGCCGACATTTTCTGGACGAGCGGAAATCATGACCGGCGCTTCCAAGTCGACGCGGCGGAAGCGGATGCCGGTATTCGGCTCGGACGGGTGCAGAGTCAAATAGACTTTGTCGCCGGTGTGCAAGCCGACGCCGGTGGCTCTGATCGTGTTCTTTAAAGTACGCTGTTTAATCATGAAATGCCGAGAATATGTAAAACAAGGCGGGGGAGTCTATCACAGATTGGGCGATAGCTCCCCCCGAACTTGGTGGGCTGCCTGAAGTGCTAAGCGGCGGAAATGCTTAGTCCGCTTGGCGACGCAGGAAGGCCGGCACGTCCAAATAGTCCAGATCGACATCGTTTCTCGGCTGGGCGCCGAAACGCGACTCTCTGGTCGATTCTTGTTTCTGCTGGCGGATCACGGTCGGCTTTTCCAGTTGGCCGTAATCGACTTCGCCGGCGGCCACTTTTTTCACCAGACTGATCGGAGCGGCGTGTTTGGCTTTATCGCCCATGCCGGTCGCAACCACGGTGACTTTGATTTCGTTACCCATGGCCGGATTGACCGCCATGCCGATTTTCATGTCGGCGTCTTCGGAAGCGAATGCATGCATGATACTGCCGATTTCGTCGAACTCGTTCAGGCCCAAGTCGCCGTTGGAGGTGACGTTGACCAGGATGCCGCGCGCGCCTTGCAGATTGTTGTCGTCCAGCAGCGGGCAGGCAATGGCTTTTTCCGCCGCCAAGCGCGCCCGGTTTTCGCCGCTGGCGACGCCGGTGCCCATGATCGCGCTACCCATGTTGGACATTACGGTACGTACGTCGGCGAAGTCGACGTTCATCAGGCCCGGGTGGGTAATCAGTTCGGTAATGCCCTGTACCGCATCGCGCAATACGTCGTTGGCGGCACGGAACGCTTCCACCAGCGACTTGTTGTTGCCCAGGGTCGGCAGCAATTTTTGGTTCGGGATAATGATCAGCGAATCGACCAGTTTCTCAAGTTCGCGCAAGCCGGCGTCGGCCACGCCTTTTTTCTTGGAACCTTCGAAGTCGAAAGGTTTGGATACCACGGCAACGGTCAGTACGCCCAATTCCTTGGCTACTTCGGCGAATACCGCAATCGCGCCGGTTCCGGTGCCGCCGCCCATACCGGCGGTCAGGAATACCATATCGGCGCCGGCGATGACTTCGCGGATGCGGTCGCGGTTTTCTTCGGCCGCGGCTCTGCCGATTTCCGGCCGGGTGCCGGCGCCCAAGCCTTTGGTCAACTCCACTCCCAGTTGGACGATGGATTCGACGTTCATTTCCCGCAGGGCTTGGGCATCGGTATTGGCGCAGATGAACTGTACGCCGTCGATGCCGTCGGCTGCCATGTGGTTGACCGCATTGCCGCCGCCGCCGCCGACGCCGATCACTTTAATCACAGCACTGCCGCTGCTATCCAATAGTTCATATTTCATATTCACGCCCTCCAGACAAAAGTTTAAAAATTACCTTGAAACCAGCTTTTTATTTTCGATAACAGATCGGCGCCGTCATCGTTTATACCTAACGCCCGGCCGTGATGATCCTTGCCGTATAGCAACAGACCGACCGCGGTCGAATAAATCGGGTTTTCCGCCACATCGGTCAATCCTGACACGTGTAACGGTACGCCCATCCGAACCGGCATGTGGAAGATTTCCTCCGCCAATTCGACCAATCCCTTCACTTGGGAGCTGCCGCCGGTGATTACCATGCCGGCGGCGATCAGATCTTCATAGCCACTTCTTCTTAATTCTGCTTGCACCAACAGCATCAACTCCTCGTAACGCGGCTCGACGATCTCGGCCAGGTTTTGCGCCGAGATTTTGCGCGGCTCGCGATCGCCGATGCTCGGCACGTTGATGGTTTGCTGCGGATCGGCCAATTGCGTCAACGCGCAGGCATACTGGCGCTTGATGTCCTCGGCATTTTTGGTCGGCGTGCGTAACGCGACCGCGATGTCGTTGGTGACCTGGTCGCCGGCGATCGGAATGACCGCAGTGTGCTTGATCGCGCCTTCCGAAAAGATCGCCAGGTCGGTGGTGCCGCCGCCGATATCGATCAGACAGACGCCCAGATCCTTCTCGTCGTCGGTCAATACCGCCGAACACGAAGCCAATTGCTCCAGCACGATATCGTCGACGTCCAACCCGCATTTGCGGATGCATTTGACGATGTTTTGTTCGGCGCTGACGCTGCTGGTGACCATGTGTACCTTGGCTTCCAGGCGGATGCCGGACATGCCGATCGGCTCCTTGATGCCTTCCTGCTGGTCGATCACAAACTCCTGCGGAAGGATGTGCAGGATTTTCTGATCGGCCGGAATTGCCACCGCTCGCGCCGAATCGATCACCCGGTCGATATCGTGCTGGGTCACTTCCTTTTCCTTGATCGCGACGATGCCGTGCGAATTCAGGCTTTTGATATGGCTGCCGGCGATGCCCGCGAACACCGATTTGATCTGGCAGCCAGCCATCAATTCGGCTTCCTCGACCGCGCGCTGGATCGAATGTACGGTCGATTCCAGATTGACGACGATACCTTTCTTCAAACCTTTGGACGGCGCTGTGCCGATGCCGATCACTTCGATTTCGTCGCCGCCGCGGTATTCGCCGACGATGGCCGCGACCTTCGACGTGCCTATGTCCAATCCCACTAAAATATTTCGATCTGTCTTTTTGGCCATTGTTGTGTGCTCAGTAAGCGTTTAAATCAGGTTTTTATTCTTTTCCGCGATTGCTTTCCAATCGATAGCGGCGGCGTCGGGTTTCCAGGTCACGGCAAAGCCGTTCGGATAACGGGTGTCCACGCTCGCTATCATGGCGATTTGCTCTTCGCCCAATAAATCCATGGTTTTCAAAAAGCGCTGCATATTCTCCAGCGGCGCCTTGCGGCCCAATTGCATTTCCATGCCGTTGGCCAATTTAATCCGCCAAGCCCGGCGTTCATTGACGTGGAACTCGGCCAATTGCATCGATTTATCCTTCAACACGATGTAAACGCCTTTCATGATTTCCAGTAGCTTCTTCTCCTGGCCTTCCGGGCCGGTAATCAACGGCAGGTTTTTGAATTCCTCGATATTGTCCGGAACCAGCAAATCGCCTTGTTTGTTCAATAATGCCGAGTTGCCCCAGCGCACCACCGGCTTCTGTTCGGTGATTTTGATGTGCACCGCATCCGGCCACACCCGTTTTACGTCCACTTTGTCTACCAACGGCAAGGCCTTGATCGCCTGATGGATGGCCTGCATATCGGCGTGGTAGTAGCCCTGTTTCATTTGCGGCGCCAAAACCTGCTTCAAGCGGTCCTTGCTGGTGTATTGGAACGCGCCTTCGATCCGTACGTAACGGATCGGTTGGCTGTGCAGGGCTTTCTCGCCGAAATGCTGCCAACTCCACCAGCCTCCCCCGATCAAAGCCGGGATAAGAAACAGAAACCTAAGCCGCACCTGCCGTTCCCGCCAAGCTGGTCTCCAGGATTCGCCAGACCAATTCTTCGAAACTGATGCCGACCGCCTTGGCCGCCATCGGTACCAGACTATGGTCGGTCATGCCCGGAACGGTATTGACTTCGATCAATTGCATGCGGCCGCTATCGTCGATAAAGGCATCGACTCGGCCCCAACCGGCGACGCCGACAGTCTGGCAGGCTCTCAGCGCCAAGGCCTGCAATTCTCGCTCGCGCTCCGGACTCAGTCCGCACGGACAATGGTATTGCGTGGTGTTGGCGCGGTATTTGGCGTCGAAATCGTAAAACGTATGCGGCGTTTCCAGCCGGATTGCCGGGAGCGCTTCGCCGTCCAACACGCCGATGGTAAATTCCTGGCCCTGGATCCATTGTTCGGCATAGACCTCGCAGCGGTATTGACTGGCGGTCTTCAATGCCGCCAACAGTTCCTCGCGGTTATGCGCCTTGCTCATGCCGATGCTGGAGCCTTCCTGGGCCGGCTTGACGATCACCGGAAAACCCAGCGCGTTGATGCAGGTGTCGATGTCGTGCTCGCCGCTCAACAAAAACCAGCGCGGCGTCGGCAGGCCGGCGCCTTGCCAGCATAATTTGGTGCGCAGCTTGTCCATCGCCAAGGCCGAAGCCAGTACGCCGGAGCCGGTGTAAGGCAAGCCCATAGTCGCCAATACCGCCTGCAACACGCCGTCTTCGCCGCCGCGGCCGTGGATGATGTTGAACACCCGGTCGAAGTTGCGTCCTGCCAGCGCATCGATCGGGCTGCCGGTCACGTCTATTGCGGTGGCATCGATGCCTTGGGTTTGCAAGGCCCGATACACCGCATTGCCGCTGTTCAACGACACTTCGCGCTCGGCGGCGGAACCGCCCATCATCACCGCGACCTTGCCGAATGCGGCGGGATCTTTAATCCGTAAGGGCCTCATGCTTTGTCACCTACCCGGCAAACTTCGGTCTGCAGACTGACGCCGAACTTGGTTTGCACTTGCGTTTGAATATGTTCGATCAGGGCTTCGATATCCGCCGAACTGGCGTTACCCTGATTCTCGATAAAATTGGCGTGTTTTTCCGATACCACGGCGCCGCCTACCGCGAAACCTTTCAAGCCGCAGGCTTCGATCAGCCGCGCGGCATAGTCGCCGGGCGGATTCTTGAACACCGAGCCGCAGGTCGGCTTGTTGGTCGGTTGGGTCGCATTGCGTTTCTCCAGCAGCGACTTGATGTGCTGCTGGCTGGCTTCGCTATTGCCTTTGACCAATTTCAGTTGCACCGACAGGAACCATTCGCCTTCCAGGCCTTTGACCGAGCGGTAAGCGACTTCGAACTCGCCGTGATCGCGCTCGATCACTTCGCCGCGGGCGTTGACCATTTCTACCCGGTCGACGATGCGCCAGGTCTCGCCGCCGAAAGCGCCGGCGTTCATTTTCAGCGCGCCGCCCATCGTGCCCGGGATACCGGCCAAAAATTCGGCGCCGGTCAGGCCCAAATCGGCGCAAAAGCGGGCGACATGGGCGCAAGGCACGCCGGCTTCTACGTACACCCGCTCCGAGTCGATCAGCCGCATTTCTTTCAGCCGGTTGCGGGTGTTGATCACGGTGCCTTTGATGCCGCCGTCGCGCACCAACAGATTGCTGCCCAAGCCAAGCCAGTACAGCGGTTCGTCCGCCGGCAATTCTGAGATGAACTCGATCAGGTCCGCCTTGTTTTCCGGAATGTACATGTGCTGCGCCGGACCGCCGACCCGCCAACTGGTGTATTTGGCCAAGGGCTCGTCGGTCAGTAGGGTGCCTTTCCAGCTCGCCGGCGCCATCACTCGCTTCCTCTCAGTTCGGCCAGCGCCTCGGCCAGCTTTTGCGGCAGTTCGGCGGCGATCTGGCCGACGTTGCCGGCGCCCATGGTCAGGATCACGTCGTCTTGCTCGACGATGCCGGCCAGGATCGTGGCCAAATCCTCGCGGTTTTGCACGAATACCGGATCGACTTGGCCGCGCACCCGAATCGAGCGGCTCAAGGCTTTGCCGTCGGCTCCGGTGATTGGCGTTTCCCCGGCCGAATAAACGTCCAGCAAAATCAACACATCGACCCCGGACAGCACTTCGACGAAATCTTCGAACAGATCGCGGGTGCGGGTATAGCGGTGCGGTTGGAATACCACGACTTTACGCCGACTCGGCCAGGCTTGGCGCAAGGCTTCCAAGGTGGCGGCCAGTTCGCGCGGGTGATGGCCGTAGTCGTCGACCAAGGTCAGTTTGCCGCCGGCGAAATCGACGTCGCCGTTAATTTGGAAGCGGCGGCCGACGCCTTTGAATTCGGCCAAGCTTTTCACAATAGCGGCGTCGTCCACGCCCAGCGCGGTAGCGATCGTGGTCGCCGCCAGCGCATTCAACATGTTGTGCCAACCGGGCAAATTCAATGTGACTTGCAGCGGCGGCAGGTTGCCCCAGCGCAGCACGGTGAAATGGGTGCGCAAACCGTCTTGTTTGATGTCGACCGCGCGGACGTCGGCATAACTGCTGACGCCATAGGTTTTCACCGGCTTCGAGATGTTCGGCAGCACGTCGCAGACGCCCGGATCGTCAACGCACATCACCGCTAGACCGTAAAACGGTAGCTGGTGCAGGAATTTCAGGAAGGTGTCCTTCAGCTTGCTGTAACTGCCGCCGTAGGTCTCCATGTGGTCCTGGTCGATATTGGTGACGATCGCCATCATCGGCTGCAGGAACAGAAACGAGGCGTCGCTCTCGTCGGCTTCGGCCACCAAATATTTTCCCAGGCCTAATTTGGCATTGGCGCCGGCACTGTTCAGACGGCCGCCGATGACGAAGGTCGGATCCAAACCGCCTTCGGCCAGCATCATCGTGGTCAAACTGGTGGTAGTGGTTTTGCCGTGAGTGCCGGCGACGGCAATGCCGAAGCGGAAACGCATTAGTTCGGCCAGCATTTCCGCGCGCGGAATTACCGGAATCCGGTTTTCGTAGGCCCTGACCACTTCCGGGTTGGTTTTGTCGACCGCGGTGGAGGTGACGACGACGTCGACATCGGCGACGTTTTCGGCCTTGTGTTCCAGATAGACTTTGACGCCCAGATTCTGCAAACGGTCGGTGACTGCCGATGCCTTGATGTCGGAGCCGGATACGGTGTAGCCCAGGTTGCTCAACACTTCGGCGATACCGCTCATGCCGGTGCCGCCGATACCGACGAAATGGATTTTGTCGATGTCGCCCAAAGCCTGATTGGCGGCGGGAATATTGGGACGGTTCATCGCGCGGCCTCCGCTTGGGACGCGGCCGTCGCCGCGCAAATATCGGCCACGGTTTGGGTGGCGGCGAGTCGGGCCTTGGCTTTCGCCGCCCGGCTCATGGAATGTAAGGATGTCATGGCTTGGGCAATGGTTTTACGCAGGTTTTCCGCGTTCAATTCGGGTTGCGGCAGCAGCAAAGCGGCGCCGGCGTCGGCTAAAAATTTGGCGTTCGCGGTTTGGTGGTCGTCGATGGCATGTAATAACGGCACGAAGATCGCCGGCAATCCGGCTGCCGCGACCTCGCTGACCGTCATCGCCCCGGCACGGCAGACGATCAGATCGGCCCACCGGTAAGCGGCGGCCATGTCGTCGATAAAGGCCGCCACTTCCGCCTTTAGGTTCGTCGATCGGTAAGCGGCTGCTACCTCGGTTTGCATCGCGGCACCGGTCTGGTGCTTGATCTCCAGATTGGCGAATGTCGCCAATGCGGCTGGTACGGTCTCGTTCAATACTTTGGCGCCCTGGCTGCCGCCCAGTACCAAAACTCGCAGGTTACGGCCGGCGTCCGGCGTCCATGCCTGTTTGTCCGGCAGTGCGCTGAAGGCGCTGCGCAACGGGTTGCCGGTGCATTCGGCACCGACATTCGGCGCAAAACTGGCGGGGAAGGCTTCCAGAATTTTGTTCGCCGCCAGTCTGGCCAGCCAACGGTTGGTCGTGCCTGGCACTCGGTTTTGTTCGTGGATCACCAGCGGAATACCCAGGCTCTTAGCCATCAGGCCGCCCGGGCCGGCGACAAAGCCGCCCATGCCCAAAACCACGTCCGGCCGGCGCTCGCGCAAAATGCGTTTGGCTTGGTGGCAAGCTTGCACCAGTTTGACGATACCGCCGACTTTGGCCAACAAGCCTTTGCCGCGCAGGCCAGCCACAGCCAGCCAGTCGATATCGATGCCGGCTGCCGGTACCACTTTGGCCTCCAGGCCGGTCTGGGTACCGAGCCAACTGACCTGCCAGCCGCGCGCAGCCATTTCCTGAGCCACCGCCAGCGCCGGAAACACGTGGCCGCCGGTACCGCCTGCCATGATGACGATGCGGCCGCTCATGCCAGTTTCCCCTTGACGTTGCTCTTGTTGTGTTCGGTCACTTCGTAATGGATCCGAAACAACACCGCCATCGCCCCGCACATCACGATCATACTGCCGCCGCCGTAACTCATCAGCGGCAGGGTCAGGCCTTTGGTCGGCAACATGCCCATGTTGACGCCCATATTGACGAAGGACTGAAAGCCGAACCAGATACCCAAGCCGTAAGCCGCGAGCGAATTAAAACGCAGGCCGGCTTGTTCTGCTTGTTCGCCGATCGCAAACGCGCGAATCACCAAGGCACTGAACAAGCCGATGATGACCAGCACGCCGACCAAGCCGAGTTCTTCACCGAGTACCGAGAACAAGAAGTCGGTATGGGCTTCGGGCAGATAAAACAATTTTTGCAGGCCGTTGCCCAGGCCGACGCCGAAGAATTCGCCGCGGCCGAACGAAATCAGGGCTTGGGTCAACTGGAAGCCGGTGTCCTTGGCGTCGGCCCAGGGGTCGAGGAAACTGGTGACCCGCGCCAAGCGGTAAGGCGAGACGATGACCAACATGACCGCCAGGCCGGCGACCAGAGCCAGCAGGATCACAAATTGCGAAATCCGCGCCCCGCCCAGAAACATCATGCCCATCGCGATGATCAGAATCACGACGGCCGAGCCGAAATCTGGCTCCAGCAGCAGCAATACGCACGCCACCGAAAACAGCATCAGCGGCTTAACCAAACCGAAGGCGGAACGGCGCACATGTTCGGCGTGGCGGGTAACGTAACCGGCCATGTAGATCACCGAAATCAACTTGACCACCTCGGAGACTTGAATCCGCAAACCTAAAATGGACAGCCAACGGATGCTGCCGTTGACCTTGACGCCGACGCCGGGAATCAGTACGACCAGTAGCAGGGCCAGGCCGGCGATGAACAGGGTTTGCCCCAGTTTTTCCCAGCTTCTCATCGGCACGTTCAAGACAAAGCCGGCAAAGGCCAAGCCGAAGGCGATGTGCGCCAATTGTTTGAACGGATAATGAGAGATGTCGTCCGCCATCTTCACGCCCAGGTGCAGCGACGACGAGGTCACCATCATGAAGCCGATACCGAGCAGGCTGAAACAGGCCAGCATCAGTACCGGATCGGTATGCAAACGGCTTTGCCGAGGCTTCGGTGCAGGCGTAGGCTTCAACATGACGGCAGCTCCATCACCGCTTCGGCGAATTTATTGCCGCGATCGACGTAACTGCGGTATTGGTCGAGACTGGCGCAGGCCGGCGATAACAGCACGCTGTCGCCGGCATCGGCCAGGCTGGCCGCGGTTTTTACCGCTTCTTTCATGTTGCCGGCGAATTTGACCGGCACGCAATCGTGCAAGGCATCGGCGATCAGTTGCGCATCCTTGCCGATCAAGACCACGGCCTTGGTTTTCTCGCGCACGGCCGGCGCCAATTCGGCCATGTCGGCACCCTTGGCGTCGCCGCCGGCGATCAGTATCACTTTACGCTCGTAGCCTTGCAGGGCGGCGACGCAGGCGCCGATGTTGGTGGCCTTGGAGTCGTTGATCCAGTTGATGCCGGCTTTTTCGGCCACCTTCTGCATCCGGTGCGGCAGGCCTTTGAAGTTGCGCAGCGCGGTGCACATCGCGGTCATGCTCAAGCCGATGGCGCTGCCCAAGGCCAGGGCGGACAGGGCGTTGGCTAGGTTGTGCGAACCTTCCAGGCGTAGGTGAGAAGCCGGCATCAATACTTGATCGCCGTGCATCAGATTGACGGTTTCGCCGCGTTGCAGATAGAAATCGGCAGGGCCTTGGATCGAAAACGTCAATGCCGGCCGGTTGGCGTCGCGCATCGCCATGACCAGCGGGTCGTCGGCATTCAGAATCATCGTGCCGTCGCCGCGGAATATGCGCTGTTTTTCGGCGGCGTAGCTTTCGATGCTGGCGTGGCGGTCGAGATGGTCGGGACTGACGTTCAGCACGGTAGCGGCTTTGGCGTTCAAGGCACGGGTGCGTTCCAATTGAAAACTGGACAGCTCCAGCACGTATAAATCTGCATCCTGTTGCAACAAGTCCAGCGCCGGCGTGCCCAGATTGCCGCCGATGGCGGTTTTCACGCCGGCGGCATTGGCCATTTCCCCCAGCATCGTTGTCACCGTGCTTTTGCCGTTCGAACCGGTGATGCCGATGATCGGCTTGTCGGTGGCGCAGGCGAACAAATCGATGTCGCTGATCACGACGACTCCGGCCCGCACCGCTTTTTGGATCGCGGTTTCGTGCAAGGATACGCCCGGGCTGACCAGGAGATGAGTGGCAACGTCCAGCGCCGCTTGGTCGAAGCCGCCGGAAAACACCGGTACGTCCGGCATTTGTTCGCGCAAGTTGTCGATCAGCGGCGGTTGCTTGCGGCTGTCGACCACGGCGAACCGGATCGGGGTTTTTTGCAAAAATTGCGCGGCCGAATAGCCGGTTGCGCCGAGGCCGACGATCAGCAGCCGGGCGTTGGCCGGATCCAGCTGGAAATGGTGTTCGAGATTGGCAAGTAGTTGCACGGTATCCATGGCTATCTCAGTTTCAATGTCGCCAGGCCGATCAGGACCAAAATGACCGAAACGATCCAGAAACGGACGATGATGCGCGGTTCGGGCCAGCCTTTCAATTCGTAATGGTGGTGAATCGGCGCCATCAGGAACACCCGTTTTTTGCGGGTTTTATAGGAGGCGACCTGAATGATCACCGAAATGGTTTCGACCACGAAAATGCCGCCCATGATCACCAGTACGATTTCCTGGCGCACCAACACCGCGACGATGCCCAGCGCGGCGCCCAGCGCCAGCGCGCCGACGTCGCCCATGAACACCATGGCCGGATAGGCGTTGAACCAGAGGAAACCGAGGCCGGAGCCGATCAGCGCGGCGCAGAACACCACCAGTTCGCCGGATTTGGGGATGTGCGGTATCTGTAGGTATTGAGCGAAATTGGCGTGGCCGGACAAATAGGCGAAGATTGCCAGCGCGGCCGAGATCATCACGGTGGGCATGATCGCCAGGCCGTCCAGGCCGTCGGTCAGATTCACCGCGTTACTGGAGCCGACGATGACGAAATAGGTCAGCACGATATACATCCAGCCCATGTCCAGCGTAACGTTCTTGAAAAACGGTACGATGAATTGGGTTTCAGCGGCGACTTGAGCGGTGTTGTAGAGATAGATGCCGGCTCCCAGTGCGACCACCGATTGCCAGAAATATTTGGCTTTGGCCGACAGGCCGACGCTGTTGCCGAGCAGCACTTTCTTGTAATCGTCGATAAAACCAATTACGCCGTGCGCCAGCGTCACCAGCAACACTACCCAGATGTAGCGGTTGCTCAGATCGGCGCAGAGCAGGGTGCTGATCGCAACCGCGAACAGGATCATTGCTCCGCCCATGGTCGGTGTGCCGGATTTGGAGAAATGGCTTTGCGGACCGTCGTCGCGCACGCTTTGACCGATTTTTTTACGGGTCAGCTTTTCGATCACCATCGGACCGCTCAATAGCGAAATTGCCAATGCGGTCAACACGCCCAGGATGGCGCGGAAGGTCAGGTAGTGCAAAACCCTGAAGCCGCTGTCGATACTGCTTAAAAAGTCTGCGAGTAAAAGTAACATTATGCCGCTCTAAAATTGTCGACCAGCGCTGCCACCACGTTTTCCATTTTTTGGGCGCGCGAGCCTTTAACCAGTAAAGTTTCCCCGCCGCTCAGTTCCGCGGCCAGGTCTGCAATCAATTGTTCCTGCGTGTCGTAATAACGGGCGCCGGCGCCGAAGCCGGCGACGCTGTGGCGGGCCAATTCGCCGGTGGCGAACAGGCGCTTGGCGCCCATGGCTTTGACAAGTTCGCCCATCTCACGGTGTATTGCCGGACTATCCGGACCCAATTCGCCGAATGCGCCCAAAGCGACCCAGAGCTCGGTCCGACTGCAGCCGTTGATGGCTTCCAGAGCGGCGCGCAGCGAACTCGGATTGGCGTTGTAGGTGTCGTCGACGACGATGTTGTTGCGGCGGCCGCGTAACGGTTGCATCCGGCCGACCACCGGCCGCAAGCCTTCCAGGCCGGCTTTGATGGCGTCGAGCGCGATGTCGAATTGCCGCGCGACCGCCGCCGCCGCCAACGCATTTTTGACGTTGTGGGCACCGGCCAGATTTAAGCGAATGGCAATGCTCTCGCCGCCGGTTTGCAACTGAAAGCGGGTGGCGAAGCCGTCGGCGTCCAGGCCGGTTTCGATTTGTTCGGCGCGCACGTCGGCAGCGGGGTGGAAGCCGAAACTAACCGATTTGCGCGGGCCGGCCAGAGCGAGCCAGAAGTCGTAGAAGGCGTCGTCTCGGTTCAACACCGCGACGCTATCCGGGTTCAGGCTTTCTATGATCTCGCCCTTGGTTTTGGCCACTCCGTTCAGGTCGCCGAAACCCTCGATATGCGCCGCACCGACGTTATTGATCACGCTGACGTCGGCTTGGGCATAGCGGCTGGTATAGGCGATTTCGCCGATGTGGTTGGCGCCCATTTCGATCACGGCATAACGGTGGTTGGCATCGAGTTTCAGCAAGGTCAACGGAACGCCGATGTCGTTGTTCAGGTTGCCTTGAGTCGACAAGGTGGGACCTTGGGTGGCGAAAATCGCCGCGATCATTTCTTTGACCGTGGTTTTGCCGTTGCTGCCGGTGACGCCGGCAACTTTGACCGGCAATTGCCGGCGCCAGTAGCCGGCCAATTCGGCCAGCGCCAGGTGGCTATTGTCGACCACGATTTGCGGCAGAGCGGATGCGCAGGCGCGTTCGACCAGCAGCGCTGCGGCGCCGGCCTGTTGCGCTGGGCCGATAAAATCGTGGCCGTCGAAATTCTTGCCTTTCAAGGCCAGATAAAGTTCGCCGGGTTTCAGCGTGCGGGTGTCGATGCTGACCGACTCGACACTGCGGTCGGCTCCGGTCAGGCTGCCGTTGACGGCTCGGGCGATTTCGCTGAGCAGCATTTTCATGGTTTGCGCCACTCCGCCAATGTTTTTTCCACCAGCGCGCTATCGCTGAACGGCCATTTTACGCCGGCGATTTCCTGGTAATCTTCGTGGCCCTTGCCGGCGATCAGCACGCAATCTTCCGGGTCCGCTTGTTGTATGGCTGTGTTTATGGCTGTGGCTCTGTCGTTAATTACGGTTATTTTTTCGCTACGGCAGCCGGCCAAAATGTCGGCGACGATGGCGGCCGGAGCTTCGCTGCGCGGATTGTCGTCGGTGACGATGACCTGATCCGCCCAGGTCTCGGCAATTCGGCCCATTTCCGGGCGTTTGCCTTTGTCGCGGTCGCCGCCGCAGCCGAACACCAGTCGCAACCGGCTGTTGCCTTTGATGGCTTTCAAGACTTTTTCCAATGCGTCCGGACTGTGGGCGTAGTCGACGAAAACGGTGGGCTTGCCCTGGCCGCCGAATTTTTCCATACGGCCGGCGATTGCCTTCAGTAGCGCCAGGCGTTCCACAGCGGTTTCGAAGCCAATGCCCTGAGCCAGCAAAACGCAGATTACCGCCAGCAAGTTTTCCAGATTGAATCCGCCGACAATGCCGCTGGCGGCTATCAGCCGTTGGCCGCGCCAGACCGCGTCGAATTCGACGCCGGCAGCGCTGAAGCGTGCATTTTCGGCCACGACGGCTTCGCAGCCCGGCGCAGTCCGGCCTTGGGCGCTAAAGGTCCAGACCTTTACGTTCTGGTCGATACTGGCCAATACTTCCGGGCTGTTGGTATCGTCGAGATTGACCGCGGCAAATTTCAAGCCTGGGGTTTTGAACAACGCCAGCTTGGCTTGCAGATAGCTCTGCATATCGCCGTGGTAATCCAGATGGTCTCGGCTCAAATTGGTGAATACGGCACCCTTGAATCGCACTGCGTTGACCCGGCCTTGCTGCAATCCATGCGAGGACACTTCCATGGCTACTGCGCGTTTGCCTTGGGTGGCCAATTCGGACAATATCCTTTGCACTTCCAGCGCGTCAGGGGTTGTGTTCGCGGTCGGCTGTAACTTGCCAAATTCGCCCCAACCCAGAGTGCCGATCACGCCGCAATCCGGCAGCGCCTGCGCGAGCAGTTGGCTGCAAGTGGTCTTGCCATTGGTGCCGGTGACGCCGATCACATCCAGTTGTTCCGAAGGCCGGCCGTAGAAACGGGCGGCGATCTCGCCCAGCCGGTTCGCCAATCCGGCAACGGCAAACAGCGGCGCATCGAGCGGCGTTTGTAAGTGGGACGCACTCTGCTGCGGCTCGAATACCACAGCTTTGGCGCCGCGGCTGATCGCCTGCGCGGCATGGGTCAGGCCGTGTTGCCGGGAGCCGTTCAAGGCGATAAATGCGTCGCCTGCGCGCGTGCAACGGCTATCCAGGCTCAAGCCGGTTATCTCCGCGTCCGCAGCTATATCTGTTAGTCCGTTCAGCAATTCGCTCAGCTTCATCGTTTGCTCAACAGTAAGTGCATGTTCTCCATGCCGTCCGGCTCGACGCCGTAAACTCTCAGTGCGCCGGCCATGACCCGCGAGAAGGCCGGAGCGGCGACCAGACCACCGTAATATTGGCCGCTGGTCGGCTCGTCGACCACGATCGCGATGATGAAACGCGGATTGCTGGCCGGTGCCATGCCGACGAAGACCGACAAGTATTTATCGTCGGCATAACCGCCGGCGGTGGCTTTCTTTACGGTGCCGGTTTTGCCGGCCACCCGGTAACCTTCGACTCTGGCTTGGTACGCCGTGCCTTCCTTGCTGATCACGTGCTCCAGCATTTCCCGAACTTTTCTGGCCGTTTCCGGCTTAAACACCCGTTGTGCGTCCGGATCTTCGTCGCGCTTCAATAGGGTCACCGAATGAATGATGCCGTCGTCGGCCAAGGCGGTGTAGGCTCTGGCCAGTTGTAAGATCGAGGTGGATACCCCGTAACCGAACGATAAAATCGCTTGGTCGAATTCGTGCCAACCCTGGTAATCCAGCAACGAGCCGCTGGCCTCGCCGGGGAAGCCGACGCCGGCCGAGGTGCCGAAGCCCAGTTTGTTGTAAACCCCCCAAAAATACTCCGGCGGCATGGTCATTGCGATCTGGGTGACGGCGATATTGCTGGACTTTTGCAAGACGTGGGTCAAATCCATCGTGCCGTAGTTATGCACGTCTTTGACCACGTTGCGGCCCAGGTGGTAAACGCCGTGAGTCTCGATCATCACATTCGGATGAATGTAGCCGCCGTCCAGCGCCGCCGCGATCACGAATGGCTTAACAGTCGAGCCGGGTTCGAAACTGTCGACGATGGCCCGGTTGCGATAACGGTTGCTGCTCAATTCTTTCCTGTTGTTCGGGTTGAATGCCGGCTGGCTGACGCTGGCCAGCACATCGCCGTTTTTCGCATCCAATACCACTAGCGAGGCCGAATGCGCCTTGTTCTGGATCACTGCGTTTTGCAACTCGCGGTAGGCCAGATATTGCAAGCGTTCGTCGATCGTCAAGATCAAATCGCGACCCGGCACCGCCGCTTCGATGTTCTCCACGTCCTTGATGATCTGGCCCTTCCCGTCCTTGATCACCCGTTTTTTTCCGGGTTGGCCGCGCAGAATATGTTCGTAACCGTGTTCGATGCCTTCCTGGCCGATGTCGTCGATATTGGTAAAACCCAACAGATGGCCCGACACCGCGCCGGCCGGATAGTAGCGCTTGAACTCGCGTTCGAAATAGACGCCGGTGATCTCCAGATCTTTGACTTTTTCGGCGATATCCGGATTGATCTGCCTGCGCAAATAAATGAAGCGCTTGTTGGCGTCTTTTTCCTTCTTCAACAGCGTGCGCAGTTCCTTTTCCGGGAAGCCGAGGATTCTCGCCATCGGCGCGATTTTGTCCTGTTCGCTGTCCTTCAATTGCCGCGGATTGACCCAGATCGATTGCACCGGGGTGCTGATAGCCAGCGGTTCGCCGTTACGGTCTTTGATCTGGCCGCGATAAGCGGACACGGAAACCACGCCGACGTGCTGCATGTCGCCTTTGTCCTGCAAAAAATCCTTATCCAGGATTTGCAGATACACGGCGCGACCCACTAAAGAGGCCATGGCCAGCATCATCGTCGATAGCAGCAGTTTGCGCCGTATCGGAAAATCGGTGTTAAGGCGCGACGCTGGAGCGGAACCGGTAAAAATTCGCATTACGGCTTGATATAAATTATTTTGTCCTGCGGCGGCAGAGTCAGCATCAGTCGCGACCTAGCCTCGATTTCAACCCGGTTTTCTTCGGTCAGCGTCGTCAATTCCAGTTGTAGCCGTCCCCACTCGACTTCGTAATCGTCGAGTTCTTTTTCTTTTTTTTGGATCTCGATGAATAGCAGTCGCGATTGGTACTTGCTGTAAATGACGGCAATGCCGGAAATCAGCAGAGCTGCCACCAATATCGTTAGCAGTATGTTTCGTGCAAATACCATCAACGCTTCTCCGCGACTCGCATTACCGCGCTGCGCGCTCTCGGGTTATCGCGCAACTCCTGCGCTTGGGCGCGAATCGATTTGCCGATTTTGCGTAGCTTTCCTTGTTCTATGTCTTGTTCTCTGACCGGCAGTCTGCCGGGGTCGGTTTTCGCGCCCGATTGGTTACGAATAAACCGTTTGACGATCCGGTCCTCCAACGAGTGGAACGAAATAACCACCAGTCGCCCGCCCGGCGCCAGTACGTCGAGGGCCTGCTGCAAACCGGTTTTTATCTGCTCGAGCTCCTGGTTGATTTCGATCCTGATCGCCTGAAAGCTGCGAGTGGCAGGATGTTTGTGTTTATCGCGAAACGGTACGCTCTGTTCTATCAATCTCGCCAGTTCCAAAGTGGTTGCGATCGGTGCCTGTTGGCGTTGGCTGACGATCGCCCGGGCGATGCGTTTGGCAAATCGCTCCTCGCCGTACTCGAATAAAATCCGTACCAGTTCGCTTTCTTCGACGCGCGCCAAATAGTCCGCGGCGGATAGGCCGCGTCCGGTATCCATCCGCATGTCCAGCGGCCCGTCGCGTAAAAAACTGAAACCGCGCTCGGCAATGTCCAGTTGCGGCGACGATACGCCCAAATCCATCAAAATCCCGTCTACCCTGCCGGCGTATCCTTCGCGTCCGACTACGGCAGCCAATTCGGTAAAACTGGCGTGGCGCAATTCGAACCGAGGGTCTTGGCTTAATTTCTCCGCCTCTGCGCTGCCAATCGCTTCCGCATCTCTATCCAGTGCCAACAACCGGCCCGCTTCGCTCAAGCCAGCCAGAATGCCGCGGCTGTGACCGCCGCGGCCGAAAGTGCAGTCCAAGTAGATGCCGTCCGGTTTTATCGCGAGTTGCTCGAGCGCTTCTGCGTATAAAACGGTCTGATGGGCAGGCATCTCCGTCAAAACGACAAAGAGCCAAGTTCTTCAAGGCCCTCGGTATCGTTGCCGTCCATCCATTCCTGTTCTTTCGCCTTCCAGGCGTCTTCGTTCCAGATTTCGAATTTGTTCAATTGCCCGACCAGCACGATGTGCTTTTCCAGGCCGGCGAATTCGCGCAATTTTTCCGGCAGCAACAGCCGGCCTTGGCCGTCCATTTCGCATTCCGAAGCGTTGCCTATGACAAACCGGCGCAGCTTTCCTGCCATTTTGTTTAGGGTTGGCAAACGGCTGATGGTTTGTTCCAGTTTCTCCCATTCCGGTAGCGGGTAAAGCCACAGGCAGCCTGGTTCGCCTATGCATTTGTCGTCGACCGCAACAGTTACAACCAATTGGCGGTCGCAGCACTCCTGTAACTCCTCCCGATAGCGGGTGGGAATCGCAACGCGCCCTTTCGCATCCAAGCTGATTGAACTAATGCCTCGAAACAAATCAAAACCTCAAAAAACCAAAAAAATCCATTTATGCCCACTTTACATCATTTTTGTACCACTATAGTTTTCAAAATGGGCTTAGTCAAGAGGTAGTCAAATTAAATTCTTTCTTTTTCTACAAGGACTTACGCTGACTTGGAGGCTTGGTGGGGGCGGCTGGTGAAGAATGGGGTAAAACTGATTGGTATCAAAAAGTTAATGCCGATTTTTGATGTAAATCGCAATTAATGAGAGCTAATACTTAATTTTATAAGGTGATTTTGCCGAAAAGCCGGATTTGGCGGCTTGCCGGGACTGCTGGGTATTGGAATAAATTGCGCTTGAATGGTCGGCGTTATCCGCGCGGAAACGTAATGGGTGGGTAGGGGCGAATTCAGCCTTGTTCGGGCTTTTGATCCCGGTTAAGCAAGTTCTGTACGGCTTGTTTGGGTGGGAGGTTTTCGAATAGCACGTTGTAAACCTGTTCGGTGATGGGCATTTCGACGCCGTATTTTTGCGATAGCCCGAAGGTTTCGCGGGCGGCGGAGATGCCTTCGACTTCCTGGTTGATTTGCTCCAATGCCTGGGCTTGGTCGAGACCGCGGCCCAGCGCCAGACCAAAGCGGCGGTTGCGGGATTGGTCGTCGGTACAGGTCAGGATCAGGTCGCCGAGACCGGCTAGACCCATGAAAGTATCGGCTTGGCCGCCGAGGCGGGTGCCGAGGCGCATGATTTCGGTCAGGCCGCGAGTGATCAAAGCCGCGCGAGTGTTGGCGCCGAAGCCTAGGCCGTCGGCAATTCCTGCGGCGATAGCCAAAACGTTTTTGCACGCGCCGCCGACCTGGACGCCGATGATGTCGCGACTGGTGTAGACCCGGAAGCGTTGGTTGTGCAAGATGGCGCTCAGTCTTGCGGCGAAAGCGTCTGAGGTGGAGGCGACAGTCACAGCGGTGGGTAAGTCGGCGGCAACTTCGCGAGCGAAAGTCGGCCCGGAAAGGGCGGCGGTCTCGATGTCTTCGCCCAGCGTTTCGGCTACCACTTGGCTCAACAGGGCGCCATCTTGGCCGTCGAAGCCTTTGGTGGCCCAGGCGATCATCGGCTTTTCCGTCAGCAAGGGTTTGATGCCGGCCAAAGTATCCCGAAAAGCGTGGCTCGGCACCGAAATCAATAGGACCGGGCTAAACGCGACCGCCTTGCCGATATCACCGGTGAGTTCAAGATTTGCGGGGAATCGGGCACCAGGCAGGTAACGGGCGTTTTCGCCTGCCTGTTGCAGTGTAGCGATGTGTTGCGGATTATGTCCCCACAGCGACGTGACACAGCCGTTTCTGGCTGCTTGGATCGCCAGGGCGGTTCCCCATGATCCGGCGCCCAGGATACTGATTGACGGCGGCATCCTGCTCTTAATTTAGGGTTTTCGCTTCGGTGTTTTGCGGGGCTTGTTGTGCCTGTTGCAGATGTTGCATGTACAGGGCGTCGAAATTGACCGGGGCCAGGATCAATTGCGGGAATCCGCCTTTGCTAACCAAGTCGGAGATGACTTCGCGGGCGTAAGGAAACAGGATGTTCGGGCAGAAGCTGCCCAGCATAGGTCCCATTTCCTGTTCGGTAAAGCCGGCGATCAGAAATACGCCGGACTGGTTGACTTCGACCAGATAAGCTGTGCTTTCGCCGACTTTGACGGTTACCGTTAGCGTCAGCGAGACTTCGAACATTGAATTTTCGATCGGTAATACGTTGGTGCCGAGATTGAGGTCCAGCGCCGGTTCCCATTTTTGGGTGAATATTTTGGGTGAGTTCGGGGTTTCAAAAGAGATGTCTTTGGTGTAGATCTTTTGAATTATGAATTGCTTTTCGCTGGGTGCGTTATTTTCGGCCATGGTCTTGGTTTGCGGGTTGGTTGGTTAATCTTTGATTTTGCCAAGTTTGATCGGCAATTTGTTGTCTTCCCAGGATTGCATGCCGCCAATCAGGTTGTAGACCTGCTCGAATCCTGCCTTGGTCAGGGTTTTGCAGGCGGCGGTCGAGCGAGCTCCGGTTTGGCAAGTTACGATCATTGGGTGTTTTTTGTGTTTTTCCAGTGCCTGGAGCTGTTCTTCGACTTTGCCCAGCGGAATATTCAGCGCATTCTCGATGTGGCTTTTGGTGAATTCGTGCTGTTCCCGGACGTCCAGAACCACGACGTCGTCGCTGTTCATTTTGGTGACGGCGATTAGCGGCGAAATGTTTTCGTACTTATTGAAGGAATTGGCAACCAAGTCCTGGATCAATAGGAAGATTACGCAAACCAGCGCAAAGACCAGTAAGTAATGGTTGGTGGCAAATTCGATATATTGTTCTATGGGTGCATTCATGTTGGTGGTTTTCGCTGTTTAAACGCCGCAAAATATGCTGCGCATCATTTGAATCAGATGAATGACGCGTTCGTCGTCGATGAAGTAATAAACTCGGTTGGCTTCCTTTTTATAGTCGAGAATGCCTTTATCCCGCAATATCGCCAAATGTTGGGAGATATTGCTCTGGCTGGTCCCGACTTGTTCCACAATATCTTGAACGCTGATCGAGTTGCTACCCAATACGCAGAGGATTTTCAAGCGTAAAGGGTGAGACATGGCTTTCAGGCAGCGTGCCGCGCGGCTGATATCGCTGTCGTCATATTGAATATTATCGTCTTGATCTTCCATTTAGTTACGATAGAGCGTGGCAAAGGCGGCCGTTATTGTGGCCCGCGGCATTTTTCGGATTATGGCGGCTGGCGGTGCTGGTATAATGCCTTGCTTGAGTTTGGAGCGGTCAGGCTGCGAACTTAATCAGCATAAAGAGGCGAGCAAATCTAACAGAGTAGGCTTTATTGTTCAATACCCGGAAATTGAGCCGGCGCAATAAAACGCCAAAGCCTGCCTAGCCGCGGTCCGATTTATTACCTTGAAGCTTGGAGTCCTTAATCTGATGCCAGACCGGTCAAGCTGCGCGCCGCTCGTTCCGAGCCAGTCTGCAGCGCGAAAACAAACCGAATCGCAGCGCCGCCTCGGCAATTTACGGTTTGCCAAATTTAGGCTGATTCGGTTTGAGGCGCTGAGTCGCAGCATTCTTGTGGCCGGTTTGTGGGTGGCAACGAGTCAGCCGTTATCGGCCGATCCGGTCAGGGAAAGAGACTTGGTCGATGTTCAGTCAAAAATCCAGCAAATCGGCGACGAAGTCCGCGATTTGCAGGCTGAAAAACTCCGGGCTTTGGATCAGCTGCAGAAATTGGAGCGGCAATATGGCGAACTGGCTAATAGTCTGCGTTTGCTTAAAGCCGAGATCAGGCAGCAGGAGCAGGCGCTGCAGGAATTGCGCGCCAAAAGCTCCGCGACGCAGCGCAGCATGCACGAGCAACAGCAGGAGCTCGAAGGTTTGATCAAAGCAATTTATGCCATGGGCGGTGATCAGGAAGGTTTGAGGGTGATACTGAACCAACGCGACCCGGCAGTGTCCAGCCGCATGTTGGTTTACTACGATTACATCAGCAAGGCGCGGCTCGAAAAACTCAACGCGGTTGCCGAGTCGTTTCGAGAATTGCGGCAGTTGGAAGCGCAAAAGGATACCGAGGCCCAGCTTCTCCAAGCGTCTCTGGAAAAGAAGCAGCAAGAATCGGATGCGATGCAGGCGCTGAAAAATCAACGTGAAGCCTTGTTGGTCAGGATAGAGCGGGACTATTCGGCCAAGGCTGGCGAGTTGGAGCGCCTGCTGGCGGACGAGAAAAAATTGCAGTCCTTGGTGGCGTCTTTACAGAAAACTGATGATAATGCCGCGGACGAATCTCTGCCTGCGCCCGAGCCGCGAAAATCAGAACCCGTCTCGATTCGGCCGCGGGAACCTTCCAAGCCAATGCCAGCCAGTCCGGTGAGCGAACTCGCAAGCCAGCCGTTTTCGGAGTTGCGCGGCCAATTGCCCTGGCCGGTGCAGGGTGCTGTGACGGCGCGGTTCGGCAGTCGCCGTTATGAGACGACTTGGGACGGTGTTGTCATTAGTGCCAGGGAGGGGGCCGATATACGCGCCGTGACAGGGGGTAAGGTTGTCTACGCAGATTGGTTGCGCGGCTACGGGCTGATGATTATCGTCGATCACGGCAAGGGCTATATGAGTTTGTATGCATTCAATCAAAGTTTGCATAAAAGCGTGGGCGACCATGTTAGAGCCGGGGAGGTGCTGGCCTCGGTGGGGCGGAGTGGCGGGCGGGCCGAAGCAGCTTTATATTTCGGTATCCGCAAGAACGGGCGGCCCGTCGATCCGGAGCAATGGTGCCGTAAACCGACCAAAGGTTAATCATTTTTAGGACACAGGTTGTTGGAGTTTTAATTCAGATGTTAAAAAACAGAAACATATTGATCTTGTTGGTCGGATTTATTTTGGGCGTCGCGCTGAGTTTGTGCGGCAGCGTTTTTGCCGAGAAAGAGGCACCGGCTGCGGCCAAAAGCGACGAGTTGCAGGCATTGCCGTTCGATGAATTGCGCACTTTCACCGAAATTTTTGGCCGTATCAAACAGGATTACGTCGAGCCCGTTTCCGACAAAAAACTTCTGGAGGATGCCATTCGCGGCATGCTATCCGGTTTGGATCCGCATTCGGCTTATCTTGCCAGCGAAGAATACAAAGAGCTCCAAGAAGGCACCACCGGCCAATTCGGCGGTCTAGGCATAGAAGTCGGCATGGAGAACGGCTTTGTCAAAGTGGTTTCGCCGATTGACGATACCCCGGCACAACGGGCCGGTATCAAGGCCGGCGATTTGATCGTTCGTCTAGACGATAAGCCGGTTAAAGGCATGACTTTGGCCGATGCGGTGAAAATCATGCGCGGCGAGCCCGGTAGCGAGATTGTGTTGACCGTGATTCGCGAGGGGGAAGAAGCGCCGCTGAAGTTTGCGTTGACCCGCGATATCATCAAGGTCAAAAGCGTCAAGAACAGGTTGCTGGAAAAAAATTACGGCTATCTGCGGATCAGTAGTTTTCAATCCGGTACCGGCCAGAGTTTGTTGGATGCAATCGACGAGCTGAAAAAGGAAAACGAGGGGCCGTTAAAAGGCATCGTGCTTGATTTACGCAACAATCCGGGGGGTGTGTTAAATGCTGCAGTTGATGTCAGTGATGCCTTTATCGAATCCGGCTTGATTGTCTACACCGAAGGCCGGATCAAAAATTCGGAAATGCGTTTTAACGCTACCCCGGACGACGTGATCAACGGAGCGCCTATCGTGGTGTTGATCAATGGCGGATCGGCCTCGGCCTCCGAAATCGTGGCCGGCGCGTTGCAAGACCACAAGCGGGCTATCATCATGGGTGAAAAGTCGTTCGGCAAAGGTTCGGTGCAAACCATTTTGCCGACCAGTAACGGTGCGGCGGTGAAGTTAACCACGGCGCGCTACTTTACGCCTTCCGGTCGCTCGATTCAGGCCGAAGGTATTGAACCGGATGTGACGCTGGCCAGGGTCAAATTGGCCGCGGTGGATAAGGCCAAGCTGGATACCGTCAAAGAAGCGGATTTGACCCATCACTTGACCAACGGCAATGCCAAACCGGAGAAAAAATCCGAGGACGAAGATGGCGAAGATGTCAAGGATGTGCCGGAGAAGGATGGCGATGCGGCGGAGATGTCCGAGGCCGACATGCGCGACTATCCGTTGCACGAGGCCCTGAATTTGTTGAAAGGGATCAGTATCATGCGCCGTTAACGGTTAAGCGTCGGCCGTCGGAATTTGATTTGGTTCCGGCGGCCTCGGAAAAATAAAAAAAACCCCGGTTGGCTTAGCGCCAACCGG
>NZ_JANIBM010000046.1 GCF_024505045.1 Methylomonas aurea | reverse complement strand
CTTCCCCAACACCCTCTCAGCAAGCGCTGTCGCCGCAGCAACACTCAACAGACGTAACCCAGCAACAAACGGCAAATAGTCCCACGTACCCTGACCAAGCACCAATGCCGTTAAAGGGCGGCTAACCGGTCGCCCTTCGACTCGCTCAGGACGAACGGTCAAACCTTAAATTGGCAAAATGCAACCAGGCACAGGGTTTGCTGATAGTAGCTTTCTCAAATTGGATATAGCCGCCGGTTCGCTTGAAATAGCCGGCGGCGACCGCGTTCACCCTTCAGGAGCAAAACATGCGCAATTCGTTATTGGCCGCCGCGAGCTTTACCGTGGCACTGACCACCGTCGGCTGTGGATCACTACATCAAAACCCGGTCAAACAAGCTGCCGAGGCCGCCGGCGTCGATACGCTCAAATCTATCGAGTTCAGCGGTACCGGCCGCTGGTATCAGTTCGGCCAGGCGCCGAATCCTGATCTACCGTGGCCGCAATTTGCCGTGAAAAGCTACACCGCGGACATTAACTACGAAACCGCCAGCGCCCGCGTGCAAATCAGCCGTTTGCAGGAGATAGAAGCTGGCCGCAACCGGCCGGTGCCGACCGAGCAAAAAGTCGATCAATATGTCAGCGGTAATGTGGCTTGGAACGTGGCGCCGCCAGCCGCCAATGCCAGCACTCCGACCATAACGCCGCAACCGGCGGCCAGCGAAGAACGCGCGGCGGAAATCTGGAGCACCCCGCAAGGCTTTTTACGCGCGGCGCAGAAGCATCAAGCCAAAGCGGAAACTCAGGGTGACCACACCGAGGTCAGTTTCACGGTTGGCGGCAAATACCGCTACGTCGGCACCTTGAACGCCCGGAACCAGTTGGTCAACGTCAAAACCTGGATCGACAATCCGGTGCTGGGCGATACGCTGGTCGAAACCCAATTCAGCGATTACAAGGAACTCGATGGCGGCCAATTCCCCAGCCACATCGTCCGCCTGGCCGGCGGCTTTCCGGTATTGGACATTAACGTCAACGGCGTCAAAGCCAATCCGCCGTTAGACTTGCCGATTCCGCCCGAAGCCGCCAAGAAACCCGCGGTCGTCGTCGCAGCCAGTAAATTGGCCGACGGCGTTTACTATCTGACCGGCGGCACGCATCATAGCGTCGCGATCGAGCAGAAAGACCACATCGTGCTGGTCGAGGCGCCGCTGAACGAAGAGCGCTCGCTGGCGCTGATCGAAAAGCTGAAAGAGATCATCCCCAATAAACCGATCAAATACCTGGTTAACACCCACGCCCACTTCGACCACGCCGGTGGCTTGCGGACTTTTGTCGATGCCGGCGCCACGATCGTCACCCACGAGCCCAACCAAAGCTACTATCAAAAGATCTGGAGCAATCCGCACGCGATCAACCCGGATCACTTGGCGATTTCGAAAAAAGCCGCCAAGTTCGAAAGCTTCTCCGGCAAGAAAGTGTTGAGCGACGGCAAACGCACTATCGAAATTCACGCCTTGGCGGATAACAGCCACAACGACGCTTTCGTCGCGGTTTACCTGCCCAAAGAAAAAATTCTGGTCGAGGCAGACGCCTATACGCCGCTGGCCGCCAACGCCCCGGCACCGAGTTCGCCGAATCCGTACTCGGTCAATTTGTATCAGAACATCCAGAAATTGAAACTCGACGTTAACCAAATCGCCGCATTGCATGGGCCGCGGGTGGTTACTTTGGCCGACTTGCGCGCCGCCATCGGCATCAGCAAAGCTTCCCGCTGACCCCTTCTGCAAGCGCATCGCCATTTGCCGATGCGCTTGCCTATGCCCCATTCCTTGCGGCCTGTTCTTCAAAACGGAACGAGATATTTCCTGATCCAAATTGGTTTATCTCGCCTGCCGTGGGGTGTAATTCCCTCTGTTTGACCGGCAAGCGGCTCAGTAGCCAAGCTGGCTGGCGAGAGCTTTTTAGGCCGAGTCTAAGCTGTTAGTCCTGCAACAACCGAACTTCAGATCCTGCTGCCATTTCAGCATTGCCGCACCGTCCCAACCGCAAATATGCGCCGAATTCAAGCCCAAACGAAAAGGCATACTTCCTGCTTTGAACAAGTTATGTTTCAAGCGACGATTTGAATTGCCAAATTTAAGGTTTGTTTGCCCAATGACTGATTTAAAGACCAAATCCGCGCTGACCCGCACCCGGCTACTAAAAGCCGCTAGCCGGATCTTTGCTCAAAACGGCTACCAAGAATCGACGATCGCCGAGATTTGCGAGCAGGCCAAAGCTAACATCGCCGCGGTTAATTACCACTTTGGCGACAAACAAACCCTGTATTTGGAAGCCTGGCGCTATGCTTTCAGCGAAGAGTTGAGCCGGTATCCCGCAGACGGCGGCGTGCCACGCCAGGCATCCCCCGAACAACGGTTGGCGGGGCGCATCCGCTCTATCATCCGCCGCATTGCCGCCGAGGATTCTTACTCTTTCGCGATCATTCACAAGGAAATAGCCCAGCCCACCCTTCTGCTGTCCGATATTTTGGAGAAAGAGATCAATCCCCAGCGCCAGGAAATGCTTGTCCTGTTACACGAATGTCTGGGCCACAACGCCAACGAACACCTGCTGCATTATTGCCATGCCAGCATAATGGGCCAATGTTTTCACGTCCTACGCCTAAAGCAACTGCAAATCGCCCAGCCAAACAGGACTCTGGTAATAGAGAGTCAATACCTGGAAGACTTTACCAACCACGTCATCGAATTTTCGCTGGCCGGTATTAGAGCCATACAAACTCAAATGCTGTCGCAACGCTATCGAGCTTGAATAACGCGAAACCGTTTTCTCAGTGCCCGCCCAGATTTTTGGCTGGTGCAGATCTTCAAGTGCAATCGGCGCAAGCTTTCTTAAACCATTCAGCGAGACCGTACCGCCGATGGCTACCGGGCTTGCTTTTTATCAGCCAAGTAAAGCCGCTCAAGGTCAAGCTCGCTGCGGACAAACTGTGTAGACAAAAACCGTCAAATCTATCCCAATACCGGTAGGTTAAAACTGCTGCCCATTTCGATAACGGATAGCAAGGCGTGTTTGCCAGACAATTCGCCCAGATCAAAAGACAGCTGGATAAATTCGAACAAATTCGCGAGTCTTAAACACCTTGGCGTCCGCTAAAACACCCTGTCCGCGCCCGCCAAGCCGTTTTCTTGATTTTCGAAATAGATATCGATTCTTGCCGTTTGTCGGGCTATCCGGCGTCCAGTAAGCTGTTGCCGACTTAAATAAAATCGGCAGTCAACACCTTACCAGCCAAACAGACATGACTTTTCCCGTTTCAAGACGCATCGAAAACCTGCTCCCTTCCGATATTCGCCTGATGACCAAGGCCTGCGAACGGGTCGGCGGCATTAACCTGGGCCAAGGCCTGGGCGATTTACCGGCGCCGGCATTGGTTCGCGACGCGGCGATTCAGGCCATTCAGGATGGCCAAAACACCTACACCGCCTCGGAGGGTATCCCGCCGTTGCGGCAAGCCATCGCCCGCAAGTTACAACGCGACAACGGTCTGGATGTCGATCCGGACAGCCAAATCGTCATCAGCGCCGGCACGACCGGCGCGTTTGCCGCCACGTTGACCGCCTTGTTCAATCCCGGCGACGGCATCTTGCTGCTCGAACCCTACTATGGCTATCACCTCAACACCATCCTGCTGCAAGGCTTGGAAGCGCAATTTCTAACGTTGGCAGCGCCTACCTTCAGTCTGGAGGAGAATGCATTGGCCGCCGCCATCAAACCCAATACCCGCGCCGTGGTGATCTGCACGCCGTCGAATCCCAGCGGCAAGCTGTTCAGCACCGAAGAATTGGCAATTGTCGAGCGCGTCGCCCGCCAGCACAATCTGCTGGTCATTTCCGACGAGATTTACGAATACATTACTTACGACGGCCGCCAACATATTTCGCCGGCCAGCATCGCCGGACTGGCCGAGCGCACGGTCAGCATCATGGGCTTCTCCAAGACGTTCAGCATCACCGGCTGGCGTTTGGGTTACGCGGTGGCCAAACCCGAATTGGCAAAAGCCATCAATCTGGTCAACGACCTGCTCTACGTTTGCGCGCCGTCGCCGCTGCAACATGGCGTCGCCGCCGGCTTGAGCGCGCCGCCGGAATACTTCGAAAAACTGCGCAGCCAATACCAGCGCAAGCGCGACATCATCTGCGACGGTTTGGCCGCCGCCGGCCTGACGCCGCTGGTGCCGCAAGGCGCCTATTATGTGCTGGCCGACATTTCGCATTTTGCTTACCCGGATGCCAAGACCGCCGCACTGGCTTTATTGGAGCAAACCGGCGTTGCCGGCGTGCCGGGCTCGTCGTTTTACCAAGGCTCGGAAGGCGAAGGCTTGATCCGATTCTGCTTCGCCAAGGACGACGAAACCTTGTACGACGCCGTTCAACGCCTATCGGTTTTTCGGCGCTGATGCGGGTAAACCGCAACTTGCAACAAGTCAAGGCCGACGGCGCTGTATCACCAGCAGCAAGCTGCACCAATACCAACAGCAGGCCAACAAGCCCTGAACCCACAGCAGCAATTCGCCATAGCCGGTGTCGGCAAAAGCCCATTTCGATAGCAATCTGAGATTGGCATGTAATTTGATTTCCTAAACCGAATATCGCCCAGCGGCAACGCATTCGGCGCAATGCATTTAGCTGCCGCCATTCAGCGTTGGCGCTGCCATTCGCGCACCTGGCGCCAAGCCGTTACTAGCAACCAATAACCAACACATGTCCAAACCAGGCGTTACCCAGATCATCAGCACCCGAATTCCGACCCAGTACGGCGAATTTCGGCTGTGTTATTACAACAACACCGTCGACCGCAAAGAACACCTGGCTTTTGTGACCGGCCAAGTCTCCGGAGCCGAGGACGTTTTAGTCCGCATCCATTCCGAATGCTTCACCGGCGACGTACTCGGCTCGCGACGCTGCGACTGCGGCGAGCAGCTGGACCGCTCACTGCAATTACTGGCCCGGCAAGGCCAAGGCGTATTGGTTTATCTGCGCCAGGAAGGCCGGGGCATTGGGTTGTTGGAGAAACTGCGGGCCTATAACCTGCAAGACCAGGGTTACGACACGGTGGACGCCAACCTGCTATTGGGGCACGGCGCCGACGAACGCGATTATTCGCTGGCCGCGCGGATTCTGGAAGATCTGGGCGTCCAGTCGGTACGTTTGCTAACCAACAATCCGGCCAAGATCGACGCCCTGCGCCGAGAAGGCATCCGCGTTAGCGACCGTCAACCGCTGGAGGTAACGGCCAACGCCGACAACCACGCTTATCTACAAACCAAAATGCAGCGGATGGAGCATCTGTTGCAACTGCCGCCCATCGCAACCATCACGCCTGCCCGGCCGATCCATGAGCTTGAACCGACAGATTGAACAATGGCTGACCGGCCAGCAACGGCTGCATGCGTCGGGCAACCGGCCGTTCGTGACCTTGAGCTATGCGCAAAGCTGGGACGGCAGTATCACCACCCGTTCCGGCGAAACCCTGGGTTTAAGCGGCGCCGAATCCCTGCGCCTGACTCACCAGTTGCGCAGCCTGCACGACGGTATTTTGGTTGGCGTCGGCACGGTATTGACCGACGATCCGCAATTGACGGTCCGGGAATGGCCCGGCAAAAATCCGCAGCCCATCGTACTGGACAGCCGGTTACGCACGCCGCCGTCGGCGCGCCTGTGCCAACGCGCCGACAAACGCTGCTGGCTGCTAACCCGGGCCACAGCGGAAGCGGAGTTTGCCGGCCAAGCCGACATCATCCAGCTACCCGGCGACCGCCACGGCCGCGTCGATTTGCCCGCCGCATTGCAGTACTTGCGGCGTAAGGGCATCAAAAACTTGATGGTGGAAGGCGGCGCCGAAGTGATTACCGCATTTTTCAAAGCCCGCCTCGCCGATGCGCTGATATTGACCATCGCCCCAACCCTGGTCGGCGGCTTGAAGGGCGTCGGCCATCTGGAACAGACATGCACCAGCGAACTACCGCAAATCCGGCCCATGCATTCGCAACGCCTGGGCGACGATCTGATCTTGTGGGGCAGCCTGCATTATCGCGAAAAAGCCATCGCGTGTTAGCCGATCAGCTTTGGTTCACCGCGCCGCACCGGGTCGAGCTGCGTCGGCAACTGTTGCCCGAACCACGAGGCAAGAAGTTGCTGGTCAAAACTCAATATTCGGCGATCAGCGCCGGCAGCGAATTACTGGCCTACCGTGGCCAATTGCCCGGCGACATCAGCCTGGACGCCAATCTGGCCGCGCTCCGGCAAACAACCGCCTATCCCCTGCCCTACGGCTACGCCTGCGTCGGCCGGGTGGCACAATTAGGGGAAAACGTCGATGCCGCTTGGCTGGGAAAACAGGTGTTTTCGTTTCAACCGCATGCCAGCCATTTTATTGCCACCCCCGAGCAATTGCTGCCGGTGCCCGACGACATCCCGGCCGAGGCTGCGGTGTTTTTGGCTAATGCCGAGACGGCGGTCAACTTGGCTCACGACGGCGCGCCGTTGCTGGGTGAACGGATCGTTGTACTGGGACAAGGTATCGTCGGCCTGTTGCTGACCGGTCTTCTGGCAGCCGTGCCGCTTGCACAGTTGCATGCCGCGGATACCATTGCCCGGCGTCGCGAGCTGGCGCTGGCCTTGGGCGCCAGCAGGGCTTTCGATCCGAATTGCAATACCGAACTGGCGACGATTCAGCAAGACTTGCGGCTGCCGGTCGATCTGGCCGCGCCGGCATTGAGCGGCGCCGATGTATTGTTCGAACTCAGCGGCCGGCCGGAAGCGTTGAACCTTGCCATCGATCTGTGCGGCTATGGCGGACGCATCGTCATCGGCAGTTGGTACGGCAGCAAATCGGCGCCTATCGCCTTGGGTGGCGCTGCCCATCGCAACCGCATCCGGTTCATCACTAGCCAGGTCAGCACAATTGCCCCGGCCTTGAGCGGGCGCTGGGACAAAGCCCGCCGCTTCGAAACCGCTTGGCAAACCATCCGCCGCTTGCAGCCGCAGCAGTGGATAACCCATCGCTTTGACTTGCCCGCGGCCAGCGAGCTTTACCGCTTGCTGGATCAAGCCCCCGAGTCGGTGGTGCAGGCGGTATTTGTTTACTAATAACCCGGCCCTGAAATACCGTTCGTCCTGAGCTGGTCGAAGGGCGTTCCACCTTGGGCTTCGACTAGCTCGGCCCGAACGGAATACCAGAAATAATTAGGGGCGAGTTAATAATCCAATTTTCAGCAACTTATACCAGGAAAAACCATGTACAGCGTCGCCGTAAGCCGCGATTTCATTGCCCACCACTATTTGATCGGCGGCGATTGGGGCAGCGAAAACCAACCCCACTCCCACCATTATGTCGCCGAAATTCGCATCGACGGCACCAAGTTGGACCGGCACGGTTATCTGGTCGACATCGTGGCGATTGAAACCGCTCTCGATGCCGTGATAGCCGAGTTTCGCGACCAAATGCTCAACGATAAGACCGAGTTCGCCGGCATCAATCCCAGTATCGAGCACTTCAGCCGCATCATCTGCGAAAAAATCCTGGACGCAATCCAACGTCCGGGTGAGGGGGCTTTGCGGGTCAAGCTATGGGAAAACCAGCACTGCTGGGCGGCATTCCGCCAAAAATTCTGAGTGCATTGCTGTGCGCATTGGGCTGCTGATCGTCGGCGACCTGAACAGCCTGAGCGGCGGCTATCTGTACAACCGCAAGCTGGTGGCTTATCTGCAACGCCACGGCGAGCACGTTGCAATCATCAGCTTGCCGCCCCGACCTTATTGGCGACAACTGACCGCTAACTTTTCGCGGAAGCTGCTGGAGCAAATCGCCGCTGCCGAACTGGATATTCTGATCCAGGACGAAATGGCGCATCCATCGCTGTTTTACTTAAATCGGCGGCTCGGCATACCGGTTGTCACGTTGATTCACCTGTTGACCAGCTTCGATAGCTACCCTTGGTACAGCAATTGGCTTTACCGAAGGGTTGAAACCCAGTATCTACGGTCGGTGCAAGGCCTGATCGCCAACAGCCTAACCACGCTGGAGCAAACCCGGACTTTGCTTGCCAACCGGCTGCCGCCTTATTGTGTGGCCGTACCAGCCGGCGACCGCTTTGCCGAGGAAAGGCCTGCGGACGCCGACATTATCCGGCGCGTTCTGCGCCAACCGGGGCCGCTCAAGATTGCGCTGGTGGGCAATGTGATTCGCCGCAAGGGTTTGCATGTTTTGCTGCGGGCGTTGGCGGAATTGCCGACTGAGGATTTTCAAGTGACGGTCGCCGGCCGACTCGATATGGAACCCCGCTATGTGCGGGAAGTTCAGGCACTGATAGATACCCTGCAACTACAAGATCGGGTTCACCTGCTCGGGCCGCAATCGGAACCGGAGCTGGCCGAACTGTACCGGAGCCACCAGGTCATGGCCTTGCCGTCGGCCTACGAAAGTTACGGTATCGTCTACGTCGAGGCCCAACAATTCGGCTTGCCGGTCATCGGCACAACGGCCGGCGCCGCCAAGGAAATCATCCGGCCCGGTTGGAATGGCTTTTTAATCGATCCCGACGACAGCAAGCGCTTGGCTGAGTTGCTGCAAACTCTGCATCGGAACCGGGGGCTATTGCTGGAATTAAGCCGCAATGCGCTAACCGCCTTTGCCGGCCATCCCGGCTGGGATGACAGTTGCCGCACCATTCGCGAATATTTGTACGCCAGAGCCGAGCAGACGCTGCCGCCAGCCCAATGGTAGATTCGGTTAACTGATTTTTGCTGCGTGACCGGAATTCAGCGGTCGGTTAATTTTCGGCTACGCCGGTTTGCCGGCCCGAGTTTGATCTTGTTGACGATGAAATCATGCAGCGCGATTTGGGCGGTGGCCTGCGAGGTAAACGGGCCTCGGCGGCCCTCCCTGGTCAAAAAATACCAGACTTTCAAGCCGGTCCCCCGATCGACGACGGACTGTAGTCTTTCTGTGCGAAACATTTCCTTTGCTCCTTAAAAATACGCTAACGGCGCGCCGCCCGAACGCCAGACTACGCGGTAAGTACCAATAATTAAATAGCAGAGAGGTCCTGTGCCCCTTTGTATTACCTCTCTTAGCCATTTGCCAGCTTGAAGCCGCGCCAACGAAGCGAATGTGCTGAGGCTTGGCGATGACCGTCTAGCGGACATCGCCGTCAAAACCCATGCCGCTTAATCGGCCGCAAAGCAATAAAAGTAGCCGGCGCCACCGGTGCTGACCAGATTCTCCTGGCTGCAGCCGCGGCTGTCATGGGTCGAGTTCCAAGATACGTTACCGCCGGTTCTACCGCCGTTGGTACGGTCGAAATGGCCGACACGAACCGTGCCTTCGCCGCTGCTGGTGTAATTCTTACAGGTGTGGTCGGCGGCGTCGGTATAGGCGGTACCGTCCGGTTTCGAGCCGGTAATTATGTCGTGCTCGTTGGGCGAGTCGCCGACGCCTTTCAATGGCTCGCCTTTTTCGGTGAACGCGGTTTTCTTGTGGACGTTGTTGCCGAGTTGGGCCAATTCCAGCGTATCGCCGTGCAAATGCGCGACATCGTTAGCAACAATGACGCCGGCCGCATTGGCCCAAGGTCCTTTACCGATCCGGTCGCGGGCGTTCACAGCCGGCTGACCGCCCAATGCCTGAGTGCTGAGATAAGCCCGCCAATTCCGGTTACCGGCACCCACCGCGCTGGCCAGTTTCTGGCAATGCGCATCCGCGCCGGCCAATCCGCCGAGGTCCGCGCCCTTACCGACACCAACGCTGGTCACGAAAAAACCCAACGGCGGTTTCGGTGGCTCGGCAGGTGGGGTTTGGGCGTGGACGGCATTGGCGCTCGCCAGCAGCAGGCCGGCAGCAAAGCATGTGCGTTTCATTATTGATTTCTCGCTGTTTCGTTTGTAATAGGTGGTAACGCCAGGCTAACCTAGCGTAACTAATATCGGGCATGAATCGTGCCAGGCGATGTGGTCAGGCAATTTGGGGAATTAGCTTAGGCCCGGCAGGTATTTTGTTGGTCGAGAGCCAAGAAGTGTTGAATGACTGTTGGCTGGTGTGCAGTGGCAAAATATCGGATAGATGAGCTTGACGGACAATATCGGTCCTCTACCATCAGCTAAGATTTAATTTGCGGAGAAAGGAAATGACACATAAGCTAACAAAAACAGAGCTGGGTGAATATTTTTATCCATCGCCAGCTTAAGGAACCTCTGATTAATTTGCTATTGGGCATTTCGAGATCAATTAAATCAATCGCTTGCGCTTCTGTTTTTCTTGAAAAAAATGAATTAATCAGAGGCTTCTTAACGATAAAATCAATAGCTATATGCACAACAACTGAATTTACTGGTTTTTCGCCGAAAACGATCACCCAGCAAATTTAATTTTGCATAAGCGTAATCGTTTGATGAGTCATTCGCTGATATGTTGCTTGACAAACCGAACCTGGCCGAATCAAACCATTTGGTATTACTTAACCAGACCCCTTGATATTCCACTCCCAACGATTGGTTGATAATGACGGTTTTTTGCAGATCGGCATCCATAAACACCATTCTGTTATTGGCGCCTATTTTGTCTGCAATATAGGATTGAAAGTTTCTATTGTGCAATATCCTGGGATTGTCCACCAATAACGGACTCAGTAAATCATTGGCCATATGCCAACTGTCGGATCTGCCCGGCACCCGGCAATTGATTTCCAAGGTGCCGTTATGCGCCATATAAATCGAGTTTGTTAATTTAAATGGATGGGTATTGGTATTATTGACGTGACCGCGAGTTCGCAGTCGAAGATGGATGACGCATTCGTATTTCGCAAAATGCGAATAGGCTCGACGCAGGTCGTCGAAGCGGGTGTGCTGGCTACGAATGATATTGATTTTTTGCGGGCCGGCAAACGCCATTAAACCGAAACCGTGCGGATTATGTTCGCTGGCAGAATGCAACAAATCCACATTAATTTTAACATGTTTGGGTTTATGAATAATAAGACACATATAACTGCTCCAGCGACATATTCCCTTATATTTTCTATCGACAGCTCAATCCATGACCGCCCTTACAAAAAGCATGATTACCGGCTTTTTATGAAGTCCCGAATAAAATTTATTTGTTTATCGACACCAAAATCCGCGTTGGTAAGCGCCTGTTTCTCTAAATAGGCTTCGTACAACCTATTGGCATCGTAGCTATTGATATAGGCATAAGTGCCGTAACCGGTGAGAAATAAAAACTCTTGGTGTAGCTGTTCAAAAAACCGATTACGCCGATCGGATAATTGCGCGTTAAACATAATAATCCTAATAAGTTAATTTTTACGACCCAGGCGAACCGCCGATAGATACCAAGAATCGAGTTCGCGGTATGCGATTGGGATCGGATACGCAATTATTGATAAATTCATTGAGTTTTTGCCGCGCCTGAAATTCGGAATAAAAAGGGCCTTGCTTGCCTTCTCTAGCCTGAAAATACCAGACCGCCTTGCCGCTAGTCTTATCCTTGGTAAAAAATATCCGTTCGGTTTTAAACATCGGGTTTGGCAAGGCGATTTTCAGTAATTGACAATACCTCCAAGCATTTTGTATGCCGCTGTAATTGAATATACCGAAAGATTTGGCGGTCTTGCGAATAAGCCCGGCAGCAAAGGATTATTCCGGTTAGCAATGGTTTGGCGATGCATCGAACCACCACCGACTAACTGCTGTTGTAGCAACAGCGAGGCAACAGCAACTGGTTTGGAAACAACTGACCGGGTTTACGATTTACCAAGCTTGACGTGCCGGTTCGATCCCATCGCGAGCAAACATCCGCCGCCAAACACCAACAACACCACATCCCGTACCCGCATCAATAAAATCAGACTCACTGCGCTTTCCGGGGCTGCCTGCAGATGATCAAATGCCCATAACAACGCGGCTTCCAGCGAGCCGATGCCGCCGGGCAACGGCAACAAAAACGCCAGCCTGATCGCGACAAACACCAGCAAGTAGGCCGATAAGCCCGGCGGACCGCCGATAAAATCCAGCAATAGCCAGAGTTCCGCCAACAAAGCGCCCCACCCCAGCAGTGACAGGCCCAACGCCTGGGCAAACGCCTTGGGCCTGGCCGATAGAATCCGGCCAAAATCGGCTGCCACGCCTTGGCAGAGACGAATCAGCGTTTGCAGCAAACGGTGTCGGCGCCAATGCTCTAACCTTCCGGATAGGCATTGCGGATTCCGCCACATTACTACGCAGGCCATCGCCACCAGTAAAGGCACTAAAGCCAAACCGATGATAGCCTTCGGCCATTTAACGCTATCCGCCAGCGGCGACCAAGCCAACAACGCAAGGCCCAACAGCAATACCGAAAGGTTGACTGCCAACTCGTAGCAACGGTCCAGCCCCAAAGCCATTACCGCAGCGGAGACGGGCGCGCCCTGGTTACGAAGCCAATAGATTTGCAAAGGTTCGCCGCCCAATTGCGGACCGGGGGTAACGATGCTGACGGTTTGCCCGGCTTGGCGAATCTTGAGTAGCGCCCCAAAACCGACCGGCAGATGCAGTAAGCGGGTAAATATCCGCCAGCGCAGCACGGCTAACGCGATAACAAGCAGATTTGCCGTAAACCACGCCAACCATTGGCCAAGCGTCAAATCCCGGACTATCTGGCGGAGAGAACCGACAGGCAACTGGCTAATAAGCCAAGCGGCCAAGCCGAGGGCTACCGGCCATAACCAAAGCGACAACGATGGGCCGAAACGGCGTTGTTTCCGACCATCAGACGCCATCATAACGTTGCAGCCAAGCGTCGCCGCAATGCCAGAGGCTGGCGCGACCGGTTCCCAGTAACAGCAAAGCGCTGGCCGCAAACAGCCAAAGCGTACCTAACAACGAATCGGCTATCGGGGCGTTTACGGCGCCCAGCCAAAGCAGCAGACCCAAGGCCGCCAAGCGTCCGGCGAGTCCGAACAACACCATTGCCGCGAGCACGCCGCCCAACCCAATTTGCAGAGCTGTATCCGCCAACGGTGGTAAGCCTGCCGCAGCCAATATCGCGACTACCAGCCGCAAGCCGGGCAGAATGTACTGTTCGGCGATGGCGGCTAGATGATCATAATTATCCCGGGACAAAACGCCGCATACGACCAGCCAATCGGCGATAAATCCGAACAGCACCGGCCACATAAAGGCAATTCCGGCCGTACGGGTGAAATCCTCGGGCAAAACAGGCCACAGCACCACGGCGATAAAACCCATTTGAAACCCGGCTAACGTGCGCCTTAGCGGATTGTCGGGCGGCGAAAAATGGGTTAAGCCGCGCCGCTGCCGGCGTTGCAAACCCCAGCGATAACCATAAAACGCCATGCTCAATAGCAAATACGACGCATGCAACCGGCCTTCGGCTATCGCTAGCAGCGGTGCGATGACCAGCCCCAACGCATCGAAACGTATGTCCAATTCGCTGCCCAGCAAACTCTCGTGCTGGCAGCGGCGGGCAAGAAAACCGTCGTAGCGGTCGAGCAAGGCTGCCAGCGAATAACAGAACGCCGCCGCCCAAACGTTAAAGTCGGCGCCAAGGTCGGTCGCGAAAAAACCGCCGGCCAGCGCGATCAGGCCGCCGCGGCACAAGGTGACTCTGTTACCCCAGCCCACGGACGGATACAGCGCAGTCTGCGGCCGACGCCGGTTCAAGCTCAATAACAGCCAGGCGGTACGCCATGCATACGCCCCCAGCATGGCGGCTACAAACAACCACAGCCACGCCTGGCCCCAGTCGGCAAGCCAACCCACACCGCAAAATCCCGCTAACAAGACTAACCCGCCAATGGCGGCAATCGCGCGCAGTTCGCTGCGCAACGCCTTCATTTCGTCAAAACCGTCGTCGATACCCGTCATCGCCACGCAATAGCCACAGTTAAAGGCTCCAAATCAAGCAAAACTCGCGCCAAATCCCGTTAAATTAATCGGGCACCAATATTGCTGTCGCTTTTGACCTCTAATTAGCACCAAGCCTTTGCCCGCATGCCCAGTTTTCACCAACCGAGCTCACGAAACCCGAACCTCGCCCAAACCTTTGCCGCCCTTGCGCTGCTTTGGATTGCTTTGCTGTTGCCCAACCGCGCCAGCGAAATCAACGCGGCCAATTTCGCTTGCTTGCCGCTCGAGGCATTGCTGCTAGCCAGCCTCCTCCAGCTCCCCGACATCTGGGGTTGGCTAGTGCGGTTGGCCGCTGCCGGCATACTAGGCCTTGGCATCATTTTCAAATTGGTCGATTTGGGCATCGATCAAGCCTTCGGCCGGCCGTTCAATCCGGTGCTGGACAGCCGGTTTCCGGCCGACGGCATGCAATGGCTGACCGGCAGCCTCGGCACTCCGGGAGCCTGGCTAGCTGTCGCATTGATCGCCAGCCTGTTGATTTGGTTGATTTTGTTGGTCGGTATCGCACTGGGCCAACTCCAAGCCATCCTCAGCTCGCCGCGGATCCCAGCCAAGCAAGCGCTGACGGCCATGTTTCTGTTCTGGCTGGGTTTACAACTCTCGGGCAATCCAATCGCAGGCACGCCTTTCATCGATTGGGCGGCCGCGCACTGGCATTCGGCCCGAGATAGCTTCGCCGACTTGGAAGGCTTTCAGCGCAGCGTCGAGCACGATCCCTACGCCCAGACTCCGGACCAAGCGCTGCTCAGCAAGTTACGAGGCAAGGATGTACTGCTGGTGTTCGTCGAATCCTACGGCCGCACCGTGTTCGACAAGCCCGACTATGCCGCCCACATCTTGCCGTTATTAAAAAAAAGCGGCGCCGAGCTGCAAGACAGCGGCATAGGTGTACGCAGCGCGTTTTTGACCTCGCCCACGTATGGCGGCATCAGTTGGCTGGCGCACGGCACGCTGCTTTCCGGCTTGTGGATCGACAGCCAAAGCCGCTATGACCGGCTGGTGATGAGCCAACGACCAACCTTGAACCGTTTGTTCCAGCGCGCCGGCTGGCGGACGATCGCGGTGCAGCCGGCGCACACGCTGCCGTGGCCGCAGGGTCAGTATTTCGGCTACGACAAAATCTATGCTGCCCAGGATTTGGCCTATCGAGGAAACGCGTTTAACTGGATCACGATGCCGGACCAATACACCCTGTCCGCCATCCAACGCCTGGAACGGCCTGCCGGCCCCCGCCCGCCGGTCATGGCGGAAATCGCCCTGATCTCGTCGCACGCCCCCTGGACGCCTTTGCCGCGATGGGTGGATTGGCAACAGGTCGGCGACGGCTCGATATTCAGCCAGGCCAGAGACGGCGACGCGCCGGCCGCCGTCTGGCAAAGTACCGAGCGGATTCGCCAGCAATACCGTAAATCGATCGCCTACGTCCTGCAAACACTGGTGTCTTATGCCAAAACCTACGGCGACGACAAGCTGGTCATACTGGTGCTGGGCGACCACCAACCGGCATCCTTCGTCACCGACAACTCTGCCAGCCACGACGTACCTGTGCATTTGATCGCGCGCGACCCGGAGGTCATTCGAGCCATCGACTCCTGGCATTGGACGCCCGGCTTGATTCCGTCGGCGCAGGCGCCGGTCTGGGGGATGGATGTACTTAGAGGAAAGTGGGTCGAGACCTTTTCCGGCGAACCAGGCCGCTAAACGGCCTGCCGTTTCGGCGAGACATTAGCGGCGGGCAAACCTTTCCAGACTATGCTCGACAAAACACCAAAACGGTTTCCGGTTTAAAAAACCGTGGTTGGGCAACACGTTCTTATCGGTTTGCACGAACCATAACGGCCCAGCCGCGAATTCGTCAGCCACACGGCGCAAGCGTAGATAGGGTTCGGCTAACCATGCTATTTGGCTGTTGCCGGCCGCCGCCAATATCTGCGGATAATGTGCAGGATAGGCATTGCCATCGACTACGGCCGGACATGCCGCAGATTCCTGCTGATCCGCCGCCGCGGTTTCCAGACGATGGGTCTGAAACGGTTGGTAGTGGCCGATGGCGGTAGTACTCAATTCCCACGCCGAGGTTCCCGGCAACTCTGAGGCGTTGAAGGGATTGGGCCCCGGCTCGAACAACGCCGGTAGCGCCCTGCTCCAAGTAAACGCCGAACCCGTCATATTGTCGGCCTCGGACCCGATCACCATCATCGACGGGTAAGCCGGTTCGTTCAATTCCGCCGGCAATTTCAATTCGCCCAGCGCGTGGCGCAACTCGACGAAACGGCGGGCTTCGATGGCGGGATTGACCAACAATAATAAATCGCCAAATCCGGGTAGCTGCCGGCGCACCCGGTCCAGCCATTCCGTCCGCAGTGCGTTATAAACGACCAACGCTCCCAGGCTATGGCCTATCGTCAATAAGCGGTTTTCGGGGCTGGCTTTGACGACGCGTTCGATCTGAAACAGGAAATCCTTGAACTGGCCGCGGCCCAGGCGCTCGCTGACGCCGCGGCGATTCCAGAACGTCAGCATCCGCAAATAAGGGGTTTCCAGCGTTTCGCCGCGCCAGCCCAAATACAAGCCGACCACGCGGTAACCGGGATGGCGCTGCTTGATGGCTTTCAGACTGTCTTTGAAGCGGCGAACGTTGAAATCAACATCGCTGGCGTTATGGTGCCAGCCGTGGGTGTACAGCACCACGTACTGCGGCTGATCGCTGGATTGCAACCATTGCAGCACGGCTTCGGCCTGGCACCCGTCGTAGAAACGGCCGTCGTCGTCGAACTCGACGAAACCCAGCGAATATCCGTGGTCGGCGTCGGCCAGCAAATTCGCCGCGCCGCAATCTTGCTCGCCGCTACTGATGCAGGGGCTTGCGTCGATTTGGGTGCGAAAGTAGTCGCGCGGGCCGCAGCCGGCCAGCAATACCAACAGAAGCAATGTTATTTTACGCATGCTTAAACAGTCGAAGACGCCGGCTTCGGCGCCTGCCCAACGAGGCCTTAACTACCGTATTTCACCGTGCATCCGTAGGGTTTGGTGGCGGCTTTACTGATCGGTTTGCCGGCCGCCAGTTCTTTCAAAGCCGAATCGATGTAGTTTTCGGCGCTGGCAATGTCGTCCTTATCCGCCGAGGCGATGCTGTCGATGCCGCCTTTGTACAACAGCACGCCTTTCGGATCGATGATGAACAATTGCGGCGTGTTGGTCGCGGCGTAGAGCTTGCCAATTGCACCGCTGGAGTCGAGCAGCGTGTTGGCGGGGGTAGCACCGCGATCCTGGTTCAATTTTTTCGCGGTTGCCGCGTCAACGAAGCCTTGTTTGTCGGGGCCGGACGAAATCACCTGCAACCAGACGATGCCCTGGCTGGCGGCTTGCTTTTGCAATTTCGGGATGTTGCCGGATTCGTAATGTTTCTGCACAAACGGGCATTCGTGGTTGGTCCATTCCAGAATCACGGTCTTGCCGCGCAAATCGGCCAAATTCAGGCTGCCGCCCTCGACAGCGGTACCGGTAAATGCGGGCGCCGGCTGGCCGACGACAGGTTCCGCTCCGGCACTTGCCGAGGCTAACAAACCAAAACTGAAAGCAAACAATCCGATTAAACGATGCAATGACATAAACACTCCTGTGGGTGGGTTAAAGACCGGTGGCTTGCACGACGCCGGCGACCAGGTCCGGTGTCAGCAATTGCGGTAACACCTCGGCGTTGCCCGCGCCGGGTGCAAAATACAGATACAACGGCACGCCGCTACGGCCGTAGTCGGCCAGTACCTGGGCAACACTCGCGTCGCGATGGGTCCAATCGCCTTTCAAGTAAACGACGCCGCGTTCGCGAAAGGCGCTCTGAACGCGGTCGCTGCTGAGCGCAACCTTTTCGTTGACCAGACAGGTAATGCACCAATCGGCGGTGAAATTGACGAAAACCGGCTTGCCTTCGGCGCGTAATCGGTTCAGCAGCTCCGCACTGTAAGCTTGCCAATCGCCGGACTTCGCCCTAACCGCCGCCGGGACCGGACCGGCACCGTCGACGCCGAAATAGCCGCCAGCAAGTGCCAGCGCCAGCACGCCGCCAGCGCTGGCGTTGGCCAGCCGGCGTTTGAAATCGCCGGCGTTACGGCTGATCTGGCATAGCCACGCCGCCAACCCGATCAATACGCAGCCGGCCAAGGCCGCCGCGACCGCGCTCGGTCCGGCTTGGCGGGACAAGACCCAGACCAGCCAGGTAGCGGTGGCGTACATCGGAAACGCCAGCCCCTGTTTCAAGGTTTCCATCCAGGCGCCCGGTTTAGGCAGCCAGCGCTGTAAGGCCGGCCAATGGCAGAGCAGCCAGTAAGGCAACGCCAGACCGGCGCCCAGGCTCAAAAACACCGCCAGCAACTCCGGCGCCGGCCGGGTTACGGCAAAGCCGATCGCCGCCCCCATGAAAGGCGCGGTACAGGGCGTGGCAACCACGGCGGCCAACACGCCGGTAAAAAAACTGCCGGCATAGCCGCCTCGCGCCGCCAAACCGGAACCCAACCCGGCTATCGAGGTGCCGATGGTAAATACTCCGGACAAGCTCAAGCCCACGGCAAACAACAGATAAGCCACCGCCAATACAAACAGCGGCGATTGGAATTGAAAACCCCAACCGATGCTGGCGCCGCCGGCTTTCAAGCCAATCAACAGCGCCGCCAGGCCGGCAAAACTTGCCAGAATGCCGGCCGCATAACACCAGCCATGCCGGCGGATTTGGCGCGGCTGGTGCTTGGCTTGTTCCAGTAAGGCCAGCGCCTTCAACGACAACACCGGAAACACGCACGGCATCAGGTTTAAGATCAAGCCGCCGGCCAACGCCAACGCCAAGGCCGCAGCCAGGCCGAGAGCGGACGGCGGCTCAGCAATGCCAGGTCCGGGTTGGGTCGCCGCCGGCGGTTCTGTGGCTGGCGCGGCCGACGGCATGGCCGGCCACGCCGCCTGGATTTGATAACCGCGCACATTGCCGGGCGGACCGACGGCCAATACCCCATTCAAAATCTGGCCGGCCGCCAAAGGCTGGTCGCCGGGTTTTAAAACAATAGCCACCGCATCGTCGGCCACGGTAACGCTTTGCTCGAAGCCGTGATTGATCGGTCCCCACTGCTCCGGGTAAAACCACAACGGTTGCCGGCGCAAATCGCCGAGATCGGCGCCGCCCAGGCGCAATTTGATCGTGTTACCGGCGGAAGCCTCAAGATTGGCCTGCCAGGGCGAGTCTATCGGCCAGGAGGCTTTGGCGGTTTCGATCAAGTCACTGCCAGGGCCAACTGGCGTCCCCGCCGCCACGACCGGCAAGCGCAAGGCCAGTTCCACTTGTTGCGGGATACAGGTCTCGGCGCAGACCAACCATTTCACCTTAGCTTGTATCGGCAAGTCGCCGCCGACCGGCGCATCGGCCGCGACTTGCAGCGGCGACAACAGCGTCACCGCTCGCTCGTAGCCGTAATTCACCACCGGCCCGACCACGATTTTGCCGGGCGTCGGCCACTGAATATCGCCGACCGCGGTACCGGCCGGCACTTGGTATTGAATGCGGGTCGCCAATCCGGAGTCGCCCGGATTTTTCCAGTAGGTATGCCAATGCGGAATGATGTTTTGATGGACGCCGATCCAGATCCGGTCGCCGGGATGCACGGCGGCGGCCGACGCGATCAGGCTGGCTTGCACTTGTGCGGTACCCGCCTCCGGACCGGGTTCGGCAACAGCTTGCGCCAGCCAGGCCGATAATGCCCAAAGCCACACCAATCGTTGTCTGTCAATCACGCGCATACCTCATAAAACCGATCATTCGAAATTTTCCGCCCGGACCGTGCCGCTCGGCATTTCCGGCTCACCTTGGTTGGGAAAAGTCACGGGTTTGTTCCCGGCCGTTGCCGATCATGTCAAACAAGCCGGGGCCGTCGGCAAAATAACGGACAGGCAAAACTCCCCATGATCGGCTAAAGCAAAGTCCGACAGTCATGCAATTTGACGGCCAGCCGCAGCGGAGCCGACTGCAGGCGAGCCAATTTCGATGGCGAAACCGTTTGTCTGCGCACGTTCGAGCGGAAAAACCTCAGCAACCGAAGTTCGCCGAGCAACAGTTGCTGCGCTTGGGCTGTTGCTTGAACAGCAACTACGCAACCGACCGGTAACGGCTCGAACGCATCGCGAATCCTGCTTGGCGTTGCGTAAGCCGCATTTCCCGGCCAGTCGATAAGCTGCGCATAGCCAATCTGCAAAATCGGCCCGTATTTTGCGTTAACGGGCCAGCACCTGACTTCAGCCATTTAGAAACGAGCACTGACTATGACACTTAGCAAAAACCTGATTCCGATCCTGTTCGCCGCCAGCCTGATCTTTCTGATCGCCAAACCGGCCGATGCCCACCACGCCTTTTCCGCAGAATTCGATGCCGAACAACCGATAGAACTGAAAGGCGTCGTCACCAAACTGGAATTGGTCAATCCGCACAGCTGGCTGTATCTGGATGTCAAACAGGCGGACGGCAACCCCGCCAACTGGGGCTTCGAGTTCGGCGCGCCGTTCAGCCTGAAACAAAAGGGCATCACCAAAGCCAGTCTGCCGATCGGCAGCGAAGTCACGATTCAGGGCTTCCGCGCCAAAAACGGCAAGAATTTCGGTTACGCAGTAACCACGATCCTGTCCGACGGCCGCGCGGTAAAAACCGGTGGTGCCCAGGATGCACCGGGTGCGCAAGAAAACCCGGCGCAGTAACCCAAAACTTGATCGCAAGCAAAGGAGCTGTTTCTTGAAGACCAAACCCACGCCACGGCCGACGTTGCCGCAAACCTTCCTGTTAGTGGCCAGCAGCGTTTTGCTACTGGCCTTGGCCGCCCATAACGTCAACGCGGCGACGCAGAAAATTCCGCGCCTCGCCAACGGCAAACCGGATTTTTCCGGTATCTGGCAAACCACCAGTGCCGCCGATTACGATCTGGAGCCGCACAGCAACCGCAAGGATGCGCCGCCCGGCGCCGGCGTCATCGAGGGCCATTACCTACCGTACTTGCCCAAGGCCCTGGAACAGAAGAAAAAGAATTTCGAGCAACGCGACCGGCTCGATCCGGCGCTGAAAGGCTACACGCTGGGCGTGCCGCGCGGCATTTATTACCCGGAACCCTTTCAGATCTTTCAGCGCCCGCAGGATCTGATCTTGGTCCACCAATTCGGCCACTCGGTACGCACGATTCATACCGATGGCACCGACCACCCGAAAGACCCTTACGACTGGTGGCTGGGCGATTCCCGCGCGCATTGGGAAGGCGACAGCCTGGTGGTCGACGTCAAACATTTCAACGACAAAACCTGGTTCGACCGGGCCGGCAACTTCCACAGCGATGCCTTGCACGTCGTCGAGAAATGGAGTTTCCTCGACCCCAATACCATCGAATACCGCGCCCACGTCGAGGACCCCAACGTGTTCAGCAAACCCTGGGATCTGTCGGTGATTTTGTACCGGCACCGGGAAAAGGATTTCCAATTGATCGAGGACTACCGGTTTACGCTGGATTACGACGCGCACTACCCGCCCAAACCGGACGGCAAGTGATAAAGGACCCGCCCGCCTTTCCGACATGAGGACGCTATGAAACACCGATTATCCCATCGCCAACTCGGCCGCGCCGGCCTGGTGGCTTTATCATTGATTTCGCCGGCATCGGTCGCGGCTCAGGAGGCCAAACCGGCCGAGAAAACCGATACCAAGCCAGCTAACGCGGCGCCGAAAGCACCGCGCCCTTTGAAACTGGGCGGCCCCGGCATTGAACAGGAGCGCAGCTTCAAACCGATTGCATCGGGCAAATGGACCGGACCGCGCCTGGCCGACGGCCAACCGGACGTGCAAGGCCATTGGTCCAACACCATTGCCAACCACAATAATTTCACCGACCCGCAAGGCGGCATCCTCAACGATCCGAACCCGAACCGGGTGGCGAAAGGCCCGCGCGAGGAACGGGCGCCGAGCCGGGTTAGCGATCCGGCCGACGGCCAGGTGCCGTTTCAGCCGTGGGCACTGGCCAAGGTCAAGGACTTCCAGGCCCACTTCCACGATCCGGTGCAACCTCAGTACATCGAGCCACTGGCGCGTTGCGCCCCGGCCGGCATCCCGAAATCGTTGTATTGGCACGGTTACGAGATCAGCCAGTATCCGGGCTATGTCTTGTTCCAGTTCAACTCCGGCACCCGCATCATCCATCTGGACGGCAAACCGCATCTACCGGACAACATCAAACTGTGGAACGGCGACTCGCGCGGCCACTGGGAAGGCAACACCCTGGTCGTCGACGTGGCCAACCACAACGGCAAAGCCTTGTTCGGCCGCTCGGGCGAATTTATCAGCGACAACGGCCATATCGAGGAACGCTACATTTTCAGCAACGACGAACGTGACCGTTACCTTTACCAGGCTACCTTGACCGACCCCACGGTATACACCCGTCCTTTCACCGTGACCGTGCCGGCCCGAAAATGGACCGCCAAGGACCAGCCGAACGGCTGGCACTTTGAAGTGGAGCCGGCGAACTACGTCGGCAAGACGCCGTTAAAGGAACCGATTTTGGACCATTACGAACGGGTCTGCACCGAAAACAACGGTGGTTTTGGCTTGGTCGCCGAGGAATCCGCCAAGAAGTGACGCCCGCTATCCCGGCGGCGTCTTTAACTTACATCGAATCCCGGATTCTTGTGAATTAGCCATCATGACCTTATTTGAATTTGCCCAAACCCTGTACGACTCCGAATTCGGCACCAGCCTGCGCGAGTCGGAGTTGGCTTTCCCGATTATCGAAGGCCTGCACCTGATCGGCTTGGCCTTGTCGGTCGGTTTGATTTTCTTTGTCGATCTACGTCTGCTCGGCCGGTTTCTGCCGGAAGTGTCGGTCGACCGCATCCTACAACCGCTGCGGCCCTGGTTGTTCGCCGGTTTTGCCGTGACGCTGGCCACCGGTGTTTTGTTGTTCATCGCTACTGCTGTCAAGGTCGTGGTGCTGCCGGTGTTCTTTTATAAATTAGGCTTCATCGTCCTTGCCGGCTTGAACGCGGCTTGGTTCGAATACCGTTGGGGCCGGCGCATCGACACCTGGAGCGATAGCGCGGTGCTGCCCGGCGGCATCAAAGCCGCCGGTTGGGCCTCGTTGACCCTGTGGAGCCTGGTTGTGATCACCGGCCGCTTGATTCCCTATTTGAGCTACCAATAACCGACGCCGAGGACGTATATGTCTGCCCTGGATACTTTCAAAGCGCTGCAAAGCAGCGAATTCGGCCGCTTTATCGGCGGCCAGGACCACTTATTCTGCGCCGGCCTGGAACTGGCGCATATTGTCGGCATGATTTTGCTGCTCGCCTCGATTGCGCTGGTGAGTTTGCGCCTGTTCGGCGTCGGGCTGCGCCAGCAATCGGTATTGGCGTTGAGTAAGGCCACGTCCGGATTCATCCGGACCGGCTTGGCCTTGCTGGCCGGTTCGGGCCTGCTGATCTTCATCCCGGCCGCCACCAGTTATTACCCGAACGATTTCTTTTGGTACAAGGCCATCCTGCTGGCGGCGGCATTGGCGGTGCATCTGACGGCGTACCGCTGGATTACCCACAGCGAAAATCCGTCACCATGGGCCGCGCGCGCCACCGGCAGCTTGAGCTTGGGCCTGTGGTTGTCGGTGGCTTTTGCCGGCCGTTTTATCGGCTTTTTTTCATGACTTCCGGAGTGGATCGGTGAATTTACGCATGCCATTGGCCGCATTGGCTTTAACCGCTTTGAGCGCTTGCGAGCCAAACCAAGCTCAGCAATCCGCGGCGATCCCGTTTAAACCGGTCGCCAGTTTGCAGGAATTGATGGTGGCGGTGATCGATCCCAACATCGACTTTGTCTGGAACTCGGTCGCCTCGATCAGCAGCACCGAGGGGGAGCAGGAACGCCGGCCGACCAAGCCGGAAGAGTGGGAAGCCATCCGCCAGCATGCGCTGGTCGTTGCCGAAACCGCCAACTTGCTGCTGATCGATCGCCCGGTCGCCAAAAGCGGAATCAACACAGCCAGCGGCGGCGCCGAACTATCGGCGCTAGCCATTCACAACCTGATTCAGGCCAACCGCGAACAATTCCAACAAAAAGCCGTCGCCTTGCAAACCGCCGCCCAACAATTGCTGACCGCTATCGACCAGCAAAACCCGGACGAACTGGAACGCGCCGGCGGCAAAGTGGAACAAGCGTGCGAACAATGCCACAGCCAGTTCTGGTATCCGGGCGACAAGCGGCCGCAATAGCGAATCGAGAGGGAGATCGTTGGTATTAGTAAATACGATGCTTGCCGGAGTTGTTCAGGAGCTGATTCTCCAGACGGTGGAGGTCGGTCGACGGCTATCATTTTGTGCGTAATGGCTGTGAAAGGATATTCCGATGAATCCGCCGCCGATTCCGCTCAAAAACAGCCCGCAGTTACGATTGAAACCGGCCAGACCAATAGCCGTCTGTACGGTGCATCAAGCCAATGGCTTGTCAACGCATAAAGCGGTCATTCATAAACTGAAATCAAATACTGACTCAGGGGAACCTCTAAAAATTGCACTTCGATTAACTCAGTGCGAACGGCAGCCCTTATAAATCAGAGCATTATCCGTTCGTGCTGAGTTTGTCGAAGCACGAACGGATAATTTTTAGAGCCTCCCTCAGGTCACTGGATGCACTAGAGTTTCATCAAAAGTTATCTCTGTTCTCCAACCAATGGAGCAGTCGTGAGTAGAGATTGGCTGGATCAAACGGTTTGGAGAGAAAATCATTCATACCCGCCTGCAAACAATGCTCACGATCTTCAGCAAACGCATTCGCGGTCATAGCGATAATCGGCACATTTTGCCACCCGTCCAGCAAACGGATCTGCCGGGTAGCCTCAAGCCCATCCATCACCGGCATCTGCATATCCATGATCACCAAAGCAAATGGCTGTTGCTTGGCCAGTGCCAGCGCCTCTTCGCCATTGTCCGCGACAGTGATCTTAAAACCGGCCGCTTCCAGCAGAATGACGCCAACCGCTTGATTGATCGGTTCATCTTCCACCAGCAATACGCGGGTACCGGCATAACGGCTACGCAAAATCTGCTCGGCCATATCGTCGTTGAACGTCGATTGTTCGGTGCCGATTTTCTTGCTGCCCTTGCTCAGCCAGGCGGTAAACCAGAACGTACTGCCTTTGCCAACCAAACTGTTAGCACCGGCCTGACCGCCCATTAGCTCAGCAAGCCGCTTAGTAATCGCCAAGCCCAAGCCAGTGCCGCCGTGCTTGCGGGTGATGGAATTATCGACTTGTTCGAACGCGGAAAACAATTTTGGAATCTGAACCGCGGGGATGCCCTTACCGCTGTCGGTCACCTCAGCCCTCAGTAGTACTTTGTCATCTTGTTCTTTGACCGGCAAAATCCGTACTTGTACGAAACCCTGATCGGTAAATTTGATGGCATTACTGATGTAGTTAAGCAGAGCCTGATTGAAACGAAGAGGATCTCCGCTGAGTTGATAGCCTAAAGCTGCAACATTCACATTTAAATCCAGTCCTTTAATGTCTGCCGATTCCTTCATAATGGCTTTAATCTTGGCTGCCACGTCGTCCAGACCGAATTCCAAGGATTCCAACACCAACTTTTCTGCTTCAATTTTCGACAAATCAAGGATATCGCTAATCACACCCAGCAAGTGTTGGGCAGAGTCGCCAATCTGCTTCAGGAAACCGATTTGCTCGGGATCGCTTACTTTGCGGGCCAACACATGGGTGAGACCGACAATGGCATTGAGCGGTGTGCGGATTTCATGACTCATGTTTGCCAGAAATGCAGTTTTTGCCTGGTTGGCGGTATCGGCACGCAGATTCGCTTCAACCAGTTCGTCTAAGCGTTGGTGCATCTGCGTAATATCGATATGACACCCCACCATTCGAATCGGCTCACCGGTTTCCGCCCACTGCACCACCCGGCCGGCACAAATCACCCAAATCGTCGAACCATTCTTATGTCGATACCTAACTTCGTTGTAGAAAGGCTCTGCACCCTGGCTGGCCACGTGGCGCTCGAACTTCTCAAGGACGCCGGGCAGATCCTCGCTAAAAATAAGCCTTTGCCAGGTCTCCGGGATATTAGGAAATTCGTCGCTCCGGTAGCCCAACATGCGACTGAACGTATCACTATAATATTCGGTGCCTTTCGGAATATTCCAATCCCAGTATCCCGCAAACGTCGACTCCAAAAGCCCCTGCAAATGGTTCAGCTCTTCCTCTAACAGGGCATTTTTGCGAAATTGTTCTTCGGATTTCTTCCGTGCTGAAATATCGATCACCACACCGATGTATTTGAGCACGCTGCCATCCTCATTCAGGATCGGCCGACCGCGGGCCATTAGCCAGCGGGGTTCCTGGCCTGCCGGAAGCAGTACCCGCCATTCCGATTCAAATGCCACGGCACGCGCGACCGCTTCCGCGTTAATAGCCTCTACCTTTGCGATATCGTCCGGGTGCACCGTTTTGCGCCATGCCGCATAACTGGGTTCAACCGAGCCATGAGGGATGTTGTATAACTCCCATATTTCGTCTGACCAATAGTTCCGGTTAGTCGCCAACTCCCATTCCCACGATCCACCCCTGGCTGCGTCCATGGCCAAACGCACGCGCTGCTCGCTCTCGCGTAACACTCGCTCGGTTTGCCGCTGAGCCGTCACTTCTGTCGCTACCCCGGCGACATAACACCGCCCTTCCACATCGCAAAAGCTAAACTTGCTGCTATGCCAAATTTGCTCGCTGCCGTCGTCTTCTATGACAGCTTCATCTATTTCCAAAGCCTGACCCGTCTGCATGACCATCAAATCATTGGCGCGTAATTGTTCGGCGATGCTTTGCGGCCACACATCAAAATCGGTTTTACCTAACCAATCTTGCATTCTTGTATGAAAGCGCTGCTCGTACAATTTATTCAAATACACGTAACGACCTTCTTCGTCTTTAATCCATGCGACCGCCGAACTGTTATCCATAAACAGCCGGAAGCGCGCTTCGATATTTCGCTGGGCTTCTTCAGCGGAATACAATTCAGAAATATCGGAAAAGCTCAACACGGCGCCCGCGATGTTGCCTACTTCGTTCTCGAACGGATCGATCTGCATCAGAAAATGAAAATCACTGTGGTGGATCTGTTCGACAACCGACTCCCCGCTAGCCACTACCTCACTTACATAGTCACGTAACTTGGGTATGGGGATATGACAGGGGATCCCGTACAAAAACTGCCCAATATCATCTGGCACCAAACCGAATACTCGGGTGGCGAAAGCGTTGTAGCGTGTAACATGGCCTTCTTTGTCCACTAAAACTAAACTACTGCGCAGGGAATTTTGGATACTCGTCAGCGTGGCATTCAGTTGCGCGGACTCCACTGACTTGACCCGCAACTCATCGTTTAGGGTGGTTAATTCTTCATTCGACGCTTGCAATTCCTCATTGGACGCCTGTAACTCCTCGCTAGAGCATTGCACTTCCTCGCGCAACATTTGCAATTCGGTATTGGCGGATTCGAGTTGGTTGATCACGCTGTGCAGGAGG
>NZ_JANIBM010000045.1 GCF_024505045.1 Methylomonas aurea | reverse complement strand
AGCGCCTAGTCTGCGAGCCGGCGCTCGGCGGTTTAGCCGGAGTTTTTCCTGTGAGTAAACGCGCCCGCCAACGCGGCCGCGTCGCGTTGTTTACCGGTTGTCTGGCCGAACATTTCGACCGCGCCACGCTGCGGGCTGCGATCAAATTATTGAATGCGGTCGGCTACGAGGTGGTGGTGCCGGAAGGGCAGGGCTGCTGCGGCGCGATCCATCAGCATAACGGCCGTCCCGCCGAAACGTTGGTCGAAAACAATATCGCCGCGTTTTACGAGCTGGAAGTCGAGGCGGTGGTGTATCTGGCCAGCGGGTGCGGGGCGATGTTAACCGAATACCGGGGGACGGATAGTGAAACCTCCGGCTGGTTCACCCGCAGTTTGCGCGACATCAACGAGTTTTTGCTGGAACATTGGCCGGACCAGCTGCAGCCGGCGGCGTCCAACCTGAATATCGCGGTACACGAGCCGTGCAGCCAGCGTAACGTCTTGAAAAACGCCAAGGCGGTTTATGCCTTGTTGGCGAAAATCCCAGGCGTTAATATCGAAGCCTTGCCGGACAACCACACCTGCTGCGGTGCCGGCGGCAGTTACATGTTGAGCCATCCGGAAAATGCAGGGCAATTGAAAATGCTGAAGCGCCAGGCCATCGCCGGTTGCGGCGCCGATATCGCCGTCAGCACCAATTTCGGCTGCGCGTTTTTTCTGAACGCCGAGCGCGGCGAAACCGACCGCAAACTGATGCATCCAATTCGGCTGCTGGCCGACCGGATCTGACCAACCGCGGCCGCGCCGGCCCGGCCATCGGCGTCGAGCCTGACTATCCCCGGCGATTTGTGTAAAATCGCGCCACTTTTTCATTTCGATAGCGCAGGCAGCAGCATGACTAAATCCATCGTTCTTACCGGCATCACCACCACCGGCACGCCGCATTTGGGCAATTACGCCGGGGCCATCCGGCCGGCGATCAAGGCCAGCAAAGACGAACAGGTCCGGCCGTTTTATTTCCTGGCCGATTACCATGCGCTGATCAAATGCAACGAGCCGGCCCGGGTCAAGCAATCCAGCCTGGAAATCGCCGCCACCTGGCTGGCGCTGGGGCTGGATACCTCGAATGCGGTGTTTTACCGCCAATCCGACGTGCCGGAAATTCTGGAACTGACCTGGATGCTGACCTGCGTCACCGCCAAGGGCTTGATGAACCGGGCTCACGCTTACAAAGCCGCCGTGGCCGAGAACGAGGAAGCCGAAGGCACCGATCCGGACAAGGGCATCACGATGGGCCTGTTCAGCTATCCGATTCTGATGGCCGCCGATATTTTGATGTTCAATGCCAACAAGGTGCCGGTCGGCAAGGACCAAATCCAGCACATCGAAATGGCCCGCGACATCGCCGCCCGCTTTAACCATATCTACGGCGAACATTTCGCGTTGCCGGAAGCGGTGCTGGAAGAAAACGCCGCGACCTTGCTGGGTCTGGACGGCCGCAAAATGAGCAAGAGCTACAACAATACGATTCCGTTGTTCGAGCCGGAAAAGAAACTGCGCAAATTGATCAACAAGATCAAAACCAACTCGCTGGAACCGGGCGAACCGAAAGATCCGGAAGGCTGCACGCTGTTCGGTATTTACCAGGCCTTTGCCAACCACCACGAAGTGGACGCGATTCGTCAGCGCTATGCCGAAGGCATCGGCTGGGGCGAGATGAAACAGGTATTGTTCGAGAAAATCAACGACGAAATCGCCCCGGCCCGCGAGCGTTACGAAGCCTTAATAGCGGCGCCGGAACATATCGAACAGCAATTGCAGGAAGGCGCCGAAAAAGCCCGCGCCATCAGCCGGCCGTTCATTCAGCAATTGCGGGCAGCGGTCGGCATTTCCGGCTTGGCCGGCTAGGCAGCTTTGCCCGGCGGTTTGCGGTTTAACCCGGCGCAACCGGCCTAGGCTAGGATAGCCGTCATGCTGGTTTACGCGCTGCAGTCGCTGTTGTTGCCGCCGGTTTTACTGCTGGTTTTGGCGCTGGTCGGGGTCCTGGCCGGCAAACGCAAATGGGGGCGGAGCATGGCGCTGACGAGTTTGGTTTTGCTGTGGTTGCTGAGTCTGCCCATCGTCGTCAACCGTTTGGCGCAGTGGTGGGAGCGGGTGCCGCCGCTGCCGGCCGCAGCGGCCGCAACCTTCAAACCCGGCGCGCTGGTCGTTATCGGCGGCGGCCTGCAATTCGACACGCCGGAATATCCCGGCCAAATCACCTTACATCCGCGCAATCTGCTGCGTCTGCGCTATGCCGCCAAACTGGCCTGGGAACTGGGCTTGCCGGTATTGGTTTCCGGCGGCGGCGCGCTGGCGGCGGACGATGTGGCCGAAGCCGACCTGATGGCGGCGATATTGGACCAGGAATTCAAAACCCCGGTGGCCTGGCAGGAGCGCGATAGCCGCAACACCGCCGAAAACGCCCGCTTCAGCCGGGACTTGCTGAGCCAATACGGTATAAACGACATCGTGCTGGTAACGCAGGCCTACCACATGCCGCGGGCGTTGATGGCGTTTCGCCAAGCCGGCTTTAACGTCTTGCCGGCACCGACCGCCTTCATCGGCCGCAACGGCGACCCGCGTTTCGCGGACTGGCTGCCGTCACCGTCGGCCTGGGCCAACCTTTTCCTGCTGGCGCACGAAGCGGTTGGGATGGTTTGGTATCGGATTCGGTATTGATGGGGAGACGAACAATGAAGATGATGGGTATTAGCCATCATCATAAAGGTCGTAGCCAGTGAGAGGCTTGGTGATCAACGCGGGTGGAGGTCGAAACGATCAATAACAAGAAGCTCGCAATCCTCAAAAGCATCCTGGTGAATGTCATAAGAGACATGATGACCCAATGTGTAGGGGAAGCGGGTCCCCTTACGAGGGCCAAGCGCACCCATCTTTAAAATCCGTCCATTATCTTTGTGTGCCCAAACATAGTTGCCGGCTGCGCAAGCCAGGGCGATGGCCGCATAAACCTTCTCTGCTTGTTCGTGGAGACGGGCAACATAGACAGCGTGACTAGCTTCGCTTGCATCTCTTCGTCTGCGCAGTTCCTCTTGTAGTTCGTTTAGTTCGTTATTCATATGAGCTCCGTTTGCTCAGTTTCCTGGTTCCCAGGCTTCTGCGTGGGAACGCATACCAGCCTTAAAGCAGTATCGGTTCCCACGGGGGACCGTGGGAATCAGGAATTATGCTTTTTGATGTCTGGTGAAGATACACAGCGACCCCCTAACGCAAGGCTTAGCGGCGGAGCGGTAGCGGAGTCCGCTGGAGCGTTGAGTTCGACGAATTTGATTTAACCTTCACCATCATTCTGTGTTTTTAGCATAGCGCTGATAATTTTCTCGCATTTTAGTTTCTGCTTCTTCTTTTGTTCGCCCATGAGAAGCGCTTAATTCAAATAGCCGAGCCATCTCTGTTTTTGCAACTGCAAAACACGCCCATTGCCAATGCGATTTATCGGGGGTGTTGTAAAAACGTAATTCATATTCATCAAACTTAGGAAACCTTGGATCAGTCGAGCATAGTCGTTCTATAGAACTACCAAAAACTTGATAGCCGCACTCAAATATCTCACGAACACCCCAGTGCTTTTGTTCATCGTCAAACGGAGCGTCCAAGCGAGTTTGTAACGATGCGCCACAATAGGGACATTGGTACTCTGAAAGCTCTTCTTTAATTCGATCAAACTCTTGTTGCAGATCGCGCAGAGCCTCCCTGGAGGCAATGCGTTCAATTTCTGCTCTTGGATGAGTTGCGTAAAGATCGGGTCGAACTTCACGAAAAACTTGGATTGCTATGTCTTGAGCCGTTTGTCCTTCAGTATTCAACGCTAACTTGTCCGCCAGGGTGGGGCTAAATTGCACAACCTGCTGACGGTTTACCCCGTGCCAAATTGGAAGGATTACTCTGTCTTCGTCAATTTCTCGGCTAATGAGGCCATTTAGTTCATATTCAGGCCATTTTTTCTTGATGAAATGCTGACTTATAACAATGAGCCCAAACTGGCATGAGGCTAGACCTTTGTCAATTGACTTACGTAAACTGTTACCTAAACGCAATGTAAATTCGTCGTACCATACTGAGACACCGAGATTTTGAAGAGTGATCGCCAGTGGGCGAACGAACAAATCTTTATCTTCGGTGGCATGGGAAATAAACACATCCCAGGATTTTATATCTTTGTGCATCGCATTCTCAGGGTCAAACTAGTAATTAAGTGGTTTCCGTATATCAACAAGCTAATGTCCATTTGCTCGACAACGGCTTGGTCAGCATCGGATTTTCCTATCTGTATATATTCGTCGACTAGAAACGATGTTCGGGAATAGCCATAGCGCCGCCATTCAACCACGTCGCCGGGCTGACCGCAACGGGACTCGCCGGCAACCGAAATAGTTAACGCGGCCCGATTATTCCCGCCGCGTTGTACCCGCTAGCGCACGGCGTCAACGATAGCCGAAAAACTCCCGGCGCATGTCGCCGGTCTGCCGTTCGTGGAAGTATAGGTCTTGGCGGCGGCGATGGTAGCGGCGGTCCAGGTCCCGCAGTTCGCTGCGCAGTCGGTCGCGATTGCTCACGTCCACGCTTCTGCGTGGAAATGAATACCAGCTTTCATGCAGTATGGGTTGCCACGGAGGACTGGGGGCATCAGGACAATCGGCTTTACCCGATTGGGGATATTACGTTGATGGGCTGGCTACCAGAAAACCGGCGCTGTGCTGTTTTATAGTACAGCGTCCAGCGAACCGTTTTTCCGGTAACGTGTTGGGGCTGCCCTGAATCGATTGGATATCTGAATTTTAGAGCGGCCGAATTGTCTTCGATATCGGATTACTCTATTTTGCCCGCTTACGAGTCAGTCCGAATCCGGCGAGAGCGGTTCCGAACAACCATATTGCACCCGGTACCGGAACGGCTGCAACGCTGAAGCTAATGTTATTGATACCGTTGTCCCAATCGGTGCCCAATATGATGTTTAGAGAGCGGGCGGTTACATTGGGATTGAACGTATAGGGGCTATTGCCGGGCACGTTGAAGGGAGCGTAGTCCACCAGGACGTTGGAAAAATTGTTGCCGTCTACCACTCTCAAATCGGAGGCTAAACGGGTGAAATTGCCTGGACCGGGATAGGCGCCGACGTCGAAGCTTTCCAGCGTTACGGCTTGGTTCGGATTTACGGCAGTCAGGGTAATGCTCAATAGCAGTCCGTTTGAATGGGCAAATGCCGCTGTAGTCAGGTTGGCGTAACCGGCATTCCACAGCAACACATCCGAATACGCCACAGAACCGTCGGCATTCAAGCTTGAATAAGAAACCGTCACGTCGGCGGTGGAGCCGTAACCGGCGGGAACCGGGGCATAGTTGCCGAAGGGTTGCAGCGAATCGAAATTGATCAGAGCCGCCTGAGCATCGAACGCCGCGACAGCCAATAAAGCCAGATAAAACTTTTTGGATAACATCTGAAAACACTCCTAAAAAATTTAAATAAACTCCTAGCAAGCATTCGTTACCGGAACTTGATCCGGTCCTGCCTCTAGTTGAATGCAAATAAGCAAACAGCGTTCCATTTTTCTTGTTTTGATTTGGCTTTTATATTTCAAATGGTTATGTGTCTTTAGTTGGGCGATGTTTCTCTGAAGTTTATACGGCCGGCTGCGGGTGTAAAAAATACCGACACCGAGTCAGTCGGAGCAAACGCAAACTTCGCCGGGCTAAAGTCGTTAAATGTTGGCGATGTTTACGGCTCCCGCCCGACTAGCGATAGCCGAAAAACTCCCGGCGCATGTCGTCGAGTTGCCGTTCGTGGAAGTACAGGTCTTGGCGGCGGTTAAGGCCTTGGTTGAATGCGTTGTCCAGCCGGCAGTAATCTCGCTGGCCTCGTTCGCGGTCGGCAAAATAGCCCGGTGGTCGATGGCAATGCCGCACTCGCGGCTGGCGTCGGTGAATGGTAAAAATTCAAACTCTGGCTTTCTCCGCTAACGGACTTTGGTTATATTGCTTCTCGGCATGCCGCAACACATGCAATGACCGAGCAGGTGCACGGTGAGGTGATTCTCGAACGATCGGGATTACCAATCCAACAGTAGGCCGCGTTATCTGCAGGCACTGTCCAATCCCCCGATATTTTGATTTTGGAACAAAATGAGCCCGATTACCGTCCGCCAAGCCGTGTTGTCCGATCTGGAGGCATTGGCGCCTCTGTTTGACGCCTACCGTCAATTTTACGGTCAACCCTGCGATCTTGTTGCGGCCAGGGCGTTTTTGGCGGCGCGTTTCGATCATGGCGAATCGGTCGTGTTCATCGCTCTTCAAAACGGGGCGGCCGTCGGCTTTACCCAGCTTTACCCGAGTTTTTCCTCGATAGGCCTGACGCGGAGCTTTGTTTTGAACGATCTTTTCGTGGTGCAGTCGGCGCGCAGACAAGGCGTAGCTGCCAATTTGCTGTCGGCGGCGATCGACTATGCCAGAACTCTGGGCGCGTCCGGCCTTGAACTGGCCACCGCTGTCGATAACCATGCCGCACAAGCGCTTTACCAAGCCGAAGGCTGGCTGCGCGACGAGCATTACCTGGTCTACCGTTATGCGCTGCAACCCTGATTTCCGGGCGGGGCGGCGTCTGGCCTGTCGCAGCGGTTGGAACTAATGGCGGTGAATTGGAAGTTGGCGCTGGCAATGCTGGCGCTGGCCGTGCCGGGCGCGATCGCCAGCGCTTGGCTGGCATTGCCGCAGTTGCTTGCGGGGCGGCCCCTGCCGCTACCGCTGGCGACCCTGCAAATCGCGGCCGCCGGCCAAACTGTCCTGATCGCACTGGCGGCCGCCGGTATCGGCACCTCCTTGGGCGCCAGGGTGGGCTTGCAAGCTCCGGTTATCTCGGCGCTGCTGAACGGCGATAAGCCGTGGCCGGCATGGCGCGCGCAATGGTTAGCCAGTGCCTTGGGCGGGCTGGTCGGCGGTGCGGTCATCGTCGGGTTTTATCTATGCGCTCCGGCCGAACTCGCACCGCTACACAGTGCGGCAACCATCCCGCTGACAGTGCGTCTCCTATACGGCGGCATTACCGAAGAAATTTTGCTCAGGTGGGGGCTGATGAGCGGTCTGGCTTGGGCCGGTTGGCGCCTGTTGCAGGGCGGCACAGGTCGGCCGGCGGCGATTGTAATCTGGGCTGCCATCGCTTTGAGCGCGTTGGTATTCGGCATATCTCATCTTCCCGCGGCGTTGGCGGCGCTGGGGACGGCTTCCGGCAGCGCTATCGCCTACATCGTCGCCGGTAACGCGCTGTTCGGCATGCTCGCCGGCTATCTGTTTTGGCGTTACGGGCTTGAAGCCGCCATCGCCGCGCATGTCCTCGCCCATGTGCTGGCCCAGCTAGTGCGGGGTTAGCCGATCGCACATAGGACCCTATTCCGAGTTTCCTCTCAGCTTGTTGCGGCATATCGCCAAAAGGCGTTTGCCGAATTAGGGCATATGCCGTAATCGCTCCTGTTCCGGCAGACTGGGGCGGCGCGTTATTTCTCCGTGTGGTTCGGGATTTTTTCCCTTGGCCCGCTAATTGCGCTGGTTCGTTGTCGGAAATTGCCGGCCTCGGGCCGGCGGCCGATAGCCAATAACACTAACGGAGACAACATGAAACAACTTTCAAGAACCCGCCTAGCGATCGTGACAGCGGGAGCGGTGGCCGCGCTGTTTGCCTCGAACGGCATGGCCATGGGCATGGGCGGTTGCATGATGGGCTGCACCTCGGGTACCACCGTCATCGATCCGCCGCGCGGCGCCGCATTTCAGGACCCGCCGGTCATGGCCAATCTGTCCGCCACGCCGGGCATCGTTGAAGTCAATCTGGAAGCCAAGCTGGCGCCGATCAATATCAACGGCAGCGTCGCCAACCTGCAGACATACAACGGCACTTATCCGGCGCCGACCATCAAGCTCAAACAAGGCGATTTGCTGAAAGTGCATTTCAAAAACTCGCTGCCGGACGCCGGCAACAACCTGATGGGCCAGCCGCGTGCGGATACCAATCTGCATACTCATGGCTTCCATGTTTCGCCGGAAGGCAACTCCGACAACGTCATGCTGCATTTCAGCCGCAACCAGACCTTCGATTACCAATACGATTTGGCCTTGCATCCCGGCGGTAACCTGAACTGGTATCACCCGCACGCCCACGGCAATGCCGCCGAACAGGTTTGGGCCGGCCAGGCCGGCGCGATCGATGTCGACGACGAAACCACGGTGCTGTCCGGTTACGAAACCCACATTATGGTGCTGAAGGACATCAGCCTCAGCGGCGGCGCGCCGGCCGCACATACCGATAGCGACTTCATGAACGGCAAGGAAGGTAACGTCATGATGGTCAACGGCAAGGTCAACCCGGTGCTGGCCATGCGTCCGGGCCAGGTCCAGCGCTGGAAAATCGTCAACGCCAGCAACGCCCGTTTTTACAAACTCAAGCTGGCTGGCCACAACCTGAACGTGGTCGGTACCGATGGCGGTTTGCTGGACAAACCTTACGCGCAAAGTACGGTTTTGCTTTCGCCGGGCGAGCGTATCGATGTTCTGGTCAAAGCCTCGACTACCAAGGCTTATTACAAATTGACCGCCGAGCCCTACAATCGCGGCGCCGGCGCTTCGGCCAGCCAACAAATCACGCTGTTGACCGCCAACGTCACCGGTACCAGTCTCAGCCAAAGCCTGCCAACCTCGGTGAATCCGGGTGCGGTACGGATGGCGGTACCGGCCGGCGCGGTACAGCGTAGTCTGACCTTGTCGATGGGTATGATGGGGATGATGGGCGGCGGCATGGGTATGGCAACCATCAATGGCATTGCCTTCTCGGAAACTAATGGCGCGATCGATGCCTACACCATCCCGTCGCTGTTGAATACCTACGAAGTCTGGACCATTTACAACAACAGCATGATGGACCATCCGTTTCATCAGCATGTCAACCATGCTCAGGTGCTTTCCATCAGCGGCGGCGACTCGACTTATGCCAGCTTCTACACCACCAAGCCGGCCTGGAAGGACACCGTCATCGTGCCGCGCATGGGCAGCATAAAATTGCTGGTACCGGTCAAGGACTTTACCGGTATGACCATGTTTCACTGCCACATTCTGGAGCACGAGGACATGGGCATGATGGGGGTTTGGGATATTCGCTAACTAACCCTCAGCGGTTTGCGGCGGATTTTGGTTCAGTTTGGCCGAGCCGGAACCGCCGGCCGCGATCCGTCTATCCCGCCGGACTTGCGAAATGCCAATGTCCGTTTGCCCTTGTGCCGATTAGGCATTGCTCTGGCGAGAGGCTGTTGGCGTATCGACAAGGCACTCCCGAGCGCAACCGAAGCGCTCAGTGCGAACGGTCAAAACAGTTAAGGGCCTGGCCGGTCGTCGCTGGTCTGTTTTTCACCAGATTTTAATCTTGAATTCAAGTTGGATTCATCTTTGCGGCTTATTGTATTAGAGCTTCATTATTAAATAATGTAGCAATACTCTGCACCAGGAGATGAGGAGAACAATGATGAACAAAAGCGTGTTGTTACTGTTGCTGGCGATTGCGGCAACAGAGGTTGCCGCTGCGCTGCCGGCGGATTGTAGCGTGACCGACGCCAACGGCGTGCGACGGGTCATGCAGCCGAACGGCGAATTGCTGGCGGCGCAGTGTTACCAATGTCACGGTGACCAAGGGCGGTCGTTAGGCGAAATCGATTCTATCGGCGGCAAGTCGGCCGGCGATTTATACGGAGATTTGCGGGAATTCAAGAGCAACGGCAAGGCAGACATCATGAGTCTGCAGGCCCGCGCTTACCGCGATTGCGAGTTGTATGCGATCGCCCAATACCTGTCGACTTTGCCAAATCAAGGGGATTAGCCATGGATAGAAGAACGTTTGTCAAAAAATTGGGCCTGGGCACCGTTGCTTCGGCCGCCGTGGCCGGCACGCTGGCTAAAGCCGACAGCGGCAGTGCCGCAGCTACTGCACCGGAGCCGTTCGAAATCGTCGTGGTCGGCGGCGGCTTCGGCGGCGCTTCGGTAGCGAAATACATTGCCTTGTGGGGCGGGGCCGCCGTCAAAGTGACCTTGGTCGACAGCAACGCCGCCCACGTTTCCTGCATCTTGTCGAATCTGGTGTTGAACAACCAGAAAACGCTGGCGAATTTAACCTTCCCGTTAGTCAAAGCCGCTGAAAAATACCAATTTGCCTTCAAACAAGGGGCCGTGGCCGGGATGGGAGCCGAACTCAACGGCAGCCGGTTTATCGCGCTGGCGGACGGCAGCAAGATTTACTTCGACAAACTGGTGCTGTCGCCCGGTATCGATTTCGATTTTCCGCGGGGCATGGTGCAGAACGGCTGGACCGACACCAATACCCCGTTTCCGCATGCCTGGAAAGCGGGCTTGCAAACCAATAATCTGCGCGATCAATTGAAAATGCTGCCGGGCGGCGGCAAAGCCCGGGTGGTGATGACAATCCCGCCCAAGCCCTACCGTTGTCCGCCGGGCCCTTACGAGCGCGCCTGTTTGATCGCGGATTATTTAAAAAACAAAAAAGGCGGCGGCAAACTGTTCGTGTTGGACGCGAATCCGGCGATCCAAGCCGAGCCGGTGAATTTCGGCAAGGCTTTCTCGGGACTGTATAAAGGCATAATCGAGTATCAACCCAATGCCGCGGTCAACGCCGTCAGTGCCGCCGCGGCCTTCAATCCGCGCCTGGCCTTGCCGCAGGACAAAACCATCAACGTCAGTTATACCGGAGCGTTGCCGGCAAACCCGATTGGTTCCGGGCAAAAATTCCATTTGATCAACGTGATTCCGAAACAAAAGGCGGCCGATTTATTGTTCGGAACCGATTTTCGGCATTTGCTGGGCGGAAAGGCCTGGGCCGGCGTCCATATCGATACTTACCAGTCGCTTTACGATAACGATGTCTACGTGATCGGCGACGCCCACGATTCGGTGCAACCCAAAGCCGGCCATATCGCCAACTCCGAGGCCAAAGTCTGCGCCGACGCGCTGTTGCGCCATCTACAGTTAAGGCCGGCAAGAGTGATGCCGGACGAAGCGCCGGTCACCAATTCCGCCTGTTTCAGTCCGATCACGGCCAGCACGGCGTCGTTTTTGACCGCCGGTTACCGTTATAACCCGGCGCTGGATACGATGGAAAAAATCGCCGCTGCCTCCGGCGAAGCCGAGCAGATCAACTCCGACAATTACAAAATGATGTTGGCGTGGGCCAATAACCTGTTTGCGGAAGTATTCTGATTAACAGTCGGTAAACCGATCCCGGTTCCTCGCTGGTCTAGCCGGGTCTGCCAAAATTGGCAGGCCCGGTTTTTTTTCGATCGCAAAAAGGGCGATGTGAAGACAGGGTTGGAAATGATCTCAAAACGCGTTAAAGCGGCGGCAGGACGCCTTCCGTAGCGCGGCGGCGCTTGAGTGAGGGGTTAGGCGTCACTTCGCACCAGGGCCGGGTTGTAGGCCCGCGTGCAAGGCAGACTGCATGTCATCGGCTAGGCCGGCGACGCCCCGGATGACACCTGGGCCGCCATTCTTCCAGTGCACGACAAACCGGCGCACTTCAGCGGCTGACTGAGGCGAGTATTCAGTAATGCCCAGGACAACTTCGGTTCCGCCTTCAACCAGCGCCAGAGACGACAGGGGCTTGACAATCGGGCCAAGCTCGCGGACCTCAATGCCAACTAGCGAGCCGACCGGCTCGCGTGTGTTGCCAAGCGCCGCTTGGACTGTCGCCGGTGCCAGCGCCTGCACTCTGCGGAGCTCAGTGCGGGCGAAACAGCCCGATTGAGCAAAGAACTGGTTCAGACCGGAGGTGGCGGCTTCCTCGCGCGCGGTCCGGTCCTTTTGATCGGGACGCCAGTGAGGCGCCCACAGGACGAGCGCGTTGGTCGAGGAAGTGCAGACAGGAGCCTGTGGCGTGGGCTGCAAAGTGACGCTTGTGCTGGCGCACCCGACAATTAGAGCGCAAGCCGCGAGGGTAGCGAATCGCAGTGCGATGCCGTGCAGGCTCGGGTTGACCGACATGTTAGGCTGTATTTGGGCAGCCCCGCACAAGCGCCCAGCGCTCGTGGTCGCGCCAGCGGCCGTCGAGTTTGAGATACGCAGGCGAGTAGCCTTCCTGCCTGAAGCCACAGACGCGAACAAGTGCGATTGAGGCTAGATTGCAGGGCTGAATGTTCGCTTCCAGGCGATGTAGCCTGAGCTCGCGGAAGGCGTGGCGTACGACAAGAGACAGACCCCGCTTCATGTAACCACGGCCTTCGTGGCCCTGGAATGCGAAGTAGCCGAGGTAGCCGCTCTGAAACAGCCCGTAGACCACGTTCGTGAGGTTGATCGCACCAACGAGTTCTCCGGACTTGGCAAGCACGACCACGAAGCCAAAGTGGTTCCGGGCATCGAAGCGGGCAAGGTAGCGCGTGAACGCCGCTTCATCGCAGGTGCCGATGTCCATGGCCGATGAAGCTCGCGGCTTCGTCGTGCAGCCAAAATGAACTCATGCTGGTCTGACACGGCAACGGCTCGGATCGCAATTGTCGGAGACATGCAGCCTAACGTTTGAGCTCACCCGCGGGCGACAGACGGCGGAGCCGGCTGGCAAACGTCGGGTGGAGCGAAGGGTTAGACGCCGCTCTTAGCAAGCAGATCGACATATGCCACTTCTACCAGATGCGATGGCTCGATGCCCAGGCGTGCCATGAGTTCATGTGCCTCTCGCACCCCAGCCTCTGGTGTTTCGCCATCTTTCAATACCACCTCGAGTTCCATGAACGAGCCCAGCCCTTGCACAGCGTCGAGGTGAACGCGAGTGCGCCCGACAAGAAAGAGTGTTCGCTCCTTTACCACCCGGCCGACCTGACCATGCGCCAGCGTGAGAGCCTCTCGTAGCGTGCCAGGACTATGTGTTGGTGATCGAACGTAGAACGACTCTTTCGGTCCCGACTGATTTGACCGCTGATAGAAAATGAGCTCGCCCTCTGTGGACGAGAACTCACGCAACTTCAGGCGGCCAGAGGTGCACCGAAAGAATGTGTCGTCTTGCTGAATGATGATGGGACCGTCGGTCGCGATGGTCGCGACTCGCTTGGCAAGCGCGCCTATGTCGACCACTCTCGCCTTGATTTCGATGTTTCGGGCCACAGGCGTCTAATTAGTAATTAGATGGTTCTGTATATCTACCGAAAAATGATCCTCGAAACGATAAATTATTGATCAGCATATGGGTTTTCCTTCCGTATATCATCGGAACCTAGTAGGTATGACTGGTAAACATCAGGTGGAGGCCATTGAATCAGATTAGGCGATAGTCCGCAACGGGCCGTTTTACTCATTCGCGTAAGCAAAAGCTGGAATGTCATCCATTGAATTGACTGAGCTAAATTCGCGAGCTCGACCACAGCGGCCGTCGTTGAATTCCAACTGTAGTTTGCACGAATCAGCCCTTGCGAATCAGGTAACGTGTCAACCCTGTATTGCACTACTCGGGTAATCATCGCTGCGGGTGGGCGTTGGGCTATCCAGCCTTAGAATGCACATTGCAAAAAAAAGCCCGCCGTAAGCCTACCGGCGGGCAAAGTGCTGCAGAGCTTTAGCCTAAAACTTTAAGGTGCCGGCGCCAACAAGATCCGGTTGCGTGGGCCGGGGTTGACGCTGCCGTTGGCGAGGAAGTAGCTTTCCAGGGCGTCCAAATCCAAGGCGCCGCCCAAGCGGTTAGTGCCTTGAGTCAACACGTAATATTGGTCGCCGCCGTCGGCCATGAAGTTGTTGACGGTAATCCGGTAGCTGGCGGCCGGCTCGACCACGACGCCGTTGATTTTGATGCTGGCCGGATCGACGTTATCGCACGGTGTGCCTTTTTCCGACCACTCGTAACTAAAACCTCCCGAAACTTGCATGATCCGGTTGAACGGCTGGCCGCTAGCCGGCGCGCCGGCCGGGTAACCCGCGGTGCAACCGGTGAATTGCTGTTCCAGCAAAGTGTGGATTTGGGCGCCGGTCAGGGTCAATGTCACCAAGGTGTTGCCGAACGGTTGCACGGTAAAGGCTTCGGCATAAGTGACCTTGCCGTCGCCTTCGCCGGCGCTGCTGCCGGGATAAGTCAAATCGGCACGGATACCGCCCGGATTCATGAACGAGACTACGGCGTTGCCGAAACCGGCCGGGCTGGTCGCTGCCAATTGGGCGTCGGCGATCACGTCGCCCAGCGCGGATTCGCCGGCAGCCGTTGCGGTGCGGGTAATCGCCGCGCTGATGGTTCCGATCACCCGGTTGGCGATCGGCGTGGCCAGCGCTTTGTAGTTGTCGACGATGGTTTTGATGCCGGCATTCGGCGTGATGGCCGAATTATTGCGCACGACCGCGATGTTCTCGGCACTGACCGCGCTGACTTCGCCGGTCCGGGTGTCGATCGTGACGTCGATGTCGGTCAATACCCGGCCTTGCGAGTTGGCGCTGGTCACCGAAATCGAACGGCCGGCTTTGTTGGCGATTTGGCAGTTATAGGCTTGGTGAGTGTGGCCGGAAATCACCAAGTCCACTGCGTCGTCCAGTTGGTTGACGATGGTTTTGATCGGCGAACCGACCAGGCCGCCGTCGCAGTTGTTGATCGTCGCGACGCTTTGGGTGACCGGAATCGTACCGCCTTGGTGGATCAACACCACTACCGCTTCGACGCCGCGGGCGCGCAGTTTCGGGATCAACGCGTTGACGGTGGCGGCTTCGTCGGTAAAGCTCAGGCCGGCAACGCCGGTGGGGGTGACGATGGTCGGGGTTTCTTTCAAGGTCATCCCGATGAAGCCGACCCGGACGCCGCCGACTACTTTTATCGCATATTGCGGAAACAGGGTTTTGCCGCTGGCGGTTTCGACCACGTTGGCGGCCAGGAATTTGAATTTGGCGCCTTCGAACGGCACCGGCGTACCGACTTCGGCGCCTTTGCAGCTATTCGGATCGGTGGGATGGCAGCCGCCGCTTTGCATTCGCTTCAATTCGTCCTTGCCTTCGTCGAATTCGTGGTTGCCGACCGCGTTGAATTCCAGGCCCAGCCGGTTCATGGTTTCGATGGTCGGCTCGTCATGGAACAGTGCCGAAACCAGCGGCGTGGCGCCGATGATGTCGCCGGCCGAGACGACGATGGTGCTGGGGTTTTGCGCTTTCAGGTCGGCCACGTAGCCGGCCATCCAATCGACGCCGCCGACCGGGATGGTCGAGGCCGCATCGGTCGGCTGGTTGCGGAAATTGCCCGGCGATTCCAGTTGGCCGTGGAAATCGTTGAAGGCGACGATTTTGATCGTCGTGGCCGGCATGGTGGTTACCGCTTGGGCGGTTGCGGTGCCCAGGCCCAAGGCGAAGGCGCCGGCTAAGGTATGCAGATTCATGCGGTTAAACTCCGGATTTGGATTGGCGGCGGGCGGTCAAGCCCATCAGGCCGGTTCCGGCCAGATACAACCAGGCGGCGGCCGGTAACGGCACGGCGGTCAGGCTGATCGCGCCGACCGTGGCGTTGATGGCGCCGGCGCTGTCGTCCAACGCCGATTGGCTCAGCAAGCCGCTGATACGGTAACTGCCCGGCCCCAGCAGGAATACGCCGCGGCTGTAACGGTTGTCGGCAAAGGCTGCGTCGAAATCCAGGCCCAGCGAGTCGGGGTAATTATTGCTGGCCGCCGAGGTCTGGCCCAGCAGCAGATTGCCGTTGAACACGTCGAAACGGTCGCCGGCAAAGCCGCTGTCGACGATTGTTAAAATTGCCGAGCCGGTCAGGGTAAAGTCGAAACTCAGGGCGTTGCCGTCCAGGTCTATCCACTCCAGACCGGCAGATGCCGAGACAGTATCGTCGACGTCGAACGGATGCCATTGGCCGTCGGCATCCAGCGCCGCGGCGCCGGCATTGGCGGATAGCGCCGACAGTAACACTGCCTGGCGAAGAAATTTTCGGTTGAACATTTGAGCGGCTCCGATTGCGGGTTAGTGCTTAGTGGCGGCCGTCGCAGCGAATGGGGGACACTGCAACAACAAAGGTTCGTCCGATCGCCTCGCCACGAAACAAAAATCATATTGGGTGTGCCGCAACAGTCCGTTAGTGGCCGGCACGCCGCGCACAATAGGGATGTTTTGTGATGGAGTTGTGATTGTTCGATGAAGATTTGGTGACACGTATTACAAATGCGGGCGAAGCCTGACAAAGCGCCGGCGAAAGTTGCGCCTAACGGCATTCGTGCCGGGTTAGGTACCCAGTGCTCCCTTAAGGTTTAACCGTTCGCCTTTATGCCCGGTGGGTACAGAGCGTGTCGAGGGGTGAATGGTTATAGCCAAGGGCACAAGAGCCGATCATGGTTCGACAGGCTCGCCCGAACGGCTTATTAACCCGGCCATTAAATACCGTTCGTCCTGAGCTTGTCGAAGGGCGCTCCATATCAGGCTTCGACAAGCCTGTCCTGAACTCAGCCGAACGGCTCAGCCTTTATGCCCAAGAGCGTACGAACGGAATGCCAGTGTTAAATAGGGCCGGGTTAATAACTTAACGCCATAGGTTAGGTACCGGCTTATTTTTCGCGGCCTCCGCGATAGAATAGCCGTTGCCCGCTTCGCCGCACCGGAGCATTTAAACCGATCGATCCTAACCGACCCGCCGACCGAATCATGCCGTCCCCATCCAACGTGTCCCAGCGCCGCCGGCATCCTGCCCGGCCCAAAGCCAGCGCGCGAGAAGCGCGGCCCGAAAACTTGCGGGAATATGCCGCAGCCTGGAGCGATTACGAATTGCTCGATGCCGGCGGCGGCCGGAAATTGGAGCGGTGGGGCGAGGTGGTGACCATCCGGCCCGAGATCAACGCCGACGCCGACGCGCTATGGCCGCTGGCCCAATGGCGGGAACTGGCGCACTGGGAGTTTGTGGAAACGTCCTCGACCCAAGGCCGTTGGCAAAAATTGCGCGCCGATGCGCCGGAGAGCTGGAGCATCGCTTATCGGCAACTACACTTTAATTTGAAGCTGACCCAATTCAAACACCTCGGCCTGTTTCCGGAACAACAGGCCAATTGGCGCTTTATCGCCGAGCGGGTCGTACCCGGCGCCAGGATTCTTAACCTGTTTGCCTACACCGGTGCCGCCTCGCTGGTGGCGCGCGCGGCCGGCGCCGACGTGACCCATGTCGATTCGGTTCGGCAAATGCTGGATTGGGCCAACGCCAACCAAACGCTGAGCGGCTTGGCCGATATCAAATGGGTGTTGGAAGACGCCTTGAAATTTGCCGGCCGCGAACTGAAACGCGGCAAGCGCTACGACGGCATTATCATGGACCCGCCGGCCTGGGGGCTGGGCGCCAACGGCGAGAAATGGAAGCTGGAACACCAGTTGCCGCGGCTGGCGGAAACCGCGCGCGGCCTGCTGCAGCCCGGCGGCTTCCTGATATTGAATACCTACTCGCCGAAAGTCGGCCTGCAGGAGCTGGCCGCAGCCGGACTGCATTTTGGACAAGGCCAAAGCGAAACCAGGCAACTGTGGGCGCGCAGCCAGACCGGCAACGACTTGTATTACGGCAATTTACTGCGGGCGGTAGTTTAAGCGGCGGCGGCCGAAAAACGCTATTTGCATGCGACGGTTGAAATCGACGAATCCGGAAACATGCGGATTCATTAGGTTTGGTCATATTCCGGTTGGCAACACAACGTAGAGCCCGTCTCTGTTTTGTGTGGTCCGGCGTTAGAAAAAATAGCAGGGTGCTTAACGCGGCAAACACTTGCGGATGCTCGCAGAGTCGATTGCTTGTATCCGTGAGAGCCAAGGCATTAACGAGGCAAAGCCGATAACCGCCGCCACGCTGTTGGAGCGTGATCTTGGAATTACGCGCGACAATAAGAGCGAGCGGCTTGAGGAGCTACAAAAACGGTTTGGTATCTGGTTCGCAGGTGTCGACGGTGCATTACGCGAAGCATTTTGCCTTGGAATAGATAAATACCTATTTCACAGCGAAGGCTTCGGTCTGTTGTTTATGATCGCAAACTTCTTCGGCTTCTCTATTGAAAAAGTCAAACCACTCTCAGTTGGTCAGTTGCAACGTGTCATCCTGGAAAGAAAGGAAAAACAATGGCTACTGAACCCGAGCGGTCTAACCCTACAGTCGATAGGCTGCCCTCACTTCCACGTTGAACATTATGAGAATCGCGTATCTATTTCTTGCGGTATTTGTTCTTACTGCGGCTGCACGGGCTGACGGCTTGCCTTTGCGCGACGGGCGCTACCCTGGTGAAGTGCTGGTATTCGACCTCACGGCAGCGCAGAAAAAGGTCATTAACCTTTACCGAACATGCCAGCTTGAGAACTTCGGAACTATGAACATATACAGCCCTTACGTTTTCAGGTTGACACCGAGCCAAAGTCAGGCGCTAAAGGAAAAGAAGGGGTTCTCGCCAAAGTATTTTCAAATATACGAAACGGTTCGTGGCTTCAATGATGCCGGTCGCCATTGGAACTTGGCCCTTCGATTCTCGAGAGATCAAATTGAGATACCGCTTGATCTGGTAGTTACTAATAAGGAAGCAAGGGTGGAACATAACGAACAAGGTTGGAAACGCCATAGTCCTTGTTTTCCAAAGCTAGGCAAACAATGATGCTCACCCCATCATTTCAGTAGATGGTCGAGGCGAACTCAAACATTTAGTGGCGGCTTTCTGGTGAATACCTGCTATTAACAGAACGATTTTGGTAGAACGCTCTTGGCCGTCACGAGCCAAATACCGATTTTCCCCGAGTGCGGGTCAGACTGATCTCAAACGGGTGATTGCTGGGCGTCCTAAATTGAACTCTTACCATTTACTTGCTTAGTGTGCCGGTTGCCTGCGGACAACCCCTCGGCGGCTTAACCTGGACTCGGCCATTGGCTATACTGCAGGCTTCAGGATAACAGGCGGGTAGCGGAGCGTGGCGACGAAACGAAGGTTGGCGATTATCGGTGCGTTAATCGCGGTTGGCGCAATCGGCCTGGGCTGGCAGGGACGCCGAAACGGCAACGATCCGGATGTGTTGCTGCTGCACGGCAATATCGATATCCGCCAGGTCGAGTTGAGTTTTCGCGACCCGGAGCGGATCGAGCGGGTCGAGGTGCAGGAGGGCGAGCGGGTCGAACGCGGCCAGCTGTTGGCGACGCAAGCGCTGGAGCGTTTTCAATATGCCAAGGACCAGGCATCGGCGACGCTGGCCGTGCGCCAACACCAGCTCGACAAGTTGTTGCACGGCTCCCGGCCGCAGGAAATTCGCAAAGCCGGTAACGACGTCAAAGCCGCCGAAGCCGCCGTGGTGCTGGCCGAGAAGGAGTTGGCCCGCTTGAAAACCCTGGTGGCGCGCAAACTCAGTTCCGTAGAGTCGGTGGATCGGGCCAAGGCCCAATATGACTCGGCGCGGGAGAATCTGCACGCCTTGCAGCAGCAGTACGCATTGGCCGAGATCGGACCGCGGCGCGAGGATATCCGGGCGGCCCAAGCCCAGGTCGAGGCCGACCGCGCCGCGCTGCAACTGGCGGAAAAAGCCTGGACCGATGCTCATTTGTACGCTCCGCAGACCGGCGTCGTGCAAAACCGCATCCTGGAACCGGGCGACATGGCCGGCCCGCAGACGCCGGTGTTGACCCTGGCCCTGCCGGAGCCGCTGTGGGCCAGAACCTATCTGGCCGAAACCGATCTGGGCAAGGTCCGCCCCGGCGCGCCGGCCAGCGTCTACAGCGACAGCTTTCCCGGTAAGGCCTATCCCGGCTGGGTGGGCTATATCTCGCCGATCGCCGAATTCACTCCGAAAAGCGTCGAAACCAGCGAACTGCGCACCAGCCTGGTCTACCAGATCCGGGTATTCGTCTGCGATAGCCAGGACCAGTTGCGCTTGGGGATGCCGGTCAGTGTGACGATCGATACCCGGCAGCAACCGTCGGCGCAACCGGGCTGCGGCCCGCGGCCGTGAACCAATCCGCTAGTGCCTGCGCGCTGCGCTTTGCTGCGGTCAGCAAGGCGTTTGCCGATACCGGCCCGGCCCTGCGCGACATCGACCTGGCTTTGCCGGTCGGCGGCATCACGGCGCTGGTCGGACCCGACGGCGCCGGCAAAACCACGTTGCTACGTTTGGCCGCCGGTTTGCTGCTGCCCGACCGCGGCCGCATCGAAAGCTTTGGTTTGGATAGCGTCACGGCCGGCGGCCAGTTGCACAGTCTGATCGGCTACATGCCGCAGCGCTTCGGGCTTTACGAAGACCTCAGCGTGCAGGAGAACCTGCAACTGTATGCCGACCTTTACGGCATTGCGCAAGCCGAGCGCCAAAGCCGCTTCGCCGATTTGATGCGGATGACCAATCTGGCCAAGTTCGGCGAGCGACTGGCCGGCCGCTTGTCCGGCGGCATGAAACAAAAGTTGGGCTTGGCCTGCACTTTATTGAACCGGCCGCGGCTGCTGTTGCTGGACGAACCGTCGGTCGGCGTCGATCCGCTGTCGCGCCGCGAGTTATGGCAGATCATCGCCACGCTGGTGGCCGAGTTTGGCACCACGGTGTTGCTCAGCACCGCTTACATGGACGAAGCCGAACGCTGCCAGCGCGTGGTGTTGTTGGATCGCGGCGAAATCCTGCAGCAGGACGCGCCGGCCGCATTCCACGCACTGGCTAGCGATTGCAGTTTCCTATTGTCCAGCCCCCGCACCTCGAACCGGGCCTTGCAACAACGCTTGGCGGCGCATGCCGATGTGGTCGACAGCGTCGTGCAAAGCGGCGCGGTGCGCACCGTGGTCAGGCCGGGTAGCCGGCCGGATTGGTCCAAGTTGTTTCCGGGCGCCGAAACCGTGGTCAGCCGGCCGGTAGCGCCGCGTTTGGAGGATGCCTTCATTTTGTTGCTGACCCGGCGCCGCAGCAGCCTAGCGGATGCGGAGACGGTTTGTTTCAACCCTCACGGCGCAGGCGCCAAACTCGACGGCAGCCGGACTCCGGTGATCGAGGTCGATCAGGTCGACCGCTGGTTCGGCCGGTTCCAGGCCGTGAAAAAACTGTCGTTTCAGGTCGGCCGCGGCGAAATCTTCGGCTTGTTGGGTGCCAACGGCGCCGGCAAGACCACGACCTTTCGCATGCTGTGCGGTCTGCTGCCGGCCAGCAACGGCACATTGCAGGTGGCCGGGCTGGATTTGCGCCGCGCCGCCTCGCAAGCCCGAGCCCGGCTGGGCTACATGTCGCAGAAATTCTCGCTCTACGGCCAATTGTCGGTCCGGCAGAACCTGGAGTTTTTCAGCCAGGCCTACGGCCTGCACCAGGGCCGGCGCCGGGAGCGGATCGATTGGGCGGTGGGCCAGTTCGGCTTGCAAGCCTTTCTGGAGCATAACAGCGCCGATCTGCCCTTGGGCTACAAGCAGCGCTTGGCGTTGGCCTGCGCCTTGATGCACGAGCCGGAAATCCTGTTTCTGGACGAACCCACTTCCGGCATCGACCCGCTGGCGCGGCGCGAATTCTGGGCCAGGATCAATCAATTGGCGGCGCAGGGCGTGACTATTCTGGTTACGACCCATTTCATGGAAGAAGCCGAATACTGTGACCGCTTGCTGATCATGCGCGAAGGCGACATTCTGGCGGCCGGCACGCCGGCCGAGATCAAACAGCGCAGCCAGGCCGGCGGCGCAGAGCCGGTAACGACGATGGAAGACGCCTTTATCCGGCTGGTCGAAGCGGGCGGCGAGGTCGGCGGATGAGCGGTTTCGGTTTGCGTTTGCGCGGTTTGATGCGCAAGGAGTTCCTGCAAGTCTGGCGCGACCCCAGCAGTCTGGCGATTGCGTTCGCGATGCCGGTGTTCCTGCTGTTGCTGTTCGGTTACGGCGTCTCGCTCGACGCCAAACAGGTGCCGATCGGTCTGGTCATCGAGCAAACCTCGCCGGCCGCGCGCGAATTTGCCGGCGGCTTCGTGCAGTCCGACTATTTCGCGCCGCGCTATTTCGCCAATCTGCACGAGGCGGAAGCGGCTTTGCTGGCGCGGCAGATCAACGGCATCGTCCATTTGCAAAGCGATTTTGCCCGGCGTTTGCAGGCCAATGCGCCGGCGCCGATTCAAGTTATTCTGAACGGCGTCGACGCCAATACCGCCAGGCTGGTGTCCGGTTACGTCCAGGGCGTGTGGGACAAATGGCTGGGCGCCCACGCCGAAGGCAACGGCCGGACCGCAAACCGGCCGGTGCAGATGGAAGCGCGGATCTGGTTCAATAGCGCCTTGCGCAGCCGCAATTTTCTGGTGCCTGGCTTGATCGCCGTGATCATGACCCTGATCGGCGCCTTGTTGACCGCATTGGTGGTGGCGCGGGAATGGGAACGCGGCACGATGGAAGCTTTGATTTCGACGCCGGTGACGGTGCGCGAGGTGCTGCTGGGCAAGCTGCTGCCGTATTACCTGCTGGGCATGGGCGGCATGTTGTTGTCGATCGGCATGGCAGTGTTTTTGTTTCAGGTGCCGCTGGCCGGCTCGCTGTGGGTGTTGCTGCTGGCCGGCACCTTGTTTTTGCTGGCGGCGTTGGGCATGGGCCTGTTGATTTCGATTGCCGCCAAAAACCAGTTCGTCGCCGGCCAGATCGCGATTATCGTCACCTTTCTGCCGGCTTTTATCTTGTCCGGCTTTATATTCAATATCGACAGCATGCCGCCGGCGGTGCAACTGATCACGCATCTGGTTGCGGCGCGCTATTTCGTTGCAATTTTGCAGACCGTGTTCCTGGCCGGCGACGTCTGGGAGGTGATTCTGCCCAATGCCCTGGCCTTGTTGGTGATGGCCGCGGCCTTTCTGGCCCTGGCCCTGTGGCGCGCGCCGCGCCGTTTGGAGTAAGCGATGTGGTGGCGGATTTATGCCTTGTTGGCCAAAGAGTTTTTGAATTTGCTGCGCGACAAGAAAAGCCGCTTCGTGCTGATCGTGCCGCCGTTGGTGCAATTGTTCGTGCTTAGCTACGCCGCCACCTTCGATCTGAACCAAATGCCGATTGCGATTTACAACGAAGACAGCGGACAAGCGGCGCGGGATTTGATCGCCCGCTTTACCGGCGCGCCGGCCTTCCGCGAAGAGCTGCGGATTACCCGGCAGGAGCAGATCGCCGCCGCGCTGGACAGCAAGCGGGTGTTGCTGGTGTTGCACATCGGCCGCAATTTCAGTCGCGATCTGCTCGGCGGGCACCAGTCGGCCAGTCTGCAAGTCTTGCTGGACGGGCGCGATTCGAATACCGCACAGATCGCCCAGGGTTATCTGCGTTCGGTATTGAGCCGGTTCAATAACGATTGGGCGGCCGGCCGCGGCCAGGCCGGGCCGCCGGCGGAACTGGTGGTACGGGCCTGGTTCAACCCCAATCTGGAAAGCCGCTGGTTTATCGTGCCGGGCATCGTCGGCCTGCTGACCCTGGTGGTGACGATGACGGTCTCGGCCTTGTCGGTGGCGCGCGAGCGGGAGCAGGGCACCTTCGACCAACTGCTGGTCACGCCGTTTACCCCGACCGAAATTCTGCTGGGCAAGGCGATACCGGGCCTGATCATCGGCGTGCTGGAAGCCTCGCTCAGCATCTTTTTTGCGGTGTTCTGGTTCCAGGTGCCGCTGCTCGGCAGCCTGCCGGCGCTGTATCTGGGGATCGTGCTGTACGTGTTTTCGGTGATCGGCGTCGGCCTGATGATTTCGTCGCTGTCGCTGACCCAGCAACAGGGCCTGCTCGGCGGTTTTCTGGTGATCGTGCCTGGCGTGATTTTGTCCGGCTACGCCACGCCGATCGAAAACATGCCCGAGCTGGTGCAGCATTTCACGTTGATCAACCCGCTGCGCTATTTTCTGGTCATCATCCGTGGCGTGTTTCTGCAAGGCTTGCAAGCCGCCGATTTGCTCGACCAATACTGGCCGCTCGCGCTTATCGGTCTGTTCTGTCTGAGCTGCGCCGGCTGGCTGTTTCGTAAGCGCTTATATTGAATGCCGCCGTCAGCGCAGCACCCGGATCGAACCGAGCGTGCCGGTTTCCACCGTGACGCTGAGCCGGGTGATCTTGCTGACCCGAATCGCGTTTTTCGGTTGCGACGGGTCGAAATTGAATTCGTCGCCCTCGCGTACCATGAAGGTGCCGACGCCGCCGACTTCGAGCAGGGCGATAAAGGCTTTGCCGGACGGATTGAGCAGGCCGCGCAATTTCAGCTTGGGCAGCTTGGTGGCGTCCTGGTTCGGCAAAAAGCCGTAGGCGCCGGCGCTGCCGCCCTGGCTGCCGGCCGACTCGTACATCATCTGGCTGGGCGTGAACGGATCGCGCAACGCGGTTGCGGCTGGCGGATTGTCCGGCAGCGGCACGGCCGGCGATTCCAACGCCTGCACGGTTGCGGCCAGCAACGAGAATACAGAGCCGGCCAGCGGCCCGATTGAATTGGACAACTTCATTTAACGCCCCGATACCAAAGAAAATAAGGCCTGAAAGAACGCGTAATAGACAAACCCCACCATCGTGCCGATCACCAGAATCATCGCCGGTTCGATCAGGGCCGACAGGCGCTTGATGGCAATTTCCAGCAGCTTTTCGTAATAAATTCCCAGCTCCTGCATCACTTCGTCCAGCGCGCCGGTGCTTTCGCCGACCGCGACCATCTGCACCACCAGCGGCGGCATGCGCGGATGCTCGATACTGCGGGCGATGTCGCGGCCTTCCAGAATCTGGGTGGATGCGTATTGCAACTGGTCGACGTAGACCCGGTTACCCAACAGGTTGGCGGTGATCTTCAAGGAATCGAACACCGTCACCCCGCTACGCAACAAAATCGACAGCGCCCAATTCATTTGCGCCATCGAGCCGGTGATCAGCAACGAACCGATCACCGGCACCCGCAGCAGGAAACGGTCGATCCACAGCCGGCCGTTGCGGGTCTGGTAAACCAGCAACACCAGCACCACCAGACCGAGCGCGCCGCCGGCCAGATACAAGCCGTTCAGGCGGACGTAGTCCGAAATATCGACCAGCAATTGGGTCGACGGCGGCAACGCCTTGCCTTTGCCCAGCAGGAATTTGCTGAACTTGGGAATGATCTTCACCACCATGAAAATGCCGACGCCAATCGCCGCCAGCACGACGATGGCCGGATAAATCATGGCGTTGATGGTCTGCGCCCGCAGCGCGGCTTTTTTATCCAGATGCACCGCCAGCCGTTCCATGATCTGATCCAACTCGCCGGTGGTTTCGCCGGCCACCACCAGATTGATGGCCATTTCCGGAAACACCGCCTTATGCTTGCTCATTGCCGACGACAGCGACTGGCCGGCCTGGATGTCTTTCAGCATCAGGCGCAGGGTCAGATTCAGCCGCGGATTGCTTAATTGCGCCTGGGCCAGTTCCAGCGCCTGCGCCACCGGCAGACCGGCATGCAGCATGAAACTCATTTGCCGGAAGAAGAAAATCAGCGCGGTGGTGGTGACCGAGCGCTGCGAAGCCAGCCAGTCGCTGAAGTTGGCCTGTCCCAAAAAGCCGCCGCTGCCGCGCGCCGGACGCAATTCCAGGACCCGCAGACCGCGCTGGCGCAACTGGGCGGCGGCGGCTCCCTGGTCGTCGGCCTGTACTTTGCCGGCGGTCTCGTTACCGCGCTCGTCCAATGCGGTGTAGATAAAGTCGGCCATCTCAGCTCACTCCCGGCGGGATTTGGGTCTTGTGCACCGCCACGTCGCGCACTTCGTCCAGCGTGGTCATGCCCAACAGCACCTTGCGGCAGCCGTCGTCCCACATAAAGCTCAGCCGCTCGCCGGCGCTGGCCTCGATGGTTTCCTCGTCGGCGCCGCGCGCCACCAGCCGGGCCAGGGATTCGTCCAGCCACAGGGTTTCGAACAAGCCCAGCCGGCCCTGAAAGCCGCTGCCCTGGCAAATCACGCAGCCGCCCGGCTCGTAAATCTGCACCTCGCCGTCCCGGCCCAGTTCCGCCTGTTCCGCCGGCGTGGCCGGGCGCGGCTTGCGGCAATGCCGGCATAGCCGCCGCACCAAGCGCTGGGCAATCACCGCCGCCACCGTCGAGCCGATCAGAAACGGCTCGCAACCGATGTCGATCAAGCGGGTCACGGCGCTGACCGCATTGTTGGTGTGCAGCGTGGAAAAGACCAAGTGGCCGGTCATCGCCGCTTTCACCGCAACGTCGGCGGTCTCGTGGTCGCGAATCTCGCCGACCATCAGCACGTCCGGGTCGTGGCGCAGAAACGAGCGCAGTGCGTCGGCGAAACTGATCTTCGGCCCGGTCTGTACCTGGGAAACGCCGTGCATCACGTACTCGATCGGGTTTTCCACGGTCATGATGTTGATGTCGGGCCGATTGATTTCCTGCAGCGCGGCGAACAGGGTCGTCGATTTGCCGCTACCGGTAGGGCCGGTCAGCAACACCATGCCGTAGGGGCGATGGATCACTTTGCGAAAGCGCAGCAAGTCTTCGTCCATCATGCCCAGGTCGGCCAGAGTCAGACCGAAGGCTTCCTGGCCCAACAAGCGCAAGGTGATGCGCTCACCCAAGCGAGTCGGCGCCGTCGCCACCCGGATGTTGAAGCCTTTGTCGATCGGCCGCGGCAGATGGTAGGAAAAACCGCCGTCTTGTGGCATGCGCTGTTCGGCGATGTCCAGCCCGGCCAGCACCTTGACCCGCGATACCAGCGCCATTGCCGACCCGGCGCCGGCCGCAATCGGAAAATCGCGCAATTTGCCGTCCACCCGCAGCCGTACCCGCAAACCCTGGGCGTCGGGCAGCAAATGGATGTCGGATGCCCGGTAGAAATAGGCCTCGCGGATGATGCCGTCGAGCAAGGCTACCAGATCGGTGTCTGTTTCCGCCGATACCGTGCCGGCCGGTTCCGGCGCGGCCTTGCCGGCCAGCGCCTGATTGACCTTTAACTGCACCAGCGCCAGATCGGCCATCGCCAGCGGCAACACTTGGCCGAGCAAACGCTGCACCGAATCGATGCCGGCCCGGTCGCCCGGGTCGCCGCTGACCAGCATGATGCGCTCGCCGTCCTTGACCGGCAGCAGCAGCTTGCGCTGTACCAGACTGGGTGGAATCTTTTTCAGCAGCGCGGTTTCCACCGGCAATTTATCCAGATCGACATAAGGAATGCCGTACTGCTCGGCCACTGCCCGGTACAGCGCCGCCAACGGGAAACGGTAATGCGCCTGCACCATCGCCAGCAGACTGGTACGCTGACGGCGGGCTTCCAGCCGCAGCCGCTCCAGCTGCGGTGCCTCGATCAGGCCGCAACGCACGCCGGCGTCCAGTAACTGTTCGTCGTTGATCGCCATGGCTTACAGGGCCAAAATGACTTCGGCCAGCAGGGTTTGCGGATAGCCGGGCAGGGAAAGCACCGGCATGCGTTTTACGCTTAAGCGCAGAACCGCTACCTTAAACGGCAGCCGGTCCAGTGTCAGAATGAAGTCGTTCAACGATTTGTACGAGCCTTCCAATTCCAGGCGCCGTAACGGCCGCTCCAGCAATGAACCGGGCGACATCCGCGCAATCCAGCCGGCACTGAGCGGCGGAATCGTCGCCTCCTTCGCCGCGGCCGGGGCTGTTGGCGCGGCGGGCGCTTTGTTCTTGCGGTTCTTCTTGCCGGCCGCCGGCGCCGCTGCGGCCGGTGTGGCCTCGGCTGTCGGGTTTGCCGCTTGGTAAACTTCGTTGGCACGCACACGAATTTGAGCGTCACTCGCGACGTTGGATATTTTGACGACCAGGAACTGCGTATCGTTGGGCGCCAAACGTTGTTCTATGCTTTCCGATTGCTGTTTCAGTGTGCTGAACGCTTGCTCTTGTTCGGCCAATTGGCTTTTCAGACGCTCGATATCCTCGTCCGGCTCGTCCGGAATGGTGGCGGTTTTGCTGCGTTTGTCGGTGGCTTCCGCCGCTTGCTGCAACTGGCCGATTTCGCGGTTGGCCGGCACCCAGCGCAGCCAGACGTACGCGCCGATCACGATGAAGCTGATGGCCAATGCCGACAATAATTGCTCGCGGTTACTCAAAGGAGGGAGTTTCATAGCTTTTCGGATTGGATAAACGAATGATTTTGCCGTCCGGTTCCGCCAATTTGACCAGCCGTAATTTGATAGTAAAGCCGTTACTGTTCAACGGCCCTTTACCGAAGGCCACTTTGGCTTCGGTTACCTGCAAATCCCAGTTGGCAGCGGCATCCCCGACTCGCTTGACAAAGGTCTGAGCGGCGCTGTCGCTGAGCGCCCAGGCCTCTAACTCGAAATGTTCGGCTTCGATGCGTTTAGCGTCCATCGGGCCGGCAGGCTGGGCAGGGTTGGCGGCAGCGGCCGGTTTCACGGCCGACTTGTCCGGCTCGTCCAGCTTTTCGATCACCACCTCGTCGTCGACCACGGTTTGCAGCATGCCCAACACGCCTTTGACCAAGTACATGCGCTCGGGGATATCCTGGTCGTAAAAGCGGGCCAGATTTTCCAGGCGCGATTGCTCGGCACGCAGGCTTTTGATTTTGTCCTTGATCTGGCCGATCTCGGCGGTTTTGGCATTGATGCGTTTGATGGCTTCGTCGATGCTCTGCCAACTGGCGTCCACCTGCTGTTTGTAGCTGTCGACGCTGCTTTGGCGTACCCACAGCGACAGTTCGCTTACTCCCACCAGCAGCAACAGGGCCAGCACCAGCGCCGCCGCCCGCACCTCCAGCCGGTCTCGCAATGGCGGCAACGGGCCGCCGACCCGCACGCCGGCGCAACGCTCGCCGGCCGCCAGCCCCAGTGCATGGTAGGCCGCGCCGGCCAT
>NZ_JANIBM010000044.1 GCF_024505045.1 Methylomonas aurea | reverse complement strand
AGCCCGCTGGGGGAGCTGAACCGGATCCAGCCCGAGGTGAAAATTCTTAGGGTCAGGCAGGGAGCCACCAGTGACCAGGTGGAGGTGGACGTGGAGGTGGTAGCGAAGGAGGATAGCACCCAGAAGAACGGCAAGACGCGGACCGATGCATATGATCTGCGGCTGTTCCGTGACGGCCAGCTGGTCGGGCAATGGCCCGAGCCGAAAAGTGAGACGAAGGGGGTAGAGGAACTCGAGGCCTGGCGGGCGGCCAGCCGGGTGCCGATGGCGAAGGATGCCACGAAGACGACGCACACCTTCCCGGTGCGTCTGGCCAGCCGGGACCAGGGTCGGGCGGTCAAGTTCACCGCTTACGCCTTCAACGAGGATCGGGTGAAGAGCGGCACGGCAGAGGACGGCAGCTACAAAGTCCCGGCCGACATTCCCCGGCGCCAGCCGCGGGCGTACGTGTTGACGGTGGGGGTGGACAGCTACGATGAGCCTAAACGCAAGCTGGATTTTGCAGTGAAGGATGGGCAGGCCTTGGCGGCGGCGTTGAGTCATCTGAAGGACTATGAGGTGGTGAAGGTGTCCCTGCTGTCGGGTATGGCTTCTGAACCGCAGGTGACCCAAGATGGTGCGTCCTCTGCTCTCCCGGTGAACCAGGCGATCAAGGCCAACATCCGGGCGATTTTGGAGTTGTTGGCCGGGAAAGGCGAAGCGGAGCGGGAGCGGTTGAAGGGCCTGGTGGGCATCGATCGCCAAGCTATCGAGCAGCTGAAGAAGGCGACCCCGGACGATGTGGTCATCCTTGCCTTCTCCGGTCATGGCTATACCGAGTCCAATGGCCGGTTCTATCTGCTGCCGTCGGATTCGGGGACGGCCAAGGCGATCCGCGAGGACCTGCCGAAATTCATTTCCAGCGAAGAGCTGACGGAGTGGCTGCGCGAAGTCGATGCCGGTGAGTTGGCGATGGTGATCGATGCCTGCCACTCGGCCGCCAGTGTCGATACGCCCGGCTTCAAGCCGGGGCCGATGGGGGACCGGGGGCTGGGTCAGCTGGCCTACGACAAGGGCATGCGGATCCTGGCGGCCACCCAAGCCAATGATGTGGCCATAGAGGCAGATAAACTGGGTCATGGCCTCTTTACCTACGCGCTGGTGAAAGACGGGTTGAAACCAAAGGCCGACAAGAAGAGGCAGGCTGATCTCGACAACGATGGCAAGGTCACCCTGGCCGAGTGGCTGCAGTATGGGGAGAAGCGGGTGCCGGGGGCTGTATGAGGACATCCAGGCGGGTAAGGTAGAGTTGGTCAGCCGCGACCCGAGCATCGATCCGGGCTGGAAGGACCAGGTCGTGCGTCAGGCCGTGTTACATTATCTGGGGAGTTTTTCAACAGAATCGGTCGGTTTGTCTCAATCACGAACGGCCGCTTTCAGGTGTCGGAATTCAATTACAGCTTTCCGGCAATGAATCTGAAGAACTGGCGGTAGCAAGTGTGCCAAATCCGCCCGTTATCGTTAACAGAACTGTTCGGCTGTTCTTTAATAATTAGCTGACTCCCAGCCAACTTTGCTTTCTCTGAAAGCCGCAAGCGTCAAATCTCATCACGAACCGGTCTCTTATTACACTGATTTTTGGACAGGACAGGTTAATAACCCTGGTCAATTTTCAACCGGCGTCAACATTTATGCCATATACTCGCTGAGTGGTGCCATTAAACGATGCTGGCTACACAAAAACATAGGGGGGAACACTATGAACGAAGATACCTTTAACATGGAAATCAGGAAATACCTGAAAACCGTAGGCATCACCTCGCAGCGCGAGATCGAACACGCAGTATACAAAGCGCTGGAATCCGGCAGCTTGGGCGGAGCGGAGACGTTGGCAGTTAAAATGACCCTCGAAGTGCCGGGTGTGGGCATTTGCCACTGTATCGAAGGAACCCTGGCGCTGGAATAGGTTATCGGCGGTAGCGTCTAGGTCGTTGCGGTTTGCAATAACTTTTTCAAGACGGTGCGAAGTATACCGCCGTCCCGATAGTATTGGGCTTCGATGGCCGTATCGACGCGGCTTATGGTGCGGAAGTGGATGGTCGAACCGTCTTTGGCAGCGGCCGAGACGTGTATTTCCCGGCTGGTGATTGCGTCGCTCAAATCGATAGAAAAAACTTCGTTGCCCGTCAACTGGAGATTAGTTACCGTATCGCCGGCCAGAAACTGTAACGGCAGGATACCCATGCCGATCAGGTTACTGCGGTGGATGCGCTCGTAACTCTCGGCGATCACCACTTTAACGCCCAACAAATACGGGCCTTTGGCCGCCCAGTCGCGGGATGAGCCGGAACCGTATTCTTTACCGGCCAGAATGCATAGCGGCGTACCGGCTTGCTTGTAGCGGATTGCCGCGTCAAAAAAACTGAGCCGGTCGCCGCTGGGATGGTGAACGGTCAGGTTACCTTCGCCGCCCGGTACCAGTAGGTTGCGAATGCGAATGTTGGCAAAGGTGCCGCGGCTCATCACCTCGTCATTGCCTCGGCGCGAGCCGTAGCTATTCCAGTCGTTACGGGCTATGCCGTGTTCCAACAAATAGGCCGCAGCCGGGGAGTCGGCGGCTATTTGTCCGGCCGGGGAAATATGGTCGGTCGTCACCGAGTCGCCGAATAGCGCCAATACCCGCAAGTCGGTGAGCGGTGCAATTGATTGCGTTATCTTGGTCATACCCTCGAAGAAAGGTGGTTTACGGATATAAGTCGAGTCGGCTTGCCATTGGTAACGTTCGGATACGGCCACCGGAATTTGTTGCCATGCCGGGCTGCCAGAAAACACGTCGGCGTAACGTTGTTTGAAAATGTGCGGCGTGACGAATTGTTTGATGGTATCGGTGATTTCCCGGTTGCTCGGCCAGACGTCTTTCAGATAGACCGGCTGACCGTCGCTACCTGTACCAAGCGGATCGCGACTGATATCCACCGCCGTCGACCCGGCCAACGCAAAAGCCACTACCAACGGCGGCGAAGCCAGATAATTGGTTTTGGTCAACGGGTGTACCCGGCCTTCGAAATTGCGGTTGCCGGACAATACTGCCGAAGCCACCAGATGATTGTCGAGTATGGCTTTTTCCACCGCAGGATCCAGCGGCCCGGAGTTGCCGATGCAGGTGGTGCAGCCGTAACCCACCAGATAGAATCCCAATTGTTCCAAGTACGGCAGTAATCCGGATTTTTGTAAATAGTCCGTCACTACCAACGATCCCGGAGCCAATGAGGTCTTCACATAGTTTTTGACTTTAAGGCCTTTTTCCGCGGCCTTTTTAGCCAACAGGCCGGCGGCGATCATGACCGAGGGATTGCTGGTATTGGTACAGGACGTGATGGCGGCAATCGCCACGGCGCCATGGCTGATGGTTTCGGTAGTGCCACGGATTGTCACCGCAGCCTGTCGATTCAATTCGCTTTCCGCAAGACCGATACCTTGGTTGCCGGCCGGTGCGATAAGCATTTGTCGGTAGCTCGGCCCTACGCGGCTCAACGGAATCCGATCTTGCGGGCGTTTGGGGCCGGCGACCGACGGTTCGATGGCGGCAAGATCAACCTCGACTACCTGGCTGAACTCCGGGGCCGACGTCGATTCGTCGCGAAACAAACCTTGCTGTCTGGCATAACGCTTGACCAGAGCTATTTGTTCGTCGCTGCGGCCGGTCAGGCGCAGATAGTCCAGCGTTTCGGCGTCGATCGGGAAATAGCTCACCGTCGCGCCTTGCTCCGGTGCCATGTTGCTGATGGTGGCCCGATCTGCGACGCTCAGCGTTGACAGGCCGGAGCCGAAAAACTCGACGAATTTTCCGACTACGCCGATCTGACGGCAGAGTTCGGTCAGCCGCAACACCAGATCGGTGGCGGTAACGCCAGGCGGCAGGTCGCCGATTAGTTTGATGCCAACCACGTCGGGCAGCAACATATAGATCGGTTGATCCAACATCACCGCTTCGGCTTCGATGCCGCCTACGCCCCAGGCCAGCACGCCCAAACCGTTGACCATAGGCGTGTGCGAATCCGTACCGACGCAGCTATCGGGGTAACAGACATTAGCGGTGTTATCGCGGAACACCACCGAAGCCAGATATTCCAGATTGACCTGATGGACGATGCCGGTGGCGGGCGGGACGACCCGCAAATTGCGAAATGCGGCTTGTCCCCATTTCAGAAAGGCATAGCGTTCGGCATTACGTTGAAACTCCAGCGTTTCGTTCATCGCCAAAGCATTGGCCTTGCCGAAATAATCGACCTGCACCGAATGATCGATCACCAGATCGCACGGCACCAACGGATTGACCTTGCCAGGGTCGCCGCCCAAGTTGCTGATCGCATCGCGCATTGCCGCCAAGTCGACCAAGGCGGGGACGCCGGTAAAATCCTGTAACACCACCCGCGCGGGTTTGAAGGGTATTTCATGTCGGTCGCCGTGAGCTTGCCAACCGGCCAGCTTGAGTACGTCTTCTTCTAAGATTTGGTAGCCGTCGCAGTGGCGCAATGCCGATTCCAGCAGAATCTTAATGCTGAACGGTAGCCGGGCAATATCCATTCCGTTGCCAATATTCAGGTCAGGTAACGAATAATAGATACTCCGAGGAGCCGATGCCAGGCCTAAAGGCCGTATTACACCGAAAGGATCGAAATTTGCCATGATCTATTCTCCTGTCATTTGGAGAGGTGTCGGCGCGATATCGCCGCATTCCGGGAGACTCACGGCGGCCGACTAAGTTCGCCTGGCCCAGCGAGTTAGCCATCGCAATTATCCGCAACCCAAAAGTTTGTTAAAAAATCAAACTTATCGTTGCCTCTATTGTCGGATGTTTTCAACGTTGCGAATGGCTTCATCCCATATTCCAAAGGGGGCGTTATGGCTAATACCGAAATCGATCAGGATGCTGTCCTCAGTGTTTTGAATACTATTCTGGAAGCCGAGTTGGCCGGGGTGGTGCGTTATACCCACTATGCCTTGATGGTCTTTGGCTATAACCGCATTCCGATTGTCTCGTGGATGCGTGCGCAAGCCACCGAATCCTTGGCGCATGCCAATCAGGCCGGCGAGATGATCACCCATTTTGGCGGACACCCTTCATTGGGGATCGGGCCATTGCTAGAAACCCACCGTCACGACATTGGCGATATTCTGCGCGAATCGCTGGAGCACGAAACGCAAGCCTTGGCCGAATACCATCGCCTGCTGGATTTGGTGAATGGCCGCAATGTGCTGCTGGAAGAATATGCGCGCCGCCTGTGTGCCCTGGAAGAAACGCACGTCGGCGAGGTGCGGAAGATGTTGTTGAACCCCAGCAGTTTATAGGCGGATCCCGATATGAACACGGAGTCTTCCGGCGTAAGAATAGAGACGGACTCGTTTGGCGAAATCGCCGTGCCGGCCGAGAAATACTGGGGCGCGCAAACCCAGCGGTCGTTGCAGCATTTCAAGATCGGTGGAGAACGATTACCCAGGTCGCTGATTCGGGCACTCGGCATCGTCAAGCGCTGCGCGGCGCTGGCTAACGTCGAAGTCGTCAATCTCGATACCACGATAGCCCAGGCGATAGCCGAGGCGGCTCAGAAAGTCATAGACGGCGAATTGGACGAGCATTTTCCGTTAGTGATCTGGCAAACCGGTTCCGGCACCCAGTCCAACATGAATGCCAACGAGGTTATTGCCAACGTAGCCTGCGAACGGCTCGGCGGGGCATTGGGTTCGAAAATACCGGTGCATCCCAACGACCATTGCAATCGCAGCCAATCTACCAACGATACTTTTCCCACCGCGATGCATATCGCCACGGTCGAACAAATACACTATTTGCTGCTACCGGCTTTGCAAGGTCTGCACCGGGCCTTGCTAGATAAGACCGAGGCCTGGGACGGCATCGTCAAAATTGGCCGCACACACTTGCAGGATGCCACACCGTTGACGTTGGGCCAGGAGTTTTCAGGTTATGCCGCCCAAATCCGCCTTGGTATCGAGCGCATCAACGATAGCCTGAAACGCTTGTACCCATTGGCCCAAGGCGGTACGGCGGTCGGCACCGGGCTGAACGCCAAGCCTGGCTTTGCCGAGGCCTTCGCCGAACAGGTGGCCAGTTTTACCGGATTGCCGTTCGTTTCTGCCGACAATAAATTCGAGGCGATAGCCAGCCACGAAGCCCTGGTGGAAATCTCCGGGGTATTGAGCTGTATCGCGGTGAGCCTGAATAAAATCGCCAACGATATTCGCCTGCTCGGTTCCGGGCCGCGTTGCGGCTTGGGTGAATTGATACTTCCCGAAAACGAACCCGGCTCGTCGATCATGCCCGGCAAGGTCAATCCCACTCAGTGCGAGGCCTTGAGCATGGTCTGCGCGCAAGTTATCGGCAATCACGCCACGGTGACCTTCGCCGGCGCGCAAGGGCATCTGGAGCTGAATGCCCTCAAGCCGGTGATCATTTATAACGTCCTGCAATCGATCCGTTTGTTGGCCGACGCCGTAACCAGTTTTACTGAGCATTGTCTGGTCGGCATTATGCCGAATACCGAGCGTATCGAGCAGTTGCTGCAACAATCGCTGATGTTGGTGACCGCGTTGGTGCCCCATATCGGTTACGACAATGCGGCCCATATTGCAAAGACGGCAATGGACAATCGGAGTACGCTACGCGAAGCTGCAATCGCCAGCGGCTTGATCAGCGCCGAAGGATTCGACGCCATCGTTCGCCCCGAGCGTATGATTTCAACCCAATACTGCGCAGTAAAATCGTAATATCACAGGCCTTTCCTTGTTACATACCCAGCGCCGATCGGGATGGCATGTTGACCGGAACTATCGGTGTCAGCGTCAGTTCGCTAGAAAATGACCACCAAGCGGTCAAAGTAATAATCGATCCGCCTTCGCGTCCCTGGCGGATTTGATCCAATAGACATTCCGGCTTTATCCCGACAGGAGATCGACATGACGACCCAAGACCTCCCTGAAAAAGCTTACCAATGGGTTTGCCTGCAGTGCGGCTACAACATGATCGGCGAAATGCCGGGCGTTTGCCCGTTTTGCGGCGCCAGCCACGATCAATTCCTGGCCTGGGATGACGCCGAAAAAACCTATCACGTTACCGCCAGCCCGGTAAACGACGTGGTCAGCCAATTGCTGTCGGTGCCGAGACTGGGTTTGGAGCACGCCGCGTACCGCATCGAAACCGCGGACGGTGCGGTATGGATCGATTCGCCGTCGGCGTTCAACCGCACTCTGGCACCGGTGCAAAGCATATTATTCACCCACCACCATTTTCTCGGGGCCTCCAACCAATACCGGCGTCTATGGAACGTCGAGGTTTGGTTGCACGAACTGGACGCCAAGCATCGCTTGGTGGATTTATTCGACATCGATCGGCGCTTCGACGACGATTTCAACCATCGCGGTATTGAGGCTTACTTCGTCGGCGGCCATACGCCGGGATTTACCTTCTACATCTACCAAGACGTCTTATTCATCTGCGACTACGTATTTCTCACCGCATCTGGCCTGGAATTCAACCCTTACGGACCCGGCTCGGAAACTCGCAAGCAAGCGCAACGGATTTACCGGATCGTTGCCGATAAAGCCCTGAAAACCGTATGCGGTTACAACTATGTAGCCAATTTCTCCGACTGGCTGCCGGGATTCGAACGGCTGTTAGCTGTCACGTGAGATTTGCCATGCCGGCCGAAACCTCACGCCCAAATAGCTCGCCTTTGACCGTGTATTACGACGGCGACTGCCCGAAATGCATTCGCGACCGCGATACCTATCAAAAGCTTTCCGGCGCTAGCAACGAACAAGTTTGCTGGTTTGACATAACTGGCCAGGAAAACCGATTACGCGAACTTGGCATCGATCCGCAACAAGCCTTGGCGGAGTTGCACGTGCACGATGCGGACGGCCGCATCGTCTCCGAGTTGGATGCGTACATTTTGTTGATGGCTAAAGTCCCGAAGCTGAAACCGCTGGCCTGGTTGATCGGCCTGCCCATCATTCGGCCCTTGCTGGCCAAGCTGTATCATTGGCAGGTCAATCGCCGCTTGCGGCGCAGAGGCTTGCTATAAAGCCATTGCGGCGAACTTAAGTTATCACTCCGACCCAGAGGACTTTCATGACTACCAGTATCGAAATCAGCGAATCGGTCCGCCATTACTACAGCCAAGTGCTGCAATCCAGCAGCGATCTGAAAACCAGCGCCTGTTGCAGTATCGACGCCATGCCGGCGCACTTGAAAGCACTGCTGGCCGGACTGCATCCGGAAGTGCTGGAGCGTTTTTACGGTTGCGGTTCGCCGTTACCGCCGGCCTTGGACGGCATGACCGTGCTCGACCTGGGCTGCGGCACCGGCCGCGACTGCTATTTGCTGTCCAGACTGGTCGGCCCGCAGGGACGGGTGATCGGCGTCGATATGACCCCGGAGCAACTGGAAGTGGCCGTTCGCCATCGCGACTGGCATGCCGAACGCTTCGGCTATGCCAATGTCGAGTTTTTGCACGGCCATATCGAGAACTTGCATACGGTGGGGATTGCCGATAACAGCATCGACGTGGTGGTGTCCAATTGCGTGATCAATCTGTCGCCGGAAAAGCCGCGGGTGCTGGCGGAAATTTTTCGGGTGTTGAAACCTGGCGGCGAACTGTATTTTTCCGACGTCTTCGCCGACCGCCGCATTCCCCCCGCCTTGCGCCAAGATCCGGTGTTGTTGGGCGAGTGCCTGGGCGGAGCGTTGTATTGGGAGGATTTTCGGCGGATCATGCAGCAACTGGGTTGCCCGGACGTGCGTAGCGTCAAAGCCTCTCCGATCAGTCTCGACGATCCGGAGGTATTCGCCAAGATCGGCATGGTCAATTTCCAGTCGATTACCGTGCGGGCATTCAAAATGCCGCTGGAAGACCGTTGCGAGGACTTTGGTCAGGTCGCGATGTATTTGGGCACTATCGAACAACATCCGCATAGTTTCGATCTGGACGACCATCATCATTTCGAGACCGACCGGCCGCTGCGGGTATGTGGCAACACTGCCGACATGCTGGCTGGCAGCCGCTACGGCCAGCATTTTCAGGTGTTGGGCGACAAATCGCGCCACTTCGGTTTATTCGATTGCGCTGCCGGTCCGCAAACGGATGCCAACACCAGCGGGGCATGCTGTTGAAACGCCAATGGCTGTTGCCGTGGCTTTTAGCGCTGCAACCGGCGGCGGCCGAAAACGTAATCGGCATTGGCGAATTCAGCCGTAACAGTCTGGATGGCTGGGAGCCGCATCGCTTCAAGGGCGAAACCCTCTATCGGTTGCAGATCGCCGAGGGCCGAGCGGTTTTGCATGCCGACAGCCGGGCCGCCGCTTCGGGCTTGTTCAAGGAGCAAACCATCGATTTGCGGCAAACGCCGTTTCTGAACTGGTCGTGGCGGGTCGGCAAACCCTTGAGCGGACTCGATGAACAAAGCAAGGCCGGCGACGATTATGCGGCGCGGGTCTACGTGGTGGTGCGCGGCGGCTGGGCGTTTTGGCAAACCAAGGCCATCAATTACGTCTGGGCCGGCAGCAGCGAACAGGGTAGGGTCTGGCCCAATGCCTTTGCCGGCGAAAAGGCGATGATGCTGGCTTTGCGCGACGCGCAAGCGCCTTTGAACGCGTGGCAAGCGGAAAAGCGTAACGTGCGCGACGACTTCAAACGGCTGTTCGGCGAAGACATCGTCACCATCGATGCCGTCGCCATCATGACCGATACTGACAATAGCGCCGGCCAGGCGTCGGCCGACTACGGCGACATCTGGTTTTCCAGGGATTAACCATGCACGACATCAGACCTTTGTTAAGCGATAGCGATTTCCCGGCCATTGTTCGCCAGCCGCTGGAAATTCTGCAACTCAATCTCGGTTATTTATGCAATCTGAGCTGCCTGCATTGCCATGTCAATGCCGGACCGAAGCGCAGCGAGCTGATGAGCGGGGAGACCATCGAACAAGTGCTGGCATTCGCGGCGGCGGCCGGTATCCATACCCTGGATTTGACCGGCGGCGCGCCGGAAATGCATCCCGATTTTCGCGAGCTGGTGCGGGCGGCGCGCGACCGAAATATCGAGGTCATCGACCGTTGCAATCTGACGATACTCGAAGCGCCGGGTTTTACCGATATGGCGGAATTTCTGGCCGAGCAACAGGTGCAAATCGTCGCTTCTTTGCCGTGTTACCTGGAAGACAACGTCGACAAGCAGCGCGGCAAGGGCGTGTTCAGGGATAGTCTGGCGGCGTTGCGGCGCTTGAATGCGCTGGGCTACGGCCAAGCGGGCAGCAGCCTGGAACTGAATCTGGTCTACAACCCGCAAGGCGCAGCGCTGCCACCCGAGCAACAGTCATTGCAGCAAGCCTATAAACAGCATCTTGAACAGGACTACGGCATCGTTTTCAACCGCCTGTATACCCTCGCCAACATGCCGATCCAGCGTTTCGGCAGTTTGCTGGTCAGCCAGGGCCGTTTCCAGAGTTACCTGAATTTGCTGAAAGACAACTTCAGCGCCGGCAATCTCGACAACCTAATGTGCCGGACCACGCTGAGTATCGACTGGCAGGGTTACCTGTATGACTGCGATTTCAACCAGATGCTGGCCATGCCGTTGGGGGCGTCGGCTGGCGGCAGGCTACATATCACTGAGCTGAATCCTGCAACCTTGCAAAACGCGCCGATTGCCACCGCCGCTCATTGTTACGGTTGCACCGCCGGACAGGGCAGTAGCTGCACAGGCGCTTTAAGCGTCTGAGAGAAATCGGCCGCAATGGTTTCGGCCATATTTACCGGAGGGTCGCATGAAACTAACAAAAATAAAGCTGGCGTTGCTGATCAGCCTGTCAGTGATCTTGTTCTTTGCTTTCGGTTTTCAGCACTATCTCACTTTGGAAAACCTGAAAGCCCAGCAGGTAGCCATCGAGCAATACCGGCAAAGCCAGCCTTTGCTGGCAGCGATGTTGTATGCCCTGCTGTACATCGCCGTGACCGGTTTGTCGTTGCCCGGTGCCGCGGTTTTGACGCTGGCGGGAGGTGTAATTTTCGGCCTGTTCTGGAGCACGATCATCGTCTCGTTTGCGTCGAGCATCGGCGCGACCCTGGCTTTTCTGGCAGCGCGTTTTTTGTTTCGCGATTGGGTCCGCGCCAGGTTCGGCCCACGCCTGCAAGCCATCGAAGCCGGTTTGCAGCGCGACGGCGCTTATTATCTGTTCACCTTGCGACTGGTGCCGATATTCCCGTTCTTTCTGATCAACCTGGCGATGGGCTTGACGCCGATGCCGGTGAAAACCTTTTATTGGGTCAGCCAGATCGGCATGCTGGCCGGCACCATCGTCTACGTCAACGCCGGCACGCAACTGGCCAAAATCGAAACGTTGGCCGACATCATGTCGCCCGGTCTGCTGGCGTCCTTTGCGCTTTTGGGCGTCTTCCCTCTGCTGGCTCGGCGCATTGCCGATTTCCTGGAACAGCGCAAAGCCTTTGCGGCCTGGAACAAGCCGGCCCGCTTCGATAACAATCTGGTGGTGATCGGCGCCGGTGCCGGCGGCCTGACCACGGCTTATATCGCCGCAGCCCTGAAAGCCAAAGTCACCCTGATCGAAAAACACAAGATGGGCGGCGACTGCCTGAACAGCGGTTGCGTGCCGTCCAAGGCCTTGCTGCGTTCGGCCAAATTCCTCGCTCAAATCAAGCGCGCCAAGGCTTACGGCATCGCTAGCGCCCGAGCCGATTGCGATTTTGCCGAGGTCATGGAACGGGTACGGCAGGTAGTCGACGCCGTCGCGCCCCACGATTCGATCGAGCGCTATACCGAGTTGGGCGTGGAAGTGATCCAGGGCGCGGCCAAAATCGTTTCGCCGTGGGTAGTTGAAGTTACGACGGCCGAAGTAGTAAAGACCATCACCACCCGCGCCATCGTCATCGCCACCGGCGCACGGCCGTTCGTACCGCCGATTGCCGGCATCGAGCGCATCGATTATCTGACTTCCGATACGGTGTGGGATTTGCGCGACCAACCCCAAAATCTGTTGGTGCTAGGCGGAGGGCCGATCGGTTGCGAGTTGGCGCAAGCCTTCGTCCGTTTGGGGAGCCGGGTGACGCTGGTGGAAATGGCGCCACGCCTCTTGTTGCGAGAAGATCCGGAAGTTTCTGCTTCTGTGCTGGAACGGTTTGAACAAGAGGGCATCGATGTGCGGCTGGGCCACACGGCAAAAGAATTTGTTCAGGAAAAGGGCCGGACGCTGCTGCTTGCCGAGCATCAAGGCCAAAGCGTCGAAATCGGATTCGACCGGGTGCTGGTGGCGATAGGCCGGGCCGCCACCGTGCAAGGTTACGGCGCCGAGGAACTGGGCATTGCCTTGTCGCCGCGCAACACCCTGGAGACCAACGCCTTTCAGCAAACCAATTACCCCAACATCTTTGCGGTCGGCGACGTCGCCGGCCCGTACCAATTTACCCATACCGCCTCCCATCAGGCCTGGACTGCGGCGCTGAATGCCTTGTTCGGCGAGGTTAAAAAATTCCGCACCGACGAATCGGCCATCCCCTGCGCGACGTTTACCGATCCGGAAGTCGCCAGGGTAGGGCTGAACGAACAGGACGCCAAGCAAAAAGGTATTGCCTACGAGGTAGCGAGATACGATCTGGCCGACCTGGACCGGGCCATCGCCGACGGCGAAGCCCACGGCTTCGTCAAAGTGTTGACCCTACCCGACGGCGACCGCATCCTGGGCGTGACCATCGTCGGCGAGCACGCCGCCGACCGGCTCGCGGAGTTCGTGCTGGCGATGCGGCATGGCATTGGTTTGAACAAAATTCTCGCCACCATCCACATCTACCCGACCCTGGCCGAAGCCAATAAGTACGCGGCCGGGGTCTGGAAACACGCCCATGCGCCGCAAGGTTTGCTGCGCTGGGTGGAACGCTTTCATCGCTGGCGGCGGGGCGCATGAGACCAAGCATCAGCATCGTCATTCCGGTGCTCAATGAGGCCGGACAGATTGCCGTCCAGCTGCAAGCCTTGCAAGCGTTGCGCGAGCAGTGCCAACTCATTGTGGTCGACGGTGGCAGCGACGACGGCAGTACGGTGCTCGCCGCACCGCTGGCCGACAAGTTGTTGCACGGCCCGCGCGGCCGTGCCAAACAAATGAACCTGGGCGCCGCCGAAGCGGATGGCGAGTGCTTACTGTTTCTGCATGTCGACACCCGATTGCCGGCGGACGCAGTAACGGTCATTCACCAAGTTGTCGCCGAGGGTTACCGCTGGGGCCGCTTCGATGTCGCTTTCGACAGCCCGCAGCCGGTGTTCAAATTGATCGCCTTGATGATGAACTGGCGTTCGCGGCTGACCGGCATTGCCACCGGCGACCAGGCCCTGTTCGTCACCCGGCAGGCGTTTGCCGAGGTCGGCGGCTTTCCGGACATTGCCTTGATGGAAGACATTGCCATTAGCGCAAAATTGAAGAAACTGGGCAGGCCTTGCTGCATTGGTAGCCGCGTCGTCACCTCGGCGCGGCGCTGGCAACAGTACGGTGTCTTGCCTACCATCCTGTTGATGTGGCGCTTGCGGCTGGCGTATTTTTTCGGCGCCGATCCGAACGATCTGGCGTTACGTTACTACGGGAGAAGCTGATGGAAATGCTGGTGCGCTTCGGCGCGTTCGCCATCGTCTTGGCGTTGATGGCAAGCTGGGAGCTTTGGCGGCCGACGCGCCGTTTGAGCATGACGCGGCGCCGGCGCTGGCCTATCAATCTCGGCCTGGCGGCGTTCAATGTTTTGCTGATGCGGCTCAGTATCGGCGCGGCGGCCTGGCTGGCGGCGAATTGGGTGGCCGAACAGCAGATCGGCTTGTTCAACAACCTGCACCTACCATACGGGCTGGCAATCGCGCTGAGTTTGCTGCTGCTGGATTTAGCCATCTACGTCCAGCATGTCGCCGCCCACCGCTGGCGCTGGTTTTGGCGTTTGCATCAGGTGCATCACAGCGATCTGGATTTCGATACCAGCACAGCGCTACGTTTTCATCCCTTGGAAATATTGCTGTCGATGCTGTACAAGACCGCGCTGGTTGTTGCCTTGGGGGCGCCGCCTGTGGCGGTGATCGCCTTCGAAGTCATCCTCAACGGCTGCGCCTTGTTCAATCACGGTAACGTCAGCCTGCCACCCGGCTTGGAGCGCTATTGCCGTTACCTCTTGGTCACCCCGGACATGCATCGCATTCACCACTCCGCCCGCCCAGCGGAAACTGACAGCAATTACGGTTTTTCCTTGTCCTGGTGGGATAGGTTGTTTAGGACTTATTGCCGGCAACCGCAGCAAGTTCAAACGGAAATGCGCATTGGCCTGAACGGTTTTCGAGATGTCGGGGAGTTGAGCTTTATGGATTTATTGGCGATGCCGTTTCGGCCGTTGCGGAAACGTTGATTGTGCACCCAACGCTTGTTTGGTGTGGAAAGTTTAAACGTTTGAAGGACTTTGCTTTGATTATGCCCATGGGGGAATTATCTTAAAACCCGATGTTCGGTTATCTGCGTCCGAATGTTGCATTTTGGGCCATGCGCCTATGAATACTCTTTTGTTTCCCGACAGCGTATTGCTGATCTTCTGCAAGGCGCCGATCGCCGGGCAGGTTAAAACTCGGTTGATGCCGGCGTTGTCCGCCGAACAGGCTGCCGCCGCGCATCGGCAATTGGCTGAAATGACATTGCGGCGGGCGTTTAAACTGCCGTTGTGCGCGGTCAAGCTATGCTGCGCGCCTGATGCCTGCGATCCGTTTTTCCACCAATGCGCTAGCGAATACCCGCTGACATTGACAGTCCAACGCGGGCGTGATTTGGGCGAGCGCATGCATAATGCCTTTTCCGACGCGCTTTCGGATTATCGGCATGCGCTGCTGATCGGTTGCGACTGTCCAAGTTTGACCGCGGAAGATTTACGCCAGGCATTACAGTCTTTAATAGACGGTCATGATGCCGTCATCGCGCCAGCGGAAGACGGCGGATATGTATTGATTGGCTTAAGCCGGCCGCAGCCCATTTTGTTTGACGGCATGCCCTGGGGGAGCGAACGGGTGATGGTGGATACCTGTAGCCGTGCCGAGCAGGGTGGGCTAAATTTATCTGTGCTACCCGAACAATGGGATGTCGACGGCATAAGCGAATGGCGACGCTACATAAAACAGATCGATGTTCTGATGGAGTAAATGGCGTATCAGCGCTAGTTAATCTTATTCCGAACCGGAGAGTCGCTATTTTTGCGAAAGATTTTTCGGACTCCATTGACCGAAAAATCAGCAAAAATGGACGCGACCGCTCATGCCTTCGGCGGCCCCGATTCTCCGCGTCACCTCGTTTCGACCCAACAAGGGGATCGAAACTTAGGCTCTCGCATGACTTGACGCCGTTTCGCGAGGCCTTGCAGGTTTTCTCCGCTTCGCTGCGAAAACCCGCCCGGCGCTACGGCTTCGGGGACTAAAAATCTTGGTTTCACTAACGTTCCGCTTCCAAGATTTTCAGCGGAGGTTCCCTTATGAAAAACAACGATCAAACACTGTTCAATTTTTCGAGGCCAGCTCTGCACTTTGCACAAACATTTGTTTCAAGCGGTTAAAGGCTGACCAAAAACTGGTGTCCATGACGACGCGGTTGCCGATCGAAACGATGATTTTAGAAAGCTTGGGAATCGCATTGGTAACCGAGATGATATAAACCGGCTGCACGTAAAGAACGCTGTTTCCCATTGGCATGATAACCATGCGTCCCAATTTTACTTTTGTCCCGCCTTGATTCCATAGGGTGAATTGCGCGGAAACTTCCGGGTCTTGAGCAATTAGCGATTCTACTTGCGTAGGCCCATTGACTTGCACATCTTTAAGAAATTTGTAAATAGTAATCGTGGGTTTATACGCCGAATCGCAATTTGTGCTATCTGCCGTGTCCGCCATTCCAATCATACTGAGATTATGGCTATTGATGGGCGTCATCGGATTCAACAAGACATATTCCTCTTTGCCATTACAATGGCCAAAATCGATGGTTTGGTAGTAAGGGGTGACCGGCTGGCCGCGGACTTTGGCAAATTCCCAGGTTTCCGCCTGCTGGTAAAACAATTCCGGTTCTTGTTGATGATATTTGGCATAAGCTTTCATTTGCACATAATATAAATCCCTGGCATACCGCAAATGCGACAACAGTTCGGGAGGCATCTCATTCAAGTTTTTAAACAAACTCGGATAAGCAAGGTTATACGCTTGAATGATAATGTCCGATGGATCTGAAATAAAATATTGCACACCGCCATCCAGAGCGTCGACGACGATTTTCACGGAGTTGCGGATATAGTTGAATTCTTGCGCATCTCCTTGGAATTTTTCGCTGACTTTATGGGTTACAGGGTGCCAGGAGGATATGGTATAGGCATCCTGTATCCAGTAAAAACGTTCCTTGGATACCACTAAATAAGGGTCTTTATCCAGATGTAGAAACGGTGTTAATGCTTGAATGCGCTCAGTAATATTCCTGCGCATCAAAATCTGGCTGTTACTGGTTATGTTTGGGGAAAAAAATAAGTTTCGATCCTGAAAATAAACCGCCAACAATCCTTTTCTAAAAGGCGAAGAAATAGGAATACCGCCTACGCCTTTGTAAACGCTTTTCACGTCAGGTCCGGATTGTGTGCCGGAAATTTTCACAATATTCAGATTATTGGGTTCGATAGCGTAGGTATAGTTTTCTTCCCCGTAATAAATATCCGGATACCGCACCGATAAACCAACGTCCGAACTTAGATTTAAATCGCGCAGATACCAGGTAAGGGGAGCATCGGCATCCTGGGCGGCCGGCGTAACGACTCCGCCATAACCGTGAGTGTAGCGCAGGTGGATGTTTTCCCAGTTTTGCGCTTCAGTCGGAAGTTTGGACAGGTTGAGTTCCCGGGCCGCCAGATTGACTTGCCGGGTATGATCGCGCAGAAAATAGCGGTCCTCGTCAACGGATAGAAACGTATAGTAAGGTCTTATTGACTGCAATTGTAAGTAGGTATCGATCAGCACCTCTCTATCCCAAACAGGAATATTTTCAAAATGTTTCTGGGTACTCCATGCATTAATGTCGTCCACTGCGTTCAATTTAATGGGCAGTTCAACCGTTTTAACATTTTTAAGATCAAACGCATCCAATGTTGCTTCTATATTGTGCTTTATAAATGGCTTTTCTGTTCTTACCGGATTGGGGTTTACGATATATTCCTGGATCAACTGAGGAATTATCTGGATTTTTTGCAGCCCGATGACACTTAAAAACGCGATAATCGATAAAGACAGAGGAATTAAATTACGGTGCTTTTCCGAGAATATAAAAATGGTAACCGTCACCACGCTTGCGATGAACGTGAGAATTTTCAACCAAATCAAGGGAAGCTGGTACCGGATCTGCACGAAGCCAGGGCCGAAAAATACAGGCTCATGGGTGTCGATATAAAGTAGTGAGAACCGCTCCAGCAAAAAACCCCACACCAAAAATAAAGCGAGGGAAGCAATTAATACAATCAAATGGATTTTAGCGCCCAACGGAAACGTTTTGCCTTGATTAGGCAAAAGAAAATGTTCGAGAACATACAAAATTCCCACCAAGCAGAGCAGCACGCCGGCAGTCGCCGATAGCTCATTTTGAATTAATTGATAGAGAGGATAGGAGAGCATATAAAAACTCGTATCGTACCCGTAAACGGGCTCTACTACCCCCGACGAACCGCCGAAAAAATAGAGTAAAGCGGTTTCCCAATGATGGTAGAACGGTATAGCAATATAGACCGCTAACAACAATGAGATCGGCGTGTAAATTTTCACCGCGACATTGATAAATTTTACGGCGAAAAGCTCGAATTTTAAGCGTTTGTCTCTGTTGTCTAATATCTCGTCCGGCGGATTTAATCCTAAATATCTGGATGCAATCCAGAAATGAAAAAAGAAGCTGAAGAAAAAGAATAATGTAACGAGACCAGACAATATAAATCGATAAAGCAGTCGAAGCCAAAAATATGACTCAAACTTGATCGCCTTGAACCACCATAAATCGACAAAAAAATCGAGAAACACATACTGAAAAATCGCATACAGTATTAGTGGGATACCAATACTAATCCAAATAACCAAGGACAGGCGCTTTATTTTAAGCATAACATCCTCCTTTGTAGCGATTAATGGATGCCCCGTTCCATGCGGAAACGTAAACTGGTTTAACGGGCATAAATATGGCAAAAACGCTTTTCAGGCGTGAATGGTGACAGGCGAAAAGATTAAGAAACGAACCGCGTAGCTTTGTATTGAAAAATACAAAAATACCCAGCGTCCCAATTATATCGGGATCAAGCTTGCGCCGGAAATAATTATTTTTTAAATTAACAAACCGACTGAATTTAAAGGTATCAAAATGCGTTTGGCGATATAAATCACATGTGCTAAGCCTGATAGGAATGCTGATGCTTACTCATGTCTGCAGCCTATTCGCCTAAATTTATACTTGACACATTTTCAAGAAGACCTCGCCCACTATAAAAAAGGGTTGATGTGCATAGCGGTTTAATCGAACTGAATGGTTTTTTCACCAACATCAATATCCAATTGACCGTAAACTTGGATGAAAGTTGCCTTGCTATTTTGCATGATTGACGCGGCCTCAAATTTGCAAATTTCAGGGCATTTCTACTCCCCACCCGACATTAAGTTAAGGAACCTCTGAAAAACTACCGTTTTGAGCGACAGTAATTTCTAAGATTGTTCAAAAACTTCAATAATCGACCGTTTTTTCATCAAGACAGCCGGTTTTTCGAGTTACTAGTGCGCTTGGCCCAGACGGCCGAGACCTGTTTCATACCGGATCCCAACACCACGCTTATCAAGATGCGCCAACTGGGCGAAGAACTGGCTAAAATCATCGCCCCCGCGTCGGCGTGGAATCGAACAGCGAGATTAAACAGGTCGATCTGTTAAAGAGCTGGATTACACCCTCAAATTAGACAAGCAAGTCAAAGACGCTTTCCATGCACTGAGAAAGCTGGTTATTCTGCAATCCACGACATCACTCCTCATCCCTCAACTGATTTGCTTAACAATTGCCAATAACCTTACGGCTTTGTCCAACCGCTCCGCTACGGTTTCCCATCGAACATTCTTGAAGAACGCATCCAGATAGGCCGGTGCGGCGGCGCCATAGTCCATTTGGTAAGAGTGTTCGTACATGTCCAGCACCAGGATCGGCAGGCTGGCGGCGGGGGCGTATTGGTGGTCCCAGTGCCAATAGTTTTCCAGCGATCCGGTATGCAGGTTCAAACCCAAGGTTACCCAGCCGGAGCCGCCGCCCAGACCGGCGCCGATGCGGCGAAACTCCTTCTCCCAGGTCTCGAACGAACCGAAGGCGGAGGCGATCAGATTTTTCAGCGCAGGGTCGGGCGCAGTCGATCCCCCCAAATTGCCGAAATACAGCTCGTGCAATACTACCGAACCCGTGCGCAGCAAGTGCTCCCGCTTGAGGTCGTTGTAGATGTAAGGCGGTAGCGTGCTGTCTTCCAGAAATACCGACAGTTTTTGCTTGACCGCATTCAGCGCCTTGACCGAGCCGCCGTAGTTGTTCTCCCAATGCGAACGAATCAATTTTTCCGACAGGCCGTTCAATTTGGCCGGATCGAAACCCAGCGGCTTCGGTGTGTGATCGGCTGCAAAGGCGTTGGGCAGCGCAATGATCGGTGTTTCCGACTCGGCGGCTTGGGCGGCTTGCGGCGTCACAATCGACAAGGCCGCACCGGCGGCGGCCAAACTCAAAAATTCGCGGCGAGAGGTATCGGTTTCCATGGCGTTACTCCTTATTGATTAAACCAAGCGTGCAAAAATAGCCACAGCCAGCCGCTGACTGCGGCGCCGGCGATGACCGGGATGACCCCTATCTTGAAACGGAACAGCGCCAGCAACGCCGCGCCGCTCAAGACTGCGGAAAATAAATCGAAGCGTCCTTCCAGGCCTTGCGGCCAGAACACGTGGTAGGCAAAAAACACGGCCAGATTGAGGATGACGCCGACCACGGCGGCGGTAATGCCGGTCAGCGGCGCGGTGAATTTCAAGTTGCCGTGCGTAGTTTCCACCAGCGGGCCGCCGGCCAGAATGAATAAAAAGCTGGGCAGATAGGTAAAGTAGGTGACGACCACGGCCGCGACAGTACCGGCCAAAAATGTCGATTCAGCGCCAAACCAAGCTTGACTCCAGCCAGCGACGAAGCCGACAAAGGTATTGACCATGATCAGCGGTCCCGGCGTGGTTTCGCCGAGGGCCAGCGCGTCGATCATTTGCTGCGGCGTCAGCCAATGGTAATGCTCGACCGCGCCCTGATAGACGTAAGGCAACACGGCGTAAGCGCCGCCGAAGGTCAGCCAGGCGGCCTTGGTAAAGAACCAGCCCATTTGCGTCAAGCTGCCTTGCCAGCCGTATTCTGCGCACAGCCAACCGATTACAGCCGCCCATAGTCCCAAACCGATCACCAACAGGCGGTAGAACGGGCCCCATTTGAATAGTGCGTGTGCCGGCGTTGGCGTGTCGTCGTCGATCACAGCCGGGCCGAAATGCGCTTTGGTGCTGCCATGTCCGCCACCCAATACGAATTTCTGAGGTAACCATTTGCCGCCGGCGGCGCCCAGCAAGCCGGCACCGATCACGATCAGAGGAAACGGCAGTTGCAATGCAAAAATGGCGACAAACGCAGCAGCTGCCATCGCCCACAACCAGCCGTTTTTTAAGGCTCGCGAGCCAATCCGGTAAGCGGCGAACAACACAATCGCGGTGACGGCCGGCTTGATGCCATAGAGCAAGCCGGCGACGGCCGGCAAGTCGCCGAAGCGCATGTAAATCCAGCCCAAGCCGATCAAGATCAGTAACGCCGGCAGGAAAAACAGGCCGCCGGCGATCAACGCCCCCGGGGTTTTGTGCATTAGCCAGCCGATATAGGTCGCCAACTGCTGTGCTTCCGGGCCGGGGAGGATCATGCAGTAATTCAAGGCGTGTAGATAGCGCTTTTCGCTGATCCAGCGCCGGCGCTCCACCAATTCCTGATGCATGATGGCAATTTGTCCGGCCGGGCCGCCGAAACTGATAAAGCCCAGTTTCAGCCAGAATTTGCTGGCTTCGGCCAGGCTGGGTGCAGCCGGTGGCGTGGTTGATTGTTCGCTCATGGTCGGTTTTCCGTGGAGTTGGCTGTCTGAAATACGCTATACAAACCGTCGAAAACCGCTTGCGCCAGATTCAACAGTCGGTCGTCGTCGCTGATGCTTTCACGCAGGCCCTTTAATACGCTTTCGACGCCGCTGGCTTCCGCCGGCGGAATGCCGCCCACATCCAGGAAGTGCACCAAAGTGCCGATGCGTTGCAAGGCCGGCTGCTCCAAACCGAAACTGGCCAACAACACCTCGAAGGTGACTAAGTCGCCGACGTGAGTGAAGCGAGCACCGTCGAAATCAAAACCCAAGACGTTGGCCGGGCAATCGGCAGCTGTTTCCAACCAGACAAACTGCGCTTGCGGGTCTATGAAGCGTTTGATCAGCCAGGCGCTGGCTAACCGGTCCACCCAGGGCCGGCGGCGAGTGGCCCAGCGTTGCGCTTGGTATGCGGCCGGGTCCAGGCGGGCGATTTCCGCGTCCGCCGGTTGCGGTTCGTCCGGAGATAGGGTGGCGGCGATAGCTCTCTCCAGTTGTTTCAAGGCGCCGTCGGCTTGACGTTGCGCTAAGTCCGGAAAAAAGTCGATGGCGGCGATTTGGGCGTATTGCTTGCGCAGTTTGCGGGTTTGCTTCAGAGCGTCGTTTGCCGCTTCGGTAGTCAGTTGCTGGCGAATGACGACGGCGTCGTCGATCAACTTGGCATAGTCGCTGCTGCGGTCGTAAAAGGCTTTGAAATCGCTTTGCTCAGGCTCTGCAACATTCAGCACCAAGGCCGTACCGCCGCCTTCGGTCACGTCGGCGGCGATGCCATCCAAAGTTTGCCGGCAGTTGGCCAGTTCGGGCAGCAAGTACACGCCGTCGCGCAATACCGCTGCCCCGGCACTTTTCAAGTTACGCCAGGCCCGCATTCGTAACGTGGCATTTTCGGTGGGTAAACTCAGTATCAGTAAATTCCAATTCATGTAATTTACTCTACTAAAATGTTTTAAAATTTACAAAATAATATTTTAATTCGATTTTGGTTTGCTGTATTTTCAGCAACACGTCAACATCGATTGTTGTTAGGTCAGCAATTTAAGGTTCAGGCCGGCAAATAACAGTTTGGTGAAGTTCGTACTCTACGTGCTGATGCTGTTCGTTTCGTAGGCGGTACAAAAGCTGCATAACGCTGCCGACACCGCCGACCGAAGCGGGCATCGATAACAATCACGGAGTACTTCGGCATCATGAGCCAATACACGATAAATATAAACGGCACGGCAAAAAACCTGGAAGCCGCCGCCGACACGCCTCTGTTGTGGGTATTGCGCGACCAACTCAAACTGGTTGGAACCAAATTCGGCTGCGGCATCGGCCAATGCGGCGCCTGCACCGTACACCTGGACGGCGTGCCGACCCGGTCCTGCGTTACGCCGATTAGCGAAGTCGGCAGCCGCGAGGTGACTACCATCGAGGGCTTGAGCAAACACGGCGACCATCCGCTACAACAGGCCTGGCAGGAACTGGACGTGCCGCAATGTGGCTATTGCCAGGCCGGGCAGATCATGACCGCCGCCGCGCTATTAAAAAAGTCGCACAAGCCGACCGACCAGGAAATCGATGCGGCGCTGGATGGCAATTTATGCCGGTGCGGCACTTATTTGCGGATTCGCGCCGGCATTCACCGCGCTGCCGAACTGGCCGCGCAGGAGGCAGTATGACCCTCAAGACGCCGATCAATCCGGCTCGCCGCGATTTCTTGAAAACCTCCGCCATCGCCGGCGGCGGCTTGGTACTGGGCTTTTACTTCGATGCCGCCAGCGGTGCCGGCAAAGTGCTCGCCAAATCCACTCCGCACGACCACGCCGGCGAATTTCGGCCCAACGCCTTCATCCGCATCGCGCCGGACGGCAAGGTGACCTTGATCAGCAAGCAGCCGGAAATCGGCCAGGGCATCAAAACCTCGCTGCCGATGGTGATTGCCGAAGAACTGGAAGTGAACTGGCAGGACGTGGTTATCGTCCAGGGTGACCTCGATCCGATTTACGGCAGCCAGAGCGCCGGCGGTTCGCGCTCGACGCCGACCAATTACGAGGAATTTCATAAGCTGGGCGCGACGGCCAGAACCTTGCTGATTCAGGCCGCGGCGTTGACCTGGAAACTGCCCGCCGAGGAATTGGTCGCCCGCGACAGCGCCGTGCACCATCTCGCCAGCGGCAGGCAATTGTCTTATGGCAAGCTGGCGCCAATTGCCGCCAAACTGCCGGTGCCGCCGGCCGAACAGGTCAAACTCAAGGATCCGCAAGAATTTCGTCTGCTCGGCAAGCGTATCGGCGGCGTCGACAATCCGGCCGTCGTCACCGGCAAGCCCTTGTTCGGTATCGATGTGCAATTGCCCGGTCTGCTGTACGCGACGTACGTCAAGTCGCCGGCGTTTGCCGGGAAGGTCGTCAGCGCCAATCTGGACGAGATCAAGCGGCTGCCCGGTGTGCGCGATGCGTTTGTCATCGACGGTACCGCCAACCTGAAAGGCTTGCTGCCGGGCGTGGCGATTGTCGCCGACTCGACCTGGGCGGCCTTCAGTGCGCGCAAGCAACTAAAAGTAAGCTGGGACGCCGGCACGGTCGCCGATCAAAGCTGGCACGGCTTTGCCAAGCAAGCCGAAGCGTTGTACAAACAACCGGCTGGCGAAATTCTGCGCAACGACGGCGACGTTGAAGCCGCACTGGCCAAAGCCGAAATCACCGTGGAGACGAAGTATCGCTACCCCTTCATTTCCCACGCCAGCATCGAGCCGCAAAACGCCACCGCCTGGGTCAAGGACGGAGACATCGAAATCTGGGCGCCGACCCAAAATCCGGAAGCCGGGCAGAAGATCGTCACCGAGGTTTTGGGAATACCGAAGGACAAAATCACCCTGCACATCACCCGTAGCGGCGGAGGTTTCGGTCGGCGCTTGATTCCGGATTACATTATCGAAGCGGCGGCGATCGCGCAGCGCGTCAACGGCCCTGTCAAACTAACCTGGACCCGCGAGGACGATTTACAACACGACCAATATCGCGCTGGCGGCTTTCACTATCTGCGCGGCGGTATCGATGCCGCCGGCAGGCTCAGCGCCTGGCACAACCATTTCGTCACCTTCTCGCATCCGGTGTTCAAGGACGGCAAGCCGGTGGTCGAGCTCGGCGCCGGCGCCAATTTATCCGGCGACGAATTTCCGGGCCGCTGGATCCCCAATTGCCGGATCGAACACACCGCGTTGGAATGCGGCATCCCGATGGGGCCATGGCGGGCGCCGCGCAGCAATGTGCTGGCCTGGGTGTTTCATAGCTTTATCGACGAGCTGGCGCATGCTGCCGGTAAGGACCCGCTGGCGTTTCGTTTGGAACTGCTTGGCGACAAAGGCTTTTTACCGGGCACTGGCGACCAGGGCATCCCTTACGACGTGAACCGGATGAAGCATGTGCTGAACCACGTCGCCGAAAAGGCCGAGTGGGGCAAGAAACCATTTCCGCGCGGGCAAGGGCAGGGCATTGCCTTTCATTTCAGCCACCGCGGCTACATCGCCCAGGTGGCGGAAGTCACCGTGTCCAAGGATGGCAAACTCAAGGTCGACCGGGTGGTGGTGTCGACCGACATCGGTGCGCAAATCGTCAACCTGAGCGGCGCCGAAAATCAGGTACAGGGTTCGGTGGTGGACGGCTTGGGCGCGTTGCTGTTGCAGGAACTGGACATCGATAAGGGCCGCATCGTGCAGAGCAACTTCGGCGATTATCCGATGATTCGCATGGGCGACGCGCCCACCAAGATCGAGGTGCATTTTCTGAAGACCGACTTCCCGGTCACCGGCCTCGGCGAACCGGCGTTGCCGCCTTTGGCGCCGGCGGTGTGCAATGCTATCTTCGCCGCCATTGGCGTGCGGGTGCGCGAATTGCCGTTGCGCAAAACCGATTTGAGTTGGAGTTGACATGTCCCGCCACCATCGCCTGTTAGCGGCCTATCCTAATCTAATGTAAAGTCGGCAGCTGCCCTTTGGGTAGAGTGCGCGCTCAACAACGCGGGATTGCTGATACCCAAAGGGCACAAGGCGCAAAGCGATGATCGACCGTTAATCGAAGTTACCCATCCGTCGGCAGGCCAAGTTATTGGGTATCAGCCGCGGTAGCGTGTATTACCTGTCCAAGCCGGTTTCTGAATGCGATTTGAACATCATGCGCCGACTCGACAAACTGCACCTGAAGCACCCGTTGATGGGCGCTCGCCAGTTACGGGATCAGTTGAATCGGCAAGGCATCCCGATCGGCCGCAAGCGGGTGAAAATCTTGATGACGAAAATGGGCATCGAAGCAGTGTACTGTAAGCCCCATACCAGCCAGAAGATGCCGGGCCATGAAACCTATCCCTACCTGCTGCGCGGCATGACCATCCACCGCGCCAATCAGGTCTGGGCGCTGGACATCAGTGTGCCGCAGCAAGCGGCGTAAGAGATGAGGGTAGGCCCCTCGCCATCGGCTTGCAGGAGCAGGTGGCAAACCACCGTAAGCGGCGTGCGTCAAAAGCACTGCAAGAGCTTGGTTCAAGCCCAGTTGGCGTTGTGGAAAATCGCCGAACGCTTTCGGGAATGCGGTTTGGAACTGCATCCCGGTAAGACGCGAATAGTGTACTGCAAGGACATTAACCGGCAGGAAAACTATCCGATCACGGCGTTTACGTTTCTCCGCTATACCTTTCGGCCGCGTAAAGCGGTGGACAAGTATGGTCGTGTTTACGTGAACTTCGCGCCGGCGGTCAGTCGTGATGCCCTTAAGGCCATGCGGCAAACGATACGAGGCTGGCATCTCCAGTTGAAATGCGATAAGACGTTGCGGGACTTGTCCCAAATGTTCAACCCGGTTCTTCGAGGATGGCAAGGCTATTATGGTCGATTCTACGGTTCGGCTATGACCTCGATTTGGCGACACCTGAATGCTTATTTGGTGCGTTGGTTGATGCGTAAATGCAAAAGACTTGTTCGGCATAAAACCCGAGCTTGGCGAACGCTGGGTCAACTGGCGGCAAGTTTGCCACACGCATTCGTACATTGGGAAGCGGGTTATGCCCCGATGGCTGGATGATGGGAGCCGGGATGAGCTGAGAGGTTCACGTCCGGTTCTGCGAGGGGCTGAGGGTGAAATTCCCTCGGTCTACTCACCCCTACATCCCACTGGCCAAGGGCTTTGCCTATTTAACGGCGGTCGTCGACTGGGCTACTCGCAAAGTCCTGGCCGCCAAGGTCGCGATCACCCTGGAAGCCTGCCATGCCGTGGACGTACTGGAGCACGCCTTCAAACACTACGGCAGGCCGGATATCGTCAACACCGACCAAGGCAGCCAGTTTACCGCCAAGGCGTTTGTCGAGGCGGTGAAAAACCAAGGCTGTCAGTTAAGCATGGACGGTCGCGGTGCCTGGCGGGATAATGTCTTTGTCGAGCGGCTATGGCGATCCGTGAAATACGAACGGGTTTACCTGCATGCCTACGATTCCGTCGGCCAAGCCCGCGCCTCAATACTGGATTATTTCGAGTGGTATAACCATGAACGACCGCATTCCAGTTTGAAACGAAAAACGCTGCATCAGGCGTATAACGATGGGTTGCCAATCCTCAAGTTGGCCGCCTAAAACACGGCAGGGATTTCACTTTAAATTCCGGGTTTGCTGTTCAAACTGGTGGGGCCATTTCTTTATCTAGAAAACAAAACTGTTGCTGAATTTTATCGCTCGCCGGTAATTAATCAGAGGTTCCTTAGCCTAAAGTTCAATTCGCGGTAGGATTGTGGAAAAGTATATTGATAATTCAAGGGTATCTATTGACTCCAAAGAGCGAATTACAAAATTGTGCTGTTGTCGGTATTGGCGCTTCTGCGGGTGGGCTACAAGCCTTACTGCCGGTTATTTCTGGATTGAAGCGGCGGGGCAGATTCGCCTATATTTTGGCCCATCATCTATCACCCGATAAGCCCTGTTCACTGATAGAAATATTGCAGAGTAAATGTCACCTTGCCGTATCCTGGGCTGAGAATGGTATGGAATTGGTGCCAGACCACCTTTTTGTGTGTCCGCCGGGACACAATATCGAGGTGGCGGATGACCGATTGATAGTATCTCAGTCTGAAGACGGGCAACCCATTGCACCATCGATTGATGGATTATTCCGTTCAATAGCTGAAACTCGCCATGAAAAGGCCATCGTGGTTATCTTATCCGGCTCGGGACATGATGGCACCTTGGGCGCTGAGGCAGTGGCTGCGGCGGAGGGCTTGGTCATCCTGCAGAACCCGGCAGATGCCGCGCATAGCGCGATGCCCGAGTCAGTGATCAAATTGGGCCAGGCCGATCTGGTCGGCAGTTCGCAGCAAATTGCCGAATGGCTGAATCACACCGATGACATTGATTGCGCCATCAACGATGAAGTGACGGATTCTGACAACGCCTTTGCCGAATTGATCCGCTTAGTACACCATACGACCGGCTTGGATGTTAACGGTTACAAGGAAGGCACCCTGCGCCGACAGGCATTCCGCCGGTTTCGCAGCCTGGAAATCGAGTCCTTGCAACGCTATGTCGACTTCATTAAAGAACACCCGGAAGAGCTCAATCGACTGCAACACCGCTTCATGGTGTCTGTGTCGTCGTTCTTTCGAGATGACACCGCCTTTGTGGTCTTGGAGGCGGCATTACGGAATTTAGTCATCGGCAAAGCCGCCGGCGATTCTATCAGGGTTTGGGTGCCTGGCTGTGCCACCGGAGAAGAACCTTATTCCATCGCGATGCTCTTGGCCGAAATTTTGGGAGACAGGCTAAGTCTTTTCGAAGTAAGGGTGTTTGCGACTGACATCCGCGACGAAGCGATTGAGTTCGCGCGGGCCGGCGTCTATACATCCCGAGAGATGGCTGGTTTGAGCCCTGAGCGGCAGCAACGCTGGTTCAAGAATGAGGGCGGCGGTTGGCGGATTCAGCCAGTTGTCCGTGAGTTATGCATCTTTTCCACGCACAACATCATTCATCATCCGCCCTTCATCAATATGGATTTGGTGAGTTGCCGAAATTTGCTGATTTATTTCAAACCGGCGCAACAAATGGACTTAATCAATGCTTTTCATTATGCGCTGAAGCCTGACGGCTTATTATTCTTGGGAAAATCAGAGTCAGTTGGGCTCAATTCGCCCTTGTTCGAAATACTGGATGGCAGTAATAAGCTATACCGCCGCCGTGCCGTGGATTCAAGGCATGTACTTCGTTATTCGCCCTTTAACGTGGCCTTGGATGCCAACAGAACCAAAGTAAATATGGGGAACGTAAATTATCGGCAGGCACTGACCGCGCAGGCCATTAACGCAATGCTGAGGGATTACGCGCCAGCTGGCGTGCTGATTAATGATAGTTTTGAACCGGTGCGCTTTTTTGGGAATGGTCGCCGCTTTTTCGGTTTGCCGGAAGAAAGCGCCGATTTCTCAGTGTTTTCCCTGTGCCTGCCGGAATTGCGAAATGAACTGAAAGCGCTCTGTTTCCGGTTGATGCAAGAAAATCTAAACGCCGCCACGGGTGTTTCGCTTGATTTGTGCATTGATGGCATAACCTGCCGTGTCAGACCGAAAGTGGCGCGGATTGAGCAGACGCCGGGCAGTCATGAATTTGGCATTCTGATCACGTTTGCCGAGGATGTGCCCGTCCCGCTAATCGAAAAAGCCCCGGGTTTGGTTGAGCAACCCGATGATGAAATCGCGCAAATTCGCCGAGACTTAGCTGAGAGTCGAGAGCTCCTGCACG
>NZ_JANIBM010000043.1 GCF_024505045.1 Methylomonas aurea | reverse complement strand
CGCGAAGCCGCCCCCCCAAACCCAGCCGCTCGCAAACCTTATCTAGTTTAGGGTAATATTTCGCCCAATCTTGCCCGACCCATAAGGGCTTAGGAACCAACCGCTTTAACTTGGGAGGCGCCCACCATGCAAGGCTTGGCGGATTTGTTCGGCTTCAACGATTTCATGCCTCACGGTTATTGTCTGGCCTGGAGCCCGCGCCTGCTATGGACGATGGTGGTTTCCGACGCGCTGATGGCCTTGGCCTACTTTACCTATCCGCTCGGTATTGCCTATTTCGTCTGGAAACGTAAAGACCTGCCCTATCGTTGGTTATACCTCGGATTTTTTATCACCTTTATTCTGACCTGCGCCGCGACTCACTTCCTATCAGTCGTGACAGTCTGGATCCCGCTGTATTGGCTGGACGCCTACATCAAAGCATTATCCGCGCTGGTTGCGGTCGCCACCGCCTTTGCTATCTGGTGGGTGATACCGCGCGCGCTGAAACTGCCCAGCCCGGTGGAACTGCAACGCGCCCGCGACCAGGCCGAAGCCGCCAACAAAGCCAAAAGCGTGTTTTTAGCCAATATGAGCCACGAACTGCGCACGCCGCTGAATGCCATCCTCGGTTTTTCCAGCCTGGTACGAAAGGATCCCCATTTCCCGAAAAGCCAACAACATAACTTGGCCATCATCAACCGCAGCGGCGAGCATTTACTGAGTTTGATCGACGACGTGCTGGAAATGGCCAAAATCGAATCCGGCCGCCTGCAACTGGAGCGAACCCGCTTCGATCTGGGGGCGATGATCCGCGATGTCAGCGACATGATGTCGGTGCGGGCGCACGACAAGGGCCTGCGGCTGTTGGTGGACCAATCGTCGGAGTTTCCGCGCTTCATTTACGGCGACGAGGCGCGTCTGCGGCAAATTTTGATCAACCTGCTCGGCAACGCCCTTAAATTCACCCAGCAAGGCGGCGTCACGCTGCGTCTGGGTACCCGAGAAAACAGCCACACCCATCTGCTAATTGAAGTGGAAGATACCGGTCCCGGTATCGCCGACAGCGATCAAGAACATATCTTCGAACCCTTCGTCCAGCTCGGCGAGCAAGCCGACAGCAAAGGCACCGGTTTAGGGTTGGCCATCACCCGCCAGTTCGTGCAACTGATGGGCGGGCAACTGACGCTGGAAAGCAGCCTCGGCAAGGGATCCTTATTCCGCATCGACTTGCCGTTGCCGGAAATGGCGGATCCGCCGGGCTGCGCTCCGGAACCGGAACCGTATTGCGAAGTCGTGGGGCTGGCGCCCGGACAACCGCAATACCGAATCTTAATTGTCGAAGATCAATTGGAAAACCAGTTGCTGCTCGGCCAGTTGATGGCCGACATCGGCATGCAGGTCGCTGTAGCCAAGGACGGCGAGCAAGGCATGGCGCTTTTCAAGAGTTGGCAGCCGCATTTGATCTGGATGGACCGGCGCATGCCGAATATGGACGGCATGCAGGCAACTAAGGCCATCAGGCAACTGCCCGGCGGCGACCGGGTCAAGATTGTCGCAGTGACGGCATCGGCGTTTATGGAACAACGCGAAGAAATGCTGCACGCCGGCATGGACGGCTTCATCCGCAAACCCTACCGGGCCGAGGAGATTTATGCCTGTATGGCCGAACAACTGGGACTCGAATTCGTTTACCGAACTGAAACCGCCGCTGCTCGAAGGGAAACCTTGACTGCAGACATGTTGGCCGCTTTGCCTGCCGAATTGAGCGGGGAGCTGAGAGCAGCCTTGGAAAGCCTGGAACATCCGCGCATAGCGCAAGCCCTGGAACGGATCGGCAACCTAGACCGGCCGCTACAAGAAATCCTGGCGCAACTGGTCGACAACTTCGACTATCCGGCTATCCTTAAACACTTGTAAAGCCATTCGGTATATTCATGCCAGCAAATGGAAAAATCCTCGCCGTCGACGACACCCCTGCCTCGCTGAAGTTACTGACCCAGCTTTTGCAAGCGGAGGGTTACGAAGTTCGCTCGGCGATCAACGGCGAATTGGCGCTGCAATCGGCCTTGCACAATCCGCCGGAATTGATCCTGCTCGACGTCCGCATGCCGGAAATGGACGGCTTCGAAGTCTGTCGCCGCCTGAAACGTCATCCGCAAACCTGCGACGTCCCGGTCATTTTCGTCACCGCCCTGTCGGAAACCGCCGAAAAAGTCGACGGCTTCAAACTGGGCGCGGTGGATTTCATTACCAAACCCTACCAACGGGAAGAATTACTGGTCCGGGTCGCTACCCATCTGGAGATGGCGCGCCTGCGCCACGGCCTGGAATGCTTGGTCGCCGAACGCACTGCCGAACTGAAAGCCAACATGCTGAAGTTCGTCACGGCAATCGCGTCGACGGTGGAAATGCGCGACCCTTACACGGCCGGCCACCAACGCCGTACTGCGCATCTGGCGGCGGCGATCGCAAAGGAATTGGGGCTTGGTAGCGACTTGATCGAAGGCCTCAGCTTGGCCGGGGTCGTGCACGACATTGGCAAAATCAAGGTGCCGGCCGAAATTCTGTGCAAACCGGGGCGGCTGGACGACTTGGAATACGGCCTGATCAAACGCCATCCGCAAACCGGCTACGAAATCCTGAAATCGATCGATTTTCCGTGGCCGATAGCGCAAACCGTGCTGCAACACCACGAACGCCTGGACGGTTCGGGCTACCCGAAGGGTTTGGCTGCCGCCGAGATTCTGCCGCAAGCCAAGATTCTGGCCATCGCCGACGTGGTCGAGGCCATGATTTCCCATCGCCCTTACCGGCCGAGCCTGGGTATAGACGCCGCGTTACGGGAAATTGCCACGCAGCGCAACACGCTATACGATGCCGCCGCAGTCGACGCCTGCCTCACGCTGTTCCGCGACAAGAACTACCGGCTACCGGTTTGAGTTCCGGGCATGGCGAATACCGCAGCCCGTCAGCCCCAACCGACCTACGAGATCGATTGCACGCCATGAACATCCCAAGTTTTTATCTGGAACCCGCCAATTACGCGACGGATTTTACCGATCTGCAGTACATCAGAACCGAGGTTTTCGTCGTCGAACAAGGTATTCCGCCAGAGATCGAATTCGACGATTTGGACCCGGACTGTCGACATATCCTGGCTCGCGACGGCGAACGGCGGCCTATCGGTTGCGGCCGCCTGTCTACTACAGGCAGAATCGGCCGGATGGCCGTGCTGCCGGCATGGCGCCGGCAAAAGGTCGGCGCATCGCTATTACGCGGTTTGATCGAACTGGCCGCCAACATCGGTCTAACCGAAGTCAGCGCCCATGCGCAAACCGCTGCACTCGGGTTTTACCGGCGCTACGGCTTCGAGGCGGTGGGCGAGGAGTTTGTTGAGGCCGGCATCCCGCACGTCGCGTTACGCCGGACCATCGCGACACCGATGCCACTGCCGCGTCAGACCGGCGGTGCGGGGACGGAGAGCGTCGCCGCTGCCCGCCTACAGACTGCGGAAGCCGCGGCGGAAGCGGCCTTGCGTTTGGTGGTGCAGGCCAGACGCTTGCTCTGCATCTACAGCCGCAACCTGGACTACCGCCTGTTCGGCCAAATGGAGTTAATCGAGACGATCAAACAATTCGCGTTGCGCAACAAGCGCGGCGCCGAGATCCGCATTATCGTGCAGGAGCCGGAAGCGCTCCGCGGCCAACAGCACCCGCTGATCGATTTAGCGCAACGCCTACCGTCCTATGTTTCGATCCGGGCGCCGGTCGAGGCCGAGGACTTGAATTTTCGTCCGGCATTCATCGCCAACGACAGTGGCGGTTATTTGTTCCAACTGCAGGGCGACCGCTACGAAGGGCACTGGAGCCCGAATTTGCCGCCGCAAAACCGACAATTGGCCGAAGAATTCGAACGGGTATGGCAACGGGCGCGGATATGTAGCGAATTTCGCGCCCTCGGGCTGTAACGGCCAAACATAGCCGGAACGGCGTTGTCCGCGAATCGACTCCACCCCACCGAGAACGCGAACGCCTTCCTTCCCTCGGCTCCTGGCCCCCGGCATTCCCTGCCGAGGCGACATGCTGTTGTTGACTTGACGGCCTTGCCGAAAGATCGGGTTTTGCCAGCCTGGTTTCCCGCCACATGCCGCGCAACCGATAAATCCTCACATTAAAACAATAAACCCCGACAAATGCTATCCGTGATTATTCTACATAACGAAACAAACAATGAATTCCAGACAATATTGTAAATAATAACAACCGAGCTATAGTAAAGCCGTACCCAGCCCCAGTTTTACGGAGCTTGCCATGAAACTATCGAATTGCCGCGACCCAAAGCCAATGGTGAGATTGTTGAATTTGTTATTCGGCCGGTTCTCGCAAGCTATCTCGGTTTTCGGCGGCAATGATCTAGCCGGCTACAAGCCCGCCGCCGTCCCGGTCCGCGTACCTTCCCGTCGCTCACAGCGGTGAACTCCTGCACCGCGCACTCTACGGCCTCTATCGCTGCCTGATAGAGGCTTTTTTTTGCAGCGAGCAGGCCCAGAGCGAGCCGAAACCTCGCCAACCATCCGGGAAGATGGCCGTCGGCCATCGATCCGGCGGACCGCCGACGGGGGAAAGCCGATAGCGCATCGCAGAACATTGCATATACTTATGCAAAAGATGGTTTTTACGGCCTTCGCGATTTTTTAGCCCCCTTTTGCGCCCACTATGCTGAACGATGGATTATCCGCGGCGAATGCAGAGTTTTGCACGCTGACCGGCGACGAGCAGGAGAAAATCCTACGCCTGCAACAATCGATATTGGAATCGGTGACCCATGGCGACAGTTATCTGGATGTGATCGCCCAAGTCTGCAAGCTCGAAGAGCAACTCCTGCCGAATTCGGTGGGATCGGTCATGTTGCTTGACGATAGCGGCGAAGTGCTCAACGTGCTGGCCGCGCCCAGCGTTCCACCGGAAGGCATCAGCCAACTGAACGGCTTACGGCCCGGCCCTGGCGGCGGCTCCTGCGGCAACGTCATATACACCCAGCAACCGCAATTCGTCAGCAATACCTTTACCGATCCGCGCTGGCAAAATTTGCGGCATTTGGCCTACAACTTCAACCTGTGTTCGTGCTGGTCGGTACCGGTGTATTCGCGGCAACGCAAAGTCATCGGCACCTTTGCCCTGTCCAGTTTCGAGCACCGCTCGCCCAGCCCCTTTCATTTACGGCTGCTGGAGATCGGCGCCTCTATCGTCAGCATCATGCTCGACCGCAACCGCTCGCAGGAATCGTTGCGCCTGTTCGAACAAGTGTTCGAAGGTTCCGAGGAAGGCATCATGATCACCGATGCCGACACCCGGATTCTGTCGGTCAACAAAACCTTTACCAAAATTCTCGGCTATAGCATCGACGAGTTACGCGGCGAAAAGCCGAGCAAATTTTCCTCCGGCCAACACGGCGCCGATTTTTATCATGCGATGTGGAAACAGATCGAAGCCAAACGCTACTGGCGCGGCGAAATATGGAACCGGCGCAAGAACGGCGAAATTTTCCCTGAGTGGTTGTCGATTTCCGCCGTTTACGACCAATCGGAGCAATTGACCCATTACATCGGCATATTTAGCGACATCAGCGAACTGAAAAATGCCGAGGAACAAATCCAGTACCTGTCGACCCATGACATCTTGACCGGCTTGCCGAACCAGACCGCCTTCAAGGACCGGCTGGAACAGGCCATCGCGCTGGCCGCCAACCGTCCCGGCAAAATTGCGGTATTGAGCCTGGATCTGGACAATTTCAAATTGCTGAACGACTCGCTGGGTTTGCATGCCGGCGACGAATTGCTCAGACGGGTCGCGACCGCCCTGAAAAGCTGCATCGCCGATACCGATAGCCTGTGCCGGATCGGCAGCGACGAATTTCTGCTGGCGCTTCCCGGTTGCAACGATACCGAAACCATCAGTACCGTGGTCGATACCATCATCGAAAAGGTGCGGCAACCGATCCGGATCGCCGAGCAAACCCTGTCGCTGTCGTGTTCGGTCGGCATCGCCGTTTACCCGGACGACGGCGGCCATTACGACAGCCTGGTCATGCGCGCCAGCGAGGCCAGGCGCAAGGCCAAAAAAGACGGCGGCAACGGCTACCGTTATTGCACCGAACAGTTAAACACCAACAGCTTCGAGTTCCTGCGCCTGGCGCACGAATTGCGCGATGCGGTGGCTCTAAAGCAATTTGTGCTGCACTTTCAGCCGCAAATCGATCTGGCGACCGGCAAGTTGGTGGGCGCCGAAGCGCTGGTGCGTTGGAACCACCCGCGCGAAGGCCTGGTTTACCCGGGTAGGTTCATCGAAATCGCCGAGCAGACCGGTCTGATCGCCGAACTGGGCAATTGGGTGCTCCAGGAAGCCTGTATCCAAGCGGCCGTATGGCATGCGCTCGGCTTCGGCCCCATCGTCGCGGCGGTCAACCTTTCCGCTCTCCAACTCCGGCGCGGCGATATGGTCGGCATCGTCGAAAACGTACTGCGCAACACCGGCTTGCCGCCCCACTGCTTGGAACTGGAGCTGACCGAGTCGATCCTGGTCGAGAACGTTGAGCAAACCCTGGCCCAGTTAAACCAACTGAAACAGATAGGAATCAAGTTGGCGATAGACGATTTCGGCACCGGCTACTCGAGCCTGGCGTATTTGAATAAATTCAACGTCGACCGCTTGAAGATAGACCGCTCCTTTGTCGGCCAAATCGGCAACCCGGCCAACGACGCGATCATCCACGCCATCGTGCAAATGGGCCACGCGCTGGGCCAACGCGTCATTGCCGAAGGCGTGGAGAGCGAAGCCATGCGTACCCACCTGCTGGAATGCCACTGCGACGAAGCGCAAGGCTATCTTTTCGCGAAACCGATGCCGGCCGCGGAATTTACCAAATTATTGGCCGGATACCGCTAAATCCCGATCCCGGTTCGCCGCCGGCAGCGCCGATTCCGTCGGCCGTTTATTGATCCCAAACTTATATGCCTTTAGCCTTTATGGCCCCGGGATACCGAGCGCGTCGAAGGGCCGACGCCATTGAGCTTCGGCAGGACCGGACGGATGCATTCGGCAAAAAAAGCCGTCGCTGGAGACATTTTCTTGGCTGCCCGAAGTTCGAGCCTTGCGCCGGTGGCGCGAACGCCTGGGTTATTGACGCCGGCGTTCGCGCTCTAAAACAGGACGGCGAACACGCCGTTCCGTAAGCAATCAGCCGAACCGAAGAAGCTCGCTAGCCTCGGCAAGCACCAACATAACCGCCCTGCCGCCAGCGTCGACCGCACCGAAACGGCGAAGCCCAGGCCGAAACCGGATCCGGCTCAGTGCCGGTCGAGTTCCTTGGCATGGCCGGCGCCGTCGATGGCTTTTTCGATCAACACCACGCTACCGCGCACCAATGACGCGAACAATACTGCGGGCACCACAAAATCGATCGGCAGCACCCCTGCCAAGCCGGCCAGAGCCAGCGCCGCAATCGTTAAACCGAAATTTCCTGCATTAGCGATTTTCATTTGGCCTCCCAGACCGTTTGCCGGTCGCAACGAAAACACGCTTTCACTATATCGGCGCATTAAAAATCTACAATACGCGATGCATTCAATTGATTGTTTTAATTAATAAAACAGTACTGACGACAAGTGTATTATCCTGGCCGATACGCGACCGGTCATCGGCCGCCGCCGAGTCTGGCGAATTGGAGTTGGCTTGGGAAGTCTTCGAACGCAGGGATATACACAAGGGGACCACTAAAAATTGCGCTTCGATTAACTCAGTGCGAACGGCAGCCTTTATGAATCAGAGCATTATCCGTTCGTGCTGAGTTTGTCGAAGTACGAACGGATAATTTTTAGAGGTTCCCACAAGCAATAACCCAAACCGATAAATGCCCATCAGCCGCAGGCAGGCACCGCCGCGCCGATGGCTATCGGCGGTGTCAGTGATGGCCTTTCAGGCATTGCTGTTCGTCGTGCGGCAGGCCGGCGGCGAGCTTTCCGGCCCGATAGGCCGCGATCGCTTGCAGCGGCGAGGTTTCGCGGGTGGTGACCAGTTCGGTATTGCGTTCCGCCAAGCGGCGAATCACGCCGTCGCCGGCCGATGCCGCGATCGCCACATCCACATAATGCAGCGGATGACGGTTGCCGTCGCCGCGCACGTGCCATTCGTGCAGGCCGCCGAACTCGGTCAAATCCAACGTCCAGGCCAGTTCCGCGCCGGATTCGTCGGCGGCGAACACCTGCCACTTCGCCGCTCGGCCGGCATGTGCCGCAATCGTGCCGTCTTGATTCACTGCCACCGCAATAATTTTCTGTGCCATCGTTCGCTCACCTCTGCCATAAAATTCAACACGCTCCCCGCCGCCCTGTTTGCCGGAAACGGCGAAGAACACGGATTGCGGCCAGATTACCGATATAACCACTCAGAAGGCAAGGAAATAATGCCGGCGCGGTGCGCAACAGCAACGGCCGCCGACGCAGTCTGTTACAAACCCAGGCGAATGCCGACCGTACCGATGTAATTGTCGAAATAGGCGTGGCCAAGCAAGGCCTCGAAATTGGCGTAAGCCTGCCAACCGTTGGGTATCATCGCGACCAGGCCGCCGCCGACATGGAAAAAATCCCGGTCGGGCCGGTCGGTTTGGAAGCCGAACGTGGTCGGAACCGCGCGGTAATCTTGCGCGAATTGCACATAAATAGTACGTTGGCCGTTGTCGTATTCGTGGGTCCAATCGGCGTTGACCTGCGGCACCAATACGCCCCACGAAGTACTGATCGCGTAAGACGCCTGGGCGCCGACGCTAGATTGCACCGAGGTCAGCCGGTCCGCCAGATAGCGCAGTTCCAGGCCGGAGCTACCCTGCTCGCTATACGCGTCCATCGCCGCGTGGCGGTAGCGGACCGTGGCGCGGGGACCGAGAGTCAAACCGCCTAGCGTCAAGTCGTAGCCGGTAGACAGGTTACCCTCGAATTGGTCGGCACCGGGCGTGCCGCTGATCGCACCGCCGAAATTGGTGTTGTCCTCGCGCAGGTAATCGCGGCGGTTGGCGTTGCTGCCGTCTTTGCGCAGGTATTGAAACGACAGATCGGCGAAAAAGCCTTGCCAGGGAAACAAGGAGGCGAACAAGGTCGGCCCGTAGGAGTCGGTGTCGAAGCCGCCGCCATTAAGTTGGTCGCCGTGCCAGCGCGAATAGTTGACGGCCAACCCGGCCACGGCCCAGTCGGTCGGCATCGTGTCGATACCCAAGCTGAAGCCGGCCTCGTTGGAGGCATACCCCCGCTCTAATTCGGTTTGGCGCCGATCCAATGCCCGGTAATCGGCATTAAAAAACAGATTCACGCCGGGTAACAAGGCCATCTCGCCGTCCCCGGCAGCACCGCCCTTGGCTAGATCCTGGCCGGCGTCCGCTTGGCCACGGCGTTTTTTCAGGACGAGATCGGCTTGGCCGAGGGCGGAAAACGCCGCGCCGGCAGCCGAACTCCCCGCCGCGCCGCCACCAGGCGCACCGCCTACCGGCGGCGGATTCCCGGCCGGGATGGTGCCGCACAAACTGGCCAATTGCGGACCGAAATTCAACGGCTGCTGACCGCCGCCGGTCTGGCGCGGCGAACTGCCCACCAACTGCGCGCAACCGAGTTGGTTGCCGTCCTTGGCCAGCAGCGAGCGAATCTGTTGATCCAACGACGCGGCGTAAGTCGGGACGCTGGCGATCGCCAGCAGCCCAACGGCGGCCAACCGATGCGGATGTCTCAATAAGGGTGATTCGCCGACGCGGCTATCGGCCGATGGCGCTTTGCTGTCAGTCGACCGCACATCGGCGCGTGCAGTCGGTTGCGGCATCATTTTGGAATATTTCATCTGTTCTGATTTTCCGAATCGAAATAGGCATGCCCAGCCGAATTCGCTGCGGCAATCGCCGAGAATAATAGCGGATTATGTGAATTGGATAACATATTCTTCAAGGATTCGCCGGGCCAGAGGGCGCTGACGCCTACCCTGTCCTACCGAAGCCGACAACTGCAGTTAAGAACCGTAATCCGGCATACGCCGGGTCGCCCGGTTAGCGCTTCACTAATATGAGTTAGCCGCTCCGCGTCAGGGAAGGCTAACGCGCACTCTGACCTAGCGGGACGCTCAAAACGGCCTTCGCCCCGCCGGCCTCGGCGTTGCCAACGTTGATTTCGCCGCCGTGCAACACGGCCACTTCGCGGACGAAGGCCAGGCCCAGACCGGTGCTTTTCCGGCCGGTATCCGGCCGCGGCAGCGAATAAAAGCGTTCGAACAGGCGCGGCAAGGCATAATCGGGGATGCCCGGACCGTGGTCGCGGATACACAAGTGCGCGCGCTGGTTTTCGCTGCGGCCGTCAATTTCGATCAGCGAGCCGGCCGGGGCGAAAGCGATGGCGTTATCCAGCAGATTGGACAAGGCTTGGCGCAACAGGAATTCCTCGCCCAGCACCAGTAACTCGCCGGCACACTCGAAAGCGACGCCGAGCTGCCGCTGCGCCAGCGGCGCGGCTTTTTCGGCGGCGACGGCCCGCGCCAACACGGCCAAATCCAGCAGCTTGGGCTCGGCCAACTGCTGGCGTTGCTCCAACGCCGCCAAGCCCAACAGGCGTTCGATCAATTGGTCCAGCCTTTCCGCCTGCTCGCGGGCGTTGCCGGCAAAGCGGCGGCGCTCGGCATCGGGCAACGGGTCTTCCAGCAATTCCGCCGCGCCGCGGATTGCCGCCAGCGGGCTCTTCATTTCGTGGGTCAGGGTTTGCACGTAGCGTTCGACGTATTGCTTGCCCTCCAACTCGCGGCGCATCGTTTCCAGAGTTTGGGCCAAGGTCGCCAATTCCACGCTGTGCAATTTCGGCGGCGTGGCCTTGCCGCCGGAGGTCACGGCGCGGGCGTAAGCCACCAGCAAATCGATTGCCCGGGTCAGACGCCAGTTGAACACCGCGCCGAACAGAAGCGCACCGCCGAACAACCACAGCGCGCCGCGCTGCACCGCGGCCTTGCCGGCTTCGACGATGGGTTGCAGCAACGCGGTCGGATAGGCGACGGTAACGACGCCGATCAATTTTTCGCCGTCGCGCACCGGCGCCGCGACATGCATGGTCGAACTGCGCTTATCGTCCGGGTCTGATTGGCTGGAACGGGCGCCGTAGCGGCCTTGCAAGGTTAGATAGACGTCATTCCAGCGCGCGAAATTTTCGCCGAGCGCGCTGCCGGCCGAATCGAAGCGGACGATGCCGGCGGCGTCGGTGACGTACACCCGGTAATCCAGACTTTGTTTCGGAAAGCCGAATATCGTCGCCGACACCGGCCGCTTGCTGTAGCGCCGCACCGCGTCGGCGAATTGGCCGTCGGCAATCGCCCCCCGCGCCAGCTCGGGTGCCGCGAGTTCGGCCAGCAGGTTGGCGGTGTCGACCAGGCTGGCCTCCAGCGCCATGCGCACGCCGGGGCTGATTTGCTTGACCACCAGCAGCAATACCAACTGCCCGGTGACCGCGACCAGCAGGAAATAGCCCAAAAACAGCCGCACCGACAATTTCATCGGCTTTCCAGGCTGTAGCCCAGGCCGCGATGGGTACGGATCGGATCGGCATCGGCAATCGCGCGCAGCTTGGCGCGCAAGGTTTTGATATGGGTATCGACGGTGCGGTCGAACACGTCGCCCGGATCGCGCCAGACCCGTTCCAGCAGTTGCTCGCGCGAAAAAATCCGCGTCGGGTGCTCGATCAGCAGTTTCAATAACAAATATTCGTAACGAGTCAGTTCCAGCAAGCGGCCGCAATAACGGATGCGGCCGGCCTGACCGTCCAACTCGAAATCGGCGTTGCCCGGCTGGATCGGCGCCGGCTGCATCCGGCGCAGGATGGCGCCGACCCGCGCCGCCACTTCGCGCGGGCTGAACGGCTTGGTCACATAGTCGTCGGCACCGATTTCCAAGCCGACGATGCGGTCGATCTCGTCGCCGTGCGCAGTCAGAAACATCACCGGTATTTGCGAAAACCGGCGCAATTGCCGGCACAACTCGAAGCCGGAGCCGTCCGGCAAACCGACATCCAGGATCGCCAGCGCAAACGACTCGGCTTGCAAGCGGGCCAAGCCGGTTTGCAGCAAATCGGCGTGTTCGGGCTGATAACCGTTTTGGCGCAGCGCGTAAATCAAGGTATCGGCAATTGCCGGTTCGTCCTCGACGATCAAAATCCGCTGCGGCCCAATCGACTCGGCCATCAGTAACTCATGCAGGCGGCATTCAGTACCCCGGCCGCCAACGAAAATCCGGCCAATACCACCGCCGGACCGATTTCGTCGCCGGCGATGCGTTCGCATAAATCGGCGAAAGCCAGACGCACGCCGACGAACACCAAGGTTTGAACGAAAAAGGCGACACCGGCCCAGATCAGCATGTCGGTAAAGGAAACGCTGTTGGCAATCGCCCCGGCCAAGGCCAGCGCAAACCCGAGCACGGCGCCGCTGAAGGCCAGTGCCGGGGCGGTTTTACCGGCGCGGATCAATTTGAATTCGGCATACGGCGTGATCTGCAAATAGCAAAAACCGAACAGCGCGCTGAGCGCGACGGCCGCCAGAAAATGCAAAACAAAGCCGTTGGCTGCGGCCGCTAACTCGGCTAAATCGATGGTGGGCATAATCAGTCCTCGACGAAAAAATGCGGTACGAACCGGCTATTGTTGCCGGTGATTTCGGTTTTGTCCTCGCGAATGCCGATACCGGCCGGCTGGCCGGCGACGACCCAGGAACCGATCACCGGATAGTTGCCGGCGAACTCGGGCAGCGGCGTGTAACGTTGATAGATATAACCGTCGTCGCCGTACAGGCCGGCGGATTCGACGACGCTGCTGCCGCGGCGAATTTCGATGTTGGCGCCTTCGCGCGAATACAGCGGCTTGCGCACGTGATCGCCGAGCAGGGGCTTATCGGCGAAGCTGGCCGGCAACAAGTTGGGATGGCCCTCGAACAATTCCCACAAGATCGGCAGAATGCCTTTGTTGCTGAGAATTTGCTTCCAGGCCGGCTCCAGCAGGCTCGGATTGGCTTTGGGCAGATAAGGCCCGAATTCCTCGCGCAGCAGCCATTCCCACGGATACAGTTTGAACAAGGCCCGAATCGGCCGATCCTGCAAATCGACGAATTGTTGCTTCGCCGCGTGCCAGCCGATGTCTTCGATCGCCAGCCAATTCGGGCAAATGCCGGCCTGCAACGCGGTGTCCATCAAATAGGCAACATTGCCGGCATCCTCGTCGCTGTCGGCGACGCCGGCAAAATAGACCTCGGCGTGGCTGTGCCGATAGCCTTGCCAGAAGGCGATCAGTTTTTCGTGGATGGAATTGAACTGGTCGGCCTGCGGGTAACAATCGGTCAGCCAGAACCATTGCACGACGGCCGCTTCCGGCAACGCGGTCGGCGTGTCGGCGTTGTATTCCAGCAATTTCGGCGGCCCGTTGCCGTCCCAGGCCAAATCGAAGCGGCCGAACAAACTGGGGTCGCCGCGTTCCCACGATGCGGCCAGATAGGGCGCGGCCCAACGCGGAATCCGCAGCCGCTCGAACCAGTCGCGACGGATGACTTGTTCGACGGCATGCAAACACAGCCGATGCAGTTCGGCGGTGGCGTCGTCCAGCACGTCGATCTGGCTGCGGCTGAAACGGTAGCACGCCGATTCGTCCCAATAAACGTTGCCGTCTATGGTATGGAAATTCATGCCGACCGCTTCCAGCCGTTGCCGCCAGTCGGCGCGCGCTTGCCGCTCCAGGCGCTGCATGTCAGCCGCCGAAAAAGCCGTGCGAACCGCCGAACGAGCCGAAACCGCCGCGGCGGGTGCCGCTATGGCCGTCGTCGCTGCCGCCGCGGTAACTAGAACCCGAACCGCCGCCGTGGCCGCCGCTATGGCTGTTGTCGCATTCGACCGGATTGCCGTTGGCGTCGGTGCAATCCTGCCGAATTTTAAAATCGCCGGGCTGGCCGGCGTAACCGGCCAAGGACAGGCTGCCGAGCAAAGCCAGCGAGACCTGCAGCGAGCGGCGCGGAATCGGCACAGCGGCCGGGGTTGCCGGCGCGACTTGTAACAACTGTTCCCAATCCGACAGCCGCGGATAGAAATCGCGATGGTAAACGCCGCCGGCCAACAACAGCATGTAAAAATCCAGTTTGTTGCCGGATAACAGAAACAGCGGCAGACCCAACCAAGCCACGGCATTCGCCAGCAAGGCCGAGCGTAAGGCCTGGCCTTGGCCGCGTTGCACGCGCTGGTTGTAATTGCGCTCGGCCAACGGCAGCCGAGCTTGCAGACGCAACAGCGGGTACGCGGCCAACGCTGCCACGACGAACAATACTCGAATCGGCCAAACCAACACCGCCGGCGCATAACCGTTGAAGACCGGATAATGCCAGTACAGGTAAGTGGCGCAGACGACGTAGACCAACAGGTACAAGATCGTCAGGATGGTAATGAAACGAAAACTCGCCACCGCCTTTTCGAATTCGACGCAGGCGGCACTGTTGCTGCTCGGCGCCCGCATAAAATCGCCGATCCGATAAATATTGCGGCGGTAGGAATCCAACCATAGTCGGTGCTCTTCCGACAGAAACCAGCCCGCCACGGGAATAGACTCTCGGCTATTTTTGTCGGTGCCGTGAAAAAACTGTAGAGATTCGACGCCATCTTGTTTGTTAATTTTTACGGCCAGGGCGTGGGTCGGAATTGCGGTTGCACCGAACCAGCCGTTCTTGACGATTTTGTCCGGATAGAACGTAACCGCGCCAGTGCTAACAGTCTCGGCAAACTGTCGAAAAACGTAGGCGCCGAACAGCACCAGACACACTTCCAGCAAATAGAAGTTGCTGCTCAAACCGACCCAAACCAGCAGAAGAGCCAGCGGCAAGCCCAAACACAAAACCAACAACTTTTTCCAAAAGCGATAGGTGACGGTCAGTTTTTTATTCAAAGACGGCGGCGGCATGGCTGGCGAGGGTTAATAAAGTCGGGTAAGCATAGTTGCTAGATCGCAATTTGTCCGCTATCCGCCACCCGGCACAGGCTCGCCGTCTGCTCAGACCTGCGGCAGACCGCCGCGCAACAGGGCCTCGAAATCGGCGATCGGCATCGGCTTACCGAACAAATAACCTTGAAACGCATCGCATCCGTGCTGCTCCAGAAAGGCGCGCTGCGCGCCGGTCTCGACGCCCTCGGCGATGACTTCCATCCCCAGGTTTTTCGCCATCGCGATAATGGTCTGCACGATCACGGTATCGTCGGGATCGTCCAGAATATCCCTGACAAAACTTTGATCGATCTTCAGTTGGGCAATCGGCAGTTTGCGCAAATTGGACAATGACGAATTGCCGGTACCGAAATCGTCCATCGAGAAATGCACGCCAAAACCGCGCAGCGCGTGCATTTTGACGATGGTGTCCTCGATATCGTCCAAGACCAGGCTTTCGGTGAGTTCCAACTTCAAACGGCTGGGCTCGATTGCGATTTCCCGCAAGATTTGCACCACGCTATCGACGAAATCGGCTTGGCGAAATTGCCTTGGACTCACATTCACGGCTAATTGCAAATGCCGGGTCTTCGGGTCGGCTTCCCATTGTTTTAACTGCCGGCACGCGGTTTCCAGTACCCATTGGCCGATCTGCGAGATCAAGCCGATTTCTTCCGCCAACGCGATGAAATCCTTCGGCGGAATCAAACCTGACTCGGGATGCAGGCAACGAATCAATACCTCGGCGCCGAATACCACCCGATTTTTCCCGACTTGGGGCTGGTAGTGCAGTAAAAAACGGTTCTCGGCCAAGGCCCGATGCAAGTCGGCTTCCAATTTCATCCGGGCGTTGATGTTAGCCTGCATTTGCGGATCAAAAAAACGCACCGTGTTTTTGCCGGCCTTCTTGGCCTGATACATGGCGATGTCGGCCTGTTTCAACAAGGCCTCGATATCGAACTCGTGGTCGCGGAACAATACCGCGCCGACGCTGGGCGAGTTCCTGTATTCATGTTCTTTCAACAAATAGGGACTGGTCAGCGTCGCCAGAATCTTGTTGGCAACGATCTCGGTTTGCGCCAGGGCATCATGCTTCTCTTCGCCCAATTCGGTCAACATCACGACGAATTCGTCCCCACCGAGACGGGCCACGGTGTCTCCCTCGCGCACGCAGGCCGATAGCCGGCGGGCGACCTGTTGCAGCAACAAATCGCCCATATCGTGGCCCAGCGTGTCGTTCAACATCTTGAAGTTATCGAGGTCGATGAACAGTAGAGCGCCCGGGCGACCGCTGCGGGCGCTGATTGCCAATGCGTGTTTCAAGCGGTCTTGCAATAGCCGCCGGTTGGGTAGACCGGTCAAGGCGTCGTAAAACGCCAGGCGCTCGATTTCTTCGGCTGCCGCCTTCAACAAGCTAATGTCGATAAAGCTGGCAACGTAATTTTTCAGCTTGCCGTCCTGGTCCGTGACGGCAGAAATGGCTAGATGAACCGGAAAAAGGCGGCCGTCGATGGCCTGAATCAGCGTTTCGCCTTCCCAGGCACCACCGGCATCGACCGCATCCCACATCTCGGCATAATTGGTAATGTGCTGCATATCCAACTTCAACTCGCGCGGATCCTTACCGACCACGAGCTCGGCCGGGTAACCAGTAATCCGGGAAAAAGCCCGATTGACCCGCAGAATGTTGTGCGCAGAATCCAGCACCAAAATACCTTCCTGCGATTCGAACGCCGTCGCGGCAATCCGCAATTCGGCATCCAACAGACTTTGCGCCTTCAAGGCCTGATCCAGCCGGCTTTTTTGCGCCAAACCTTCCGGCAGCGTCACGGCCAACATATTGGCCATACCCAACTCGACATGGGTCCACGGTGCGCTGCGGCCGCGCCATAATTCGCTCCAAACTTCAAACGACTTGCGCGGCGTCAGCCGATAGCCGCCGGCTTCGTCCGCCACCAGGCCTTTCTCGGCCTGTCCGGCCCATTTCACGGTGCGCGGTTTTTCCGCCCTGAACCAGACGATACCGTTGTTGACGTCTGCGGCCAGCGGGGTACAAAGTAACCCGGAAGCAATGTCCTGGTAATCCGCCGCCGGGGCAAAATGTTTCGCCAGATGGTCGCAACTGAACGAGTGGTTAAATGCCTTGCCGGCCAGCCATTGCAGCAGGCCGTCCATTTGCGCCGGATTAGGGACCAGGCCATGGCTGTGGCGCCGGCCGTCTACCAAAGCGAGCACGCCGTTAGCATGCAGCAAGTGCATCAACTCCGGCAACAAACGTTGCAAAATCGTTTCTTCCTGGCTGGTAAAAATGTAGTTCAGCAATTCGCCGATCAAATGGTTGGCGCTGGTGACGTGGTTGTGCTGTTCTACGGCTTCGATGGCCGCAAGCTTCGCCGAGGTCATGCGGCTGATGAACACCGCGGCCTCGCGTTCGGCAAGCGACACCCGTTTCGGCGCATGGTGATGACAGGCAATCAAGCCCCAAAGCCGGCCGTTCTGCATGATCGATACCACCATGGAGGCGCTCACGCCGATATTGCGCAAATATTGGATATGGATCGGCGACAGGCAACGCAAAGCCGAATAGGTCATATCCAGAGGTTCGCCGGCCAAGGGGTTCAGGGCGGGCAACAACGGCACCGGATCGGCCTCGATATCCGCGACGACGCGCACCAAATTTAAAGTATACAGACGGCGCGCCTGGGCAGGAATGTCGCTGGCCGGAAAGTGCAACCCCAGATAGGAAGGCGCCGCTTCGATTCTGCTTTGGCTTATCACCTCGCCGTTCCACTCCGAATCGAAGCGGTAAATCATCACGCTATCGTATCCGCACAGGGTACGTACCAATATAGCCACCTGGTCAAAATACCGCTGGTATTCGCAGTCGTTATCGGCTTGCAGCAAGGCATGCTGCATCTGCAGTAACAGCTCGGCCAAAAGCGCTTCTTGCCGTTCCCCCGATTCGGCCATCAATTCGACGGCGAGGCCGCCGTTGCATGGATAGACATGCGCCTCCAACTCCATCGGCGAACCGGCCACGACAACGTTCAGCTTGCCGCTGGCGGTATTCCGGGCCCGGACGGAATCGGCCAACGCCAGCAATTGCTCGGCTGCCCTGTCACCGCACAATTCGGCGAATGGCAGGCCCAGTATTTGTTCGGCAGAACGCGCGAAAAACCGATCCAAATTGGCGCTGACTTGGACGATCTGCATTTCCGAGTCGAGACCGACAACCAACAACGCCCCGTGCGGTTGGATTTGGCCGATTTGGTGGATAGGCTCCGACTCGCATTTTTGCAACGCCTGCTCCAACTGCTCGCGAGAAATGCTAGTCAAGGCCGCCGCTCCAGCCCACAAATCTTACTATTACCGCCCGATCGAACTGTTGTTGAAACAACGCGAAAATCCGTTTGGCGGCAATCGATTCGGCAAAATCGATATGCCCACGGCCAATATTTGCGTTAGCCGTGCCATACCCGAAATAGAAACGGGCTTCGGCCGCCGCCGTTTCCAGTGCGGCCGGGCCGGTCGTAAAGTGGCGTAAGCCGGCTTGTAATCGGTAACTTTTGGTTCCGGACACATGATTCGAAGCGTCAGGCCGGTTATTGGAAAATGCGGCAAGGCAACGCTCCAAGAAGGCGCAAACCCGATACGGTAACTGCGGCACAAGCCGGTACCGGGCTAACGGACAGCCAGATCGCACGAATCCCGCCAATGAAGCACACCAGTCTAAGTCGGCTTGTTGCGCAATGACGTTGCGCAGAAACGCACGCATTCCATCCTGGCCGTTGGCATCTGGTCGCGGATCGGTCAGTTTCATTTCAGTGTTAGCCATTTGAAAAATGTAAGAATGGTCCTACAAATATACCACTGAATTCCACCGCGACTAGCGCTGTCCGCAGATTTTAAACGCTATCGTGCCTGGGCAAAGCGAAGTAGGCCTCGGCTCCCCCGAATAGTACTACTCGATTACTAACGATCGGGTTGAACGGGTCGAAGCTGAAGCAGCTTGCCGGCTGGCGCAAGGAAAACGGATACAAAGAAGCCACAATGCTAGATCAATATTGCGGTTTCAACCAAACCGCATCAGCCGAGGCTCTGCAACAAGGCGGGGTTGCCGCCGATCGCGGCGGTATTGATGCTGACGGTTTGCTCGACCGCGAACCGCGACAAATAATTCGGCCCGCCCGCTTTCGGACCGGTGCCGGACAGCCCCATGCCGCCGAAAGGTTGCACACCGACCACCGCCCCGATCATATTGCGGTTGACGTACAGATTACCGACCCTGGCATGGTTCGCCACGTACTGCATCGTCGATTCCAGCCGGGTGTGTAATCCCAGGGTCAGGCCGTAACCCGTGGCATTGATCGCCTCGACCACTTGGGCCAGTTCGCCGGCGCGGTAGCTGACCACATGCAAGATCGGCCCGAACACCTCGCCGTCCAGTACCTGCAGACCGGGAATCCGCACCAAACTCGGCGGAAAGAAACTACCGGCGGCGCAGACTGGCGGCAGCGGCGTTTGAAACAGCACCCTGCCGACTTGCGCCATGCGCTGCAGATGGGCGTGCAATGCAGCTAACGCAGCATCATCGATGATCGGACCGACATCGGTCTCGAAATCGCACGGCGAACCAAGCCGCAAAAGGCGCATCGCTCCTATCAGACGCTCGATCACGGCATCGCAAGTCTCCTCCGGCAAGAACAACACCCGCAACGCGGAACAGCGTTGGCCGGCACTATTGAAGGCCGATTGCAGCGCATCGCGCACCAGTTGTTCCGTGTGCGCGGAACTGTCGGCCAGCATCGCATTCAGACCGCCGGTTTCGGCGATCAAAGTAGCAATCGACCCGGAGCGCAGGCTCAATTGGCGGTTGATCAGACTGGCGGTTTCTACCGAGCCGGTAAAGGCCACGCCGGCCACGCGCGGGTCGCTCAACAAACGCTGGCCGATGCGTGCGCCGTCGCCCGGCAACAATTGCAATGCCGGCTTCGGCACGCCGGCCCGATGCAACAGCCTGACCGCGACCATGGCGGTCAACGCGGTTTGCTCGGCCGGCTTGGCGATCACGCTATTGCCGGCGAGCAAGGCCGCCGCAATCTGGCCGACGAAAATCGCCAACGGAAAATTCCACGGACTGATGCAAACGAACACGCCGCGGCCGCGGTAACCGAGCCGGTTGTCCTCGCCGGTCGGTCCGGGCAATGCTTGCGGCCGGCCGAACAAAGCCAGCGCGTTGGCGGCATAATAGCGGCACAAATCCACCGCCTCGCGCAATTCGGCTAAAGCATCGCTCAAGGTGCGGCCGCCCTCGCGAATGCACAACGCCAGCAATTCGCTTCGGTTACGTTCGAACAAATCGGCCGCCGTTTGCAGGCAGGCGGCGCGCTTCACGACCGGTTGCTGGCACCACGCCGCACACGCGCGTTCGGCAGCTTGCAGGGCGACATCGATCTCGGCCTCGCCGCTTGCCAACACTTGGCCGACCGCCGCCCCTCGATCATACGGGCTGTAAACGGTCCGGCCTTCGCCGCGCAAGCGCTTGCCATCGACCAGCGGCGACGCCTGCCAGAATTTGCCGGCGTATTCGTCCAATTCTCGGCGCAGATGGCGCAACACGGCTGGATCGCTCAAATTGATACCGGCCGAATTTCTGCGCTGCGGCGAGAACAATTCCGGTGGCGGCGCCAATTCCGCATGCGCCGCCGCGGCAAGTTGCTCTGCCGGGTCTTGCGCCAGTTGTCCGGCGGCAATCTGCGGATTTTCGATTTGATTGACGAAGGAACTGTTGGCGCCGTTCTCCAGCAAGCGCCGGACTAGATATGGCAACAGTTCGCGGTGGGCGCCGACCGGGGCGTAAACCCTGCAGACCAACTCGGATTCGCCCGATTCGAGCAAGGTGTCGTATAGCGCCTGGCCCATGCCGTGCAGACGTTGAAACTCGTAACCGGCATGACCTGGGCCGGCCATCGCTTGAATGGCGAGCACGCTGTGGGCGTTATGGGTCGCGAACTGGCCGTAAAAACAGTCCGGGCGCGCCAGAATGGCCTGGGCGCAGGCCAGATACGACAAATCGGTCGCGGCTTTGCGGGTAAACACCGGGTAACTTTCCCAACCTTGCTCCTGGGCACGTTTGATTTCGCTGTCCCAATAAGCCCCTTTGACCAGGCGGATCGGAATCCTGCGCCCGCCGCTTTGCGCCAACGCCGCCAGCCAATCGATCACGGTCAGCGCCCGTTTTTGGTAGGCTTGTACCGCCAAACCCAAGCCCGGCCAATCCGCCAATGTCGGATCGGCGAACACCGCCGCGAAAATGTCCAGCGACATTTCCAGACGCTCGGCTTCCTCGGCATCGACCGTCAGATTGATATTGGCGACCTTCGCTTGCTTGGCTAGACACAACAATTTTTCGCCGATCGCGGCCACCGCGTGCCGCTGTTGCAATACCTCGTAACGCGGATACAGGGCCGATAATTTCACCGAGATACCCGGATTTTCGAACAGCCTGCCATCGGCGGTATCGGCCAAACCGGCTATGGCCGCAGCGTATGCGGCGTAATAGCGCTCGGCATCCTCGGCGGTCAGCGCCGCCTCGCCGAGCATGTCGAACGAATAGCGGTATTGCGGACAGCGCCGCGCTCGCTCCAGCGCTTTGCCGAGGTCCTCGGCGATCACGAATTGCTCGGCCAGGATGCGCATGGCCTGGCTCACCGCGTTGCGAATCAGTGGTTCGCCCAGCCGTTCCAGCAACGCCCCGAACAGGTCGGCATCGGCGCGCCGCACCAAACGCTCTATGCCGCCACCGACCGCCAATGCGCCGCTGGCGAGATTGATCAACCAGGACTCGCTATGTCCCAGGTGGCGAAACCAATCTCCTCCAGCCAACTTGTCCTGCAAAAACCGGTTTTGCGTGGCCGGATCGGGGATGCGCAGCAGCGCTTCGGCCAAGCCCATCAACTGCAGGCCCTCAGCGCTGTTCAGGCCGTATTCCTGCAGAAAACCCTGAAACAAATCGGCACCGCTGCGTCGCCCGCGAATCGTTTCAATCAAACCTTCGGCCCGGGCCGCGGCCTGCTGCGGGCCGTAATCGGCCAAACCCGCGCGCAACGCCGCCACCGCCTCGGCTTCCGGCCGAGTATAGGCCTGGCGAATCCGCGCTCTCAGTCCTTCCAGTTCGTGTTCCGCCGGCATCGCCCCCTCCGCAGTTGCCCGATCAAATCGAAATCTCTGGGCTATGACACTCCGGCCGGGCATTCGTTGTCAATCGGCCAATCCGCCATGGCTGTCGTCCGCGGCTTGTTGGATCGAGGCCGGTCTGCTACTTTTGCCCGACAATCATTATTTGACCAGGAGACGATATGGCCGGCGGAATCGATTTCACGATGGGCTTTCACAACCGCGGTGCGCCGCGCAAGGCCCCCGGCGGCGAAGGATACCGGGTATATGTGTTGGCCAATTTTTCCGGCCGCTGCGACCTGCCCTGGCAACAACGGCCGATTCGAAAAATCGACGTCGACAATTTCGATCGGGTGATGCAGCAAATTGCGCCGAGCATCGCGCTCGGTCCGGCTTCCGCCCTGAAATTCGAAACCCTGGAAGATTTTCACCCGGACGCCTGGATCGGCAATATCAGGTTGTTGGCCGACCTGCAACGCTTGAAGCGGGAGTTGAATGACCCGGGTAGCGCCGAACAGGCCGCAGCCAAAATCCGCGCCTTCTTCCCGGCGGCCGAGCCGGCGCCGACCGCGGCCGAAACCGGCGGCGAGAGCCAGGAAGACATGTTGGAACGCCTGCTCGGCAAACGGCCGGAAGCGGCGACGCCCGCAACCGACTCGGTGGCAGAAATGATACGCGGCATCGTCGCTCCGCACGTAGCTAAGTCGGTCAGCGCCGAGCACCAGGCCCTGGCGGCTGCGGTAGACGCAACGATCTCGCAATTTATCGCTACGCTGCTGCACAGTCCGGACTTTCAAGAGTTGGAAGCGTTGTGGTTGGCCCTGCGCGATCTGCTGAACGAGGAAGGCGCCGACGCGCAGCAATGGTTTTTGCTGGACGTCAGTCAACAGGAATTGGCTCAGGCCGCGCAAACCGAACCGGACAGCCTGAAACTAAAACTGGAGACGCATTTGCGCAGCTCCGACGGCGATCCCCAAGTGCTGATGCTGAGCAATTACACCTTCAACGCCGACGAACAAGACCGCCCCACCCTGCACTATTGCAGTACATTAGCGGCCGCTTGCAATGGCCGTTTTCTGGCGGCCGCCGGCCACGAACTAGCCGGAAAACTGCTCGACCCCGCCTCGGTAACCAGCCAACAATGGTCCGGCATCTGTGCCGACCTGGGCGGCGAGCGTCTGATTCTGGCCTATCCCGGCGTATTGCAACGCCTGCCCTACGGCGCCAAGCGCGATCCGCTGCAAAGCCTGGATTTCGAAGAATGCGGGCTTCCGCCCGATCCGGCGGAACTGCTCTGGAGCAACCCGGCCTTTCTCGCCGTCCGCTTCCTGGTCAGAGCCGAGCAAGCCGTCGACGAAAACACCGGCTTTTTCGGCGACGTGCCGGCATTCAGTTATCCGTTGGACGGGGAAAGCGTTTTACAAGCCGCGACCGAATCAGTTCTGAACGAAATGCAGGCCCGCCGTTTATGGGACCACGGCGTAATGCCGGTCGTCAGTTTCCGGCAACGGCGAGGGGTTAAATTGCTGGATGCGGCGGCGCTGGTTTGATCTGCGCCACGGCTGATTCCATTACGTGTTTCTAGTACAGGTTTCTGGAAAATCCCGTTTCAACTTATTTATTCAACCTTGTTAAGTTAGCAGTCATTTGCCTTGAACCGAATTAAAGAAATTTTCCGCATAGACAAGCCGACGAAAAATAGTTAAGCCATCTAAAACCGGAATCGATGTTCCTGCCAAAACCAATCGTGCCTCAATTGTTGGGCGGGATGATTTCAAAGATCGTCCCGCCCGGAAGAATTGTGATTTAATTTCCAAAAACCTCCTACTGTCTGGTTGCATTGCAGGCGGAAAGTCTGTCCAAGGCCAAAAAGACGCCGCCGACAGACATTATGCCAATTGCATCAAAATAAGCATCCGGTAAACCGGTAATTACTTTTCAGCTCGCTGACAAAATAATATTGCGTCTCGCCAGTCCAAACCCTTTCCTACCGCTTTTTCAAAACAATCGACTGTGTTTTTTGCATTATTGGTACCGGCACAGAGATTGATGATATTTTGCCAATCCCAACTGATACCTTTACCCCAGTTTACTCTGCCGTCCAGCACACTCAGATAGCAGGCACCGGGCTCGGCCGGCTTGGTAGTCCCGGCGCAAAGTTGTTTGATGTTTTTGGGCTCCCAATTCATATTCTTCTCGTCATTCCAAGGTATTTTGCCTTGAACCGAGTTGAAGCATTCAGTCTCGTGGTCGGTAGCCTGGGCGGTTATCGGATTAAAAGATAGTGTTATGAAACCAACAGCGGCCGCCAATTTGATCAGTCGGTAATGGGTAATCGATGTTTTCATGGACAACTCCCGGAGTATTTTAATTTTGATGGAAAACGCAATTAAATAATAACGTCATATTTTCGTTGAAAAGCCGTGAAATACTCAGGCTTTTTCGTTCTGATTGACGCGCTTAATGTTCCATGAAAATAAAATTTGTCGAGTATCTTCAACCGCATTATTACCTCTTCGTACACATCAAATAATATCGGCGCAAAGAAGCTTTCAAGCTTAAAAACTTGATTAACAAAAACCAATTATCACAAGCCATTTTGCTTCAGAGCATCGTTACACCAATAGCGGGTCAGATCATTACCGGAAAACCTAGCCACCGAAAACTCTTCAATATCGACCGAATTCGAGCTTATACGACCTTCGGTAATCAAGTCGGCAATGATCTCTCCGAAAATAGGCGCATATTTCAAGGCCTGGCCGGCACCCAGGCAGTGATACAGGTTATTGAATCGGGAATCTGAGCCCAGAATGAATTTCAAATCGGGAGTGATATCGAAAAACGAATGATAGCCGCCGGCATAGACCGGTTTACCGATCGCAGGGAAACGATCGATCACTCTGCCAAGATAATTGTCGAGTTGCTGATGGGAAACATTAAAACTCAACGCGTCGTAAATCACGTTGGTACCCTCGGGATTCATTGCCGTTCGGCTGAAGGAGCGGGCAATATCCTTGGGCTTGCGGCTGCGCGGTTGATGCATGTGCAAAATGCTGCCGCGCCAACGGCGAAAGTAAGCTTGATTGACATAATCTGCGATGATTGGCATGCCGTCGGGAATATCATCGGCACTGACCAGAAAGTTGGCCGCATAGACCGGTTCCAACGCCACCGGAATCTGCAAGCCGAGTCCGGCAAACAATTCCGCGCTCCAGGCACCGGCGGCATTGATCACGTGTTCCGCAAAAAATCTGCCTTGACTGGTATGTAGGGCACAGATACCTTGGCCCGAAACCTCAAAATCGATGACGGTGCAATGCTCCAGGACGTCGATGCGATTTTTTTTCGCCGCGGTCTGCATCGCATTCAATATCTGCGGAGAATCCAACTGCAACACGTCTGGCTCGTGGTAGTAAATCTCGTCCGGCGAGGTTTTTAGCGCTTGCCGGCTCATTGCCATCACGTCGCGATGAGAAATCATCGCAAAGTCTATGCCCTCCCCTTGCAGCAACCGCTCCAGCTCGGCCCAATTTTCGCCGCCGCTGCCACCGGCGTTTTCCGCAATCCAGATGGCGCCGGGCTGCTCGTACGGGATACTCACGCCCCAAAGCGGTCTGAGATTCTTCCAGTATTGGGTAGCCATCTTGGCCATCCGCGCCGCCATCGGCGAGGCATTGGCGGAACGAACTATCGCGCTGTGGCGCGAACTGAGGCCGGCGCCCAACACTTTCTTCTCGACGATAGCGACCTTACCGCCTTTGTTGCCCAATCGACGCTGAACCGAAAAGGCACAGGCTGCACCGAGGCAACCGCCGCCGATGACGACGGTGTGATAAGACTTGTTCATGATGCCTCCCGCTTGATCGGCAGATTCATAGACAGTCCTGCGGTGATTATCACGATTTTATGGCGGAAATGCCGCCGTCGACATGCTGGATTTGCCCGGTGATCCAGCGCGCCTTATCCGACAACAAAAACAAAGCCATTTGCGCAATGTCCTCCGCCTCGCCCAGACGTTTCAGGGGATGGCGACCTGCCGCGGCGTGCCTCTTGGCGTCTTCTTTGAGTAAATTGGCGGCCAACGGCGTGTCGGTCAGTGAGGGCGCTATAGCGTTGACTCTAATTTTCGGCGCCCATTCCGCCGCCAACGCCCGAGTCAGCCCTTCAACGGCGCCTTTGGCCGCCGACACCGAAGTATGGAAAGGAAAACCGGTTTGTACGGCCACGGAACTGAACAACACCACCGACGCCGCCTCGGCCGCTTGCAGATTTGCCTGATACCGCTGCAGACAACGCACCGCCCCGATCAGATTGAGTTGCAAATCGGCGACAAACTCGTCGGGTTGGATGCGGGCAAAAGGTTTCAGGTTGATGCTGCCTGGACAATAAACCAAGCCGTTCATTGGACCGTCGATATCGGGGAGTGGATCGCTCGCAACATCGCAACGGTAATGCGCGCAAACATCCGTAACCGTTTCGGCGCGCGATAACGAATGAACCTCGAAATCCGCCTTCCCCAACCGTGCAATAGCGGCGCCGATACCGCTGCTGGACCCTACAATCAGAACTCTACGCATTGCCACCCCTCGATTGAAGCGTTAATTTTCGTGGAGGTGGGGTACTAGCGATTTGTTGTTGTATGCGCTGTGACAGACTGAGTTTTTGGATCGCTAGTCCCCATGCACGGAAGGCTACCGCGGCGATTCGCTTAGTCAATTCAATCAAAAAAATCATGACCAGCGGTCAGCGCCGCAAAGCCGGAGGCGGGTTCGGACCCAAACCCGTTGGCCATGTGCGCTGGGTTTGCAAACCTCGACTACCGACGCCTGCCAACGTCAGCCGAGTCAAACCCGCCGCGCCAAAATCTGCTCGATCTCCCCATTGGTCAACACGATCGGATTAGTCTGCATGCCGCCGCCGCGGTTGGCGACGATGTGGGAGAAGTCGGCTGCGGCGATGCCTTAGGCGCCGCGGCGGTTCAATTGTAGGGTATCGCTCCATTCGGCCAACAGTGCGATCAGGGCATAGCGAGCTTGTTGGTCGTCCAGGACCGTAGGGCGTTTTCGCGATAGCAAAACGCCGGGGAGTCCAGGTTTTGGCGGATTGTCGCTACCGCTCCGAATCCGCCTTACGGCCTTATCAGCATCCAGAGTTAACCTAATAAATCAAATAACATTTTTTTGACAGTCATAACAATAAGCGTAGCCACCAAACTTTTTCTTATTATTCCAGCAAAAAATACCTACCTTATAAGGAATTTTTATCCCACATGAATAACAAATAAGTTTTTTCTTTTGATTATCGCCAGACTCTTCTGCTTGTTTTTCAACTGCCTTATACTCTAAAGGCTCTTCTTTAACTTGGTTCTCCTTGACTGGAATTGACTTACTTATTTCTTCGATATCAGGCAAGCCAAACTTTGCAGGCCAGTTAAATTTTATTGGTTTGTGCTGAGAAACGATATCCCTGGCAAGTTTCTCGACAGTATCAGACCCCACTACCTTAACCAAGGTTAACAGGTTATTATCTTTATCAATTAATTTATCGATATAACTAATAAATTGATCTGTTTTTACAATGCTTTCAATTTCATCTATTTTCTTGTTAGGTCTTAATATCCTGGCATTTTTAGAAACCAAGACATTCGCCATATACTTTGGTTTAATAGATAATCCTAGTCTTTCTGGTAATTTAACTGCTTTTGAGTTAAACAACTTTTCTAATATTAATACATGTTTTTTATTTTGCTCAATCGGTGATGGAATTCCATAAGGCTTGCCGCCATAGAAAGCAGAAAATTCCATTTGCTCGTTGATGACGATCCCTTCAAAGAATCGCTTACTTTCGCAAACATAAATTTCCAGAAATCTATTAATGATTAAGTGATCGATTTGAGCAACCAGACCATCAACCTCGATTCTGAGATCGTGTATGACAAACCAATTTTTGCTATCTTTGAAGCGCATCTTCATTTCATAGGCTGCTTCTTCCTCACCCTTAATGCCAGACCTAATATTTTTTATTTCACGATCAATCAGCTTCCTGGTTTCGCTTTTTGCTTTCGGATGGCGCAAGAGAATTTCGAGCGTATCCAAATCATCTTGCCTGGAATCAGCTTCTTTTATAATCATATTATTAGCCTTTTTTATTCTGAACTAAAAGTAGGTCAATGATAAGGCATATTCTAACAGAAAAACATTATCGTCTTAACATCCAAATTCAATGCATTATTGACATATTAGGTTAATAGCAGTTTAAATTCACCGTCCTAACAACTCAGACGAATGAAGAATACTAAAAACAAAGCTCACTTTGATAACGGTGATTTGAAAAAGCAGTTGAGCCGAAAAAAACCCGTTCGCCCTAGCTTGTCAAAAGAGGGGCGGAATTTTTCATTCACCCAACGGGCGAGTGTGTTGTGAGCCACTCATGCTTTGACGTTGCTCAGCACGAACGATCCACGACATACCTTAACGGCTCTTTCTAGGTTGAATGACGGTGTTGGTAAGGTGCGCGGGGGCCTCGGGCGCCGATCTGAGAACTAGAGGCACGGTCTTCTGTGGGAATACATACCGAATTTTGGAGTCTGATATGCATTCCCACGCAGGAGCGTAGGAACAAGTAACGATAAGGGTAACTTGACCGCGAAAGCGTGGCGACAATAGGAAAATCTGCTCAATATCCCCATCGGTCAACACGATCGGATTAGTCTGTATGCTGCTGCCGCGGGCGTTGGCGAGAAGTCGGCTGCGGCGATGCCGTAGGCGCCGAGGCGGTCCAATTGCAGGGTATCGCTCCATTCGGCCAACAGTGCGATCAGGGTATCGCGGGCTTGTTGGTCGTCCAGGACCGTAGAGCGTTTTCGCGACAACAAAGCGGCGGGTGGTTTCGAGGTTTTGGCGGATTGTCGCTACCGCTCCGAATCCGCCTCACGGCCTTTCTGGCGATTTAATGCCCGCCGGAAACGCTAACGCTTATTCCGGACTGGGCTAATTTACCGAGAGGCCAGCGTGACAGGAAAGTGCCGGTAGAGTCGAGATGTGGCGCGGTAGCATTAGGTTTGGCTTGCTGTTTCCGTCCCTTTCGTTTGACGGTGTCCTAATAGCCTTGCCTTAACCCCGTTTCCACACCCCGCTCATCGAACCGGACAGGCAGATTTCCCGCATCCGGCTCTCGGACAAAATGTCATGCTTTCGCCCACGGCTCGTCACACCCCAAGCGGCTTAGGCGTATCAAACCAAGAGTCTGATAGAGGTACGGAAGTGGATAGCT
>NZ_JANIBM010000042.1 GCF_024505045.1 Methylomonas aurea | reverse complement strand
GAACGACAAGCCAAAGAACGAATAACCGCGCACCACCTTGGCATGCGGCACGGCCAACATCGCGGTGGTTAAAGGATAAGTCACCTGATTTTCGACCACCTGCGGCGATTGGTCGGCGTAATCGGTGAAGATGATCACCTGTACATCCGATAAATCCGGTATGGCATCCAGCGGCATGTTTTTAAACGACCAAATTCCGCCGATGGCCAGGATAATTGCCCCCAGCAATACCATGAAGCGGTCCTTCAAGACGCTATTGATGATGAAATCAGTCATGGCGATGCGCTCCCTGCTCGGTCTGCAAGCGAGTCGGTTCGGACGCCGGCGTCGCCGAAGGCTCCAGCATTTTCGACGTGGCTTCGTTCAGCTTGGATTCGGAATCGATCAAAAATTGCGCCGAGGTCACCACTTCCTCGTCGGCATCGAGGCCCTGAAGAATCGAGACATCGCCGTTGGACGCCAAACCGACTGTCACCGGGCGAGGTTCAAACTTGCCGGGGGCTCGTACCACGAAAACTTGAGTATGCGCACCGGAACGAACCACCGCTTCCGAGGGTATCACGATGGCATCCACCTGTTTACCGGCCAATATCGTCACTTCGGCAAACATATCGGGTTTTAACAGCAGACCGGGATTATCGAAGGCCAGACGCACCTTGATCGTCCGAGTCTTGGCTTCGGCATACGGATAAATAAACGTCAGATGGCCTTTGAAGGTGCGACCCGGAATGCCGGCCAATTGCATGTCAACCGGATCGCCTTCTTTCACCCACGGCAATTCGTACTCGTAAATTTCGGCATATACCCAGATTTTAGACAGGTCGGCGATCATGTACAGCTCGGTTTCCGGCGTGACGTATTGGCCTTCACGAGCGCCGATGTTGATGACGATACCGTCCGCCGGCGTATGGATATGCAGGCTTTTTTTGATGGCTCGGCTATCGGTCAATTCATGCAGTTGATGTTCGGGCACATCCAGCAATTTCAAGCGTTCGCGGGAGCTCTTCACCAAGTCTTCCGCACCGCGACGGATGTCTTCGATGGGGCTTCTTTCCAGAACTTTGAGATTATTGATGGCCAACACGTATTCCTGTTGGCTGGCCACTAATTGCGGGGAATAAATGCTCAACAGCTCTTCATTTTTCTTGACCAGTTGCCCGGTTTTATCGGCACGTAGCGTTTCAATCCAGCCTTCGGTTTTGGGATGCAGCCGAACGATATGCTCTTCGTCATACGCCACACGGCCTACGGCTCTGACCACATGCGAGAGCAAGGTTTTTTTTGCCCGCGCGGTCCGCACGCCGATGTTTTGCACCGTCGCCGCATCAATTTTAACAGTGCCCGCTGACGCGTCCTTTTGAGTCTCGTCCTCGGCATACACAGGCAGATAATCCATCCCCATATTGTCCTTAGCGGGTACCGGCGACGTCACCGATGGATTCATCGGATTGCGGTAAAACAAAATTTTGGGTTGTTTGGGCGCATTATCCTCGGTATAAACCGGTACGTAATCCATGCCCATGGCATCCTTGGTTGGCACCGGGGACGTTACCGATGGATTCATGGCACTTCTGTAAAATAATGGCTTTCTGCCCTCTGCTGGTTGAACCGCCGATTCCTGTTTAGGTTGCTGAGCCAGCCAATAGCCGCCCGCCAAGCCTATCCCCAAGGTCACCGTGGCGGTTAATAACAATTGCTTATTCATAAATTTCGTCCTCGCCAACATTCGCGCACAGTTGCGCCAGTGCTTGTTGGGCTTCCGTGAAGGCTTTCCAGTATTGGGTTTCGTATTCGAACAAGGTGATCTGGCTACGTACCAGATTCAAAAAATCGACTTTGTTGACCTGATAACCGGCCAGCATTGAGGCGACGGTTTGCCGGGCCTGCGGAATGATGCCGGTATCGAACAACACGAATTGCTGTTTGGCCCGCTGGTAATCGCTGTGACTTTGGGTAATTTCAGAACGAACCGCGTTCCATCGATCTTGCAGTGCGTAGCGTTGTTGCATCAATTCGCTGGTACGCTGATCGACGGCTTTGGCTTGCTTGCTGGCGGCAAAAATCGGCACGTTCATGCTGACGCCCAGGCTCAGCAAATCCGAACGTCTGGTGCCGTCGAGCATGTTGTTGCGTGCACCATAGGCCGCTTCGACGTTGAAGTCCGGTAGAAAATCTTTATGTGCCAGTTCCAGCTTGGATTGCGCCGCATGGATGCCTTGTCGGTCGCTTTCCAACATCGGTCTTGAGACTTCCGCTTGTTGATAAAGCCGGTCTTCGGGTTTAATTTCCGGCAAATTCAAGGCGAGTTGCGCCGGTAATTGCAGCCAATGGTTGGCGGGTTGATCCAACAGTGCATTGAGTTTGGCGACGGTACTGCGCCGCATGCCATTAAGGTTGATTTTCTGATCCAACAGCTTGGAGAGTTCCAGTTGGGCCAGCAATACGTCCTGTTGCAAACCTTCGCCCACTTCGTATTTGCTGCGGGCGATATCGACGAACTGCTGCAATAACTTGTGATTGTTATCGACGATCTCCACCGTCCGATCCAGATAAAAAACCTGCCACCACAGGGTTTTGACGTCGCTCAACAGACGCAGGCGCAACTCATCGGCATTCAGTGTAGCGGCTTCCGCTTCATACAGCGCTGCCTGCTCGCGTAGCGCCAGTTTGCCGGGAAAGGGAATCCCCTGGGAAAGCCCGAAACCGATTTGCGTCATGTCTTCTTGCCGCGTGCTAAAGCTATTAGTCGGCAAACTCATCGCGTTGAAGGTGATTTGCGGGTCGGGCAGGCTGCCTTCCTGCGACGGAATGGCGGCCATCGCCTTGGCACGGGCCAAGGTTTGCGCCAGATCAGGATTGTCCTGAATGACTTTTTGAGTGGCCGCCTCAAGCGTCAATAGCGGTTGCTCATCTGCGTTGGCCAGGCGGCAGACGATAAACAGCGTCGCCATCAGCAGACGCCTTGATCGAAAAAAGGATGTCATGATGATCCTCGTAAACTCGTGATAACCATGACGAACAAAAATCAGCCGGACTTTGGCCGATGTTGATCGTCATAAGGGCGGTGATTATTTCTTACAGCGAAACACCACCGTTGAACGGCTTAGAGGCTAAAAATCGGCGGTTTTATGTCGGGAGGTGCAAGAAACGAGGCGGAATTAGGTTTTTCCCCAAAGCCATAGCTATTGGACACCTGGATTGGAATAAACCTAAAAGATGACGTGATCCCGCAATCCACGCAAACATGAAAGCTGCAACTGGCCAAGTGCGGTTTGGCTGTGGCGGACTGGCAATGATCGGCGTGTGTGGAGGCCGAAACTCCTTCATCGCCCATTTCATCGGCAACGACAACCATTTGCGCAACCGATAACTGGCTGGTGAGTGCAGAATAATGAGCAAACGCCACCACTACAGGCATGATAGCCATGAGCACTAATAGAATGGTGGTGAGGCGATGTTGCATCATATTTGCCAGAGTCTAACTTATCTATATCATTGTAGATGAAATTTTTCATTATTGACGTCATAAAATCTGGACGCCTAAAGGCTAGCGATTGGAAACTGCATGACAATAAAACCCTTTGATCTAAGGCTCAATAAAATGCCGGCTTTGACCATAGGCAAACTTGCCAAACAAACCGAAGTCAGCATCGAAACCATCCGTCACTATCAACGTATCGGTTTGCTGACAGAGCCAGCGAAACCCGATAGCGGCTATCGAGTTTATTCCGCTGATGCTATTGCCCAGATACGTTTTATCAAACGCGCTCAACAGGCCGGATTTACCTTAAAAGAAATTGCTGCCTTACTAGCCCTTGATGGGGCGCACTGTGCTGATGTTCGGCAACTCGCCGAGCAAAAATACCAGCAGATCGATCGACAAATCAGGGATTTAACGGCACTGCGTCAGGTATTGGAAAGCCTAGTCAACGACTGTCAGCAGACAGCTCCAGCCGCACGTTGCGCTATTCTCGATGCGTTTAGCGATGATGACGCATCAACCAACCTCTAATTTTAAGTAAGACACCACCGCCTACTTGACTCTGTTCTAAACAACAGGGTTTAGACTCCTTGCCAACATTGAGCATGGTTTGGCTTAGGAGATTGCTATGAATACAGACCCTGAAACGTCCTTAAAAACCCCATCATGGTTGGGTATCGGCGCCCTTTTGGCCGCTGTAGGGGCTTCGGCCTGTTGTGTTGGGCCATTTTTGCTGCTGTCATTGGGTATTGGTGGTGCGTGGATCAGCGCGTTGACGGCTATGGAACCGGCCCGGCCATTTTTCATTGTCATGGCCCTGATTTTTATAGTACTCGGCTATCGAAAGCTCTATCTAACGTCTGATCGCTGTAATGCGGGTGAAATATGTGCCACATCAGACAACCAACAACGACAGCGCCGATTGTTCTGGCTGGGTTCCGCATTCATTTTGATACTGCTGGCCTTTCCCTGGTTAGCGCCTTTTTTCATGACTTGAGAGGGCTCGATATGACAATTAATTCCGGATTGTTACTGGTAAGTTTGTTGTTACCGGCCACATTATGGATGCCAATGGCCTATGCTGAAACCACAGTGGTACAGCCAAACCAACAACAAACGGTGACACTGAAGTTAGAGAATATGACCTGCGCTATGTGCACAGTCACCATAAAGAAAGCCTTGCAGAAAGTCGAAGGCGTACAAAAAGTGGCTGTCGATTACGATTCAAAAACAGCCACGGTCACCTTCGATAGCAAGAAAACCGATAGTGCAGCCTTGATCAAAGCCACGACAGATGCCGGTTATCCGGGTTCTCTCGTCACACCTATTATTCGGTAAGGCCGAGGATAGCGTCTATGTCTAATTGCTGCGGCTCCACCAAAACCAAGCAGATTTGTTCTGAATGCGGTTCCTCGTGCAAAAGCGTCGGCATACTCACGCTGTATCATCAGGTACGGTTTCCCGAGAACCAGTCAATCGTTACCGACAGCTATTATTTTTGCCCGGCAAAAACATGCCCGATTGCCTACTTTTCCAACGCCGGCAACACCATCCCCAAACAGCATTTGCGAAGCTATCAATCGATTCGGAACGATGCGCTTTGTTATTGCTTTGACATAGATACCGCGCAGTATTTATCGGCGTTAAAAGATCAACGTGCAGAACCGATCAAAGCTTTCGTCATGCAACGCACTCAAGCCGGGGAATGTGCTTGTAAAATTAGAAACCCATCAGGCCAATGCTGTTTAGCGAATTTCAAGCGTTTAGAAAATGAGCACAATACAGATGTCAAATGATCGCTATAAACCAGCCGTTCGGAGAAACTGATTTTGTATTTTTCACAGACCGCTTTTGGCCGGTTGGTTGAGATCGTCAACGGCGACTTTTCAGGCCCCCGGTTCAGCGCAATTAACTAATTACCAATAGCTTTCATTAACTGTTCGACCTGTGTTTTCGTGGCCGTTAATTGGCCTGTTAGAAGCGCAACCTGTTCTCGCGCGTTGCCAGCCTCTGTTTTAGCGCGATCTGTTTCAGCTTCGAGCTTAATCAGCTTTTCGCCCATACGTTGAAGTTCCGCAGCGGCTCTTTGTCGTTCCTCCTTTCGCTGTTCCTCCGCGGTTTCCACTTTGGTCTGCAGTTTGGTCAACTCCGTTTTCAATTGGTCTCGCTCGGCCGCGATAGATTGGGCGGCTTGTTTCTGAGCCGTCACCTGTTGCCGCAGCTTGGCTTGCTCTGCTTCATGCTGTTCGGTTGCTGCCTTCGCGTTCTTCTCGACCGCCTCCAATCGTTCGCGCAAGGTGGCTAGCTCAACCGCCTGTAACTGGTTCGCGGCCTGCGCTTCGGTCAAACGTTTGGTCAACTCCCCCACCCTGACCTTCTCATCCGCCAGCATGGCCTCCAATTCATCGACCGCCTGCGAGGCATCGGCCAGCTCGCGCTCTGATTGGGCTTGCTGTTCGCGCGCCGCTCGCAACACATCAGCTACCCGCCGCTCTTGGGTTTTGACCGCTCTGTCGTTCAGTTCCAGCGCTAACACGTTAATTTTGTCGACCAACCCCTTGGTCAACACCGCCAAGCTTTCGGCCACTTCCAGCGGCAACTCGACGACGGGCTCCGAATTTGTCACCGCTTGAGCGGCATTGTGCCTGTCCCAAACCTCTTTGAGCCGCTTCGGATCGCCGCCGCCGGTTAGCTTGCGTAACGCAAATCCGGTGACATTCCGATTCGCCTTCGTCAACGCCTTGCCGGCTTCGATAATTTGGTCGTCGGTAATATCGGCGGGGCGACCCAAACTGGATTCAAAGTCTTCTGCTTGCATGGCGAACTCCCATTCGGATTCAACTGCGACGGCAGGAGTTTGACATATTAAAAGAAATAAAGAAAGTAAGAAAGAAAGTTAATTCCCACGCTTCACATCTCACGCCATCCTGATTGTCAAATTTGCAATCATTGTCGCCACAGGATTGCAACCCACAAAAAACGTAGCCACAATGTAGCTACCGATTTGAATTTATTTCAGAGGTAACAATGAAAGTTGGGTCGCAAACTGCTCTAGGCACTTTTACGGCAGGCGCCGGCCTCGGGTAAGTCATTTTTGGCGGCGCTATATCGGTCGACAAAGATTTGCATTAAGCGCGTTTAACGGGAGTAAATCTGATGCAAACTGAAATTAAAAAATGGGGTAATAGCGCCGTGATTCGATTGCCGGCGGCGATGCTGGCACAGTTAAAGCTGGAAGTCGGTTCGCCGGTCGAGCTGACAGCGGACGATGCCGGGCTACGGATTGTACCGACCACGGCCAAACCTGTTTTTAAGTTGGAGGAATTGCTGGCTGGCATAACTGCCGATAATCGGCATGATTGCATTGACTGGGGGCCGGATGTTGGCCGAGAAGGTAACAATTAATGGCTGTATCGTACGTACCTGAGCGCGGGGATTTGGTGTGGATTGCGTTCGATCCTCAAGCAGGCCACGAACAAGCGGGGCGCCGCCCCGGCCTGGTCGTTACGCCACGCACTTATAACGTCAAAGCCGGGTTGGCGTTGATTTGCCCTGTAACAAGTCGGGTTAAAGGATATCCGTTTGAGGTACCGTTACCGGACGGCGACCGTGTGAGTGGTGTGATATTGGCGGATCAGATTCGGAGTCTGGATTGGGCGGCGCGTCAGGCCGAAAAGATATCTATGGTGAACGGGGCGGTATTGGCCGAAGTCTTGGCCAAAATCGAGGCTCTTATTCAATAATTCAGCCCGTGGACCAGCTATTACCCTGCATTGTCTTCGGTAAGTCCAATAGTGGCTTGCTCCTGTTAAGGCTTCGGGGATATCGCCAAGCGTTTAACCATTCTACCGATTCTTCGAGCAACATGCTCAGGTACCCAGTCGCCGCTAAAATCCACTTCCACTTCGCAATTTCTTTTGTTATAAAGGCCACTAGTATTTAGCGTTAATCAACGCTGAAGATCCTGCAACAGCAGGCGCTCCGTCTTTAGGCGGCGGGAATCGATGTTCCCGTACTGAGTGCGTCAATCTCAGCTTTCAATCCATGCGTCATTCAAGACGCCTATACCACCCAACGGGGAACGATCCGATTCCCCAATGGGAGTCCGTCGTTCCTTTTTTTTAAGGAGAACGATTATGGCTCAAAGCAATCCCGGCAAACAAAAACCCGATACGCCTACTCACCCGGCAATGCCGGATGCTGCGAAACAAACCTATGGCCTGACGGAGCAATCCTGGAAAGTGCTGACGGAAGTCACCTTTCCCACAACCAAAACCGCAGAAGCCATCTTGATGGCTCTGGATTATTGCAAAACCCGAAAACTCGACATCTTCAAAAAACCGGTCCATATCGTCCCGATGTGGAGTACCGCTTTAGGTCGCTATGTCGAAACCGTCTGGCCCTCCATCACGGAAATTCAGACCACCGCGTCCCGAACCGGTGTTTGGGCTGGAATGGACCGTCCCGTGTGGGGCCCGGATGTCACCAAGACCTTTACCGGGCGCTACAAGGACGACAACGACCAATGGCAGGAATCCAGTGTCACCGTGACCTTTCCCGAATGGGTGGCGGTTACCGTGTACCGGATCGTCGGCGGCAAACGCTGTGCCTTTACCGAGGAAGTCTATTGGCTGGAGGCTTATAGCACGGCCGGCGGCAAAAACTCGCAACTGCCTACCGCGATGTGGATCAAGCGCCCCAAAGGGCAATTGGCCAAATGCGGTAAAGCGGCGTCTTTGCGCGCGGCCTTTCCGGAAGAATGCGGTTATGCCGCCGAGGAAATGGACGGCAAAATCATTGATATCTACGGTTCCGACGTGATCGATATCGATCCGCCGGCCGAACCGACTACTGCGGCACCCGAGCAACAGCCTCAAGCTGAAGCCAAGCCGGAGGTGATCGATGCATCTAAGCTCCATCCAAATTTGATTAAGGCAGTTGCAACCCTGATTAAGCGGACAAAAGATGCAAACGCATGGGCGGCGGCCGAAGAATTCATCACCAGCCGATTTACTGGTGTTGACCTGATCTATGCCCGTGCGGAATTAGACAAAGCCAAACCGAAACCCGCGTTAACGCATAGCGAAGGCATGACCATGCCGCCGCTATCTGCGAAAGACGCCGAGCTTAGCAAGGCTCGTCAAGCACTCAGAAATTAAACCGACTTTCGGTTTTTCTCATTTACCCATCCAGGGCGTCATGATTCGCCCGGTGGGCTATTCGTGACGCTCTTCTCTTGGAGAAACGTCATGACTGAAATCACTACCTTCGATCAATCCCTCAACCGGATACCCAGCTTTACCGACTGGAGCCGTTACGACTCACCGACCGTCCTGCGTCGCTATGGGCCGGGATTTCTTGATAAAGCGCTGGATCTGGACACGGAAACCCGGCTATTTCATCGCCGGCATTCCTACGCCGACTTGGTCAGTATCGCCGATACCTTCGGCGGCATCTGCACGCTATCTCCGGGTTGCACCTTGTTGCTATTCGACGATGTCCGTCTCGCACAACGTTGCCACGCGGTGTTGAAACAACGCAAATTAGACGGCGTGCTGCACGGCTGTCACATCCGGATCGACGGAGAGTTCGAATGAAAATCGTCGATATCGCCCAACGCAGCGATGCGTGGCGACCATGGCGATCGCAAGGCGTAACCGCCAGTGAAGCAGCAATCATTCTGAACCGCTCGCCGTACAAGACGCCTTGGCGCTTGTGGGCGGAACGGGTCGGCATCGTCCTGGAAGCCAACCTCGACAACCATCCCTTGGTCCGTCGCGGCCGCGAACTGGAATCGAAGGCGGCGCAATGGTTCGAAGCCACGTGTGACGAACTGTTGTTGCCCTTGTGCGGCGAGTGCGATCAATACCCGTTGATCCGTGCCTCGTTCGATGGCATTACCGGTAACGGCGAACCCGTCGAAATCAAATGCCCGCATCCCAGCACCTACGAAAACGTGGTACAGGAACGTGAGCAGTCGGTTGCCTACCAATTGTATTGGGTGCAAATGCAGCAACAGTTGTTGGTCGCCGATGCCAAAAGAGGCTATCTGTGCTTCTATCTCGACGACCAGCATGTCAAGGTGTTCGACATCGCGCGCGATGACACCTTTTTGGTGACTTTAATCAACGCGACGATCACGTTTTACGGTTGGGTCATCACCAAAAAAGAACCGCCGAAAGACCTAAAGCGGGATTTGTATTTGCCTGAAGGCGACGCCGAAATTCAATGGCATCAACTGGCGGCCGAATACCGTGCCCGGCAGAAGAAACTGGAGGCATTGAAAGCCGAAGCCATCCAACTGGCCGAAATGCAAGCCAAGACCGAAGCCCAATGGGTCGCGCAAATGGCCGATTACGTCATCGCCGAACATTCCGGCGTGCGTGTCTGTCGAAGCGTCAGCCATGGGGGTATCGATTACAAGGCGGCTTTAACGGCCCTGCTCCCACAACTGACTGAGGCGGAGCTGGCCCCGTACCGAAAGGCTCCGGCCTCGCGGGTACGCGTGACGTGCCGAGACGACAATGGCAAAAATGCGCAAGTGGCGTTTGACCCGGATTCCGTGGCCGTGACAGAAAGCAGTTGGTTTTGAAAACACGTTAGCAACGAACGAACACTACCTCGGTAGTGTTCGTTTCTTTAAGTCGATTCAGGGCTTGTTTTAAGGTGTAAGCCAAGCCCTCAACCGACTTTGCTAGCGCTATCGTCATCGATACGCTGAAAATCCTGCAGAGCAGGCGTTCCGTCTTCAGGCGGCGATCAAGGCATATCCTTGGTGGTACCGGGTGCGTCAAACCCGGCTTCGTCCGGCCGTTGCTATCAACGGCCTATTTTATAACCCGAATGGGGCATCACGCCCTATCGGGCCATCGGTGCCCCCCTGATTGTTGGAGGTGCACTATGACAAAATCAGAAGCTGTTTGGCTGTTTTTAACCGATCTTAAGCACCGCCGGGATACTACCCGTCGCCTGTTCGAGATGGCTAAAACCGAGCCCACCCTGGTCACGACGTATATCGCGTCGTTGCCGGACAATTGGCAACACCGTGACGATCCCGAAGTCGACTTGCTCAAACAGCTGCACGCAGTTGCGCTGACCGCGATCGCCGAACGTGCAGTGTCTGTCGGTTGAATGTCAACCGTAGGTTAACTGTCGGTCAACTGATCGAAAGTGACCTCGCCACGCATTAAAGGACTGCTACCCGTTTCCAACGCCTGCAGTAAATCGGCCAGGAACACCGGGGAGCACGCCTGAACCAAGGCAACATCGTACTCCGCTGTCGTTTTAATCGTATTGACCGCGTAACCGCGCCTGGCGTTGTTGCGTTGTAAGCGGCGAAATTCCGCTCGGGTCAATCGGACTTTACCCGCATGTTTGATCATGCAAACCTCGATCGGTGTTGATGTTTGATATCGTTTGATGATTACCCACCCCACCCAGGGAGACCTCTCCCGATGGGGGCGTGTCTCCCTTTTTTATAGGAGATACGACCATGAACCTCAATTCTGTTTCCAAATTGCCACGCCGCGAACCCTCCATGTCCACGGCGGATAAGATCCTCGAACTGGCCGCGTTAAAACCGGCCACGGTCGCAGGCGCTTTATTGAATCATCCCGATATCTTCCGGGATCTCAACGAGTCAATTGCCACCACCTTGGTGCTATCGCTCGTCGACCGCGGCCAAGCCGACACCTTACGCCAATTGCTGGCGAGCAAGGCGATCGGCGAAGCTAAAGCCCACCTTCTGGCCGAATTACTCCTGTTGGAGGCATTCGCCGAGTAACACGGCTTGCAGCAAGCGGGATTCGGCACTCGTGTCCTTATCCCGCACGGCATCGGCCGCGACTTGCAAGGCCGCATTGTACTCCGCCACCGTCTTCGGCGGCGCGGCGCGATCGGTCATCACCCGAAAGGCGTGCTGTTCCCGGTCGCTTAAACGTAGTTTATCCCCTAGTCGAATCATATCGGAGCCCTCAATGGTTTAGACCATCGTAACCGCTATGACTCATTAATCAACCCCGCAAGGGAGGTTCGCTTCCCTACCGGGGGCGCACGCCTTCTATTTCGGGAGTCACTCTGAATCAGGAGGCAGTATGTACCAACAGTATTCCGTCGCCGATACCTTCGGCGTATCCGCACCGGCCTCGATGACCGTCGAAGGCTTTGTCCCGGCAAATAATCCATTCGTGCCGGTCCAAAAACCGTATGTGTTTCGGCGCGAGCCATTGCGCGACGTCCTGGCGTTCTTTCGGAATCCGAATGGCGATGGACTGTATATCACCGGTCCCACGGGCTCCGGTAAAACCTCGTTGGTTGAGCAAGCCGCCGCCCGCTTACATTGGGGTGTGCATGCCGTTGCCGGTCATGGCCGGCTTGAGTTCAACGATTTGTTGGGCCAATTCGTCTTAACCGGCAACGGCACGATGAAATGGACCGACGGCCCGTTGACCAGCGCCGTGCGCCACGGCCACGTGCTCTTGCTCAACGAGATCGATGCGACCGACCCGGCCGAGTTGCTGGGTTTGAACGATATCGTCGAAGGCAAACCGCTGATGATTGCGGCCACCGACGAAGTCGTCATTCCACACCCGAAGTTCCGTCTGGTTGCAACCGGCAACAGTGCCGGCGCCGGCGACCAGTCGGGCTTGTATCAAGGAGTGATGCGTCAAAGCCTGGCCTTTATGGACCGCTTTCGTTTGATGGAAGTGGGCTATCCGGAACCGGACGACGAAATGAGCATGCTGGAACGCGCGGTCCCGACCATGCCGCTGAGCATTCGTGAACGCATGATTCAGCTGGCCAACGAGATCCGCAAGGTCTTTATTGGCGGCAGCGATTCGGCCGGCCTGCTCTCGATCACCATGTCGACCCGCAGCTTGTTGCGTTGGGCCCAGCTCAGTGCCAACTACAAAGGTTCCCCGAACGCCCTGGCCTATGCCTTGGATCGGGCGCTGGTTCTGCGGGGGGATGCGGCCGAACGCGAGGCCATCCACCGGTTGGCGCAAGACGTGTTCGGCAGCGATTGGCAGGTGTGACATGTCGGTGCTGTATTGGCAAGTCGAATGCCGCGCACCGCAACCGGTCGTCTTTGCCGTAAACCACGCCTTACATCAGTGGCGATCTTGTATCGACCGCTGGCAGCAAGACCTTGGTTTGAGTTATGTGGGTTGGCCGGATTGGGACTCGCTGCTGCGTTTAAGTGAAATCGGCCGCGGCTTTGACACCAGCGGCCAAATACACCCGGAACACGGCATTGCCCCCTGGTTATGGCTAACGGCGTTGAAAAAAGCCGGCTTCGTCGGCATCGACGTGGGCATTGTCACCGATGCGTCTCGCGAAACCTCGACCAACTTACACCAGGAATCCGAGGTGTTACAGCTATTCGGTACCAACCTAGTGCAGATCCGGCCTGTGGCTGAAGCACTAGGCTTGCTGTTGCCGTCCTTGGATCTGGTTGCCGCTTTAGGCGAAATGGACAGTGACTGGTTTTAACCGGTCACGGTTTTTACTTTTTTGAACCCGCCTTTCAACAGGCTTTATCAACCCGGAAGGGGCTTACACTGCCCTCCGGGGCTGTCGTAGGCCTCTTTTAAGGAGGCACTATGACGAAGTGTAATCAAATATTGGACCGTGTGGTCTTGGTCAAAATCCAAGCCAACATCTACGGCGCGCGGAAAAAATTGCGCAAAGAAGATCTGGTACTGGCCGACGGCAGTGAATTACCGCCCGAGGACTTGGCCAGCTTAGGCTCGAAACGTTTGCTCGATCCCGACCAGTTGGCGGACTTCAATCGCTTGAAAAAAGCGGCCGAACGCCACTGTTTACGGGTCGGCACCCGCTTCATGGGCGGTTTTGTGGTGCCGGTCGAACACGCGGACGCCATCGTGAGCGAGCTGGAAAAAGTCGCTCAGGAATTCGCGGTTAATAAAGCGAAGTTCCTGGCCGGCTACGACGACGCCGTGCGCGATTGGATCAAAAAGCATCCGAGCTTTGCCGGCATTATCGAAAAGGCGATCGACCCTATGGCGTACGTGGCCACGAAGTTGGGTTTCGACTTCATGGTGGTCGCCATCCGACAACCGGAAGCCTCCAGCCCGAAAGATGTGGCACGGCTGGAACAGCAAATCGATTCGATCGGCGGCCAGTTGTTTCAAGAAGTGGCCAACGACGCCGAGTTATTGCTGGAACAATCCTTGATCGGAAAAGATCAGGTCACCCGGAATGCGTTGCGGCCGATTAAGCGGATTCGCGACAAACTGGATGGCTTGAGCTTTTTGGATTATCGCGTGGCACCGATCGTCACCTGGATCGATGGCGTACTGCAAGAAATCCCCAATCGCGGCGCGATCGAGGGGGCCTTGCTGCAGGAGATCATGGCAATGACCATGCTATTGGCCGATCCCGACAAGCTTCGCCGTCACGGTGAAGGCTTGTCGTCGAACCCGTCCAAGGTAACGAACGACGAAGACACGGATGACGTGTTGTCGTCAGGGCATCCGGCATCGCCGATATCGGCAGCCGTGATCGCCCCAGTGCAAACCAGCCTGCTCGAACCGAAGGAGCCGCCCATGGTGGACCCGGAAGATCTGTTTGCCGGCTTGTTAGACGATCTGTTTACCGACGATGAAGGCGAAGATCATTCCTTTGCCGACATCGCTTCGCGGCCGGTTCTACCCGTTGCACCGCCCGCGTTGGCTGCGCAAGCGTACGGATCCGACAACGACAACGAACCCGAAACCCACGGCACCGACGAATCCGAACTACCGGCGGAAGCGGTGACCGAATTCTGGTTCTAAGCGTTTTTTTCATCACCCTATCGGGGCAATGCGACACGCCCCTCGGGGCTGTGGCTTGCCCCTTGTTTTTTTAAGGAGCAAGCCATGCATCAAACTTTAGAACACGCGTTTCCCATTGTGGCGGCCGCGATCGGCAACCGCTTTGGCATTTCGGTCTCGGTCGGCGGTACTAAAGCCTACACCGACGGCCAATCGATACAACTACCGGGCTACAACGGGTCAGATCCGCAGTACCAGCACTACGCGTGGGGCTATCTGGCCCATGAAGCGGCGCATATTCGGTTTTCGGACTTTCAGCTCGATTTTGGTGACTCGGTTCTGCGCCGGCGTATCTGCGGCGCGATCGAAGACGTGCGCATTGAGCATGAACTGGCCAAGGTCTATCCGGGCACCCGCTTGACCCTGGCAAAGATGGTGGAACAGTTGGTGTCCGAAGGTCGCTTAACGGCCCAGGCCGCATCCGATCATCCCGGCAATGTCCTGTTCGGCTACATTCTGAAACGGCTTCGGGCCAAGGTGTTAGGTCAAACGGTTCTCGAACCCTTAGTCGACGCCACCCGAGAGGCCTTGCGTGCATGTTTTCCACGCGGCGCTTTGATTCGCTTGGAAGGCTTATTGTCGGAAGTACCGGAGGGTTTAACCTGTGAACGCGACTGTCTGGATCTGACCGATCGGATTTTGGCGATGCTCGAAGAGGAATGTACCGAACCGACGAACACGTCGGCTAGCGGTGATTCGGACTCCGATTCGGAGGATGGCGACAACGCCACCCCCGAAGATGATAACGATTCATCCGACACGAACACCGAGCACGAGGATTCGTCATCGTCCGGCTCAGACGCAGACGGCGCCGAAAACCTGACCGATCCCGGAGACCCGGCCCCGTCCGATCAGGACGACGAGCCTGGAAACGAATCGGCCGGTGCGGATAACGCTTCGTCCGGAACGGATCAACCAGCCCAACAGGACGATAGCGCTACGCCGTCTTTAATGGACCAGCTGCGCATCACGTCCGAGCAAGACCTGGAACAGGATTGGTTCGAGACGGCGAAATCGCAATTGGGTTTGACGCCGGACTCTGCCGAAAAATGTACGCTACCGGTCGGTCTGTTTCCGAAAGGTAGTCGGCTAGTCGGCCAAGCCTTAGCAAACCGGGTGGAGCAGAACAGCAAAGCCCTGCGGGTCGCGTTGCAAAGCGCGGTGCAAGCCCACCGGCAAAATCGGCCGCAAGCCGCGCGAAACGGTCGACGTATCAATCCTCGCCGCTTAACCAAACTTGCGTTGGGCGATACGCGGGTGTTTTGCCGATCCGGGCAACGAGTTGCGCCCAATTGTGCGGTGCATATCTTGTTGGACAAATCCGAAAGCATGGGCGAAACCCTTGTCATTCATGGCGAAGAGGTGAGTTTGCTCACTCTGGCCCTGGAAGCGTCGATGGCCTTGGCCCTCGCATTGGAGAGCATTCAAGGGGTCAATCCGGCAATCACCGCCTTTCCCGGCGCCAACGATGAATCGGTGCACCAGGTGTTACGGCACGGCGAAAAAGTCCGCGACAATTTGGGACGTTTTTCGGTCTTTTCGGCCTATACCACGCCGATGACGCAAGCCGTTTGGTTTGCCGCGGCGCAATTGCTGCAATGCCGCGAACCGCGCAAACTGCTGTTAACGGTGACCGACGGCGTACCCAACGATTTACCGGGCACGCTGTCGATCTTAAAGCGTTGCCGTGACAGCGGCATCGAAACCCTCGGCATCGGCTTAGGGGTGGAGGTTGGCCATTTGTTTCCGGTCGCCCTCACCATTCATGACCTGGCTGAATTGAGGCCTCAGCTGTTCGCACTGTCCAAAGCCATGCTATTGGCGGCGTGAGCGGTTAGGTGACTTGAATCGTGTCGATGCGTGGCCAGAACTTCATCCTTGATGAAGTCCTGCCCGTATCGACACCCTTCCCTATTGCACGCCCGGCCGGATCGGGCTACAGTGGCAGTGTGCGATATCAGCCGGTTTTTTCATGCGTCGTCCGCGACGGGACATGAAAAAATCGACTTCATGCGTTCTTTCGAGAATGCTGATTCCGGCTTCCGCCGGCGTTCCGTCTTCAGGCGGCGAGCAAAATCCGTTTTGCTTGTATCGGTTGCGTTAATGCCGATCCTTAATCGGGCTTGTTACAAGCCTTTATCCATCCCGCTTCGGGCGCCATCGCCCGAACCGGGTCGTGCGTTTGAAGCATGTTCTTCCATTGCGGAAGGAGGTTTCAATGCACTTCATTTTAGGCACCATCATTCTTGCCCTATTCATCCTGGCCATCCGGGTGATCTGGCATACTCTCAAGTCCGCCCGGCTCTGGTTTAGTCAGCACTGGGCGTTATGGCAAACAGCACGCTTGCGCCAAGCTTCGGTAATGCCGGCCCTACTACCACCACGCTTTACCGCACAAAACAGCCTGCCGGCAACGGATTGGGAAACCTTATCCCAAACCGTAAGGCAGGGTATTTTGGAACGCAACAACCGTCCGACCTACCGGCTCGAAACACTCGATATCGAGCTGCAGGTTAAACAGAAAACCCAAGCGATTATGCTTGCGGACATTGAAATAGCCAAATTGCAACTCAGTTTGGCCCAAGCACAGGAACTGCTCGCGCAGCCTGCAAAAAAACGCCGCAAAACGCAGGTGGAAGGACCGGCCAAAAGGCCGAATCCAGCCTCTGAATTGCGCAAAGCGCTTGGCAGCGGCAAAGAGGGCTCGCGTTCGGCCGTGCATTAATCGGCGGTCAGTGCAGCCTGGTCCTATCCGAAGGCAGGTGAAACACGTTGTTGCTCTTCAGTTCCCGCTCGACATCGAGCCCGAGCTGAGGCGCAATCTCAACGATCGCCTCCTGCCGGAGCGCGCGGATGCGGGCTAACAGCGGTCCTGCAACCTGGGGATCGCGCAGTTTGGTTAACACGCCGACTTCGGCATCGTTCAATTCCTCCAGGATTTTTCGATACAAATCGAAGTGGCGTTTGCCGGGCCCTACCAGAATCGCCATCGGTTTTGGTTCGGGTTGTGACCGGGGTTTAGGTGGTGGATCGATGATTCGATCCAGCCACTTCACCCAGTTCACTAATCGGGTCATTATCGGGTTCATCGTCGTACCTTGAAAAAAGGAAGCGTACGCTGACCTTACAACGACTTATTTAAAGTGCAACCGTTTGCCCGCGCGGCCGGCGGTTTTTTATTCACCCTGGCGGGACTCCATCCTGCAGGGTGGCGGTTCCCGCCGATCACGGAGGGTATTGCCATGTCATTCTTACCAGCTCCGGTTTCGGAGATTCTGTATCTGAACCAATACCGTTGTCCCTATTGCCAGATCCAATGGGACGACGAATGGAATTGCGCCTGCAACGACCGTTGCCCATCGTGCAATGCCGAAATCTCACCCTACCACAGCGAGGTGCTGACCGAGGAGAACCCATCACCGGCCTACGCCGTGACGTACACCCTCGATTACACGCACCGGGTGGTAGTCGGCATCGTCGCAGAGTCGGCAGACGGCGCGCAAGCGGTGGCAGAAGCCGCCTTCGACGACGGTACCATCTGGGACGACACCCCGGAAATGCCGCTGTTGTTCGACGACTTCGAGGAAGTCGACGGCGAAACCCTGCGTTGGCAGGTCGAAGCGGTCGACGTCTGGCCCAAGGCCGATGCCTCGGTGGTGAAGCTACGTCAAGAACGCACCGCGATGGCAGTGTGCCGCGGTCTGATCGACGCCTACCAGCGCGGTAAAGACGCCGGCGGCAGTATCGATTGGGACGATTTGGACCAATTGTTAACGTTAGCTAAACAAGCACTGGGATTGTCTGATTCAGACCCAGACGCTTAATCATCCTTCGGCTTTTCGCGATATCCGCGGCGAGCCTCATTATCAATCCCTGCGGGAATGTCTGTTCCCGACCGGGGCGTGGCATTCCCCTTTTTTTGGAGAATGTCATGAGAGATCCCTTTCAATACTATGCCTCGACGGAAGCGCTGAGTATCAAGGCTTGGGCAAAGTTCAAGAACACCCGGTTTGTGCGGGTCCTGGATTCATCGGCCGGCGAAGGCCATTTGCTCAAAGGCAAGCCATTCAAACAGTACCAGCGGGTACCGATTGATTGCGTCGAAATCGATATGCGTAAGCATGCGGTGTTACGTGCGCAAGGCTACACGGTGGTCGGGTTGGATTTCCTGCAGTTTCAAAACGGCAGCAGTTACTCGCACTGCATTATGAATCCGCCTTTTGCACAGGGCGCTCAGCACGTGCTGAAGGCCTGGGACATCTTGTTCGACGCTGAAATCGTCGCCATCCTCAATGCCGAAACCGTACGGAATCCATTTTCGAAAGAACGCCAGCTGTTAGTGCGTTTGATCGAACAGCATGGCGAGGTGGAGTTCTTATCGGACATGTTCGCCGGCGAAGATGCCGAACGCAAAACCAACGTCGAAATTGCCCTGATCTGGTTGAAAAAAACCTCAACCTTCGAACAGGAGATCCTCGGCAATATTTTGGACAATTTGCGTCAGGATCGTTGTGAAGCGGACGACTTGGCCAGCGCATTTCATGTGCCCCAGGAGTTAGCCTTACCGACTGCTTTTATCGATAACGCGGTATTGATGTTCGATGCCGCCTTCGAAGCGACACGGCAGGCTGTATTCAGTGAAGCCCGTGCCAGCCGCTATCGAGCCATGCTAGGTAAAACCCTGGGTGAGCTGAGTGGTGGCGGTGTGCACACTGTAGACGATTCGTCATTGGATGCGGTGAAGCAGACGCTGTACGAACGTTATCAGGACCTGAAAAATCGCGCGTGGAGTAGCATTCTGCGTTCGACTCAGGTCAAGTCACGATTGTCATCGGCGGCGCAAAAGCGGTTGGAGTCGGATTTCGAATCGATCAAGTCTTTGGAATTTACCGTGGCGAATATTTACGGTTTTCTGCAAGGCATCATCGATCAGCAAGGTGAAATTCAACTCAGCATGGTCTGCGATGTGTTCGATCTGATCACGCGCTACCACAGCGACAATGCAGTGTATTACATGGGGTGGAAATCCAATGATAAACACCGCACGCTGGGGATGCGGATCAAGACCACACGCTTCGTACTGCCAGGGCATAAAGTCGAGTCCTACCACACAGGTCTTGACTGGAATTCGGAGCAACTTCTAGCCGATTTCGACAAGGTCTTTGCCTTGCTCGACGGCAAGACCGAAGCGGAAGTAAGTTTGGTATCGGTGTTTAGGCAGCATTTCAGTGCGCTTAAGGACGGTGAACGGATAAGCAGTAGTTACTTTGACGTTCGTTACTATCCGGGCGCCGGGACCATCCACTTTTTTCCGAAAAGCAAGACCTTGATCGACCGCATGAACCGTTGGGTTGGCTGTCGGCGACGCTGGTTACCGCCGGTGGATACTCAAGCCGGTCCAGGTTTCTGGCAGCAGTTCGAACAGGCTGAATCGCTCGATCGGGCATTTCATGCCGAGGTAAATAAACAGTGTCCAAGCGGTACCAGACACTTACGCTTCGATCCCTTTTGGGCCATCAAGCACGGCGGCGAGTCGGAACGGGAAAAAGGCAACGCCCTTTTAGCCCAGGCAATGAGCGCGGTACTGGCCAGCCGAGGGATCGATCCGGATGCGATGTTGGCGAATGAACCCGTCAACCGCAATTTGCTGGAATGGATTGATGCCTTGGAGTCCAATCAAGATCTGCCTTTGGCGTCGTAATTGAGCCTCTTTAGCAAAATATGTTCTGCCGACGGTCAACGTCGGTAGACATCGCTGACGAGGCTTTGAATATTTTTGACAACCCTTCCGGAGAAAGTCTACCCCGGAAGGGGGCAGCTTTCTCCACATTTTAAGATTCCGGGAGAAAGCCCATGTTATTCATTCAAGAAACCAATAATAGTTATCGTATGGCTGATGAACAGGATGTCATATCAGAGGCCATTAAGATCTACAACCGCACGTTCAGTCGAGGTGAAGCCTTGACCAGTCCTGACGACGCGAAGGACTGTATCAAATTGAAGTTGGCGCCATACGAGCACGAAGTATTTCTGTGTTTGTTCTTGGACAATCAACATCGCGTTATCGCCTGCGATGAATTGTTCCGGGGGACGATTGATGGCGCTAGCGTGTATCCGCGCGAAGTGGTCAAAGCTGCGCTGCACCATAATGCGGCAGCTCTGATTATGGCGCATAACCACCCGTCGGGGATTAGCGAACCTAGTCGGGCCGATCGCGCGATTACAGCAAAACTTCAAGAAGCCTTGGCCTTGATTGACGTTCGTGTACTTGATCACTTCATCGTCGGCGAAACCGTGCATTCATTCGCTGAGCATGGCTTGTTGTGAAAAGGTATTGGCGTCAAGCTTACTCCTCGATTAAGCCAAAGACCGACCCTATCTTAAGTTAACTACTGGTCTCACCAGTACCTTACCCTGCGGGAATACCTGTTCCCGACTGGGCGTGGTGTTCCCGCTTCAACTGGAGAACATCATGCAAAACCTCATTATTGAACAGACCAGTCACGGAAATACAGTTCGCTATCAGCGTCTGCCGTCCGGCACCTGTTATCACGAGGACACGCCTCAAGAAGTCATTGCTCTGCTTGAGGAAGTACAGGGTACGCAACGGAAAATCCGTTTGTACTATGGCGACCCGGCAACGGGACAGTCCTGGTTCGACGAGAACGACGTCATCGGCACCATCGGTCGCTCGTGCGGCAACATCAAGGTGCCGTTGCTGATCGAATCGGGTGAAAGCGGCGGTCCGGCTATTTTGGACCACTGCATCGTGCGGATTGACAGTCCGTTTCGTACCCTTTACCAGCACCCGTCCTTTCGGGTCGGCGACGTTGCCATCCAAAAAGGGGTCCACGTCGATTATCCGTGGTCGGTCACGATCGACGGCCAAGTCCATGCCGGCTTTGCAAACAAACGGCGGGCAAATGCGTTTGCTGCCTTCATTCAAGGCCAACGCTTTGCCTTGCCCGTCGACAAGCACGGGCTAATCGAGTGCGAAAACGACGATTTACCCTGGCAAGTTTGGGTGAACGACCGGCAGAAGGCCGCTTTTTTGTCTGAAGCTGAAGCGACGCGGTATTGGCACGCACTGCAGTAACCGCGCGCGATTGACATTGTATTTAACCCCGACGGGTACCCTACCCGTTTGGGTGCGGCTTGTCGGGACATTTTCTGAGGAGAAAACCATGACAGACCACCGACAAATCCCTGGCGATGCCATTAAACGCACCGTACAGCAATCGTTGAGAAACCGCGACTGGATCGCACTTGACAGTGTGGCCATTGCCACCAAGTGCTACGCCACCGCGGTCGGACCGAAGAAAGCTTATGTCTATTTAACCCTTTGGGGATGCGAATGGGTATTGACGGCCGAGTATGAAAGTCAAGGTCGTAACATCCTGGAGCCCCTCCGCGTGACTGTGCCTGACACGGCCGATGTTGAAGATATTCGGCATTGGACGGTCAGGTTTTCGGAGGAAATCGACGCAAGGGTAGCTGAAAGCTACGCCGTCCGTCTGATCCGGAACCAACCGCAAAAGCGGCCCTTCCCGCTCGGTATCACCGTGGCAACGCCCGGTGCGGTAGCCCTGCTGCAAAAGACGCTGCTCGACCCAGGCCACTTGCTCTCACGTCACGCCTGCGGCGATTGGGGTGATCTATGCGACGAGGATCGTGCATTAAACGAAGCCGCATTGGCAGAAGGCGGACGGTTGATGTCGGTTTACCAAATTTCCGGACAGGACACCGTCTGGGTCATTACCGAAGCCGATCATTCGGCGACAACCATATTGTTGCCGGACGAATATTAAGCCGATGCAATTTTGAACCCACCCGCGCGGGGAGCACTGTCTTTCCCGTACGGGAGGCGGTGTTGCCCGTCATTTTTGGAGAAATCACTATGACTGCACCCGTATTACTCTCGACCGGGAGGACACACACCTCAATCGCCGCTCGCGCTGTGTTAACCGCCTACGGCGTCGACATGGCGACGTTGTTGGACCGACATGCCAACGGCGATTGGGGCGAGATTACTTTGGACGACGAACAGGAAAACGGCCTGTCCCTCGTCTGCGGCGGACCGATCGTTTCGCAATTCAAGCTGTCCGGCCTGGACAGTATTCGAATTGTGACGGATACGTTTCGGAAAACTACGCGGATTAATCTTGCAACCGAACCGTCCTGCTCTGCTGGCCATGCTAGCCATTCGTTTGGCGGTGAAGCTCTGGCAGCTTAACACCACACGCGCATCACTTGGGATAACCCGGTGACGCGCTTTAAAACCCAATGACTCGGGGAAACGGACATTCCCCTCCAGGGGTGCGTCTCGATTTCCTCGACGTTCCAATTTAATTGAGGAAAAACACCATGAACGCACCCCTACAACTGAAAGTAAACCCTGAAAATTTAGTCCACAGTCTGAAGTGGAGTTTTACCAATCGGACGACGTATTTGGGTGAACTGATGCAGAATGCCCGCCGCGCCGGCGCCAGCTATGTCGCGTTCGACTACTGCGCCGATACCAATACCTTGACTGTGACGGACGACGGCTGCGGAATCGACACGCTCGAAACCCTGCTCACCGTCGCCGAGTCCGGCTGGGACGTGGAACTGATTGCGAAGGAACACGCCTTTGGCGTCGGTTTTCTTTCCGCGATCTTCGCCTGCCGGCACCTGGGATTATCCAGTAAAGGCGGGTGTTTTTCGGTCGATACCGATCACATCCTGGGGTTCCAACCGGTAGAGGTCTTGCCGGTGACCGATTGGAATGGTCTGACCGAAATCCGACTGGTCGATATCGTCCATGGTCCGCTCGAAAACACCTTGGCGGAATTAGCGGCCGGTTTTCCGATTCCCGTGCATTTTAACGGAGTCCCGCTACCGCGACCCAACGCCATCGATTCTATCGGGGCCGCGGAGTTTGTGGCATCGCCGGTCGGGGTTGTAAGCCGGAACCGCCGAAAATTTTGTCATGCCAAAATTGGTCTTTAACTTTTAAGAAAAGGGGAAAATATTCCATAACGGTTTTGTTTTACGGCTATGGAACCGAGCAAACACTTTGATGATAAATCAGCTCTTCGACAGGTCGACCGCCCACCAGATGCTCGTCGATGATGCGCTGCAAATTGGCCTCGTTGACGTTGTAATACCAGACGCCATCGGGCTGTACGCACATAATGGGTCCGGATTTGCAAGTGGCGAAACAGTGCGTGCGGGTACGCTTGACCCGCAATTCACCTTTGTCGATACCGGCCGCTTTGAACTTCTCGCCCAAGGTTTCGAACAAGGCTTGTGCTTCGCCATTTTCGGTGCAGCGTGGGCCGGTACACACCAGCAAGTGGCGTTTGTAGTCGCCCATTTTGGGTTTTTCAGGCATGGGAGTGTTGTTATCGGTCATGGTCAATAGGTTCCAGAGCGGTTGGGGCGCTAAATTGCGCTTGGTCTTCGCGGTAATGCTGTAGGGCTGCGCTGTCGAAGCCTGTTTCGTCAGCAACTAACCATAAGTTGAATAAGGCGTCGCCTTGCTGATCGAGCACCTGAATACCATGCGCTTGCTCATCTCGGCCGACAAACCAGATTTGCCGGGCTTTGCGCCAGTCGATGTGTAAATGAAAAGCGTCGTTGACGATGCTCAGCCAGCCGTTTTTTTCCTGCAAATCAGTGCCGTTGATCAATAACTCCGCCACCGCGCCGCCTTCGCTGCGTACCACGGCACGTAATTTGCCCCAACTCTGGAATGTGGCCAGTAAACGTTCATGACTGTCCGGGGCTGCACGTTGCGCGCAGAAAATGCCGGCATGATCGTCAGGCGTGGCTAGTCTGACAGCATCGAGAATTTCCGCCAAGGGTTGCGCGAAGTATTCCGCCGCCTGTTGTAACGTCACTTTAGACGTATCGCGCAAATATTGCCGCACACAAGCTTTCCAACCCTCCAAACCCATGCTCAACGAACGACCCGCCTGTTCACCTTCCCGAGCTTCACCCGTCATCGCATCGTATTTGTTGGCGTAGCCGCGCGGTGTCACCATCAACCCTGCGCGGACGAAGGTGCTGCTGTTGCCGACCAAGACCGTGGTCAACATGCCGATGTCGCAATCAGACATCTCCGCCAAACGGACGATCTGGATGTGTTGCCGAGCTCGATAACCGGATTTGACGATGGCAACCGGCGTATCCGGACTACGATGACGCAGCAATATCGTTTGCGCTTCGACGATATGTTGCGTGCGGCGACCGCTTTTCGGGTTATACAAAGCCACCACGAAATCCCCGCGCGCCGCGCTTTCCAGGCGGCGGGCGATCACCGGCCAAGGCGTTAGTAAATCGGACAGCGAGATCGAACAAAAATCATGCGTCAACGGCGCCCCGACCAAGGATGCGCAACTCGACAAAGCGGTACTACCGGGCACCACTTCCACTTGAATCGGATCGTCCGGCGTCCAGCCACTTTCCAACAGCAATTCGTAGGTTGGGCCGGCCATGCCGTAAACACCGATATCGCCGGACGACACCATGGCGACGATCTTGCCCTGCTTGGCATGTTCGTAGGCTTCGATACTACGATCCAGTTCTTCGGTCATGCCTTTTTTGATGACTTCCTTGCCATCGAGCAAGTCTTGCACCAATTTGATATAGGTGCTGTAACCGATCACTACGTCGGCTTCGGCGATGGCCTGACGGGCACGGGCTGTCATGTGCTCGTGATTGCCGGGGCCGATACCGACCAATAAAATTTTGCCTGCTTTTGTCATTTGATTCTCGCTATCGAAACGGTGGCATTCTTGCCGTCCGCACCGCAATATTTATGTTTCTCGACCAGTAAATCCGACAACTCGGCATTGGCGGCTTTCAAAGCGGCCGCTTCCGCCACCGCCGGGGTACCCATGTATTTCATGACGACCTCGGATGGATTCGGTACCGGGATGCTGGCCAGTGCTTCAGCCGGGTAAAAATACAACGGCCAATCGAATATTTGGGCCAGTTGTAACAAGGCTGCTTCATCATTTTTTTTGTCGATGCTGGCCAAACCGGCTATCGCAGACACGTCCAGTCCACATTGCCATAAGGCCTGAGCCAAGGCTTGCCGCAAAGTCTCCAAGCTGACATTACGGTCACAACCCATGCCAATCATGACTTTCATAAGTTGGTGTTTAGGTTTGATCTAGCGGCGGCCGGTACACCACCAGTCGCTCATCGAGTTGCTGCCAAACAGCCGGATCGATTGCCCGGTGTGTGACCCATAGAATCGACCGGTATTGTTCGGTGTTGACGTCCTCGAAGCGCTGGAACAGATGAATATTGGCCGGTAACGGCGTTGGCCGCGTCCACCAATTCGAACTACCGGCTTCTTGCACGAAGGCAATCGGCAGTTGATTGACCACATCCGCCGACACGCGGGTGATGTTGATCTTAGGGGCTTCCACTTGCCAGCCCAATTCGCGGCCCAAAATGTCCACCGGAATGGTTTTGCCGACATCCGACGCCGTGGTCAGCACTGGCGTGGCATTTAGCAGCGCGGCGACTTTTTCCGCATAGGCGTTGGCGCCGCCGACATGGCCCGACAGCACCGGAATCACGAATTCGGCGGCATCGTCGATCACCAGCACACCAGGGTCCTCATCCTTGGACTTAAGATGCGGCGCAATCAGCCGTACCACCGCACCCAGCGACACCAGGAAGATAATTTGATCGTAGGAGGCGAACAGCTCGCCGATTTGCGCGCTCAATGCCCCCTGATACACCCGGCGGCGGTTGGCAAAATCGCCCAAATGTTCGGCTTGCTTTTCCGACACCACCACCTCCGCGTCGGGCAGTTGTGGTGCCAGGCGAGTGGCAATCCCGGCGCCGTGTTTGGTAATCGCCACTAGGGCGACACGCACATCATTCATCGCTAGTGTCCTTTTTCTTGCGGCAACCGCGCTGCATTTCGCTACGCTGGCGGCCTGGGTTTTTAATAATCAGTAAAGACAGGTAATTGACTTTTTGCCCGTGCAGGCTGGCGATGTCATGCACCATGCGTTCTTCGGGCGCCCCGGCTTTTTCCACGAACCAGCCACAGGTCAGTAAATTACGGCGGCGCAACAGATCGATAATGTCATCCAACAATGGTTTGACCTTGAGTAATACCAAGGTATCGAAGTCGTTCAACATGCGTTCTATCTGCGCGATGCCGTAACCGGCCGGCACAATGGCGATAGTATCGTCGACATCGGCCAAGGCTTCGCCCGCGCACGCGGCCGCCGCATGAAACGACGATACGCCGGGCACGACCTCCATACTGACATCGGGTTGCAAAGCGCGAACGCTACGTTGTAAGTGGCCGAAGGTGGAATAAGTTGACGCGTCGCCTTCCACCAAAAACAACACATCGTCGCCGCGTTGCAATAGTGCAAGCACGGTTTCTGCGGCTTCCAACCAATAGCGAGCCAGAATATCCGCATCGTGAGTCATCGGAAAATGCAGCGCAGTATGGGCTTGGGGACATTCAAGACCGGCGCGCAAGGCAATGTCCAAGGCATAACTATCGCTATTTTTCTTGCGCACCGGATAGGTCCAATGACCGGCGCCGGAGAGTAATTCCCAGGCGCGGCGGGTAATCAGGCCAGGGTCGCCGGGGCCGAGTGAGACGCCGTAGAGTGTGCCGAGTTTAGTATTCATCGTGACTGCTTAACATGGGTTGTAAAGGGTGGGTAGCCGATACGATCCACACCGGGTTTTCGGCTTGTAAACGATTCATGTTCAAAATCGGACTACTACGCGAGGCTTGAATCTGACAAACGTCCCAGTCTGCGCCGAGTTGTTTCAGGGTATCGACGGCGGTAGACAGGTTTTCCAGTGTGACGAAGTTCATCACCAGCCAACCTGCCGGGCGTAAACGCCGTAAACACAAGGCGATCAATTCCGTCAATTCACCGCCGGAACCGCCTATAAATACCGCGTCAGGATCGGGCCATGTATCCAAATATTGTGGAGCCTTGCCCTGCACGAAGCTGTAATTACTGATGCCCCAGGCAGCCTGATTCTGTTCGACATTAACAATATCATCGGCGTTTTTTTCGATGGCAAATACATGTCCGTCCGGACATAGCCGCGCGGCCTCCAGACCCACTGAGCCTGAGCCGGCGCCGATGTCCCAGACAATGCTGCGACGCGTCAATTGCATGCGGGCCAGCGATACCGCGCGCACTTCACGTTTGGTGATCAGGCCTTTTTCCGGTTTGCGCTGCTGAAACTGGTCATCGCCGACCCCAAACAGTACCGGTGCCGACACAGCCGTTTTGCGTTTCAGAATCACTACATTGGGATCGCGATAGCTGTTTTGGGCCACCTCGGCTATGCTCAGCCAACCGCTGACGAGCTGTTCGGGTTGTTTCAGCGCTTCGGCAATCGCCATCTCGAACGCATCGGCCAAGCCCTCGATTTGCAATAAGCGGGCAATGCGCGCCGGCGTGTTGTCCGGGCTGGTCAAAACCGCCAATAAAGCGTGTTGACGGCAGCGCTGGGCCAATTCGTACAAGCCGTGATCGGGCTTGGCGCCTCGCATCCATTCGCCGGCATCCTGACTGTGCACTGAAACGATGGTGGCGTTTTGCCAGGACAATTTCAATTCGGCAAAGGCTAATTGTATCGTGCTCGGGTTGGGCAGGATGCGCACACGATCCGGGTCCAGTTTGCCGGCCAGAAAACCGGCGATGCCGTGACACAATGGGTCGCCGGTCGCCAGTACTGCCACTGCTTCATTTTGTGCCAACGCGGCATTGATCCAGTCCGGCACCTGTTTGAGTTGCCCGGTTAAGTCGTAGTGTGAGGCCTGCGTAATGTCTTCGGCCAGGGTTGCCAGCAAACGACTACCGGCAATGACATGTTTGGCTTCGCGTAATGCTTGCATGGCCTCCTGGCTCAGGCTGGCGGCACCGTTATCGAGTACGCCGATAAAACTGCACATGGCTTCCATGATCAAATCCTTCCGGCTTCCGCCAGTTTGTTGCCGTCAAAATCACACACCAGAACGCTGATGTGAAACCGTCCGGGATAACGGCTTTCCAGCGTCGCAATGACCCGCTTGGCCAGTTCGACATGAAATGCGTGTTCAAGCCCCAGTTCCGCCATGCATTCCGATGCGTAACGGGCGGTTTCCTGCGCGGCGATGGCATCGCACACTTCAGCCGGTGCGCCGATGCTGCGGGCAATATCGGCGACCAGTTCCACGTCAACCGGTGCGCGGCCGGCATGCGTAATGGTTTCGCCTTGGGCCATTTTGGTCAGCTTGCCGACCATGCCGCCGATGATGATGTTTTGAATGCCGCAACGGTCGGCGGCGTCCAGCGCCGGGGTCAGAAAGTCACCCATTTGCACGAAACAGCTTTCATCCAGCTCGGGCAATTCGCGCATCACGAATTTCTCGGTGCGGCCGCCGGTGGTCAGTACCACGCTAGCCTGCCCCTGATTGGCCGCCACTTCCACGCCTTGCACCACGCTAGCCCGAAATGCCGCCGTGGAATATGGATGGACGATCCCGGTCGTGCCTAAAATCGAAATGCCGCCGATGATGCCCAAACGATAGTTCAGGGTTTTTTTCGCCATCTCTTCGCCACCCGGCACGGAGAGAGTCACCTGTAAGCCTCGGGTTTTTAGGGCTTCGGCGGCGATTAGACGGATATTGTGTTCAATATTTTTGCGCGGAACCGGATTGATGGCCGGGCCGCCAACGGCAAGCCCCAAACCGGGGCGAGTGATTTGACCAATGCCTTCGCCGCCTCGCAATACGATAGTGTCCGGTTGTTCTATCCAGCTCACATCCGCTGTCAGCCGAGCGTGATTGGTGCAATCCGGATCGTCGCCGGCGTCTTTTTCAATGACGGCATGCGCTCGGCCGTTCAGTACGAAGCTTTCTTCGACTTTGAACAGCACGTCTTGACCATTGGGTAGCACGCAGTCGATGGTGTCCGGCACGCGACCAGCCAGCAAACCCAGCACGGCCGCACGCGCCGCCGCAGCCGAACAGGCGCCGGTGGTGTAACCCTTGCGGGTGCCCTTGGGTTTGCGTTCAGGCATTGCCATGCGATCAGCCTTGTGGGGTACGCACCGCGTACCCTACGATATTTCTAACCATGCATCTGCCGGGTTTCCGCCAGGCTCAGCAAGGCATGTATGGCGGCCACCACCAGCGTCGAGCCGCCTTTGCGGCCACGGGTGATGATCCAGGGCACATCGTGTAATTCGGCGAGTAAATCCTTGGATTCGGCTGCCGAGACAAAGCCGACCGGCATGCCGACGATCAGCGCCGGTTTGATGCCGTCTTCCTTGATCATGCGCAACACTTCCAGCAATGCGGTGGGGGCGTTGCCGACGGCGACGATGCCGCCATCGATTAAACCCAGGCGCTGCGCTTTTCGCATGGCTTGCACCGCGCGGGTGCTATTGACTTGTTTGGCCGCGGCTATGACATCCGCATCGGCGATAAACTGGCGGGCGCTAATGCCAAAGTGTGCCAGACGCGGCTGCGACAGGCCGACACAAATCATTTCCACATCGGCGATGATTGGCGCACCGTTTAAAATCGCTTGAATACCGCCTTCAACCGCCCGCGCGGAAAACTCGGTCAGGCCGTTGAATTCAAAATCGGCGGTCGCATGAATCATGCGTCGCACCACTTGCCATTGGTCATCGGAATAATGGTGCTCGCCCACTTCGCGGTCGACGATGGCAAAAGAATCATGCTCGATCTGTTGCCCGGCCTGGGTGAGTTGTTCGGTCTGACTATTTGGATTCATGGCGACTCAGTGATGATGTTGATGATGTTCGGCTTGCTCGCGGTATTGGCAACCGTCGCATTCCAGCATTTTCGGCACGACCGGGTCAATGGCTTCGATCACCCGTTGATCCAGCAATTTAAAAATCGCCGGATCGAAACCAAAATAAGTACCTGAACCGAACGCAATTCTCGGATATTGGCTTTGCAAGCGCTCGACTTGCTTGCCGATACGCTCAATGAGCAAGCCGGTGAACAGGTAATAAGGCAAAATCGCAATCTGCGTCATGCCGAGGCGCACCTGACGCTGCACGGCGGTTTCCAGACGCGGATGGGTAATGCCGGTGAAGGCGATATCGACCAGTTCATGCTCGGTGGCTTCAAACAGCCAGCGTGCCAGTTTGGCTAATTCGCCGTTGGCAACTTTGTCGGATGAGCCGCGGCCCAAAATAATCACGCCGGTGGTTTTCGGGTCGGGCATCGCCAGGGTTTTTAGTGCGCTTTTCAGTTGTTTTTGCAGGATGGCCAGCAAGGTTTCGTTGCTGCCCAGATGCGGCGCGTAGATGAATTCGACCGCCGGAAAATTTTCGCGCGCTTCCTCGATATGCTCGGGAATCTCCATCTTCACATGCCCGGCGGCACTGATGATCAGCGGCACCACAATCACGCGGCTAGATCCTTGCGCGGCGCGCTGAAGACCTTCGGGCAACAGTACGTCGGCCAATTCGATATAGCACAACTCGATGCGCCAGTCGGGGTGTTGAGCCTGCCATTGCTGCTGAAATTCGCGTATTTCATCGTTACCGGCCTGATTGCGCGAACCGTGGCCGACTAAGAGAATAGTGGTTGTCATGCTTATTCCTTGGGCTGAGGCCGCTCGGCACGGCGAAAACGATGGGTAAAGCCGGCATCATAAAGTTTGGATTTTTTTAACTCTGGCCAATGACGCGCACCCAAGGTGGGGCTGATGACAATCATGGCCTGGCTGTTGATTTTGGCGGCCCGGCAGCGTTCGCGAATATCGGCCAGCGTGCCGCGGATAATCTGTTGTTCGTCCGGCCAGCTGGCTTTGTGAACTACCAATACCGGGGCGTCATCCGCCCAGCCGGCGGCTTTCAATTCGCGCTCGATCGTGGGCAACAAGGTAATCGATAAAAACAGACACAGCGTGCTGTGATGGCTGGCCAGTTCTTGCAAGGATTCACCGTCCGGCATCGGCGTGCGGCCTTCGACGCGAGTCAAAATCACGGTTTGCGTGACTTCCGGCAAGGTCAGGCTTTCGACGGCACAAGCCATCGCGGCAAACGCCGACGAGACGCCCGGCACGACTTCAACGGCGATATTGGCCGCATCCAGAGGTTGTACCATTTCGATTAACGCACCATATAAGCCGGGGTCACCGGTTTGCAGGCGAATCACGATTTTTTCCGGCTCGGCTTGTTCGATCAGCCAGCCGGTAATCTGCTCCAAGGTCATGTCTTTGGAATCTTTGATTACGCAGCCGCTCGGAGCCCATTGTGTTGCGGCGGCCTGTACCAGCGAACCCGCGAACAAAATGGCGTCAGCCTTGGCGATTAAATCGCGGCCTTTGACGGTGATTAAATCAGGATCGCCGGGGCCAGCGCCGACAAACCAGACTTTGCCTTGTTTACGCATATAAAAAATCCGGCAGTGACCTGTGGATTGAACGGAAAATAAAGGTGCAGATAAAAGTAGCCTGCACCGAGCCGGTAGTCATCATCAAAAGGTCACTTTACGCAGCAAGCAACCCGATAGGACGCCCAAGGTCAGCCAGAAAATGGCGTTATTGATAGAGGTCCATACGACAAAATGCTGTTGTAATGCTTCGGGCGCCAAGGCGTGGACAACTTCCGGATGCGGCGCGCCGATCAGATGCGGCAAAGCCAACAAGCCGGCGCCGCCGATTTGCAGCCAACGTTGTTTGGTCAAAAACAGGCCAAACAAACCCATGGCCGTGGCCACTGCCGCAAATAGCCACCACGCTTGGCGACCATGCAATTCGGCACTGTCGGTGCCGGGCAATTCCGGCGGCAAACCCAACGATGGCGCGACAAAAAACACCCAATAACCGGCTAAACCCCAGCCCAGTCCATACAGATAACCGTGTTGATCCCGCCAGTACATCGAAGCACTGATTAACAAGGCAAAACCAAAGCCGGTCAGGCCATTGAATAGCAGGGTAAAACCATTACGTTGCCAGCCATCCATTGGCTGCCAGTCATGCACATGTTCAGTCGATGGCGTTTCGAACTGTTCGGCAGCCAAAATCAACGGCAGGGTTTGATAGTGTTGCAGCAGGCTGAGTAACATGCCGCCCAATAGCCCCGCCAGTAAGGAAACCGCGACCAGCTTACGAAAATCCGCCATGTTAATGGCAAGGAAAGGCAGCGCTGTGGCGGCCGTCGTGGGCGGCATTATGTAGGTAATTGTTAGCATCCTGCAAAAAGCCCAAACCTAAAACGACGGTTAGACCCAATACGATGGCACTGAAGCCGGGCAGGAATTTTGAAGTTGATATAGCGGTGGATGCAGCGAGTGTTTTCATGGTTAACGTTCCCGGATCTGATAAACGGAATAACAGCACGGGATGACAAACCATAAAAAACCGATTTGACAGATCGCCCTCCGCAATACTGTTGACTACAGTTTTAGGCCTGTCTCCGGGCTCGTGACGAATCACCTACCGTTGCGGGGGCAGCGTCGGCATTTAACCGACTTCCAGTTTCACCCGCGAAGAGCGGGAACCTTAAAACTTAAGAATGATTCTATGCTGGCAAGGGCAATATGGCAAG
>NZ_JANIBM010000041.1 GCF_024505045.1 Methylomonas aurea | reverse complement strand
AGTGCTTTAAACTAGGAAGTTGTAAAACAGGCTCCCTTGCCGGCTCTGCCGGCAAGGATTCAATTCGAATGGTAAATTGAGGTGGGGAATATGAAAGATATTAAACTAGCCGCTGGAGCTTTTGTTGTATCAATGTTCTTCGTGCCGTGCGTATGGGCCGTTGATTACCCTGCGGCGGATTTTCAGCCGAAAGTCGTCTACCGCGATCCGTCTATCGCCGAGTTCGCTCCCGCGCCGGCGAATACTGCTGCACCCGTAAATGTAGCTACGCCATGCGTCAATCAGCAGCAGTCCGAGGTCGATCCGAAATATCCGGCCGCCAATTTTCAGCCTAAGGTCGTCTACAGCGGTACGGGGTCGTAGCGTCGAGAACGGTTTTGTGGCACTCTCTCGGTAGTGGGTCGCCGCTGTTGGTGTGTAGGCCGCAACATATAAAAATTATTACATTCAGGAGTATTCTCAAATGACAACAAGCAGTTTGATGAATAGCCTATTCGGCTTTTTATTCGACAAACCAACAGATGACGGTAGCTGGCTGGATACTGATTCGAGCGTTGCCGCAGGCGATGGTCAATTGACTGGTGTGGCTCGTTATTTGCAAAAGCTGGAGCCGCCAAAGCCGGAGTTGGACGAAAACGGCGAGCCATTGACCGGAGTTGCAAAATATTTGGCTATGCAGCGCCAGGCCGAACAAGTAGCGCAGCCTGTCGCCGAAGAAATTGAAGTCGAGGCGGTTGCGGAGGAAGTCGAAGAAGAAGTAGAAGCAGTGACTGCGGAAGTCGAGAGTGAAGCAGTTCCCGCGCCGACCGGGGTCGAGAAATACCTCAGCCAGCAGGCGGATAATCCGGTAACCCGCGTTACCAAATATTTGATCAAAGAATCGATACAAGCCAAGGCTGCGCCGGTTACGGGGGTATCGAAATACGTCACCAAGCATGACCGTGAAGAGCCGGGTGTGACCGGGGTGGCCAAGTACGTCATTCGGCAGAATATGGCGCAGCAACCTGCAGTGACCGGGGTGGCGAAGTATGTGTTGAAGAAAGGTCTTGCAGCAAAAGACGCGCCTCTGGCGACGTCGGTCAGTAAGTATCTGGCGAAGCAAGCTTTGGTGATTAAGGATGCGCCGGTCGTTACGGGAGTCGAGAAATATTTGATCCGCCAGGAACGTCTACTGAAAGCGCAAGAGCCGGCGACCGGTGTTGCAAAGTTTCTTGCCGAACAAGCGCTGGCGACAAAAAAAGCCGCTGCAGCGGCATTGGTCGCGCGCTACGTTGAAGCCGAAGCAAAATTACAGGCCGAGAAGGCGGAGGCCCTGATGAACCAGTCGCAACAACCAGATTCGATAGCCGATGTCGAAGTGGCTATCGAAGGTTCGGCGGTAGATCGCTACTTGGCGCGGCAGGCTGCGGCCCAAGATAGTGCGCCGAAGCCGACCGGCGTGGCGAAATATTTAGCCCGGCAGGTACAGCTGCAAAGCCAGGCCGAGCCGCTGACCGGTGTGGCGCGTTACTTGGTCAAACAGGCAATTGCCGCCAAGCAAATGCCAACGCCGACCGGAGTCGCCAAATATGTCGCGAAACAGCGTTTGACTGTCAATCCGGTGCAACCGATTAGCTCGGTAGCCAAATACGTGGCTAAGCACGAAGCTGAGGAAAAGGCGGCGGGCGAGGTAACAGGTGTCGCCAAATACATGGCCAAACAGGATGTCAGGAAAGTGGAATCCGTCAGTGTTTCCGGCGTTGCCAAGTATGTTGCGCGGCAGGCGTTGAGCGACGGCGAAGCTTCGTTCGCCAGAACGACCGGCGTCGAAAAGTACTTGCGCAAGCAGGCTTAGCCGCTTGCACAATGATGAAGCCGGCATCTCTTAGGGGATGCCGGCTTTTTTTGTCTGTAGGGTTTTTGTCCGCTGCGGGGCTGCGGCCGATACAGCAAGCGAAAACTGTATTATTATGACCTGCCGTAATTCGCCTCAGAGATTCCGATGCGCTTGTTGACTCGCTGCCTTCCGCTTGTATTTGTCCCTTTTGCCGCGGCTCAGGCTGCTCCGGACGAGCCGGCGCCAGTGCCGGAGCCGCCGGATTTGCCGGCTCCGGTGCAATCCGGCGAGGAGATGGAGCCGGATATCACGATCATCCGTAAAGGCAAGGATACGATCCAGGAATATCGCCGCAACGGCAAACTGTACATGGTCAAGATTCAACCCCAGGTCGGCCCGGCTTATTACATGCTCGATACCAACGGCGACGGCGAACTGGACGTCAAGAAGAACGACTTGGACGACAACACCAACATCAATAAATGGACCTTGTTCGAGTGGGATTGGCCTTGACGATTGCGGCGCCCTTTGCGTCATCGCGCGCGTGGGTGCCGGGCGTTATTATTCCGAAACCTTGAGTAGCCAGCCTTCTTCGGCACTGCACTTTTCGAATTTTGCTTTCAATGTGACCGATACTCTAATTGTGGCGTTCTTAATGTCCGCGGGTAACTTGCCTTTAACCAAGTAAAACGTGTCTTTGTCTTCCACCGTTATCGGTATCGGCTGTTGTTTGATGCTGACATGAATGTGGCCGGGGCCGTTGCTGCCGGACGCGGCAAACGAAAAATCCGCTCCGGGCGCCACAGTAGATAGATGCTCGGGTTTGATCCGGCTGACTTTGGCGCGGATACAACCGGATTCGCTGGCGTTTCCGCCGTGGCCGATATGCCCTGTCGACTGACTCCAACTCGGTTGGCTAAACCCGAGCGCCAGCAATGCCGCGAAAATTTTTGAAGTTTGCATGGTTTCCCCTCGTTTTGATAATAATTATTGCCCAGCCCCATCGATTATAGGGCCCGGGTGGGGAAGTTTGAAGTTCGGGGGCGGAAAGCAGCTCAGATTGCGCGATTGATGTTTCGCTATAAATTGATTACATTGGAATTCGCAGCTTGCGGTCGGTTTTCATAACAATAAAATTAAAGAGGAAGGGCGGGGTATGTATTTTTTAGCGAAGTTGTTCGGAATTTTAACCTTGGTTTGGTTCTATATGACGGCCAAAAACCAAAACGCACCTGTGATCAATTGGTCGATTATCGGCTTGGTCGGTTATTGGTTGACTTGGTGGTTGGCTAAGTTCTTTGTGCTGGAACCATTGTCCAAGTTGGTTGCTAAGCACTCGGTGATGGAAATGGTTTTGACCCAGGTGCCGGTCGCCTGCGCCGTAGTAGCTTGCATTTTGATCCGCAAGAAATTGATCGCCGGCGTTTCCGAAAGTTAAGAAACTCGTCCGATGCCTAAATCGGTGTTGGTTACCGGCGCCGCTCGGCGCATCGGCGCGGCCTGTTCAAGGATGTTGCATGCCGCAGGCTATAACGTGGTTTTGCATTATAAAAGCTCGGAGTCCGACGCAATCGCTATCTGCGAAGCGCTGAACTCGATTCGCGACGAGTCGGCGATTCCGGTCAAAGCCGATTTGCAGGCTATGAATGGCATTGAACGAGTGGTCGAGGTTGCCGCATCCGCTTGGGGCGGATTGGATGCTTTGGTTAACAGTGCTTCCGTGTTTTATTCGCGACCGGTCGGCCAGGTGACTGAGCTAGACTGGGAGCAGACCTTCGCCGCCAATCTGAAAGCGCCGTTCTTTTTGTCGCAGGCTTTGTTTCCCTCGCTACGGGCTAGGCGGGGGTGTATCGTGAATATCGCCGATATTCATGCAGAAACCGGCTTGCCCGGCTTTCCCGTCTATAGTATTACCAAAGCCGGATTGTTAGCCATGACGCGTTGTTTGGCCAAAGAGTTGGCGCCGGATGTCCGAGTTAATGCCGTCTCTCCAGGGGCCATTTTGTGGCCGGAACAAGGTGGCGGCGAAGCGGATCGTGCTGCAATCTTGAGCAAAGTAGCGCTGGGTCGCCGGGGCGAAGCTGACGACATAGCCAAGGCTGTCAGATTTCTGATTCAGGACGCCGAGTACATCACCGGTCAAACCATCAACGTAGACGGCGGGCGCAGTTTATATCGCTAGTGGATCGTTTGGCTTCTGTGTTGTCGCGTAACGGCTTTTCCATCTCCGACCTGGACTTGATACTAGGGATCAGATGCCAATTTCTTTTGTTTGATGTTCCGTTTATCGAATTGTTGCCATAACTCGGCATAGCTCTTTTTGGTATTGGGATGGGGCAAATTGGGCGCAATTTCGGCCAACGGTTCCAATACGAACGCGTATTTTTCGATTTCGTCCCTAGGAATTTGCAAGCGGCCGTCGTTGATGATTTCGTCGCCGTACAGTATCAAGTCCAGATCCAATGTCCTGGCTGAAAACTTTTGGCTATCACGGCTGCGGCCGTGGTCCAATTCCACCTGCCTGAGTAATTTGGCGATGCTTTTGGCCGGTAAATCGGACTGAAATCCGACAACCAGGTTGTAAAAGCTGTCGCCGACGAAGCCGACCGGCTCGCTCTCGTAGATGCTGGATACGGTTAGTTCGCCGAATAAGTTCCGTAGCGCCTTCAGGCTCGACGGAATATGGATTTCCTTGTCGATGTTGCTGCCGATGCTGATATATCCGGTGGGCATTGCGCTATCTTTGGCCGCGTTCGATGATAATTCCGACGTCGCGCGCCCGGCTGATGGCGCCTTTTTTGTTCAAGGTGATTTTTACCCAAGGAATTTCGAACTCGCCCAGCAGGATGTTGGCGATTTCCTCGATCAATGTTTCTACCAGGTAAAATTCGCTACGTTCCACAAAATCCACCACTCTGTCCGAGACGGTTTTATAGTCGAGAGCGTGGGCAATATCGTCGCTTGCCGCCGCTTGGCGGATGTCACAACCCATCTCGATGTCCAAGACTACTTTTTGTTTGATTTTTCGCTCCCACTCGTAAATTCCTATTACGGTGTCTATTTCAAGGCCGCCTAAAAAGATGATGTCCATCGTTGCTTTCCGGTTATTATATTTCGTAACAAAATGGTCGCAGTATCGAGTAAATGGCTGCGCTGTACAAGTGTTGACGTGAGGTTGCTTGAATGATGGAGTGGTTGTTGGTGGTTTTGGCCTATTTGGCCGGATCGGTCTCGAGTGCGATTATTGTCTGCAAAATGATGGGCTTGGCCGATCCGCGAGAAAACGGTTCAGGCAATCCCGGGGCGACCAACGTCATGCGCATTGGTGGAAAAAAAGCTGCGGCTATCACATTAGCAGGGGATGCATTGAAAGGTTTGTTGCCGGTGCTGATCGCCAAGGCATTGGAGGTGGATAGTCCGGTGTTGTCCGCCGTGGCGTTTGCCGCCTTCATAGGTCATCTTTATCCAATATTTTTCGGCTTCAAAGGCGGTAAAGGCGTGGCGACTTCGTTCGGCGTAACCTTGGGAGTGGCCTGGTTGTTGGGGGCGGCTGTCTCTGGAACCTGGTTTCTTGTCTACAAAATAGGCAAGATTTCCTCTTTATCGGCTCTGGTAGCAGCGGCGCTGACACCGTTCTATACTTGGTTGATAGTCCGCGATCCTTATTTGACGGCGACGTTTACGCTGATATCTGCGATATTGCTTTGGCGCCACAAAAGCAATATCCAGCGGCTTTTGGCCGGCCAGGAGTCCTGATCACAACTGCGGTAACTGTTCCATCGGCCAGCGCGGACGGGCAAAGATTTCCAGGTTTTGTGTTTGTCCGGCCATCAAGCGTTGGGCGCCGGCATAAGCGATCATCGCACCATTATCGGTACAAAAATCCGGGCGCGGGAAATAGACCTTTGCCTTAGCGCTATCGGCCATTTCTGATAATTGCCACCGAATTTCCCGATTCGCGCTGACGCCGCCAGCAACCACCAGGGTTTTGAGTCCGCTGAGTTGAAGTGCGCGACGGCACTTTATAGTCAAGGTTTCGGCAACGGCCTGCTGAAAGGCAAAGGCGATATCGGCCTTGTCCTGCGGCGATTGCTCTGTTTCGTGCAACGCATTCAGAGCAAAGGTTTTCAAGCCGCTGAAACTGAAGTCCAATCCGGGTCGGTCGGTCATTGGTCGTGGGAACTTGAAGCGGGGGCGTCCTTGATTGGCCAATTCGGCCAGGCGCGGGCCGCCGGGGTAATCCAATCCCAACATTTTTGCGGTTTTATCGAACGCTTCGCCAGCAGCGTCGTCCAGCGATTCACCTAGTAAGCGGTAGTTGCCGATGCCTTGTACCTCGATCAGCATGGTGTGTCCGCCGGAAATCAGCAAGGCAACAAAGGGGAAGGGTGGTGGTACCTCTTCCAGCATCGGCGCAAGTAAATGTCCTTCCATATGGTGCACGGCAATCGCCGGTATTTGCCAAGTCCAGGCCAGGCTTCTGGCTGTGGCGGCGCCGACAAGTAGCGAACCCATCAAACCCGGGCCGGCTGTGTAGGCGATTCCCTGAATATCGCCGAATTGTAAGCTGGCATCAACTAGCACAGTCTTGAGTAGCGGAACCAGTTTGCGGATATGGTCGCGAGAAGCCAGCTCCGGTACGACGCCGCCATATTCGGCGTGCGTGGCGACCTGGCTGAACAGGGTGTGGGCGATCAATCCCCGATTGGCGTGGTAAACCGCGACGGCGGTTTCGTCGCAAGAGGTTTCGATGCCGAGAACAAACATTAGTTTTTGGAATAAAAGATATTTGTGGGTATAATCGGCGGTTTTCGGTGGGCTAGGTTCGCCGATCGCTCGAAAAGATACTAACACAATTCGGATTATTGCTAATGCCATCAGTTAAAGTTAAAGAAAACGAACATTTCGACATCGCGATTCGCCGCTTCAAACGTGCTTGCGAAAAGGCCGGCGTTTTGGCCGAGGTGCGCCGCCGCGAGTTCTATGAAAAGCCGACTACCGAGCGTAAGCGTAAAGGGGCTGCGGCGGTAAAACGCCACTTGAAAAAGTTGGCTCGCGAGCGTTATGCGTTGAAAAATCTGCGCCGCGGCCGTCCGCAAGTTTAAGGCGGTTAGATGGATGCGTTGAAGGAGCGTATCAAGGAAGATATGAAAGCCGCGATGAAAAGCGGCGACAAGGCTCGGCTCGGGGTCATTCGTATGGTTTTGGCTGCGATCAAGCAGGTCGAGGTCGACGAACGGATCGAGCTGAGCGATGATCGCGTAATAGTGGTGCTCGACAAAATGTTGAAGCAGCGCCGCGAGTCAATCAAGCAGTTCCGCGATGCGGAGCGCCAAGATCTGGCCGATATCGAAGAGGCCGAGATTGCGGTGATACAGGATTTTCTGCCGCAACAGCTTACCGATGCTGAGATCGATGCCATGGTGGCCGATGCGGTTGCTGAGGCCGGTGCAGCTTCGTTAAAAGACATGGGCGGCGTCATGGCTTTGCTGAAGCCGAAAATGCAAGGCAAGGCCGACATGGCGGTCGTTAGTGCTCGAATCAAGGCCCATTTTATAGCCTGATGTTCTGTCGGTAGCATGTCCGGCAGAATACCCCGCCAATTTATCGATGACCTCTTGGTGCGGGTCGATATCGTTGATTTGATCGACTCGCGCGTCCCTCTAAAAAAGTCAGGCGCCAATTATGTTGCGCGCTGCCCGTTTCATGAAGAAAAGACTCCTAGTTTTTCCGTAAACCGTACAAAGCAGATTTATCATTGTTTCGGCTGCGGTGCTAGCGGCAATGCAATTGGCTTTTTGATGGAGTTCAATCATTTGGGCTTTGTTGAGGCGGTTGAAGATTTGGCGGCTTTTGCGGGGATAGAAGTGCCCAGAGAGGTGGGGCACGGTTTCAATGTTCCTGTGGCGGTAGATAGGCAGAATTTGGTGCAGCTCTACCAGATACTGTCAGATGTTGCCGGATTTTATGCGGAGCAGTTGCGGTCGAGTTCGGAAGGTAGGCGAGCGCAGGAGTATTTGAGTAAACGAGGGGTTAGTGGCGAGGTTGTCAAAAATTTTCAGCTGGGCTACGCGCCGGATCGTTGGGATGCATTGTTAGGGCGATTCAACCGAGTCGAACTGGTCGAGGCTGGGTTATTGGTTGTCAAGGATGACGGTAAAGTATACGACCGTTTTCGCGGGCGATTGATGTTCCCGATTCGTGACAGGCGCCAGCGGGTTGTAGGCTTCGGCGGCAGGGTGTTGGATGATTCTCTGCCCAAATATTTGAATTCCCCGGAAACGCCTGTTTTTTCCAAGGGCAAAGAACTGTATGGGCTCTGCGAGTTGCTGAGACGAGCTTCCAAGCCAGTCCGGGTTTTGGTGGTCGAAGGGTATATGGACGTGATTGCCTTGGCTCAGTTCGGGATCGATTATGCAGTTGCTGCGCTCGGAACGGCAACATCCAAGGCACAGATCGACTTGCTGTTCAGATTTACTTCTGAGTTGGTATTTTGTTTCGATGGCGATAATGCCGGGCGCCAGGCGGCCTGGAAAGCGGTCGATGCGGCGTTGCCATGTTTGCGGGACGGTAGGCAAATCAAGATCATGTTGTTGCCGCAAGGGCAGGACCCCGATTCTTTGTTGAGGTCGGAGGGGGTGGAGAGTTTTTTGGAACGAATCGCTTCCGCCGAGGTCTTTTCCGATTACTTTTTCGCAAATATCGGGGGTGGGGCTGATATTGGAACTGTCGAAGGTCGCGCGCAAGTGGTGGCTGCGGCCAAGCCGGCATTGGATAAAGTTCCGGCAGGATATTTTCGGGAAATGATGTTTGCGCGTTTGCAGTCCTTGGTTGCTATGCCTGGGTTGGTGGATGTTGCCGAAAAGCCGACTAGAATTAAGAGTGGGCGCAACGAATTGCCGGCCCTCAAGGTGCCGCGATCGATATCCTTGCCTCGGCGGGTAATCGCGTTGCTGGTCCAGTGCCCCCGTCTTGCTGATTTGGTTGAGCGTCAGGGTATCCAGCTTGTTGGGTTGGATTTTGCCGGTGTTGAGATCCTTAAAGATGTGTTGCGGGTGATTGCTCTTGAAAAGCCGGAAAACAGCGCCATTTTATTGGAGGTCTACCGCGGTTCGCCTCATGAGAGTGCGATTAAGGCGTTGGCTGCACTGGACTTGGGTGTTCCGGCCGGTGGCGAGGAGGCGGAGTTTGGCGGGGCTTTGCTGCAGCTCTGCAGGCAGGCCAGGGAGCGTATGATAAATCGATTGATCGATAAGGAAGGTCGGGAAGGATTGGTATCTGAGGAAAAGGAGCTGCTTCGAAAATTGTTGAGGGATAAGCTTTAATGTAGGGATGTGATGTTTCTAAAGAGCGCAAGTGCTGGTGGTGTTCGCTCGAAGTTTGCGGGGCTACCAGCGGCTTATAGGTGACCGTACCGGGATTTGACGATATAATTTCCTGTTCTGCGGCGCTTGGTGCTGAAAACGTATTGTGAGTAAAGAATGAATCAAGAACAACAGCAATCCCAATTAAAACAACTGATAGCGAAAGGCAAGGCGCAGGGGTATTTGACTTATGCCGAAGTCAACGACCATTTGCCTAGCGATATCATCGATCCCGAACAAATCGACGATATTATCGGGATGATCAACGATATGGGTATTCAGGTTTATGAGGTTGCGCCCGATGACGATGATTCCCTGATTACTTCCGATGCTATAGTGGCAGCGGACGACGATGAAGAAGTTGCGGAAGTCGCAGCGTTAGCTTCGGTTGACAGCGAGTTTGGTCGGACGACTGATCCGGTGCGCCTTTACATGCGAGAAATGGGTTCCGTGGAGCTGTTAACTCGCGAGGAAGAATTGAAAATAGCCAAACGTATCGAAGAAGGGCAGCGGCAGGTCGTCGGCGCGATAGCTCGTTCCGGTTTTATCGTCGAATCGTTTATTGAAGCTTTCGACTCGGTAAAGGACGACGAATCTGGTGTCCGCCTTAGTGATTTGGTCATGGGATTTGTCGATTTGACTGAAGTCGAAGATATCGACGTGAGCGGTATCGAAATGGAAGCGCCGGCCGAAGATGCCGAGGAAGAATCTAAGACCGTCGATTATGAAGAAGTCAAACAAAAGGTAGATACGCTCCGCAAAGCGTTAAAGGCGGCGTTCGCATCGGTTAAGAAGCACGGTTACGGACACGATAAAACCGAAAAGGCTTTTGACGCTTTGGACGAGATATTTTGTGAATTTAAGTGGACTCCGCAGTATTTGAAAAAGATGGTGTCCGTTTCCGAAGAGCTCATGGCTGCCATTCGTGACGAAGAGCGGACAATCCTGGATGTTTGCGTCAAGAAAGCCAGGGTTCCGCGCAAAGACTTCATTAATGCATTCGCCGAAAACGAAACTAACTTTGACTGGCTTGGCCAGTTCATCGCCAGTCATCCAAATTATGCCGATGCGCTTGCAGAGAATATCGAAACGATCAAGGCGGCGCAGCAACGATTGGCGGATATTGAGGCGCGTTATGGATTGAGTATTGCCGTTCTTAAGGGAATTTGCCGGAACATTTCCCTGGGCGAGGCGAAGGCAAGGCGGGCAAAGAAAGAAATGATCGAGGCCAATTTGCGTTTGGTGATTTCGATTGCCAAAAAATACACCAACCGTGGCTTGCAGTTTTTGGATCTGATTCAGGAAGGGAATATCGGTTTGATGAAGGCGGTCGACAAATTCGAATACCGCCGTGGCTACAAATTTTCGACCTACGCCACTTGGTGGATTCGGCAGGCTATTACTCGCTCGATTGCAGACCAAGCTCGCACCATTCGGATTCCGGTGCATATGATCGAAACCATCAACAAGCTGAATCGGGTGTCGCGGCAAATTCTGCAGGAGCTCGGCCGGGAAGCGACTCCTGAGGAGTTGGCGGAGCGGATGGAAATGCCGGAGGACAAGATTCGCAAGGTGCTGAAAATCGCTAAAGAGCCGATTTCGATGGAGACGCCGATCGGCGACGACGAAGATTCGCATCTTGGCGATTTCATTGAGGATTCGAAGATGCTTTCGCCTATCGAATCTGCTACAATCGCCGGTCTGCGTGAGTCTACCCAAAACGTTTTGGCGGGATTGACGGCCCGGGAAGCGAAAGTTCTGCGGATGCGCTTCGGCATCAACATGAACACAGACCATACGTTGGAAGAGGTGGGCAAGCAGTTTGATGTCACTCGGGAACGGATCCGCCAGATTGAGGCCAAGGCTTTACGTAAGCTACGGCATCCGTCGCGCTCCGAGCAATTGAGATGCTTTCTCGACGGCGAGTAAGGTGTTGTAACGTCGTAGATACACCGACAATTTCGGGCCCTTAGCTCAGTTGGTCAGAGCTTCCGACTCATAATCGGCAGGTCGTAGGTTCAAGTCCTACAGGGCCCACCATAGATACCAGGCCGTTTACGCGGCCTTTTTTTATACGCGCAAGTTTGCTTTTGACGAGGGTGTTAACCGTGAATAAAAACTACCTTTTTACCTCAGAATCCGTATCGGAAGGCCATCCGGATAAAGTGGCGGACCAAATTTCCGATGCTGTGGTCGATGCTTTGTTGGCTCAGGACCCTCGTTCGCGGGTGGCTTGCGAAACCTTGGTGAAAACCGGGATGGTAGTGTTAGCCGGTGAAATCACCACCAATGCCTGGGTCGATACCGAAGAATTGGTTAGAAAAGTAGTCTGCGAAATCGGTTACGATTCCGGCGATATCGGTTTCGACGGCAATAGCTGCGCGGTTCTCAACGCAATCGGCAAGCAATCCGCCGACATCGCGATGGGCGTGGACGAATCTGAAAACCACGAACAAGGTGCCGGCGACCAAGGTCTGATGTTTGGTTATGCCAGTAACGAAACCGACGTGCTAATGCCTGCGCCGATTACCTATGCTCACCGCTTGGTTGAACGTCAGGCGCAGATTCGTAAAAATAAAACCCTGACATGGCTGCGACCGGATGCAAAAAGCCAGGTGACGTTCCGTTATGAAAACAACAAACCAGTAGCGATTGATGCAGTGGTTTTGTCGACCCAGCACTCGCCGGAAATCGGCGGCAAACTGCTGGAAGAAGCGGTGATGGATGAAATCATCCTGCCCACTCTGCCGAAGGAATGGCTGCATAAAGACACCAAATATTTCATCAACCCAACCGGCCAGTTCATCATCGGCGGTCCGGTCGGTGACTGCGGCTTGACCGGCCGCAAAATTATCGTCGATACCTACGGCGGTATGGCTCGTCACGGCGGTGGCGCGTTCTCCGGTAAAGATCCTTCCAAAGTCGACCGTTCGGCGGCCTATATGGGACGCTACGTGGCCAAGAACATCGTGGCCGCCGGCCTGGCCGAACGTTGCGAGATCCAGGTGTCTTACGCGATCGGCGTTGCCGAACCAACCTCGATCAGCATCGAAACCTTCGGTACCGGCAAAATCGACGAAGAACGCTTGGTCAAAATCGTCCGCGAACACTTCGATTTACGTCCAAAGGGCTTGATCGCTCAACTCGGCTTGTTGAAACCGATTTACCGTCCGACCGCGGCCTATGGCCATTTCGGCCGCAACGAAGCGACCTTTAGCTGGGAAAAAACCGACAAAGCCGAGGCTTTGAAAGACGCTGCCGGCATTTAACTCAGGATCAGGAAACTCAAATGACTCAAACCGATTACAAAGTAGCGGACTTGGCCCTGGCCGAGTGGGGCCGCAAGGAAATCAAAATCGCCGAAACCGAAATGCCGGGTTTGATGGCGCTGCGTGCCGAGTACGGCGCGCAGCAGCCTTTGAAAGGCGCGCGCATTGCCGGTTGCTTGCATATGACCATTCAAACCGCGGTGTTGATCGAGACCTTGACGGCGTTGGGTGCCGAAGTGCGCTGGTCGTCTTGCAATATTTTCTCGACTCAAGACCATGCGGCAGCGGCGATTGCCGCAGCCGGCATCCCGGTATTCGCCTGGAAAGGCGAGACCGAAGCCGAAGCCGAATGGTGCATCGAACAAACCATTCTGGGCCCGAACGGCTGGCGTCCGAACATGATTCTGGACGACGGCGGCGACCTGACCAACATGATGCACGACAAGTTTCCGGAGCTAATGGCGGACGTAAAAGGCCTGTCGGAAGAAACCACGACCGGCGTGTTGCGTCTGACCGAACGCGTCGCCAAAGGCACTTTGAAAGTACCTGCCTTTAACGTCAACGACTCGGTGACCAAGTCCAAATTTGACAATCTGTACGGTTGCCGCGAATCCTTGGTCGACGGCATCAAACGTGCGACCGACGTGATGGTAGCCGGCAAGATTGCCGTGGTATGCGGTTACGGCGATGTCGGCAAAGGCTGTGCGCAATCTCTGCGCGGTTTGGGCGCGACCGTTTGGATTACCGAAATCGATCCGATCTGTGCGTTGCAGGCGGCGATGGAAGGCTATCGCGTGGTAACGATGGACGAAGCGGCGGCGCAAGCCAATATTTTCGTCACCGCGACCGGTAACGTCCACGTCATCACTCACGAACACATGAAAGCGATGCGCGACCAGGCCATCGTCTGCAATATCGGCCATTTCGACTCCGAAATCGATATCGCTTCGTTGCGCCACTACACCTGGGAAAATATCAAGCCGCAAGTTGACCACGTAATTTTCCCGGACGGTAAACGCATCATCGTGTTGGCCGAAGGCCGCTTGGTTAACTTGGGTTGTGCCACCGGCCATCCGAGCTTCGTGATGTCAAACTCGTTTTGCAACCAGGTTTTGGCGCAAATCGAACTGTGGAACAATGCGTCGGCTTACGAAAACAAAGTTTATATTCTGCCGAAAAAGCTCGACGAAAAAGTGGCGCGCTCGCATTTGGCGCAAATCGGCGTGAAACTGACCCAGTTGACTGCCGAGCAGGCCGCTTACATCAATGTGCCGGTCGAAGGTCCTTACAAACCGGAACATTACCGCTACTAAACGGCCTTCAATCCGTTATAAAGGGGCGCAAGCCCCTTTTTTGTGCCAGCTATGAACAATAAAACCATTGTCGAACGCGACCTTGCCGTACTCTGGCATCCCTGTAGCCAGATGAAGGATCATGAGCGCAATATGCCGATGATTCCGATCAAGTCCGGTCAGGGGGTCTGGCTGGAAGATTTCGAAGGTAAGCGCTATCTGGACGCCATCAGTTCTTGGTGGGTCAATCTGTTCGGTCACAGCAATCCCACCATCAACCAGGCGCTCAAGACTCAACTCGACACGCTGGAACACGTCATCCTGGGTGGTTTTACCCATCAAGCGGCGCTGGAACTGGCGGAAAAGCTGGTGGAAATAACTCCGCCGGGCCTGGATAAATGCTTCTATGCCGATAACGGCTCGTCGGCAATCGAAATTGCGCTGAAGATGAGCTTTCATTATTGGCGTAATCTCGGTCAAAGTCGAAAAACCAAATTCATCACGCTGGAAAACAGTTACCACGGTGAAACGCTGGGCGCTCTGGCGGTCGGCAATGTCGCACTTTACAAGGAGACTTACGGCCCGCTATTGATGGAGGTCGTCACGGTGCCCGGTCCGGACTGTTACTTCCGCGAGCCCGGCGAAAGTTGGGAGGCTTACTCGATTCGCCGGTTCGCCGACATGGATCGGGCGCTTGCCGAACACGCGGATCAGGCCTGCGCTGTCATCGTCGAGCCGCTGGTACAGTGTGCCGGCAATATGCGAATGTACCATCCTGTGTATTTGAAATTGCTGCGCGAGGCTTGCGATAAATACGGCGTGCATCTGATTGCCGACGAAGTCGCGGTCGGCTTTGGCCGCACCGGCACCTTGTTCGCTTGCGAGCAGGCCGGCATCAGCCCGGACTTCATCTGCCTTTCCAAGGGTTTGACCGGCGGCTACTTGCCGTTGTCTGCCGTCTTGACCGGCAATCCGATCTATCAGGCGTTTTACGACGATTATCAAAATTTGACCGCATTCCTGCATTCCCATAGTTACACCGGTAATGCTCTGGGCTGCCGCGCGGCGCTGGCGACCATCGACATATTCCAAACTGAGGACGTTTTGGGCAGAAACCGTACCTTGGCGGCGGTGATGGCAAATGCCCTGGAGCGCTTTCACGATCATCCTAACATCGGCGAAGTCCGGCAAACCGGCATGATTGCCGCGATCGAGTTGGTAAAAGACAAGCAGAGCCGAGAAGCGTATCCCTGGCAACAGCGCCGGGGCTTGCGGGTTTACCGCCATGCATTGGCGCACGGCGTATTGTTGCGGCCGCTCGGCAACGTGATTTACTTCATGCCGCCTTATGTGATTACTGAACAGGAGATAGAGCTGATGGTGGAAACGGCTTGGGGAGGAATTCAATTGGCGGTGCAAGACTGATGCGGGTATCGCGCTTATACGTCGATGTGGCGCTCAACGTTGGTCGACATGTTGAATTGAACGATGCGGCCGGACACTACCTGCGCACGGTGTTGCGTTTGAAGCAGGATCAGGAGATCGTGCTGTTCAACGGCCGTGCCGGCGAATACCGTTGCCGGCTCGAGGAAGTGAGCCGTAAGCGAGTAAGCGTGGCCGTCGAACAATTTATCGACCGCTCGGTCGAGTCGCCGTTGGCGATCAATTTGGGGTTGGGTATTTCGCGCGGCGACAGGATGGATTGGGCCGTGCAAAAAGCGGTCGAATTGGGAGTGACCAGTTTGACGCCGTTGATTAGCGAGCGCTGTGTAATCAAATTTGACGACGAAAAAAAACAGCAACGCCACCAGCATTGGCAAAGCATCATTCAGCATGCCGCCGAGCAATCGGGGCGGACGCGGTTGCCGGAGCTGAATCCACCGCTCGGGCTGGCGGAATGGGTCGACGGCCAGTGTGGCCTGAAGTTGTTTTTGGATCCCTATGCCGAGCAAGTGTTCTCGGAGCTCAATCCGGGGGGAGCGGGGGTGACTTTAATGTCCGGCCCGGAAGGCGGGTTCAGCGACCAGGAGCGCGAATACGCCAAAGCAGCCGGTTTTATCCCGGTCAAAATGGGCGACAGAATCTTGCGCACCGAAACCGCGGTAATGGCGGCGTTGGCCGCCGTGCAAACCTTGTGGGGCGATTTCCGCTGATGCGTGGGTTGGCTTTCGCTCTGGCGCCTTTGCTATTGCTGGTAATGCTGGCGATGCTTGCCAGCTTGCTGGGTTTCGCGGTGCTGAAGCTGGCTGGAGACGTTCTGCCGTTGGCCAAAGTTGTCAGTAAAATTACGCTGGTATTGTTGCTGCTTAGCGTATTTCCGTTAAAAAAGTATCTGCAACTCAGTTGGAAGGAGTTGGGATTCGCGCCGTGCCCACAATTTATCGGGCAAGTCGGCAAGGGTTTCGCCTTGAGTTTGGCCACTTTGCTACCGGTGTTGTTGATCCTGTACCTGTTGCACGTGCATGTCTGGGACGATAGTCGAGTCTGGACTTGGCAAATATTTATCGGTAAAGCCTTGCTGGCTTTGTTGTTGGCGATGTTGATCGCCGTCGGCGAAGAATTGTTGTTTCGCGGTTTGCTGTTGAGCGGCCTGCGCCGGCAAATGCCTTTGTTTGCGGCTATGTTTGCCAGTTCGCTGTACTATGCCGCATTGCATTTCTTGAAGAGTTCGACGCCAGTTGCTTACGCCGATATTAGCCCGTTTAGCGGTTTGCCGTTGCTCGCAGAAGCGTTCGCCAATTGGCTCAATCCGGCAATCGTTAGCGCCTTTATTGCTTTATTCGCGGTCGGATTATTCCTCGCCGTACTAAGAAGCTTTACGGGACAGGGATTAGGATGGTCGATTGGCTGCCATGCCGGCTGGGTTTGGCAGATCAAACTCAGCCGGGATTTATGCAACGTCAATTTGCAGGCCGATTCGGTTTATCTGGTCAACACCTATTACGACGGTGTGATCGGGCCGTTGGTGGCGGTCTGGTTGACGTCGGTATTGATTGGTTACGGGTTGTATGCCTGCTACATGAGATCCCGCTAAGCCAAGCGGCGCCGGGAGGGTGGATTGAAAAAACCGTTGCAACAGCTCGCACTGTTTTGCAATATTTCGCTTAATTTTTGTTTTTACTGCGTAACAAGAGGACATGATCATGCGCAATAACAACTATCTGCTGGTTTCCCTTATATTGCCTGTTTCGGTGTTACTGGTCGGCGGTTGCGCCAGCGAACCGGCGCCGAAAGCGTCCGCCGAAAAGATATTGTCGGGCGAACAAATGCTGCGCGACAGCCAGGGCATTGCCCAACTGGGCAGCCGGTGGCAGGAGGGCAAACAGATGGTCGAGCGCGGGCAGGCCATGCAGCGCGAGGGTCAGATCAAAATCGACGAAGGGCGGAATTTGATTGAAGAAGGCCAGAAAATCATGCGCGAGAGCGAAGAGGGTTACAAAAATCTGAAGCAGTAAGTTCGATTAGCGCACCGGCCTAGGCAAATGTCGCTCGCGCCGGTTTTTTTTGCCGATTCCAACGCTACAGGCGGCGAGCGTCGGCAACAATCCCGAATCAAGCCGGAGAGCAGGATCCAGCTTTCGGTTTGCCGGCGATTGTTAACACCGTTTTCGGTTTCGGACGTTTTGCCGAGTGGATTTCATCCGCTTCCAAAGCGATATCGCTGCACAACGCACATAGCCCGGTATCCGGCAAAAACTGCAGTTCATCGGGTGGGATATTGTCACCGCAACGCGTGCAAAAGGTTAGCGGCTTTGAAATCGGTTTCATAATCTCCCTCCTGGTGGTCGTTCTGGATGAGGATAAACGCAATCTAAGCTACCTTTTGTCGATGATTCGTCACTTTTAAGTATGTGCGGTTTCGGCACAAGGAAAAAGTCGAAAGTTCCTACCTTATCCGCGCTAAAGCTTGAATGCAGTGGTTGCCCTAACGATTCGCGAGGGCTTGGCAGGGGGGGCTAGTGCTGCCGACGCCAGAGTGTTAGCCTCCACCATATTCATTGCTATTGCCGGGATATTTGCCGTTTTTGCGGAAAAACGCCGCCGATTTTCGCATTAAATATTCACTCGAATTCGAAATGAGCGCTATTATTCATTGAAAACATTCGAAGAATGCAGGCCGGTTAGTCATGCCGGCTATGTTCGGAGCCATCGGCGTTGAATCTGACAACCATAGAGCAAAAATGAATCGACTTTTCCTGCGCATATTAATGCTAACGGCTGCAGCAATGCTACTGAATGCTTGCGGCGGCGGAGCACCGGTCAAACGCGATAGAGTCGCGAATACCAGGCCCAACTATATTCCTCAGCGGCCCGCCTACCAGCCGCCGTCTCAGGCTTATCGGCCCACCAGCTATTCGGGTATTTTTCCGAAACCGGCGCCGTTGGAGCCGGCAGTGGAATTCTGGCGTAAAACTTATGCGGTCTGGCAACGATCCGAAGTTGCTTTCCACGACGACCGCTATTTGGATGTGATTTACGAAGTGATGACGCTGCCAGGCTATGTTGCCGAAGGCTTGACGGCCGAGCAAAAAGATATGGTCAGCCAGCGGCGCGAGTATTGGAAGGCGCAATTGGCCGGTCTGGAAAGCAAATTGCGTTACGGAGCCGCTTTGAGCCCGGGCGATAAGCAATTGATCGCAAAATTGGAGGCGAATGGCCGTTCGCTGGCAAGCGTGTTACCTGGCGCCGATACTCGGGTGCGTTCCCAGCGGGGCACGCGCGAGCGTTTTAAGCGCGGTCTGGAAATCAGCGGGCGTTACGACCTGCAGTTCAGAAAAATTTTCCGCGATGCAGGGTTGCCGGAAGACCTGGCCTATCTGCCCCACGTCGAGTCCTCGTTTCAGCCTGCCGCCAGATCGTCAGCCGGTGCGGTCGGCATGTGGCAGTTCACCAAAGCGGCCGCTAAAACCTTCATGCCCGGTGGCGGCGTAGTCGATCAACGCTTCGATCCGTTCGTTTCGGCTACCGGCGCGGCGCGGTATCTGAGTTATGCCTACGGTAAATTAGGCGACTGGCCGGCGGCGGTCACCTCGTATAACCACGGTATCGGCGGTATGAAACGTGCCCAGAACCAGGTTGGCAAAGATTTCGCGCAGATCGTGGAAACTTACGACGGGCCGGCTTTCGGTTTCGCGTCCCGCAACTATTACGCCCAATTTCTGGCGGCGCGCGAGATCGCTTCGAATCCGGATTCCTATTTTCCGGAGGGCGTGCGTTACGAGACGCCGCTGGCTCCCGGCCAATACTTGGCCGAAGAATAGGCTGGCACCGGTCGGTTCGTAATGGGTGGCCAGTTAAGTCGTAAGGCTCAGGTCGACGTGTGTCGGTTGCCCACCGCTTCAGCTAACCCTGCGATGAATGCAGCGGTTGCATAACCGCACAATTTCAGTGGTCCAGTAAACTGACCGACGTTTCGCTTGTCGGAGCCATATTGCGCTAGCGGCGCGTTACCTACAGTCGAACTCGTTTATGAAACTCCAACCTCGGGCCGAAACCTTGTCCAACTGCAGCGGGAATTGGCGATCGCTACACAGGGCGGCGCCAAGGCGTTGTATTGGAGCTGGCCGTTTTAGTTCCAACCGCGTCGTTAAGCGGGCTGCGCAAAGTCTGAGCCTCGTTTCCCTGCTGTTCTGTTTTGTGGTCGGCGCCGTCGCGGACGAACCGCAACGCACCGCGCCGGGTTACGGCGCCCTGCCTTTCCAGCCGGCTACTCCCGGCAGTTATGCGTTACCTGCCGTTGGCCAGGCTGCGGACGGCGTGGTGTTGGATACGGCTAACCGCTCTGTTCGCTTGCATGACTTGATGGGCGATAAGCTGGTGTTACTCAGCTTCATCTATGCGGCATGTAGCGATGTCAACGGTTGTCCGTTGGCGACGCAGGTATTGCATAAAATCAGCCGCCAACTGCAAAAACAACCCGAATTGGCCGATAAATTGCGCTTGCTGACCCTCAGCTTCAATCCGGCGCAAGATACGCCGGAAATGATGCGCCATTATGGCGAGGGCTTTAGAACGGCTGGATTCGATTGGCAGTTTTTAACTACTCGCGACGAACAAGCCCTGCAGCCAATTCTGGACGGCTACCAGCAAAACGTGCAAAAGATCTACGATGAGCGTGGAGAGTTTACCGGTACGTTTTCGCATTTGCTGAGGGTCTATCTAATCGATAAACAGAAAAACGTTCGGAATATTTACAACGTCGACTTTTTGCATGCCGACACGGTAATCAACGACGTCAAGACCCTGTTGGCCGGAACCGAGGCGCAATCCGCATTGGCCCAAGTCGACGCCGGCCGCCTGTACCAAGCCGGCGACAACAAACAGGATTACCGCGCAGCGGATTACCGAACCCATTCGCTGGCGTTGGCGCAAAGGCGCGGCAAACCGGCCAACCTGATCGAATTTGCTCGCAAGCCGCCGTTGGGATTGCCGGCGTTACCGGTTCCGAAGGACAATCCTCTGACGCCGGCGAAAATTGCACTGGGTCGTAAATTGTTTTACGACCGGCGCCTGTCGTTAAACAATACTTTTTCCTGTGCGATTTGCCATATTCCCGAGCAAGGCTTCGCCAACAACGAAATGGCGACCGCCGTCGGTGTGGAGGGGCGTAGTGTGCGGCGCAATGCGCCATCACTGTATAACGTCGGTTATGCCGAGTTGCTGTTTCACGACGGTCGGGAAAACAGTTTGGAGCAACAAGCTTGGGGACCGTTATTGGCACACAACGAAATGGCCAACCCGTCCATTGGCCGCGTGGTGGACAAATTGAAAGCCACTACCGATTATCGCGGCTTGTTCGAGAAAGCCTTTAACAATAAAGGGCCGAGCATGGAAGCGATCGGCCAGGCATTGGCAAGTTACCAACGGACGCTGAATTCCGCAGATTCTGCGTTCGACCGTTGGTATTTTGCGAAGCGCGCGGATGCACTCGGTGATTCGGCGAAGCGCGGATACCAACTATTCACCGGCAAGGCGGCTTGCAGCGTTTGCCATACGATTGGCAGTAAGGCGGCATTGTTTACCGACCAAAAACGGCATAACACCGGCGTCGGTTACGCGGAAGCCATGCAAGCGGAAGAGGCCAAACGCCGGATACAGGTGGCGCCGGGCGTGTTCCTGGATGTCGATAGCGAGAATTTGAAGGGGCTGGATGGTGCGAAAACTAACGATCTGGGTTACTACGAAGTAAGTCAGAAGCCGCTGGACCGGTGGAGCTATAAAACCCCTTCGTTGCGCAATGTGGCGTTGACCGCACCGTATATGCATAACGGCAGTTTTGCGACCTTGAACGACGTCGTGCGCTTTTATAACCAAGGCGGTACGGCAAACGAAAATCTGTCGTCGCTAATCAAGCCGTTGGGTTTGTCCGAGGCCGAACAGGCCGATTTGGTCGAGTTTTTAAAAGCGCTGACCGGTGCTAATGTCGGTGCCCTGGTATCCGACGGTTTTGCCGCTCCGGTGGGGGAAGCGGGCGGCGAACCTTAATTCGGGTAGTCGCATAGCGGCTCAGCTCCGGATTTTTGTCATAGAAAGGTAATATAGCGCTGCTAAATTCTGCAAATCCTCGAAATCATTAGACTAAAGATGACTATGTCGAATTTGAATGTCCTGGTTGTGGAAGACGAAGATGCCATCAGGGAGATGCTGGTGATGGTGTTGGAACAAGCCTCTTTTAAAGTGTTGGCGGTGGCCAGTGCGGAACAGGCTCGGGAAGGCTTGGCCGACAATATGGTGGATTTGATCGTGTTGGACTGGATGTTGCCCGGAATCAGCGGAGTGGAATTGGCCAGACGCTTGAAAAGCGAACCCGGCTACAAGGATTTGCCGATTATCCTGCTCACGGCGCGCGGCGAGGAAGAGGACAAAATCCGCGGTCTGGAGATCGGTGCCGATGACTATATTACGAAGCCCTTCTCGCCCCGGGAATTGATCGCCCGGATCAAGGCGGTAATGAGGCGCAGCGGCAAGCTCTCCGAGTCTGGCCAGTTGAGCATCGGCGATCTGACGCTGGATGCCGAACAGCACAAGTTGACGATCGACGGCCGCAGCCTCGAAGTCAGTCCGACCGAATTCAGATTGATGCAGTTTTTTATGACCAATCCCGACAAAGTCTACAGCCGCACCCATTTGCTGGATCAAGTTTGGGGGCGCAGCGTCTATATCGAAGAACGTACCGTGGACGTGCATATCCGTCGCCTGCGCAAAATTCTGGCCGAATACGGTCGCGAAGAACTGATACAAACGGTACGCGGTTTCGGTTACCGGTTTTCCCTGGCGAATTAATCCGTCATGCAGCGCTGGCGACGGGAAAGAAACATTGCAATCGCGCTGATGGTGCCGGCTCTGATAGCCAGCATCTTCGTCGGCCATTTGAGCGAAATGCTGTTGTTTGTGGTTTCTTATCTCTACGCCAGCCAAACCGTCAATGTCAATAGACTGGAGCGCTGGCTGAGCCAGGGCGGCCAAGGCGAAAAACCCGATTTCAAGGGAATCTGGAGCGATATCTATTACCACTTCTATAAGATTCGGAAGAGTCAGAAACGGCGTAAGAAAAAGCTGGGCAAAATGCTTGACAGTTTTCGCAAGTCCACCGGCGCTCTACCCGATGCGGTGGTCGTGCTGGGCAGCTACGGCGAAATCGAATGGAGCAACAAGGTCGCTCACGATTTTCTGGGGCTGAAAAAATCCGACAACGGCCAGCGGATTCCGAATTTGGTGCGCCATCCCTTGTTCATCCAGTATTTGAAAGAGCAGGATTACCGCCACAAAATTTGCATCCCGTCGCCGGTCAACGAAAACATGTTTTTACAGATCGGCATCGTGCCTTACGGTTCCGGTTTGCGCTTGCTGATGGCTCAGGACATCACCCATCAAAAAAACATCGAACGTATGCGTACCGATTTTGTCGCCAACGTTTCGCACGAATTGCGTACGCCGCTAACGGTATTGCGCGGTTACCTGGAAACGCTTCAGGAAATGGACGGCGCACCGGGAGTATACAGCCGTTCGTTCCAAAACATGGCGGCCCAGACCGAACGCATGCAGGCCTTGATCGACGATTTGCTGCTCTTGGCGCGTCTGGAGAGCAAGCCGAAAAAATCGGAGTCGGTCCTTGTCGCTGCGTTATTGAGCGAGGTTTGCCAGGAAAGCGATCTTTTGGAAAACGACGAGCGCCGGGTGGAATTGCATCTCGCCAGTAGCGCCAATCTGTTGGGCGACGCCTCCGAGTTGCGTAGCGCGTTTAGCAATTTGCTGGTCAATGCGCTCAAATATTCGCCTGCAACATCTCCGGTCAAAGTGAGTTGGCGAGACGCTGCCGACGGCGGTGCGTATCTGGAAGTCGAAGATTTCGGCCCCGGTATCCCTGCGGTTGACATTCCGCGGATTACCGAACGCTTCTATCGGGTGGATGTAAAACGCAACCAAAAGATCGTTGGTACCGGTCTAGGGTTGGCTATCGTCAAGCACGTGCTGGTGCGCCACGATGCCAAACTGGATATCGACAGCCAACTCGGGCGCGGTAGTCGATTCCGTTGCGTGTTTCCGAAACAGCGCATTTGCTGATTTGAATCCGGTGCGGGCGGGTGCCCGCTTCCGGTTAAATTGTGTCCCGCGTTCCGGCAAAAGCGTAGCCAGGGTTCCGGCATTTTTTCAGGGCTTGTGCTGCGGCTTGCTGCAGGCGACCGGCTTCGCCGGCGTCGTTCGGGCATACGGCGATACCGATGCGGGAATGCAGTTGCAAATCCAGCGTTTGATCGTCGATTATGAACGGTTCGCCGAGTTTTTGAATGATTGTATCGGCGATGCGCTCGATATGGTCGATTTTTTCCAAATCCGTCAGGACTAAGGCAAATTCCACGCCGTCCATTCGTGCCACTACATCGGTTTCCCTGACGCTACGCAAGATACGTTGCGCCGCTTCCCGTAGAGCATAGTCTCCCGTGGTATAGCCGAAGCGGTCGTTCACGTCCTTGAATTTGTCTATGTCGATCAGCAGTAGTGCCAGAAACAGGCCGCTACGTTGACCTTTCTTGATTTCCTGTTCCAGGCGGTCGCAAAACATTCGGCGGTTGCCGATACCGGTCAACGGATCGAAATAAGCTTGTTTGCGTAATTGTTCCTCGTTGAGTTTGCGCTGGGTAATGTCGAAAAACAGGCCGATGCGGCGCAACGGCAATCCGCTGGCGTCGAACACGGTGTTGATACTGAGTTGTTCGACGTACAGCTCGCCGTTTTTGCGCCTATTCCAGATTTCTCCGCGCCATTGGCCCTGGCTGTTGATAGTTTGCCACATGTCCTGAAAAAAGGCGGCGTCGTGGCGGCCGGAGCCGAGAATGCTGGCATTTTTCCCGATAACGTCGCCGGCCTCGTAGCCGGTGATTTCGCTGAAAGCCGGATTGACCGAGATAATCGTGGCATCCACCTCGGTAATCATCATCGCTTCGTTGCAGTTTTGGTAGAACAGCATCGCCAATTGGCGGTTTTCGTCCGCGAGTTTTTTCGACGTGACGTCTTGAATGATACCGGTTATTCTGGGGTTTAAGCTATGGTGGCGGCCGGAGCCGCGAATCCAGCGGATTTCGCCGTCCACCCGGCGAATTCGGCATTCGAAGTTCCAGTTGCTGCGCTCGCGGCAAGCGCGGCGGAAATCGTTGTCGACGCTGTCTCGGTGTTCCGGAACGACATGGCCGAGAAAGGCTTGGTAATTCCAGGCCGGCAGCAGAAAGTCGTAGCCGAAAATCCGGTCGTGGATCGGAGTGCGCAGTATAGCCTCCGTTTCGAGGTCCAAATCCCAAGCGCCGGTGTCTATTGTTTGTAAGGCAAAACTCAGCCGGTTTTCGCTCTCCTGCAGAGCCAGCGCTTTTTGTTCGCGGTCGTAAAGCATCAAGGCCAATGGGATGCCGACGCTGGCCAGCACCAGCAAATACAGCCAAATATTCAGCAACCCGCTTTGCAAATCGCCACTGGCGAACAAGCCGATCTGGCGTTCCAATCCCCACAAGGATTGGACGGCAGTTATGCAAATAAGCAGGATCACGCCATGGCGGCCGAAGCGTGCAGCAGCCCAGACCACGAACAGAAAAGTCCAATAACCTCGGGCGTATTGGCCGGCTACGCTGGGAAACCAACCCAGAAATACCGTTTGGCCGCTGAAAAAACTCAAGGCCAGGAAAGCCGCGGTCTCCGGCAGGCGTTTGATATGAAACCAGCCGGCCGGCCACTTTCTCCAAATCAGAATGCATGGGGTAGCCAAGGCAATACCGAACACGTCCGCCATCCACCAATGCAACATACTCGGGAGTAGCAGGGCGAGCGTCAGGTAGCCGCCGAGCAATAGAGACATCGGCCCAATCAGCGCGCTGAAGCAGGCAGTAACCGAGCCGGTAGCGGCCAGCCAAGCAAAGTCGCGCGGATGGCGTAATTTGATCGAGAAACCGGGGTTGCCGAGCAGGAGCCAAGCGCCAAGCCAAGATTCAAGAGTGTTGCCTGCGGCAATACAGGCCGACGTAGTCCAGGGATCGTCGACCAACAAGCCGGCCCAGAAGGCGCCTAACAGGACGCCAGCCCAGTAATGTTTGGCGTTGATTAACATCGCCGCCAAACCCAAACCCGCCGGAAACCAAATTAGCGTGATATTTCCCCGATCGGAAAAATAGGCCAACACCAGCTTAGCCAAACCGGCATACATTAGCGTCAAGCCAATGATTTTCAGTCCGATAATCAAACGGGGGGGGAGGTTCATGGGGTACCGTAATCGGAGCCGGAGTCAAGCAAAGTGTATATCAGTGCGGTTCATTCTCCATTGCAGGGCGACAGATATAATGCGAATTGATCGAGAAAAAACACAGACAAACAAGCGGATAACTCTATAATTGCCGGCATTTTTGAGCTTGGGCCAGAGGTTGGGCATGGTTTCCGAAACGGTTGTTGAATTGTCTCGTTCGCAGTTTGCGATCAATGCGGTACAGCATTTTTTGTTTGTACCGCTGACGGTAGGGATATCGTTTTTTTTGCTGGTTCTGGAAACGTGGGGGCTGGCCGGGGGGCGTGGCGATTACCGACCGCTATGCCGGTTTTGGGGTAAGTTGTTCACGCTCAGTTTCGGATTGAGCCTGGCATCCAGTGTGGCGATGTTGTTCCAATTCGGCGGCAATTGGTCCTATTTCGCCCATTACGCCGGCGACGCATTCGCCGGGCCGGTAGCGGTCGGCGTCTTGGCCGGATTGTTTACGGCCGCCAATGGCTTGGGCTGGATGCTTTACGGCTGGGACAAGTTGGGAAGGTGGTCGCATCTACTCAGTACCTTCGCGGTGTGTTTGGGCTGCCATTTGATTTTGTTCGGTTTTTCGGCTGCCAGCGGTTGGATGCAATATCCGGTCGGCGCGGAATTCGACGCGCAAGCGTATCGAATGGAGTTGGCCGATTGGCATGCGGTGTTATCCAACCCTGTGGCGTTGGCCAAATTTGCCCACAGCTTGCTGTCCGGGTACGCGGTGGCAGCCGGCTTCGTATTGGCTATCAGTGCTTACTACCGGCTAAGGCGTATCGAAACGGCTTTGTCGGAACCCTCGTACTCCATCTCCGCCGGGTTGGGTTTGCTGGCGATTATTGCCACGTTGTTGTTGGGCGACGCCGGTATATACAAGCAAAGCTCGTTTCAGCGTAGCAAATTGATGGCGATTAACGGCCTGCCTGCCGACGATATCCTGGCGCAAAACCGGCAACGTATCGATAGCGGCATTCAGGCTTACGCCATGTTGCAACAATTGCGCGACGATAATCGGCAACCGGAATTGCTAGACGGATTTGCTGCCGCCAAGTCCAATCTCGGTTATGCATTGCTGCTGAAACGCTGGCGCGACAATGTGGTCGATGCCGGCCCGGAACAGATCGCACTAGCCGCCCAGGCCAGTCTACCGCCTGCGGCGCCGTTGTATTGGGGGCATAAGGTGATGGTATTGTGCGGCGTGCTGGCGTTGTTGACCTTTTTGACGGCCGGTTTCGGCGCAGTGACCGGCCGCAGGCAACGCTGGTTATTGATGTCTGCGATGTATGCCTTGCCGGCGACCTGGTTGGCCAGCGGCAGTGGCTGGTTTATCTCCGAGTTCGGCGACCAGCCTTGGATTGTGGTGGACGTATTGCCGACTTGGTTGGCGGTATCGGCTGTGGGTCCGATCGACCAGGTACTGGGCTTGGCGGTATACGGTCTGGCGTATTCGGGCTTGTTGGCCTTGGCGATTTTGTTGGCGATGCAGGTGGTCAAACAGGGAACGGTCGACGCACCGCTGCCGGTAGCGGAGGGTGGCAATGCTTGATTACGAAGTCTTGCGCTTGTTGTGCTGGGGCTTGCTCGGCCTGTATGCGGTCGGTTTTACGTTGAGTAACGGCTTGGAAATGGGGGTAACTTTGCTGTTGCCGTTTTTGCAGCTAACCGAGCCGCAGCGGCGGCAAATCGCCGCCAGACTGGCGCCGCTCAGCGCCGGAAACCAAGCCTGGCTGGCGGCTCTGATAGCCGTGTTGTATGCGGGTTGGCCTACGGTCTATGCCGTGGTGTTTTCCAGTTTTCAGAACTTGCTGTTGTGCGTGATGTTGGCCGTATGTATCCGGCCGCTCGGCTTTTACTTCAGGAATAGCCACGATCATCGGGAATGGTTGCCCTACTGGGATAAGGCGCTGTTTCTGAGCGGCTTGCTGCCGGCGGCGGCGCTGGGCCTGCTGGCCGGAAATTTGTTGAAGGGCTTTCCGTTTCATTTGAGCAGCGATATGCATATTGCGTTCCTGGGTAGTCTGGCCGGACTATTCAATCCGTTTGCGTTGCTGGTCGCCGCCTGCAGCGTGGCTATGTTGGCCGGTTACGGTGCGGTTTATTTGCAATTGCACGGCGATGCAGAGTTGCGCTTGCGTGCCAAAGCCTTGGCGCAAACCGCCATCATCCTGTTTTTACTGTTGTTCGGCTTGTGCGGCGGCTGGATTACGCATTTGGAAGGCTATCATGTCACGACCGAGATCGTGCCGGACGGCGTTTCCAATCCGCTGGCCAAATTCGTCAAGCGCGGCGACGGTTTATGGTTGGACAATTACGAACACGAACCGGCGTTGTGGGCGCTACCCTGTCTGGCCTTTCTGGCCGGTATCGGCGCCTGGGCGCTATGCAAATTCGACCGGGCCTATTGGGCGATGTTGACGCTGGCGCTGGCGCTGGCGTTAGCGGTGCTGACCCTGGGTGTGTCGATGTTCCCTTTTTTGGCGCCGTCCAACATTTCGTTGAACAGTTCGTTGACGATTTGGGACGCCAGCGCCAGCCGAACGGCATTGCACGGCCTGCTCATCTTCGCCGGGCCGGCCTGGCTGGTAATGGCGCTGGCCACGCGCGGCCTATACAGAATTCAGCGTTAGGCGGTTTGGAACGGTGCCGGGCGGCCCGGCGCTTTCTAATCGGGCTTAACTTTGATAAAACCGGGTATCGATAACAACTATAACTAACAAGGTAGGCGCATCATGAAGAAAATCCTGAACCACACTCTAATCGGTATTTTGGCGTTCATCCCGATTATGGTGATCGTGCAAATCGTGCTGTTCGTCAAAGACCGGCTCGCCGATCTGTTTCAGTTCGTTTACGGTTATTCCGACAATTACTTAGTGACTTTCCTGCTATTTGCCGCCAGTTTCGCCACCATTACCTACGTTGGACACCGAGTCAGCATGGGCCGGTTTTCAATCATCGCTATGTTCGAACATCTGATCGAGCGCATCCCGTTGTTGAGTACGATTTATCGGGTCACCAAAAAATTAGTCAACATGATTGCCGGCCATCAATTGCAGGAGCCGCGCGAGGTGGTCTATGTCGAGTATCCGAAAGAGGGTATCTGGGTGCCTGCTTACGTAACCAACAAAACCGACGACCGTTACGTGCTGTTCGTGCCCACTTCGCCGAACCCGACTTCCGGATTCGCAATCATCGTCCACGAATCGAAAGTAATCAAATCCGATATGAGCATCGAACAGGTCACCAGTTTTATCATCAGTGTCGGTGCCGACTTCGAAAAAGTTAACGAAATCAACAGGCTTCCCAAATGACGGCTGAGTTTGGCGGCGCAGTCAGGCAATTATTCCAGCCGGCTAGAGAGTCTTAATGCACGATCCCTGCTACTTGTTGGCCGAGCAGCTCGGCCTTTGCCTAAAGCGCCAAAACCGGATATTGGCGCTAGCTGAATCCTGTACCGGTGGCGGTATCGCGGCGGCCGTGACCGACGTTTCCGGCAGTTCCGTCTGGTTCGACCGCGGGTTTGTCACCTACAGCAATGCTGCCAAAGTCGAACTGTTAGGCGTGCAGCCGCGAACTTTGCGCACCCAAGGCGCCGTCAGTGCGGAAACGGCCAGGGAAATGGCAGCCGGCGCGCTTGCGCATAGCTCGGCCGACCTGGCCCTGGCCGTTACCGGCATCGCCGGTCCGGAAGGCGGCACTGCCGAAAAGCCGGTCGGTACGGTCTTTGTCGCTTGGTTGCAGCGAGGTAGCGAAGAAGCCGCGTGTGTTCGCAAGCAATTCTCCGGGGATCGGCAAAATATTCGACAACAGACCGTATTATTCTGCTTGCAACAACTGCTGCAAGCGGCGCAGACCGGTTAGACCAGGTTGGCCGAACCCGTTGCCCGGTTAGGCAAGCGTTCGCGCAATTTCATTTTTAGAGCCGTTTGCCGCCGAATCGCTTTCCCGGCGTCTATTTGCGGTAACGTTCTAGATGGGTAAAAAGCGTTTAACCCCCTGGCAAGTTAGGCTAAAATGCCGGGTCTTTTCTCTGCGGGTGGTTAAGCCATGTTGAATAAAAATCTGCTTATCGCTGCCGTTTCCTTGTTGCTTGGCGCTTGCGCCACCAGTCCGACCGGCCGTACCCAGTTCATTTACATGCCGGACAACCAAGTCGACCAAATGGGTTTGCAAGCCTTCGACAGCATGAAGAGCAAAAACCCGGTAAGCCGCAATCCTCGTTTCAACCAATTTGCCCAGTGCGTCGCTTATGCAATTACCCAGCAAACCGGTGGCCAATGGGAAGTGGTTGTGTTCGAGGACGAGACCCTGAATGCGTTTGCGCTGCCTGGCAATAAAATCGGCGTGCATACCGGCCTGATCAATTTGGTGGATAACGCCGACCAGTTGGCTGCGGTCGTGGGCCACGAAGTCGGCCACGTGCTGTCGCGCCACAGTAACGAGCGCTTGTCGCAGGAAACCGCGGTCAGCACCGGTCTGGCTATGGTGCAGGCCGTGACGCAACCGCAAACCGCGTTGGGCCAGACCGCGTTGGGCTTGCTCGGTGTTGGTGCCCAGTATGGCGTGATTCTGCCTTACAGCCGCATCCACGAAACCGAAGCCGACACGATTGGATTGGATTTGATGGCCCGCGCCGGCTTCGATCCGCGGCAAAGCATCAACCTGTGGTTGAAAATGGATAAGGCCGCGCAGGGTGGCCAACCGATCGAATTCATGTCGACCCACCCGTCGCATGCCAGCCGCATCGAGAATTTGCAACAAAATATGAATCGAGCCCTGCAATTGCAGCAACAAGCCTGGAGCCAGGGACGCCAGCCGCGCTGCGCCAAATAAACCATGAATCCGCATTTAGCCGAACTCCATCCTTACCCGTTCGAAAAACTGGCTTCTTTGAAGCAAGGCGTTACGCCGCCAGCTAACAAGCCGCATATCGCCCTGTCGATCGGCGAACCCAAGCACGCCACGCCGCATTTCATCCAGGAAGCCCTGCTGCGGCATTTGCACGGCTTGACTCTATATCCGACGACCAAGGGTTTGCCTGAACTCAGGCAGGCGATTGCCGATTGGACTTGCCGCCGCTTTGGGATTCCGGCGGGCGGCGTCGACGCCGAGACCGAGGTATTGCCGGTCAACGGTACCCGCGAGGCCTTGTTTTCGTTGGTGCAAGCCGTGATTGATCCGGTGGACAAGCCGATCGTGATCATGCCCAATCCGTTCTATCAGATCTACGAAGGCGCGGCGCTGTTGGCTGGCGCCGAGCCGTATTATCTGAATACGACAGCGGAAAGCGGCTATTTGCCCGATTTCGACAGCGTGCCGGAGGCAATCTGGCAGCGTTGCCAGTTGATGTTTATTTGCTCGCCGGGCAATCCAACCGGCACGGTGCTGACACAGGCCGATCATCTGAAATTATTGGCTTTGGCCGACAAGTACGATTTTGTCATCGCCTCCGACGAGTGCTATACCGAACTGTACGATGACGAGTCCAATCCGCCGCAAGGTTTGCTGCAAAGCGCTTACGCGGTCGGCAACGCGGATTTCAAACGCTGCGTGATTTTTCAAAGCCTGTCCAAGCGTTCCAACGCGCCGGGCTTGCGCTCCGGTTTCGTCGCCGGCGACGCCGAGGTGCTGAAAAATTACTTCAAATACCGCACCTACCATGGCTGCCCGATGCCGGTGCCGACCCAGCATGCCAGTATCGCTGCGTGGAACGACGAAGAGCACGTCAAACACAACCGACAGTTGTATCGCGACAAATTCACCGCCTTCATAGATATTCTCAAGGATATCTGCGACATCAGTCGTCCGCCGGCCAGTTTTTATATCTGGCTGAAGACGCCAATCAGCGACACGGAATTTGCACAAAAACTGTTCGCCCAGCAAAACATCACCGTATTGCCGGGCAGCTACTTGTCCCGCGACAGCGGCGGCATCAACCCCGGCGCCAACCATGTCCGCATCGCCTTGGTCGCGCCGATCGAGGAATGCGTCGACGCGGCGCGGCGCATTAAAGAATTTTTAAAATAAGTTCGAGGTTCAAGGTTCAAGGTGAAAAAACACCCTGGCCTTGAGCCTTTGGACCCTGTACCTTGAACCTTGTACCTACGAGATCCCATGTCAAACCTGGAAACCATCATCAACGACGCTTTCGAAAATCGCGCCGAAATCAGCCCGTCTACCGTCTCCGCCGAAGTCCGCAACGCGGTTGCCGAAGTCTTGAATATGCTGGACAAGGGCGAAGCCCGCGTTGCCGAGAAAAAAGACGGCGATTGGGTCACCAATCAATGGTTGAAAAAAGCCGTGCTGCTATCGTTTCGGATCAACGAAAACAAAGTCATCGAAAGCGGCGACGTGCGCTATTACGACAAAGTGCCGACCAAATTCGGTAGCTACAGCGAGGCTGATTTTGCGCAAGCCGGCGTACGCGTCGTTCCTAACGCGGTAGCCCGTTACGGTTCTTACGTCGCGCCGGGCGCAATCCTGATGCCGTCCTACGTTAACATCGGCGCTTACGTCGACAGCGGCACGATGGTCGACACCTGGGTAACCGTGGGTTCCTGCGCGCAAATCGGTAAAAACGTCCACTTGTCGGGCGGCGTCGGCATCGGCGGCGTATTGGAACCTCTGCAAGCCAACCCGACCATCATCGGCGACAACTGCTTCATCGGCGCCCGCTCGGAGATTGTGGAAGGCGTCATCGTCGAAGACAACTGCGTCGTGTCGATGGGGGTCTACATCGGCCAAAGCACCAAGATTTTCAACCGGATGACCGGTGAAGTCACTTACGGCCGCATCCCGGCCGGCTCGGTGGTCGTCTCCGGCAACCTGCCATCCAAAGACGGCAGCCACAGTCTGTATTGCGCAGTCATCATCAAGCAGGTGGACGAGAAAACGCGTAGCAAAACCGGCATTAACGAGTTGTTGCGGGATTAATTTTGGGGTTTTGCAGGGCATTTTTAGATTGGGAATGCTATTGCATTTTTACACTTGGGTGGATTGCCTCGCGGCCATCCACCATAAAGGGTTTCCCGATTCACTTATATTTCAAGTATTGGTGAGGCCCAATATGAGTACCAAGTAGTTTGCTAGTCAAATTAAGGTCATGTAAGGGCAAAAGCGCGGCTGCAATCGATTGCAACACCCTATTTTCTTATCTGACCGAAGTTGAAAATTCGCCAGGTATAGAGCCAACTCCAATTGAAATTGAGAGACATAAAGCGCTAAGCGCCATTTTGTCGTCAAACTCCGGTGCACGGAAACCGGCGCGAAAATCGTTGCGGCATTGGAGGGTGCGGCGTTAGTGATTTGCCTCGCTATTGGTGCTGAGCGAATTGGGCGTTTGCGCCAAGTCCAATTAAGACTGCCTTCGATCGGGGTATTGACCAGTCGCGCCGAACCGGCGGAAGTATGGCGCGTGTTTTTCAAACGTAGTGTTCCCCGGCGCCGCGATCCGAAATAGCTGATGCTATTCTTGGTGGGTCGCGACTGCCCGAATGTCGGCCACACCTGCAAATCGTCCTGCAACAGCGCCGTCTCAATCGCGCAAACCCTCGCGCTGCTTTCTTGCAGCGGGTAGATCGCCAATCGAGCGCATAGACCGAGTCCAACACCAAGCAATCCCCGCCTCGACGCCGCCCATAACGGCGCGAACAAGCCGCAGTAAAGTTACAACTCTTGCCAGACCGATTTTACCCGCGCCCGGTTTGTCGGCTAATCTGTCGCCTTGCCGCTCGTTATCGGAGTTATCCATATGACCGAACTACCCTTCCCTGTCGCCGTTGCCGCCGAGCAAGTGCCGCCGCGGCCGCGAAAATCCTTGTATCCCCAAGCCATTCTGGAGCTACATGGCGCCCGCTTGGCGGGGCGGGAAAAGACGCCGCTCGGGGACGTGTTCGGGCTGCAAAACTTCGGCATCAACCTGACCAAACTGGAACCCGGCGCGATTTCCGCCCTGCGCCACGCCCACGCCAAGCAGGACGAATTTATTTACATACTGCAAGGCACTCCGACGCTCTATACCGACGACGGCGCGACACGGCTGGCGCCGGGCATGTGCGCCGGCTTCCAGGCCGGCAGCGGCAACGCCCATCGCTTGGTCAACGAAGCGGCGGACGACGTGCTCTATCTGGAAATCGGCGACCGCACGCCGGGCGACCGGGTCGAATATCCGGACGACGACTTGCGGGCAGTCGGCACGGCCGGCGGTTGGCAGTTTACCCATAACAACGGCGAGCCGTATCCGTGACGGCGCCACCACGTGCGCGCATCGTTCTGCTGCGGCACGGCCGGCCGAGCGTAGCGCTGACCGGCATTTTGCGGGCGACCGATCTGGCGCGCTTGGCCGATGCTTACCGCGTCGCCGGCATCGTCGATGCGCCGCCGCCGACAACCCGCGCAGTGCTAAAAGACATCGGTATGGCCTTGTGCAGCGATCTGCCGCGTTCCCGGCAATCGGCTCAGGCACTGGGATTGGGGGAAAATCCGGTCGCCGATGCCCTGTTCGGCGAAGCCCAATTGCCGCACTTTCGCCATGGCCGGATTCGCTTGCCGGCGGCCTTGTGGCTGACCGTGCTGCGCCTGCTATGGCTGGCCGGCTTTTCCCGCAACGGCGAATCCTACGCCGCAGCCAAACGCCGTGCCCGCTCGGCCGCGCAACGCCTGATCGATCTCGCGCAGATTCACGGCAGCGTAGCGTTGGTGGGACACGGCGTGATGAACCATTTGATCGGCCGCGAACTGAGCGCCCAGGGCTGGCGCTGCAGCCTGCGCCCCGGCAAGGACTATTGGGCTTACGCCGTTTATGAGGCGAATTGACGCACGGAGCTAAAGAAGGATGTGCCGGGCGGAGCGCGCTTCAATCGAGGTAACTCGCGAACGATGAGTATCTCGTCGTTCGGTACATCCGATAAGTACATCTTATGGCCGTCGAGGGCAGTGATCGGCCAATAGCGGACAATTGTACTGACTGTTAACAATAATTAAATTTTAAAAACAAAGCTGA
>NZ_JANIBM010000040.1 GCF_024505045.1 Methylomonas aurea | reverse complement strand
TTTAGGGTGTCATCCCCATTCGCCCCATAAATCGTATCGTTACCGGCCCCGCCTGAAATGTTGTTGTTCCCGGCATCGCCTACGACAGTATCGTTTCCGCCTGTGCCGTCAAATTTGACCCCGGCCAAAACTAACTCGCTACGCATTTCCGGGGTCATCGGGTAGGTGTTAACGTATTCGACCAGTTTTTCCCATCCTCGCCAGCCGCTGTCTTTGAGCGAGTCTTGGGTCATGATGGTAAATTCCGCTAGGTCGGCGGCTGCCTTGCCTGGATTTATCGCGGCGCGACGATCGAACTCCGCATTCACTTCGGTAAAATCCAAGGCAACGCCGTTTTCGTCCACGCGCAACGAAATTAAATCCAGCAACGGTTGTACCCGCGTTTGCAATACCAGACTTTGGTAAACCGAATTCTTTAGCGCGTCGTAACTGCTTTGCAGCAAATCCTGGGTGACGCTCCACAGGTTGATAGTCGCCGCCGTCGTACCGGCCGGGACTGTGTTGAACGTACGGCCGTTGAAGTGTTCCAGGATGGTTAGTTTGTCGACCCAGGCGTTGTAGGCGGCGCTGCCGGCGGCGATGTTTTGGATGTTGACGGTCAGACTGTGACCGGCGTAGGCGCCGGTGAAGGTCGCGGCCATGGTGCTGGTTTCGCTCCAGGCTTTCAAGATGGTGTCCAGCAAGGCTTGCTGTCCGGTACGGTCGGCGGCGGCGAAATCGGCCAGCAATTGCGCCAGTGCCGGCGACAGGGTGGCGGCTTCGCGCAGGTTTCTGACTTGGCCGGCGCCATGCATGTCGGGTAGCGCTTCGAAGCCGGTGGTATCCAGGTGATCGGTAAACTGGCTGTGGAAGGTATCCTGGATCAGGTTGATGTCGCCCAGGTGGCCGGTGACTTCGCCTAGGGTGGCGACGCTACCGTCGGTTTTGACGTAGCTGCCGATGTCGGCCAACTGGTTGCCGTTGGCGAGGATTTGGCTGTGCTCGGTGCTGCCGACGTTGATGGCGGCGATGTTCTGGCTGCCCAGCGTGAACAGCTCGTTGGCCTGGCTGATGCCGTCTTGATTCAGGTCTCGCCACAGGCGCAGGTTGGCGAATTGAGCGTCGGCGGCATCGACTTTGCCGTCCAGGTTGGCATCCAGGTCGCGCAACGCGTCGAAGCCATCGGCGGCCAGTTGGCCGTTGCTTTTGAGCATCGCGTCGCCGAACAGCTCGCGACCGCTGTCTATCGTGCCATTGGCGTTTTTGTCCAGCACCAGGAAGGCATCGTCGGATTCGACCCAGCCGGTGGCGGTTTTGACGCCGTCGGCATCGTGGTCGAAGTAGATCGGGTTGGCGGTGTTGACGCCGGCGGTTTCCAGGCCGTCGCCGTCCAAGTCGAAGACCAAGGGGTCGCGGCGGACGGGTGGGGTGGCGACGGTGGCGGAGGTAAAGAGGTTGGCGATACTATCCACAAAATGAGGAATCATTTTGATCGTTTCCAAAACTCCATATACTGGTACCGCAGCAAGGATAAGTCCACCAATCAGCGGAGAACCGGCAGCGACGAGTAATGCCCCGAAGGCTTCGAGCCCACCAAAGATCAAAGCACCAGCGGCAAAACCTATGAAGCCTTCCTTGAAAATCTCTAACGCACGTTTAGAATCACCATCGCGTATCGCGGCAAGCGCATCCGCTGTCATGCCCATGAAGCCCATTATCAAGCCCGCCGCATTGGCTTTTTTCAGCGCTTCGGATGTTCTGGCCATTTCAATTACATCACCTAAAGCCTTGGCGATGTCGAAGCGTTCCTGGTTGTACCCGATCACCATATCTTGCGCCATTTTGGCTTCGTGATACCGCTCAGGTGGATCGATGTTTATGGAATACGTTAATTTATCGGCGAATTCGGCCGACTTGACGTTGTTGTAGTTCAGAATGGCTTTCTCGACGGCCTTAATTGCTTCCGGGGTCTGTGCGCTGTTAGCAATAAGGTCGAATTTCAGGCGAACAAAATCTTCGTGAAGGACGCCGTTGATAGAGGACTTGCCGGCCGAATCGGCTAGTAATGTATTCATGGCGTCCGTGGTTAACGGGCGGATTTGTGAGCGGCCGTCGGACAGCGTTTGGGTTAATACATCCCCCTGAGAGACAATCGTTTTGGGGTCAGCGTTGTAAACATTTTGTTCAAGAAAAATTCGTCTATCTTCTGGGCTTTTATTGGCGTAACCCTGGTCCGCGTAACGGGCTATCAGAATTTCATCGTTTATATTGACGAAATACTTGATTTCGCTGGCGGTCTCTCCATATAACCCCGCACGCAAGGTTCGCTGAAAGTCCTCAACTTGGGCCGCTGCCTTCAACGCTAAAGCTTGCCGTGCTTCGGGGGAGTCTACAGGTTGATTGGGTTGACCGAGGTTTCTTTCAGCAATCGTATATTGATCTACGATTTCATGTAATACCTTTCGTGTAAAGGCATCGAAAGCCTGATGTTCAGCAGAATTGCCATTATGCAAGGCGGCGCTAAGCGTAGTATTTCCGCTCCGGACATCATTGGTAGTCGGCAAATTAACCAGATTATTAGGGTTATTGATATCGAAAACGTATGCACCACCAGGTGCACCGATAGTAGCCGTGCGCAGATTGGCAAAGAACTCTTTGAGCACGAGGTCATTATTTATGACCTTTTCCGCGATCAGGTGGTGGGTCTGATCACTGCTCCATGTAGCATGGTCATAGGAAGCCGCCAAAGGATCGCCTTCCGCTAATCTGCCGTCAAACGCCGCCTGAATGGCGCGCCTATAAGTTTTGCTCTCACCTTTTACGAGGTTGATATCCAGATTAATCTCAGGTGTTGTCATAATTGAATTTCCAATTCGATATAGGGAGGGTCGGTTTATTCAAAACGGGCAAGAGATTCGCCCGGCTTCCCGTCGTAACTGGTATAAGGGTTAAGGCCTGTAATACCGGCTTCTCTTAGTTTCTCCAGTACCGTTTCGCTGATATAAATGACGCTCACATTTCTGTCCTGGCGCCATAATGGTAATTGCGATAATTTTTCTTTTAGGTCAGAGTTCTGTTGCACTACGGGTAGGATTTTTTCTTCCATATAATCCGGACAAAACATTTTGTGCCGGTTTTCTATGGTGCCACCTAGTTCGTCAATTTGTAGAATACGGCGGACACTTAGCAGGTAATAAGGTGTTTTGTTGACGCGTTGGCGGTTATTGTCCTGGATTTCAGTTTCGATATATTCGTGTCCGAAATCGTCGCAGCTTTCCAGCACAGTTTTGGCGCGTTCAGAGACTAAGGCTCGCGTTCCCCATGCCCATATATCGGGAAGTTCGATCCCTGGTCGCAGATTAAAAATATAATGTTCCTGTTTATATTCCTCAGGCATAAGAGGTGCGCGCAGCATCCTGCAATGAGGCCAGGGGGGATCGAGTGGGATTTCTTCCATGGATCGCCAATATTCGGGGGGTAAACTTCCAGTTTTGCCGGAGGGCCGATATGTATCAGCTACACCGATTCCGCATTTTTTACCGGTGTAATCATTGATAGTGTACAAACGATAAAAATGGCTCATAGCAGTTCTCCTTGGTTTTATATTTAAGTTTTTTGTATCAGATTTTTTCCGGCTAAAGTCGATGCGCGGCCGTAAGCGGAAAAAGACTGTATACAGGTGCATTTATCCGAAATAGGCAATGGTTTCGCCGGGTTCGCCCATGCGGCTGCTGTATTCGCTAAGGCCGGTTAGGCCGGCATCTCGCAAAGTGGTAAGCACTCGCTCGTTCATATAAACCACAGACTCATTCAAGCGATGCCGCCACAACGGCAATTGCGCCACTTTTTCCATTAGCTCGGGCTGGTTCTGTAGGACGGGCAAGTAATCCTCTTCATATGCATCTGCGGAAAACGTTATAAGGCTCGTATTGAGCTTTTCACCCAGTGCCTCGATTCTTAAATAACGCCTGACACTCAACAAGTAATAGGCTTGTTCATTGATCCGTTGCCGATTTTCGTTCTGAATTTCCGTTTCGATGTATTCGTGCTCGAAATCGTCGCAGGTCTCTAGCACCGCTCGCGCCCGTTCCGACACCAAAAGGCGCTCACCGGTACCGTAAAAGTCCGGTATGGCCGTACCGGGCTTCAGCCTGAACATGTTGTATTCCTGCTCGTAAGCTGCCGGATACAGCGGGGCACGCAACACCTTGCAATGCGGCCAAGGTGGGTCTTGGGGGATCACTTCCATGGCCTTAGTCCACTCGATGGGTAGCATGCCCTCCTTGCCTGACGGACGATATGCCTTCATCAAGAGAAAGTCGCCTGATGAGATAGCATCGAATGCTTGGCAAAAACGATAAAAATGGGTCATGGGATTTGTATTTAAAATTTGTGTTGTTTTAGATTCTTTCCGGTTAAAACCAATGTGCGGCTGTAAGCGGAAAAAGACTGTAAACGGGCGCGTTTATCCGAAGCGGGTGATGGTTTCGCAGGATTCGCCAATGCAGCCGCTGTATTTTTTAGGCCCTGCATCAACAGATTTTCGTTTTTCATGCCGTCATTCTCCAAGCTTGATCGTTTGCCACCACACCCGTCGGTAAGGAGTTAAACATCCACCAATTGAACTGTTCCAAAAGCGTCAGTTTATTGGTCCAGACTCTGTAGCTGGCACTGCTGGCTGCGTTGTTTTGGATGTTGACGATCAGAGCGTGGCCGGCGTAAGCGTCGGCGAAGGTGGCGGCCGTCGGACCGGTAACCACGTGATCGGTAAACCGGCTGTGGAAGGTATCCTGGATCAGGTTGATGTCCCCCAGGTTGCCGCCGACCTTTCTCGAAGTTACGCCGATAACGACTAGGTTAAGTTTTTTCCAGTGAGTCAGGCTGGCGAATCCGGATCGATGCCGAGCGTGGTGGTTGCGTAGGCAGGCATAACCTTCCCTGTCGTTTGTCGATTCCCTTCGTGCCATCTGTTAGTCTCTAAAATTGGTTGCCGGTAGGGTTGTGGTTTTAGCCGCGCATCTAAACGATGACAATCGGCGTTAGCAAATTGTCGCAAATCGCTTTTGCGAACAGACCTGTCCTTAAGTCCAATCGGGCAATGCGATAGGGTTATTCGCTTTGTCGCCAATCGCCCGCTTGCTCGGCGTTAAATTGACTGGGCTTCCATAACCTCCGCCCATTTCAGAACATACCACGGCTCCAGATAGAGCTTGCCTAACGGCAAGCCAAAACCGCCCAGTATCCGCAAACGAGCAGGTATCCTGCTATATGCCCCGTCAAGCGGGGATTATGGCTGCCGAATAGGTGACTTGAAACAGCAAGGAAGAACAGACCAAGCTAACCACTAGCAATTGTATCCATTCCCCGCGATGAGTATCACTCGGCTCGGGATTAATTTGGCTTCCTGGGCAGTGATTTTTAAAAATCCCGAGTAACGAAGCCAACAGATTTGGTGATATCGCGGCTCGAATTTGCAACTCAGCGACTTGGCTATTAAAAATACGCGCTTTGACCCGTTCACCCAGCAGCTTGAAGCAACGCATTTTGGTTTCAACTGGGCTGCGACGATCGTAACCACTCCATTTCTTCCAAATGGCTCTGCCTAGTCGTTCGATGCCGCATAGCCACTTGGGTTGAGGTGATAGGAAATACACACCTGCAAATGCTGTTGGCGACGGCAGAGTATCGTGTAAGCCGGTGTGGCCAATCCAGGTCTGACTCGGTCGTTTTACGCCTTAGACTGGATTATTGGCAACGGCGTTTCTGTCGCAAAAGTAAAGGCCGATAGCCGGTGCCTAATAGTTGTACCATTTAGGACACGATCGCCCAAATCGTCCCGCCAGGCAATGACATGGGCACGAGTCACGTCGCGGAATTCTTCCGGTCGTTGGATGCCGGCGGAGCGCGTAAAGTCCTCAACGCCATTTTGGTAAACGCGGCGGGTTTGCGGATACGTCAGGTTGGCGTACCATTCCACCTAAGGCGGCACGTCGGACAACCGGCGGAAATTTTCGGCGGTTAGAATCCGGTTCGCGATCGGAACAAGTTGTTGGATTTTGGAGGTGTCGGTCACGGGCTAATCACACTATTGATAATACGTTATCAATAGTAACGGGTTCAAACTTGGCCGCGCTAAGGGACCGGATTTTCTGGCCTCGTTTGGCAAAATTTGCCATGATCAAACTCAGTTTGATAGGCATTTCCAGTCGGAAAATTATTATCAGAACATCCGAAAGAGGTTGTGGTGTGGTGCTCTATGGTAGCCCAGCTACTTTGCGAGTAGCTGAAGCGGTGCGCCGATTAAGATCATTCGGCAGTACATCGAGCAATACCAAACTAACAAACCGGATACTAGCATGTCCTCGCAATCCGATAAACTCTAACTAATATAGTTTCATTGAAGATAAATTGGTCTATTACCACGAATGATGTGACCCTTGTCATCAATGCGACCCTCCTTGCGCAACGTTTTAACGAGCAAGCTGCGCAAGTACGCATTCATTGCTATTTTTCGATTTTCATCCGTTAAATCGGTCATATCGAGTTTGCAATTTCGACCTTGGTCTTGGCACAAGTCGGCCCGGATTTGGTATTGCGGACATTCATCGAGAAACTGGTATTTTTTACCACCCCCGCATAACTTCCACATCTGGAAATACTCACCAGCCGTTAAGAACTCGCGTTCTCTGAGAATTTGCCCCCAGATCCGCTCGTCAAGCTCGACACCGGGCGGCGGAGATTGTCTGAAACAAGGAAGCTTTCCGACGGCCGCGACATCCAGATCGCCGTCGTCCAAGGTATCGCCCATATTGAACCGAAAAGCCGGCGTGTTCGGCGAATATGCCCGCCAAGGATAACGACTATGCGTTGGGTACCTTGGCGTAACGGCATACAGACTGTCGGCTTCCTCCCGGCAGGCCGCATATTTTTTTGCCCGATCGTCGGCGTCAGGTTTTAGCGCAATGTGAGTCGCGCAGCCGTTTAGACCCATACTGGCCAACAAACCGAATAGAACCCAAGCTTTAGAACGCATAGTCCTGGGCGGATCTAGCTACGGCCGTACAAAGCCTGCCTGGAATGAGCCGGAGAATTCATATTAAAAATTCCTCTTTGCTCCGCCCGGCCCCTAATAATTCCTTCATCCATTTTGGCGCAACACCACGACCTGTCTAGGTTTGGGTTGCATTAGCCGGGTTGCGATATTTCGGTGCAACTTGGGGGTTGCGAGAGGCTTTTGTTTTCACGGTGGCATCAATAATCTCCACCGACACATTAATCGAAGCCGCTAATTCTTTAATTTGAGCGATCACCTGTTCTCGCTTTTCGCTGATTCTCGCACTGAGCTGACTTTTTGCGCTATTGATAATATCGAGCAATTCGCCTTCGGATTTACCATCAAATTCAAGCATTATTTATTCCTTAATAGAGAATCTAAAGTATTAACACGTTATCGCGGCTAACGTATAGCCTCTGCGCTGTTTTGTTCGCAGTATGTCATTTTGAGCCTTTATCGCCTCTTCTTCCGATTCATACCAATTAGAGCGCACGGTTCCGGGCGATCCAACCCGGCCCCACTCCCTTACTAAAGACCAGTCGCTAAAAATACCGGGCGATATCGTCAGCGCATAGAATCGATGAATATTCGAATCCGCATCATGGCGTTCCAGGTAAATACCGCACATAAGAATAACGTTAGAAAGAAACGACATTATTAATATACGATAAAAATGAAGAATCGTCATCCGTATTTCTGAAAATGACTAAGCGATGTTAATCGGTATTTGCGAGCCTTTTGTAATATCAAGATAGGCACCTTGCCAATTTAAGCCGCCATTGCGCAATAAACCCCAAATCAGTTGCATCGCCACATTTGCGATCGCGCGATTAATTGGTAACTCTTGGCTGGCTAACGCTTCCTCCATGCTACAAGACGGTGTATTCGAATCGACCATTCCATCCAATTCGGGGTGAAAATCATATACGGAAGGCAGGGTAATCTGGCAATCATCGTGATGCGACAACCGCCCCAAAATCACTTGGCCGGTATGTGCGCCATTGCCGGTATCCAACCATAGCGTTCTGCAGTGTTTAGAACGGCAACACTGGATTAAATCGGCTCTAAATTGCGCCACGTCCACACACGTAATAACCAGATCGAAATATTCCGGCTTATTGCATTCAATAGAAAACATTTCAGGAATTCCGATCCAATCCTGACCATAGAGATAATTAATACGCTGAATGGTGAGTACGGCTTTATTGTGGCCTAAATCGCTCGGATAGAAGGCCTGCCGGCCAATATTAGGCCTTTCGACCTGATCGCCATCCCATGCCGTCACATGAAAACCGGCATGTCCCAATTCGCGGATCGCATAATCGATTCTCGCCAAACTGGTCAATACTTCCGATCCAGTGCCACCAACGCCAATCAGCGCAATCTTAACGCGATTTTCAAGCCAGTTTGCGGGGGTATAGAATTTAAACATAGTCGGTTTCATATTCAATTTCAAACGTAGTGTTAAATACTACCCGGTTCATCACTGATGCAATTAGAATAAGCCATTAGCTTGCTGGCCTATTATTTTCAAGTCGCCCTTGGCTGACCAACAAGTCGCGTTCGTGCGCTCTGAACACTCGGCTGACATCGTTAATGCCGCAATTCTCAAATACGGCAACAGACCACCAGCCCCAAATAATTCGTGTCATTGGCCCTATTACCTCAATGTACGGTTTTTTTGAAAAGCCGCCTTTTTTGTCTTGCTCCAACATAATAATCATGTCCGACTACTCCCGATCTGAATCCGATCTAGAACTTGATCAAAAAACAACCTGAAATCCTCGCAATCGAAAAAATGGCCGTTTACATTCATTCGAGTAGCGTAATTTTTACGATCGTGGCAATGCCCGATCACTCCGGCGACATAAAAACCGTGCCGATCGGAAACATCGTCCACTCCTGAGAAAAACGCGGGCATCCGGCCGTGGGTATGCACATCCAGGACGATCTCACTACCTTCAGGCAATTCGTTGCGATAGGACACATGCCCTGGCCCGACGCTCTGAATCTCGGGTTCGATCAATGCGTAGCCCTGGTGCAAAACATCCCAAACCACCCATCCGGCCCACTCGTCGGGGCAGGCCGACGTGGCCTTTTGCTCAATGATTTCCAATAACCGAAACGGCATCGCCCCATGTCGAAGCCGAACGCCTTGCGCCCCAAGAACCCCATAGGGCAATTTGATGATCGACTGAGCCACCGGGAGCCTGACTTCGAACACTTCATTGATGGCCTCTAACACCACACCTTCTTGGCCAATCACAAAGCGGTGTTTGCCGAGTTCCGGCGCCGGCAGCTTTTCGCCAAACAGCGGCTGCATATAGGTGGGTGTTTCACCAAACAAAATCCGGTCGCGCGGGTCGGTTAGATAGGCATTCATCATCATCTTCAGTCTGCCTATGCGTGTCTGCTGATAAAGTCTGTAACGGACATTTTTAACGGGTTTAATGCGCTGTTTGGAAATCGCACTGTGTTTTGCGTGGCCAGATCGGCCCAGAATTTGAAACAGTCTTTGGTTTCGACGGCGTCTGCTTGATGGCCGACTTTCAGGCTATGCGGATGATTGACATGGGTGAATGCGCTTTCGAACATTACCGCTTCCCAGGCCGTTAATTGCTCGGCATCGCAATAATCCGGCAATGGCGCACTGCCAGTACACACTCTGCCAACCTGATTAACGTTCATCAAGGGCGCGTGGTAGAGCTTCGTATGCGCCGTAATCCTCCGGTTGCTCGCTAATGCCGCAACCGAGAAATGACTGTTGCTGTTAGCCACCATCAGTAAACGCGGCCAAGGCACCGTCAGCGTTTGCGGCTTCAATCCTACCGGCTTGAATATCATGGGGCGAACTGCGGCCGGGGTCGTCCATGCGATATGCGTGCTGCTGATCGAGACCACCGCCGTTGGCAATAGCGTCGCTTTTCGCAGCGATCTATTCAGGATTTCCCGGAGCAAGTTTTCCAGATCGTCACGCCCCATTAGCTTGCCGGCGCCCACGACCAGCTTACCGTCATCGCCCTCGAAAAACTCATGCGCGGATGAAATCAGTCTGCTACCGCTAACGCCGCTCGCCCCAGTCCCTATATGTTTCAGTTCGTGAACGAGAATGGCGGTCATCGGGCTAATTCTGGCCGACGGTTCGACACAGTGTGCAAAAAATTCAGTCATCGTCACCTTGCTGGTTTATTTGAATCATTTCGGCCAACCGAATTAACCCTCTCGCTTTAGCCAGTATCATCAGTTTGTCAGCGGTCTGGTTTAACGCAATAGGGTTCAACGCGATTGAACTCATGGGCGTTTCACCGGCATTGGCAATGTCTTCGTACAGTTCGGCAGCGAGTGTATCTTCCCAGTCAAAGCCAAAGCCGATAGCATGACCCACCCCAATGCCGCAATCGCTATAAAAAGACCCGGTGGAGTCAAATATCGTGAATTCGGGGTGATGGTTCTTTTTTATTTTTTCAACGAACCGAATAAACGCGAGGCTTTCTTCGATAAACGGCCACCAGGGGCTGGTGACATAAGCGTCCTGCTGCTTGTGTAAGCGATGAAACGCTCGAATACCTTTCAAATCCGGAATGTCGCCGAAGAGTTTCTCCGGGTCATTGTTAATGATTCGCCGCAGTAATTCGATGCGCTCTTCCAGATAATCCGCATCATCGGTGAATTCGCTGAAGGGATACTGGCCTCGTTCTAGAAACAACTCGGCGAGTTCCCGATCACTGGCGTTATTGCCGCCATCGATTTCGGCTTTCAATTCGCTCAGCTCGTCTTCAAGGAAAAAGCCAATCCCCGTCCGCTGGATATCGCAGGCACAGATGCCAATTTCGCCGAAATCTTGGATATAGCGAATACAGCCAATAACCACCTTCGCCAACGCCCGATCGACTTCGATCAAATCCAACTGCGTGAATCGCGGATTCAGGGCCATCACCAAATCCACAGGCTGTGGGCCGGCCTCGTTACGGCCGTATTCTTCCCTGACTCGGAACTCGAAGGCGATCACTTCAAAATCGTCGTCATCCTCGCCGACGATCGCTTGCGCGACCGCATTCAACTTGGCGTCAATCCGCTTTAAACTTTCCCGGTACAGCCCGGTAAGCGCCTGTGATCCGCCGGCGAAGTGCTCGTCAATTTCGGCTGGCGTTACCAAGCCCATTTCATAAGCTAACAGTATCGCGGTGCTGAACACTGCTCTGTTCTGCCGGAATAACTGGATCGCTTGCTGTTCGACAATCCCGCCAACCAACAACTGCAGGTCGAAGTCCAGGCGCACTTCCTTAAACAATACATTCAAATCAAGGGCAAGGTTTGCGCGGGGACATGGGTTAACGCCGTTCGCTTCAATTTGATCGTTCTCGAAAGCAGGAACAGAACACATACGCTTGAATCCATTAGGCCGTTGTCGCTGTCATCGGTAGTGGGCAAACCACTCGCCCACTGCTGTAATAGGGCAAGATTACCCGTACTATCCTTTGGTTTTGACTTCATGGGTTTTAATCGGAAAGTGCAATTCATCGCCGATCAGTTGCGGCTCGCCCAGCACCGCATTCGCTAAATGCGGATAGGCTTTTTCGTAGAGTTTGACGGCATCGATGGGCGGCAAATTCGGGGCCGGATCGGCCAGCCTGATCGCACCCATTTTGAATACACGCGTGGGTCTTGTCACAATGGCGCCGGACATATTGGCTGACCTCAAAATAAGCTTTTGCTATCGGTGGGAAGATTGGCGCCGACCGGCGCCGTGTCGTTGTCGTCGCCCTCGGCTTTTTTTGGCGTTTGCGCGGCCTTCTCGTTCGCGGTCGATGCCGTTGTGAGACTATTGGCTGTTTTTGCGGCCTCTCTAATGCGAGACATGGACTCAGCAAATACACTCTTACCGTCCGACACCACGTCCACGTACTGCATTAAACAGGCCGGAAAATCCCAGTCCAGATTCGCGGCCATATCGGTGACGCAAAGCGGCATCGAAAGTGCCGCTCTGACCTGTTGCAATTGCGGGTCGTCAATGCCGGAGGCAGGCCCGTTGAAGCAGGGTTGAATCAACACCGTTAAACGATTGCCTTGGCGGCAGATGGAAAAATCGATTCTTTCGCCATCGCCTAAAATTGTTTCGAACTGTGCAAACATGGTTAAACCTCTAATTCAGGGTCTAGTGTGTAGTATTGGTTGGCGATGCGCTCGTCGTCATCGTCATCGAACCAACCCGACTCAGGGATGCTGTTGGTCGCCGACAAAGCTAACGCGCTGCTGGTCGTAGCGGCTGTGTGCGTTGAGTTCGGATCGGAGACGGGTTTATCCTCTCCCATGAATTGGATAACGCAAGCCGGGACGAATCCGGCAAAGTCATAGCCACAGCCAAAGACCTCGTCCAAAATTTCGCCATTTTTCTTTTTCATCAGGTTGGCGAAGGTGTTTTTCTCGTTGATACCCTCGAAATAGGTGACAAAAGCCACCCCTTTTCCATTGATCGCTTCCCGTAACAAACCCTCCATCCCCGATTTGGTGAAAGCGCTCAGAAACTCGCGGGTTACGATAAACTCGTCCTGGAGCGCAATATCCATGAACTTGCAAACCCCGGCGGAACCCATCGCCCAAGCTTTGCTCATGGTGGTGTTGATACGTTCATGCTGTCCCAGCAAATGCGTCAGTATCCGCTCGTTGAAGGCCATCATTTCTTCAATACTGAGATAGCCGAATGCGTCGACAAAGTCGCGCAGGGTACCGAACATCGGCCAGCTCGCTTGTTTCGTTCCGGCGGCAATCGGTAAGGCCTCTTTGGGAAAGGTAGTTTGCACTAGCCGGTATAACGCATAACTGTTGACCAACAGTTTACCGTGCCGATGTTGGACAATGTATTTGGCGCCGGTATCTCGGAAAAAGCCTTCGATGTGTTCGAGCACTTTACCCGGTGTGGCGCCGCTGGTTCCGTCCGATGGCTTATGAGCCGAATCGGCTCGGCCGGGGTTGGCGCCCTTCTTCGCATCGGCACCCGTCGCTGTGACTGTATTCCCGGTCATCGTGGATGAACCCGGATTCGATAAGCTTGCTTGATATCCCCGCACTTTTTGGCCGTGGCAATCCAGGTCAAAACAACAGTCTTCGCTGACTTTCCCCGGCGAATTGGGATTGGTCGAAAGAAGGGCTCCAAAATGTCGACACTGACTACACCCCTTTTCGAATTGCGTTTTGCCCACGCCGTTTTGCCCCGTTTGTATCACGACCACAAAGCTCTGCGGCGGCTTTTCGGTATCGAGAAACACCGCCGCGTACCGGTCGTGCAAATCGCACTTCCGGGCTTCGACGGCATCCTGGGTTTTTTGGTTGAAACAATCGGGGTTGGCGCATAGGCCGCTTTCAACATGCTCGTCGAACAAGTTCGCTTGCAAATACGAATTGTGATGGCAGGACGCACACTCGGTCCGATCGAAAATCGCGCTTTCCAACGGTCTGGCAAATCGACTCAATCGCGCTTTCAATTCAGGAACCGAATACTGGTGCTCGATTAATTTCTCCAGCGTGGCATTTTGAAAATCGGACGGTAGCTGGCATAGCAATTCAGCGTGACCCAGCCGAATAGCTCTCGCTGTCAGGGCATTCAAGACCTCTGTCGAGGCATGTAACAACAGCAGCCTCGCCTCGAACTTCTTGGCAGACCACCCTAGTAACCGCAATGCTTCCGCTCTATCACCGTCGCAGTCGCTGAGTACATTTCGGGCCGCGATCGCTTCTTCGCCTGGACTCATATCGGCTCGCTGGGTGTTTTCAATGGTAGCCACCAGCCGCGCCTGTTTATCGTCCAGGTGACGCACAACGGCCGGAATTTCGGACAGTCCTGCCGCAACGGCGGCGCGATAGCGGCGCTCGCCGGCCACGACCCAATAGGTTTTGTTGTCCGGTTGAGGCCTAACAACGATTGGTTGCAGAACTCCTTCGGATTTAATTGATGCGATTAGTTCTTGCATTTCACCATCACTAAAATAAACCCTGGGATTAAACCCATCTTGGATTGATATTAAATTGATCGGCATACTTTTAAATTGAATGGTACTTTTTTTATTCGCGGCCATCGATAAGCTCCATCATTATTTGGATTATTGGCATGGTTTATTCGAATAGGAAATATTCGAATCACGAAATAACTGTTACATGGCTTTTTGAATATGCAACACCAAAAATCAACGGATATGCATTGTGAAAGCGGGGCCGGCGAATAGTATTCAGATCACAACACTCGCAACCTGATGTCCGAATAAGATGAAAGCGACCGAGATTAGATAAAGAGAGTAAGATCTAAATGCCTCGGCAAACGCCGATGGCTTGTCTTTTAATGACTTATGGATTTATTCAATATTCGCCGGACAACAGTAATACCCTGTCCGTCCAGTAGAATATCCAACGTCCGACCTGTTGGTCGGGCCACGACAAGGAATCCTCGGTCACCCGCTTACCCTTTTCGTCGGTCACCGATAACAACGCCTGTCCGGCGCTGCTAGTTAATTCGATCCTGAGCCACGGATAACAATTTGAAAGCGGCGGCAAAACCGACACCGCCCAAGCCAATAATTTAGTCTGTCCGGCGGCCTCGACAAACTCTTTCACGCCTGTGGTAATCCGAATCGAGCTGTGCGCACCGTAGCCATGCCATAGACCGTCGTCGGCTAGACGATAAAGCGTGAGAATCGCGATTAAATTGACTGTGTTCATGACCAATTAGGCCTCAATTCCTAAAGTCGTTGTGGATTGAAGGTTATACAGTTGCGGCATAGGCGATTTGAGGTTTCCCCTGTTGTGGTTCGAACGGTAAACCCGGTTGTTTTGGATCCCAGATGTACGACGCCGTCTGACTGTCGACGATCAAACCATCGATTCCATCCGCTGATTCATCCCCGGCGCCGTCTCGGGCAATATAAAGTGCCAAGGGCATTCTGATATCGACCAGTACCGCCGACGCTAACGGTTTCGTTCTGGCCAGGTTGTAGCGCAAACATTTGCTGAACGAGCGGCCCTCCGCCACCAAATACTCGATTAGCGCCAATTCGTCGGCAGTTTCGAACGGAATCCATTGCGACGAGACATTCATCAAGCTGAGGTTGTCCAACTCCGCGTAGCCTGCTTGGTTAATCGAAAAAGTCGCAATAACAATCAAGTGGCTGGATTCGATCCCTCGCCACAAAAGCAATTCCGCATCGAACTGCTTAACCATGCGCTTATAGGTCTGGTCGTTTAGATAAAACGGGTGCTCCGGCAGATGCTTGATAACCAGCTTATGTCCGAAACGAGCCGGCTTGATCTCCTTGAGTTCGCCAATCAACATCCGAAAGCGATTTTGGTTGTCCGAGCAAGCCAAGGACTTCGCCGTTCTGGCGCTGATTTCATCCTTTCTTTCGAGGATGAACGTTTCCGGAATGAACACGATTTCATCCAGTGGCATGGCTTTGGCGACTTTTCCGGCGCAGGCCCCCAACAGGGCTTTGCGCAACCCATGCCAATTGCGCCGTGACTCGGTCGCTGGCGCCCAGCGCTGCCAACCGCTTTGCTCCCAGAGATAATGCAGCAAACCGCGCAGGCCGAGTTTGGCTTCGGACGCTTTAATGCTGGTCGGCTTGGCCGCTTCATCGGTTTCGGATGCTAGGGCCGGCGTTCGGCTTTTCCCTGGAGCCAGACGAAAGTCGAACTTCAATTGGGTAACGCCGGTATCGAGATTTTCTTTGATGGCCGATCCGTACACCTGACCCAAGCCGGACAATTCGGCCGGCGGTTCGTAGGATTCGCAGCCCGGATGATGGCGTTCGCCGGAATTGGGCATCCGTTTCAGCCAATATCGTTCATGGGCATAGGCAATATACAGTTCGACGCCGTCCGCCATGCACAAGCACATCGGCCGTTGCTTATTGGCGTACGCTCGGGCCAATATGTTTTGAAACTCCTCGTGAGCTTCGGTGAATTCGATACCGTCTAATCGATAATGGCTCATGGTTTGTCTGTTTTGTCAGAGGGTGAAGCAGCGTCTTCGGCATAGCTGCCAGTGCCACAGGCGCGGCACGACATATCCGGATGATGGGAACCCGGATTACAGATGTGGGGTTTGACATGAATGATCGCGAACGGCCTCTGCACGTCGGTACGGTTGGATTCAATCCCTTCCAATGAAGGAGAATGCCCGCCATGTTCCGCTTGACTCATAAAACCCACCCCAGAGGCCGCCAGGAATAAGGTGCATCCCATGAAACATGGGATGCGATTCGGTAAATTACATTCTCAAGTGATCCAAAATCAGATCACGCATTACTTCGAAATCGACACCTTCCGACTCGCAGCAGACTCGAAACGAAAACGGCGACGTGTCGTCACTTGTCAACCATTCCAAGGCATCCGCCTTTTGTTCGTCGCAGACCCGTAAGTCTTTCAGCGAACTCAACATCGCCAGCAACAAACGGTAACGCAGCTCGTCGAATTCCGATTCCGTGAATTGAGGCAGTGCGTCCCAATCGATCACGAAGATATCGAACTGTTCGACGCTGGGATGAACCTGCACCGCTGTGTCTTTGCGCATTTTCATGAGATCCTCCTAAATTAGACGGAGGACTCCCCCTAAACGGAGAATTCCCCCGTTTAGGGTTTAAATTGACTGTCCGTCGCCGGGAGTCGTTAGATATGCTGATTATTTAGGGAAGCCAGCTACCTCCTTGAACGTTAGCGCGAACCGTTATATCAAAAACCGGAATTCAAACCCGCTGGCTAAATGCCTCTGAAATTCACCTGCACGGCATCCCTGCCACGAAAGCTTAAAAGTTAGCCGTACCGCCGCGTCGATTTCGGCGCCACAGCCTCTGTCTCTTCCTCGCCATCTGTCTCGATATCCGCTAGATCTTTCCCATCGTCGGTATCGAGGTCGACACCTTTGTCAATCAAGGCTTGTGTAGCGGTTTCGACTTCGGTCGTCTTGCCGCGGGCACGTGCTTCTCTGTAAGCGCTACCGCGGAGGCTAATGATCCGGCGGGCCAGTTTCTGAATCCGCAGTTGCCATTGCCGCTCGGTGTCCGCGCGCTTGTCGTTCGGGATGATGTTGCTTAGCCAAAGGGTGTCGACCAATTTCATGGCGTCGTCCATTTTCAGCATCAACGAGACGAACTGCGACACCTGAGGCGAGACAATTTCGATATCGTACCGACCGGGATTACTGTATTTGGGCGTTCCGGAAACACCGTTATCGTCTCTCAATTTCTCCAGCCGCTCGATTTCTCTCAGCAGATCTTGAGTACACGCCTCGATCAACCCGGACACCGCCTCTTGTACCTGATCGATATGGTCCTTTTCGCCGATGATGTATAAAATCGTGTCGATCATGTACAGCGCGGACACGACGGGCTTGAAGTAGCGTTGATGGACGCGTTTGCTATATTCGCTGTTGAGCACCAGCGACTGCGTAAAGCTGGGGCGACTATAGAGGTCTGTTCCGGATCCGGATTGGGTTTCGGCCATGGCTCACCTTCCTTTACTAAATTGAAAGGCTGCCATGCTAGCGTATTTGAAAATTCAAACCCGCTGGCTAAATGCCTCTGAAATGCACTTTGCCAGCGGGTCAGCTTCTGCTTATTGCCACCCCTCCATCTGAAACGGACCAACGAGAAGGTTAGATTGGCGGGCCGGTCACTATTGCATGCCGTGAATTTCGTGCGAAGATGAATCATCTGTGAATTATGGTTTCATCCATGTCTAATAGAACCGATACCTATGCCCTCGCTTACGAATGCTGCGATACCGTGTTAAGGGAAGACGGCCGCTTTCCGACCATCGACGCGATTCGGGATCGAATCGGCGTGAATAGTCCGACCGTGATCAGCCGAGCCATCAAAGACTGGACACTGCATTTCGCCAACAAGCACAAAGAAACCTTCGGGAGGCCGGATATGCCGGCCGTAATGTTGGATACAGCCGTTTCGCTCTGGCAACTGGCCCTGAAGGAAGCCAGTAAACAGTTTGACGAACAGCGACAACAACTCGAAGAAAACGCCCGTAACGACCAAGCGCTGATTGTCCAATTGCAACAGCAGCTAGTAGACCAACAAGCCCAATGGGACACCGAGCGATCGCAACTGAGCCAACACAACGAGGAACTTCGGCACGCGAATACCGAATTGGCGACTGCGCTGGCAGAGGCACGCCAATCGCTCAGCCACACCAACGCCGAATGGGCGAGCACCCGAGAAGCGTTGTCCAGAGCGGAAGGCAGTTTATCGACATCCAAAGCGGCACTGCAGGCACAGGAATCAGCTTGGTCGCATCGCTTCGATCAGCAACACGATTGGCATTTGGCTCGCATTGAGGAAGAAAAGAACGCTGCGCGTCAGGAACATGCACGGACCATTACCGCACTGGGACGCGAGCTGGAGGATTTTAGACTCGAACTGGCCACGGCTCAGGCGCGGATTACCCAATTGATGCAACAACTCAGCGATCGACATGAACACCAACTCAAGTGGGAAGCCGATCTGGCCACCTTACGCGCGCAATTAGCTGCTCGGGAAGTGGAGCTTCAGGCCGAGAAGGACAAATGCCGCCGATTGCACGAATTGGTCAGAAAGCAACGCCGGCCGGCCCAGAATACCCCCGATAAGGCGGCCGGATGACCCCCAACGAGCTCGGATTACTACGGGGATGGATACAAGGCTTATCCTGGCCAGTGCTCGGTGAGGCGTACTTGGATGACGCCGGTACCGCTGAGACCCGTCGCACCGTCATGGCCCTGTCCCGCACCCTCGCGCGCAAAGCCGAGCTGTTGAATTTGACAGCCGATGCAGCCATTTGGCAACAGCCGTGCGCCGGCAGTGCCGAGTGGATTGACAAAGCCTTGAAGTCTTTGGATCGCCTGAAAAGCAAACCGGCGCCATTGCCACATCCGAATGAAGCCTGTAGCCGTTGGCTGCCAGCCGCGGCCGCGGCGCGCTTAGCGCAAACCGAAAACATTCACAGCCTGACCCAGTTGGCGGATTTCATCAACCGACATGGCCAGCGCTGGTGGTCGCAAATCCCGCGCTTGGGCCAAACATCCGCCACCGAGATTCAGGCTTTTTTTGCCGATTATGCGGAGGTATTGGGCCTCAGTCTGGATTTGGCTAGAAAACCCCCGGCACGCCCCCCGGTAACAGTGAGTTCGTCCGATATCGCCCCCATCGAACGATTCCGGCCACCCGAGCATCTGAGCGGGCAATCCGGCTCAAACCGCGCCCCGGTCTCACGGTGTTTATTGGACGCCGGCAACGATTTCGAGGCGATTTTGGCCTGGCTGTCCTTATACGACGCCGGAACCCCGACCCATCGCACCTACCGGAAGGAAATAGAGCGGTTTTTGTTGTGGGCGATCTTTGAGCGCGGCAAGGCGATATCGTCGCTGACCACGCCGGATTGCGCCGAATTTCGCCGTTTCCTCGAAGACCCGCAGCCGGCCGATCGCTGGATCGGTCCCTCTGGACAACGTTGGTCACCGCTATGGAAACCGTTCAAAGGTCCGCTGAAACCCAGTAGTGCTCGCCAAGCCGAAATCATTCTGAGCGCCTGCTGCGACTGGCTGGTAGGCCAGCGCTATTTGGACAGCAACCCCTTCGCCGGCTTAAGCAAGCGCGGCTACGGGCGGCGCCAGGGCACCGATCGATTACTGTCTCCCCCACTCTGGGACTATTTGATTGGCTTTGCCGAACGGCAAGCCAACAACTCCGCTACCCCGGACAATAAGCGGGCCGATCACCGGCGAACCTTGTTCATTCTGCGCTTCGCTTACTTAACCGGTTTACGTCTTCACGAATTGACCAAAGCGAGAATTGGCGATCTGGAACGCCTCACCGGTTACGACGGCGACCAATGGTGGTTAAACGTCGTCGGTAAAGGTAAGGTGCATCGCCAGGTCCCGATTGCTCCGCAGCTGATTGACGAAATCAATGCTCATTTGCGAGACCGGCAACTCAAACCAATTGGTTATGCTGCGCCGAACACCCCGATTGTCGGCAAATTACGCAATCGCTTAAGGGATGCGCCTGACGACGCGCAAAGCGCCGTTTTCCTCAGCGAATCGGCGCTGTACCAAAAGCTCAAGGCCTTTTTTGAAGCCGCCGCGGACGATATCGGTCCAACCGACCCTGTCGCGGCAGACAAAATACGTCGAGCCAGTACCCATTGGCTACGCCATACGCATGGTAGCCACGCCGTTTACAAAGGGGTTCCCCTGGAAATTGTGCGGGACAATCTCGGCCACAAAAACATCGCGACCACTTCGATTTACGTTCATTCCGACAAGGACTCGCGGTACAAAGCCATATTGGGAATGTCAGGTGATTAAGGCATTGCTTGGTGGGTGTTGTATTGTGGAAGCGACCGCTTTCGGGCGATGAAACAGAAGGTCTGGCCGGCTCTTTTCGACCCTAAATCGACATAGGTTTACACAATATCTATGACAGGAATTAAACATCAAGCAGCCGTCCAAACACTTAGTGCATGATTACAAGAACAGCCCCTGTGATTTGTGCACAGTAGGTATGAGTGAAGATTAATCCCTTGGTTTTAGTAGGTTGCAGACAACTCTAACGAAAGAGAAAAATCTTTTCGAATGGTTTTTTGTTCTGTATGAGCTTATAAAGCGTTTGAACATAGCTAGTATTGGGTTGTTTGTGGTATCGTAACGTTGGAATTAGAAGGAGTTCTGGTGCGTTTTTGATGTGCCGGGCTCCTTTTTTGCGCTCAATGGTACTAGCTCGCGCCATCATGATTGTATTTTTCTAGTTAAGAAACCAAGTGCCTATCTTTGTAAGATTATTTTAATTATGGAAGGATCTTTAAGAATAATTGGATATCACACATGTAGAACAAATGGAGGATGGCGCTATATTTTTGAAAATGCTCCTTTTATCAGTCAAAACAATAGCAACCAATGGCTAACCCAAGGATACTATTTTTGGACCGATAGTGACTATTGGGCGCAAAATTGGGGAGAGACTTCCATCAGAGGCGGGCATGCTATTCTGAAATGTATAATTAAGATTGACAGGGCTTATTTGTTGGATTTGGTTGGCTCAGTTAGTGATCAGATTAAGTTTTATGAATTACTAGAGGCTTATCACAACAAACTGAAAAAGGCAGACCCAAATGCAGAAACACCAACAGTTCATGCTGTCTTATGTGCACTAAGATTAAAAGCACAAGAAAATAAAGCATATTTTCCTTATGTGGCGATAAAAGCGGCTGATCAAAGATATGAGAAATTTTTTTACTTTACTGATAAGAAAAAAGAGAGAGTGTTTCTTGTTACTAGGCAGCAATTATGCGTATTCGAAAACGCTCATAATTACATAATAGAAAAAACTCCAATATATCCAAGCGCCTTCGCGCAAGGGACATACTAGGTGATTGAAATGAACGACATTCATAACACATCATTATCCATGATTAATGATTGGCTCAACAGCATGAGCGATGAAGAGTTTTTGAGCCTTCATAAATCTTTAGAGTCAAACATAGGTCCGACCATAGACGAGTTTTGTCCTTTTGATACTAACGGTTTTAAAAAAAGGTCTAAAATATCTGGAACTAGTTTTTTGACAGCAGAGTTCGCTGAAACTATCGAAAAAACTTATCTTTCATCTAAATCTAATGAACAGTTTTTTGCATCTAATGATGAATGTTACTCGGCCCAGCAAATGGCTTGTTAAATGAATATTAAATTCATAGATACGAAGCTTTCACACTTAGCTATTGATTTGGTAGGCGAAAATCGAGAGGAGGAGTTTGATTTTTCGTTTTCTCCAGCATTTTCCGAGGCCAGCAAAAATGAGTTTCTTATTGTGTTTAATATTAAGCTTTCAACACTAGAGTTTAATCTTGATATTGAATATTTAGCAAGATTTGAAACGGACGAAGAAATTGACGATTCTTTCAAAGACTCAAATTTTGTTAATATTAATGCACCAGCGATTGCTTACCCTTTTTTAAGGGCGTTTATCAGTAATATTACTGTTAACGCGGGCTTTAAACCTGTTATTTTGCCTACCCTAAATTTTACGAAATTTCAAAAAAACCAGTCAGAATAATTGACAAAAATCCAGCCTTTAGGATACGGTAAACAATGTGCGCAGCACCCTTCGCGACTGTTGCGGTTCGTAAACTCGCCACATCCCACAACCGTAACTCAACGTTGACAGACAGCTTTATGGTTTATAGCCGCCATAGGGTGAAAATACTTGAACGTCGCAAACTGGCCGGTTGGTTGAGGTCGCCAGCGGCTGCTTTGCAGTCCGCCAGTTTCCAAAATCTGGATTTCCCCCCGACTGGCCGCAATGTAGAAAAGCAACCGGTAAAATTGGGGTCGAAATGTCACCGTCAGCCAAACAAAATGGATGTCAACTTTCGAATTAATCCACAATCAACCTAAGTCACCCAGGTAATCCTTCTTGCCGATTTCCAACCCGTTGTGTCGCAGAATGGCGTAAGTAGTAGTCACGTGAAAATAAACATTGGGTAGCACAAAGTCTGTCACGTAGGTTAAGCCAGTAAAAGTCAATGTTCGGTCATGCAAGGGCAGCAAAATTGTTTTGGCTTCCGATCCATCGATTTGCTCAGCGGGAAACGAGTTGATATGCGCCAATGTTTTATCAACTCGCTCGATCAACTCGGCAAACGAGTTTTCAACATCGTCGAACTTCGGAGGCTCCTGTCCGGCTAAACGGGAAACAGCACCCTTGGAAACGTCACTAGCAATTTGCACCTGACGCTTCAACGGGTACATGTCGGGATATAGGCGTGCGTTGACCAATACCGACGGATCAAACCTTTTGGTCTCTGCGAAATCAGTTGCTTTTTCCAGAATGGATCGTAATTGCGTCAGACTGCGGACGAGGGGCGGAACCGAAATGGCAAACATGGATAAAGACATCTGATAACTCCTGCACGGGTGAATCAGTCGAGTGGGTAGTGTAAGCCGCTTTATCAAAACGCGCGATCAATATTGTCGATTCGAATTCGGTTGCCGTGGGGTTAAACTACAGCGCATTAATATATCGAGATTCAACATGGTCGAGCAAAAGCCCGTTCGTAAGAAACACACCAACAGTACCAGTCAACCATGCTTGTACACGCTGCATATCGAGCTTAGGCCTAATGAAATTCGCCCACCGATCTGGCGAAGGTTGGAAGTCGATGGCCGTATCAGTTTGGCGAAGTTACACCACTTTATTCAGGCCGCCTTTGGCTGGAGCGACTATCACCTGCATCAGTTTAAAATTCGAGACAAGATTTATGCCCTGCCGGACCCAGGCGATGAGCTCGATATGCTGGACGAGCGCAAAGCCTATTTGAATCGCTTGCTGGCTACCGGTGACACTATGCTCTATCGCTACGATCTGGGTGATAACTGGGAACACCTGGTGACCGTCGAGGAGATTCGCAACGACTTAGACAACGATCCCAAAGGCGGCGCCTGGGTATTGGATGGCGCACGCTCTGGTCCTCCGGAAGATGTCGGCGGCCCGGAGGGTTATGCCGATTTTCTGGAATTCCTGCAGGAGGAACCGAATTCTGAAGAAGCTGCCCATTTGCTCGAATGGGCAGACGGCGATTTCGACCCTGAGAGATTTGACCGGCGATTGGCCAACGCAGCGATCATGCGTATCTTGTTTAACCGTTGGGGCGGCAAATAATGCTGGTTTTACGCTGTACCAAAAAGCTGCAAACTGCACTCAAGCTGAAAAAAACCGACCTGGTCGATGCGAGTGTCGAAACCTCTAATTTCTGCTCGTGGCACCTCAATCTACTCGTGGCACCTCAATCTAATCGAGATCGATGGTCGCCCCTGTCTGTTGGTAGCCAACGACCAAACGCTTTTCAATTTCTTGATTGCCGATGTACCCCAGCTTGACGCTACCCAACTGATCCAACTGTTTAAATCCTATCTGCATTGTGTATTGGCCGAGGAAGGTTTCGAGCAGACCTTTATTCAAAATCTGATGACCGACTTTGCCGAAGTCAGGTTTGCCAACACCAACAGCAGACGAGTGCTGGGCTCGTTAAACGAGCTGGCTTTTTTCTACCTGTGCCACCTGGAAGATGAAGGCGTTCACAGCCCCCGTTTGCCGGAAATTATCAAATAATGAATCGCTTCGTTATGGGCATGATTTCCTCCAGCGCCATCAACGAAGTGCATGATTTGTTCGGCCTAGAGCGTCCGCAAAATCAGTGGTGAATCAGTCCGAGCCGCGACCTCTTAGCCGCTTTGAACGTCGCGCGGTCGCGCGGGTTATACAGTGCGATCAAACACGTTATAGGGGAGATATGGCACGTGCGAATAGTACAGTATCACGCATTAAGGTTAAATTGATTTGCTAGCGGCAATTCACCGTAACCAATTCCAGCCAATTCGTTGTATAGCGCTGTGAAATCCTCTCCGCCTTAGGCTTCCAGGTCTGGTCGATTTTGGTACTGGCAATGGCAATGCCTTTGGGAAACCGGCGATTGATCTGATCCACGGTTTGCATCAGCTCAGGGCTTTCCTGGGTTTGCTGGCTACCGAATAAATCGAATTGTTCCGGTGCGGCTTGCGGTTGAATCTGGCTGAGTTGCACGCCGCATTTTTGATAGCTATAGCCGGGGCGGTAAATTTCCTTTAGCAGTTGTTGGACGATGCCGGTAATCAATCGACTGTCCTGGCTGGGGAATTGGAGTTTTTGACTGGCGGCGCGTTGGGTTTGCGGTTCGTGTTCGGCGAAAGGATTGGTGCGAATAAAGGCAGTGACATAGCCGGTCACCGAGTGTTGCTGGCGGAGTTTTTCGGTGGCGCGGCAGGCAAATTCTGCTATCGCCGGGCTGAGTTCTGCTAACGTGGTCAATTTGCGACTGAAACTGCGCGAGCAAACGATTTGCTGCTTGTCGGGGGCAATTTCTTCCAGGTCCAGACAGGCAATGCCATTCAGCTCCATGATGGTTCGAGCCATGACTACGCTGAATCGTTGTTGCATTTTCTGCGGTGATTGCCGGGCTAAATCCCAAACCGTGCTTATGCCCAGCTGATTGAGTTGTTTGGATAGCTGGCGACCAATACCCCAGACTTCATCGATCGGCACGATCTTCATCAGCTTTTCCCGTCTGAGCGGATCGGACAGATTCAGTATCCCGCGGGTTTGCGGCCATTTTTTGGCGGCAAAGTTGGCGAGTTTGGCCAAGGTCTTAGTCGGGCCCAGGCCGACGCAGACCGGAATCCCGACCTGACGCTGCACGGCTTGTTTAATCTGTTTGGCATAAGCGATCGGGTCTCGGCGACAAAGATACAACTCGGTGAAATCGAGAAAGGCTTCGTCGATGGAATAGACTTCCACTGTCGGCGCGAAGGTTTCCAGTATCGACATCACCCGTGCCGACATATCGGCATTTATGTGG
>NZ_JANIBM010000039.1 GCF_024505045.1 Methylomonas aurea | reverse complement strand
AATTAAAAAGCAAGCTATTTTTGAAAACAAACAGTTATCATTTTGACGAACGGCAAAATTGGTTAAAATTTTAACAAAACCGACTTTTCAACAGAATCGGCCAAAACCCGCCGCTCGGAGTAGCTATCCCATTTTAATAATTAAGGCACCATGTAACCCAATCGGCTGTCCGGTATTCGGCTTCGTTTTGGGTCGTCGTTTGATGGCTCTAGGCTCAATACGTCCAGGTCGGTTGTCAACCAACTGTTCAGCCACTAAAAGGAGCAGGCAGACCCGAGAGGAATCTGGGTGACCGTTTGCTTTCGGGTTTACCTTTGCACCCATTACGATTCATATAGAGCCAATTTCACTTTGCCAGTGGGCTAACTTGAGTCGCTGACACAAAAAACTCGACAATATCCTGACTTCGCTCGGGCCAATGTGAATGGATTTGATCACCTTCACAGTACAACGTTTTTACGCCCCCGGCACACCCTGAATAAGAGGAGCAACCATTTGCGATTTTATCCGGAATAGGATCACATTTATTACAAGCTGCCCACCAACCCACCGCTTGCTGACCATAACCAGGAAACAGGCGATCCTTGCTGCTGTGCATGATCATAACCGGCAAGGGCTCGGGGCATTTGCGGTCGCGTAAATCATCATACGCAACCCCTGCTGCGCTCGGCGCAATTGCACGTGGGATGTGTCGTGTGCCAGTCATAAACGCTAATGCCATTGCCGAAGTCCCTCCATCGGAATGTCCCGTAACATAGACCTGTTTTTCATCAATACACCACTTTTTGGCCATTAAACTGGGAATGGTGCCTAATTCTACGGTAGTGCTGGGCGATAATTCCGGGTGATCCGCATAGGCCACGATGAAACCGGCTTGGGTAGCAGGAAAAGTGAACCCAGTTGTTTTTTCGGTTTTAGCCCGATTCGATCCGGCCGGAGAAAATACCAGTAATAGTGGGTGGGCAACGGATGCATCATAATTGGCTGGTGTGCGGACATTGTATTTGATGCCATTTTCGGTTTCTTCACCATAAGTCTCTCCAGCGTCTCCACTGAGTTGATCAGCTTTGCAAAGACGTTTCAGCATCTCAGGTCGATACACGGCCTGCCCCAATTCTACCGAGTCGCCGCTATGATCCATCAAAAGCATGACAACCATTACTAATATCGGTAACCCGAATAGCACTTTCTGCCAAGAATTGGTTCTTAAAAGATAAACCTTTAATTGAGTCATATTCATAGTCATATTCCCCCTAAGTACGTTTGACTCGCCTGTACCATTCGATCATGCCTCAGGTGAGTGATTGGGCGCTTCCTTATTCGCTAACTTCATTACAATATAAGCCAGCAACAACAAGCTTCCGATTATCACAATCTGCAGCATATAGCTTTTTCCCGGAACCGATTCCAGGCCAACAGAGAACGGAATATGAGTGTCAAGACGCTTATCCTTGTCGACAATAGCGATGTGAGCCAAATAATTACCAGCACCATATTGACTAAAATCGACCATACTATCGAAAGTACCGTTTTTAACTTTTTTCGGCTGCTGATAAAAAACCCTTTGCCCTTCAGGTTCTTTGGTGATTTCGAATTCCACGCTGACATTGCGCAGACTTTTACCTTCGTAGTCGAACACCAAATTAGTTGGGCCGATTTCGGGAATGATGCTGCAATATTCCCGATCCCCTGACAGAGTCGGGGTATAGGCCGTGAAATGGACTCGTTCAAAACCAACCCTCGTAACGCAAGCATCGGCCTCGTCAGGCGCACCTCGATGCGCTTGGGCAATAGTTGGCATTAATCCGACCCAAAAGACAACAGGCAGCAGACCCATCCACCTAATGCGCTTGTAAGCCGCCTTTTTTAGTTTGTTGATAGAGTTAGGCATTGATTTGCCTCCACAGTGATTATGTTAAATCCGATGGTCGGATTAGAAATCAAAGGTTTCCACCTCGGAGATCAGAAACAACGGCTCACCACCGCTAGAAATCTCAACGGCATGCTGAGCTGTTTCTTGACCGCCTGGTGAATTCAGACAAGCCTTTAATTCGGCGAGGGATGGAAAATAAACCTCGGCAATTCGATGAAACTGCGCTGCAGATTTGTCTACATTGGAAAGAATCAATGAGGCGACAAATCGTGTTTTGCCGGCCAGCTTTTCGACCGCCATCGGCACATGCTCATCAGCATAACGACGTTCAAAAGTTTCTAAATCTGTTGGCGTAGGGTATATTACGATTAATTTTGCTGTTTTCATAGGAATATTGAATATTTAGGTGACTTGGTGTTTATATTAAATAATGAGTTAGGTAAACTGTAAAATACCATTTTTCTATCTAATGATAGGTTTAACCTATTAAAAAGGGGCAAGCTGTGGAAATGCAACAAATACGCTATTTTCTGGCCGTCTGCGATAAGGGCTCGTTCACTCGCGCTGCACAAGCAACCTATGTGGCCCAACCCTCCCTGACGCAAGCAATTAAGAAATTGGAAGATGAACTTGGCGGTGAGCTATTTAGCCGAGACCGCGGCGGATGTCGGTTGACGGCCTTAGGACGTTTGGTTGAACCTTCTATACGTGAAATAGTGCGCAAGACGCAAGCTGTCAAAGCTGAGGCTGTGCGTTTCAGCCGCTTAAATACTGTGCCACTTCGCATCGGCGTGATGACGACAATTGCCGCACACCATTTAAGTCCATTCTTCACTGACTTTCAGCAAGAACGACCCCATGTAGAACTGGAATTAGTCGTCGACAGTGAATGCAATCTATTGAATCAACTTGATGAAGATAGCCTGGATTTAGTTATCAGTGCACCAACATCCTTACTGGCAGAGCATTACCAGTCTTTAGAGCTTTACGAAGAACGCTATGTCGTTGTCTTCAACGACAAACACCGTTTCAATCAACTGCAACAAATTGATTTAGCGACGATACAAGCTGAACCTTACTTGGATCGCCTGAACTGTGAATTGCGTGAAACACTGAGGAGTGTGTGCCAGGGGCGGCAGGTCAATCTTTATGCTGCCTATAGAAGTAATAGCGAAGAGTGGATACTGAGTATGGTACGCGCCGGAATCGGTGTTGCGCTAATGCCGGAATTCACCATCACCAAAAATGCAGATCAGATTCGAGTTCGTTATCTGTCAGATCCGGAAATTCGTCGCACCATCTGCGCTATATTCCCGCCCACATCGGCCGCAAAACCCGAAGTGGCAGAAGTATTGAAAAGTCTGCGGATAGGTTTTTAAAAAATCACAGGTTAGGCAAAACTAAATCAAAAGTCCGATTATGGCGTTTAAAGGGGTTAGGAAACCTCTGATTATTGCAGTTTTTCAAGAAAAATTGACGCGCAAGCCATTGTTTTAATGGGTGCTGAACCAATCTGCCAGAAAGCCGCCATACATGTTTCTCAATAGCTGACCTTCAAATAGGCTTGAGCAGACCTTCACCAACTCAATTTATTGTTGAAGGTTACAATGAAAAGCCCAGTTTTATTTGGTCATTTGCTTGGCAAATCAAAAATCCTTTTAATATTCAGACATCACGTTCTCAATACGTCGATCTGGCACTAACCATAGCAATGCGACCAGCACATAAAGCCCTTGAGCTAACCATGGCGACCAAAACGTGCTTAGTGTCGCTATTAAGTAAATCAATGGTGAGGATTTACCCTTCCAGTCGCTACCGACAGATCTTTTTAATAGCGAATTTGTCCCTTGTGAAACGATGATGAGGTATTGTAATAATATATAAGCGATTGCTGCCATCAATAGAACCACTCCGTAAGCCATCGTTGGTATAGCCGCAAAGTGATTTTCCCCCATCCAGGCAGTTGTGAACGGAAATAACGATAACCAGAACAATAAATGCAGGTTTGCCCACAGTATCGAACCAGTGACTTTTTGGCATGTTTGCAGTAAATGGTGATGGTTATTCCAGTAAATGCCTACATAGACGAAGCTCAACACATAGCTTAAAAGCACAGGAATCAAAGGAATCAGCGCATTGATGTCCGCAGTATGGGGTACTTTCAATTCCAATACCATGATGGTGATAATGATGGCCAGTACCCCATCACTGAATGCCTCCAGCCGACCTTTACCCATGTCTTACCTCGTTAACGTACTGTAGTGATGGGTAGCTATTATTACAGCCTATGGTTACGCACAGTTTTTTAAAATACAAAATTCAATTGGGTTCTTACATAATCGCTATCATGTCCACCTTCAGTAATCACTTGTCCCGCAAAAAATGGCTGTAAGTAAAACCGAGTGAAAGGTGTTTATTGATTTCTCACTCTGTGTTTGCCGAAATGGCGAGGGCTCGATATTGGCAGGCACCCTCTATATGTGGATGTCGCAAAATTGGCCGTTGGATGCGGTCGCCAATGGCCGCTTTGTAGATCTCCAGTTCCCAGGCGCTGGATTTAGCTGACTGACTGGTTTGGAGAAGTGCGACCGTCAAGTTTGGGTCGTTGCTTGCCTTTCACTACCCATCCAGTAAGCACATCAGGTATCTTTTTGCCCACTCTGAGTAATGATTAGCTAGCTGCATTTTACAATCGCCAACTCATCCCACTGGGTTGTATAGCGTTTTGACATGCGTTCGGGCTGGAACTGCCAGCTTTTGTTTAATCCTGTGGCGGCTATAGATATGGACTTAGGAAACCGATGGTTGATTTTATCGAAGCAGGCCATTAACTCTCGCTCCTTTGAAGATTTTGGGTTGGCAAACAAATCCGTCTGACCAGGCATGGTATTGGGGTAAAGGCCACTTAATTGGATTCCGCATTTCTGGTAACGGTAACCCTCCTTGTAAATACCCTGCAACAACTGCTTGGCAACATTGATCAACCTGCGTGTATCTTGCGTGCCTATTGCCAATTTCAAAGTTGCTGAACGTTGATATTGAGGTTCTTGTGGATTAAACGGGTTAGTCCTGATAAACACGGTTAAACGATCTGCTGTCGAATCCTGTGCTCTGAGCTTTTCCGCTGCCCGGCTGCAGAACTCGGCTAAAGCTTCCGATAATTCCTTCAAATTTTCTAAAGGCCGCTTAAAACTTCGGGAACACATGATTTCTTGTTTGTCCTGCGCTATTTCTGCAAGCTCCAGGCAGGAAATGCCATTTAATTCCATGATCGTTCGAGCCAAAACAACACTAAACTGCGACTGCATTCGTTGAACGGGCTGCTGCGCCAAAGTCCAGACGGTGTGAATGCCGAGTTGCGAGAGCTGCTGGCTTAGGCTTGAACCGATACCCCAGACTCCATTGACCGGTAACAGGCGCATTAACCGCTCCCGCCGTTGAGGGCAGGACAAATCCACAACACCGTTGGTTTTAGGCCATTTTTTTGCGGCAAAATTTGCCAGTTTCGCCAACGTTTTAGTCGGCCCCATTCCGACGCAAACTGGGATGCCGGTATTTTTCTGGATCGATTGTTTAATAGTGAGACCATAACCGATAGGGTCTTGCTGACAAATCCCGGTCAAATCTAAGAATGCCTCGTCAATCGAATAAATTTCGGTGCTCGGTGAAAATGTCTCTAATAATGACATCACTCTGGATGACATGTCGCCATACAACGCGAAATTTGATGAAAATAGATGGACATCATGTTTTTTAACCAAGTCGGCCACTTGATAAAGCGGCACCCCCATTTTGACACCGAGGGATTTTAAAGCCTTGTTCCTAGCGATAAAGCAACCATCGTTATTGCTGAGTACGCCTACCGGCTTATCCCATAAATCCGGACGGAATACGCACTCGCAACTGACATAAAATGAGTTGCAGTCCACTAAGGCAATCAGGGGTCGCGGCGGCAGTGCAGAAAGGGAATTGCGTAGGTCGGACATATGAATAAGCTTTTTAAGTGGCGCCAAAGTATACTTTTTGTTCTAATTTATTAGGGAACTTCATTCCCATGAATTTGCTGCGGCGTTCTGCCATCCAGGGTTGGAACATTTTTTAGCTTGTCCAGCATGGCTTCCAGCTTCTGAAGGTCACCCTTGACGATCTGTTGTTCCTCGGGCGTTAATGGCACCTCCTCAAGATAACGGTGCAAAAACGCTTTGGCCGCCAGTGCTTCACCCTTGACCGAATCCTTGGGTATATTGAAGTCGCAGCCAGCGCAGGCCATACGGTGTGGGCAGGTACTCCAGAAGGGGTTCGAGCAATAAGAGGAGCCTAAATCATAATATCGGTAAGGCTCACCCTTGGCTGCGGCTCCACTGACCACGGCTGTATGGTCGATAAGTACTTCGATTAGGTGTGACATCTGATCAGCTTTCGCAAAAGCGCCGGCTAACTGCGTAGGTTTCGTGCGAATATAGTACAAAGTAGATTTTGGACTGCGATGGCCTGACCATCGCATCAAATCAAATAGGGACATCCCTTGAGGTACGCTAGCTAAGGCAGTGACAGCCGAGGCGCGTCCCCTGTGGCTGCTGATTTTGCCTCTGCTGTCCTCTACAGGCAATCCGGCTTTGGCGCATAACATCGGGATGATCGTATCATTGATTGCCGAGTGTCCAATCGTCTTGCCACGGTACTGAAACAAAAACCGTACGCGTTCACCTGTCTTGGGATCGATTAAGAAACCTTGTTCAGGCCGAATTGCTTCCCATTCAGTGATAAACTGCCGGACGATTGCACTCACCGGTTTTGCGAAGGCGGTGAAGGTTTTGCCGGCCGGCACATCTAAATAGCATAATGTACCGGCGGCAATTGTTGTGCCGGTCGTTTCATCAATAATGGGATCATTTTGGGCTCGCGCACAGCCGACGCGAAGGCGGATGATTTCGTTCTGGCGCAGTCCGGCATGAGTCCATACGACGCTGATCGCCCGCAACATTTCTAAGGGATACCAAATCTCACTCAGTTTATCGTTCGCCTCAAGATTGAGGCTGGCCCATACCAATTTGAGCCAAAAATTGTCGTCTATGGCTCGCGGATTGGGGCCGCATAATCTCAAGATTGAATTCGGTGTGGCCAAATGATAATACGGATTAAACTTCAGCCGGACCCAGCCCCAATGTTGAATGTCACGGAAGAAACGCCGCATGGCATACAGTACCGAGCGTTTGGAATTAGCGCCAAGCGGCGTTCCTAGATTAACTCGCCCAGTATAGTCGAACGAATGAAGCTGCCATTCGCCAACCTTGAGCCGATTTAGGGCTGCGAGAAAATCAGCACAGGTTTCGACCGTCCAATCCGCCGGACTGGTGATTTCTGGATGAATTTGGGCTAGCCACAGGCCTGCACGCAGAATATAGCTGTAGTTAGACTCCCGTGTTTTAGGTTGCAAGGTCGATGTTTCCCGCCATCGCCGGCAATAATCGACCCATTGCGGCGCAATACCACCACCGCTTTTTTCCTTCCATGAGACATAATTGCGCATCCGGAGTGGCTCGGGCAGGATTCCCAGTGCGGCCAACCCGTGGGAGAGCTTGCCGATACCGTGAGCTTGGGCGCTGTACTTTTCACGGGTGCGTTCCAAGAGTTCGGTATCGAAACTTTCTAGGTAGGGGTTGCGGTTTTCCAGCATTACCGCTGCCAGGATGGATGGAAAATTCTGTTGCAGATTAACTTTGCCATACCCAATTTTCTGTAAAGCCTGATGTAAACGCCCACATTCGCGTTCGAAAAGTTCTTCTCCGAAAATCAATCGCCCAAGACCGGATAAATAAAATATAGGGCCAATGCAATGGACGAGGCGGAAATCGCAAAGAAGATAAGCATTCGCGGTGATGAAAAGTCGTGCGCTTGAGTGGATTAATGGGTGGCGGACTAAATCAATCCAAGCCTGCTGACTCCAAGCCCAGTAGGGCTGCTGAGTTCGCTGAATCTCTTGCAGGATGGCGGTCTGAGCTTTGGCGTGCCTTTCTAGCAGGCTTTGCTTCGAACTCAAAGCCGCCACATCCCGTAGCGGCAAATAAAGCCTTGGCACAGCAGCTCTAACCCTCATGGTATTACTCCAACTGACCAATGCACATTCTTCAGTTTCCGATAGATATGGACTTCGATCATACTGAGCCAAATCAAGAGGCCATTGCCAATTCTTCGCACTTACAGAATCTAATTGAGCCATAGGGCATTACTCCATCTTCGCAAATAAAGCCGCGTCGATTTTGGCATCGGCATAACGGATGGCCTCAGTCATCCGGTTTAGTAGGTCTGCGCCGGAAAGATGAAGGTACATCAATGTCGTTTGCGGGTTGCGGTGTCCTGCATAGGCACTCAGCTCATGCAGTTTCCAGCCAGCTTGTGCGAGGTGAGTCAAACGCAGATGGCGCAAGCTATGTGTACTAAAGCCCTCGACACCGGCCTGTTTTGCCAAGCCTTCGACAATCTTGCTCCAGGTCCATTTCGAAATTGGCTGACCAGCGTTGCGGCGTGATTCGGAGAAAAATACTAATCCGGCTTGCTGATTGATCCGATGACGATAAACCAAATATTCGCTCAATGCATTTCCAGCAGTAGCGGCATAACAGACTGTTCGAGGTGTACTGCTCTTTGTGGTTTCGGGTCGAATACGAATGAGGCGATGAGCAAAATCGAAGTCGGTGACACGCAAATTCACCAATTCCTCACGCCGCAAGGCGCCATAATAAGCCAGAGCGAACATCAATCTATTTCGAAGAGATTCCTGAGTAACCGCTTCGATGAGTTTTTTCCAATCCTCTTCCGAGGGAATGGCAGGTAGTAGTTTAAGTCGCCGAATCAAACCTTGCGCAAATCCAGGATGGTAGTCGCTATTTCGATTCAGATAAGTGCCACGAGGGACTGGATTAAAGTCCCGAATATCTTGGTAAACCAAATGGTCATACCACAGGCGAACTGCCGTAAGGTACTGCTGCATCGTAGCATTCGAGTGGCGGTATGACGTTTTTCCATCCTGAGCATCGCCTCCCAGATACCGAACATAAAGGGAAACGTGCTCCAGCGTGGCTTTTTCGGCTTCCACTCCCAAGCCTTGGCAAAAACGAAAGTAATTGCTGAGTGCGCGCGCATAGGCGTCGAGCGTTGCGTCGGCACGTCCCAAGTTTCCCAGCAGAACCAGCCATGATCTACCGTTCGGGTTTTCAGAAAGAAAGGGGTAACGTTCCCAAACGAGATTAGCCATGAACGTGTAACTCCACTCGGAACTAAATCTGTTCACCAGATTATGGCACCAATAATTTTGATTCCAAATAACTTACTACAA
>NZ_JANIBM010000038.1 GCF_024505045.1 Methylomonas aurea | reverse complement strand
CGGCTTAGGCGCGGCAGCGGCAAATCCCGCCGCCGCGCCAGCCGGCTACGACAGAAGCCGTCGTATCGAAAGCGGGCCGATCCCAACGGCGAAATCCGCAATCGATGTAAGAAAAAAAATTAATTATTCCAACCCATCCGCGTGAAGCACGCGATACGGACACAGGAGGAACTGAAATTGTCTCGTTTACATAGCATGGCTATTCTGGCGTTGGCCGGGCTGATTCAAAACCCGGCCGCTTGGGCCGCGGACGCCGAGGCGGATAGCGCCGCCGAAACCCAAGGAAAGGAAAAAACCAAGGACAGCGCAGAAACCTTGGGTACCACGCTGGTCACCGCGACTCGCTCGGAAATGCAGGCAGCATTGGCGCCGGCCAACGTCAGCGTGATTACCGAAGAAAATACCGAAAACCGATTGGTGCAGCGCATCGGCGATGCGTTGAAGGACATTCCCGGCATCTATTTGCGCGGCAGCGCCTACGGCACCAACTTTCCCGGTTCCAGTGTCGCCTCGTCCAGTTTTCACGGCGTCAGCGGCGCCAACCGCTCGCTGTATCTGGTCGACGGCTTGCCGGTCAACACCGGCAGCAACGGCAACGTCGACTGGAACATCATGAACATGGACGACGCCCAGCAGGTGGAATACGTGCCGGGACCGTTTTCGGCCTTGTACGGCAGCGGGGCGATGGGCGGCGTATTGAACGTGATCTCCAAGGTGCCGACCAAGCGCGAAGGCCGGCTCAGCATCGGCGCCGGCGGCGCGGCGGTCGAGCAATGGGGCATCAAGGGTCGCTACCGCGACCGCTTCGAGAACGGGTTGGGCATTTCGTTGACCTTTAACCACATGGACAGCGACAACTGGGCGGTGTCCGATTACGTGACAGTGGCAAGGTCGGCCGGCGCCGCGACGACGCCGGTCCTCGGTGCGATCCCGACCACGACCAACCAGGGCGAACGGCGTTTCATCGTCGGCGACAAAGGCCGCCGGCCGTGGGAGCAAAACAATGCGTCGCTACATTTGTATTACGATTTGACGCCGCAGACGCAAATCGACGGCGGCATGGCCTGGAGCCGCGGCGAAGTCAGCGATACCGGCAGCTACAACAGCTACCTGACCAGAGCCGACGGTACGCCGTTGGCGATTGGTATCGGCTCGTCCGGCAACGTCAGCAATAACCTGAATGTGGGCGGCGCCCGGCTGAACGTCTACGAACAGTTGTTTCTGCACTCGTTGCCGTCGATCGAGGATACCCGCCGTTATTTCGGACACCTGAAGCACGACTTCGGCCACGACATCAAGCTGAACGTGGATTTCCAGTACATGCAGCACGAAACCTACTCACCATTCGCTAACGTCGCCTCGGATTCGCTGACCGGCGGCACCGGCCAGTTGACGGTGACGCCGAGCAACCGGATCGATGCCAACGTCGCCTTGCGTTTTCCGTTCCTGTGGGAGCAGCGCAATTTTCTCACAGTCGGTTTCGGCGCCAACCACAGCGAGTTGGAAGGCCAATCGCGTTATGCGTTGGGCAACTGGCGCAATTGGGATTCGACGACCGCCCGCACCGCCTTGGGTAAAGGCGAATCCAGCATCTATTCGGCCTATTTGCAGGACGAATTGTGGATCTTGCCGAATCTGATCGCGCACCTGGGCGTGCGTTACGACGACTGGTCGACGTCCGGCATGAACCAGAGTACCAGTCCGGCCTTTACCCGCATCTACCAGGAGCGCTCGGTCGGCCAGTTCAACCCGAAATTCAGCCTGACCTGGCTGCCGGCCGACGGCTACAAGTTGTTCGCATCGACCGGCTGGGCGTTCCGGCCGCCGACCAATTTCGAGTTGTACGGCAACACCCAGACCTCGACCGTGATCACCGAACCGAATCCGAATCTGTCGCCGGAAACCATGCATTCGTGGGAAGTCGGCGGCGAAGCGACGCCGATTGCCGGCACCACGATTGCGGCCAGCTATTTCCACCATTACATCAGCGACCTGATTTACGCGAAAAGCGGGATTCCGACCGGTTCGCCGCAAACCCTGACCGAACGCCAGAATGCCGGCAAGGCCGAAGTGGAAGGCGTGGAAGTCAAGTTACGGCAAAAGCTGTATTGGGATTGGCTGCACTTCAACGGCACTTACACGCTGAACGATTCGATCATCACCGAAAACACCGCCAACCCGCTGATCGTCGGCAAGCAAATGGTGCAATTGCCGGAAACCATGTTCAGCGGCGGCCTGGACATCAAATACGATCAGTGGAGCGGCGGCATCATCGGCCGCTACGTCAGCCAGCCGTTCTTCAACGACCAGAACCTGGACCAGATCACCGGTGTGCCGGGCAGCTACGATCCGCATTTCCTGGTCGATACCCGCATCGCCTACCAAGCGACCAAGAACATCGATCTATCATTTTCAGTCAACAACCTGTTGGATCGGGAATATTCGGCGTTCTACCTGCAAGCCGGGCGGACGGTATATGGCGAGATTTCTTATAGCTTCTGAGCGCTGGCGCCAGCAGTTCTAGCGCCTTGCCACATAAAAAAGCCCGCCAGGTTCCGCAACCTGGCGGGCTTTATTTTTTGACACTATACGAGTTTGCTTATGCGCTTCAGTCGGTCAAACCGCCGACGCCTTCCACCGACCAGTTTTCGAAGTCGGCGGCGCCGGAGGTGTCGTCACCTTTCTCGTATTGGATGCGGCAGGCGTAATGGCGCAATACGGCCGGGCTGTCCTTGTCGCTGATTTCGACGTCGGCATTGACGATGTACTCGTAATTACCCAGGCTCCAGGCGTTGGTCGGCTGCGCGGCGAAAGCCAGGTTTTGGTCTTCTTCCGCGTTTTTCTTGATGTGGGTGTTGCAATGGCTGAAAGCCATCGCGGTCATGTCGGTGCTGATCGCCATCGGATTAGCTACGTCCTTGCTTTCCACCAAAAACAGGTCGGATGCGGCGATGTCGTACATGAAGGGCAGGAAAAACTTGATCTGGATAGCAAGCAAAGCGGCCAGACAGACGGCGAATATTATAATTTTCTTTTTGTTCATGGCTTGGGGTGGTGTTTTATTGGGTGTTTTTCTTTGAATCGGCAGCGATTCTAACAAAGATCGCCTGGGCTAGGAAATGCCGGCCCGCGAAAGCTAATTTACCGGGTTTTGGCCGATGTCAAAGCGCTGTCGGCAAGAAAATTCTTTTCGCGTCAAGCGGATAAACGCGGACTGATTCATGGGATCAACACCGCCGCGCCCTGAATCCGGCCGCTTTTCAATTGCGCCAGGGCCAGGTTGGCGTCGGCCAGCGCAAATGTCTGGACGTGGGTTTTGATCGGCGCTTGTGCGGCTATCGCCAAAAAGGCTTCGCCGTCCTGACGGGTCAGGTTGGCGACCGAGCGCAGCGTGCGTTCGCCCCACAAGATCGAGTAGGGAAAGGCCGGAATATCGCTCATATGAATGCCGGCGCAAACCACGCTGCCGCCCTTCGCGACGTGCCGCAGTGCTTCCGGAACCAATGCGCCGACCGGTGCGAACAGAATTGCCGCATCCATCGCGCGCGGCGGTGGCTGGGTCGAGTCGCCGGCCCACTCGGCGCCGAGTTGTCGGGCAAAGTCCTGGCCCACGTAATCGCCCGGTTTGGTGAAGGCGAATACCCGCCGCCCCTGCCAGACGGCGACCTGGGCAATGATGTGGGCGGCGGCGCCGAAACCGTAGATGCCGAGGGTTTGGGCATTGCCGGCGGCGACCAGCGAGCGGTAGCCGATCAGGCCGGCACAGAGCAGCGGTGCGGCTTCGCTGTCGCTATAGCGGTCCGGCAGCGCGAAACAGTAATCCTGTTCGGCGACCGCGTATTCGGCATAGCCGCCGTCCAACGTATAGCCGGTAAAGCCGGGGGCTTCGCACAGGTTTTCGCGCCGGCTCAGGCAATAAGGGCAAGTGCCGCAGGTATGGCCCAGCCACGGCACGCCGACGCGCTGGCCGATAGCGAAACGGCCGGCCCGGCCGCCTTTGGCAACCACTTCGCCGACGATTTCGTGACCGGGTATCAACGGCAATTTGGGGCGGTCCAGTTCGCCGTCGGCCACGTGCAGATCGGTGCGGCAGACGCCGCAGGCGCGGACCTTCAATAACACTTGGTTGGCCGCCGGAGCGGGTAATGCGGCGTCGGCCAGCCGCAACGGGGCGCCGGCCCGGTCCAGAATCATTGCTTTCATAGTCAGTCCTCCAGCTCGGCCAGTTCCGCCAATTGCCGCCAGAAGGCAAGGTTATCGTCCGCTGCCGACTGGTCGGCATTGTTATCGAATACCACGCTACTGTCCATTTCATCGGCCTGTAAGGTTTCCCGGTTCAGCAGGGCGTGTTCCAGAACGTCCAGGCCGGCTTCCGACGCATCGTTGCCGGCGGTTTGGCGCTCGATTATTCGCCGGCGTAAGGTGGCGGGCTCGGCCTGGACCGAGACCAGCGCAAACCCGGCGCCGATCTGTGCCGCCAGCTCCCGAAACGGCCGGCGCTGTCCGTATTGCAGAAACGCGGCATCGACGATCACGCCGAAGCCGGCCGCCAGCAAGCCGCGGCTCAGCTCCATTAGGCGACCGTAGGTTTGCCGGCTGGCATCGGCCTGGTAAATACCGCCGCCGGTCTCGGACCGGCTGGATGCCAGCGGCTGCAGGCCGAACAGACGTTTGCGCTCGACGTCGGAGCGCAGCCGGATCAAGCGGTATTTTTGCAGCAGCAATTGGGCGACGTGGCTCTTGCCGCAGCCGGGTAGGCCGTGAGTCAAAATCAGCACCGGCTTGCTCCGGACCAGACCGGCCACGGCTTGATCCAGATAGGCCAAACACTCGCGTTTGGCGGCCGGATCGCCGGTCTGCGCCAGGCGAAAGCCGGCGACCTTGGCGCGCACCGCCGCCCGGTAACTCAGGTAAAACCGCAGCAGGTCCAGGCCGGCATAGTCGCCGCTGTGTTCCAGATAAGCGTTCAGAAAGCGGTAGGCCAGATCGCCGCGGCCGCGCTGCAGCAAGTCCATCACCAGGAAGGCGGCGTCGTTGATCGTGTCGATCCAGCGCAGTTCCGGCGCAAACTCGATGCCGTCGAAAGGTACCGGCCGCTGGCGTAGCAACACGATATTACCGAGGTGCAAATCGCCGTGGCACTCACGAATGTGGCCTCGTTGGCGCCGCTCGGCGATCAGGGCCGCGCACGCTGCGTATTCGGTTTCGCAGGCGGTTTCCAGCCGGTCGAGAATCGGCAAATCCGCCGCTTCGAGCAACGCTCTTAATTGCCGGAAATTCTGCCTGGCCGGCGCCATCACCTGGGCCGGCGTGCCGTAAACCGAATCGGCTTCAGCCGCCGGCAACGCGGCATGGAAGCCGGCGACGGTTTGGGCCAGCAGATCGATATGCCGCAGCTGCAGGCCCTGGCGGCCGAACAGGTGGTCCAGCGTGTTGGCGACCGGGAAACGGCGCATTTTCACGGCATATTCGATGGCCGGTTCGCTGCCGATTTCCGGGCGTTCGGCCGTGCCGCCGATGCTAACCGTTGCCAGGTATAGCGCTGGCGCCAGACGCCGGTTCAGCCGCAGTTCTTCGCCGCAGAAAAAACGCCGTTTTTGCAGGTCGCTGAAATCCAGGAAGCCGAGGTCGACCGGCTTTTTGATTTTGTAAGCGTAACGGCCGGCCAGCAAAACCCAGGAGATATGGGTCTCCAGCACCTCGACCTTGCTTACCGGGTGGGGGTAGCGGCCTGGATCGCGCAGGGCTTCGATCAGCGGCGGATAAGTTACGGGCATGGTGAAAAACCTCCGGGAAAGGCAGCGGCTTGCGGCCGATTCTGACAGATCGGCGGAATGCGGGCAAAACCGATTGCGCCGCCCGGCCCGGCTTCGCTAGCCGCCGGGCTTGTGCGGTATTTGCTTGAACAACGGCGGCTAAAGTTACGGGATTATTGAGTTTTCGACTATAATCCCGCCCCGTTTACGTGGCTTTTGATGCGGCCGTAACGGCTTTGTTCGGGCGCATCGATCGGTCGACTCCAACCACCGTGCCGGCTGGCACTCAGCGCTGACTCAATATGGATATCTCAATACTCGTCAAATCCCTGATCCTCGGTATCGTCGAAGGGTTAACCGAATTCCTGCCCATCTCCAGCACCGGCCACTTGATTCTAGCCGGCGATTTGCTGGATTTTAACGACGATAAGGCCAAACTGTTTACCATCGTGATTCAGGTCGGCGCGATTCTGGCCATTTGCTGGGAATACCGGGCCAAGATCGGTTCGGTACTCAGCGGCCTGGCTACTGAACGCCAGGCGCAGAAGTTCGTGTTGAATCTGGCCATCGCCTTCGTGCCGTTGGCGGCGCTGGGTCTATTGTTCGGCAAAATCCTGAAGGCGACGCTGTTCAAACCGGTGCCGGTGGCGTTGGCCTTTATCGTTGGCGCCTTCATCATTATCTGGGCCGAAAAACGCGAGCACAAAATCCGGGTCGAAAACGTCGACGATTTGTCGGCGCTGGATGCGTTGAAATTGGGGATTGCCCAGGCTTTCGCCTTGATTCCTGGCATGTCGCGCTCCGGCTCGACCATTATCGGCGGCTTGCTGTTCGGCTTGTCGCGCAAGGCGGCCACCGAGTTTTCGTTCTTCCTGGCGATTCCGACGCTGGTGGTGGCCAGCGCCTACGACTTATACAAACACCGCGATTTGTTGCAAGCCGATAACGACGTGTTGTCGTTTGCGATCGGCCTGGCCGCCGCCTTCGTCAGCGCTCTGGTGGCGGTGAAGGGCTTGCTGCGTTACATCAGCCACCACGATTTCATCATTTTCGCTTGGTACCGGATCCTGTTCGGCGGCGTGGTACTGGCCACGGCCTATAGCGGTCTGGTGCAATGGACCGTGGATTGAGGTTTTCCGTTACGGTTGTGGCGGGTTCGGTTTTTTTGATCTTTAACATTGAAGGGTAGTTTATGGCGTTGCCGTTGTTGATGATAGTCATCGGTCTGGTGGTATTGGTCTGGAGTGCCGATATTTTTGTGGAAGGCGCGGCGGCGATCGCGCGTTTTCTGGGCATGTCGCCGTTACTGATCGGGATGGTGGTCATCGGTTTCGGCACTTCGGCGCCGGAATTGACGGTATCGGCGCTGTCGGCCTGGCAAGGCAACCCCGGGATCGCGTTGGGCAACGCCTACGGCTCCAACATCACCAACATCGCCTTGATTCTTGGCGCGGTGGCTTTGATCAGCCCTATCGTCGTGCATTCGCAAATCGTCAAGAAGGAGTTGCCGGTATTGATGGGCGTGACGGTGTTCGCCTTCGGCCAAATCTACGACGGCGCCTTGTCCAGAACCGACGCCCTGTTGGAATTGGCGGTTTTCGCCGGCGTAATGACCTGGATGGTGCGCCAGAGCCTGAAACAGAAGGCCGACGTATTGGCCGACGAAGTGGCGGAAGAGTTGGAAGAGCACACTATGTCGTTTGCCCAGGCCACGATCTGGCTGGTCAGCGGCTTGTTGCTGTTAATGATCAGTTCCCGGCTGCTGGTGTGGGGCGCGGTGACGATTGCGCAGAATCTGGGCGTCAGCGATTTGATCATCGGCTTGACCATCGTTGCCATCGGCACTTCGCTGCCGGAGCTGGCGTCGTCGATAGCGGCGGCCCGCAAGGGCGAACACGACCTGGCGCTGGGCAATATCATCGGTTCCAACCTGTTCAATACGCTGGCCGTGGTCGGTTTGGCCGGCGCCATCCAGCCGATGTCGATTCCGGTCGAAATCGTCAACCGCGATTGGCCGCTGATGGCCCTGCTGACCGCGTCGCTGTTCGCATTGGGTTATGCCGGCAAGCGCGAACAAGGCCGGATCAACCGCGTCGAAGGCGGCATCCTGCTGGCGGTTTATACGGCGTACACACTGTATTTGATCAACACCGTGGTGAGCGCGTAAACATGTCTTTGGAAAACCGTTTGGGGCATTTCGCCTACCGCTGGGGCAACTGGTTGCTCTACTCGCCGACTCTGGTACTGCTGGCGTCTATTTTACTGGCCTATCTGGCCTTGCAATACACCGGCAACCACTTGACCGTGAACACCGATACCGCCGAATTGATCGCGCCGGACGCGCCGTTTCAACAAAACCGGCGCAAATTCGAGCAGCAGTTCGGCCAGGAAGTCCACACGCTGTTGTTGGTGATCGAATCGTCCAGTCCGGAATTGACCAAAGCCGCGGCGCGGCGCCTGGGTCGCGAGTTGCGCGCCGATACCGAACATTTCACCAAGGTCTACCGGCCGGACGAAAACGAATTTTTTCAGCGCAACGGCCTGCTCTACCTGGATGCCGACAAACTCCAGGATTTCTCGATCACGCTGGCGCAAGCCCAACCCTTCATCGGCCGGATTTCGCAGGACCCGAGTCTGAACGGTTTTTTCTCGATCTTCGAGGATGCGCTGAACGCCGAAACCAAAACCGAGGAAGTGCCGATCGATTTGATGTCGTTGATCGACAAAGTCAGTAATTCGTTGCACAAGACCCTGAACGGCGAGACCGACTTGTTGTCCTGGCAAAAGTTGATCGCCGAAAACAAAATCAGCGAGGAACAGTCCGACAAAGCTTTCATTTTCGTCACGCCCAAATTCGATTTCAGCCAGATTTTGCCGGTCGAGCCGGCGATCAACGTGATCCGCAAGGCGGCCAACAAGATTCAGGACCCGAACATGCCGGCCGTCAAAGTCTGGATTACCGGCGAAGTCGGCCTGGAGCACGACGAGATGGCCGGTATGAGCGAGGGTACTTTCACCGCCAGTATTTTCTCGGTAGTTTTGGTCTGCGGCATCCTGCTGGTGGCGTACCGCTCCTGGCTGCTGATGTTGGCCACGCTGCTGACGCTGGCGTTGGGTATGGTGTTTTGCGGCTTGTTCGCCTCGGTCGCAGTGAAGCAGTTGAACCTGATTTCGGTGGCCTTCGCCGTGTCCAACATCGGTTTGGGCGTCGAATACGCCATCCATTTTTGCTTGCGCTACCGGGATAATCTGGATTTGCACGGCAGCGACAAAGGCAAAGCCATCCGCTCGGCCTTGCTGGCGACCAGCCCGTCGCTGATTTTGTGCGCCGGCACCACCTCGATCGGCCTGTACGCGTTTATCCCGACCGATTACCAGGGTATCTCCGAACTGGGTTTATTGGCCGGTACCAGTTTGTTTATCTGCCTGTTTGTTACGCTGACGGTATTGCCGGTGTTGCTGAAAGTGCTGCCGAACCCGCCCTACCACAATCTGCACGGCGAGCAGCCCGGCGCCTCGAAATTGTCGCTGGCCCTGGCCCACTTTACGCTGCACTACGCCAAACCGATTTCGTTTTTGACCCTGGCCGGCGCAATTGCTGCCGTTTATTTCGTATTTCAGGTCAAGACCGATTTCAATCCGCTGAATCTGCGCGACCCGCACACCGAGTCCGTTATCGCCTTTAAAGAGCTGATGAAGGCGCGGGAAACCTCGCCGATGACATTGACGGTGCTGGTCAAGAGCGAGGCCGAAGCCAAAGCCATGCAAAGCAAGCTGGCCGCCTTGGCTACGGTCGACAAGACGGTCAGTCTGTTCGATTTCGTCCCGGAAGACCAGGAAGAAAAGCTCGGCGTGATCGACGATATGGCATTGGCGCTGGGGCCGCAGAGCCAGTCGTTTCCGCAATTGAAAAGCGGCGTGGATCCGTTGCCGGCCATCAAGCGCATGATTGCCGCAATCGACGCCAATTTGCCGAAAAAAACCAAGCCGGCCGATATTCAGTCCTTGACCCGCTTCAAGCGGGAGTTGCTAGACGTGCAACTGGAACTGGAAGCGCGGATGCAACCGGACCGCGGCGTATTCATCGAGAAAATCCAGACCTCGTTGCTCGGCACGCTGCCGACCGTGATGAACGAATTGCTGACCGGTTTCCATGCCGCGGAAATCTTGCCGGAAAGCATTCCGGACGAGATTAGGGAACGCTGGCTGAGTAAGGACGGCCTGTACCGGATCCAGATTTTTCCGAAACAGGATTTGAACGATCTGGCCAATTTGCAGCGCTTCATCGTCGACGTGCAGGCCGTGGCGCCGAACGCGACCGATTTGCCGGTGATGTATTGGGAGTCGATGAAGGCCGTGATCGGCGCGTTCCAGGAAGCGATTATCATCGCGTTGGTGGCAATTGCGCTGCTGCTGATGTTCATCCGCCGTAGCGTGGTCGACACCCTGCTGGTAATGGCGCCATTGGTGTTGGCCGGCTTGTTTACGATGGCGACCACGGTATTTACCGGCACGCCGATCAATTTCGCCAATATCATTGCCCTGCCTTTATTAATGGGCCTGGGTGTCGATAACGGTATCCATATGGTGGAAAAACTGCACCACTCCTTGTCGGAAGAACAAAATATTTACCAATCCAGCACCGCGCGCGGCATGTTTTACGGGGCATTGACTACAATTTCCAGCTTCGTCGGCCTGGCATTTTCGCCGCACCAGGGCATTTCCAGCATGGGTTTGGTCATCACCATCGGTATTTTCTGGATTATGACCTGCACCTTTATCGTGTTGCCGGCGATCAGTAAATTAGTACTGAAAAAGGCCGACCGCGCCGCCTAAGCGCAAGCCCGGCCAAGCTGGGCTAGACTTAGGCGGTCGCGGCCGGCCGGCTGGAGCCGGTGGCCGGCCGTACCCCATTGGATTTAACTTTTTGTTGTAGAGGCAACCATGTTTGTAATCATCGGTTATGTGGTCATTTTGGCCTGCGTGTTGGGCGGCTTCCTGATGGCGGGCGGCCATTTGGGCGTACTTTGGCAGCCGGTGGAGGTGTTGATCATCGTCGGCGCGGCGCTAGGGTCGTTTTTCGCCAGTAACACCATGAGTACCATCAAAGCCGCGGTTGCCGGCGGTATGGGTACCTTGAAGGGCAGCCGGTTCACCAAAGAATACTATCTGGAACTGTTGATGAGCTTCAACGCGCTGAGTCAAAAGGCCAGGAAGGAAGGCTTGCTGTCTCTGGAAAAAGTGGTCGACGATCCGGAAGGCAGCTCGATTTTTGGGGAAAAGATCGTCCACGACCACCATCTGATGGAATTCATCTGCGACAAGCTGCGTTTGATCCTGACCGGGGTCGACGTCAACCAGCTCGAAGACATCATGGATGCCGAAATCGAAGTGCACCATGCCGACGGCCATGCGCCGATCAAAGCCGTACAACGGATTGCCGACGGCATGCCGGCGTTCGGTATCGTCGCGGCGGTAATGGGGGTGGTACACACCATGGAATCGGTCGGTATTCCGCCGGCCGAGCTGGGAAAACTGATCGCGGCGGCGTTGGTCGGTACCTTCCTCGGTATTCTGGTGTCCTACGGCTTCGTTGCGCCAGTAGCGGCGGTGATGGAAGACCGGCTGGAGGAAGAAGCCGGTTCCTACCGTTGCGCGCAGAAAGGCTTGCTCAATTGCGCCAAGGGCACTTCGCCGGCCATGACCGTCGAGTTCATGCGTACCACGATACCCCACCACACCCGGCCTACCTTTACCGAGCTGGAAGAAGCCCTGAAGGGCGGTAAATAAGAGGTAAGCGAGCATGGCCGAACAACCGATAATCATCAAGAAAATCAAGAAAAAGGGCGGGCACGGCCACCACGGCGGCGCCTGGAAAATCGCCTATGCCGACTTCGTTACGGCGATGATGGCCTTTTTCTTGTTGATGTGGCTGCTCGGCACGACCGACGAAAAAACCAAAAAAGGCATCTCCGAATATTTCCAGAATCCGTTCGGCGTAGCGATTACCGCCGGTAGCGGCGAAGGTACCGGCGACCGCACCAATATCATCCAGGCCGGAGGCCAGGACCTGAAGTCGCTTGACGAAGGCCAGGTCCACCAGGGCGAAGCGCCGCCGGCGGAACCGACCCCGGAAGATATCCAAAAACTGGCTGAAGCTCAGGAAAAAAAGAAGCTGGAGGAGTTACAGGAAAAAATCGAGGACATGCTGGAAGCCAATACCAAGCTCAGCGAATACAAGGATCAGATCAAACTCGAGTCGACGCCGGAAGGCTTGAAAATCCAGATCGTCGACGCTCAAAACCGGCCGATGTTCAAACTGGCCAGTTCCGGCATCGAGAGTTACGCCCAGGCCATTTTGCGCGAGTTGGCGCCGGTAATCAACGAGTTGCCGAACAAGGTCTCGATCAACGGCCATACCGATGCCTTGCCGTTCCCCAGCAACCGTACCGGATATTCCAACTGGGAGTTGTCCAGCGACCGCGCCAATGTCGCCCGCCGCGAATTGAACCAGGGCGGTTTGAACGATGACAAGGTGTTGCGCGTGGTCGGCCTGGCGTCGAGCATTCCCTACAAAGTTGAAAATCCGAACGATCCGATGAATCGGCGCATATCGATTGTCGTGATGAACAAAAAAACCGAAAACCAGGTGCTGCACGATGGCGCCGATCCGACTGCCTCCGAGGCGCCGCCGAGCTTGCCCAGTGTGTCGCCGGCGGTGCAACAGAATATCAAAGTCACCGGCCAGCCGGCCGCGCATTAGCCGACTTTTCCCGCACCGAACAGCGTGCAATTGCTGAAAGCGGCCATCTGCCAATTGTTGGCTCTGGCCGGTGTCTGGTTGGCACTTCGCTTTTGGCCCGAAGCCTTGAATGCGCGCTGGGCGCCCGTCCTGCAAGCGTCCGGCGCGGCGCTGTTTTCCCGCCTGTTACGGCAACCGCTGTGGTGGTTGCCGATTCATCTGCTGTTCTTTCCTGCCGTGTTGTTAGCCGCCAGCCTGCAGTTGCCGGCCTGGGTTTACCTGGGAGCGGGTTTGCTGATGGCCTTGGTGTTCTGGGGTACGGCCGGCGGCGACGTGCCGCTGTTTTTATCCTCCCCTGCCGTGGCCGCAGCCTTAGGGGACATTGCGGCGCGGGAACGGGCCCAGACGTTTATCGATCTCGGTGCCGGCCTCGCCAGCGTGGCGGCGCCTTTGGCCGCGGCGATGCCGGAATTGCGGGTGACGGCGCAGGAGCGGGCGCCGTTGCCGTATTTGCTGGCGCGCTGGCGTTGCCGGAAATTGGCCAATGCTGCCGTCGTCGGCGGCAGTTTCTGGGATTGCGATTTAGGCCGGTTCGATTTGGTGTTTGCCTTTCTGTCGCCGGCGGTGATGCCGCGGCTGGGACCGAAACTGGAGCGGGAAATGCGGCCCGGCAGTTTGTTCGTGTCGTCGTCGTTTCCGCTACCCGATTGGCCGGTAAGCGCGGAAATCCGTCTGGCCGACCGGCGCGCTACTCGCTTGTACTGCTACCGGATCGGGGAGTAGCACGGCTAAGGCCGACACTCGAATTCCGGCACCAGGCGTTGCAAATCGGCTAACAGCGCCGCACTGTCGCGGCAGGCGCAAGCCTGTTGCAAGGCTTCGATCTGTTGGCTCCATTCCGCGCTGTCGTAAATCCTGGCCTTAGCCAGGCGCAGCTTTTCGTGGCCGGTCGCCAGCAATTGTTCCTGTTCGTGGAACAGTTCCTCGTACAGTTTCTCGCCGGGACGCAGGCCGACGTATTCGATTTTGATGTCGGTGCCCGGCTGTTTGCCGCTGAGGCGGATCATCTGTTCCGCCAGATAACTGATTTTGACCGGCTCGCCCATATCCAGCACGAACACTTCGCCGCCCTGGCCGATGGTTTCGGCCTGCATGATCAATTGGCAGGCTTCCGGGATGGTCATGAAATAACGGGTGATGTCCGGATGGGTCACCGTGACGGGGCCGCCGGCCTGGATTTGTTCGCGGAACAGCGGCACCACGCTGCCGGCCGAGTCGAGCACATTGCCGAAACGCACCGTGGTAAAGCGGGTGCGGCCCTGGCGGTCCAGATTCTGGCACAGGATTTCGGCGGCGCGTTTGGTCGCGCCCATCACGTTGGTCGGGTTGACGGCCTTGTCGGTCGAGATCAACACAAAGCGGGCCACGCCGGCGGCAATGGCGGCTTCGGCCAATATTTTGGTGCCGATCAGGTTGTTATGCAGCGCTTCGCGGACCTGGTTTTGCAGCAACGGCACGTGTTTGTAGGCGGCGGCATGAAACACGATTTCCGGGGCGTGCTCGCGAATGGCGCGCTGCACCGCGACCGGGTCGGCAACGTCGCCGAGCACGGCGGCACGCGGCAATTCCGGGAAGCGCCGTTGCAATTCGGCGTCGATTTTGTACAGGTTGAATTCGCATTGGTCGAACACGATCAGCTTGCGCGGCTGGGTCCGGGCCAGTTGTTTGCACAGTTCGGAACCGATCGAACCGCCGCCGCCGGTGACCAGCACCGTCTTGCCGTGCAAATGGCTCTTGATGCCGGCCCAATCCAGCTTGATCGGCGTGCGGCCCAGAATGTCTTCGATCGATACGCTGCGCAGTGCGGTCTTGGCCACCGCGCCGCTGAGCAGTTCCTTGACCGACGGCAGGGTTTTGAATTCGACGTCGCAGGCCTCGCAGACTTCGACGATGCGGCGCATTTGCGCATCGCTGGCCGAGGGTACGGCGATCAGCACCACTTCGATATCCCATTGTTTGACCAGGGCCGGAATCTGGTCGATGTTGCCGGCGACCCGGATGCCGCGGATTTCGCGCCTGAATTTGGCCGGATTGTCGTCGGCGAACACGACCGGCACGTAGCCGCTGTCCGGCGTGGCCAGCAGGTCGCGGATCAGCATCTCGCCGGCGGCGCCGGCGCCGACGATCAGGGCACGGCGGCCGATCCGGTCGACGAAGGCGCGTTCCTTCCAGAACCGGTATACCAGGCGCGGCACGCTGAGTAGTGAAAACAGGGTCAGTACGTAGAGCGGTACCACCGAGCGCGGTACGCCCGCCAGCCGGTCGTACAAGAACAGGGCCGAGGCGATCAGGAAGATGCCGGCCAACACCGCCTTGCCGATCCGGATCAGATCCGGCAGCGAGGAAAAGCGCCAAACGCCGCGGTACAGCCCGAACACCCAAAACAGCGTGACCTGAATCGCCATGACCAGCGGCAAAAACAACAATGCCGGGTAAAAAAAGTCGTCCGGAATCTGCTGTAGATTGAAGCGCAACCAATAGGCGCCGAACCAGGCCAGCGGGATCATGCACAGATCGTGCAGGAAAATGGTGGTACGCGAGCGGAAGTGGAATGTCACGATGCGACGAACCCGTTGCGGCCGGCCTGGAAGCGGAAGGCCAGATAGAGTAAGGGCAGATAAGCGGCGGCCAGTGCGACCAGGGCGTGGGACGGCTGCAAAAAGGCCCAGGCCGAGCAAGGCAGCAGCCAGCCCAAATTGATCGCCCAGCAAGCGCATAGCACCGGCAAATGGCCGTAGCGTTTTGCAGCGTGCTGGTAAGTGTGCGAACAATGCGCCGCGTACCATTGCTGGCCGCTGCACGCTCGGTAGGCCAAGGTGTAGCTGGCATCGACCACGAACAGGCCGAACAGGATCAGCCCGCAGTACAACAGCACCGCCGCCTGTTGTGCGGCCAGCAAGATCAGCAAGCCCAACACCAGGCCGACGAAACCGCTACCGACGTCGCCCATGAAGATTTTGGCTTTCGGCCAGTTCCAGCACAAAAAGCCGGCACTGGCCGCCGCCAGATTGGCGGCTAACGCAAACAGTGAACTGTCGAGGTAGAGCAGATAGCCGGCCAACGCCAAGCCGACGAAGATGGCTTCCGATGCGGCGATGCCGTCGATGCCGTCCATGAAGTTGAACAAATTCAGCGCCCAGACCAGAAACAGGATGGCGAGCGGATAACCGAGCCAGCCGGGGTCGACGACGCGCAGGCCGAACATGGCGTCGAACGGCGCCGGTATCAGCAGCGGCGGCAAGCCTTGCATCAGGCCGACGGCGATTGCGGCGGCCAGCAGGTGGATGGCAAAGCGCCAACGTGCGGCGACGCCGCCGTGGTCGTCCAAGAAGCCGATGCCCGCCACCGGCAGCGCCGCGGCCAGCATCGCAAAACGTTCTGCGCCGAGTTGCGCTGTTGCGAACAGCCACAGGTCTGCCGCGCCAAAACCGAGCACGATGGCCAAACCGCCGCCGCGCGGCGTCGGTACGCTATGCGAGCTGCGTTGGTTGGGGATGTCCAGAACTTGGTTAGCGAGCGCATAGCGGCGGATCAGGCCGGTCAGCAGCGCCGACAGCGCGAAAATAACGCAGAAAAGTAGCATCACGCCCGATGGCTTAAATAACGAATGATCTCCGGCAAGGTGTCGCGGAGCGTATGCTCGGGCTCGAAGCCCAAATCGCGGCGGATTTTAGCAGACGAATACCAGGCGGAGCCGGTTAATTTATCCAAACTATCGCTATCCAGCGGAAAACGTCGCCCGGCGAGCCGGCCGTACAGGTCGCCGAATTTGGCGGCTGCCCGCAACACCGGTAACGGCACCGACCCGTTAACCGGGGGCTTGCCGAGCGCGGCGCGGATCATGTCGTAGATGTCGCGGGTGGAATAGCATTGGCCGTCGGTAACGATATAAACCTGGCCGGCGGCTTGCGGCCGTTCCGCGGCCAGTATCGCGGCGGCGGCGACATCGTCGACGTGCACCATCGAACGGCGGTTGCCCGGCGGTAGCGGCGGAAACAGGCCTTTCCGAACCGCATCGATCATGCGCGGCAGATTGCCTTTGCCGCTGTTGCCGTAGACCATGCTGGGCCGGATCACGACCGGATGCGGCACATAGCCGCCGTGCAAAACCAGTTGTTCGGCGGCGTATTTGGATTGGCCGTAAGGGTCGGCAGCCGGGACATCGGCGGTTTCGTCCAGCGGCTGCCGGCCATCTTCGCCTACCGCCTTGACGCTGCTGAAATAGACGAAGCGCTGCACGCCGGCCCTCTGCGCCGCTATCAGCAGTTTGCGCGTGGCTTCGCTGTTGATTTGTCGGTACTCCGCCGCGTCCTGCCGATTCTCGGCCAGCGCATGGGCTTTTCCGGCCAAGTGAAACACCGTATCGACACCGGCACCTAGCAGGTCGGGCGCGTCCGCAGCAGTCGCCGGATCCCAATAAAAATCGGCAGCGTCGGAGCGGCCGGCGCTGGCCACGGTATAGCCGTGTTGTTTTAATTTGCCACAAAGCACGCAGCCGATGAAGCCGGTGGCCCCGGTTACCAGTGCTTTAGGTCCTGCCATCGGCGGAATCAGCGTTTGTCGCCGTGTTCGGCAAACACTTCGGCTTTGCCCGATTTGTCGAACGAGACCACTTGGTAGGCATCCTGGCGTCCGCCCATTTCCATGCCGGGGCTGCCCATTGGCATGCCGGGCGCGGCCAAGCCGGCGATTTGGGGTTTGGCTTGCAGCATTTTCTGGATGTCGCCGGCCGGAACGTGGCCTTCGACCACATAACCGTCGACTATCGCGGTATGGCAGGATGCCAGTTTTTCCGGGACGCCGTAGCGGGCTTTGATCGCGTCCATGTCGTCGCTGATCACGTCGTTGATTTTGAAGCCGCTTTGTCTGGCGTGTTCCAGCCATTTGCCGCAGCAACCGCAGGTCGGGCTGCGGTAAACGGTCATTTCCGGGCCGCCCGCCGCGGGTTGTTCGGCGCAAGCCGAAAAACCGAATGATGCCAAAACCAGGATTGCCGTCGATCTGGATAATTTCATAAATACCTCGTTATTCGCCGTGCAGCGTGACGATGATGCTGCGACTGTCGGCGTGGTTACGGTGTTCGCATAGATAGATCCCTTGCCAGATGCCGAGCGCCAGTTGGCCGTCGCTGATGGGGATGGTCAAAGAGCTCCCCAGAATGACGGTTTTGATATGCGCCGGCATATCGTCCGGTCCTTCGAGCGTGTGCCGGTAATAGGGTTCATTTTCGGCTACGGTCCGGGAAAAATAGCTTTCCAGATCGCGGCGGACGTCGGCGTCGGCGTTTTCGTTGATGGCCAGCGACGCCGAGGTGTGCTGCAGAAAGAAGTGAGCCAGGCCGACTTCGATCCGGTCCAAATCCGGCAGTAGGCCGCAGATCTCGCGGGTTACCAGATGGAAACCGCGCGGTTTGGCGGCCAGTTGAATGCGCTTTTGCAACCACATTGCCCGGTCCCGATCGAGCGCGCCGCGTCAGGCGCCGGCGGCGTGGTACTGCGGACTCAATTCGCGGACCGCATCGACCATGGCTTTGACGTGCTCCGGATCGATATCCGGCAGAATGCCGTGGCCCAGATTGAATACATGGCCGGAACCGTTACCGAAGCCGGCCAGCACCTCGCCGACTTTGGCGCGGATCACGTCGGGCTTGGCGTAGAGCGTGATCGGGTCCATGTTGCCCTGCAACGCCACCCGGTCGCCGACTCTGGCTCGGGCCTGGCCGATGTCGGTCTGCCAATCCAGGCCCAACGCATCGTAGCCGCTGTCGGCCATCGCTTCCAGCCACAACCCGCCGCCTTTGGTGAACAGGATGGTCGGAATCTGCCGGCCGTCGCGTTGGGTTTGTAACAAGTCCTTGACTTGCCGGGCGTAGCGCAACGAAAACTCCAGATAATCGGCATGGCTGAGCATGCCGCCCCAGGTGTCGAACACCATCACCGCGTCGGCGCCGGCGGCGATCTGCGCGTTCAGATAGGCGGCAACCGCCTGAGCCAAGGTGTCCAGCATTTGGTGCATCAGCTGCGGCTGCTCGAACATCAGGCTTTTGACCTTTTGAAAGCTCTTGCTGCTCTTGCCTTCCACCATGTAGGTCGCCAGCGTCCACGGGCTGCCGGAAAAACCGATCAGCGGCACCCGGCCTTGCAAATTGGTTTTGATCAGGCGTACCGCGTCGATCACGTAGCGCAATTCGGCTTCCGGATCGGGAACCGCCAGCTTGGCGATGTCGGCCGCGGTGCGGACCGGCCGGGCGAATTGCGGGCCCTCGCCTTCGGAAAACGACAGGCCCAGGCCCATTGCATCGGGGATGGTCAGGATGTCGGAGAACAGAATCGCGGCGTCGAAGCCGTAACGCTCCAATGGCTGCAAGGTTACCTCGCAAGCCAATTCCGGATTGGTGCACAGTTGCATGAAACTGCCGGCCTTGGCGCGTACTGCGCGGTATTCGGGCAAATAGCGTCCGGCTTGGCGCATCATCCAGCTTGGCGTGCGTTCGACCGGTTGTCTCAACAGGGCGCGCAGGAATAAATCGTTTTGTAGTGGGTTCATGTTTCGGTGGGATGGTATGAATCAGCGGCGGCTTTCTTTTTGCACGGCACGAAAGCGTTTTTCCAGCGCCTGTTTGAATTCGTTGGGCATGACTGCCTTGAATTGTTGCGCCTCGGCGGCCGTGGCAAACGAGCCGTAAATCAGCACGTATTTTTCTTGCTCGCCTTTGTTAATCGGATAGTAGGTTAACGCATCGCGGTAGTCGGCGTATTTTTTCAGAAAGCGGCTGACGGCGGCCTTGTCGGACAGCACCATGACCTGCAGGGTAAAGTTATTCGGCGGCTGGGCCATGATCCAATCGTAGTCGCCGCCGTCCGAGATCGGTTTGCCGGGTTTGCGTTCGGCCGGTTTTGCCGGAGCCGGCGGCGTTGCCGTAGCGGCAGGCGTGGGCACTGGCTCGGTGCTTGCCTTGGCGCCGGCGGGTTCGGTTGGGGTTGGCTTTGCTGCGACATCTGCGGGAACCGGTGCGGTAGTCGCCGCTTCGGCGTTCTGGTTTTGCGCGTCTGCCGCTGGCGTTTCGGTTTTGGTTGGCGTCGGGGCGGGTGCGGCTGGTGCAACGGATGCGGCCGGCGTCTGGGCTTGAGCGGGTGTCGGAGCCGCAGCGGGAGCTTGAGCTTGAGCTTGAGCTTGAGCTTGAGCTTGAGCGGGAGCAGGAGCAGGAGCAGGAGCAGGAGCAGGAGCAGGAGCAGGAGCAGGAGCAGGAGCTTGGGCCGGTGCTGCGGCAGCCGGGATTGCCGGTGCGGTTGTTTGCGGCTGTGTATCGTCCTGCTGCATCGCTAGCGGAGCCGGATCGGCTGCTGCTGTTGGCGTAGACGGCTCGACCGGGTTGGCCGGCTCGGGCAAGGCACTCGGCGTCGGGAGCGGCGGCGGCATTTGTTCTGACGGCAACAGATTGAGCGCGACATAACCGGCTCCGGCCGCAATCGCGGCGATGCCCAGCCACAGCCCGGTCCGGGCGGTTTTGCGGCTTTGGTAGTGGGCTAGCTTAGGCAATTCGGCCAGAATCTTGCCCGGAATGCCGTGGGTGTCGCGATACACCTGTTCGACCAGGCTATCGGTGACGGCATTGAACGACAGCACCGCGCCGGGTTGCGCCGACAAATTTTGCAGATATTCGCCGCATTGTTTTCGGTTCAATGGCGGTAATTCGATGAAGTGGCATTCCTCGACCACTTTGTCGGTACCGCTCTTGATATGAAATTGGTCGTGGTTCATCGCGAACACCAGACGCAGGCCCGGAATCGAATCGGCCAATTCGATCAGCATGGTCAGCAAACCGGGACCGAGCTCGCCGGCGTCGTCGACCAGCAGCACCACTTTTTGCCGGGCGCAGGCGTCGCGCAACGCGTTGATGTCGAAAGCGGATGCGGTTTTCAGATTCAAACCGCGCAGCAATTCGATAACCAAGCTTTCGAAACTCGAGTTCGGCGTGGCCCGTAACAACACGATGTCCCACAGGTCCTTGCGATTTTGGCGGACGGTTTCCAGCAGCGTGGATTTGCCGATCCCGTCCGGGCCGCAGACGATCAGCGACTGCTGCAGGTTCGCCAGCAAATGCACCAGCAAGTCGAGTTTTTGCGAACGCTCCAGCGTGATCAGCGCGCGCTCGGGGCTGTTGTTGACCGAGCGGCGTTGGTAGCTGTAGGTCAGGTCGTCGTTATCCAGCATAGCCGTTTAACGTGGCTTGCAACTGAGCCAAATCGACGTTGACCGGCAACGACGCCTTACCGACCGCTTCCAATAAAATCACCCGAATCTTGCCGTCGACGTTTTTCTTGTCGACCGACATCAAATCGACGTATTGCTCGCTGGTCATCTCGGCCGGCGGCGTCACCGGTAGTTTTGCGGCTTTGAAGACGGCGACGATCCGCGCCACGTCGGCATCGTTAAGCCAGCCCAGGCGGCGCGACAAATCGGCGGCGAAGCAGGTGCCGATCGCGACTGCCTCGCCGTGCAGGTATTGGCCGTAACCGCAGCCGGTTTCGATGGCATGACCGAAGGTGTGGCCCAGGTTCAATGTGGCGCGCACGCCGGATTCGAATTCGTCTTCGCCGACCACCTCGGCTTTGTTGATGCAGGAGCGTTCGATGGCATAGGCCAATGCGGCTTTGTCGCGGGCCAGCAATTGCGGCAAGTTGGCTTCCAGCCACTGCAAAAATTCCGGGTCGCGGATCAAGCCGTACTTGATGACTTCAGCCAGTCCGGCCGACAATTGGCGGTCGTCCAATGTATCGAGCACGTCGGCGTCGGCGATCACGCATTGCGGCTGGTAGAAGGCGCCGATCATGTTTTTGCCCAGCGGGTGGTTGACGCCGGTCTTGCCGCCAACCGACGAATCGACTTGCGCCAATAACGTGGTCGGAATCTGGATGAAAGCGATGCCGCGCTGGTAACAGGCCGCGGCAAAGCCGCCCATGTCGCCGATCACGCCGCCGCCCAGCGCGATCAACGTGGCGTTGCGGCTAAATTTGCTGGCTAGCAAGCCGTCGAAGATTTTTTCCAGATAGTGCAGGGTTTTGTATTGTTCGCCGTCCGGCAGTATCACGGCCTCGGTTTGATAATCGGTCAAGCCTGCCAGTACTTTGCCTAGGTATAACGGTGCGATCGTTTCGTTAGTGACGACCAGCACTTGTTTGGCCAAGATGTGCCGGCGCAATAGCTCGGGTTGTTCCAGCAGCGTGGAACCGATATAGATCGGGTAGCTGCGTTGCTGGCCTAAATCAACTCGCAATTCTTTCATGGTCTTCCAGAGCAGCCCGGTATTGCTGCAAGATGGTTTTGACGACGGTTTTGGTGGGCAGGACGCCGGAATCGATTTTGAAATCGGCGCACGCACTGTATAAAGGGTCGCGCTCGGCCAGCAAGGTTTGCAAGCGCAGGCGCGGATTTTCGGTGCGCAGCAACGGCCGTTGCGTATCGTGTTTGGTGCGGTGCAGTATTTTGTCGATCGAACATTGCAAATAGACCACGAAACCGTTTTCGATCAAGGCTTGGCGGTTTTCCGGTTTGATCACGGCGCCGCCGCCGGTGGCCATGACGATGCCCTGCTTCATCGACAAATGATGGATCACCGCCTGCTCGCGCAAGCGGAAGCCCTCTTCGCCCTCGTAGGAAAAAATGGTCGGGATATCGACCCCGGTGCATTCCTCGATCACCTTGTCGCTGTCGTAGAACGGCCACTGCAACGCTTTGGCGAGCTGTTTGCCGATGGTGGTCTTGCCGACGCCCATCAAACCGATCAGATAAATGTTGGCCGCTGGTTTCATTGCATGGCTGGGTCTGCGCACTAAAAAACCGGAGCATTATGCCCACTTTTGCCGGCGAGTGAAATTTTAAGATGCGCTTGGCGGGCATCGGGCCTATGCAGGCCCTAAATCCCCGGTTATCGTCCTAATGTCTTTTCTGTAGGAGCAGGCCATGCCTGCGACCGAAGGTGTTTGATCGCGGTCAGGGCCCGCTCCTACCGCTTTTTAATTGAACGACATTGGCTATCGTTCCGCGGCAGGGGCAAGCCGGCGCCAAAGCTTATGCGAATTGCGCCGCGATTTGCCCCTGAATTTTTTCCGCCATCGCCTTACGGTCGGCGGCATCGCGGATCGGGCGGCCGACGACGATGTAATCCGCACCGTTTTGGATGGCCTGTTCGACGCTGACCGCACGCTTTTGGTCGTCGTCTTCGCGGTTGTCGACCGGACGGATGCCGGGGGTGATGACCAGCAGTTTTTCGCCGAGCTGTTCCCGGATCATCGCCACTTCCAGACCGGACGAGACGATGCCGTCGCAACCGATTTGCAGTGCCCGCTTAGCCCGCGACAACACCAATTCTTTGACGTCGCATTGGAAACCGAGGTCGTCCAGGTCGCCGCGGTCCAGGCTGGTCAATGCCGTCACGGCCAGCACTTTCAGGTCGCCTTTGGCGGCGGCGGCGGCTTCCATGATCGAATCGTTGCCGTGTATCGTCGCCAAATCTACGCCCTTATTGCTCAGGGCCTTGATCGCCCGGCCGACCGTGGCCGGAATGTCGAAGAATTTCAGGTCGACAAAGACTTTTTTGTCGCGCGCCTTCAACCACTCGATGAAGCCGAAATAATCGCCGGACATGAACAATTCCATGCCGACCTTATAAAAAACCACCGCGTCGCCGAGTTCTTCGACCAGGGCTTGGGCTTCGGCGATGCTGGCGACATCCAGCGCCATGATCAGACGGTCGCGGACCGGAATGGGTTTTTTTGAAACGAAAGAATTGCTCATGGATGGCTATTGGCTGAGGTAGTTCTAAAAACGCTAAAAAATAACAGAAGAAGGCTGCCAATCCTAAATTTTTGGTGACTATTCAGCATCCGCCAAAAAACAGGCGGTTCACTCCCTCGCCAGCGAAAGAAGGTGGGGGGCAATGGCGTTAAGTTAAGCCGTTCGTGGTGAGCCTGTCGAACCATGATCGGATTGACGCTTCACCCTTCGACACGCTCAGTGCCCACTGGGCATAAAGGCGAACGGTTAAGCCTTACGCTCAGTGCCCACTGGGCATAAAGGCGAACGGTTAAGCCTTAACTTGACGGCATTCAGGGCGGGGGTGGGAGGGAAACGGGCAAAATGCCTGGTTTTGACTTCCCCCACCCTACCCTCCCCGCTGGAGAGGAGCTATAGCGCTTCGCGCCGAATAATTACAATTTTTGCTGCCGCCAACGGCAGCCGGCCGAGATTGCCGCGCAAGTTTGGACTGGACGCAGCCCCGGTTAGCGTTTATAACCTTTTCGACGGAGTGCGGCTAACATTGCCGTTAACCGATCCCGTCGGTCCTCATAAAAAACGCATCCCTCATTGGCGAGGGCGCAAAAAACTACAAGGAGATTGCGGTTCCCAAGGCGTCCGCCTAGGGCTTAAACCGCAAACGGCCCGGCAAATCAGCGGCCTGCAGAGCGAGCAAGAAACGTCGCCTAACTTATTAAGCTTTCATTAAGCCGAAATAAGCCGGGTGTATGGTTCTATAATTCAGGCAGACACGTGAAGTTAACTTGGCTAAATCAGTAAATTTGATATGACTCAGTATCGTCCAAAAGGATTTATCCGGCCGCTACGGCCAGAATTGCAAAGCATAAAGCGTGCGACCGATACCGCGCTGATCTTCGTCACGCTTTACTTGTCGTTATTTGTCTACCGTGAGCCGTTCGGCAAAGAATATCTGGGGTTGTTCATCGTCTGCACCGTGCTGTTCGGTATTTTTGCCGAGCATCAGGAGATATATCACGGCTGGCGCGGCGATCCGATGTTCGACGATGCGATCCGTATTTTGCTGTCCTGGATTCTCGCCTTTGCCTTGGTTGCCGGCGGCTTTTTCGTATTCGATTTCGGATTCGAATATTCCCGCGAGGTGATGGAACTTTGGCTGCCGTTGGCGCCGCTCAGCATCATCGTGCTGCATACCCTACGCCGATCGGCCTTGTCCTATCTGCGCCGCCACGGCCTCAATACCCGCACCTACGCCATCCTGGGCGGTAACTCCCTGGGCCGGCGCCTGAACGTCGCGCTGGCCGAAATGCCCTGGCTGGGGTATCAGTTCATCGGCTTTTTCGACGACCGGATCGAAAACAAGCAGCGTCGGGAACAGGAAGACATGGTCGATAACATCATCGGCGACTTCAAGGAACTGTTGGACCGGGCCAAGCATGGCGAAATCGACCATATCTACATCACGCTGCCGTTACGCGCGGAAAAACGCATCAACCAACTGGTGCAGGAACTGGCCGACAGCACCGTGTCGGTCAATATCGTGCCGGATTTTTTCACGTTCAACCTGATGCAATCCAAACTTAGCAGCGTCAAAGGAATTCCGGTGGTCAGCGTATTCGACACGCCGTTGAATTCGTCGCTGGACGGCGCCGCCAAGCGCCTGGAAGATTTATTGCTGTGCGCGGTCATTCTGCCGCTCATCGCTATCCCGATGCTGCTCATCGCCATCGCGATCAAACTGACCTCGCCGGGGCCGGTGATTTTCAAACAACTGCGTTACGGCGTGAAAGGCGAACCGATCGAAGTCTGGAAGTTCAGGTCGATGACGGTGTGCGAAAACGGCGACAATGTCAAACAAGCCACGGCTAACGACAGCAGGGTCACACCCCTCGGCGGCTTCCTGCGCCGCACCTCGCTGGACGAACTGCCGCAATTTCTGAACGTGCTGGCCGGCACCATGTCCGTAGTCGGCCCGCGCCCGCACGCCATCGCCCATAACGAATACTACCGCAAGCGAATCCAGGGCTACATGCTGCGCCACAAAATGAAACCGGGCATTACCGGCCTGGCCCAAATAAGCGGCTGCCGCGGCGAAACCGAGACCATCGACAAAATGGAAGCCCGCATCCACCACGACTTGGAATACATCCGCAACTGGTCGGTGATTTTGGATATCAAGATCGTGATTATCACGATATTCAAGGGCTTTATTGGGCAGCAGGCGTATTGAAGCGTTAACGTTTATTGAGTTGCCAGGCGCAAAAAGTCGACCAAGCCAAGCCCGTTATTATGCCTGCGGTGTCGATCAGAATATCTCCGACTTGGGGGCCACGTCCCGGAACAAACAGCTGCAGTACTTCGGAGGCAAAGGCGAATAAAGTTATGAGAAAGAGCTTTTGTAAAGTCGGTAGCTTAACCGACGAGCGTCTGTTTGCCGCCGCAGCAAGCAATGTGAACATAGCGAAGTGGCCGTATTTGTATATATCGAGTTCGGGTATGGAAAAAGTGAATTGAAAGATGCTTAGCGCATTGGCGTGTTCGATATTGGACCCAAAATCCGCCGAAGGTGAGATTATGTCGCCGATGGTCTGCTTTAACGATTGCGGCATGGAAACGCCGGCTAAAATGCCGAGCGCAATTAGCAGAATCAACGCATCGCTGCGGTTGGTGGACGCTCTGCGGAGAAATGGTGCGCCAATCCAAAGTGCCAGAAATGTCCAAACTGCGATAAACCAGGCTCGGTAACTCGCAAATTCGGAATTGGCGACCACCGGGCGCAAGCTAAGCGTTTTGACAAAGAATTGGCCTTCGGCATGAATTAATTGAATGAGCAGTTGTAGTTTGCCGGTATTTTCGGCAACGCGAAAAACCTGCTCGTGACGAGTCCAATCCGACGTGCCGTTTTGCGCGACTAACAGATGCGGGTGGTTGTACATTGGTTTGCCGAATCGGTCATAGGCTAGGAGCACAATTCGAGCGGTTTCCCACGGGCGCTTGCCGTCGGTGACATCAATGGTTTTGGTGTAGGCGCTTAAATGTAGTAATGACCCAGCGGATACAGGTGGAATAAATTGTCCAAGGGTAATGGCGTGTTCGAAGCTTTGGGCGAAAAGAACGGCACTTAGTTCGGATGGTGTGCCTAAATTCGAGGAGTTACTTGTACCGATTTCTGGTATAGCTTGTATTTTTACGCCGGTTTTTGACGGTACCCAACTGGAAAGGCCATCGCTAAAGCTTGGATTGGTTAATAATTCGGCATCCGAATATATAAACTGCGGAAAATAATTAAAAAAACAGATTGTTATTATGCAAATAAAAACAATAGTGATGCTTTTAAAAAACATGTGTTAGCCTTTTTTGGATTCGAGTTAAATTTAATTGATGAAAAAAGATAATTTCAAATCCAATGAAATATAGGTTAATGCCGTAAGGTTGATGTGTAAGCGGTCGCCCTAAGCGCTTCGAAGGGTGAATAGCTAAACCGCTAATAGTCAGGCAGGATGGCCGAAAGCGGCCACGTAGTTTGATTATATAGCGCGACATCGATTTTGCTCCAAAAGAGAAGGACACTTCCAAAAAATTAAATGAGTATATTACATAGTATTAAATGGAATTATTTGGGGGCCCTGTTTAAGGGCGTACTACAGTTGGCAGTATTGGCCATAATGGCTAGACTTCTTGTTCCAGAAGAATTCGGATTAATGGCATTGGCATTAACGACGGTTAAAGTTGGTGGCTATTTTTCCGATTTTGGTCTAGCTGCTGCCATACAACAAAAGTCGGAAATAACCCGTTCGGATATAGAGGCTTCATTTTGGTTTTCATTTGTATCAGGTCTATTTTTTTTTATAGCCACATTTCTGCTTGCGGAACCGTTAGCGGAGTTTTTTCAGGCTCCAAAACTAGTACCTGTTATTGAGCTGCTGGCCGTAAATTTTGTTCTAATAGGTGCGTCTGCAACTTCTACCGGGTTGTTGAAGAGAAATATGCAGTTCAAATATTTGTCTATGGCCGAAACAGTTACGTATTTGATAGGCAATGGCTTTATTGGTGTGGCTTTGGCATATTATGAATTTGGTGTCTTTAGTCTATCCGCCGCTTACTTGACCCAGACCTTTCTTCTTCTAGTGGCAGCGTATGCAAAAACACGGCATTCCCTGAGGATTACGTTCAGGTTGTCGGATTATAAGCATATTATAAAGTATGGGGGAGGCTATTCGATTGCAAGTTTTATGACCTTCGTCGGCTCGAATATAGACCATATTTTGGTAGGAAAGTTTTTCCCGTCGGCGGAGCTGGGGCTATGGAATAGAAGTAGAAACCTAATTTCAATGCCATCATATAACTTGCTGGTATCAATAACCAGGGTACTATTGCCGGCATATTCAAAATGTCAACATGATAAAGTTCAGTTCCGGGAGCTATATTTGAAAAGTTTAGCGGTAACTGGATTTTTTCTGATACCGGTAGGTGGGGGGATGTATGCTGCTGCAGCCCAATTGGTTGAAGTAATGCTTGGATCGAATTGGCAAAGTGCGGTTACCTTTGTGCAATTGTCGGCGATATTCGTACCGGTAGAAATGCTGGCAAGCGTTGCCGCTACCGCATGTAGCGCTCTGGGGGCTTTGTCGCTGCAAATACGGCTACAAGCCTATTTACTGATATTGCTGATCCCAGGCATGCTGTTTTTCGCGCTGAACGGTCAGATTATGTCTATTTTACTGGTGTTGGCTGCTTATTATTGGCTTCGGTTTATAATTTATATCTGTATTTTAAATGTTAAGTTGGACATCCGTTTTGGGCTTAGCTTCAAAATATTGGCCTCCCAGCTAGTGGCCGGCGCCTGGATTTCGGCTTTAATATATTTACTTTCTAGGCAACTGGATGGCCTTAATGCGTTTCAGTTATTGCCGCTACAAATTTTAATAGGCGCGATCGGCTTTTTTATATTTACGGTAATTGGTCCGGCTAAATATTTTAGAGTTATCTTGCGAAGTTTTGTAGAGGCTCGTTCGGCCAGTTCCAGATTAGCGAAAATTAGCAGGCTTTTAAAAAATGGATATTAGACTATGAAAAAACTAAAGCTTTTATATTTGCCAGTTGAAAACGTCGAAGGCGATCAGCGCGCCAGACGCAAAATTTTCGCCGATATGCTTGATGAAGGAAGACTGGAAGCGCTGGAAATTTTCTCCTATCGTATATACGGCCGCCAAAATGGTTGGGACGAAATGGCGCAGAAAGTGCTCGATATCGCCAGAGAATTTGCTGCCGACGCCATATATTGGCACGGGCTTTGGGGTGGGCATTTAAATGAGGAAATTATGCGGCAGATTAAAAACCTGCCTTCCAAGCCGGCAATTTGCAACGAAAACGGCGACCCATTCGGTAATTTCTGGGTGGTGCCTTACCCGAAGTGCTTGCTAAGCCTGATCAAATATACCGACGTTTGTTTCAATTCCGGATTGGGCCGCGTGGCGGAATACCTGAAAAGAAAGGGTGCGAGCCACGTCTATCTTTTACCTCATGGCTACGATGAAGTTTCGTTTGGTGATCTTGGTCGAACAGAAGGTAATTACGAGAACGACTTGGTAATGATCGCTAATCATTGGAAGTCTCGCCGTCCTTTTGCTTCTGCACCGGGAGCTAAGTCAAGGCCGGCTTTGATCGGCGCGTTGGAAGAGGAGTTTGGCGACAAATTCGCATTGTACGGAAAAGGCTGGGAAAAATTCTCATGCGCGCGCGGTCCGATAGACTTTTTCAAGCAAGTTGATGCATACAATAAATCCAAAGTCGCGATAGGCATTCCTCAATTTAGCGATATCGAGTATTACGAATCGAATCGGCCATTCAATACCATTGCCACCGGCATTCCTTATGTTTCCGGTTATTCGCCTAAATTCGACCAGATCTTGAAAGACGGCGAGCATTGCCATTATTTTAAAACGCCGCAACAAGCGGTGGATAAAGTTAAGTGGCTATTATCGCTACCGGATCAGCGACGCGAAGAAATAGGAATGAACGCTGCGCGGTTTGTACGGGCGCATCATACGCAACGGCATAGAATGGAAATATTGGTTAATGTACTGCAAGGCATTTGGGCTTATAAACATGAAAACACCTCTTTTCCTAATGATCCGTTGACATCATATTTAGCGAAGTAACTTAAGAATGAGTATATTCCTCAAGGGTATTAATAAACTACAAATAACATATTGGAGAGTAATGGGCTACGGACTAGCCAAAATGCATGGAGTAGAAATAGGAAGGGGCTGCACATTTTACGGGTTGCCAATTATTTCGAGGGCTCCGGGTTCCAGGATCGTGATTGGCGATCGTGTAGTATTGTGTTCGGATTCCAGATACACCGCCCTGGGAGTAAATCATCCGGTTATTTTGAGGACCTTAAGGACGGGTGCTGAATTAAAAATTGGTGACGATAGCGGGCTTAGTGGGTCTGCCATATGTGCTGCAATCAGTGTCTCTATCGGTAAAAGTGCGCTAATAGGAGCGAATGTTTTACTTTTCGACACGGATTTTCACACAAAGAATCCGATAAACAGACGGTATTGTGGCGATCACGAAAAAATAGCGGCAAAACCTGTAATGGTTGATGACAATGTTTTTATAGGCGCGAATTCGATAATAACTAAAGGTGTCAATATCGGCCGTAATAGCATTGTTGGTGCTGGATCGGTAGTGGTTAAGGCAGTTGCGGAATCTAAAATAGTTGCGGGAAGTCCTGCTAAGGAAATTGGCAATGTTGGATAAAAAAATACTTTACGTGCAACATTCGGGAGCCAACGGCGGTGCTCCGATGAGTTTGTTTTATCTGTTAGAGTTTGTGCGGAAAGAATATGATATCGTCGTTTATTTCATAACCGACGGTCCGGCAGTCGAGTTTTACCGGAAAGCAGGGATCCAATGCAAGATAAATACCGCGCTCGGTAAACTCCCCCACTGCACCATAGAAAACCAATCATTGAATCCATTAAGCGCCAAGTTCTATCACAATATCAAAGTGTACGTTAGGCATTATATGAAACTTCTGCCAAGTTATTATGAGATGAAAAAAATAATAGCTTTTGAACGTCCGGATATTGTGCATCTCAATTCATCGGTTTTGATTGCTGAGGGCCTTGCCACTAAGTCAATGGGTGTGCCGTTGGTATGGCACATGCGAGACTTTCTTGAGTATGGAAACTTCAAACTCCGCTATCGAGTTTTTAGGAAAATCATTTCAAGCTGCGCCGATGTGGTAATAGCTCTGTGCGACTCCGAGTTGAATCGAGTTAAACCTGAAAAACGCGGCGTAGTAATTCCCAATTTTGTCAATTTCGACAAGTTTAATCCCGAAAAAGTCGAGCCAGTCAATTTACGTAAAAAACTGGGCATCGCCGAGAAGTCTAAGATAATCGCCATGTTGGGTTGGAATACACCCGCCAAAGGTGCGCTGACATTGCTAAAGGCTTTCGCTAATATAAAGGATATGCATCCTGAGGCTGTGTTAGTGTTGTTCGGAGAAGGTGAGAGAATCGCCGACCAAAGTCGGCTCCGGAATGTGTTACGCATATTAACTGGCAAGAAAAACTTGCGACTGCAAATCCAGGAGATAATTGATCGCAATGGTTTGCAGGAGCGAGTATTTTTTCCAGGGGTAATTTTCGACATCGCCAATTATATTGCCGAAGTGGATATTATAGCCGCCCCGTTTACTGAACCGCATTTCGCCCGGCCGATTTTAGAGGCTGGGGCAATGAAAAAGCTAATTATTACCAGCGATATCGATGGTACCAGAGAAATGGTGCTGAATGGTGAGGCAGGTTTTTTGGCTGCGACAAATGACGAAGCAGATTGGGCAAGAAAGCTAAATATAGCTCTAGGCGATAGTCATGCCGATAAAATTGGCTTAATGTACCAAAATACTCGGCAGACCTATAATGCAGATATAAACGCTGAGAAAACAATTGAAGAGTATCGTAACATATTGAGAATATGAACGCTGGCACGAGAGAATTTAAGTATAGAACGGCTACGGCTTTGGTTTTTTTCAGTTACATATTCTGGGACTACTTCGGAATAGACATCACCATGAGCGGAGGTGCGGATAGGCTCCCTTTACACCGGGTTTTTATTTTTTGTACCTTCGTTCTTTTTTTTATAAATTTCAGGATTGTTATTGATGTTTTGAATAAAAGCAAATTGTTTATATGCTTGATTTTCTACGTTCTTTTGTCGTCTGCTTGGTCGACTGATCCCAAGGCAACCTTGATGATATTCATATTTTTGCTGTCGTCGTTGCTGATTGCGATCATTACAGCGTTAGCCTTCTATGATAGGCACAATCAATTTCTCTCCTGGTTATTTACGCTAGCATTAATTATGGTATTAGCTAGTATTTTCGTGGCTTTAAAATATCCTAAATTGGGAATAAACTCGTCAGACTTTGCAAAGGTTCGGTGGATAGGTATTACCGATCACCCCAATAAGTTGGGTGGTTTGGTATTGATTTCAATTTGGTGCGGTGTGAATTTGTTTTTTACTAAGGGGGGGTGGGGGTTGCTAAGGAGGTCTGTCGCAGCGTTTTCAATAGTCGCCTCTGCTTATGTTGTTTTAAAAGCTGATAGCATGACAAGTATTGTAGCCTCTTTGGTGGCTATAATTTCGATGATTTATTTTAAATTGTTTGGGCGTGCCAGTGCGTCGGTTAAAGCTGTGCTGTTTGTTGGTGTTGGATTAGGGGGGCTGGTAATGACAACTTTTTATATGAACAGCGAAGAAATAGTTAATAAGTCTCTGGCAACTAGTGGGCGCGATACGACTTTTACTGGAAGGTCCGCATTATGGGAGCGTGGGATACAGTCATTTACTGATAGCCCTTTAGTTGGGCACGGTTTTGATAATCTTGATGGGTTGACAAAAAAATACGGGATTAGAATGTCGCATTTGCATAATGGCTATATCGAGGTCATCACTAAGGGTGGCATAGTTGCCATGGCTATGCTTCTTTTGATTATATTAAAAAACTTTCGGAATTTATTGATAATTAAAGCAGCAAATCCTGCTCTTTTTGCCTTTTTGGCAACCGGATTTTTAGGGATTTTGGTTCATAATTTGGCGGAATCGTCTTACCTTAGAGGATTAAACGGTCTTAATTTGATGTTTATGCTAATTAGTTCTTTTCTGGTTGTGTCGGTAAATAATATTGATAAACTTCGTAAAGCCGTCTAACAGGTAGTTGATTTTCTATATTTAGCGCGGTAGGCGGTCTATATCTAGTGGTTAATGCTTTGTTCAATCACAATATTTAGCCAATTTGCCACCACGCTAACGTCCACGCAACTGTTTTTCAACAACCAGCTAAGTCTAATCGTCTTAAGCAAAAAATATTCTATTAAATGTCACATTATGAAGATATGGGTTTGTATTCCTGTTTTTAATCGAGTCAACTTTACGATCAAATGCCTAGAGAGTTTAATAGGGCAGAGCAATCGGAATTTCTCTGTTGTAATTTGTGATCATGGTTCGACGGATGGTACCGAGGATTTGATTCGAAGAAGATATCCAGAAGTTATTGTAATTCCGGCAGCTAGCAGTTTGTGGTGGACTGGAGCTATAAATGTCTGTGTAAATTACATATTGGAAAATGCATCTGCTGAAGATTATCTGTTGACATTGAATAATGATACAGAAATCCCCCGTGATTATTTGGCTGAATTCGCTAAATTGGTTATTAAATATCCAAGGGCGGTGTTAACGTCTGTTCCGCACGACATTAAAAGCGGCAAGCCTTTATCGTCAGGATTCCGGCAAAACTGGTTGACCGCGAAATCGATTCCCGTTAGTTTCGAAAAGGACCATTTGCCAGATGACGTCGATGTCGTTTCTGTTACGCATGCTTCGGGGCGAGGAACATTATTTCCTGTAGCCGTTTTTAGGGAGTTGGGATTGTACGATGAAGTACATTTGCCGCATTACGGTGCGGATTATGATTTCAGCCATAAAGCCAGAAGGGCTGGATATAGTGTTCTGAGCTGTCGGAATTGCAAAGTCTACTCCCACGTAGATGTGACCGGAATGGCTACATTGCGTAGCCAATTATCGGCAAAACGCGTATTCGATTACTTTACGAGTATTCGTTCTCCGGCGAATATAAAGGCCCGTTGGTGGTTTGGGTGGAATAATTGTCCAAGACTACTGTTTCCTATCTATATTACTGTGGATTTGGCTAGAGTTATTTCCGGTTATTTCATGCATCTAATATTCGCTAAGGGTCAGGCTGCATAACGCTTAATATTATGAAAATATTGATATTCCAACCGATGTTAAAGCAATATCGGATGCCGTTGTTTGAGTTGATGGGGGAAATGCTGGGGCAATCAGGCCATGAATTAAGGGTTGTGTGTGGAACCCCGCCTGTTCATGAACGCAATAAGGGCGACAATGTGCTAGTTAGTAGCGGATACTGCGTGGTCGATCACAGTCTCTGGTTGTTCAGCGGCAAGTTACATATTCTGCCTAGCGCTGTCCGTCATATTGTCTGGGCGGATTTCGTGATAACCGAGCAGGCCAATAAACATTTTCATAATTATCTGCTAATGCTGATGCATTGGTTGGGGTGCAAGCGTTTTGCGTATTGGGGGCACGGCCAAAACCGGCAAGGCGATCCACATAGTTTTAGAGAGAGAATCAAGAAAATTCTTTCGACTCAGGTAGATTGGTGGTTTGCTTACACAAGTGGGGTTGCTGAATATATTGCGGGATTAGGTTATCCGAAAGCCAAAATAACTATTTTAAACAATAGCATCGACACGTCATGTTTCAAGGAAGATTTGGCTGCTCATAGTGGCGGAGCTGTCGACGATTTAAAAGTACGTTTGAAAATTCCGCGCAGCGCGAGAGTTGGTTTGTACTGTGGTGGCCTATACTCGGATAAAAAACTGCGGTTCTTGCTGGATGCCGCAATTGCCGTCAAAGAAGTCAAATCCGACTTTATACTATTGGTGGTTGGTGATGGAGTCGACCGTAAGCTGGTTGAGGACTACTCTCGCCAATATGAGTTTATCAAGTATCTCGGTCCTTTGTTCGGAGCGGATAAGGCTCTGATTTTTCGAGTGGCGGAGGTATTTCTATGTCCTGGCTTGGTTGGGCTGGCAATTCTGGATGCTTTCAGTGCCGGCTTGCCGTTATTAACTACCGACATACCGAATCATAGTCCGGAAATAGAATATCTCGAACATGGGATTAACGGCATGATTACCGCGCCCGATATTAAGGTTTACTCGGCGGCCGTATGTCAATGTTTCGGGGATGGTGCGCTGTTGTCGGTGTTAAAGAAAGGTGCATTGGAAAGCAGTGCGCGGTTTTCGATCGAAAACATGGCGTCGAACTTTGTCGATGGCATATTGCGATATCTGGGATCGGCTTAGCGCAACCCTATTGTTCCGGCCTTTTGAAATTTAATACCCGTCCGCCTTAATACGGTTTTGTTAAGTTAAGGATGGTAGGGGCGGGTCGGGCCACGATCAAGGACTTCGACAAAGCCAGCCTGCGAGTGCCCCGGAACGTCGGTATTAACGGCGCACGCAATAGTAGGCTGGTACGATATTTAACAGATGTAGGATTTTATATGAAGCTAATAATAGCTAATATCTATTTCGGCAGATGCCCTGCATACTTCGATCTGTTCATCAGGTCGTGCGCTCATAATCCCAAGATCGATTTTTTATTTTTGGTGGATTTTGAGATTAAATTCCAACTGCCGCCTAATCTCCGGATTGTCAGAGCAGGGTTTAGTGAGTTAAAGGAAAGATTTCAAGCTAGTTTCGATTTTACGCTCGCACTGGATTCGCCATATAAGCTAACAGATTTTCAACCAGCGTATGGCGAACTATTAGCGGAATACTTCGACGGTTATGATTGGTGGGGGCATTGCGATTTTGATATGGTGTTTGGCGATTTAAGCCCCTTGTTAGCAGCGGCTGCTAGCCAAGATTATGTCAAGATTTTTCGTAGAGGGCATATGACTTTATATAAAAATACAGTCGAAATCAATGCGATATATAGGAAAGGCCGGGCCCGTTTGGATTTTCGAAAGATTTTTACAATTCCGGAGTTTTGTAATTTTGACGAGACCAACGGAATAGATGCGATATTCGCGGGTTTGGAATTGCCTGTTTTTCGGGATGAATTAATAGCTGACATCGCGCCTAGATCGGCCTTTTTGCATATGACATCGCACCTAAATCGTTTGGGGCAATATTTTTTTTGGCAACAAGGAAAATTATATTGTATATCTCCAGACGGTAGCCGAAGAGAGTTCGTTTATATTCATTTGCAAAAAAGGGCAATGGCGGAGTCTTATGGCGATTTAGATGCTTCTCAAGGAATATTTATTAACCAATTCGGTTTTTTTGAAAATCGGGGCGATTTATCGGCTTGGATATTTAGAATCTGTTGCTTTCTGCCGAATCTGGCTCATCTCAAACGTTTCTTTCTACCGCGTGCGTTGTCCAGGTTGACTGGGCTGAAATGAGGCTTATCGAGTGATTTTTCGAAAATGGCAATAGTATCGGAGCGGATTTTTTTGCTAAATATGCCTCATTCTTTGGTTGCGTGGTCAAAATGAAAATTCTGATTGTTCATAACCGTTACCAGCAAGCCGGGGGCGAAGATAGTGTCGTTGACGCCGAAACGGAACTGTTGGCCCATCATGGCCATGTAGTCGAGAAGTGGAATGTCGACAATAGCGCTCTGTCTGGCGGGCTGAGCGGAAAAATTAAAGTGGCATTATCGACTTGTTATTCTAAAGCCAGTTTAACCGCCGCAGATGCGCTGTTGCGCAGCTTAAATCCGGATCTGGTTCATGTGCACAATTTCTTCCCTCAAATCAGTCCTTCGATCTACGATGCTTGCCGAAATAATGGTATTCCCGTCGTTCAAACTTTACACAATTACCGGCTGATTTGTCCGGGTGCTTTTTTAATGCGTGCAGGTAAAATTTGCGAGCAATGCATTGATGGCACACCGTATCAGGCGGCTTTGTACGGTTGTTACCGTAATTCCCGATTGGGTAGTTTAGTTGTAGCTCACATGGTTTCGCGCCACAGAACCCTGGAAACCTGGAGCACTAAAGTCGACCGCTTTATTGCATTAACGGATTTTGCAAAAGGTAAATTCGTGCAAGCCGGATTCCCCGCAGATAAGATTAGCGTTAAACCTAACTTCGTTATCGCTCCGCCGTTAGATACTGATTCTGTCGGTGGCGCACGCTGTCACGAACAGGCGTTATATGTCGGGCGACTCAGTCCAGAAAAAGGTATTGGCACTTTGGCTAGCGCTTGGGGCGCGATAACCGGCGACCGCGTCTTGACGGTGGTGGGAAGCGGTGAGTTAAGTGATGGCTTTGCCGGCCTGAATAACGTGCATTTGTTGGGTTTTCAAAATGGACGGGCGATTAACGAGTTGATGCAGCGGGCAGGATTTTTGATTCTGCCTTCAGTATGGTACGAAGGTTTTCCAATGGTATTGTTGGAAGCATTCGCTAACGGTTTGCCAGTGCTTGCTTCCAGGGTCGGGAGTTTGGCGGAAATCATTCGGGAGGGAGAGACCGGCCTGTTGTTCGAGCCCGGTAATTCGGGAGAGTTAGCGGAGAAGATGCGTTGGTTATTCGAGAATCCGGCGGAACAAATTCGTATGGGCCTAAACGCCAAGCGGGCATATAGCGAAAAATATACGGCTGAAATAAATTACGCACAGTTAGCCGCTATCTATAACGAGGTTATTAGCAAAAACTAAGCAACATGGAGCATGCTGCCTATCCGGCAATGCCATTAAGTTAAGGAACAGATCGGCTTGTTCAAATCCTGTTGGAGTAGGCCATGCCTGCGAACGAAAGCGTTTGATCGGGGGGGGGCATGGTCCACTCTTACCATCCTTAACTTAATGACATTGGTCTATCCGGTACATCTTGCCAGTTCATTAAACGGTAGGTCGCGTTAGGAAGGTTAAGGAACCTCTGATTAATTCAGTTTTCAAGAAAAACAGCAGCGCAAGCCATTGATTTAATTGAGTCCTAAATACGCGGTAGCGAATTAATCGAAGGTTCCCTAAGCATGGCAAATCAACATATACAGCTTATAGATGGATACCGGTTTTTGGCGGCAATTTCTGTGGTTTGTTTCCATTATTTTGCCGACATCAATGCTGCTCATACTCGGCTTAATGTTTTATACGGAAATATTTTCGAATTTCCGCATTTGGCGTTTTTCGAATACGGTCGATTCGGAGTAGACCTGTTTTTCCTTATCAGCGGTTTTGTAATAGCTCTCAGCGCCGAAGGGCGAACGTTTAGCGGATTCCTGGCGTCACGTGTGGCCAGAATCGTCCCGACCTATTGGTTAGCGATCGTATTAACTTCCGCAGCTATTTTAATTTTTCAATATCAGCCAATAAGCCTGAGGCAATTGGTTGCAAATTTTGCTTTTTTACAACGGCCCTTGGGCGAGAATTTCATAGATGGTGTATATTGGACCATCGCGATCGAGTTTCGCTTCTATTTGTG
>NZ_JANIBM010000037.1 GCF_024505045.1 Methylomonas aurea | reverse complement strand
GGCTTCGCGCCAAAGCGCGAAGCCGGAGTGTCCGTAGGGGTGCGGCTCGAGCCGAATGCGGCCAAAACGCTGTTGGGGTCAGGACTTGGGCGGCTTGTTTTGCTTTTTGACGTAATCGAAATATTTCTGCGCGGTGTTTGCCGACTCGGTGCCGGCGCCGATGACCAGACCGGTTACCAGAAAACCGAACAGGCTGCCGCCCTGATGTTGCAGAAAACCGACCGAGAGCAGATCGATTTGACCCAGCATCGCGAACAGCGTGCCGACCAGCGATGAAAAGCAAAAAATCACGGTTTTCTTGGTGACCCATGGCCGTTTTTGCCCCCATTTTTCTGCTACGGACTCGAACCATAAGTTAAACGGTTCGATTAGCTGTTGAATGGCAAAGCTGAGTAAATAAATCAGGCCGATGGCGCCGGAAAAACCGTCGATTTCGTTTTTGTTACCGGAAACGGCGCTTGCCGTAGCGGGAGGATTGCCCGCAGCAGAAGCCGCCGCGCCGCCATTGGCGGCGTCGGTGGCGGCGAAGGCCGGGGCTGGCGCCCAGGCCAGAAACACAACCAAAATGAAACCCAGTAAATATTTGTCCATGACAACCTCCGAATTCAAAGCATTAACAGGATTGGCGAAACGGAACTGCAAACTCATTCAAGCGCAGAATGGCGCGCGCTGTCCAATCAAATCGACCGAGCGCAGTTCGGGCGGCTTTGACCTAGCCCTATTTTCCCCCCAACGTTCCGTTCGGGCTGAACGTATCCAAGCCTTCTCTGGCACTTCGTTTGCCAAACACAGGCTAAACGGTGTTTAGCAGACTGTTTATCGGCTCCGCCCCGATATACCGGTCGCAATCGAAAGGCCTGCCGGAAAGGAATGCCGGTAATAATTCGGGCGGGGGCAATAATTGCTTTCCCGCCGCGACAAATTAGCGTTAAACGGCGGGGATGAAACAACCCACATTCTGCTGCGCACACTCGGCGGAGTGTGCAGTTCGAGTGCGGGATGCCGCGCAGCGGGCCTCGCAAGCGCAGCGATTGCATCGATACCGATAAGCCCCCGAACAATTTAACGTTGTATTGCACGGTATAAATTAGTACCTTAATGCCAATATTTTCCGACCGCCGAATTCTTGGCCGATTCAAGCCCGTGTCCCATTTGTTCCGATCACTATCGATCGTAAGCTCAAGGCAGCAATGAAACCCAGCGATGGCAGTGCTGCCGGTTCCGGCAATAGCTTTACCGAATCCTTTCTCCTGCTTCTGGTCGAGCAGGGCGTACTCGATGGCGCCAAGCTGAAATACGCCCAGCGCGTGCAAGGCAAGCTGGAGTCGCCCAAGCCCATTCTGGTGGTTTTGTGCGATCTGGGTTACGTCACGCACGAGCAGTTGGTCAAGGTATTCCGCAGCCACCCGGTGAAAGTCAAATTGGGCCTGTTCCTGGTCGAATTCGGTTTTATCAGCGATGGTGATCTGCAATTGGCGCTGGCGCAGCAGCAAGAGGCCGGACGCAAGCGTCTGGGCGAGATACTGGTCGAGCGCAATCTGATTTCCGAATCGAGAATGCTGGAGGTGCTGGCGGATCTGATGGGGATATCGGTGATCGATCTCAGCGTCGTCAACGTCGACCAAAGTTTGATGACCAAACCGATGCTGAAATCGGCCAACAAGCACTGCTTCCTGCCGATCGAAAAGCAGGTCGACGGCGTGCTGGTGGCTTTTGGCGATCCGTTGGACCAAGCTGCGATCGAAACCGCGCGGCAAGTGCTTGGTGCCGAGGTGATTCCGGCGGTCGGGCGTTATTCGCAGATCATGCGTTTTCTGCTGAATTACGAACGCAACACTCAGTCGGAGAAAACTGCGGTCGGCGAGCAGTCGGCCGTCGCGGTGGTCAACCGTATCTTCGAGGATGCAATCCGCCAGGCCGCCAGCGATATCCATATCGAACCGCTGGAGCACAAGCTGCGCATCCGTTTCCGGATCGACGGCATGATGGTGCACTATCGGGATTTGCCAGTAACGATGGCTCAGGCCTTGATCAGCCGGATCAAGGTCATGGCTGGCGCCGATATCGCCGAAAAGCGCCGGCACCAGGACGGCCGGGTATTGTTCGAACAAATCGCCTCCAATCACGTGGTCGACATGCGGGCCTCGTTCTTCAGTACGATCAACGGCGAGAAAGTCGTACTACGCTTGTTGAACCGCAAGACCGAATTGCTGGATATACACGAAGTGGGCATGGCGCCGCTGATGTTGGAACGCTTCATCCAGGACTCGCTGGACGTACCGACCGGCGTTGTCATCATCACCGGACCCACCGGTTCGGGCAAAACCACGACTTTGTACAGTGCGGTGGATTATTTGAATGCACCTGAGGTCAGCATCGTTACGGCGGAGGACCCGGTCGAATACGTGATCGACGGCGTCGCCCAGTGTTCGATCAACCCGAAGATCAATTTGACTTACGAGGAAACTTTGCGCCATATCGTGCGCCAGGACCCGGACATCATCGTGCTGGGCGAGATTCGCGACCGGTTCTCGGCCGATACGGCGATCCAGGCTGCGCTGACCGGCCACAAGGTGTTGACTACGTTCCATACCGAGGACAGCATAGGCGGCCTGCTGCGGCTGCTGAACATGGAGATCGAGGCCTTTTTGATTTCGTCGACCGTGGTTTCGGTGGTCGCCCAGCGCCTGTTGCGCCGGGTCTGCCGCCATTGCGCGGAACCGTTCCAACCCGATCCGGCCTTGCTCCGGCGCTTGAATTTAACAACGGACGATATGGTCGGTGCCAATTTTCTGTTGGGCAAGGGTTGCGATAAATGCCGCTTTACCGGTTATTCCGGACGGGTTTGCGTGTTCGAGTTGTTGTCGATGAACGAATGGGTCAAAGAAGCGATCCTGCAGCGCAAGACCTCCTACGAAATCCGCCGGGTCAGCCTGGAGACCGCGGGCATGGTGACCTTGGTAGAAGACGGACTGGTCAAGGCCGCCGCCGGTATCACCTCGCTGCAGGAGGTGATACGGGATTTGCCGCGTTTCGGCAAACCCCGCCCCCTCTATGAGCTGCGCCGTTTGCTGGGCAGCCGATAAATTGACGAACCGAATGCCATGAGCGAAAAGTCACTGACCGATTTGATCGACGAATCCATTGCCAGCGGTGCCGGCGCCTTGCCGGTGTTTCCGCGCGCGGTAACCGAACTACGCCAAGCCTTGCAAGACGAAAACCGCTCGCTGGATGCGATTGCCAAACAACTGGCGATGGACGCCAGTTTGGCCAGCCAGATTCTGCGGGTGGCGAATTCGTCGTTTTATGCCGGCCTGAGTTCGGTCAACACGGTCAAGGATGCCGTCGTCCGCCTCGGCTTGCCGCGTATCGTCCAGATCGCGACCTTGGTGATGCAGAAGGGCATGTTCACGGCCAAAGATCCTGCCATGCAACAATGCCTGGTCAAGCTGTGGCAGCACAGCGTGGCGGTGGCTTTGGGCGCCGAATGGCTGGCTAAACGGCTGTCATTCCAGGCCATTGCCGAAGAAGCGTTCATGGCCGGTTTGTTTCACGACATCGGCGAACTGCTGTTGTTGCGCTGTCTGGAGGATTTGCGAGCCAAGAATCCCACGCTGAATTTGCCGGAAGACTTGCAGTGCGAAGTGGTAATACGGCAACACGAGGCGAAAGGCGCCTGGCTGCTGCGTTCATGGAATTTGCCGGAAATTTATTGCGCAGTCGCCGAGTCGCACCACCAACCGGTTACCGAGGATACCGGCACGGTGGAATTGGTGGTGCGGGTGGCGGACATGGTGGCGTACAAATTGGGTATCGCCTCCCGGCCTCAACCGGACTTGGTAGTCTCTAGCAGCGAAGAAGTTGCGCGGCTAGGTTTGTCGGAAATCGCGCTGGCGGAATTGGAAATTGCGCTGGAAGATTCGTTAGCCCTATCGGCCTGACCTGCCGACACGGTCGCGAACTGCGGCGGCTTTGCATTAGAATGGTCGATAGCCCGCGGCTTTGGCCGCGGCTCCATCTCTCTAGCAACCCGTAGGAACAATGACCATCGAATTTCTGATTAATTTTGCGATTCAGTTGCTGGGCGCTGCGGCTGCCGCAGTGCTGGCCTACCGTTCGTTTCAAAAGCGCCGGATCCAGCTCGGCGCGGAACCGACTCTGCCGCAATACTTCATTCGGCGCAGCACTTATTTGACCGGAATCGGTTTGTACTGCGCGTTAATGGCGGCTTTGTTTTGTCTATTGACTTGGCAATGGCTGCCGCTGGAGCCGTTGGTGACCTTGATCGTCAGCCATCTGCGCGCCGGCAGCCTGGTCGAGCTGTTGCACGGTTTGGACGGCAACAAGCTGCTGCCGCTGATCGCCGCTGGTGTCGTTCTGTCTTTGATCGGTTGGGAAAGCGCGTTCAATCCGCTGCTGATTTTGCGCGATAGCATACACGATGCGTTCGCGATTCCGACCAAAGCGGTCGAGGTCTATAACGCCCTGATCAAATCCCGCCTGTCGGCGGTGGACGACAAAATCAAGGGCCAAATCGCCGACCGCCTGCTGGTGCAAAGCGTAGACGCCGGCGATTTCGACAAGGCCGGTGCCACGGTCGAGTACAAATGGGCCCATAACAGCCTGTTGTTCGACCGGATCCAGCATTACGCCGACCAATCGTCTTACCGGCGGCTGTTCAGCGAACCGTCGCTGAAGTGGGGCGAAATCTGCATTTCCTATAACGCAATGTCGGAAAAGGTCGCGGTGTGGAAGGAGGCCGAGCCGCATTACACCAAGACCGTCAATTTACTGAAGGACCTGGACCGGCTCAGCGGCTTGCTGTGTCGGCTGCTTGCCGCACTGGTCGTATTCGGCAGCGCCAACGAAAACGAAATCTGGGCCACCGTAAAGGAACTGGGCGGTAACGTCCACGAGGCGCGGTTGAAGCATACCTATAAATACTTGCTGATTTTCGCCGCTGCGACCGCGTTCGGCGTGATTTTGGGACGCGAGGTCTCGGTGGCGCTGCACAACGCCTTTCTATTTCCGGACAAGCCGCTGTCGCATTTCAGTTATACCACGTTGCGCTGGATTGCCTATTCGATCGCGATTTACGTGTTGCCGATCGCGCTGGTGTTCGTGTTGCGCAGCGTCGCCTTCCGCCACCAGCAGGAGCCGGCCGACCGCTACTACGGCTTTTACATGGCGATGATGTTCGTCGGCTTCGTGGTGAGCACCTCGATATCCACTTTCATTCTGGAGCTGACTTTCTACCATCGCGACGACTTCATTTTCCTGGACAGCTTCCTCGACCATGCCCGTTGGGGGATCATGCCGGCGTTGATCAGCGGCTTTGTGGCTTACCGGATGGATGCGCCGGCCAGCGACGCGGAAACCCTGAGCCAAATCGCCATAGCCGCCGCATTGCGCTTTCTGGCCTGGGGCGGTATCGCCGTGATCTTCATGCTGTATGCGACCGACGATCTGGCGTTGGAAAAACTGAATCTGCGCTTTACTCTGGTCGGCACGGCCTTCTTCGTCACCGGTTTGTTGGGTGCCGCGGCACGGTTCAAGACAGCAAACGACTAATCAACAAAAAGGGCCGGAATTCCGGCCCTTTTCATTTGCGCGTTGCTGAGCTTGGCAGCCTATCGAACACTATAGCTGCCGCTGCGGGAAACGGTGGTCTGCCCGCAGCGGTTGCAGGGCTTATGCCGGCACGATCAAACTCGGATCGTAATCCTGCGGCGCCTCGTAGCCCAGCAGATTCAGTACCGTCGCGGCAATGTTGGACAAGCCGGGCGCCGCCAAATCGTCGCGCAGTTTGTAAGCCGGATCGGCCTCGCCGGAGACGAGCACGAACGGCACCGGATTTAATGTATGTGAGGTCTTGGCCTTGGTGCGGCCCTCGGCATCGCGGGTGACGTTACCTTTTTTGTCTAGCTCGTACATTTCGTCGGCATTGCCGTGGTCGGCGGTAATCAATGCCACGCCGCCCGCTTCCAGAATCACCGGAATCAAGCGCGCCAATTGCAGGTCCAGGCCTTGCATCGCGGTGACCGCCGCTTCGAAATTGCCGGTGTGGCCGACCATGTCGCCGTTGGCGTAGTTAACCCGCAAGTATTTGTATTGGCCGCTACGGATCGCGGCGATCAACGCATCGGTGATTTCGGCGCATTTCATCCACGGCCGTTGTTCGAACGGTACCACGTCGCTTGGAATCTCGACGTAGGTTTCCAGCGCGTCGTCGAATTTGCCGGAGCGGTTGCCGTTCCAGAAGTAGGTGACGTGGCCGTATTTTTGTGTCTCGCTGATCGCGTATTGAGATACGCCGTTTTTGGCCAGATATTCGCCCATCGTTCTATCGATCGCCGGTGGTTCGACCAGAAAGCGCGGCGGCAATTTGGTATCGCCGTCGTATTGCATCATGCCGGCGTAGGTGACCTTCGGCAGCGCGCCGCGATGGAACGGGCAGAAGGTTTCCTCGGTGAAGGCGCGGGAGATTTCGATGGCACGGTCGCCGCGGAAGTTATAGAACACCACGGCGTCGCCGTCGACGATTTTGCCGAGCGGCTGGCCGTCTTTGGCGATGACGAAACCGGGCAAGTCCTGGTCGATCACGCCCAGTTCGTTGCGGTAGGTTTCGATCGCTTCATGGGCGCTGGCGAACTGGCGGCCTTCGCCTTTGACGTGGATGTCCCAGCCGCGTTGCACCATGCTCCAGTCGGCTTCGTAGCGGTCCATCGTAATTTTCATGCGGCCGCCGCCGGAGGCGACGGCGACGTCGAAATCGGCGCTGCGCAGGCCGTCCAGATAGGCTTCGAACGGATCGACGTAATCTAAAGCCGAAGTCTCGCCGACGTCGCGGCCGTCGAGCAGGATGTGTAAGCGGACTTTGCCGACGCCTTCCTGTTTGGCGCGTTCGATCATCGCTTTCAGATGGTCGATATGCGAATGCACGTTGCCGTCGGAGAACAAACCCAGAAAGTGCAGCGTGCCGCCTTGTTTGGCCGCCGCTACCACTTCTTGCCAGGCGTGGCCTTGCCACAGGTGGCCGCTGGCGATCGACTCGGCCACCAGTTTGGCGCCTTGGGCGAATACCCGGCCGGCGCCGATGGCGTTATGGCCGACCTCGCTATTGCCCATGTCCTCGTCGCTGGGCATGCCGACGGCCTTACCGTGCGCCAATAATTTGGTCATCGGAAAGTTGGCCATCAGTTTGTCCAGCATCGGCGTGCGCGCGGCTTTGACCGCATCGCCGTCTTCGCGCGGCGAAATGCCAACGCCGTCCAGAACGATAGTAACGACCGGGCCTGAGGTAGGGGAAAAGCGGGAAGATTTTGCTAGTTTCATACTGTTGTCGGATCGATGGAAAAAAGAAGCCGGTTGGAATAGGGCGCCCGACTGTCTGTCGGGTCAGCCCGTCGCTGAACGATACGGCTCGCCAGCAAATAAACCGGGTATGTTAACTCCGATAGTACTATCAAGGAAATCGAGATGGGGATGCGAATGCCGATCGGTCGGAGAGCATGGGTGTTTCCTTGGCGTTTTCGACTTCAAGTGGACACTCGAAGCTTTCTGATCAATCTCGGCAAGCGGCCGTTGGTCGGCCATTCGGCGCTAGTTCGTAGAGCCATTTCTGCCCACGGGAGTTGAAGGTGTCGTTATGCGCGACTTTCAAGGTACTTGGCTAAGCTGCCGAGTAGGTGGTCCCAAACAGTATCCATAACTCTGAACATCGCTTCCGATCTTAGATTGGCCTGCTCAAGATCGAGTTGCGTTCCCTGTTGTTTTGCCGACAAACGATACTCGACGGTCAGATGGTTCTCTGGTGTCCTTTCTGTTCCGTGATTATCGCTCCAGTAGGAGTACTTGAAGTGGTGGGGGCGAGACAAGGCTTGAATTAAGCCGTAGTCTCGGAAAGCATTTCCGTCGACCTCGCCGTCTAGCAGTATTTCCCCGCCTACTTGCCATTCGGATGTGACCTTTTTCAATGGGAAATATCTGACTATATCGTTGGATGAAGTAAGCGCATCAAATACCTCTTCGGGTGTCGCATCGATATAAACGCTTTTTTTAATGGTTAAACTATTCATTTTCAGTATCCCGTGATGTCAAATAATGCAAAGTCGATGGAGGCGCCGCTTTTGGCGCATCCCTCTCGAACGCCACGCTAGGTTAGGAACTTTTCAAAGTGAAACTACAGCAATCCATATCGCGCATTTGAATTCTCCTGACAGAAGAGGCCCCTGTGATTTAAAGTGAAATCACCGTCAGGGTTTGGCACGCAAGTTAAGGTTCGGCAGCCCATCGTCATAACGGGCTTTTCGTTTCAGGCTGGCATGCGGCTGTTAGTGGCTATAACACTCTAAATACGCCAAGATTGAAGCCCGAGCTCGGTCGACGGAGTGGTAAGCATGCAGGTAGAAGCGCTCGTATTTGACCGATCGCCAAAATCGTTCGACGAAGACATTATCCTGCCAGGCACCGCCGCAGTCCACTTGCGCCTTATGGCTATGCCGAGCTGGCAACCCCAATCCTTTACCCTATCGGCAAACGCCTTGGCGATCGTCTCGAATTGCAGATGGTAAGTCTTAATTCGAGCTGTACTCGAGTTTGCGCCTGTCGCAAAATAACGCACTTCAAAAATTGGCAAAAATAAAGACCGGCAAATTCATGGCTTTAAACTCGGATCGATCTGTCAGCATTCTAGTTCTGATTTGTATTGCGCTAATAGCGTTGGCGATGTTTTGGCTGGACAATAAATTCGAAAGGATGAAAAAAGACTGCGAGATCATGGGAGGAAAGTTCTATTCCATCTCGTTTACCGAGAACATTTGCGTTGAAGGCGAACGTGTCCGGCAACTCCAATAAACCGTAATGCCTTCGAATATTATCGGGCTGGTTTTGGCGGCAAGCCGCTCCGGCAAATGACGTTAGGTGTAGGGTGACTTCCCATAAGTAAATTCATCCGCCGCGCATTTTGGATTTATTGGTGCCGGAGCGGCGGTAGGTGCGGAGGCAGTTTTTCGTGCCCGCGGAATTCTACCGCGCAGTTCCGGCGCAATTGCAGCGTTAATCTGCCCGTGATGGCCGCATCTGGGTGGTATGATGTAAGGCTATACTTACACGACGCCGGATGGCTTCGGCCTCCAGTCCGGCGGATTTAATCAATCCATGTTCACGACTCGCATTGCCTGATACAAAAAACAATCCCCATTTTCTGAATTGGGCCTGGCTTGGTCGCTCGCTGCTTCTCTGCGTCTCTTACTTTTTGTTAGGGGCGGTGGGCCTGGAGCTGGCGATCGCGCCCGGTTATGCCTCGGCAGTGTTCCCGGCGGCCGGAGTGGCGTTCGGCGCGGTGCTTTGCTCGGGATACCGTATGCTGCCTGGCGTCGGTTTCGGTTCGCTGGCATTGAACCTGTGGGTGGCCGGCCGGCACGGCAGCTTGGGCCTGAACGGCGTGTCGGTGGCTGCGCTTATCGGCTCGGGTGCGGTTTTGCAGGCCTGGGCCGCGGCAGCCTTGGTCAAACATTTTTTAAAAGACGCCTGGCACGCGCTGGATACCGATCAGCATATCCTGTCGCTGTTGTTGCTGGCGGGACCGGTGAGTTGCCTGGTTTCGGCATCTGTCGCCAATCTGGCTTTGGCCGGATTCGGCGTGATCTCCCATGGCGAATTGCTTTTCAACTGGTGGAACTGGTGGATCGGCGATTCGATCGGTACCTTGTTGTTCGGGCCGATGGCGATGATCGCGCTGCAACGGCAAAACCGGCTACGCCAAGCCCGGATCAAACTTGTGGCGCTACCTGCGTTGACCATTACCGTCGGTATCGTCGCGGCCTTTATTTACGTGTCGAATACCGAAACCAACCGGATCAAGCAGGAAATTTCCGCTTACGGCTCGGCATTGAACAACCAGTTGCTGGCCAAGTTGCTCGCCTACGGCGATTTGGTCGAGTCGGTCTCCAACTTGGTGTATGCCTATCCGCAATTGACCTTTGCCGACTTCGACCGCTTCACCAGGCTCAGTTTCGCCGAACATCCCGATCTGCAGGCCTTGAGCTGGAACCCGGTGGTGCGTTACCGGGACAAGGCGGATTTCGAAACGGCGATGCGGAAAGAATTGCGCTTGCCCGAGATTCGCATCACCGAAAGAGACGCGTCCGGAAAATTGGTTCCGGCCAGTGCGCGCGAGAGCTATGTAGCTGTACGTTTCATTACGCCGCTGGATAAGAACCGCCTGGCGCTGGGCTACGACATCGCGTCCGACCCGTTGCGACTGGCCGCGATCAACGAGGCGGTCAGGCGCAACGAACTGACCGCCTCGGCGCCGCTACGCTTGGTGCAGGAAAGCGGCGTCAGCAGCGGCGTATTGCTGTTGCACCCGGTTTATGGCGAAGATTCGCCGTCCGCGCCCGGCCCAGCCGGGCGGAAAACGCCTAGCGGCTTTGCCGTCGGCGTGTTTCGGATCGCGGATATGCTGCAGCACCAACTCGAAACCATGCTGCCCCTGGGTTTGGCGTTCAGGCTCGAAGATAGCGGTGCGCCCGCCGACAACCAATTGTTGTACCGTTACGGTGCGTCGACCGACGCGACGCTGAGCCGTTTTACCTGGACCGGCGCGATTCAGTTCAACGGCCGGACTTGGTCGGCCAGCGTGTATCCGACTCGAGAGTACATGGCGGCCAACCGCTCGTTACTGGCCTGGACCGTATTGGCGGCCGGTTTGGTGTTGGTCAGTTTGTTGCAGGCGTTGTTATTGGCCATCACCGGCCGCAACGCGGCGATCGAGCGCCAGGTCGACAGGCAAACCAAGCAACTGCGTAGCGAAAGCGAAAAAAATATCGCGTTACTGCACAACGCCAGCGACGGTATCCACATTCTAAACGCCGAAGGTAACGTGATCGAAGCCAGCAACTCGTTTTGCGACATGCTGGGTTACAGCCGGGAAGAAGTGATCGGTATGAACGTCTGCCACTGGGATGCCGGCTTTGCGAATGCCGGCGAACTGTTCGCCGCGTTCAGAAAACAATTCGAGCGGCCCGTGCGTTACCAGTTCGAAACCGTGCATAGGCGTAAGGACGGGGCCGTTTTTCAGGTCGAAGTCAGCGGTTATCCGCTCGAGTTGGACGGAAAACCGGTACTGTTCAATTCCTCCAGGGACATTACTGCACGCAAGCAAGCGGAAGCCGAATTGCGCGTAGCGGCGGTGGCGTTCGAGTCTCAGGAAGGTATGGTGGTAACCGATGCCAACGGCGAAATTCTGCGGGTAAACCGGGCGTTCTCGGCCATTACCGGTTATTGCGACACCGAGGTGATAGGCAAAAATTCGCGCCTGCTGAAATCGGGCCGGCAGGGGCAGGCGTTTTACGAGGCGATGTGGGCGACGATCTGCGAAACCGGATCGTGGAGCGGCGAGATCTGGAATCGGCGCAAGTCCGGCGAAGTTTATCCGGAGTTACTGACCATTACCGCGGTGAAAGACGATGCCGGCAATCTGACCCATTACGTCGCAACGCATACCGACATCACCAACAGCAAGGCGGCTGCGGAAAAAATCGAACGATTAGCGTTCTACGATCCGTTGACCAGCCTGGCCAACCGCCGCCTGCTGCTGGACCGGTTGAAACAAGCCTTGGTCGCCAGTGCCCGCAGCGGTTTGGGCGGCGCCTTGCTGTTTCTGGATTTGGATAATTTCAAGATTCTCAACGATACGTTGGGCCACGATGTCGGTGATTTATTATTGCTGCAAGTGGCCGATCGGCTGAAACTGTGCGTTCGGGAAGGCGACACGGTCGCCCGCCTGGGCGGCGACGAATTTGTCGTGATGTTGGAAAATCTGAGTCCGGCGGGCGTCGAAGCGGCCGCCTGTGCCGAGCAGGTGGCCAACAAGGTGTTGCAGACCTTGAACCAGCCCTACCGGCTCGGCAACCACCAACACCGAAGTACGCCGAGTATCGGCATCAGCCTCTTCAACCAGGCTACGCAGCCGCAGCTGGCCGAGGATTTGTTGAAACAGGCCGACATCGCCATGTACCAGGCCAAGAAAACCAGCCGCAATACGCTGTGTTTTTTCGATCCGATGCTGCAGATCGCGATCGAAAAACGGGCCGCGCTGGAGCGGGCGTTGAGTCATGCCGTTTTGGCCGGCCAGCTCGAATTGTATTACCAGATTCAGGTGTTGGCTTCGGGGGCGCCGCTCGGTGCCGAGGCGTTGATCCGCTGGCGCCACCCGGAACAGGGATTGTTGCTGCCGCCCCAATTTATCCCGATTGCCGAGGAGTCGGACCTGATTCTGGAAGTCGGCCGCTGGGTCATCGAAACGGCCTGCGCCCATCTGGCGGCTTGGCAATCGCATCCGCGCACGCGGGAATTGACCTTGTCGATCAATGTCAGTCCGCGCCAGTTCCGGCAGCGGGATTTTATCGACCAGGTCAGGTCGGCGCTGCAGCTACACGATATCCGCCGCCCGGACCTGCTCAAATTGGAATTGACCGAAAGCATGCTGTTGGACGATACCAACAGCGTCGTACCGACCATGGCGGCGTTGAAACAACTGGGCATTCAAATCTCGCTGGACGATTTCGGTACCGGCTATTCCTGCCTGCGTTACTTGAAAAGCCTGCCGATCGATCAATTGAAGATCGACCAATCGTTTGTACGCGATATCGTGGCCGACGCCAACGACCGGGCGATTGTCAGGACCGTGTTGGCAATGGCGAGCAGCCTGGAGCTGGATACCATCGCCGAAGGCGTTGAAACCGACGAACAGTTCGAGATGCTGTTGAGTAAGAATTGCCGTTGTTTCCAGGGCTATTTATTCGGCAAACCGGTGCCGTTCGACCGCTTCTTCGATGCTATCGTCAACCAGAATACCGCATCGCTGCGGGCGCCGAGACAACCGAAAAACCCGCCGGCCGTGATGCTGTAACCGTTTGCGCCGAATGCTTCCGGGAGGCCTGCCGGCTTGCCAACCGTACCCTTACGCCGGGTGGAGTTCATTTAGCGTCCAATACCACCACGCCATCCCAGCGCTCGGGTGGGTTTTGCCGAAACTCCAGGGCTTTGTGCAGGTAAAACCGGCTGGGGCCGTCATCGGCATCGAGTTGCAGCGCGGCTTGCAAGCTCCGCGCCGCCTCGGCCCAGTCGCCGGAGCGAAACGCGGCAAGGCCTTCTGCAAAGCGGCTATGTGCCGGATTCGGTTTGGCCTCGCCGCGGCCGACGATTTCCACCAATTCCACCGGCTCGGCGCGGCCGACCACGCGGAAGCTGCCGACCGGGCGGCTAACGATGCCTTCCAGATCGGCGGCGATGCCGGCCGTCGCCAGTATCCTCGTTCCCAACGGCGTATTGACGCCTTGAATCCGCGACGCGGTGTTGACCGTGTCGCCGATAGCGCGGTAATGGCTGGTCCGGCCGGCTTCCAATCGGCCCAAGGTCAAGTCGCCTTCGTGCAGGCCGATGCGGGTCGCTAGCGGCGCCAGCGGCGAGGCTTGATTGAACGCGGCCACGGCGGCGGCCATATCCAGCGCCGCCAGGCAGGCGCACAGCTTTTGTTTGGCCGGCGGCAGTTCGCACCAAATCGCCATCATCGCATCGCCGGTGACGTCGGCAATCATGCCCTGGTGGGACATCACCGGATGGCCCAGTACCTGGTAATAGGCATTGAGCAACTGCCACATTTCCCGCGGCGAATGTTGGGCGGCGATTGCCGTGTAACCGGCGATGTCGGTGGCCAGGCACAGGCCGCTGACGTCCCGTTCCGGCCGGGCCGGCGGCAAATGCCGTTCGGCCTCCCAGGCGCCGGGCGCCGCCGGCAAGAACGTGGCCCATTGCGGAAACACTTGGCGCACGAAGTGCAACAGACGCTTGCGTTCGCAGAGCAGATCGTAACGCGACCAGGCCAATGCCAGCAGCCACGACAACGGTAATTGCACCAATAACGGTCCGGCTAGCGGTAACCACCAGCGCAACGCGGTAAAGGCATAGAAGGCAAAGCCGGCATAGCCGGCGGCCAACAAGGCGCTGGCCAGCAGACCGCGGCGCTTGCGCCGGCTGTTCAGCAATCCGGCGACGGCCAGGCCGAACAGGCCGGAAACGGCCCAAAACGGCATCGGGATTTCGATGAATGCGCCTTGGCTCAGGTTGGCGAACTGGGTGGCCATGATCTCGACGCCGGCCATTTTGCCGGTGTGCGAGTCGGAGAACGGTGTCGGGAAAAAATCGGTTTTGCCCGGCGAAAATTGGCGGTTGGCGCGGCCGACGAACACCACTTTGTCGCGTAGATCGCCGATTTTGCCGGAATAGACGTCGACGTAAGACTCCATGCGCAGCGTTTTCGGCGGGCCGTAATAATTCAGGTAGCGGCTGTCGCCGTCGCACAGCAGTTTGTCGAAATCGGCGCCCAGGCCGGTCGGTGCCGGGCGATCTTCGGCGGCCAGGCAGTCCCGGCGCCGCTCGGTCAGCCAGGCCGAGCCGGATTGGCCGCTGTCGGCGAAAGCGGTTGCCGGTTGCCGGGTGTAAGACCAGGCCAATACCGGCAGGCTGGGCGCGTCGGCCAGGGCGTCGAAGAAGGTCCAGACTTCGCGCACTTTGGCGTCCTCGGCGTCGTTGGCCAGATAAAACGGTGCGCTGTCCAACGCCGCGGCGGCAATCGCCGGCGTCGCCCGGATTTGGCGCATCGCCACCAATTGCTCCGGCAATTCCGCGTCGGCGTTGCCTTCCAGCGCGACGGCGGTTTGTTTGTTGGTTTCCGAGCATTCCTCGCGGCCGAAGAAATCGGCGCTGCCGCGGCGGAATTTCTGCACGCATTCGCCGATCAGCACGTTGCCGGCTGCCCGCATCGCGCCGGCCAGAGCCGGATCGACCGCCGGGTTGGCGGCGATGAATTGCAGATCGAACACGACCAGCTTTACCCCTTGCTGCTGCAATTGCTGAATCAAGCGGGCATGGAACGCACGCCAGCGCGTCAGGTCCTGGCCGACGCCGAGCTGGTTCTCCGACGCTTCGTCCATCGCAACGATGGCCACCTGCTCCGGCGCCGGCAGCGGCCCGCGCAGGCGGAATAGGGCGTCTTGGCTGGGGAGTTCCAGATTGGCCGCGTTAGTTACGGCACCAGCAATCGAGCCGGCAATTGCAGCGATTATTAACGGCCGGATTAGGCGCTGGAGCATCGCGATAGTGGTTTTGCTTCGGGGGTGTCGGTAGCTAAGCTAAGGAGCCGATTTTTTATACGAATGTTTTAGCGGCCTGGGAATGGTTTATAAGCCATTCGTTACCATGTAAAAATAGCAGTACATTGAGCTCATTCGAAGCCGTGCCGAAAAATATCTGAAATAGTTGCCCGTCGGAAGCGAAAGTCGGAAAAGCCACGCGATCAGATGGACACATGGACTTGGTTGGCTGAAAACGTGCTCAATGAAATCTGATTCCAGTCCTTCCAAACGTTACATGGTCAAATAAATTAGAGCGATGTTTAAAGCTTTCGGCGCTTCATGGCTTTAACGTCAGTTGAAGTGCGGCGGGCTAATTCCTGCCGCATTGTTCGATTTAACCAGTTATCGGCGTCTGCCGCAGAATTCATATTGGGTTCCACCAGATGTTACAGTGTAACAGTTGGAGCCCTTGTACAGAGCAGTCAAGGTGGTGACGAACCGTGCTGGCTTCTGCTGGCCGTCTCTTCTAATTTGGCCTTCTATCGGACGTTTACTTAACTCGATGGCTGTTCGAATAGCCGGATTGTTACCGTCCACAAACAATTCGACTTGGCAGGCTTGTTTATTGGCTTCGGTTTTTGCTGCCGCCGGCCGGTCTTTCGTTTCGCTCGGTTGTAAACAGGCCGTCAGTTGCTCGCCGGTTTCGGGGTCGATTACGACCAATTCGGTCGAGTCGAAGTCTATGCCGTTACTCAAGCCGACATTATTTTTTACGAAGGTTTCGTTTGTTGAATCGATTATTTGGCAGCCCGTGCCGAATATTCCGACGAATAGCAGAGTAAGAGGAATCTTGTTGATTTTATTTATAGTCATTATTTTCTCCTGCATTTTAATAAAATCCTAAACTTTATTTATTAGTAAAACAGGCTTAGTTTTACGAATAATTGCCGCTCAGGAATGTAAGGGCTGAGTTGCGGGCCGCTGCCATCAAAAGTGCTTTGGTAATTAAATTTATTGTCGAATAAATTTCGAACTTCAAAATTAATAGTGCCGAATCGTTTCGGAAACCGGTATCCCACTGAAGTGTCGAAAGTCCAGAAATTCTCGCTCCGATAAGATAGCGGATTTTCCAGCGAATTGGCTACATTTGCAACCTGCTGGTTGACGTAAGTTCCGGTAAATCTAGTGTAAACCCCGGAAGGATGAAAGAAATTCACCGCTAATGGCACTTGGTGAGTTGCCACGCTTTGCGGAAAAATATCGTCGCCATGGCCGAGAGCGAATGAGCGGTTATGTTTATCGAAGCGGTATTCAGCGCGTAAAGCCAACCATTCCAGCGGCGCCCAGTACAGATAAGCCAAGTGTCCCAGTTCATTTCTGTCCAGTGGATTGGAGACATTGCCCAGTGGTTGCCGGCTGTCTCGCCAACTCAACTCACCGCCGGCAAATAGGGTCTGGGTCGGACGATAATCCAAACCAACACCATAACGCCAAGCGCGGGCGTGATAATTGTCGTCAAAAAATTGGTTGAAGCCGGCGATTTGAGTAGGTTCGATGGTTTGATTGGCCGCCAAGCGTCGGGTCAAGGTTTTGAACACCGCTCCCCGCAAGGTTAAATTTTGGAATGGGCTCCAGGAAATACCGAATTTGGGATTGAGTTGCTGTCGTTTGGCTAACTTTGGATTTTGGGTTTTAATGATAGAGGAACCGTCATCAAAAAAGATGCCGCCATTAAAGTCTGTTAGATCATTGTCCAAATAATCGAAACTTAGGCCAACCGTGGTGGTGACATTTCCAGGTAGGTATTTTTTTGTATATAGATAGCTATTGAAGTGGTGGGTTTGGCTGGTTGTGTTCGTGATATCGATGAGTGGACTGGGTGGAGGATTGATAAATATATTCGTGTTGTTTATGCGCTCTCTATTCTCCATTTCCAGATGGCCAACGCCGAAGATTAACTCAAACGAGTCAGGATGATAAATATATTGCAATTCTGTTTGGTGTCCCCGATTCTCATTGCCAAGCCTCAATATATCCATATTATCGAAAAACGGATCGAACTTATCATATCTCACGGTGTTGTTATGTATAACGTCTCTTCGTGATGTATAAAAGAAAGAGCCGATCACGTCTTGTTCTGAATCGATTTTGTAATGACCTCCGAGTCTGGCGGTGTTCTGCTTGATGGTCTGGCGTAGATCGGCGTCGTGTACGCCATTAAGCCGGGTAGGTAAGTCGCCGGTTCTCAGGTTCTCCGACTTCAGCTCCACCTGCATATTGAAGTCCGAAGAAAAAGCATATTGGGCAAACGCATCGTAGATGTTTTGCTGGTAGTCGTCGTTTTGGCGAAAGCCGTCGGTTTGGTAATGGAATTGGCCCAGGCTCATCGACAGATTGTTGTAAACGCCGGAAACGATGGCGCTGTCGGTTTTGGTGTCGCGGCTACCGTAGGCGCCGTTCAGGACGATATGCGCACCGTTGGCGGTGTACAGCGGATCGTATTCGTTGACCGATAGGCTGCCGGGACCGGTGTTATTAAGAATGCCGATGTTTTCGTTAGTCAGCTGCGGTTGCACCGGGGTGATGTTGATCGGCTGCAGCAATTGGGCTTGCAACAACTCGCTGGCTCTGGCTACTCGCTGGCCGGGCAGGCCCTGGTAAGCGTCCGCCAGGAATCGGTGTGCGGTCGGATCGGCCGAATTGTAGCCCAGCGCATTCCAGGCTTGCTTCAACGCTACTCTGCCAAACCCAAGGTCGTTATAAATTCTGGCCAGATTCGCGGTGCGGGCGGCCGCATCTTCGTCCAGCAGCAACTTGGAGCGGTAAACCCCGCGTTTGTCGTTGAGTTCGACCGCTTGCTGCATATCCGCCAACGCCTCGATTGGCCGGTTGGTGGTTTGCTTGCGGATGGCGTCGTAAAAATACGGGGTTGGATCGTTCGGGTCGCGTTCCTTGGCCAGTTCGAGCTGGTCGGCGGCGAGGCGGTCGCGGCGTTCTTCGTAATAGGCTTTGCCCAGGTAGCTGCGGATCAGCGAGTTTTCCGGGTCGAGCACCGCAGCGATTTCCAGCTCCTGTCGGCCCTGTTCCAGGTCCCCGCCGCGGATTTTCGCCAGTCCCAAACCCAGCCGGGCCAGCGGCGAGCTGGAATCCAAGCGGATCGCAGTTTCGAAACTGCGGCGGGCTTGGTCGATTTCGGTATCGAACAGCTGCGAGAAACCGGCCACGGTCTGGGTGCGTTCCAGATCGGGATTGAGCTGAAAGGCCTTGTCGGCAGAGTCCCGACTTGCTTGACGCCGGCCCAGCGCCAGTTGCAATTCGGCCAACCGAGCCCAAACCAAGGCATCCTGCGGCGCCAGTTCCGCGGCACGCTCGGCGGACGCCAGCGCCTGTTCCAGATCGAAGCGGCCTTGTCGGGCGTAAGACAAAGCAGAATGGGCCGCGGCCGATCCGCCGTCGGCGGCGACCGCTTCCGCGGCCAGCGCTTCGGCTTCCGCCTTGCGGTTTTGGCTCAAGGCCAGAATCGAATGCAAGGCCAAGGCGTCGGCATCGTGCGGGTTGGCGGCCAACAACGCTCGAATGTCCTGCAATGCCGCGTCGGTTTGGCCGACGCTGAGCCGCATCGCGCCGCGGACTTTAAGATACTGCAACGATTGCCGCTCCGGCGGCAGGGCGGACAAGGCCGTCAGAGCCAGATCGGTGCGGCCGCGGTGAAATTCGGTTATCGCGGCACGCAACTCGGGATCGGCGGCTTGGGCCTGCTCCGAATAATTCAGCAAGGGCGGATAGTACAGAGCCCAACTCACCGCATCGCGCGGCTTGATGTCTATCTGCGCTCTGGGCGCTTGGCCGAGTAAGGTTTGTCCGGATTCGCCGGGGTGCAGGCGAATTTCGCCCTGGGTATTGAAAAAACGCACGCCGCCTTCGTAGACCCACAACGAGGCGCTGGTCGCATCGGCTTGCAGCGCGAACTCGGTGCCCTCGGGGCCGGCGTTCGCCACCGGCGTCGTGATCTGCAATTGCTTTGGCGTGCGGCTGATGAAGTGGACGAAGCCTTTGACCAGATCCAGCAGCGTCGGATTTTGCCGGCCGATCTCATTCAGCGACAAGACGGAGCCGCCGCTCAAGCGCAGCGTAATGCCGCTAGGCAGCAATAACGTGGCGCGGCTATCCGCTTCGACCCGGACGCGACTGCCCTCGCAAAGCGCTTGGTTCAATTGCGCCGCATGCCAGCGGCCGTGGCCGTCTGGGTCGAAATAAAGGCTGCCTTGCAGCGAGACTAAGGTGGCTGATGCCGTTTGGCCGCATGCTGTCGTCACCTCCGTTTCTCCCAAACACAGCGGCGAAAATAAAACCATGAGCCAAATCACAAGACAACGCATTACTTCTCCAGGGTGGCGTTTTCTTTGCAATATAGCCGAAGTGGTCACGTTATCAAGGTAATAATTAACTCGCTGCGACCGTGGTTGTGTGCTTCCGGCGCCGTTTCGGGCCGCGAAAAGACGCGTCGAATCGGCGGGTTTGCCGTCTACCAGGATGCTGGCGGGGTGTGCAGAATGCGCAAGGTTTTATCGTCGACGCTGACGTAGCCGCCCTTGGTCAATTCCTTCATCACCTTGTTGATCATCTCCCGCGACGAACCGACCATGGTCGCCAGTTCCTGCTGGGTCGGGCGGTTGTGGATCACGTAGATGTCGCCTTCCTTGTCGGCCATGTCCTGCAGAATTTTGATGGTGCGTTCGTAGACGTTGGACAGCGCCATCTGTTTGACTTTCTCAGTCAGCGCCCGCACCTTTTCCGCCAACACCCCAAGCAGCTCGATCGCAGCGTCCGGGTATTGTTTCAGCCAGTGGATGAAGTCGGCCTTGCCAATCACGCCGCAAACCGTCTTGTCCATGGCCTCGACGCCGGCGGAACGCGGCTCGTTGCTGAGCAGAGCCAGTTCGCCGAAGTAGGAGCCGGCTTCTTGGATTAATAAGGTCACTTCCTTGTCTTTGTCGTTGCTGCTGAATACCCGGACTTTGCCGGCCAGCACGATGTACATCGAACTGGTATCGTCGCCCTCGGAGATGATCAGGGCTTTTTTGGCGAATTTGACGACCTTGGCGCGCGAGGCCAGCGCGGCGAGCGCTTCCTCCGGCATGCCGGCCAAAAACGGGATTTTATGGAGACAGGCGAGAACTTCTGATTGCATGGCGGCGTTCGGTAAACACTATTTTTAATTATTGTCGGTGGCACTGTTGGCGCCATTTGGGGCCAACCGGTCCTGGTCCGCGCATCGGGTGCCGGATTACGTGAAGTCGACCGGTTCGCCGGCTTTATTTCGGCAAACCATCGCGCAGTGGCACGCGGCCGGTACGGCGATTGTCCATTGCATTTTTCAACTATGCGCTTGCGCGGCAAAATCAGATTTACTCGACCAATCCCAGTCAGCCCGGAACGGCGCAAAGGTATTTGCTGCTGTGAAGTATTTCACATATACCCAGCGAATCAAGTCGCGGAGCGCATTTTTTTATTCCTGTAAACTAACGGCGGAGCCCGGAATTGCTGAGTAAACTTCGATTCGCGGTCGAGCGGCGGAGATCGGCCTACAGTCCAGGCGGCAATCAAACAACCTAAAATTCCTCGGTGAATATGTCTGGCAGGCCGAAGGATATCTCAACGTGCGTTTGAAATAGCAGGTCGGTAAATACCCCAAATTCAAGTTCAGCTAAGCGGCGTCGCCGCCAGCGGCGTTGGAGAAGGTATGCGGCAACTCCCGTTTAACCGTTAATTTGCGTCGCTGTTAAGCCTCAATTATTGGCGAGGCTTTTTGGCTCCGCGGTTTCCGGCGCTTAGCGGCCCGTATGCGGAATTTACTGCTTGATGCCGGCGGAAACGAAGGTTCCCAAGACGTTGTCGCTGCAGGTCGCGCTGATCTGGCTGCCGTCGCTGCTGACGGTGCCGCTGCAATTGCCCTGCGAGGTCCAGCCATTTTGGTATTGGGCGACATAGTTGTAGCTAATGTTCTGGGCGATGACAGTCCCGCTGCCCTTGGACTCGTAGCCTATGCCTTGCGGCAGCATGCCCCAACTGCTGAATTGAAAACCGGAATTTTGCTGAACGATGCGCGAGCCGTTGGCCGGTGCGGCGGGGTTGTACCAAGTGCCGCTGATATCGATGATCGGCACCGGCGGGGCGACTTGGATCTTGCCGCTGGGGGGAGGGGATGCATTGGCGGTCGGCTCCGGTGCGACTGCCATTACCGGCGGCGGCGAGACTTGCGGTTTGGGGAAAATTTTATCCCAATTGCTGATCACCGCGACCGCGACCGAGCCGATCACGGTGATTATGGTAACGATGATGGTGGCGTTCGGGCCGGATTCCGCCATGATTTTCTCCTGCTGGCTGTTTTCGGCGGATTATAGCGCGGCCGGCTAATTTGCCGCAGTGCCGCCGGCTGATCGTGCTGGAGTACCACTATTCATGGCCTCGGAAGCTCAAAGGCGGTCGATGATTTCGATACAGCGTTGGAATGCGCTACGGATGACGAAGAAGGTCATCGCTAGCGGAAACGACAGATAATGTTCCGGCAGCGCCAGGCAAACCAGTACCAGTGCGGCCAGTGTGCACGGCGTGGCGCGCGACAGGTAAGTCTCGAAATAGCGGAAGGTTTCCTGCGATTCCCAATCGAAGCGGGGGCTGCGGTTGATAAAGCCGAATAACATCCAGGCCGCGAGCAGCGCGAAATACACCGGAAACACGCTGAATTGCGGCGAGCCCTCGCTGAACAGCGGTTTCCAGTAACCGTACCAGGCCCACAGGCAAGCGCAGGCGAAACCGTCGTGCCAGATCGCGCCGCTGAGGCGTTTCAGACAGCCGCCCAACAGAAAAAGCGCCGCGATTGCGGCTGCGGACATCCATACCGCGTCCAGATTCAGCAACGGCAAGACCGGGTTTTGGGTTTCGATCAGTGTGGTCAGGATCAGGCTGCTGGCTATGAATACAGGCATCGGCGTCGTCCGGTCTAAGAGGATGCGACAGTCTGCCCTAAAATCGCGCTTAACCCAAGCTGTGAGAAGCGACATACCGGCGCGGCCGGTATGCCGTTGCCGAATACGCCAAGCGATCCGGTTCGTTCAGGCCCACATCGGTATGTTGTTGCCGGCGCCGGCATTGCTGTCGGCCAGACGTTCGGAATAGGCGTCGCCTTGGCGGAATACCCACTCGTCGACCGCGCCAAGTAAATGGAAAATAAAGCCGAATGCACCCAGATTTAGCGAATGGCCGGATTCGTGCGCGATGTGCCAATCGCCGGAATTCATGTCGACGAAGGCGAAATTGCCCATGTTGAAAGCGGTGTCCCAGACGTTGAGGTTGCTGACCAGTCCGCCCTTGACGAAAATCGTGCCGGTCGGCCAATCGACGCGCAAGCCCTGCAATTTCAGGTACTGCACTTGAAAGCCGGTGACGGCGGCCAGCAGCAGGCTGAACAACAGAAACAGTAAACCCAGCAGCACGATGGGCCAACTCATCGGCAGGCACCAGTTAGACCAGCCGATCAGCGCCTGGTACACCTCGAACTGCGAAATCCATTTGACAATCGCCAACAGGTTCAAGGCGAAAAAGCCTATCGCCACTCCCTGGGCCAAGCCGGCATTGCCGCTTTGGCTTAACAGTTCCAGTAGCAACAGCCCGTTCAACGAAGCATTGCTGCCCACCAACATGCCGCGCATGAATTCGGAAAAGCCGGTCGCGGCGGAAACCGTGGTTGCCGCCAGGATGTAGAACAACAGCATCGCTGCCGCATAGACGCCGAAGGTGATGCCCATACTCTTCGCCAGGAAGAATATCAGAGCAAACAGGCCGACAGCGGTCAGACCGCCCAGAATCACTATCCACGTTTTTATGACCATGGCAATTCTCCTCATCAAGAATTTAAACCGGCGATCGGGCTATGCCGAATCGCAGTGTTCGGGCCGGGCGGTTGCCGGAGTTCGGTCCGGGCCGCGGCACCGGTTGTCTGGCGGCTGATTCGAGCCGTCGAGTCTCTGTACTCCTATGCAACAGCTTATGCAACCGATTTTCGTTTTTGGATGCCGAGCGCCGCCATCACGCCGGACAAAAACAGCCAAATCCCGGCCGGCAGCGGCACGGCTGCGACCGAGTAACTGGCTACCGAGAACCGGATCTGGTCGTCGGCGAAACTGGGCAGGTTCGGCACGTTAAAGTCCAACCAGCGCCAGTCGGGAGCGTTGATCGCCGCCAACGACACTAGGGACCAATCCGACAAATCCGGCGGCAGCGTATCGTTCCAGAGTTGGCCGGCCGCGTTTTCCTGGCGCAAGCCGAATTGCATCGCCGGATTGGCAAGCCCGTTCCAACTGGCGTTGGAAACGCTGGCGCCGCCGACGATCAAGCCGTCCGCCGCTAACGTGGCGGAGCCGTTTTGCTGGTCGTTTTGTACGAACAGGTTAACCGGTGTCGCCAGACTGGCGGTAAAGCCGTTGGCGAAGGAATGGCTGAACTGGCTAACGACGCCGGTAGCGACATCGTAAGTAAACGATCCCGTCATCTGGCTACCGATATCGACGCCATTCCCGGCCAGCAAAGTACCGATATCGGTGACGGTGCCGGTGTAATCGACTCGTATCGACTGGGCCTGGCCGGACAGCGGCCATATCAGGCTGCCGCTGGCGATCAAAACATGGGCTAAAGTAAATTTCATGGCGACTCCTGTGCAATGTTGATTTTCGTAAGCCGGCCGGCAAGCAAAAGGACCCGGTTAATCTAGTAACGGCATCCTTTTGATCTGGATCGGCTGAACGGCTGGGAGTAATCTATCGGCCGCGGACGGTCCCGGCTGTGACTAATTCCACTGGTTAACGGTGGATTTGTCCGCACCGTTAGGTTTCGGCAAACTGTCGATTATGGCTTGGTTGCAGAAGCTGAGGTCGCTCAGATTTATCGTCAAGTCGAATTGCAAGCGGCACCGGTCCGGGGAAGCAGCCCGCGCAATTCGCTATTTTTCTTATACAAACTCGGAGGAAGCTGCCATGTTGGAAATGATCCTGATAGTGGCCGCCGTCGCGCTGGCGGCATTTGCGGTTATGGCCTTACGCCAGCCGGATACGTTTAGCGTCAGTCGGACATTAACGATGGCGGCGCCGGCTTCGGCGGTGTTCGCCCAGGTCAACGATTTGCGCAAATGGAATGCTTGGTCGCCGTGGGCCAAGCTGGATCCGAATGCTCGAAACAGTTTCGAAGGCCCGGATGCCGGCGTCGGCGCGGTAATGCGTTGGTCGGGCAACAACCAGGTCGGGCAGGGCAGTATGACCATCGTCGACAGCAGGCCGGACAGCTTCATCCGCTTTAATCTGGAGTTTTTGAAGCCTTTCAAAGCCAGCAACGTTGCCGAATTCAGTTTCGAAAGCATTGGTGCCGAAACCGTCGTGACCTGGACCATGTCCGGGCGCAACAATCTGGTCGGTAAGGCGATGAGTGTTGTGATGAACTGCGACAAAATGGTCGGCGGCCAATTCGAACAGGGATTGGCGGCGATCAAAAGTATCGTTGAAGCTGGCGCCTGATGCGGGGGATGGGAACTTGCGGTAGTGCCCAAGCCTGAGCCTGGGCACGTCGGGTTGGAAGCCTGGCTTCCGCTTAGTCGCGTCTGGCTGGTTTTAGGTCGCCAAACTGTCGGCTTCGAGCGACACTTCTTCCAGGAAGCTCAAACAACCCAGTTCTCTGGCGAACTCCTGAATTTCGCCGGCCATGTGAAAGTTCAAGATCGCGTTTGTTTTCAGATCGACAACCGCGTATTCGACCAGCGGATTGTCGCTTTTTAACCTTGGCTGGTATTTTAGTAATTTCTTCGATTCCTTAGCCAACTTCCGATTGATCCTGGCGGTCAGTGCCCGAATTGAAACCAATTTTTTCATGCTCAATCTCCTTACGTTGTTAGGAGAGCTGAGTATAGCCCTGTTGACTGCGAAATACACGCGCCGCCGCCAATCGGGCGCGCCCGCCGCCGGCTGCCGGGAAAACCGGCGTATTAACCCGGCCCCTAAAAAAATCAGTTGAGCTTGCCACTGCCAGACTTTCCAGTATGGTATTTGTGTATTTGTTCGATTGGTTTTGAAAAATGGGGGTGTCATTTAGCCATAGTTGAGCAGTTCAGGCGGTTTCAAGATCATCCTGTTCAGGTATTTTTTCATGGCTTCGCTCAGAAGCCGGTACCAACAGGCCTGGGGCGTCAACTGCGGCGCAATGGCTTTTAGCTCATCAAAAACTGACAAACCCGGCGGTAAGCGGCGTGCACAGTAGCGGCTCTAGCGTGGGTGCTGGTAATGGTGAGTGTCTTTTGCGCAGCATGCGTAGTTTGTTTGCCGACGCCATGCAACAGTAATGGCCGGGAGACGATGGCTTCATAGTGCTTATCCGGTTCTGCCAAGCGGACAAACAGCGGCCACCAGTTGTAAATCAACGCAATCATGCGGACGATTAGGCGGCAGGGCTTGATCTTCTTGGTGACAAAACCACCCAAACCCTTTATGCCCTTCAGGGTGCACTGATTTTTGATTTCATCAAAGTTGTTCTCGCAATCGGTGCGATGGACACAAAACGGGGTCACACAAAGCGGGGTCAGGTCTAGCAATTAAGCATCCTTGAAAGGTTTTGCTATATTTCTAGACCTGACCCCGCCTTACTAAGTAATTTGGATGAGAGAACAGAAAAGTCAACGATTTAGCCGGAAGGCTTGCTATAGCCGACGATAAGAAATCGAACAGTGACCCAGGCAGATTTGGGTTTTGGCCTACACTGAGTTCCACTTGACGATCATACAACTTACTAAGCTCATCCAATACTTCATAAAAATGATCACCGTACTGTTCAATTTGTGTCATTAGTGGAGACAAAACCCCTTGTTGATAAGCTGCCAACATAATATCCGGCAATAAGCTTGCCGCAGTATTGACTTGGTTTATCCCGTTGAATAAGTCACGCGCCTCACTGGCTAACGATTGATAAGCATCCCATGCAACATGGCTTGTATTAAACGAATTGTTTACTAGTGGAATAGTAGTCAACACAGCCGAAACCAAAACTCCGCCAATCGCTGTTGCCAGAACGGCGGGTGTTGCCGCAGCGCCAACCACAAGGGCACCGGCGGCGATTAATGCAGAACTGGAAGCAGCCAAATCCAGCACAGTGGCATCAGAAACATAATGGTCTGTTTCTAATTGAGTAGCCGCCGAGTGTAAAGTTAATAGTACCTCGCCGATTTCAGCTGTCGTTCCTACATAAGGAACACTTCTATTCATAACCGATAACATAGTATCGGCAACGCCTATAAACCCCAGCAGACCTTTCATCCTGCTAATCGAATCCGAACCTAAGGAACCTCTGATTAATTCTCTATCTCGAATTCGGCTGCCAGTTGAATCAATGGGTTGCACATCGGTTTTTCATGAAAAACTGAATTAATCAGAGGTTCCCTAAGGCATTATTAAGAGCGTCCGCAGTGGATGTTGGAATCGTGCCGGTTTCCATGATTTCATGGAGCACTTCGGCAAATTCTATGGGTAATTTGTTAGTCATAATTATTTCCTTGCCTTATTTTTTGTTTCTATATGTAAACCAAACGTACATTAATGGACCAAAGCCAATGAGCATTTCTATCGGTATTGATATTTTTGAATTATTCCTACTGCTTACGCGGCGCTGGTATATCTCTGCGTAATCGTTAAACAGAGGTTTTCCATCAAGAAATATTTCATATACATGGCTATTCCAAAAAAAAATATCAAACTTCCTTTGTGACAAGATGGTTATATTTTTTCCTGCCAACCAAAATAAATCATCTTTGTTTGATTTTTTTACGCGAGAATCGCCAAAGTTAACTCTAAATCTTTCTTGACGGCCATCAACGTCCAACAAGATAGAATATGCAGGCTGTTTTCTGATACTGTCAACACCTATCACTCTACCTGTATCTTTATTCATTTGCTCAAGAGTTAACGGCGGATTAAATAAATAGTCATTCAAATCGACGCATAAAACTATCAGAGCAAACATGGCGCCTAAACCGACAACGATTACGCGATTGCCAAAAATCGCACTATAGTTTCGCCATGCTGCCAAATAATCTTTTCTTGCATTATTTAACAACGTGATTGGATTCCATCTTAAAAAAAAGTTGCTCAACAGTTTTCTGTCATTATTCATTTGTTTCACTCATAAGCAGGGTCAGGTTATATTTTATTGGGCTTTTCATGCCGCCAATCTCCAAGCCTCATCATTCACTGCCGGTACGGCATTGAAAGTACGGCCGTTGAAGTGTTCCAGGATGGTCAGCTCGTCGGCCCAGGCGGTGTAGGCCGCGCTGCCGGTAGCGACGTCCTGGATGTTGATGGTCAGGCTGTGGCCGCCATAGGTGGCGGCCAGGGTGCTGGTGTCGCTCCAGGCGTCGAGGATTTGATCGAGCAGGGCTTGCTGGTTGGCGCAACCGGCACAAGCGAATTGGCTGAGCAGGCCCGCCAAGGTGGTGCTGACGCTGGCCGCTTCGCGCAGGCTGCGGACTTGTCTCGCGCCCCTTCGACTCCGCTCAGGACAGGCCTGCATGTACGGCAGGGTAGCGACGGCGCTGGTATCCAGGTGGTCGGTAAACTGGCTGTGGAAGGTATCCTGGATCAGGTTGATGTCGCCCAGGTTGCCGCCGACCTTTCTCGAAGTTAAGCCGATAACGATTGGATTCAGGTTTTGCCAGTGAGGCAGGCTGGCGAATCCGGATTGATGCCGAGCGTGGTGGTCACGTGGGCGGGCATAAGCTTCCCTTCGTGCCATCTGTTAGTCTCTAAAATTGGTTGCCGGTAGGGTTGTGGTTTTAGCCGAATATATTACTGCTGATCATCGGCGTTAGCCAATTTTCGCAAATCGCTACTTCGAACAAACTTGTCCTTAGGAACCTCTGAAAAACTGCCGTTTTGAACGACAGCAATTTCTAAGATGGGTCAAAGATTTCAATAATCGACCGTTTTTTCATCAAAACAGCCGGATTTTCTCGAAAACAAGCCCTTTTCCGGGCCCATTTTCAAATTTCAGACGCAATGAGGCTGCGACGTTCATATGCATCACCGCGCAGCACGTTGGCAATCGCGGTCAGGAAGGTCAAACGGGCAGCGTTTTTGGCCAAGCCGCGATAGCGATTTTTGGCGTAACCAAAACACAAAACGGGGTCAGGTCTAGCAATTAAGAACACAAAACGGGGTCAGGTCTAGCAATTAAGCATCCTTGAAAGGTTTTGCTATATTTGTAGACCTGACCCCCTCCTTATGCTGAAAATCGGCTATAAAGCGAACGGTCAAGCGATGTGACAGGACGTGGCGCACTGCGGACAACCGTTAACTTGGCGGAACGATTCGGCGGCTTTTTTGACCGCGCTGGCGCAACTGGCGATGGAACCTAAATAGCGAATGCCGTCTTTGGCCGGCAGCTGCGAACAAGCCGCGTTGTGAACCAGGTGATCTCCGTTTGCTTGGGCGTTGATTTCGACGTAAAACTCGGCCATGGTCTGTACCTCGTAAAAGATAATTTTGTCAGGATCGGCTCGAGCGGCCGGCTACCGTTTTCGCAGTAGTAATTCATTGAATTTAAACTGGAAAATGAAAGTCTGGCCGTTCTCGGGCTCTAGTTTGACCGAGCAATCCTCATGCCATATTTGAGGCCGAAGCGCAGTGAGTGGCTGTAGCGGAGCGGCCATTTCGCCGCTGCAACGCCGGAAATTCGCGGCTTGCCGGGGCGTCGGCGCGCGGAGCCAAAAGCCGCCGCCATGCGCGGTTGCCTGGCTCGATCGGTGGGATCGGCGTGTCGCATACCCGACAAAACTACTGGGTTTTGTCGCTTGCCGCTGCCCACCGGCCCGCGCAATCCGGGCGGCGTGGCGTGGTGCGGTTTTTGCTGGATGCTTTCCATCCGCCACTGAGGAACATTGCCATGCGCTATCAGCCCCATCAAGATGAAATTGCCGCTGTCCCCGATATGTCCGACGAAGAATTGCTGGAGTATTTTTTGTACCGCGTGTTCGAGACCGACGAAGTTTGGTGTCTGAAAGACGCCGGGCAACCGGTGCTACGCGACGTGGCTGGCCGGGAAACGCTGCCGGTCTGGCCTTATAAAATCTTTGCCGAGGCTGCCGCCAACGGCGATTGGGAGGGCCTGCAGCCGGTTCCGGAATCGGTGGACTACTTCACCTACCAGACCCTAAATCGTGCGGCCGGCCAGGACGTGACGCTGGAAATCATGCCGCGCGGTCCGGCCCCGGGTTGTCTGATCGCGCCGGAGCGCCTGTTTGGCATGCTGGAAAACATGATGGAGTCGCGCGATTACACGGTTGGCGACTGACCCAGCGCGCGCCGTTAGCCCGGTTTGCCGGCAAAAGCGTGAACGGATAATGCCAAACCTGTAAAAATACGGCTTTCGGCCAATTCGGGTTTGGGCTTATGCAAGAACTTATGTACGACGTCAACAGCCTGCTGATCGCGCTGTTGCTGTTTTTGTCGATGTTGCTGGCGATAGAGATCGGTTACCGCTTGGGCCTGCGCATCATGCCGACGGTCGGCGACGACTTCAAAGCCCACGTCAATGCGACTTCGGCGTCGTTGCTCGGCATCCTGGCGCTATTGCTGGGCTTTACCTTTTCCTTGTCTCTGCAGCGTTACGACAGCCGCAGCGAGGCCGTAGTCGACGAGGCCAACGCAATCGGCACCGCCTATTTGCGCGCGCAACTGTTGGCAGAGCCGCAGCGGACGCAGACTCTGGCGCTACTGCGCAAGTACGTCGATTTGCGGGTGCGAACCGGTAACGTCGATTTGACCGAACACGCCGAGCGCGCCGCCTTGAATGCCGAAGCCGGGCGGATGCAGGCAAAGTTATGGGACTATGCGCGCCAGGCTAACGCCGCCGCACCGAGCCCGGTGACGACCGGCCTGTTCATTCCGGCGTTGAACGACTTGATCGACAACTTCGGCAAGCGCGACGCCGAAATGAACCGGCACGTACCGGAGTTTGTGCTGCTGTTGTTGTACATGACTTTCCTGATGACCGGCGCCGTGGTCGGCTACGCCACCGGCCTGGCCGGGCACCGGGCCTCTTTCGTCACCCACGCCATGGTCGGCTTGATCGTGGTACTGGTGTTCATCATCGTCGATCTGGACCGGCCGCACCGCGGCTTGATTCGGGTCAGCCAGGATAGCCTGGCCGGTTTGCAGGCCGCTATGCGCGAACCGGTTGGCAATTCCGGTCGCGAGTGACCGGTTTTTCGAGGTAAAGCTGATGAAACCGCACGAGTCCGATACGTCCGCTAGCGCCAGGCCCGAGCGACTGGCGCCCAGCCTACACTGGTTCCATCTGATCGCGCTCGGCGTCGGCGCCATTGTCGGCACCGGCATCCTGACTTTGATCGGTGTCGGTGCCGGCAAGGCCGGGCCGGCCGTGGTTTTGTCTTTCGTGTTTGCCGGCCTGGTCTGCGCTTGCGCGGCGTTGGCTTATGCTGAAATGGCGACTGCGATGCCGCACGCCGGCGGCGCTTACACCTATGCCCGGCTCGTAATCGGCGAGCGGATCGCCTGGTTGGTGGGCTGGAGCCTGATTCTGGAATATTCGCTGGTGGTCAGCGCCGTCGCGGTCGGCTGGTCGGGTTACGCCGCGCCGCTGCTGCACGAGATTTGCGGTCTGCCGATGCGTTGGATGCAAGGTCCGGACGCCGGCGGCAGCGCCAATCTGCCGGCCGTGGCAATCATTGCCGCGGTGGCAGCGGCGCTGATCTACGGCACCCGGGAAAGCGCAACCTTCAACGCACTGCTGGTGGGCTTGAAACTGGTCGCCTTGCTGTTGTTCGTCGTATTGGCGGCGCCAGACTTCGACCCGGCCAATCTGCAACCCTTCATGCCGTTCGGTTTTGCCAAACAAACCGGCGCCGACGGCGTCGAACGCGGCGTAATGGTCGCTGCGGCCATCATCTTTTTCGCCTTTTACGGCTTTGATGCGATCGCCACCGCAGCCGAGGAAGCCCACGATCCGGAGCGGGATTTGGCGGTGGGTATCGTCGGTTCGATGTTGGTCTGCGTAGCGATTTATATTGCCGTGGCATTGGCCGCCTTGGGGGCGTTGAGTTACGAACGGTTTGCCGCGAGTCCGGAGCCGTTGGCCTTGGTGTTGCGCGAACTGGGCCAGCCGCTGGCTGCGCGGTTTTTGGGTTTGTCCGCCGTTGTGGCATTGCCGACTGTGATCCTGGCGTTTTTTTACGGCCAGAGCCGGATTTTCTATGCGCTGGCGCGAGACGGCCTGTTACCCGCCGCGCTGGCCAAAATTTCCCGGCGCGGCACGCCGGCCGGCGCCACGGCCTTTACCGCGTTGCTGGTCGGCGCTATCGCCGGCAAGTTTCCGTTGGCGGAGATCGCGGCATTGGCCAATGCCGGAACCTTGCTGGCGTTTAGCGCGGTCGCCGCCAGCATGCTGATCGCCCGCCGGCAACGTCCGCCGCAGCCGGGCCGCTTTCGCGCGCCGTTGCCCTGGCTGACCGGCCCGCTCGCCATTCTGGGCTGCGGCTATTTGTTCGTCAGCCTGCCGCGGCAAACGCAAGCCTATTTCCTGATCTGGAATGCATTGGGCGGCCTGGTTTACTGGATTGCCGCCCAACGCCGCCGCTCTTAAATCTGCTGTAACCAACCCCAGCCGCCACGCTTTCCCTCGTTCCCACGCGCCGGCTTACGCGGTAGCGCGTAAATGGGAAAGCATACCGGTCTCAGCAAAGTCAGGGTTTCCATGAAGGACCTTGGGAACCAGCGAAACCGGGGGCTAGGACCGTAGCTTAACTTTCCCAAACGTCATCGCAGACTCGGCCACCGCCTTGCGGCCACACTACGGCGCCGATTTATTTCCACGTTTAACTGAGCCGTAACATACCTCCCTTATTCTTTATCGCATTAATCGCATAAGGTGCCCACAAGATCCTGAAAAAACCGGAAACATGCGGGAAATAGTTGCCAATTTTACGGAACGTGCCGCGATGTCGTGGCGCTGTGGCGGCTTTTATCCCATGACTACGGCCTCTAGCCTGACGACGCCGGGCGCAGTACGGAAACTAATCGCGCGTAACGGCAACACTGCAGGCAGCGTCCGCAAATAGTAGCCGGTGGCGCACATCGGACCGGCTCCCGGCAGTGGCTCATTCGTGCTGCCTGCTTATGCCGTTTTCGGATATGTCTGTGAAAAATTTCACGTTTTTTCGGATAAGTCCGTTACTGATTCAAAGTTCCAAAAAAAATATCGTAACGCTGCATCGGCTAACGCTGAATTTGCACAGCAAACAACCCCGATTCGAAACGAAGAGAGCCTTAAAGAGTGAAACCCGTGACTAGCGATTCAATTGCATCCGTGCTCGGAGCCGAGCAAAAAAATGCCGATTCCGCCGCAGCAGCGGCGCCGGTTGCCGATTTATTGGGTTTGCTGGAATACCGTGCCGAAACCCAACCCGATTTTCAGATCTACCACTACCTGCGCGACGGCGAAGACGTGGCGGAAACTCTGTCGTTTCGAGACGTGTCCTGGAAGGCGAAAACCGTGGCCGCGGCTTTGCAAGGCATCGCTGCCGAGGGCGAGCGGGTCATGTTGTTGTATTTGCCGGGTATCGAATTCATTACCTCTTACTTCGGTTGCGTCTACGCCAAGAACATCGCGATCCCGTTACCGCCGCCGCGCCAATCGCGGATGCGGCAAACCCTGGAAAAAGTCCTGGAAATTGCCCGTTCGGCGCAACCGGTGGCGGTGTTGACGACGCAGGCGGTCAAGGAAAAAGCGGAAGAACATTTCGGCAGCCTGCCCGAGTTTGCGGCGATGCGCTGGCTGGCGACCGATACCTTGGATGCCGGGCTGGCCGCCGCCTGGCGTAAGCCGGAAGTCGCAGCCGACGATATCGCCTTCCTGCAATACACCTCGGGTTCGACCTCGTTGCCGAAGGGCGTGATCCTGACCCACGCCAACCTGATATGCAACATGCACTACTTCGACCGGAGCGGGTTTCACAGCGCCGAGTCCCGGCTGTTGACCTGGCTGCCGCCGTTTCACGACCTGGGCCTGATATACGGCCTGTTGACGCCGGTCTATTGCGGCATGGCCTGTTACATTCTGCCCAACGCCGCCTTCGTGCAACGGCCGGCGCGCTGGCTGGAAGCGATCAGCCGCTTCGGCATCACCCACACCATGGGGCCGAACTTCGCCTTCGACCTGTGCCTGCACGGCGTCGGCGACGAGCAATTGGCCGGGCTGGACCTGAGCTGCTGGCAACACGCGCTGAACGGCGCCGAACCGGTCAGGATGCAGACCATGCGCGCCTTCACCGAACGCTTCGCCGCGGCGGGCTTCGATTTCCGCGTGTTCAGCCCCAGTTGGGGATTGGCGGAAGCGGCTTGTATCGTTACCGGTCTGCATTACGCGAGTAGCGGCCAGCATCGGCACGAGCGGCCAGCGGCGGCGGAAGTCTGGGTCCGCGCCGCGGAATTGCAACGCAACCGGCTGGTATTCGCCAGCGCCGACGACCCGTCGGCATTGTCGCTGGCCGGTAGCGGCTACCCGATTGCCGATACCGAATTGCTGATCGTCGACCCCGACAACTTGACGCCATGCCCGGCCGACCGGGTCGGCGAAGTCTGGGTGCGTAACGGTGCGGTATCGCCGGGCTATTGGCAAAATCCGGAGCAGACCCAAGCAACCTTTCACGCCGGCGTGGCCGGCGACGATTCCGGCCGGCGCTGGATGCGGACCGGCGACCTGGGCTTTTTATACGCCGATCAACTCTACATCACCGGCCGCTTGAAGGACGTCATCATCGTTCGCGGCCAAAACCAGTATCCGCAGGATATCGAATGGACGGTGGACAAGGCCCACCCGTTATTAAAGATGGGCGGCGCCGCGGCCTTCACCGTCACCGCCGACGGCGAGGAACGCCTGGTGGTCGTCGCCGAAACCTCGCGCCGCTTCAAGGCCGAGCAGCATGCACAGGAATTGTTCGCGGCGATCCGCAAGGCGGTCGCCGACGGCCACGAGCTGCAAACCGCCGCCATCGCGCTGTTACGGGAAAGTGCGATTCCAAAAACCACCAGCGGCAAAATCCAGCGCGCGGCAACCAAACGCGGATTTCTGCAACACAGCTTGCAGCCGTTGGCGCAATGGATCAATCGCAATCTGGAACGGCAACTGGCGCCAACCGAATCCGGCGCCGCCGCAACCCGGCCCGACGCCGAGGCGGTGCGCGCCTGGTTGCGGCAGCGGGTAGCTGAAGTGTCCGGTCTGGAGCCGGCCGAAATCGGTTGCGATGCCGCGTTCGGCGAATTCGGTCTGGATTCCAATTTATCCGTGCGCCTGACCGACGAACTGGATAAAGCCTTCGGCTACGGCCGCTTGCCGGCCAATCTATTGTTCGACTATCCCTGTATCAACCGGGTCGTTGAGTATTTGTGCCGCGGCGAAGCCGAGACGCTCGCTAGCGAATCCGGCGCCGAAGCGAGTGCCGACATCGCGATCGTCGGCATGGCCTGCCGCTTTCCGGGGGCGGACGACAGCGCGGCGTTCTGGGATTTACTGAGCTCCGGCACCAGCGCGGTGCGGCCGCTACCCGCCGAGCGCAAGGCCTTGCTGGCCGGCTTGGTGGACGATGTCGACGCGCTCGGCGCAGCCGGCTGGCTGGACGGCATCGACCTGTTCGATCCGGCGCCGTTCCATATTTCGCCGAAAGAGGCGGAGCTTCTCGATCCGCAGCAGCGCTTGCTGCTGACCGCGGCCTGGACCGCGCTGGAACAGGCCGGCATTTCCCGCGAGGAATTGGCCGGCTCCGCTACCGGCGTGTTCATCGGCATCAGCGGTTCGGAGTACGGGCAATTGGCCTGGCGCAGCGACAGCAGCCTGGACGGCCACGCCGGCACCGGTACCGCCGCCAGTATCGCCGCCAACCGGCTTTCTTATTTTCTGGACTTGCGTGGCCCCAGCTTAGCAGTAGATACGGCCTGTTCGTCGTCGTTGGTGGCGGTGCACCTGGCCTGCCAAAGCCTGCTGGCCGGCGAATGCGACACCGCTCTGGTCGGCGGCGTCAATTTGATGCTGAATCCGGCCTTGACTCGCGCCCTGGGCAAGGCCGGCATGTTGTCGGCTACGGCTGCCTGCCACAGTTTCGACGCCGCAGCCGACGGTTACGTGCGCGGCGAAGGCGTCGGGCTGGTGGTGTTGCGCCGGGAAACGCTGGCGGCCGCGCGCGGCAATCGGGTGCTGGCGTACATCGCTGGCAGCGCGATCAACCAGGACGGCCACAGCTTCGGCCTGACCGCGCCGAACGGCGTCGCTCAACGCGCCTTGTTACGCCGGGCTTATGCTGCCGCCAAACTGGAGCCGAGTACGGTCGATTATCTGGAAGCGCACGGTACCGGCACCGCGTTGGGCGATCCGATCGAAGCCGGCGCCCTGGCCGAGGTGGTCGGCGCCGGCCGCGAGCGGCCCTGCCTGATCGGTTCGGTCAAGGCCAACATCGGCCATCTCGAGGCCGCGGCCGGTATTGCCGGCCTGATCAAGGCCGTGTTGTGCCTGCAACACAATGCCGTACCGCCGCTGGCCGGATTCAGTGCGCTGAATCCGCACATCCGCTTCGATGCCAAGGTGTTGGCGGTCAATACCGAACTGCGCCGTTTCGCTGCAGAACAGCCGTTGCGCCACATCGGCGTGACATCGATGGGCTTCGGCGGCAGCAACGCCCACGTCGTGCTGCGCCGGGCGGAATCGGCCGTTGCCGCCGTTAAGCGGCCGCAGCGTTCGCATTACGCCTTGTTGTTGTCCGCAGAGCGGCCGGCCGATTTGGCAGTGTTGGCCGCGTCGTACCTGGATTTTCTGCAAGCCGGCGCCGAGCGCTGGGCCAGCCTGTGTTATCAGGCCAACCGCGGCCGCAGCGGCTTGCCTTACCGCAGCGTGTTGCATGCCGCCGACAGCGGCGAATTGCTGGCCGGCCTGGCCCGGCTGGCGCAAAGCGGTCAGGCTGGGCCGGCCGCCGTCGTCGGCACGCCGAAACCGCTGGCCTTCCTGTTCACCGGTCAGGGCAGCCAATATGCCGGCATGGCCCGCGGATTGTACGCGCATGCGCCGGTGTTCCGGGCCACGGTCGACCAATGCGATCTGTTATTGAGCGGCGCCGGAATGGCGCCGGTGGCGCCGTTGTTGTACGGCCCGGATGCGCTGGATCACGAGCGTCTCGCCGAAACCGCGACCGCGCAACCGGCGTTGTTCGTGGTCGGCTATGCGCTGGCGCGCTATTTCGAAAGCTGCGGCCTGGCGCCGGCCGTCGCGGTCGGCCACAGTCTGGGCGAATACGTCGCCGCCTGCTTTGCCGGCGCGATGTCGCTGGCCGATGCCTTGCGCCTGGTGGTATTGCGCGCCCAACTGATGCAGCGCTGTTCCGACCGCGGCGGCATGCTGGCGATGCTGACCGGCAAGGCCGCCGCTCTGGAACTGATCGCCGCCGATCCGGCGTTGGCGCTGGCAGCCGACAACGGCCCGGCCCAGGTCACGGTTTCCGGTCCGCTGCCGGCGCTGGAAGCGCTGGCCGAACGCGCCAAGGCTGCGGGTATCGCCGTGCTGCCGTTGAAGGTCAAGCGCGCTTTTCACAGCGCCGACATGGAACCGATACTCGAAGAATTCCGCGCCGTCGCCAATCAGGTGGCGTGGCAGCCGCCGCGACTGCCGGTGATCGGCAACCTGCACGCGGCGCCGGTAGCGCGCTTCGACGCCGACTATTGGGTCGAACATCTGCGCCAACCGGTACGCTTTAGAGAATGTATCGCCGCCGCCGAGGCGTTAGGTGTCGGAACGTTTTTGGAGATCGGCGCGCAACCGGCATTGGCCGCGATGCTGCGTCGCTTCGACCCGGCGCCGGCCGTAGTCGCCAGCCTGGATGCGCAGCGCCCGGACTGGCTGGCGCTGAATTCGGCCCTGGCCGAGCTGTGGCGCGCCGGTTACCGCGTCGATTTCGGCGCCGCTTGGGCCGGCGAAACCTTCGACCAGCTCGATTTGCCCGGCTATCCGTTTCAACCCAGCCGTTTTTGGCTCCAACCTACCACCAGGACACCCATGACGACCGCGACCGCCACCACCACGACCGGCGAACTTGCCCGTTTACTAGCCCCGTTGCTGAAATGCGCAACCGATGACATCGACCCCAACCGCTCGTTCCTGGAACTGGGCGCCGACTCGCTGGTACTGGTGGAGTTTCTGCGTCAGGTGCAGGGCCGTTTCGGTGTGCAAGTTGCGATTCACAGTTTATTCGAAGACTTGCGCAGCCTGCAGGCGCTGGCCGCCTGGCTGGCGGAGCAGGGCGCTACTTTGCCGGCCGGTGCCGAGACAGAGTCGGCCGCTGCCACTATCTCGGTCGCTAGCTGGTTGCAACGCCAGCTCGGCCTGTTGCTGAAACGCCCGGCCGGTGAACTGGACAACCGGCGCAGCTTTCTGGAATTGGGCGCCGACTCGCTAGTGTTGACCGAACTGTTGCGCCTGGTCAGCGAACGTTATGCGGTCGACATCGGTATGGCGCGCTTGTTTGCCGAGCTGTCCAGCATCGACACGCTGGCGCCGGCGATTGCCGCCGCCAGCCCGAAACTCGACGCCGAGCCGGCCGCCGTAGCGGCATTACCGGCGCCGGCCGAATCGGAACAGGCGCCATCGCCGTTTGCCGCACCCGGCGCCGCCGCGCCAGGCGACTGGCACGGTTTGCTGGAGCGGCAACTGGATGCGTTCAACCGCCTGGTGCAAGACCAACTCGGCTTGTTGCGCGGCGGCGTCCCTTCGCCGTCGCAACCGGCACCTGCCGTGCCGGCATCCAGCCCCAGTCCGGCGCCGGCAGCGGCTCCGGCTTTGCGCCGGGCAACGCCGTTG
>NZ_JANIBM010000036.1 GCF_024505045.1 Methylomonas aurea | reverse complement strand
CCGGCTGCTGGCAGCCGGCCGCACGCGTCTTACAGACCGGCGACGGTTTTATCCTTGTCTTCCTGATAGTCGCGATAGTTGATCGAAATCTTCAGGCCGGCGAAACGGCCGGACATTTTCACCATCTCTGCAGTTTCTTTGTCGAACATCAGCCTGACTTCGCTCAAAGCCCGGTCCTCGTAACCCTCTTCGATTTCCTTCGCTTCCAGACGGAAGTGGTACAAATAAACTTCCTGCTTGTCTTCCTGGGTGATCTCCAACGGCTCGCCCAACTGCTTGACGACCTGAGACTTCTTCGGCAACAACGCGGCGATTTTTTCCAATTGGTCGGCCTTGGCTTTCAACTGCTTTTTCTCTTCGTTGATTTCGGCTCCGCCCAAAGAGCGGAACGACGCTTCCAGAAACTCCGGCGGCGCGATTTGCAGAAATAGGTTGGAGAAGGTCCAGTCGGTGATCTTGTCCTCCTTGTTGAAAGCCAGATCCAGGTAGAAACTGACTTCCGGTGCGACCTGCTTGCCTTCCTTATCGATTTTCCTGAACCAATAACGCCAGCGTTTGCCGTCGGCAGTCTGCTCCTCACTACTGGCATGCAGTTTGGCCAGCGAGACGAAATCTTCGCTGAATAACTTGGGTTTCTTGAAATGCACGGTGAAATCGTCTTTCGAGACCACCGAGAAATAGCGGTCGAACTCGTCCATCTGCAGATAAGTCTGGTAGGCATGCAACCAGTGCAAACAGCCGGTCATGGTGCTGAGCAGGGTAAAAGCCAGCAACCAGCGCAAAATTCGGGTAAATGTTTTCATAGCCTCCTCAATGCCGGGTCGGCGGGTTGGTCTCGGTTTCTGCCGCCGGATTGGCCAGCAAATTTTCTACGTCGATCTTATCGAAACGGTACTGCGCGCCGCAGAACTGGCAATCGACTTCGATGTCTTCGCGCTCCTGCAAAATCGCGTGCAACTCCGACCGTCCCAACGCGGCTAAAGTGCCGGCGATTTTTTGCCGCGAGCAATTGCATTTGAATTCCACGGCTTCCGCCTCGAAGATTCTGACCTGTTCCTGGTGGAACAGGCGGTACAACAAGTCCTCGCAATCCAGCGCAAATATTTCCTCGGCGGTAACGGTAGCCGCCAACATTTCCAGGCGCTCCCAGTCTGCCGGGTCTTTGTGCTCACCCGGCAACTCCTGGATCATTAGTCCGGCTGCGGTATTGCCGTCGGCAAACAGCCATAATCGGGTGTTCAGTTGTTCCGATTGCCTGAAATACACTTCCAGCACTTCGGCCAGCGTGTCGGCCTCGATGCCGACGATACCTTGGTAAGGCTCGGCATTCTCGGATTCGACGGTCAGCACCAGCCGCCCGCCTTCGCCGACCATTTCCCGCAGATTAGTGCCTCCGACTTTATCCGCGCTGCGCACTAGCCCCCTTATTTTACGGTCGCTGCTGGCCTGGGCGACCAATGCCTTGAGTTCTCCGCCGCCTTGGATCTGCATAATCATGGCTCCTTTGAATTTTATCGTCGCCGACAGCAATACCGCCGCCGCCAGCGCCTGGCCCATTTGGGCGCCGACCGCATCGTCGGTGATTCGCTGGTATTGTTTGGCTTCAGTCAGACTGGTCTGCAGCCGTACCCATTCGCCGCGCACGCCATGCTGCTCGAAAATAAAGCGGCGTAAGCAATCTTGTTGTTTCATGATTTCTTTAATCGGTAAAAAGAGGTCGGCGATTATAATCCCCAGCGTCCGATCATTCGACCCGATGGAGGCCGTTATGTCTTTACTATTCAAAAAAACCGCGATGCCGACAGCGGATCAAGCCTTGCCGGGCCGTTCCGAGCCTATCACCAGCGGCTCGGTACATGCCGTGAACGGCCATTGTTACCACCCGCCGTTTCCGGGCCATTTGCGGCAAGCCGTGTTCGGCATGGGCTGTTTTTGGGGAGCGGAACGCAAGTTCTGGCAGCAGGCCGGGGTCTATGCCACCGCGGTCGGCTATGCCGGCGGTTTTACGCCGAATCCGACCTATCAGGAAGTCTGCAGCAGCATGACCGGCCACACCGAGGTTGTGCTGGTCGTCTTCGATCCGCAATTGATCAGTTACTCGTCCCTGCTGGCGATATTTTGGGAATCGCATAATCCAACCCAAGGCATGCGCCAGGGCAACGACGTGGGCACCCAATACCGCTCGGCGATTTACTGCTACGGCGCCGACCAACTGGCTAGTGCCTCGGCGAGCCTGGATGCATATCAGGCGGCATTGTCAAGCGCCGGACTACCGCCGATCACGACCGAAATCCGCGAAGCCCCGCCGTTCTACTACGCCGAGCAAGACCACCAGCAATATCTGGCGAAAAACCCGGACGGTTATTGCGGCCTCGGCGGCCTGGGGATTTGTTACCCGGGATGATCAAATCGGCGCCGAATGCTAAGGCTTTATAAGTCTTGGCATTATCGTTTACGGGCGTTCCCGGCTGAGTTTTTCCGGTTGACTTTTAGGAAAAAATCCTTCAATTTAGATGTCTGGTGTGGCTCTACCTTTGCGTTCGACCATTAGCGAACAACCTGAACAGGTCAGTCATCCAAACAGAGCTTTAAAACTAATATTAGTCTTAACAACACAAAACCGTATTCTGTCTCATCCGCAGATTACCAGGAGGAAACATATGAAGAAGCCTGTACACAACTGGCTGCTTGCTTCGACTGTAGCGACGATTCTTGCTGCACCAACCGTATCTACCGCCAACGACGACTTAGAAAAATTAACTCAAAACCCAGCCAACTGGGCTTCTTGGGGTGGAGACTACGCAGGTACCCGTTACAGCAAATTGTCACAAATCAACACTCAGAACGTTAAGAACCTGCAACCTGCCTGGTCTTTCTCAACCGGTGTTCTCCGTGGTCACGAAGGCGGTCCTCTGGTTGTTAACGGCGTTCTGTATGTTCATACTCCGTTCCCTAATACTGTTTACGCCATCGACCAAAAAACCAAAGCGGTCATCTGGGAATTCACCCCGACCATGGATGCCGACGTTACCATCCCTGTCATGTGCTGCGACACCGTTAACCGCGGCTTGGCCTACGGCGACGGTAAGATCTTCCTGCAACAATCAGACACCGTTCTGACTGCATTGGATGCCAAAACCGGTAAACGCGTATGGAGCGTACAAAACGGCGACCCGAAACTGGGCATGACCAACACCAACGCTCCGCTGGTCGTTAAAGACAAAGTCATCACCGGTATCTCCGGCGGCGAATTCGGGGTACGCGGTTTCTTGGCCGCATACAACATCCGTACCGGCCAGCTCGAGTGGAAAGGTTACAGCATGGGTCCTGACAAAGACACCCTGATCAAACCTGGCAAAACTACTACTTGGCAAGATGGCAAAGTCACCCCACTGGGCCCTGAGTCCAGCTTGGCGACCTGGAAAGGCGACCAATGGAAAATCGGTGGCGGCACCACTTGGGGCTGGTACTCTTACGATCCAAAACTGAACCTGGTCTATTACGGTTCAGGCAACCCATCCACTTGGAACCCGGTACAACGTCCAGGCGACAACAAATGGTCTATGTCATTGTGGGCTCGCGACGCCGACACCGGTGAAGTGAAATGGGTTTACCAAATGACTCCGCACGACGAATGGGACTACGACGGTATCAACGAAACCGTTCTGGTCGACCAAGAAGTCAAAGGCAAAATGCACAAAACCATCGTCCACTTCGACCGTAACGGCGTGGGTTACACACTGGACCGCGAAACCGGCGAACTGTTGGTTGCCGAAACCTTCGACAAATCCGTCAACTGGCTGACCCATGTCGACATGAAATCCGGCCGTCCGCAGGTCGTGCCAGAATTCTCCACCGAGCATAACGGCGAAGACGTCAACACTGTTGGTACTTGCCCTGCTGCGCTGGGTGCGAAAAACCAACAACCGGTTTCCTACTCTCCGCAAACCGGCCTGTTCTACATCTCAGGCAACCACCTGTGCATGGAGTACGAACCATTCGAAGTTAGCTACACCGCCGGCCAACCATACGTTGGTGCGACTCTGAATATGATGCCAGCCGGCGCCGATGTTATCACCGGCAAAAAAGACGGCACCACCAACCTGGGCCAATTCACCGCATGGGATGCCAAAACCGGCAAAATCGCCTGGTCTAATAAAGAGCAATTCTCTGTATGGTCAGGTTCTGTTGCTACCGCCGGCGGCCTGGTATTTTACGGCACGTTGGAAGGTTACCTGAAAGCGGTCGACGCCAAAACCGGTAAAGAATTGTACAAATTCAAAACCCCATCCGGCATCATCGGCAACGTCAACACCTGGGAATATGACGGCAAACAATACGTCGGCGTTCTGTCAGGTATCGGCGGTTGGGCCGGTATCGGTATCGCTGCCGGTCTGGACGACGGTTCTTCCTCAACCAACTCAGAAGGTCTGGGTGCGGTTGGCGCGTACAGAAGCTTAGGCGCATACACCAAACTGGGTGGTACACTGACTGTGTTCGCTCTGCCTAACTAAGCTCCGACCTTTCGGACCGCAGTAAAGCAAGCCTTGGCCGAGCAATCGGCCAAGGCTTTTTTATGTCAAGAAAACCAGTACAGGAATTATCATGAAAGCCAATTCGACCTTCACCACCTGGGTCCTATCTCTAGCCTTGGCCGCGCCAATTGCCAACAGCCAGGCCCAGGACAAGTTCAAAGTCTGTGCAGACCCGGTAAACCCGCCCTATTCCACTAAGGAACTGACCGGCTACGAGAATAAGATCGCCGCGCTGTTTGCCGACCAATTGGACCAGGAACTGGAATATACCTGGTTGCCGGACCGCATCGGCTTCATCCGCAATACATTGAAAGCGGAAAACGACAATGGCGAAGGCTTCAAGTGCGATGTCGTGATGGGCGTGCCGGCCGGCTTCGAATTGACCGAAACCACCAAACCCTACCTGCATTCGACCTACGTTTTATTGATTGCAAAAGGCCGCGGCTGGGACGATATCAAAGATCCCAACCAATTGGTACAATTGCCTGAGCAGCGGCAGCAAAAACTGAAAATCGCCATGTTCGACCGCGGCCCCGGTACCGACTGGCTACAACAGAACGGCCTGCTGGATTACGGCGTTCCTTACCAAAGCATGACCGGCGACAGCGAACACAACGTGGCGATGCAGATCGAGAAGGATCTGCGCGCCGGAAAAATCGACATGGTGATTTTATGGGGCCCAATGGCGGCTTACGTGCAAAACCAAAGCAGCAAGAACGGCTATATCGCAATCCCGATGCAATCCGCACCGGGGACGCGCTTCGATTTCTCGATTGCGATGGGCATTCGCCAAGGCGACAATCAGCGCAAGCAACAGCTTAACGACTTGATCGACAAGAATCTGGCAAAAATCCAGGCGATTATTGCCGACTACAAAATTCCGTCGCTACCGATTCCGGAAAAACCGGCCAAGCAAGACGACGATTGACAGTTAAATTCGGCCGCTTCAGCAGCGGCCGAACAAACGGACCAAATGGGCAAAATGTCCGGCTTTGTCGTCGGACAGTTGCGCCCAATCGAAACGCCAACGCCAATTACCCTCAGTCGTTCCCGGCGTATTCATCCGATCCGGCGAACCGAGCTTTAAGATATCCTGCATCGGAATCACTGCCAAGTTAGCGACCGATCCCAAGGCGGCATGAATCAGCGCGCTCGGCATCGGCAGGCTGGACCAGCCCAGATAGTCGTAGATACGCTGTTTTTCGCCGTCGTTGAGCCCGTCGAACCAACCCAAGGTTGTATCATTGTCATGGGTGCCGGTATACACCACACAGTTGCGATGATAATTGCAGGGCAGATAGGGATTACGGCTATCGTCGCCAAAGGCAAACTGCAAAATCTTCATCCCGGGCAACTGGAAATCATCGCGCAGAGCTTCTACTTCGGCAGTAATGATACCCAGATCTTCCGCAACTAGTGACAGCGACCCGAAATGGCGTTGAATTTCGGCCAATAATTCAGCGCCAGGAGCCACGACCCAGCGACCGTTGATTGCAGTATCTTCATTAGCCGGAATTTCCCACGCAGCTTCAAGCCCCCGGAAATGGTCGATTCTGAGAATATCGAACATCTCGTACTGCGACTTGATACGGTCCAACCACCATTTGAAACCGGTTTTGCGCAAATGCTCCCAATCGTAATGCGGATTACCCCAGCGTTGGCCAAACTCGGAAAAATAATCCGGCGGCACGCCGGCCACGACCTCCATCTCGCCGGCCGCATTCAGTTTGAACACGTCTCGGTTGGCCCAAACATCGGCGCTGTCATAGGAGACAAAAATCGGAATGTCGCCGAACATCAAAACGCCATGCCGAGCGGCGTAATCCTTTAATTCGTGCCACTGCCTGAAGAACACATACTGTTCGAATTTGATCGAATCGATTACCGCCTTCAATAATTGGCGGGATTCGCTCAACGCTTTCGGCTCGCGTTGCCGCAATGCTTCCGGCCATTCGTTCCAGCATTTATGCCCGAACACGTTACGTAATGCGATAAAAAGCGCAAAATCGTCCAGCCATCCGGCTTTTTCCCGACAAAACCGTTGAAAATCCTGCTGCTGCTCGGCATCGGCCAGGTTCTGAAAACCGTAGAACGCCTTTGTCACCAGACAACTTTTGGTAAATTCGGCATTGGTGTGGCAATCGCCGCAACGGTCAGTAAGCTGCAACCAGCCCTTATCGGCCAACCATTCGAGATTAATCAGCGCCGGATTGCCGGCATGAGCGGACAAACACTGGTATGGCGAACCGTCGCCGTGCGGCATGCCAAGCGGCAAGGTCTGCCAAACTGTAACCCCGGTATCGTGCAAAAAATTGACAAAATGAAACGCTTCCCTTCCCAAATCGCCACACTCTCCGCGCCCAGGCAAGGATGTAATGTGTAGCAAAACGCCCGCGCGGCGTTTATCCAAGAGAGCACCCATGAAGTAGTTCCGTATTCTTATATTTGATTACCGCGACGCATTGCGCCGCCCATTGCCGGATTACCGCTACCTTGCGTGAACGACAAGGCCAGGTAGGCCGGCGGCTCTTCCCCCAACAACCGATAAAGGTTGGTCAGGTTGAGCCTGTACTGCTTCTCGAAGTCGCTGACCGCCTCGCCGGGGTTATAGTCGCCAAACCACCAGAACCAGTCCGATCCTTCGCACACACCTAATTGAATTTGTGCCTGCAGCAGTTGTTGTTCGCTGAGCGTGCCGTTGGCTACCGCCCGATCGAACGCAGCCTTGACGTCGCCCAACATATCCCACCCGTAATTCTTATCGGCATCGCCTATCCAGGTAGAGAAAGTCCCGTAAACCCAGCTTCCGGCCACCAACTTCGGCAACGAACCCATTCTTGCTCCGCCGCTATCCAAATATTCGGCAAAGGTCGTCAGTTCGATACGCGGGTGTTCGCTCAAGCGGCGGTACAAGGCACTAAGAAAATGATAGCCGTTATCCGGAAAATATTCCCAAGCATTTTCCCCGTCCATAATGATCGAAACCAAAGGCACCTGGCTGTCGAAATCGGCAATATTTTCCAGGTGCTTGATCAAGTCGGCTACCGCGTCGTCAGCATGCCACTTGGAATATTCGAAGCCAATCAAATCGGACAAGCCGTCGTCGCGAAAAAAACAGGCGATGTTGGCGGAATCCAATTTAAACGGTTGATGCGGACTGAAATTTCCGGCCATGCCCGAGGCGTGCAGACTGTTGTGCAGCACGTTACCGCCGCTGGCAGCCCAACGAAAACCGGCTTCGGCCAGAATCTGCAACGTGCTCTCGCTGACGCTGCCCTCCGACGGCCAACAGCCTTGCGGCTCGAAGCCGAAGAAATGCCGAAACGTGGCTACGCCCTTCTGCAGATGCCAACGCACCCGCTCCTCGCCGCCGGGGTACTGTTCCAGCGCTGGCAAGGCGATACCAGGCATCGCCTCGCGGGCGCAATCGATTTGCAGCATCAGCGGCATGATCGGATGAGCGTAAGGGGTGACCGACAATTCGATGCGACCTTTTCTGGCCAGCGATTTGTAACGGTAGATGACTCGAGATAACAAGTCGCCGATGATTTCGACGATTTCGATCCTGTCGTGCAAACTGAATCCGCTGCCTTTCTCGATCAGGCGCTGCACTCGGCCATCGCTAAGCTTGACGGTTTCGCCCATCCAAACCAGATGGTACCAGACCAGAATATCGGAAATGAATTGCGAGTTGACGTAGTTGACCGAGTCCTGATGGGCCTGGACCCAATCCGCCATATCGATCAACTTGCGGAACACTGGGTAACGTTCGATCTGGCGTTCGCGATTGGCCTTCTTGCAATCGCGTAACAGTTTAAGTCTCCGCTCCGGATCCGCCGAGATCGTGGGTTCGACCAATGCCGCCAACAGCGGATCCTTGATTGCGATCCGGTCGTGCAAATACCCGTTGACTTGATTGGAATAATCTTCGATCTGCTCCAGCAGAATCGGCGCGAAATTGACCACAGCCTTCGCGGCCGGCGCCGATTCCAAATGAGCGACCATGTCCACATAATCTTTGATCACATGCAGATAGGTCCAAGGCAACTTGAACTCGCCGCTCTGCATATCGCGGTATTCGGGCTGATGCATGTGCCAACACAGCACCAGCTTCAATTTTTTAGCGGACATAATTCCGGCGTTGCCCCAACATGTCGGATGTCACCAGTACGACTCCGCCCTCGCTGACATGAAACCGCCTTTCGTCGTCGGCCCGGTTTTCGCCAATCACAGTGCCTTCCGGTATTTGGCAGCCTTTTTCGATAATGGCTTTGGTAATCCGGCAATGGCGACCGATGTTGACTTCCGGCAGCACCACCGAGTCCTGCACGGTACTGTAGGAATTGACGCGCACTTGTGAGAACAACAACGAGTGGCGGACGGTCGCGCCGGATATCACGCAGCCGCCGGATACCATCGAATCTATGGCCTGACCGCGGCGATCGTCGTCGTCGAACACGAACTTGGCCGGCGGCGTCTGCGCCTGGTAGGTCCAGATCGGCCAGGTATTGTCGTACAGATTCAGGTCCGGTTTGACGCCGACCAGCTCCATGTTGGCGGTCCAATAAGCATCTATCGTTCCGACATCGCGCCAGTAGCTTTGCTGGCCGCTTTGCAAATCCAAAAACGGATAGGCGTTGACCCGGTATTTATCGATCACGGACGGAATGATGTCTTTGCCGAAGTCGCGGCTGGAACCCTTGGTGTCGGCATCTTTAATCAACTGCTCGAACAGGAAGCCGGCGTTGAATATGTAAATACCCATGGACGCCAGTGCGGTGTTTTCCCGGCCCGGCATCACCGGCGGGTTCTCCGGTTTTTCGACGAAGGCCTTGACCCGGCGGTTGTCGTCGACATGCATCACGCCGAAGGCTTTGGCGTCTTCCAAAGACACTTCGATACAGCCTATGGTCAGATCGGCCTTGTTGGCGACATGGTCGGCCAGCATCACCGAGTAATCCATTTTATAGATATGGTCGCCGGCCAATACCAGTACAAACTCCGGGTTGCGCGCCCGCAGGATATCGATATTTTGGTAGATCGCGTCCGCGGTACCCTGGTACCAGGAATGCTCGTCGTGGCGTTGCTGCGCCGGCATCAAATCGACGTATTCGCCGAATTCGCCGCGCAGGAAGCCCCAGCCTTGCTGGATGTGCCGAATCAACGAATCGGCTTTGTATTGGGTCAGGATGCCGATCTTGCGGATATCCGAATTGATGCAGTTAGACAACGGGAAGTCGATGATCCGAAACTTGCCGCCAAAAGGTACCGCAGGCTTCGCCCGCCAGTCCGTCATGTTCTTCAAGCGCGAGCCGCGTCCGCCAGCCAGAATTAAAGCGATGGTGTTGCGGGTTAAATCATTTACCCGTCTCTCCTGCTGATGTGTATCAACGACTGACATGTAATTCCTCATTCAATTGGTAAGCTTGACTACTGCATATAAGGACGCCGGCGGTGTCGGCACAGATTTCTCGACCTGCCACTTGCCGCGCTGAGCCATTATCGTTACTCTTCACGGAAAAGTAAAAACCCAAGCGCATTGTTACTATTGACATGGGTATTTTTACCCAATTGCCGTCCCCGCCAAACGCTAACCCTAACTATACTGAGGCCCTGCAAGATGAACAAGCCAAGCCAATTACATTCGCTTGATTCAGAACTCGTCAAAATCAAAGATGCCAAGCATCACGATCCGTTCTCGGTCTTGGGCCGCCATACCGTAGGTAGCGACACCATCATCCGCGCCTATTTGCCCTATGCCGAATCGGTCAAATTCGATGCCGACGGCGGCGAATTTCAGCGCATCCCGAACAGCGATTTCTTCGAATACCGCCCGGGCAAAATCGCCATTCCGGCGCATTACCAATTGTCCTGGCTCGACAAGGACGGCCGCACTCACCGCCAATACGATCCATACAGCTTCGGCCCGGTGCTGCCGGAATTCGATCAACACTTATTCGGCGAGGGCCGACATTGGCACATCTACCAGAAGCTTGGCGCGCACCAGCTCACGGTCGACGGCATCGACGGCGTGCATTTCGCGGTCTGGGCCCCCAACGCGCAACGGGTCAGCGTCATCAGCGACTTCAACCGCTGGGACGGCCGCTGCCATCCGATGCGCAGCCTGGGCAGCAGCGGCATTTGGGAAATTTTCATTCCGGGCCTGAGCGCCGGTAGCCTGTACAAATTCGAAATCCTGAACCGCCATAGCGGCCAAGTGTTGGTCAAAACCGACCCCTACGGTCAGCAGTTCGAGTTTCGCCCGGCCACGGCGGCTATTGTCGTCGACGAGAACGCTTACACCTGGGGCGACGGCGCCTGGATGGATCAGCGGCCGCAACACGACTGGCTGCACCAGCCGATGTCGATTTACGAAGTGCATTTGGGTTCGTGGCGGCGCGACCATCGCGGCAATTTTTTGAACTACCGCGAGCTAGCCGAACAATTAGTTGATTACGTCAAGGAGATGGGCTTTACCCATATCGAGCTGTTACCGGTCACCGAACATCCGCTGGACATTTCCTGGGGCTACCAGACCACCGGCTATTTCGCGCCGACCAGCCGCCACGGCACGCCGGACGACTTCCGCTTTTTCGTCGACCACTGCCACCAGAACGGTATCGGCGTGATTCTGGATTGGGTCCCGGCCCATTTTCCGAAGGACAGCTTCGCGCTGGGCCGCTTCGACGGCACCCCGCTGTACGAACACGAAGACCCGCGCAAAGGCGAACACCGCGACTGGGGCACGCTGATCTACAACTACAGCCGCAATGAAGTCAAAAACTTCCTGCTCTCTAGCGCCTTCTTCTGGTTGGAGGAGTTCCATCTGGACGGCCTGCGCGTCGATGCGGTAGCGTCGATGCTTTATCTGGACTACTCGCGCGACGCCAACGACTGGATTCCGAACATGTACGGCGGCAACGAAAACCTGGAAGCCATCGACTTCCTGCGCCACATGAATACCGTCACCCATGAGCAGCATCCCGGTACCGTGATCATGGCCGAAGAGTCGACGTCCTGGCCGCAAGTCACTCGCCCGACCTGGACCGGCGGCCTGGGTTTTTCGATGAAGTGGAACATGGGCTGGATGCACGACATTCTGCATTACATGCAAGAGCAGCCGATTCACCGCTCCTACCATCACGATTCTCTGACTTTCGGCCTGCTCTACGCCTTCACCGAGAACTTCATTCTGCCGTTTTCGCACGATGAGGTAGTGCACGGCAAAGGTTCGATGCTGAACAAAATGCCCGGCGACGAGTGGCAACGCTTCGCTAACCTGCGCCTGCTGTATACGATGATGTTTACCTATCCCGGCAAAAAGCTGTTGTTCATGGGCTGCGAATTCGGCCAAGGCACCGAGTGGAGCTGCAACCGTACCCTGGACTGGTACGTGCTGGACTACGCCCACCACCGCGGCCTGCAAACGTTGGTCAAAGATCTGAACAAACTTTACCGCAACCATGCCGCTTTGCACCGCTACGATTTCGACCATCAGGGTTTCGAATGGATCGATTGCCACGACTACCAGCAATCCATCATCAGCTATCGGCGCAAATCGGCGCACGAAGACTTGATCGTGGTGCTGAACTTCACGCCGGTGCCGCGCGAAAGCTACCGAATCGGCGTACCGCAAGCGGGTACTTACTTCGAAATCTTCAATTCGGACTCGCAATATTACGATGGCAGCAACGTCGGCAACGGTACGGTACTGTCCGAGCCGCTGCCATGGATGGGCCAACAGCACTCGATCGCCATCACGTTGCCGCCCTTGGCCGGCATCATCCTGAAAATGTAACTTTGCCACATGAAAAAAATCCTGTTCGCCAGCAGCGAAACTCATCCTCTGATCAAAACCGGCGGTCTGGCCGACGTCGCCGGCAGTTTGCCGCAAGCCTTGGCCGAGTTGGGCCAGGACGTGCGCATCATCATGCCCAACTACCAGGCCATCAAGAACTGCGAGCCGGGCCGCTACCTGTGTACGGTGCGGGTTAACAATTGCGACGTGAATTTGCTGGAAACCCGGCTGCCGGACAGCAACGTCATCGTCTGGCTGGTCGATTACCCGCCGTTTTTCAACGTCCCCGGCAATCCCTACCTGGACGAAGCCGGCCGGCCCTGGGCCAATATCGGCGAGCGCTTTGCGTTGTTCTGCCGCATCATCGTCGAAGTAGCGATGAATCGGGCTTACCTGGATTGGCGCGCCGACATTCTACATTGCAACGACTGGCAAACCGGCCTGGCTCCGGCGTTGTTGTCGTTGGAACTGGAGCGGCCGGCGACGGTGTTCACGATCCACAATATGGCTTACCAGGGCCTGTTTCCGGGCAGCGCCTATTCGCAACTGAATTTGCCCGGACAATTGCTGCATCCGGAAGGGCTCGAGTTCCACGGCATGCTGTCGTTCATCAAGGGCGGTCTGGCCTACGCCGACCGCATCACCACGGTCAGCCCCACCTATGCCCAGGAAATCCAGACTCCGGAATTCGGCTACGGCCTGGAAGGCCTGCTGGCGCACAAGCAACAGCAGCTCAGCGGCATCATCAATGGCATCGATACGACGGTTTGGGACCCGAGCAGCGACAGCTATCTGGCGCATAATTACACGGCGGACAAGTTGGAAGGCAAACAGGCCAACAAAGCCGCATTGCAACAGGAATTGGGCCTGCCGATCGCAGCCGACGTGCCGTTGTTCGGCTTGATCGGCAGGTTGGTGGAGCAGAAAGGCATAGACTTGGTATTGAACTGTCTGGCCGAAATGACGACGTTACCAATGCAATTCGCCTTGCTGGGCAGCGGCGACAAGAGCATAGAATACCGCTTGCAGGAATTCGCCCGGCTGTACCCGGAAAAAGTGGCCGTGACGATAGGTTACGACGAACGTCTGGCCCACCGTATCGAAGCCGGCGCCGACATCTTCCTGATGCCGTCGCGGTTCGAGCCGTGCGGACTGAACCAGATGTACAGCCAACGTTACGGCACCATCCCGATCGTCAGAAAAACCGGCGGCTTGGCCGACACGGTGGTCGACGCGTTGCCGGAAAGCATCGCCAACGGCACGGCCAGCGGAATCGCCTTCAACGATGCGTCGGCGGCGGCATTGATCGAAGCCATCAAGCGCAGCCTGGTGTTGTTCCATAATCCGGATATCTGGCGCCAGATTCAACGTAATGCGATGGCCAAGGACTTCTCCTGGAAAAACAGTGCGGCGCAATACATGACCTTGTACGATGAAATTTAAGGCCGCTGGGCTCGCTCTGGCACTGTTGGCCTGGCAAACCGCCCTGGCCGACGAGCCGGCGATGGAAGTGATTCCGCTCGCCAACCGCCCGGCATCAGAAATCCTGCCGTTGTTGGCGCCGTTACTGGACGCCGACGATCGAGTGGTAGACAACGGTAGCAGTCTGATCGTCAGAACCCGTCCGGACCGGCTGGAAGCCATTCAGTCCCTGGTGCGCAAACTGGACGCCCGCCTCAGCAATCTGGTGATCAGCGTATTGCAGACCAGTAGCAAAACCGCTGCAGAACTCAACGCGGAAGCCGCAATCGCCGTGTCGCCGGACGCGATTCGAATGCGGGGCATGGTCGGCAACACGGCGGATTTGGAAAACCGGCAACAGCACCAGCAATTGCGCACGCTGGAAGGCCAGCCAGCCATCATCAGAACCGGCGAGGTGCGGCCGGTACATAACTACAACGTTTACCAGTACGGTTACGGCGCCACCGTCTACAGCAATACCCAGATGATCGAAGCGACGACCGGTTTCGCGGTGACGCCGCGTCTGGTCGGCCGGCAAGTGGTCATCGATGTCGCGCCCTGGTCGGATCGTTTTCGCCAAAACGGCCAACTCGACACCCAATCGGCGCAGACCTCGATACGCACCAATCTGGGCGAATGGGTAGAAATCGCCGGCAACCTCGACGAAGAGCACAGCCAAAGTAGCGGTTTCAGCAGCTTCAATCAAAGCACCCAGCATAATCGGCTGCGCATACTGGTAAAAGTGGAAACAGCCGACTAATCCGCTTTCGTCGGCAAAATGCCGCGGCGGCGACGTTTTCAGCATCGATCCGCCCACACCCGGACCCATCCGCCAATATACTTAGGCATCTTCGTCAACCGCGCGCAAGTTCCACTATTTATGGCTCCACGTTTTCGATCCATAACCGCAATCGCCGCTCTTGCGATGATTTGCGCGATCTGCCCCGCAACGGCAGCCGCAAAGGAAATCCTCCGGGTATTGGCCTGGGCCGGATATGCCGACGCCGACACCGTCCGCGAGTTCGAAACCCGTCACAACGCATCGGTGGAAGTGACTTACGCCAATTCCGACGACGACCTGTGGTACAAAATCAATAGCGCCGCCTACGACGTGTTTGCGGTAAACACCGCCGAATTGCAGCGTTATATCGACCGGAATTTGGTACAGGCGCTCGATCCAGACCAACTCGCCAACCATGCCCGGCAACTGCCGCGTTTTCGCGATCTGGCCGCAATTCCCGGCTTGGTTCGGCAGGGGCGGGTGTTCGCAATTCCCTACACTTATGCGGAAATGGGCTTGATCTACAACCGCAAAACCGTCGCCGAGCCGCCGCAATCGATGGCGGCGATGTGGGATCCGGCCTATCGGGGGCGAGTGCTGGCGTTTAATACCAGCAACCATAATTTCTCGTTGGTCGGGCTGCTGCAGGGGACCGCCAACCCGTTTCGGCTGTCCGACAACGACCTGGTCAAAGCTGCGCGCGAACTGGCGAAATTACGTCGCAACGTGCTGACCTTTTATGCGACCGCCGAAGAAGCAGTCGAACTATTTACCAGCCACGACATCGCGCTAGTGTTCGGTAACTACGGCAGCCAACAACTAAAGGCCTTGCGCGATGCTGGTGCCGATGTCGGCTACGTGATTCCAAGAGAGGGTGCCCTGGCTTGGCTCGACTGTTGGGCGGTTGCACGCGGCGCGCGCAACCCGGTTTTGGCGGCGCAATGGATTGATTACACGCTGGAACCCGCCGCCAGCGAACGTCTCAGCACCCGCCACGGCCTGGCCAATACTGTTACTCCCCAGCCCGGCGACGCAACCCGGCAAAAACTGGTCTGGCTGCAACCCGTCGCCAATCCCGATCTGCAAAAGCGGCTGTGGGACCGCGTCATATCCGGCGAACCGCCCGAGGCGTTCTAATGCGAGCTAGCGTCGGCATCAAATTGGGGTTCTGGCTGGCATTACTCGGCACCGTTTCCACCGGTTTGACCGGCTATTATGTCTACGACCGCAGCCGGCTATTGCTGGTCGGCGCCGCTCAGGCGCAATTAATGAACACGGTTCTGAGTTTGTCTTACCGCTTCGGCGATGCGCTGGCCGCGACCGCGAAAGACACAAAAGCGCTGGCGAATTTATCACTTTGCCGGCAAATCGCCTTGGCGAAACCCGGCAGCGAACCAGCCGCGGCCAAGGCGCAACTGGCCGACCTGTTTTCCGCATTGCTGAAAAGTCACCCGGAATACAGCCAAGTCCGCTTGATCCATGCCCAGCGCTACGGCAAGGAATTGGTCCGGGTCGATCGCGACCGCGATAGCGTTCAGATCGTTGCGGAGGCGCAATTGCAGGAAAAAAACCATTTTCCGTACGTGTTCGAAACCCTGGGCCTGCCCAGTGCCGAAGAGATATACGTCTCGGAGATCAATTTAAACCAGGAACTCGGTACCCACCAGGGTTTCGGCAAACCGACCATGCGTGTCGCCGCGCCGATTCCGTCGGCCCAGGGCGATTATATCGCGCTGGTAGTAGTCAACGTCGATCTTGACGACCTGTTCGCACTGATCGCGGGCAAATTGCCAACAAGCATCGAATTGTTGCTCAGCAACGGTAGCGGCGATTATCTGATCCATCCCGACCAGGCCAAAACCTTTGGCTTCGAGCGCGGCCGCCGCTTCCTGATTCAAAACGACATTCCCGAAGTCGGCGAGTTGTTGCACGACCAACGCAATCTCGCTGTGTTTTCGACCGGCAGCGAGCAAGCGTTGGCTGCATCATCATTGGCTGCATTCGCCAAATTACCGCTGGGCCCGCAAAACCGACGTTTCGCACTGCTGGGGGTTTATACGCCGCTGGCAGAGGTGTTGACCGGCAGCCATACGCTGGGTTGGAAAGTCGTGGAGATCACCGCGATCTTCAGCCTGCTGGCCAGCGCGATTTCATTGGTCTTGGCCAGAATCCTGGCCAAGCCGTTAAACCAGATGACCCAAGCCGTCAGCCGCTTTCAACTGGGCCAAACATTGGATACGGCCCCGACCGACCGGCACGACGAAATCGGTTATCTGGCTAACAGTTTCGTGTCGATGACCCGGCAATTAAATGCCCAGGTCGCCGAATTGTATGCATCGGAAGCGAAATTGCATGCCATTCTGGACAATGCTCCGGTCGGCATCTGGTTGATCGGCATGGACCGGCGCTTCGCCTTCGCCAACAAGACCTTTTGCAGCCACCTGGGCCTGCCGGAAAAGCAAGTCGTCGCCAACCCGAATTTGGTCGATTTGCTGGGCGAGGAACTGGCCAAGCGGTTTAGCGTAGCCGACCAGGCTTGCCTGAACGGCACCGACCCGGTGCACCAATCGTTGGAAAGGGTGAAATTCGCCGACGGCAAACGCCGAATCCTGCAGATCACCCGAACCCGGCTGCAAGACATTAACGGCAAACCGGTCGGGGTGATCGGCATAGCCATGGACATTTCCGACCGTCAGCAAGCGGCGGACCGGGAACGGGCGCACAACCACGTCCTGGAACTGGTCGCCAAAGGCGCGCCATTGGCAGCTACGCTGGATGCCGTAGTCCTGGCGGTCGAAACCCAAAACCCTGATCTGCTCTGTTCGATTCTTCTGTTGGATGACGAAGGCAAACGTTTATATATCGCGGCTGCGCCCCACTTGCCGGGCTTTTCCAACATCGCGCTCGAGGGCTTGCCGCTCGAAACCGGGGCGGACAATCACATGACCGCGGCCTATTGCGCCGAGCGCACCATCGTCGAAGACATCCAGCAGCATCCGTATTGGGCACCGTTCAAGGAACTGGCCACCCAAGCCGGGCTCGGCGCCTGCTGGTCGGAACCGATCCGCGACGCTTCCGGCAAACTGTTGGGTTGCCTGGCGATTTACCACCACAAACCGGCCGCACCGAACGCCGACGATTTATTGGCCATAGAACAGGCCGCCAATCTGGCCGGTATCGCAGTCGACCGCAGCCGTAGTACCGAGGCGCTGCAATTGGCCTCGCTGGTTTACCAGAACAGCAGCGAAGCGATGGCCGTCATGGACGCCGACTGCGCCATCATCACGGTGAATCCGGCCTTTACCGAATTGACCGGCTACACGCTGGCCGAGGTGGCGGGCCAGAGCCACGCCATCCTGAATTCGAATCGGCAGAGCGAACAGTTCTATCAGGTTATGCTGCATGCGATCGGTACCAAGGGCCATTGGAAAGGCGAACTGTGGAACCGGCGTAAGAACGGCGAGATCTTTGCCGAATTGCTGACCATCAACACCATTTTCAATGCCGACGGCAGCCCGCATCGGCGGGTGGCGATGTTTTCCGACATCACCCAAAAAAAACAATCCGAAGAATTGATCTGGACTCAGGCCAATTTCGATCCGCTGACCGGCCTGCCCAACCGGCGCATGTTCCACGACCGTCTGGACCAGGAAGCCAAAAAGTGCCAGCGCAGCGGCTTGCCGTTGGCGCTGATTTTCATCGACCTGGATCGATTCAAGGAAGTCAACGATACGCTGGGGCACGACATGGGCGACATGTTGTTGAAAGACGCCGCGCTGCGCTTGAGCCGTTGCGTGCGCGAGTCGGATACGGTGGCGCGCCTCGGCGGCGACGAATTCACGATGATTTTGCCCGAACTGGAGGACATTGCCAGCGCTGAGCGGGTTGCGCAAAGCGTTCTGCGGACGATGGCAGAACCCTTTCAATTGAAAAACAAAGTCGCTTATTTATCGGCCAGCGTCGGCATTACCCTGTATCCGCAAGACGCTGAGAAAATCGACGCGTTGATCAAAAACGCCGACCAAGCCATGTACGCCGCCAAGCATCAAGGGCGCAACCGCTATTGTTATTTCACGCCGGCAATGCATGCCGCCGCCCACAACCGTATGCTGATTGCCGGCGATTTGCGCAGCGCATTGGCAAACGGCCAATTCCGGCTTTATTTCCAACCGATCGTGGAACTGGTTTCCGGCCGGATACTGAAAGCCGAAGCGTTATTGCGCTGGCACCACCCCGAACGCGGCCCGATCAATCCAGCCGAATTCATACCTATCGCCGAAGACAACGGCATGATCGTCGACATCGGCAATTGGGTGTTCGAACAGGCGGCGCGGCAAGCCAAGCGCTGGCGGGAACTTTTCCAACCTGAGTTCCAGATCAGCATCAATAAGTCTCCGGCCCAATTTTACGGTAGCCAGTCGCACGACGCATGGCTCGATTACTTGCAGGCTTTGGGATTGACGGGGAAAGGGCTGGTCGTGGAAATTACCGAGGGCCTGCTACTGGATGCCAGCAATGTGGTGCGGAACAGTCTGCAGGCGTTTCGCGACGCCGGCATGCAGATTTCGCTTGACGACTTCGGTACCGGTTATTCGGCACTGGCTTATCTAAAAAAATTCGATATCGATTATTTGAAAATCGACCGCTCCTTCGTCGCCAATTTAGCCCCGGACTCGAGCGACATGGCGCTATGCGAAGCCATCATCGTCATGGCGCACAAACTCGGCATGCGAGTCATTGCCGAAGGGCTGGAAACCGAAAACCAACTCCGTTTGCTACTCGAATCCGGCTGCGACTACGGTCAGGGTTACCACTTTTCGCGGCCATTGCCGGCCGAGGATTTCGAACATTTATTGAGTATGGCGGGAAGACCCGATTGAGCACTCACTTGATTTTTAGTTTCAGCAGATGCACGCGCCGGTTATCGGCGCGCAACACCTCGAAACCAAAATCGCCGATCTCGACTTTTTCGCCTTTCTTCGGAAAATGCTCCAGACGTTGCACGATCAAACCGCCGATGGTGTCGTATTCGTCATCTTCCAGATCGGCGGAAAAATACTCGTTGAACTCTTCGATCGGCGTTAATGCGTTCAGAATGAATTCTTTTTCACCGCGTTGCGAAATAAATTCCTGAACCTCGTCATCGTCGTGCTCGTCCTCGATTTTGCCGACGATTTGCTCCAGCACGTCTTCGATAGTAACCAAGCCGGCGGCATTACCGTATTCGTCGACCACGATGGCCATGTGATTACGCTCGGTGCGAAATTCTTTCAGCAACACGTTCAGGCGTTTGCTTTCCGGCACCAGGTTGACCGGCCGCATTACGTCTTCGACTTTCAACGATTTGTCGCGTAAGGCATGGGCCAGTAAATCCTTGGCCAACAGGATGCCGACCACTTTGCTGCGGTCTTCTTCGATGACGGGAAAACGGGAATGGGCAAATTCGACGACCAGCGGAAAGATGGTTTCCAGTTCGGCCTCGCGCGGCACTACCACCATCTGCGAGCGCGGGATCATGATGTCTCTGACCCGCATCTCCGCCACATGCATGACGCCTTCCATCATGGATAACGCGTCGGAATCGAGTAAATGTTTTTCTTGCGACTCTCGCAATATCTCCAGCAAGTCTTCCTGGTCTTGCGGTTCCCCACTCAGAAAATGGCCGATGCGTTCGATCAGGCTTTTCTGATGGGGCTGGCTACTCGGGGGGTTACCATCGCTCATTGCTTACTATCCTCCAGATAGGGATTGGCTATGTTTAATCGGCTTAGAATGTCAATTTCCAGCGCTTCCATTTGTTCCGCGTCTTGCTCTTCGATGTGGTCATACCCTAGCAAATGCAATACGCCGTGTACAGTGATATGCGCCCAATGGTGGTCGGGCAACTTGCCTTGCTCGGCCGCTTCGCGCGCGATCACCGGCGCGCAGATCACCAGGTCGCCCAGCAAATCGAGTTCCACGCCCGGCGGCGCTTCGAACGGAAAGCTGAGGATATTGGTCGGGCCTGACTTGTGCCGGTATTGGCCGTTCAACTCGGCGCTTTCTTCCGTGTCGACTAGGCGAATCGTGATTTCGCTATCCTGTTGAAAACCGGATAAGGCGGCGTCGACCCAGATTTGGAATTGCGCTGCGTCGGGGTGTAGCGATTCGGTGGCAATCTGCAGATCGATATAGTTCACGGCGTATTGTTGCCCTGTTCCAGTTCGTAACGGTCGTAAGCGGCAACGATGCGTTGCACCAAAGGATGCCTGACCACGTCGCGCACGCCGAAGAAGGTGAAGCTGATCCCTTCCACGTCCTTCAACACTTTCAACACATGTTTCAGCCCGGACATTTTTTCGCTGGGCAAGTCGATCTGGGTTACGTCGCCGGTAATCACCGCCGTGGAGCCGAAACCGACCCGGGTCAAGAACATCTTGATCTGCTCTACCGTGGTATTTTGGGCTTCGTCGAGAATAATGAAGGAATCGTTCAGGGTTCTACCGCGCATGAAAGCCAACGGCGCGACTTCGATGACGTTTTTTTCCAGCAGTTTCTCGACCCGTTCGAAGCCGAGCATATCGTATAAAGCGTCGTACAGCGGCCGCAAATAAGGATCGACCTTCTGCGCCATGTCGCCAGGCAGGAAACCCAGCTTTTCACCTGCTTCCACCGCCGGTCGTACCAAGACGATCCGCCGGACAGTCTCGTTTTGCAAGGCTTCCACAGCACAAGCCACCGCCAGGTAGGTTTTGCCGGTGCCGGCCGGGCCGACGCCGAAATTGATGTCGTGGCTGAGGATTTTGCGCAAATAATCCTGCTGGTTGTGGCCTCGGCCTTTAATCACGCCACGCTTAGTCCGGATCGCTACCGGTTCATGATTGGCCGCTGGCTGCAACAGTTGGTCGATGCTGGCATCCTGCAAACTCAGATGTACCTGCTCCGGGGTAATTTCTTCGCGCTCCGTCATTTCGAACAGTTTTTGAATCACCGCGCAAGCCGCTTTGACTGCGGCATCGACGCCGGTGACCCGAAAATGATTGCTACGGTTGGCAATATCCACATGCAGGCGCTGCTCGATCTGTCGGATATGGCTATCGAGTTGGCCGCAGAAATTGGACAGGCGCTGGGCGTCGTCCGGCAACAGCGTGATTTCTTGGGAAAAATGCGAGGTATTCAACACTAGGCGGTCTGTCTGACTTTTTCGATGGAAGATTCGGACACTCGGCCGCGCAAAGAATTCGGCAACGCTTCGGTGATCAAGACGTCGACGAACTGGCCGATCAGGCGCGGATGGGCGGCAAAATTGACCACCCGGTTATTCTCAGTACGCCCGGTCAGATGCAACGGATTTTTCTTGGATACGCCTTCCACCAACACGCTTTGCACCGTGCCGACCATCGATTCCGAAATCGCCATGAACATCTGGTTCAAGCGTTCTTTCAGGCGTTGCAGACGCTGTTCCTTGACTTCCATGCTGACATCGTCGGCAAAATTCGCGGCCGGCGTGCCGGGTCTGGCGCTAAAAATAAAGCTGTATGAGAAGTCGAAACCGACTTCCTCGATCAGAGCCATCGTATCTTCGAAATCCTGGTCGGTTTCGCCGGGAAAACCGATGATGAAATCCGACGACAGGCTGATTCCCGGCCGCGCGGCTTTTATCTTGCGCATGATTTCCAGGTAATCCTCGCGCCGGTGGCCGCGTTTCATTTCGGCCAGAATCCGGTTGCTGCCGCTTTGCACCGGCAGATGTAGATGATTGACCAACTGTGGAATCTCGGCGAAGGCTTCGATGATGTCGTCGGTGAATTCCAACGGATGCGAGGTGGTAAAGCGAATGCGGTCGATACCGTCGACGGCGGCGACACAGTGCAGCAATAACGCGAAGCTGGCGATGTCGCCGTCTTCCATTGCGCCGCGGTAAGCGTTGACGTTCTGACCCAGCAGATTGATCTCGCGCACGCCTTGCTTGGCCAGCGTTTCGATTTCGGCAATCACATCGTTCAGCGGCCGGCTGACTTCCTCGCCGCGGGTGTAGGGTACCACGCAATAAGTGCAATATTTGCTGCACCCTTCCATCACCGATACGAAGGCTTTCGGACCTTCGGCGCGCGGTTCCGGCAGGTTGTCGAATTTTTCGATTTCCGGGAACGAGATGTCGACCACATGTTTGTCGCCGCTACGCGCCTTGTTCAACAGCTCCGGCAGACGATGCAACGTCTGCGGCCCGAACACGATGTCGACGTAGGGCGCACGTTTCTGTATCGCGGCCCCCTCCTGACTGGCGACGCAACCGCCGACACCGATGATCACGTCAGGCCGTTTGTCTTTAATCTTCTTCCAACGCCCGACCGCGGAAAACACTTTCTCCTGGGCTTTTTCGCGGATCGAACAGGTATTCAGCAATAACACGTCGGCCTGCTCGGGAATATCGGTCAATTCCAAACCGTGCGATGCTTGCAGTACGTCCCGCATTTTGTCGGAATCGTACTCGTTCATTTGACAACCGTTAGTCTGTATATAAAGTTTTTGCGCCATGCTTGATGAGATACTCCAGCTCCTCTCACTAACAAAAAACCCCCGTCTCGCGACAGGGGCTGGTAACGGCCGGATTATAAACCCAATTTTCGGCAAATGCTTGTTTTATACGGCAATCCCCACCTGCAGCGCTTCAAACCAATCCAGAAAACGCCTGACGTCGTCGCCCTTGAACATCCGGCCATGTTGCGGCGCCAGGATTTGCACATCCAGTTTTCTGACTCGCTCCAGCCAAGCCCGCTTGGCTTGGTTGGACGGCATCCAACGCTGGTGGAAATAGCGCATTTTCTCGATGTGGGCCTCGAAATTATCGACGAAAACCGGTGCACCAGGCGCTTCCAGTGCAGCACCGACATCGCCCGACATCAAAATCTTGGCCTGCGGATCGTAAATATGGAAGTTCGCCGACGAGTGCAGATAGTGCGCCGGTACGATTTGCAGTTCGACGCTGCCGAGATTAATCGTGCCGCCATGGTCCGGAATCGGCAGATATTCGATTGCCTCGCAGCCGAAATGGCGTAAAAAGCCCTCCCACAACTGCGCCGCGTGCAATTTTGCGTTCGGCAAGGCTTGGTCCCACAAACCCAAAGAGGAAATAATGTCCGGGTCCTGGTGCGACGCGAATAAATCGGTGATTTCTTCGACCGGCGCGTGGTGCAAAACCGCTGCCAACATCGGCGCGAACAGCTCGATGCCACCGGGGTCCATTAATAAACAACGATCGGCAGTTCGCACCATGTACTGGTTGGTATCGATGATCTTCTCCGGCCGGTGCGGATCGCGGCCGAACATCACCCATTGGTGTGAACCTTCGTAGATTTTGGTCATTTTCATGTCGGATTCCTCTTCGCAACAGCAGCGGTCAATCGGCCAGATTGATAACGGTCAATGCGCTGCGGCACCGGTGTACTTTGTCGTTAATGATTTGGGCGGCGTTATCGACGCTTTCGGCAACCGCTTGCAAGCTTTGCAAATACTCGCCGGCTTGCGAGGCTTCGATCCGGGAATTGGCGGCAATCACCCGTGCCGCCCGGGCCGGATGCATGACTTCGGCCAATTTGACCAGCAATTCGGCAACATGGATCGTAAACTCGCGGCGCCCCGCTTGCGCTTTTTGCCGGGCTTGCTGTAACGGACCGGCCAACGATTCGGCGTAACGCGCCCCCCGAGCCAGACGCTCGACCTGCTCGAAACGGCCGCAGGCTTCGGCCAGACGCTGTTCGTTCACCGTCAACCGATATAGCAGAAAAGCATAATCGTTGATGTTGTTGACCAGTCCGATGGTGTCCTTGGCCAATTCGTTAATGAAATCGGTGATCGGCTGAAAACCTTTGGCTTTTTCTCCGGCGCGAAATGCGATGGCTTTGGCGTTGGCCGCGGCCAACGATATTTCCTTGGCCACCTCCATCACGGCGCTCAATTCGGCGGCAATGGACGCTACGGCGACAAACTGGGATTTGGTTTGTTTGATTTGCATTTGGCAAGACCTCGTGCGGCTGACTACGTCTGAACCTGGAAAGCTTAGCCGACAAATCTAAGCGCGCGAATTCGAATGCGGATAAATGCGCGTTGATGCGGATTTAACGGGGTTGGTAACAAGTCGGATCGGCGACGCCCGCTGCCGCAAACCCGGCCGCACGCAGCCGGCAGGCGTCGCATACGCCGCAGGCCCGCCCTTCGCTATCGGCCGAATAACAGGAAACGGTGGCCGCATAATCGACGCCCATGGCCATACCTTGCTGGATGATCTCGGCCTTGCTCAAGGCGATCAACGGCGTATGGATCTGAATTTTATGGCCTTCGACGCCGGCCTTGGTGCCGAGGTTGGCCATATCTTGGAACGCCTTGATGAATTCCGGCCGACAATCGGGATAACCTGAATAATCCACGGCATTGACGCCGATAAACACATCGTGTGCGTTCAACACCTCGGCCCAGCCCAGGGCAAAGGCCAGAAAAATAGTGTTCCTGGCAGGAACATAAGTCACCGGAATCCCGATCTGCGGCGAAGTCGGCACATCGATATTGGCGTCGGTCAGCGCCGAGCCGCCGATCGAACTCAAACCCAAATTGATGATTTTATGGGCCGCGACCCGGTAATGGCTGGCAATGTTTCTTGCCGCTTCCAGTTCCGCGTTGTGGCGTTGGCCGTAATCGAAACTCAACGCGTGACAGACAAAGCCTTGCCGCTGGGCCAGCGCCAACACCGTGATCGAATCCAATCCGCCGGACAACAAAATCACCGCCGGCTTGCCGCTGGAATTATTTTCCTCGTGCATCATTCCACAAATATTTATGCAATTGAATTTGAAATCTAACCGTTAACTGGTCGGCCAAAATTCGCTCAGCCAACTCGGTGGGCGACATAATCCCCATCACCGGCGAAAACAACACTTCGCAACGTTGCGCCAATCGGTAGTACTCCAGCTGTTGTCTGGACCATTCGTAATCGGCCGCATCGGCGATAACGAATTTGACTTGATCGTGCGGCAACAAAAAATCGAGGTTGCGGTAGAGGTTGCGCTGCATTTCGCCGGAACTGGGCGTTTTCAAATCCACAACTTTGACGACTCTGGAGTCGACCGCCGCAATATCCAAGGCGCCGCTGGTTTCCAGAGAAACCGAATAGCCGGCGTCCACCAACTGTAACAACAACGAGTGGCATCCGGGCTGCGCCAGTGGCTCGCCGCCGGTTACGGTCACGTAGCGGGTGTTATAACGCCTTATTTCGGCGAGGATATCCGCAATAGCGAGTTTCTCGCCGCCGCTAAAGGCGTAAGTGGTATCGCAGTAGGAGCAGCGCAACGGGCATCCCGTCAAGCGCACGAATACAGTGGGGATGCCAACCGTGTTGGTTTCCCCTTGCAACGAATAAAAAATCTCGGTGATACGTAACTGTTGGTCCATCCGCCGACCGGCTATTGCGACATTTGCGCCAGTTTTTTCTCGGCCAAATGCGCGGCGGTGGTACCGGGATAACTGGTAGTGACTCGGGTCAGATAATCGCGGGCTTTTGCGGTGTTTTGCAGATCGAATTCGATATAGCCCAATTTCAATAATGCATCAGGCACTTTCGAACTATTCGGATATTGGCTGACCACTTTGTTGAACGCGGCACGAGCCGCATCAAATTCGCGGTTGATTTTGTAGGCCTCTGCCAGCCAATACTGGGAATTGTCGGCAAACTCGCCGGCCGGAAAATCCTTTAGCAGGTCCTGAAACATTTTTACGGCTTGGGCGTTGTGGCCGTTGCGCAATGTCTCATAGGCCGTTTGGTAACGTTCCTTTTCGTTACCGGCAACCGTTGTTGGAGCGGGCTTGGTTTCGGGGACCGGAGCTGGCGCCGGCTGAACTGCCGGTGTTGGCGCCGCCGCAGACGCAGCGGAAGCGGCCGGAACCGTTGCAGCTACCGCCGGAGCCACCGTTTGCGCGGCAGGCGCAGGTGCCACCACTGCATCCGGTTGCTGGCCGACAGCAGGTTGGGCCGCCGCCGGCTGGCCAGCGGCCGATAAAGCCTGCATCCGATCGTCCAGGTCCGAATACATATTATTTTGTTTGCGCTGCAAATCGGCGATGGTTTGCGACTGTTCTTCAACCATGCCGCGCAATTGCTGCACTTCCGACTGTAACTGCTCGAGGCGTCCCAGGACTTCGAATATGGCGTTATCGCTGGGCGCGGCCTGGTAAGTACCGGCGCTGTTGACCGGAACCGCCGATGCCGAGGTGGTTAACCCCAGACCCAAACCCACTGCCAGAAGTGCACGCTTAGCCATTATTGATAACCGACCTCAACCCGGCGATTCATTTGCCAAGCGGATTCGTCATGGCCTGACACAGCCGGTTTTTCTTCACCGTAACTGACGACTTCCAGTTGCCCAGCGGTGACGCCCTGCGAACGCATCATTCTCTCCACCGATTTGGCGCGTTGCTCGCCCAACGCAATGTTGTACTCACTGGAACCGCGCTCGTCGGCATGGCCGGACAGAATCACGTGTTGGTTAGGATGGGAAGCCAGATACCGAGCATGGGCGGCCACAACCGGCACGTACTCTTGCTTGACTTGGCTGCTATCCAACTCGAAATAAATGATTTGTTTGGACAACGGATTGTTCGGATCGCTGAATTCAGGACCCAGGTGCGAACCCGAGCCCGAACCGAAGCCGTTGCCGGAACCAAATTGGCTGCCTGACATCGAGCCGTCGTTGTAACCGCTGGTCGAAGCGTCGCTACCTTGCGTGGAATCCGCCAAGCTGCCTTCTTCGTCGGTTGAACTACAACCACTGGCAATTAAAACGGCACTCATCGCCAAAGCCAAATAGGTTTTATTGAATCTCATCAAGTTTCTCCAAAAATAAATAAAAATCAGGTAGCTATAGTTTGAGGGTTATCGGCTTTGCAATCAAGGCGCCCAAGCAGGTTCACGTACGCCGCCGCTCTCGAATGCCAATTTTTGCTGCATCGCGCCGTCGGTGGAGACCACCGACAAAGCGGATTTGCCGCCACGCGTCGCCGCAAACAGAATCATGCTGCCGTTCGGGGCGAAACTGGGCGATTCGTCGAGATTGCCTTCACTCAACACATTCACGGTGCGCGATGCCATATCCATTACAGCGATTCGGTAGCTGCCGCCATTGCCGGTCACCATCGCCAAGCTTCTGCCGTCCGCCGAGAATCGGCCCCTGGCGTTGTAATCGCCCTGGAAGGTTAAGCGGCTGGCTTTACCACCGGACGCCGGCATGCTGTAGAGCTGGGGTTTGCCGCCCATATCCGATGTAAACACGATCGTCGAACCATCCGGGGACCAGGTTGGCTCGGTGTCGATCGACAAACCGCTGGTCAGGCGGGTCAAGGCCCGGTTAGCCAAATTCAGCACGTAAACATCGGGACTACCGTCTTTGGACAAAGTAACCGCCAGTCGGCTGCCGTCAGGAGAAAAAGCTGGAGCGCCGTTAATGCCGGGATAGGCGGCAACGCTCTCGCGCTGACCGGTGGCCAAGGTCTGCACCCAAATTTCGGAACGTTTGGTATGGAACGAAACGTAGGCGATTTTGCTACCGTCCGGCGACCACGCCGGCGCCATGATCGGTTCCGGAGATTCCGCTATCGTCCGCGGGTTGTAGCCGTCGGCATCGGCGACTTGCAGCATGTACTGTTTGCCGCTACCCCGAGATACGCTGGTGACGTAAGCGATACGGGTATTGAAGGCGCCTTTTCGACCAGTCAGTTTTTCGTAAATCAAATCGCTGATATGGTGCGCAGCGCGGCGCAGTTCATTGGCACCGGCAGTCAGCCGGTACCCCATCAGCAACTGACCGTTGTGAACATTGAATAAATAAAACTGGATGTTAAAGCTATTGCCGTTACCGACAACTTGACCGATCGTCATGTAATCCTGCCCCAACACCTGCCAGTCCCGAAAATTTACCTTTTCCGGCTCGCTGGGTTTAGTCAACATATCGTCTTCGGCCAGGGTTTTGAAAAAACCGCTACCGGCCAAGTCGGAACTGACCACATCGGACAGTTTGACGTTACCGATAGAACCTTGTTGGGCAAACGGAACGATAGCGATAGGTACTGCGGTTTGCGAGCCCTTGGTGATTTCGATAGTCAAACCGGCCGCCTGGGCCACCGATAGCAATGAGGCAATGAAGCCGCCGATTAAAACTCTGTTGATTAGAATCATTCTATGGGTTCCGTGGTTTATTCCGGTTTAAACGATAAATTGAAAACTCTGTACTTCTGGTTGAACAATATCTTGTCTTGCGGCACCGGCAACGGCGAGGCCTTTCTGACCGCGTTCTCCGCCGAACGGTCGAATATCGGGTCGCCGCTGCTGCCGACTACCACCGCATCCATCACGTCGCCGCTGGGCAGCAATTTTACCTGAATTGTACATTTCAAGCCTTGTGCGGCCCCCATCGGCCTAATCCAGGCAGATTCGGTTTTGCTTTTGATTAACCCATTCAAGCGGGCTTCCTCGGCCGCAGCCGCCGCCAAGCGCTCCTGCTCGGCTTTCGCAGCAGCGGCAGCGGCCTCGGCGGCTTGGCGTTCTTTCTCGGCCCTTTCGGCGGCGGCAATTGCCGCTTGCCGTTCCTGTTCGGCCTTGGCTTTCGCCGCAGCTTCTGCCGCTTGGCGTTCTTGCTCGGCTTTCGCCTTCGCTGCCGCTTCCGCGGCTAATCTGGCTTGCCGTTCTTTTTCAGCCTTTTCCGCCTTGGCCTTAGCCTCAGCTTCCGCCTTGGCTTTGGCTTCCGCTTCTGCGGCAAGTCGTTCCTTCTCGGCCTTTTCAGCCGCTAATTTAGCTTGGCGATCCTTTTCCGCTTTCTCCACTTTTGCCTTGGCCTCGGCTTCGGCGACTTGTTTGGCCTTCTCTGCCGCCAGTGCTGCCTGTTTTTCCTTTTCGGCTCGGGCTTTTTCTTCAGCTAACTGCCTTTCTTTTTCCGCCTTGGCTTGTTGCGCCTGTTCTTCGCGTTTGGCTTCCTCGGCCTTTTGTTGCTGCAGTTTTTTCTGTTCCTGGGCCTTTTGGTCCTGAAGCTTCTTTTCCTGCTCCAGTTTTTTGGCTTCGGCTTCCTGTTGTTTCAGCTTGGCTTCTTCCGCCAGTTTTTGCTCCTTGAGCTTGGCCTCCCGTTCCGCTTCCTGTTGCTTTTGTTTTTCCAACTGCTTTTGTTTCTCGGCTTCCTTGTGCCTTTCCAACTCGGCCTGCTTCTGTTTTTCGGCTAATTCCTTTTGTTTCTCCAATTCGGCCTGTTTCTGTTTTTCCGCGACTTCCTTGGCCTTTTTTTCCTCCAGAGCCCGCCGTTCCTTGGCCTCCTCCAACTTTTTTTCCTCTTCCCTGCGCTTGGCTTCCAACGATTCCTGGCGCTTTTGTTCGGCCAAGGCCTCCTGCTTGCGTTTCTCGGCGGCTTCCAACGCTTTCTGCTCTTCCAATACCCGCTGTTTTTTAGCCTGTTGCAGGGCTTGTTCCTCGGCTCTGCGCGCGTCTTCCAAATGTTGCTGCCGCTCGACCTCCGCCTGGCGCTTATTTTCTTCGTTTTGCTTCAGTCGCTCGGCTTCTGCATCGATTGCCGCACCATCGAGTACGGTAGCTTCGATAATCTCGGCGGGTGGCGCAGTCTGAGCATCATCGCTATCGGTCAGGAAACTGATACTGAACAGCAGCACAATCAAAATGTGTAGTGCCACCGCCAAAACAAACGAAGGTTTGAAATTTCTCATGATTCTGACGTTATTTGCTCTCGGGCGGCGGCGAAGTCATCAAGCCCACTTTCGGTGCACCGGTTTTTTTCAGTTCAACCATGACCTTGACGATACTGCCGTAGTCGACCTCGTGGTCGCCGCGTACATAAAGCTGGGCCTTCGGGTTGTTCCGGAACACCGCCGCCACCCGCGTTTTGACAGTTTCAGCATCGACTGGTGTATCCGCTTCTTCATCGCCGTTGCCGATATCGACATAAAGGCTGCCGTCTTTTTTAATCGACACGATGACCGGGGTCTGGTCCTGCAAGTCGACCGATTCCGCCTCGGCTTGCGGTAAATCGACATCGACACCGGTTTGTACCAGCGGTGCGGTAATCATGAATATCATCAACAGCACAAAAGTAACGTCGATATAAGGTACGACGTTAATTTCCGCCATCGGCCCGCGCCGTTTGCGCGATTTACGGTTGCTGCCGCCTACGTTCATTTGCTGTGCGCCTGTCTTTGCAGAAGAACTACGAATTCGTCAATAAACAACTCGTAACGGCCGGCCAAACGGTCCAGCCGAGTCGAGAAACGGTTGTAGGCTATCACCGCCGGAATCGCGGCAAACAAACCGATCGCGGTGGCGATCAGCGCTTCGGAGATACCCGGAGCGACGTTGGCCAACGTGGCGTTTTTGATCTCACCCAAGGCTCGGAACGAATTCATGATGCCCCACACGGTACCGAACAGGCCTATGTAAGGGCTAGTCGAACCGACCGTTGCCAAGAACGGAAGCGTTTCGTCCAACCGGTCCAATTCCCGAGCCAACTCGATACGCATCGCCCGCTGGGCACTTTCGACCTGAACCACCGGCTCGACATCGCCCTTTTGCCGCATTCTGGCAAACTCGCGGTAGCCGGCCAGAAAGATTTTTTCAATCCCTTCCGGCTCGAAACGGTCGCTGGACATTTTTTTGTACAATTCGGCCAGACCGACGCCGGACCAGAACTCGTCCTCAAAATCGTCGGTGATTTCGATGGCCTGCTTCAACTCTTTACGCTTGGAGAAAATGAAAGTCCAAGAAGCAATCGACGCCGAGAGCAGAATGAACATGACAAACTGCACGACGAAACTGGCTTCTTTGACCAGCGTCAGAATGGATAAATCGGTATTCATTAGCTTAGTTGTTCCAAAATTGCGAAGGGAATCGGTTTGGGTTTCATGGTCCGGGCATCGAGACAGGCTATCCTGACTTCGCCGGCGCACAAAACTTGCTGGTGGCGGGTAACCGCCTGCTCAAAAGTAAGGTTGGTTTTTTTTATTTCAATAATTTTGGCGCTAACAGCCAGCAGTTCGTTAAACCGAGCCGGTTTCAAATAATCGATCTTTACCGAGCGCACCACAAAAATAATACCTTGCTCGGCAACCAATGCGTCTTGTTCGACCCCGTAGCTGCGCAAAAACTCGGTTCTAGCCCGTTCAAAAAACTTGAGGTAGTTGGCGTAAAACACCACACCACCGGCATCGGTATCTTCGTAGTACACCCTAACCGGCCAGTTGAACACTGCGGTATCAGACAGTCCTGACGTCATAGGCTAAAAATATCGTCGCTACCTGGTGCTCGTTTGGGCTGAGGCAAACCGAAATGGCTATAAGCTTTGTGCGTGGCGACACGGCCTCGCGGCGTGCGCATGATGAAGCCTTGCTGCAGTAAATACGGCTCTAATACATCCTCAACCGTACCACGCTCTTCGCTGATAGCCGCTGCCAATGTATCCAAACCCACTGGCCCACCCTGGAAATTTTCGATCATCGCCACCAACAACTTGCGGTCCAACATATCGAAGCCTTGCGGATCAATTTTCAGCATTTCCAGGGCCTGTGAGGCAGTTTCGCGGGTCACGACCCCGTTCCCTTTCACTTCGGCAAAATCGCGCACCCGGCGCAACAAGCGATTGGCGATGCGCGGCGTACCGCGCGAGCGGCAGGCAATTTCATCCGCGCCGCCGCCATCCATGCCGATGCCTAACATTTGCGCCGACCGCTTGACGATACTGGACAGTTCCTCGACGGAGTAAAATTCCAAGCGCTGGACGATACCGAAGCGGTCGCGCAGAGGCGAGGTCAATAATCCAGCCCTAGTGGTGGCTCCTATCAACGTAAACGGCGGCAGATCCAGCTTGATAGAGCGTGCGGCAGGGCCTTCGCCTATTATAATATCAATCTGGTAGTCTTCCATAGCCGGATACAGCACCTCCTCTACCGCCGGATTCAGCCTGTGGATCTCGTCTATGAACAAGACATCGTGCGCCTGCAAATTGGTCAGTAAAGCCGCTAAATCTCCGGCTTTATCCAGCACCGGCCCGGAGGTCTGCCGGATATTGACGTTCATTTCTGTGGCCACGATATTGGCCAACGTAGTTTTACCCAGTCCCGGCGGGCCGAATATCAGCACATGATCCAAAGCTTCAGCGCGACTGACCGCCGCCTGAATGAAGATTTCCATTTGCTGGCGCAATTCGCGCTGGCCGACATAATCCTTTAAGCGTTTCGGCCGAATCGCCCGATCGACTCTTTCCTCGTCGCTGCTGCCCAGTGCAGTGACCAAACGGTCGCTTTCGATCATTTAACCGCTCCGCGCAGCGCCGCGCGAATGATGTCTTCGCAACTACTATCCTCGCTGGCAACGGCTTGCGCCATCCGCGCCGCATCCTGGGGTTTGTAGCCCAACGCACACAACGCGCTAATGGCCTCCTGCTTCGCGGAGCCGTTGGACACTGCGGTTTGGCCGACACCTGAATCTCGAACGGTAAATTTATTTAGCTCAGGCAAGCGCCCGCGCATCTCCACGATCAAGCGTTCGGCGGTCTTTTGGCCGACCCCTGGCAAGCGCACCAAAGCCTTCACATCGTTGTCGTCGATACAACGGTAAAATTCTTCTGTCGTCTGTCCGGACAATATCGTCAACGCCAATTTGGGTCCGATGCCGTTAACTTTGATCAGCGTCCTGAACAGACTTCTTTCGCCTTCGCTGACGAAACCGAACAAAATATGGGCGTCTTCCCGTACGATCAGATGGGTATGTAAGCGGACTTCCTCGCCTAAAGCCGGCAAATCGTAAAAGGTATTCATCGGCGCTTCGACCTCATAGCCGACTCCTTGCACGTCGAGCAACAGTTGCGGCGGCGCCTTATGGATCAGTTTGCCGCGCAAAAAACCGATCACGACCCCACCTGCTGCAGACGCTTCGCGGTTTCCTGGTAATGGCTATGGCAGAGGCCTACAGCCAGCGCGTCGCTGGCATCGATTTGTAATTCGCCTTGAATATTCAATAAGATTTTCACCATGTGCTGCACTTGCAGCTTGTCCGCGTTGCCTTTACCGACCAACGCCTGCTTAACTTGCCGCGCGGCGTATTCGAACACCGGTAGCCGCCTATTCATCGTCGCGCAAATTGCGGCGCCGCGGGCTTGGCCGAGCTTCAACGCCGAATCGGCGTTCTTATGCATAAAAACCTGCTCGATCGCCATCTGCTCGGGACGATACAACTCTATAATCTGGCTGACACCATCGAAAATTTGTTGCAACCGCTCCGGAAAATTATCGGACTGCACCCGAATACAACCGCTTGCCAAGTATTTGACACCACGCGGCGTCGTCTCGACCACGCCATATCCGGTAATTCTCGAGCCGGGGTCTATACCCAGTATCCTGACCAATCGCTTAACTGCCGCTTAACGCCAATGCCGATTTAGCCGATTGCGGCCATAATCTCGTCGCTGATGTCTGCGTTGGAATAGACATCCTGAACGTCATCCAAATCTTCCAGACGGTCGATCAATTTCAGCATTTTCTCGGCAGCCTCGGCGTCCAACTCGGTTTTGGTATCGGCATGCATTGTGACTTCCGCGCTTTCCGGCTCCAATCCAGCAGCAACCATGGCTTCTTTGACATTCAGATAATCCTCCGGCGCCGTAAACACATCGATCGACCCATCGTCGTTGGTCACGACATCCTCGGCCCCCGCCTCCATCGCCGCTTCTATCACCACGTCTTCGTTCACCCCATTGGGGAAACTGATAATTCCGACCTTGCGAAAAAGATAGGCCACGGAACCATCCGTGCCCAAGTTGCCGCCGTGCTTGGAAAAGGCGTGTCTCACGTCAGCTACGGTTCGGTTTCGGTTATCGGTCAGACAATTGACCATGACCGCGGTACCGCCGGGCCCATAACCCTCGTAGCGCACCTGTTCGTAATTATCGCCGTCGAGTGCGCCGATCGCTTTTTTGATGGTGTTATCGATGGTGTCCCGCTTCATATTGGCACCGAGCGCCTTGTCGATTGCCGCGCGCAAGCTGGGATTATTGGCAACGTCGCCGCCGCCCGGACCTTTGGCCGCTACAGTAATTTCCCGGATCAGTTTGGTAAAAATCTTGCCCCGTTTGGCGTCTTGCGCACCTTTACGATGTTTGATATTCGCCCACTTACTATGCCCTGCCATTGTATCTCTCTGAATCCTCTAAAAAATTTGCCGATTTTACCATCGTCAATCCGGCTTATCGAGCTTCGTTACAGCACATGCGGCAAAATGGCCGTTAGCGACGCATCCGCGACGTAGCAATCCGCTTGTTCTTCCACCAAAGGCCGGCGAACCACGCCGCCAAACCCGATCATATAAGCCCCGGCCTGCTTAGCCTCCAGATCGGTCTTGCCGTCGCCTATCATCACCAGGGCTGAATGGTGCATTCTAAGCCTCCTGCAAATTCTGGCCTTGCCGCCGCTGACGGCTAGCGGCGAATGCCGAGCAAAATCCGAATACCCGCCGTCGGCGTCGAACTCGATATCGACCGCATGCACGTGCTGCTCCGGAATACCCAGCCGTTCCGCCAATGGCAGAATCGCTTGCCGCAATCCTCCGCTGATAATATGGATTTGTTTGGCATTCGCTTGTAACGCGGCAACGGTTTCGGCAACGCCGTCGACCAACTCGGAAATATACAAGGCGGCCAACCAATCTATCGCGGCTTTGTCAGGTTTGATCAATTCCAAGCGTTTGGCATAAACCTCTTCCAACGCCAATTCGCCATTCATTGCCGCATCCGTCAATGCCGCCACTTCATCGAATATCCCATTGCGCCGAGCCAACTCGTCTATTCCTTCGATCCGACTCAAGGTACTGTCACAATCAAAACAGACTACGTCAAAACTCATAATACGATTTGCCTCGCCGTATGCACTGCCGGCACTTCGCATACTGCTTTTAATACTTGTTCGTTTAAAGGGTCGGAAACGCTGATCACCATCATCGCCAATTGGTTTTGGTCGGCGATACTGACCTGCATGCGGGTGATATTGATGTTGGCCGTACCGAGTATCGAACTGATCGCCGCAATCACGCCCGGCTTGTCGTCATGGCGCGTGATCAACAATGCTCCTTCGGGTACCACTTCGATTTCGAAGTGATTGATACCGACCAACCGGGGATGCTGATGTCCGAGCAAGGTGCCCGACAGAGACACCTCCTTATCCGCGCAATGTCCGGTGATTTTAATCAACGATTGATAGCCTTCAGCTTCTTCGGTCTGCGACTCAACCAAAGCGATACCCTGGCGTTTGGCGATATTTTCGACATTGACCCGATTAACCGGAGTCGAAAGCTGGCCTTTAAACAAACCCACCATGGCTTCCGCCGATATCGGCCTGATTTTGACTTGAGCGGCCTTACCGAAAACGGCAACTTCCAGTTTTTCGATCGGCCGGTCGATTAAACCCAACAAGACCTTACCCAGAATATTCGCCAGGTTCATAAAAGGCTGCGCCTCGTTCAGCTCTTCGGCTGAAAGTCTAGGTAGATTCAAGGCATTAACCGCTTCGCCGGTTTGCAGGTACTTGACAACCTGACGCGCAATTTCGACGCTGACTGCAATTTGCGCTTCTTTGGTGGACGCCCCAAGGTGAGGAGTAAACACAATATTATCCAAACTCAACAAAGGGGAATCGGCCGGTGGCTCGTTTTCATAAACGTCTAACGCCGCCCCTGCGATACGTCCTTCCTTTAACGCATCGTATAACGCCGCTTCGTCGACCAACCCGCCACGGGCGCAATTGATCAGCCTTGCCGATTTTTTCATCATGGCCAATTGTTGAGGGCCGATGATATTCTTAGTCTTTTCCAATAGCGGGCAATGCAGCGTCAAATAATCTGCCTGTTTAAGCAAGGTATCCAGATCGACCATTTCCGCACCGTGTTTAGCAAACACATCGGGAGCAACGTAAGGATCATAAGCGATTATCCGCATCCCCAAGCCATGCCCCCTTTGAGCAACAATCCGACCGATAGTACCGAACCCCAAAATAGCCAGCGTCTTGTGGGCAATTTCCGCGCCCATCAGTTTGGCCCGCTCCCACTTTCCTTGCCGAACCGAGAGATTGGCGGTGGGCAAATTCCGGCTTAACGAGAAAATATGGGCTATCGCCAATTCCGCCGTGGTCGTTGCGTTCGCGTCGGGCGTGTTCATTACGATGACACCTTGTTCGGTAGCAGCCTCTAAATCGACGTTATCGACTCCAATACCCGCTCGTCCAACCACTTTTAACTTGCTCGCGCACTGCAACACCCGTCTCGTGACCTGGGTATCGCTTCTGATCAACAGCGCATCGTATTCTGCAATCATTTCGCATAATTCATCTTCATCCAATCCAGTCTGAATATGAATTTGAATCCCTTCTTGAGCATTCAAAAAGTTAACGCCGTCTTCCGCGAGTTTGTCGGAAATCAGAATTTTTTTCATAACCGAAACCAGAATTGATGGGCAATTCGGCCATTTTAGCAGCTTTGCTATAATCGCCCCAAGACCAATCAAGCCGCCCCGAATTTAACGCCTATGCAACAAAAACGCGCACTTGGTGCAATTATCGCTGCGTGCATCTTGGCGATAGTTTTTTGGCAACAAACTCGATTCAAGACAATCACTCCCGATTCCGTATTCACCACGCTAAGGGGCGAGCAAATTGTGCTTCATGATTTGCGCGGTCAGCCAGTATTGGTCACATTTTGGGCAACCGACTGCCGCGCCTGTATCGAAGAAATTCCCGATTTAATCGCTTTGCACGAACAATTCGCCAACAATGGTTTGCGAATAATTGCAGTAACCATGCCTTACGACATTCCCAGTCGAGTAAAGCAATTAAGCGAAATGCGCAATCTGCCCTATGCAGTAGCATTGGATATCGAAGGGGCGCATGTGAGAGCCTTTGGAGATGTATCGTTGACGCCCAGCAGTTTTTTGATTGACCGGGAAAGGAATATAGTTTCTCGGGTGATTGGTCGATTCAATTTAGCTGACTGGCGAGCACGAATTGCCGCTATGTAGTCGAATTGAACAACTCTCTAGGCGGATTAGCAGCCTTACGTGTCCCGTACCTGGATTGAGCCATCGCATACTGCAGGTTGTCTGGCGCACGCAGCTGTGAGAAGAGTATAGGCAAAAAAAAGCCCGTTGTTTAGACGGGCTTTATATTTAAGAGCTTGGCGATGACCTACTTTCACATGGCAACCTGCCACACTATCATCGGCGCTAAGCGGTTTCACTTCCGAGTTCGGGATGGGATCGGGTGGTTCACGCTTGCTATGTTCACCAAGCAAACTGGTTGGGCTGCTGTTGCAGCCGTCATGCACAGGTTTCAAGCTCACTGGCTTGCCGGCTTTCGCGGTTAACCTGTTTTTCATGGAAATCTGTAGCGAGTTTGTCGTTCTCAGTTTTTGTTCAGCGATTGTCTTATGACAACCCAAACGCATTGGGTGTTATATGGTCAAGCCTCACGGGCAATTAGTACACGTTAGCTACGCCCATTACTGGACTTCCACACCGTGCCTATCAACGTCGTCGTCTCCAACGGCCCTTCAGGGGACTTAGA
>NZ_JANIBM010000035.1 GCF_024505045.1 Methylomonas aurea | reverse complement strand
ACATAGCCCATGCGTTTCAGCTCGTTCCGTAAGGTGCCGGCACTGATCGTCACGCCAGATCCCACTGTTAGACGACTGACCAAGGCACGACAAGTCAAGGGTTCTGCATCCATCCATACTTTGAGCTGGCTGCGATGGGCGTCCGTCAACTTGCTCGGCGCACCACTGCGCGGCTGATCCGGCAAACTGTTCATCCCGTTTTTCCACCACTTCCGCCGCCGCTCCCGAATGGCTTCGGGCTTCACGCCTTGTTGCTCGGCAATGGCAACGACTGTTTGACCGTCGGATAACATCAAAATGGTTTGAGCCCGCTCCCTTTCTCGCCAGTCACTACCTTTTCTGATCATCCTCCGTAGCTGATCTCGTTCGCTTTCGCTCAATTCAATCGGTTTGACACGCATCCCTTTACTTACCACTCTGTCTAAAATCCTACTAGATTACTGCATGGTGACTTATTGTTAAGCGCTTAGCGGGAAAGGATCAAAACGTAGTGGGTTGGATGCGCTTTATTTAATTTACCGTAGGGTGGTCGCAATGAATGAATTTAAAAAAGACGTGTTTGTTGGCTTGGTTTCTTTCTCGGGCATACTGAGTTTTATTTTCGGGCAATTTATAATATCAACCATGCTGTTCGGTATCGCGGCGCTTTCCAGCACTATGTTGGCAGACAATCGCGCCAAGCTCGAAAGGTTTTAAAGGTTTCTCCATTTGGCGGAGATTCGCAGGTAGATATTTTCGATATTTGCTTGCTTTTGCTCCCGTATCGGCCCTCCGGTACGGGAGTTTTTTTATGCCAAATATTCTGTTGCAGGCAATTGCGGAAACAGTATGTCAATAACCGATTCGCCCGGCCGGCTATTTTATTGTTTTCGTAAAAACTCCAGTTTATCTTTTATCTTCATTTCCAAGCCGCGTTCGACCGGAAAATAATAACGTTTGCCCTTTAATGGTTCGGGAAAATAGTTTTCGCCGGCGGCATAGGCGTTTTTCTCATCGTGAGCATAACGGTACTCTGCGCCGTGTCCCAGTTCTTTCATGAGTTTGGTTGGCGCATTGCGCAAATGAATCGGCACTTCCAGCGAGCCGCTGGATCTGGCATCGGCCATTGCCGCTTTGTAGGCCACGTATACCGCATTGCTTTTCGGCGCGCAGGCCAGATAAACGATGGCTTGTGCCAGCGACAGTTCGCCTTCCGGACTGCCCAGGCGTTCGTAGGCATGAGCGGCGTTCAGCGCCAGCTCCAGCCCGCGCGGGTCGGCGTTGCCGATATCTTCCGAAGCCATCCGCACCACCCGGCGGGCGATGTACAAAGGGTCGCAGCCGCCGTCTATCATCCGGCAGAACCAATACAGTGCCGCGTCCGGGTCGGTGCCGCGCACCGATTTGTGCAGCGCGGAAATCTGGTCGTAGAAAATATCGCCACCCTTGTCGAAACGAGCCGCATGGCCTTGCAAAACTTCGCCGATCACCTCGCGGTTGACGACTTCCTGGCCGTCGACGGTTTCCGCCAGATCGGCCGCGATTTGCAGAATGTTCAGGCAGCGGCGCGCGTCGCCGTCGGCGGCCTTGGCGATCATGGCTCGAACCTCGGGTTCGATGGCGATGTTGCGGTTGCCTAGGCCGCGCACCGGGTCGGTCAAGGCGTTGTCAAGCAGCGCTAACAAATCTTCGACTTCGATGCCGCGCATCACGTAAACCCGTAGCCGCGATAGCAGCGCGTTGTTGAGTTCGAACGACGGATTTTCGGTGGTGGCGCCGAATAGGATGATCGCGCCGCTCTCGATCGGCGCCAGCAATGAATCTTGCTGGCTTTTCGAGAAGCGATGAATTTCGTCGATGAACACCACGGTGTTCAGGTTGCGGTTGAGCTTGATCTCCTCGGCTTCGGCCACCGCCGCGCGGATTTCTTTGACCCCTGCCATCACTGCTGACAATTCGATGAAATGGCAATGGGCGCTGGCGGCGATGATTTTAGCCAGCGTGGTTTTGCCGACGCCCGGCGGCCCCCAGAAAACCAGCGAATGCGGCGCGCCCTGGTCAATCGCGGCGCGTAGCGACTTGCCCTTGGCTAACAAATGCTGTTGGCCGATGTATTGGTCCAGATTGGTCGGACGCATGCGGGCGGCCAACGGCGCGTGCGGATTGATCTCGAAAGCGGTCTGGTTCATGGTCAGGTAAAACTGATAGGCAATGGCGGCATTTTTCTTTAAAATCGCCGGCCATTTTATTGATTCTCTGGCCGGATTGACATGGATTTAAAATTCTTAGATTTCGAACAGCCCATCGCCGAATTGCAAGCTAAAATCGAAGAGCTGCGCAAGGTGGAGCTGGACAACAATTTCGACATTTCCGAGACGCTGAAGCAACTCGAGCAAAAATGCGAAATGCTGACCGAGAGCATTTTCAGCAACTTGTCCGATTGGCAAATTTCGCAATTGTCGCGTCATCCGGGGCGGCCTTATACCCTAGACTACGTGAACCTGATGTTCACCGACTTCCACGAGCTTCACGGTGACCGAGCGTTTGCCGACGATCCGGCCATCGTCTGCGGCTTGGCCCGACTGGAAGGCCAACCGGTGGTGGTGATCGGTCACCAAAAAGGTCGCGATACCAAAGAAAAGATCTACCGCAATTTCGGTATGCCGCGTCCGGAAGGCTACCGCAAGGCCTTGCGGGTGATGAAGTTGGCCGAGCGTTTTAAATTGCCGGTTATCTGTCTGATCGACACTCCGGGCGCCTATCCCGGCATCGGCGCCGAAGAGCGAGGTCAAAGCGAGGCGATTGCCCGTAATCTGTTCGAAATGTCCAAACTCCGAACGCCTGTGATCTGCGTGGTTATCGGCGAGGGCGGTTCCGGCGGCGCATTGGCCATCGGTGTCGGTGACCGTTTGTTGATGTTGGAATACAGCACCTATGCGGTGATTTCGCCGGAAGGTTGCGCCTCGATTTTATGGAAAAGCGCCGATAAAGCCCAGTTGGCGGCGGAAGCGATGGGCATTACCTCCGACCGGGTGCGTGAGCAAGGCTTTTTGGACGAGGTGGTGCGCGAACCGGTGGGCGGCGGCCACCGTAATTTTCAAAAGATTGCCGAGAATTTGCAGGAGGCCTTGTTGCGGCATTTGGCGGAATTGAACCAGGAAGCGGCTGCCAACATGGATCAAATGCTGGAAAAACGCTACCAGCGGATTATGCGTTTTGGTTCCTTCATTGAAGAACCGATCAAATAATCCGGTCTCGTTCCTCCGTATAACGAAAAGGCCGGCTGCGTTCGGCCTTTTTTATGATCCGGATAATGTCCAACCTCGACCCGCGTCTGATCACTAAGCTGTTGCCGGCGAGTTGCCGGACGGTTTACGTGGCTTACAGCGGCGGAGTTGATTCACATGTGTTGCTCCACTTGGCAGCGACCGGCGCCCAGCTACGCGAGCGCATCGTCGCCGTATACGTCAACCACGGCTTGCAAGCCGCCGCCGCCGCATGGGGGGAGCATTGCCGCGACCAGTGCCGGGAGTTGGGGGTGGTGTTTAAAATCGTCAAGGTCGATGCTGTTGCCCGTAACGGCGAAGGTCCGGAAGCTGCAGCGCGCGAAGCCCGGTACCGGGCCTTAAACCAATTGCTGCAGACGGACGACGTGCTGTTGCTCGCGCAACACCGCGACGACCAAATGGAGACGTTGTTGTTGCAATTGTTCAGGGGCGCCGGTGTGGCCGGCTTGGCCGGCATGCCGGTTGATGCGGCGTTTGGCTGCGGGCGTATGTTGCGGCCTTTTTTGGACACATCTAAAAAAGATATCTGCGAATACGCACTCGCCAATAATCTGCAATGGGTGGAAGATCCGAGTAACCAAAGCAGCGACTTCGATCGCAATTTTCTGCGCAATCAAATCGTGCCGCTGTTAAAGCAGCGCTGGCCTTCATTGGATAAAACAGTGGCGCGTTCAGCAGCGCATTGCGGCGAAGCCTCGCGGATGTTAGAGGATTGGGCGGACTCGATTTTGGCGGAGTTGATCGATCCCGAAAGTAAGAGTATCAGTCTTGTCGGTTTAAGCCGACTCGCCGAGTCGCAGCGCCGCGTTGTGTTGCGGAAATGGTTGGCCCGTTTCGGGCTGAAGCCGCCAAGCACCGCCGTCATCAAGGCGTTGACGGAGCAAATGTCGGGGCGTCGGCTTAACGCTTCGCCGCTGCAAGTTCAAATCCAGGGATACTGCATTTTAGGTTATCGGCAAAAATTGTTTTGCATCCCGGCGGCCGCGTTGGGTAAATTCGCAGGCAATTTGTTGTGGCCGAAACCGGATGCGCGGTTAGACTTGGGAAACGGCTATGGCTTGGCCCGGGTGGAGGCGTCTTCCGGAATCGCCAAGGCTCATTGGGATGGTGCAGAGGTGTTGGTTAAGGCCCGGGCTGGCGGCGAAAAACTGAAGTTGCCTGGGCGGTCCGGGCATCATTGCCTGAAGAAATTGTACCAGGAGGCGGGGGTTCCGCCTTGGGAACGCGATCAACGGCCATTGGTCTATCTCGACGGGCGTCTGGCGGCGGTAGCGGGCTTATGGGTAGCTGAGTGGGCCTGGGCAAGCGGCGCGACTGCTGTTTACCGGGTGGTTTGGCAAGCCGAGAACGGGTTTGGCGATAGTAAACGTAGATGAGGAGGGGAGATGTTTCCGGATGTTCTGCAGAGTGCGATTGTCGGGATGATGGTGGCGATTCCGACCATCGTAGTTTATAAAAAGGCCGGTTTGCATCCGGGGTGGGCCGCGTTGGTGTTTTTGCCGGTGTTCGGCTTGCTATTGGTGTTCTTGCAGTTGGCGTTTCAAGCATGGCCTAACCTGAAGCAGGAGCGGTGATCATGGAGTTGTTTTTTATCATTTTACCGGCCTACATTCTCTTCTGCCTTTGGCTGGGCTATCGCATTTTGCAAAAAGCCGGGTTCGACGGGCGTTGGGCGCTAGTGCTGCTGGTGCCGGTGGTGAATATCATCATGATTTGGGTGTTCGCATTCAGCTCTTGGCCGAATTTGCGGCCGGGCGTGAAGTTGGAATGATCGGGATTTGCCGGCCTGTCAAAGGAGGCCGGCGTCCCGCTTCCGCTTCGGTGTCCTTTGGGGTGATCAGTCTAATTTAGCGGCAAGCTGCGGCCAAAGCTGTTAAAATCGCCGTTTGTTTTGATCCTGCTATTCGCTAAACAGGGCGCAAATCCTTAATGACAAAATTCATCTTTATCACCGGCGGCGTGGTGTCTTCCTTGGGGAAAGGTATTGCCGCTTCTTCGCTGGCGGCGATTCTGGAAGATCGCGGCCTGAAAGTCACCATCACCAAACTCGATCCTTATATCAACGTCGACCCCGGCACGATGAGTCCGTTCCAGCACGGCGAAGTGTTCGTCACCGAGGACGGCGCGGAAACCGATTTGGATCTTGGTCACTACGAGCGGTTTTTGAAAACCACAATGACCAAAAAAAACAACTTCACCACCGGTCAGGTCTACGAGCAGGTATTGCGTAACGAGCGCAAGGGCGAGTACCTCGGTGCCACCGTGCAGGTCATTCCGCATATCACCGACGAAATCAAACGCCGCGTGTTCGCCAGTGCCGAAGGCATGGACATCGGTATCATCGAAGTCGGCGGTACGGTCGGCGACATCGAGTCGCTGCCGTTCCTGGAAACCATTCGCCAAATGGGCGTGGAACTGGGCCGCGACCGCGCGGTATTCATCCATTTAACGCTGGTGCCCTACATCAAGTCGGCCGGCGAGCTGAAAACCAAGCCAACGCAGCACTCGGTCAAAGAGTTACGCACCATCGGTATCCAGCCGGACATTCTGATCTGCCGCTCAGAGCAGCCGATTCCGGCCAGCGAGCGCCGTAAGATCGCGCTGTTCACCAACGTCAGCGAAAAAGCCGTGATTTCGGCGATCGATGCCGACACCATTTACCGGATTCCTTTATTGCTTCGCGACCAAGGACTGGACGATATCGTGGTTAACCAGTTGCGTCTGGATGTGCCACCGGCCGATTTGACCGCGTGGGAAAAAGTCGTCGACGGCCTGACTCATCCGACCGACGAGGTGCAAATCGCCATCGTCGGCAAATACGTCGACCACACCGACGCCTATAAGTCGCTGAACGAAGCGCTGTTGCACGCCGGTATTCATACCCGGCACAAGGTCGAGATCAAGTACATCGATTCGGAAACCATTGAGCAGGAAGGCACGGCGCAATTGAAAGACGTCGACGCGATTCTGGTGCCGGGCGGTTTCGGCGAGCGCGGCGTCGAAGGCAAAATTTCCACGGTGCGTTTCGCCCGCGAGCACAAAATCCCTTACCTCGGCATCTGCCTGGGCATGCAATCGGCGGTGATCGAGTTTGCCCGCAACGTGGTCGGTCTGGAAGGCGCGCACAGTACCGAATTTTTGCCGAAAAGCCCGCATCCTGTGATCGGTTTGATTACCGAATGGATGGACGAAGCCGGCGAACTGGTGACCCGCGACGAAGATTCCGACATCGGCGGCACCATGCGCCTGGGCGCGCAGAAATGCCGGTTGAAGTCCGATTCGCTGGCCTTCGAGGTCTATCAGAAAGACGTTATCACCGAGCGCCACCGCCACCGCTACGAGTTCAACAACCAGTATTTAAAGCAACTGGAAGCCGCCGGCATGCGCTTTTCCGGCAAATCGCTGGACGGCCGTTTGGTCGAAATCGTCGAATTGGCCGAGCACCCTTGGTTTCTGGCGTGTCAGTTCCATCCCGAATTTACCTCGACGCCGCGCAATGGCCATCCGTTGTTTTCCGGCTTCGTCGAAGCTGCCGCCAAGCACAAAAAGCATTCATCCGAATCCAAGTAATCAAGGTCAAGCATGCAACTTTGCAATTTCGAAGCCGGACTCGACAAACCGTTATTTCTGATCGCCGGCACTTGCGTCATCGAAAGCGAACAGATGACGCTGGATACTGCCGGTAAACTCAAGGAAATCACCAGCGAGCTGGGCATACCGTTCATTTACAAATCGTCGTTCGATAAAGCCAACCGCTCGTCGATGAGCAGTTTCCGCGGCCTGGGCCTGGAAACCGGCTTGCAGATTCTGGAAAAGGTCAAACAACAACTGGGTGTGCCGGTGCTGACCGATGTGCACGAAGATACGCCGCTGGCCGAAGTTGCGGCAGTCGTCGACGTGATGCAAACCCCGGCTTTCCTGTGCCGGCAGACCAATTTCATCCAAAGTGTCGCCGCCCAAGGCAAACCGGTCAATATCAAGAAAGGCCAGTTCATGGCGCCGTGGGACATGGGCAACGTCGTCGCCAAGGCCAAGGCCACCGGTAACGACAAGATCATGGTCTGCGAGCGCGGGGTATCGTTCGGTTACAACAATCTGGTGTCCGATATGCGTTCGTTGGCAGTGATGCGCGACACCCAATGTCCGGTCGTGTTCGACGCTACCCACTCGGTGCAGTTACCGGGCGGCCAGGGCAGTTGTTCCGGCGGCCAGCGCGAGCATGTGCCGGTGTTGGCGAGGGCGGCGGTGGCGGTCGGCGTTGCCGGCCTGTTTATGGAAACCCATCCTAAACCCGAAGAAGCCTTGAGCGATGGCCCCAATTCCTGGCCGCTGCACCGGATGAAAGAATTGCTGGAGACCTTGATGACCATAGACCGCGCCGTTAAAGGCCAGGCCTTCATCGAAACCACCTTAGGTTGAAAAACTAATAATTAATCCATCATTACCACGGAGCAAGCAAAGATCATGAGAATCGTTGATGTAAAAGCTAGAGAAGTTCTGGACTCGCGCGGCAACCCCAGCGTCGAAGCCGAAGTGTATTTGGATTCCGGCGTCGTCGGCAGCGCGATGGTACCGTCAGGCGCCTCCACCGGCGAACGCGAAGCCATCGAATTACGCGACGGCGACAAAAACCGCTACTTGGGCAAAGGCGTCTTGAAAGCCGTCAATAATGTCAATACGGCTTTGAAAGACGCTGTCGTGGGTATGCAAGCAGACGATCAAGCCGCGCTGGATCAAAAAATGATCGATCTGGACGGCACCAATGCGAAAAGCAATCTGGGCGCCAACGCCATCCTGGGCGTATCGATGGCCGCCGCCCGCGCTGCCGCGCAAGAAGCCGGCAAACCACTGTACCAATTCCTGAACAAATCCGGCGAGTTCATCCTGCCGGTGCCGATGATGAACATCATCAACGGCGGTTCGCACGCCGACAACAGTGTCGACCTGCAAGAATTCATGATCCTGCCGGTCGGCGCGCCAACCTTCCGCGAAGCGATCCGTTACGGCGCCGAAGTCTTCCATAACCTGGCGAAAGTGTTGAAAGGTAAAGGCCTAGCCACCACCGTCGGCGACGAAGGCGGTTTTGCGCCTAACCTGCGCTCCAACGAAGAAGCCATCGAAGTGATCCTGGAAGCGATCGAAAAAGCCGGCTACAAAGCGGGCCAAGACATCTACCTGGGCATGGACGCGGCCGCTTCCGAGTATTTCGAAAACGACAAATACTTCCTGTCCGCCGAAAACCGCAGCTTCAGCTCAGCCGAGATGGTCGATTTCCTGGCCAACTGGGTCGATAAATATCCTATCGTCTCCATCGAAGACGGCCTGGACGAAAACGACTGGGACGGCTGGAAACTGTTGACCGAAAAATTGGGCAACAAAATCCAGTTGGTCGGCGACGACTTGTTCGTAACCAACCCTGCGATTTTGCGCGAAGGTATCTCCAAAGGCATCGCCAACTCGATCCTGATCAAAGTCAATCAAATCGGTACTTTGAGCGAGACTTTGGAAGCGATCAGCACCGCCAGCGCGGCCGGCTACACCGCGATCGTTTCGCACCGCTCCGGCGAAACCGAAGACACCACGATTGCGGACCTAGTCGTCGCCACCGGCACAGGGCAAATCAAAACCGGTTCCTTGAGCCGCTCCGACCGCGTCGCCAAATACAACCGTCTGATGAAAATCGAAGACGAGTTGGGTGCGAAAGCCCGCTATGCCGGCCGTAGCGCATTTAAAATGCTGAAGTAATAAAAATGTAGGCTGGGTTGACCCTGAACGATAGCGAAGGGTGTAACCCAGCTTAAAAGCCGAAGTGTTGGGTTACGGCTTCGACTCGGCAACTGCTCCATGCAGTCGTAACCCAACCTACATTTTCGAGATCTCGCCATCAAAACCCTGATCCTTGTCATCATCGCTTTGACGCTGCACTTCCAGTACAGGTTGTGGTTCGGCGATGCCAGTCTGTCGCAGATTCGCGAGTACCGCGCGCGGCTGGAGGAATTGACCAAGGAAGCCCAGGAAAAAAAAGAACGCAACGACGCTTTGTACGCCGAGGTCAAGGATTTGCGTAAAGGTCTGGAGACCATCGAAGAACGCGCCCGTTACGAACTGGGCATGATCAAGGAAAACGAAACTTTCTTTCAAGTGCTTGAGTAAAGCATGAAACCAATTCCCAAATGTTGGGCCGTGGTGCCCGCAGCCGGCGTCGGCAAACGCATGCAGGCCGACCGACCCAAACAATATCTGCCGCTGGCCGGCAAGACCGTCATCGAACACACTTTGAGCCGCTTGCTGGCATCCGGAGCGTTTCAAAAAGTCGCGGTGGCGATTTCCGTTGAAGACCCGTATTGGCCGGAACTGGAAATCTCCAAACATCCAGACGTGATCACTGCGCCCGGCGGCAAGGAACGCGCCGACTCGGTGTTGTCGGCGCTGAAAGCACTGCAAGGCAAGGCCTGTGAAGACGACTGGGTGCTGGTGCATGACGCCGCGCGTCCCTGTCTGACGGCCAGCGACATTCAATTGCAAATCGACACGCTGCAAAACGATGCGGTCGGCGGCATCCTGGCCTTGAGTTCGCACGATACGCTAAAACACGTCGACGGCGATACGATCACCGCGACCATCGACCGCAAGCACGTCTGGCGCGCGTTGACGCCGCAAATGTTCAAATACGGCATGCTGCGCGACGCGCTGCAACAGACCGAAGGCAATCCGGCCGTCACCGACGAAGCCAGCGCGCTGGAAATCATGGGCTACCAGCCCAAGATCGTCGAAGGCCGACCGGAAAACATCAAAATCACCCGCCCGGAAGACCTGGCGTTGGCGCAATTCTATATGGAGCAACAAGCATGATTCGAGTCGGCATGGGCTACGATGTCCACCGCTTCAACGACGGCGACCACATCATTCTGGGCGGCGTCACCATTCCTTACGAAAAAGGCCTGGAAGCTCATTCCGACGGCGACGTGGTATTGCACGCGCTGGCGGATGCGATCCTGGGCGCGGCGGCGCTGGGCGACATCGGCAAGCATTTTCCGGATACCGACCCCGAATTCAAGGGCGCCGACAGCCGGGTGTTGTTGCGCCATGTTTACGGCATCGTTAAGGAAAAAGGCTATAAGCTGGTCAACGCCGACGTCACCATCATCGCCCAGGCTCCGAAAATGCTGCCGCACGTGCCGGCCATGCGCGCCAACATCGCCGCCGACCTGGAAACCGACATCGACTTCATCAACGTCAAAGCCACCACCACCGAGAAGCTCGGTTTCGAAGGCCGCAAGGAAGGCATTGCGGTGCAGGCGGTGGTGTTGATCGAAAAGTGACCGAATTGACGCTGCCGGTTTGGCCCTACGCCTTCGGCGGCCCATCCGGCAGTGCCGACATCAAAACCATTCCTGACGATTTCGTCGTCGAAGAAATCCTCGGTTTCGAGCCGGAAGGCAGCGGCGAGCACGTTTTCCTTTACATCGAAAAAATCAGCGAAAACACCGAATACATCGCCCGCCTTTTAGCCCGCCATGCCGGGGTTAGACAACGCGACATCGGCTACGCCGGACTGAAGGATAGACATGGCCGCACCCGGCAATGGTTCAGTGTTTGGTTACCCGGCAAAGGCGATCCGGATTGGTCGACGATTGAATCGGAAACGCTAAAAATCCTGCAAGCGGTTCGTCATCCGCGCAAGCTCAAGCGCGGCGTGCTGGCCGGCAACCGTTTCGAAATTCTGCTGCGCAACTGGCAGGGCGACCGCACTCAAACCGAATCCCAACTGCGGCAAATCCAAGCGCAAGGCTTTCCCAATTACTTCGGTCCGCAGCGCTTCGGCCATCACGGCAGAAATATCGACAAAGCCCTGGCGCTGTTCGGCGGCGCCAAGGTCAAACGCGAACAGGCATCGATTTACCTGTCAGCCGCCCGTTCTTATTTGTTCAATCTGATCCTGGCCGAGCGCGTCCGCCAAGGCTGTTGGGACCGCGCTTTGGCCGGCGATGTGTTCAAGCTGGCGGCGAGTAATAGCGTGTTTGTTGATGAAGCCGTGGATGCCCGCCTGGTCGCGCGGGTGGCGGCCGGCGAGATTCATCCGACCGCCGTGCTGTACGGCAAATCCGGCCTGTTTGCCGTGGCCGATGCCGGCGAAATCGAGCACGCGGTTTTAAAAGCCAATCCATTATTGGTCGATGGCCTAAGGGTTCATGCGGATGCCGCCGACCGCCGCGCGCTAAGGGCGATACCGGGCGAATTGCGTTGGAACTGGGACAGCCAAGGCCTGCATTTAGGTTTTCCGCTGCCGGCCGGTAGTTATGCGACTGCCTTGCTGAGGGAATTGATCGGCGACGAATCGGCAATCTCTGAGTGAATTTTTATGTAAATTGGACTTGGGTACAAGTGTTGGTAGGATTGTAATCTTAATCAATTTATAATCTGGAACTGAAACCGGTTCCACAATAAAAATAATCACTTTACCGATCCATAAACCCGATGCCCGACAGCCTGCTGAGCCTAGGACCCGCCAATCCCAAGTTTGACGATCCGCTATTGCTGGCTTTGTTATCGGTCTGCAAGATCCTGCATATTCCCCAAACCGCGACGGCGCTAGTGGCCGGCTTGCCGTTGCCGGACCATAAACTGACCCCTGAATTGTTTCCGCGTGCCGCCGAGCGTGCCGGTTTGCGCGCTAGTTTGTTGCGCCGGCCGTTGGAGCGGATCTCCAGGCTGGTCTTGCCGGTCGTGCTGTTGCTGAAGGACGGCAACACCTGTGTGTTGGTTGGCGTGGATGCCGACCGCTATACCGTCATCGTCCCGGAAACCGAAAGCGGCGAAAAAACCGTCGCAGCCGCCGAGTTGAATGCGCTGTACAGCGGCTTGGCTTTCTTCGTACAAGTCGGCCACCGTTTCGATGCCAGAAGCGGCGAGGCGGGCCTGCCCAAAGTAAAACATTGGTTTTGGGACGTTATAGCCAAGTCCTGGCCGATTTATGCCGAAGTGCTGGCGGCGTCGTTGTTGATCAACATATTCGCGTTGACCGCGCCGCTGTTCTTCATGAACGTTTACGACAGGGTGGTGCCGAATCGGGCTTTGGAAACCCTCTGGGTGTTCGCGCTAGGCATCACGATAGTGTTCGGCTTCGAACTGGCGATGAAACTGCTGCGCAGCTACTTCATCGATGCCGCCGGCAAGCGCGCCGATATCGTGCTTTCCGCGACGATTTTCGAAAAACTGATGAATATCCGGATGGAGGCCAAACCGGTTTCGATCGGCGGTTTTGCCAACAACCTGAGCGAATTCGAATCGTTCCGCGAGTTTCTGACCTCGGCCAGCTTAGCTACGCTGATCGACCTGCCGTTCCTGATCCTGTTCATATTGATTATTTCCAGTATCGGAGGCTATTTGGCCTGGATACCGCTAGGCATTTTGCCGTTGGCGGTGTTGATCGGCATCGCGTTGCAGGCGCCGTTAAGGGCTACGATCCAGGCCTTGTTCAAAGCCGGCGCCGAGAAAAACGCCACTCTGGTCGAGGCCTTGTCAAACCTGGAAACGCTCAAGGCCGCCGGCGCCGAGGGCCAACTGCAGGCGCGTTGGGAAAAAGGCATCGGCGAAATGGCCCGGCTCGGATTGAAGTCGCGGTTTTATTCCGGCTTGACCGTCAATTTGACGGCGTTTTTCCAGCAATTGGCCTCGGTGATAGTCGTCGTCGCCGGCGTTTACCGCATTGCCGACGGCGACTTGACCACCGGCGGCCTCGTGGCCTGCACGATGCTGACCTCGCGGGCGTTGGCGCCGGTCGGCCAGGTGGCGGCCTTGTTGACCCGTTACCACCACGCCCGCGCCGCGTTGGATTCCTTGAACCGGATGATGGGGTTACCGGTCGAGCGCGAACCGGGTCGGGACTATTTGCACCGCCCGCGCTTCAACGGCGATATCGAATTCAAACACGTCGCCTTCCGTTATCCACAGCAGCCAATTAACGCGCTGGAAGCGATCTCGTTCAAAATCAAAGCCGGTGAGCGGGTCGGCGTGATCGGCCGCATCGGTTCCGGCAAAAGCACATTGGAGCGCTTGATCCTGGGGCTATATCAGGCCCAACAGGGCTCGATTCTGATCGACGGCGCCGATATTCGCCAGATCGATCCGGCCGACTTGCGCCGCCAGATCGGCTATGTACCGCAGGATATTTCGCTGATGTACGGTAGCGTCAAGGACAATATCACGCTCGGCTCCGGCTTCGCCGACGATAGCCAGGTGTTGCGGGCGGCGCGGATTGCCGGCGTCGACCAGTTTGTGAATAGGCATCCGGACGGATTCGATCTGCAGGTCGGCGAGGGCGGCGCCAATTTATCCGGCGGTCAACGCCAGAGCATCGCGTTGGCGCGGGCCTTGTTGCTGGCGCCGCCGGTCTTGGTGCTGGACGAGCCGACCAACGCAATGGACAACAGCAGCGAAGAAGGCTTCAAGCAGCGGTTCGCCGCCGAGTTGAGCGGCCAGACCTTGATTTTGGTAACGCATCGTATGTCGTTGCTGAGTTTGGTCGAGCGCCTGATCGTGATGGACGGCGGCCATATTGTGGCCGACGGTCCGAAACAGCATGTCCTGGAAGCCCTGCGCCAGGGTCAAATCAAGGTCGCGGTTTGATATGTTGAAGAAATTTGCCGAATGGCGCGCCGCAAACCGGTATCGGACCGAAGACCAAAATTTTCTGAACGACGTCAACGCGGCCAATTTGTACGAATTGCCGCTGCAAAGCCATCTGATCTTGTGGTCGAGCTTCGCTTTTGTGGTAATCGCCTTGATTTGGGCCGGCTTCGCTACGGTCGACGAAGTCACCCGCGGCCAGGGCAAGACCATTCCGTCCAGCCAGGTTCAGGTGGTGCAGAATCTGGAGGGCGGCATCGTTTCCGACATTCTGGTGCAGGAAGGGCAATTGGTCGAAAAAGACCAGGTGCTGTTGCAATTGGACGAAGTCAGGTTTGCCTCGTCGTTCAAGGAAACCAAGCTCAAATATTACGAACTGCTGGCAGCCACCGCGCGGCTGAATGCCGAGATCAATGGTACGCCTTTGCAAATACCGGCGGAGGTCACGGCAAACGCGCCGCAGATCGCCGAAAACGCCAGGCAGTTGCTGCTGTCGCGGCAGAACGAAATCAAATCCAACAGCGACATTCTCGCCGAACAGGTTCGGCAAAAAGAGCAGGAAATTGTCGAACTGCAATCCAAGAGCGAGCAATTGGCGCGCAGTTACCGCTTGTTGCAGGACGAGGTGAAGATGTCCGAGCCGCTGGTGGCCGACGGTGCCATGTCGCAGGTGGAGTTGCTCAGGTTGCAGCGTGCCGCCAACGATTTGAAAGGCGATTTGAATTCGGCCAATCTGGCGATTCCGCGCCTGCGTTCGTCGTTGGACGAGGCGCGCAATAAATTGGCGGAAATCAAAATCCGCTACCGCACCGAGGCTTTGAAGGAACTGAACGAAGTCAAGGCCGAACTGGATCGCACCTCGGAGTCGGCGGTGGCGCTGGAAGACCGCGTCAGTCGCACCCGAGTGTTGTCGCCGGTGAAGGGCACGGTCAAACGCATCAAAGTGGCGACGGTGGGCGGCGTGATTCAGCCGGGCATGGATTTGCTGGAAATCGTCCCGGTGGAGGATCAGCTCCTGATCGAGGCCAAAATCCGGCCGGCCGATATTGCTTTTCTTCACCCGGGACAACGAGCTGTGGTAAAACTTAGTGCGTACGATTTCTCGATATACGGCGGGTTGGATGCGACGCTGGAGCATATTAGCGCGGATAGTATTCCGGGCGAGAAAAAGGACGAGGACAGTTATTATTTGATCCGATTGCGGACCGCAAAAAATTACCTGGAAAAAAACGGCCAACGTCTTGATATCATTGCTGGTATGACGGCTGAGGTCGATATTTTGACCGGCAAGAAAACCGTACTGGACTACCTGTTGAAACCGATATTGAAAGCCAGAGATCGGGCCTTCAGAGAACGATAACCCAACAAGACATAAACATCACTGTGGCTAACATACTGATTTATTCCAATAACCCTCAGTTGACTGCGCAATGGACGCACGCGTTAATCGCTGAGTACAGTGTCAGTATGCTGCATAGCATTCGCGGCGAATTTCAAGCCGACGCCGTGATCTTCGATGCCAGAAAGCTGGACGAAGATGCCGGCCTGTTGGCGGTCTTCGCCAACAAGCGCACCCGTTTCCTGGTGATCGGCGCCGATTGGCCTGAAGAAAAGCAAATCGATATCCTGATCAACGGTGCGGCCGGCTATTGCGAACAGGCCGAAGCGCCGGCCTTGTTGGCGCGGGCGGTAGCCTGCATCCTTACCGGCGATATTTGGATTCGCCGGGCCTTGGTACCGAAAGTGATCGGTGCCCTGACCGGGGCGCGGCGAATGCAATCGGCGCCCGGCAATCCGGTGGATTGCGATCGAAAACTACAGATGCTGGCCGCGTTGTCGGCCCGCGAAATGGAAGTGGCGAATATGATACGCCAGGGCGAGAGCAACAAGCGCATCGCGCTGGCGTTGAATATATCGGAACGGACGGTGAAAGCCCATTTGTCATCGATTTTTAGGAAGCTGGAAGTCGACGATAGGTTGCGCTTGGCCATATTGTTGAAAGAGATCGATCAATACCAAAGAGGAACGTCATGAGATTTGCTATGGGAATTGGCATCGGCGTAGCCATGCAGATGGGATGTGTGTCTGCCAGTCAGGCGCTGAGTTTGCAGGAATCGATACAAAAAGTTCTGGACGACAATCCGAAAATCCAGGCCGCAAAATCGGAACGGCGTGCAGTCGAGGAGGAAATCGACCAAGCCAGGGCCGGTTACTTTCCCACCGTCGATGTGACGGCGGGCATCGGTTGGGAGGAATCCAACAACCCGACTACCCGCGGCCGCGGCGACGGCTCCGTGTTTTACCATCGCGAAGAAGGCGCGATTCAAGTCCGGCAAATGCTGTTCGACGGCTTGGCGACGCCTAACGAAGTCGAACGCCAGGAAAAGCGCACCGATTCACGTGCTTATACCGTATTCGGCCAATCCGAAATCACCGCGCTGGAAGGCGTCGAAGCCTATTTGAAAGTATTGCGCCGCCAGGAACTGCTGAATCTGGCTAAGGACAACCTGCAATTGCATTTGCGCACCAACGAGCAGATCAAATTGCGGAGCGAGCGCGGCGTCGGCAAACGCGCCGACGTCGACCAATCGATGGGCCGGGTGGCATTGGCCGAAAAGAATGTCTGGTCCGAAACCGGTAATCTGAGAGACGCCGAAACCGGCTTTCAACGGGTGATCGGCATCCTGCCGGAGGCGGTCGAGCCGGTGGCCGCGCCGACCGCGGCACTGCCGGCGACGATGGAACAGGCCATCGACGAAGCCTTGGCCGAGCATCCGATTCTGAAATCGGCCAACTCGGACATTGAATCGGCCTTTGCCCAACACAACACCGCGATGGCGCCGTACTTTCCCCGGTTCGATATCGAGACCGGCGTCAGCCACAACTACAATCTGGACGGCATCCGCGGCACCAACTCCGACATGACCGCGATGCTGCGCATGCGCTACAACATCTTCAACGGCGGTAAGGACATCGCCCGCCGCGAGCAGACAGCGCAACTGATCAACCAAGCCAAGGACATCCGCGACAACACCCATCGGCAAGTGGTGGAAAGCATGCGCTTGTCGTGGGTGGCTTATGAGACCGTGAAAAGCCAGATGGAATTTTTCAAACGGCATGCCGAGGCCGCCGAAAAAACCATTACCGCCTACCAACAGCAATTCAACATCGGCCAGCGCACCTTGTTGGACTTGCTCGATACCTTCAACGAAATGTACATCGCCAAAAGTTCGCTGATCAACGCCAAGTACGACGAATTGTTCTCGCAATACCGGATTCTGGCGAGCAAAGGCCAGTTGAACAAATATCTGGGTACTCAATTGCCGGCCGAGGTGCAGCCGGTGAGTTTGGCGGATTAGGGGCGTTATTCGGGCTGTTTGGGAAATTGCCTGCCGTCCGGCACTTCGGGTAGCAGGCTTTCTGATCGCAAAGTGGCTGCCGAGTCCGGGTACTTGAAGTTCGTGCCAATTAGAGTTTAATCGGGGATATGGAGGGCCGTTCATAATATATGGAGATGAAAATTAGTTTTGGATCAATAATGTACAGGCGAGATAGGTGGTGATGCTTAGATATGCGGTTAACCGCTTAATAGCTTGTTATGCAATATGAAGAGACATATGACACCGCTTCAAGAAATCGTAGTGCGCACCGATAGAAACGCTTGGCTTACATTACACATTATCAAGGCATCAAGCACTTCTCCCTTCACAGCAGAAGTCCTAGTATTTGAGCCAGCGTTCAATTCACAGTATTCGTCTCTGTTCATTATTCCTGGGTCTTTCAATACAGCAAACGAAGCGTTTTTGGCTGCTTTCAAGTGGGTAGTCCAGTTTTGCAGTACACATCAACACTCTGTTACTCATATTAATAATCCATTCAACTGCGAGTTTCTGGACAAGACTGCACAGCAGAATATTGTTAATCAACAAGGTGTCACTGTTGGCGTTACAGTCAATGCATAACACGTCGCTCAAAGGGACGCTCCGCTTAGCTTTGGTTTAAATCTCACACGGATGCTGCTGTTCAAGTACCGATCTCTCGATAAGGCTTCGGCGGAATTCACGCTGAAGATCCTGTCGGCACAGGAGGCGTACTTTTCTAAGCCAGACTCATTCAACGACCCATTCGAGTTCCGACCACGGCTATCCCTTGAAGCCAGTAAAGAGGAATTCGCTTCTTACCTTGACGGCCTGTATAAGAGAAAGTGCCCTTGGCTCAATCGGCAGCAGCGAAAAGAGAATGTTGCGGCAGTACTCAAGGACAAATCACGAAACAATCAGTCTGATGAGGCTGCGAAGGTACTTAGTGCCGCGATGGGAGATATCAGTAGGCTTTGCGGTGTTTATTGCCTTTCGGAAGACCCGGCCAACATCTTAATGTGGTCCCACTATGCAGATTGCCATAGGGGGATATGTCTTGGGTTCAATGGAGCCGAGACAAACCCATTCTTTGGCCGAGCGCAGCGAGTGTCGTATCGAGAGCACTATCCTGTTGCCAACCTCATCAAGGACCATCCTGGTTCCTACCAAGACAAGGTCATCCTGACCAAGGCGTCTTTTTGGGCTTACGAACGGGAATGGCGAATCATCGAACATGAGCGAGGTAGCGGAATTTATCGCTTCGACAAGAGTGACCTGAAACAGGTCATATTTGGTGTCAAGACAAGCCGCGACGATATTGAGGCCGTTTTGAACGTCCTTAAGGACAACCATTTATCACCCCAAGTACTTAGAGCGTGCCTTCATGAGGAGCGTTATGCGATCGTACTTGCTCCATATGAGGCATAACAAATAAGGTTAGTTGCTGCGAGCGCCACGCACGAAGCCACCATCTTTGACAAGCCCGGTGTTCGCAGATGGGACTTTATATAAGCCGAGTAGGGTCGGCACGGCATTTTGTGCCCAAGCGGTAAATAGGCCTTCGTGTCTTGTGTCGCTAACGCGACGGTTGCTTTGAATGTCGGTTCGCGGACCGACAACCGCGATACTTTCTTTTGCTTGGCCAAAAGAAAGTATCCAAAGAAAAGGCCACCCCATGCCGCGTTGGTCCTGCGCTCCTACGGATTTGCCGCTCCCCTGTCAGGTAATTCTCGCCAAAATCCCCAGCGCTCGGCGCGGCATAAGGGGAAAAACTGTCCCGGTGGAAAAGGTGTAGGACTGCACAGAGTGTGCACTAGTGGAATTGGTCGCTCAACAAACGATGTAGGCCGGAATAAGCGTAGCATTTCCGGCATGTGTCCTGAAGTCGCTGGAGGGAGGAGGATAGGGGCGTTAGCCGAGACCTATCCTTTGTTGGTCAGTAAAAAACGGTTGCCTTGGCTCAGGGCTTTTGGGCGATGCGTTTGACGGCTTCGGCGACGATGTCGAGCAATTCGTTGCCGCCGTGCTGGATGTATTCGACGATTTGCTTGCGCATTCTGGGTTCCCAGAAATTGCGGATGTGCTGTTCGACGCCGGCTACGGCCACATCGTGCTCCGGCTCGGATTTAAAAAACGCGCCAATGTTGTTAGCCATTTTGATCAGATTGCTGTGATTGTCCATGATGCTATGCGACGGATGTTTGTAAATGTTGTAGGCGAAAAGGGTGAGTATAAATCGTGTGGTTATCGTTGCGGGTAAAGCCGACCAGGGTTAATCCGCACTCGTCGGCCAAACGGATCGCGAGAGCGGTGGGGGCCGAAATGGCGGCCAGCAAGGTGATGCCGACGCTGGCGGCTTTTTGTACCATTTCGTAACTGGCGCGGCTGGTCACCAACAGCCAGCCGGCGGAAAAATCGCAACCGCTTTTGGCAAGGGCGCCTATCAGCTTGTCCAGTGCATTGTGGCGACCGACGTCTTCGCGCACCGCGGTTATGCCTTTTTTTGAATCTAGCCAGGCGGCGGCGTGTACGGCGCCGGTCAATAAATTCAAAGCTTGTTGTTGGCGCATGGTTTCGAAGGCGTCGCGCAGTAACGCCGCGTCCAGGACCAAACCTTTGCCAACCGTGCGCGGCGGACGGATGGCTTGTTCCAACGTCGTGGCCCCGCACAAGCCGCAGCCGGTGCGGCCGGTCAGGTTTTTGCCTTTGCCGTGCAGGTTGTCGAAACGTTCCTCGGGAATTTGCATGCGGACTTCGATGCCCTTGGAACGCTGTACGACCTTGATCGACTGGATCTCGGACGGATGACGGATGATGTCCTCGGTCAAGCTGAAACCGAGGCCGAAATCCTCGAGATTGAGCGGTGTGGTCAGCATGACCACGTGAGGTATCGTGTTGTAGACCAGGACTACCGGCACCTCTTCGGCGACGTAGTCCTGTTTGCGGCTATGCTCCGGACCGCGCCAGCTATCGAACGTTCCGGTCCGATAGCTGGTCCAGCCTAGTTCCGCGGGTACTGGATCCATGCTAGGTTTGGCTTGGATTTAGCCAGCTGTGACGATACGGTTATCCAGCAAGGACTGCTGGTCGTCGGAGAAGGCTTGGTATTCCTTCTGCCACTCGGACGGTTGCGCTACTTTCGCCACGTGTACCGCCGTAACCTTGTATTCCGGGCAGTTGGTCGCCCAGTCCGAGTTGTCGGTGGTGATCACGTTGGCGCCGGAATGCGGGAAGTGGAAGGTGGTATAGACCACGCCAGGCTGCATCCGGTCGGTAACCAGCGCACGCAGTACGGTCTCGCCCGACCGGCTTTTTACGCCGCACCAGTCGCCGTCTGCGATGCCCAGAACTTCGGCATCGTGCGGATGGATTTCCAGACGATCCTCTTGATGCCATGCCACGTTTTCAGTACGGCGAGTTTGCGCGCCGACGTTGTATTGCGACAAGATGCGGCCTGTGGTCAGGATCAACGGGTATTTGCTGTTGGTGCGTTCCGTGGTCGGCACGTATTCGGTCAACAGGAAGCGGCCTTTGCCGCGCACGAACTGGTCGGCGTGCATGATCGGCGTTCCGTCCGGGTGTTCCGCGTTGCAAGGCCATTGGATGCTGCCCATCTCGTCGATTTTGGCGTAGCTGACGCCGGCGAATTGCGGGGTTAGGCGGGCGATCTCGTCCATGATTTCCGACGGATGCGCATAATTCATCGGATAACCTAGCGCGTTGGACAAATCTTGGGTGACTTCCCAATCTTCTTTACCAGCCAGCGGTTTCATCACCTTGCGTACCGGCGAAATCCGGCGTTCGGCGTTGGTGAAGGTACCGTTTTTCTCCAGGAACGATGAGCCGGGCAGGAACACGTGGGCGAACTTGGCGGTTTCGTTGAGGAAAATGTCTTGCACGATCAGGCATTCCAGTTCGCGCAGGGCGTGGTGAACGTGGTTGATGTCCGGGTCGGATTGGGCGATGTCCTCGCCTTGCACGTACAGGCCTTTGAAGCTGCCTTCGATCGCGGCGGCGAACATATTCGGAATCCGCAGGCCGGGTTCGGAAGCCAGGCTGACGCCCCATTCCGCTTCGAATTGGGCGCGGGTGGCACCGTCCGACACGTGGCGGTAGCCGACGAATTCGTGCGGGAACGAGCCCATGTCGCAAGAACCTTGCACATTGTTCTGGCCGCGCAACGGGTTGACGCCGACGCCTTCGCGGCCGATGTTGCCGGTAGCCATCGCCAAGTTGGCGATGCCGATTACTGTGGTCGAACCTTGGCTGTGTTCGGTAACGCCCAAACCGTAATAGATCGCGCCGTTGCCGCCGGTGGCGTACAAACGCGCCGCGCCGCGCAACAGGTCAGCCGGTACGCCGGTCAATTCGGCTACGGCTTCCGGAGAGTTTTCCGGTTTGGCGACGAAGCTGCGCCATTTGGCGAAGGACTCGACGTCGCAACGTTCGTTGACAAACGCTTCGTCGACCAAGCCTTCAGTAACGATGACGTGAGCCAATGCGGTGACCACGGCGACGTTGGTACCGGGGCGCAGTTTCAGGTGGTAATCGGCTCTGATGTGCGGGCTGTTGCGCACCAAGTCGATTTCGCGCGGGTCAACCACGATCAATTTGGCGCCTTGGCGCAGGCGGCGTTTCATCAACGAACCGAATACCGGATGGCCGTCGGTTGGGTTGGCGCCGATTACCAGGATTACGTCGGATTGCAACACCGAATCAAAGGTTTGCGTGCCCGAGGATTCGCCGAAGGTGGTTTTCAAGCCGTAACCGGTCGGCGAATGGCAAACGCGGGCGCAGGTGTCGACGTTGTTGTTACCGAAACCGGCGCGGATCAGTTTTTGTACCAGGTAAGTCTCTTCGTTGGTGCAGCGGGAGGAAGTAATGCCGCCAACCGCATCTTTGCCGTATTTGGCTTGAATCGCTTGCAAACGGCTGGCCGCAGTTTCGATCGCTTCTTCCCAGCTAACTTCGCGCCACGGGTCGGTAATTTTATCGCGCACCATCGGTTTAGTGATGCGGTCTTTATGGGTGGCGTAACCGAAGGCGAAGCGGCCTTTCACGCAGGAATGGCCGTGGTTGGCTTGGCCGTTTTTGTCCGGGACCATGCGCACCAGTTGTTCGCCTTTCATCTCGGCCTTGAACGAGCAGCCGACGCCGCAATAGGCGCAGGTGGTAATCGTGCTATGTTCGGGTTGGCCGTGGTCGATCACGGCTTTCTCCATCAGCGTTGCCGTCGGGCAGGCTTGGACGCAGGCGCCGCAGGAGACACACTCGGATTCCATGAAGGGCTGGTTTTGGCCCGGAGAGACTTTCGATTCGAAGCCGCGTCCGTCGATCGTCAACGCAAAGGTACCTTGCACTTCTTCACAGGCTCTGACGCAACGCGAACAAACGATGCATTTGGACGGGTCGAACGAGAAATAGGGGTTGCTTTCGTCTTTTTCGGCCTGCAGATGGTTTTCGCCTTCGAAACCGTAACGCACTTCGCGCAGACCGACCGCGCCGACCGTATCTTGCAGTTCGCAATTGCCGTTGGCGGAGCAGGTCAAGCAATCCAGCGGATGGTCGGAGATATACAGTTCGGCGATGCCTTTGCGCAGCTTCGCCAACTTTTCGTTTTGCGTGGTCACCTTCATGCCGGCCGCAACCGGTGTGGTACAGGAAGCGGGGTAGCCGCGCGCGCCTTCGATTTGTACCAGACACATCCGGCAAGAGCCGAATGGATCCAAACGGTCTGTGGCGCACAATTTCGGAATGCTGATGCCGGCTTCGGCGGCCGCGCGCATTACCGAAGTACCGGCATTGACGGTCACCTTGTGGCCGTCGATTTCCAGGGAGACTTGTTCGGCCGACGCGCTGGCCGGCGTGCCGTAGTCGATTTCGTTGTTTAATGACATAGCTACCTCCGGGAGGATAGATCAGGCTTTGGTCGGGTGTAGGCCAAAGTCTTCGGGAAAATGGTTCAGCGCACTCAACACCGGATACGGTGTCATGCCGCCCATCGCACACAGCGAACCGCACAGCATCGTGTCGCACAGGTCGCGCAGCAATTCGGTGTTTTTGGCTTTGTCGACATTGGCGACGATACGGTCGATGACTTCGACGCCGCGGGTCGAGCCAATCCGGCACGGGGTACATTTGCCGCAGGACTCCTCGACGCAGAATTCCATCGCGTAGCGGGCCATATCTGCCAGATTGGTGGTGTCGTCGTGGACGACCAAACCGCCATGGCCCAAAACGGCGCCGATCGCCGCGAAGGCTTCGTAGTCCAGAGGCGTATCGAATTGGCTTTCCGGCATGTAGGCGCCCAACGGGCCGCCGACTTGCACGGCGCGAATCGGCCGGCCGCTGGCGGAGCCGCCGCCGTAGTCGTAGAGCAGTTCGCGCAAGGTCATGCCGAATGCGGCTTCGAACAGGCCGGGATGTTTGATATTGCCGGCCAGTTGCAACGGCAGCGTGCCGCGGGAACGACCCATACCGTAGTTTTTGTAGTACTCGCCACCCTTGTCCAAAATGATGGGCACTGAGGCCAGCGAAATCACGTTATTGACGATGGTCGGTTTGCCAAACAGGCCGACGATGGCGGGCAGTGGCGGTTTGAAGCGGACCAGGCCGCGCTTGCCCTCCAGGCTTTCCAGCAATGATGTCTCTTCGCCACAGACGTACGCGCCGGCGCCGCTGCGCACTTCCAAGTGGAAAGTTTTGCCACTACCTTGGATGTTTTCGCCCAGATAGCCGTTTTTGTAGGCGGCTTCGATGGCTTGGTTCAAAGCGACTTTGGCGTGCGGGTATTCGACGCGCAGATAGATATAACCTTGCGTGGCGCCGACCGCAACGCCGGCGATAGTCATGCCCTCTATCAGAACGAACGGGTCGCCTTCCATGATCATCCGGTCGGAGAAGGTGCCGGAGTCGCCCTCGTCGGCATTGCAGACGATGTATTTTTGCTCGGCGGGGGCGTTCAGTACGGTGTTCCATTTAATGCCGGTCGGGAACGCCGCGCCGCCGCGGCCGCGCAGGCCGGATTCGGTAACGTGTTTGACGATCTCGGCTGGCTGCAACGCCAGCGCGTTTTTCAGGCCTTTATAGCCGTCATGAGCCAGATAGTCTTCGAGGTTTACCGGATCGGTGATACCGACACGGGCAAAGGTGAGCCGGTTTTGGTTTTTGAAATAGGGCAGTTCTTCGATACTGCCCAAGTAAAGCGGATGTGGTTTTCCATCCAATAACCCGGCTTCGAGTAGCGAAGCGACGTCTTCAGGTTGTACAGGGCCGTAAGCGACGCGGCCATTCGCAGTTTCGACTTCTACCAGCGGTTCCAGCCAGAACAGGCCGCGCGAGCCGTTGCGCACGATTTGTACCGACTGGCTCTGGTCTGCAGTGAGTTTGGCGATGGCGTTGGCGACTTGCTCGGCGCCCAGTGACAGCGCGGTGGAGTCGCGGGAAATAAACAGGCGGGTCATGTTAAGCACCTTTGAATTTGGCAAGCAGACTGTCGAATTTATCTGGCGTGACGCGGCCGAATACTTGGTCATCTATCGTAATGGATGGCGAGCAAGCGCAATTGCCGAGGCAATAAACCGGTTCCAGAGAAAAGGTTTGGTCTGCGGTGGTTTCGTGGTAGTCGATGCCGAGCACCTGTTTGGCGTGGTTTTCCAGGGCTTTGCTGTTCATCGATTGGCAGGATTCGGCACGGCAGATGCGTACGGTGTGCTTTCCTGGCGGAGTGTCGCGGAAGTAATGATAAAAACTAATAACCCCATGCACTTCGGCTTGCGACAAATTCAGAGAACTTGCGATATCCGCGACTGCGGCCGGAGGAATGTAGCCCAGGGTGTCCTGAATGCCGTGCAGTATAGGTAATAAGTTGCCCGGCATCGTTCGGTGAGCGTCCAGTATTTCCAGCACAGTGGATCGTTGGGTTTGATAGTCTTGCATCATTGGCTCTGTGTAAATGACGAAAAGGTTATCCCGGTATTTAAGCACGAAAAAACCCGTAAGCGCAATTCGGAATCATGGCTGAACCCCGCGAATTTCCTAAGCATCGCAGGGTAATGCAACACTTCGACCAGCGATGTTTGGCTTAGTTCGGGTGTTGAAAAATGCTGGCAACGCCGCTTTACTTTTAAATGATAATTGTTATCATTAATCCAAAAAACGGTTTGGAGGTTGTTGTATGTACGTGTGCGTGTGCAAAGCGGTTACCGATAAGCAGGTCGCTCAGGCGATCAACCAGGGTCTTTGCAGTCGTAGACAGGTCATGGAATGTACCGGTGCCGGTGGTGTTTGCGGCAAATGTTCGGCCAGCATCAAGGCGATGTTGGATGAGAAATGCCAAAACCGGACGCTGAGGGCGCAGGCGGCTTAGTCCGCTGTTATAGGATTGGAAGAAACAGGGCGGGTATCCGCCCTGTATTGCCAATTAGGCTGTTTAGCTATTTTGCCGCTGCCGGTTCCGCAGGTTTGGTTTCCGCTGCAGGGGCGGCTGCTTCGGATGGTGTTGCGGCAGGTTGTTCGGCTGGAGCTGCAGGTTGCGATTCCGCCGGAGCTGCTGGCTGCGCTTCTTCTTGTTTAGGCGGTGTCGGCGGCAGCATCACTTCCACTTTTGCGTTCTTACGCAGGTTTTCGATCATCGCTTGAGCTTTTTGCCGTTGCAGCATCGGTCGGATTTGCTCTTTGACGGCATCCAGCGGCGGCGGTGTCAAAGCTCTGGAGTCTTCGCGCAGAATCACATGCCAGCCGAATTGGGTTTGCACTGGTTGTTTGCTGTATTTGCCGTTCTCCAGCGCAACGACCGCTTCGGAAAATGGCGGCACCATCCGGTCGGCGGTAAACCAGCCCAGGTCGCCGCCTTCCGAGCCCATCGGATCGATCGAGTGCTTTTTAGCCAGTTCGTTAAAGTTGCCGCCTTTATCCAGCTCGGCGATCAATTTTTTTGCTTCGTCTTCGGTTTTGACCAGAATATGACGGGCCTTGTACTCGCTACCCATGTTGGCCATTTTCGAATCGTATTCAGCTTTGATTTCTTCGTCGGTCACCGGGTTGGCTTTCAGGTAATCCTGCAACGCCGCTTGCGACAGCAACGAATTTCTGACGGTTGCCATGCGCTCGATCACTTCAGGCGATTTATCCAATTGCTTTTGCAGGGCCTGTTGAATCAACAGTTCGCGTTGAATCAACTCTTCCAGCAACTGTTCCTTAGGGAAGGTTTGGCCTTGGCTGCGCTCGGAAATCTCTTTTTCCAGAGTTTCCAGGGTTTTTTTGCTGATGTAGGTACCGTTGACCGAGGCGACCGCGTCTTCCTTGCTTACGGTTGGGGTTGCGGGGGCGGCATCTTTGGCTTTTTCTTCGAAGCAGCCCGGTAGCAGAGCGGCGCTAGCCAGAACCAGGGGGACTAGTTTCAATTTCATATCAAGAATTTCCTTTGCTGTTTTCAGAGGGAGTTAAGGCATTAATGCTCAAGGCGTGAATCTCCGCCTTCATCATGTCGCCCAAGGCTTGGTAGACCAGTTGATGGCGTTGCACCAACGATTTGTTTTCGAACTGCGTTGAAACCAGTGTGACGTGGTAATGGCCGCCGCCTTGATTGCCGGCATGTCCGGCGTGCGCGGCGCTATGGTCGATAATTTCGATTAATTCCGGCTTAAAAGCGTCTTCCAGCTTGTGTCTGATGATATCGGCAGTCATTGGGGAAATACTTGTTTGAAAGGTTTGACGGTAACGCGGGCGTAAACGCCGGCGGCTAAATACGGGTCGGCATCGGCCCAACTGCGGGCGGCCTGCAAATCGGAAAACTCGGCGACGATCAGGCTACCGCTGAAGCCGGCTTCGCCGGGATTTTCGGCATCGATTGCCGGATGCGGTCCGGCCAGCACTAACCTGCCCTGGTCTTGCAGTTCTTGTAACCGCGCCAGATGAGCCGGCCTGGCTTGCAAGCGTTTACTGATGCTGTCGGCTGTGTCTTCGGCAATAATCGCGTATAGCATCATTCTTTCGCTTCCGGAGCCGGTACGTATTTATAAAGGAAAACCATTTGCACGGCGATAAACAGCACCATCAAGCCCGGTACGCCGAAGGTCTTGAAGCTGACCCAGTCGTCGGTGCTGTAATGGTGCATCACGTACAAATTCAAAAAGCCGACGCCGATGAAAAACAGGGACCAGCTCAGGTTCAACCGTTTCCAGATTCGGGCCGGCAATTCCAGATTTGCGCCCATCATGCGTTCGATGAATGTTTTATTGCCGACGAATTGGCTGACCAAGAACGCGCCACCAAACAACCATTCGATGATGGTCAGCTTCCACTTGATGAATTGTTCGTCTTGCAGGTAGAGAGTGGCGCCGCCCATGACCAGAATTAACCCGAGAGTAATCCATTGCATCGTCTCAACTTTGCGATACAGCAGCCAATAAATACAGACTTGGACGATGGTGGCAGCAATCACGACGCCAGTTGCCACATAAATGTCGTACAGCTTATAGGCGACAAAAAACAAAACAATGGGGAAAAACTCTAAAAGCGGTTTCATGAGGACGGTTAAGCGGAATGGTTAGGCGTACAAATCGATGCCGGAAAGCGTTTGATTAAGCCGAGCTTGAACGGATTGGTTGCGATTTTCGCTGTACGCGTTCAGGGCTTTTAATGTGCGCGAATTGGTCGGTGAGTTGATGGGGTCGATGTTTAATTCGGCTTCCGCCAGTGCCGCCTCGATTTGCGCAGTGGACGAGGGTTGACTTTGGTTTTGCGACTGCCGGTTTTTTATTTCTGCTTCGGTATCCGTTGCCCGCGGTTGTTCAGACTTGGCGTCAGATTGTCCGGTTTTCGGATATTGATATCCGACCGGATAGAATGCCAATGACGAACTATGTATGGTGTTCACGGGGTGACGTTAAGGGCAGAGTAACGATGCTTAATTGTAGATTCTTTGTTTGCAATTGTACATGAGCGGGGCGGCTTTGCTGCTAAAATGCCGGATTTAAAGGAGGATTTCATGGCCGATACCCACCGCACCGAGTTGGAAGCCGCTGCTTTCCGGCAGTTGCTGGCCCACTTGCAACAGCACACCGAAGTTCAAAATATCGAACTGATGATACTCGCCGATTTCTGCCGCAATTGTTTGGCGAAATGGTATGCCGCCGCCGCCGCGGAACACGGCATCGACGTCGATTACGAGCAGGCCCGCGAAATCGTTTACGGCATGCCCTACGGCGAATGGAAGGAAAAATACCAACGCGAAGCCACTCCGGAGCAATTGGCGGCTTACCAGGCACGGCAAAAGCTCAAGGAGAAGACATGAGCGCCGATAACCCGTTCGATGCGATGTTTTCCGGCGTGATCGGGCGGGAATACGACATGCTGAAACTGATCAGTCCGATTGCCCCCGAAATGAGTCGTCTGGTAGGGCTCGAGGTTGCCGATTTTTGCCAAGGTCGAGACGGTCGTCAGCAGGTGGTCGAATTGGGCGGTGGTACCGGTATCACTACCCTGGCGATATTGTCTTCTGCCGAAAACTGTCAGGTGTTGAGCGTGGATAGCGAGCCGACCATGCAGAATCAGGCCAAGCAGAATTTACAGGAATGGGCGCAGCAAGGCCGGCTGGAGTTTTCCGGGCGCGACGCTTTGAGCGCGCTCAAAGCACTGCCGGAGCGCAGTGCGGATATGGTGGCGTCGGCCTACACGCTGCATAACTTTGAAGCCGGTTACCGGCGTCAGGTACTGGCCGAGAGTTACCGGATATTGAAACCCGGCGGTAAATTCGTCAACGGCGACCGCTATGCCTTGGACGACATCGATCGACACACTCGCGCTACCCAGCAGGAAGTTGCCGGTTACTTCAAGGTATTGACCGGTATCAACCGCCTGGACTTATTGGAGCATTGGATCATTCACCTGTTTAGCGACGAGTCCGAGAACCACGTGATGCGCGAGTCGATCGCCTTGGCGCAGATGGCCGAGGTCGGCTTCTGCGAGATTCAGCTCAAGCGACGGATCGATGTCAACGCCTTGGTTACAGGGAGCAAAGCCGCCGAATAGGCGTCGGACACTAATTGCGTAATCCGGGCGAGCAAGCCGCCGCCCTATCGAATCGAGAATACTCATGGCTGAACCGACCGGTAGTAAAAACAAAAAAACTCTGGATGCCTTTGCCGACGATCTGGATGCGATGCTGAACATCAGCGAACCGGCCGGACGCGAAGTGGGCGAGATCGACGACGACGAAGCGATAGACCGCTTGCTGGTCGGCGAAGAAACCCTGGGCCGCGACGTCGACGAACAAATCGACGAATTCGGCGATTTCGACAACTTGCTGGAGATTGACCTGCCGGCCGGGAAGAACCGGCCTCTGGACGATATCGACGAATTCGGCGACGAATTCGATACCGAAATTGCCGATATTCCAATCAATCCCGGCCGGGAAGCCGATGCGCTGGCCGACGAATTTGCCGATGCCGTCGGCGCCGACATTCAGCGAGAGTTGGATGCAGACGAAGTGATAGCCGAAGTGGCCGCATTGGAACAAGTCGGCGATATCGACGAATTCGCCGAAACAGAAGCGGAGCCGGCCGTTGTCGCCTCTGTAATCGAACCGGCCGGTGGCGAATTGGAGAACATGGCGGAAATCGACGAATTCGGCGACGAACCGGAAGCGGTCGACAGCACTGCCGATTTTCTGATGGCCGATTTCGATATTTCGGCGGACGAGGATTTGGTCCAGTCTGCCGCCGTTGCGGCTGCCGATCAGATCGTCGCCGACGTTGATAGCCCGCAGGCCGAAGCCGATGCGATCGAGGCGGTAGCCGTCGACGGCGAAGAGGAAGCCGGCGAATACGAGCGGGATAACGCGCCGCAGTTCGCGGCGGAACCTGCCGGCGACGACGGCGATATTCTGGTTGAAGGTACATCGGATTTGGCTACGGCCGTGGTTGCCGCAGCGGCCACAGCCGTAGCCGCCGCCGTTCCGCCGCCGGTAACGCCGGCGCCGGCTGTCGACTATAGCGGCGATATTACGGCGTTGAACCGGCAGATCGCCGAACTGAAAAGGCAGCAGCAGCAGTTGAAGCACGAACTGGCCGAAAAGCCGGAAAGAGCCCAGCTCAGCGAATGTCAGGCAGGTCTGGAAAGTTTGCAGGTCGAGCAAAAGAAAGCCAAACGCGGTTTGGATGCGCTGAACGCGAAAAAACCGGTGGTGGCCTATGCCGCGGCCGGGGTGGCCGGCATAGCCCTGCTGGCCGGCGTAGGTCTCGGCGTGCAAGGCATGATCGCCAAGTCCCAGGTGGGCGAATTGGCGGCGATCATCGGCAAATTGCAGGAACAGGTAAACGCTGCGCCGGCCAACGATGCCGCCGAGATAGCAATGCTACACAAACAGTTGGATGAATTGACGGTCAGTACCGGCGTAATGTCGACCCAAATCGCGGAATTGAGCAAGGCGCCGCATGGCAGCGCCGCCGTTGCGCCTAGCGGCGACCAGGCCAACAAATTGGCCGAACTGGCCAATCAAAATCTGCAGATCGGTGCGGCGCTCGAAGCGTTGCAGAACAAAGTCAGCGCGCTGGAAAAAGGCCGAGTTGCCGCGGTGGCAGCCGCGCCGAAGCCGGAAAAGAAAAAGCCGGCGCCGGTCGAGGAAAATTGGGCGGTCAACCTGGTGGCGTTCAAACAGGATTGGTATGCCAAAAGCAAGGCGCAGGAATACGCCGGCAAGGGTGTGCCGGCCAAGGTCAGTAAAACCGAGACCAAGGGCGAGAATTGGTACCGCTTGAGCGTGGATGGTTTTAAAACCCAATACGAGGCGGCGGCCTATGCGGCCAAAGTCAAGAAGACCCTGAACTTGGATTCGGTGTGGGTCACCCGAGTCAAGGAATGAGGCCGGCGCCATGAGTGACCAGAAATTGGTGGTCGCGGTGTCATCGCGGGCCTTATTCGACCTGGACGAATCGCATACGATTTTCGAGACCCAGGGCAAGGAGGCCTTCTGCCGCTACCAAATCGAGCACGAAAACGAAATCCTGCAACCGGGTTTCGGCTTCTCCTTGGTCAAGAAGTTTCTCGATATCAACAAAGCCTTTCCCGGCGCGCCGCTGGTGGAAATCATTCTGTTGTCGCAGAACAGTGCCGATACCGGACTGCGCATCTTCAATTCGATCAACCATTACGAACTGGCGATTACCCGCGCCGCCTTCACCAGCGGCGTCTCGCCTTACGAATACATTCCGGCTTTCGGCGCCCATTTGTTTTTGTCCGCCAATAACGAAGACGTCCGCAAAGCCCTGGCCGCCGGCTATGCGGCAGCGACCATCGTTTCCGGTGCGGTGGCCAACCCTTCGCCGCAATTGCGGATTGCTTTCGACGGCGACGCGGTGCTGTTCTCGGACGAATCGGAGCGGATTTACCAGCAACACGGTCTTGCCGCATTTGCCGCCAACGAACGCAGCGAAGCGCACAAGCCGCTGTCCGGCGGGCCGTTGAAGGAATTTCTCAGTGCGTTACACCGGATCCAGACCCACTTCGACCAGGACATCTCGCCGATCCGCACCGCGTTGGTCACGGCCCGCGCCGCGCCAGCCCACGAACGGGTGGTGCGTACCTTGCGCGCTTGGGGGATTCGGATCGACGAGGCGTTGTTTTTGGGCGGTATGTCCAAGGGCGCCTTTCTGAAGGCGTTCGGTGCCGATATCTTCTTCGACGACCAGAAAGGCCATTGCGATTCGGCGGAGCAACACCAAGTCGCAGCCGCGCACGTGCCGCACGGCGTCACGAATCAACAGTGACGCGGAAGCGGGCGTAGTATTCGTTAAATTCCAGACAGCTTTTCAGTTGCAGCGTCGAGCCGTTCGGCAAGGCTATTTTACTTTCCAGCGCGTATTTGCCTCTCGGTAGAAATACTTCGTTATAGTTTTCGTCGGTTACCAGAACCGCTTGCACGGTTTTACCGCCGTCGCCGGCGATGTCGTGGATGGACAATTCGCCGAGCACTGGTTCGAAGGCGATCAGAGTAGTGTCCTCGAACGCGACCTGGCGCCGCACCAGCATCAGCCGCGGCGTTTGCTGTTCCCGGCTCAACATGCCGATGTCGCCGGTGTAGAACGCGCCTTCGCTGCTTTCGGCCACGACGAATTGTTTGCTGTGGTTGCGCAGCAGCGTAACCGGAAAGCCGGGTTGTTTAGCGAAGTTGGAAACGTGGCCGTTACTGGGCTTGTAAAAGTTCTTTTCGTGCTCCAACGGCACCAGACTCATATCGCGTAGCGCGCTCCTATTGGCCGATTGTCCGCTCAGACGCAGGATTTTCGACAATTTGTCCTGGCTGGACAAATAGGCCTGGACGCTGCCCAAGCCCGGAAAAAATCGGGCCGGCAGGATCGGCGGTTTCAAGTCCACCGTGGCGAATAACTGGTCGTAACCGCAAAGGTGTTGCGTTAATTTGCTCAAGGCGGCTTGCGGCAATTCGCTGCTGATTTCGCCTAGCCGCAAGGCGCCGCCGAGACGCTGGGTGCTGATTGCCATTATGCCGCGCGAGGTTTGCCAATGGCCGCGTTTCGCCGGATAGGGTTCGCTGTCCTTCAATTCCCAGTAGAAATCCGGCGCCTGGCTGGGCAGCATCGACGTTTCCAGCAAGGGTTGGGTGATGGCGGCAAGTTTGAACAGTTGTTCGATCTCGGCGGCGGCGTAACGGTTGGGGGCGAAAATTGCGAATAACAAATTGCGTTTGGTAACGCCTTCAATCGAATTCGGTTGTTTCAAATCCGCAAATTTTCCGGCTATCGGTTGTTGCAGCCAGTTCCGTTTGTCGGCGATTTGATAGAGCAGGGCGGTTTTTTTCCATAACGTGGCCGACGGCGGTTCGTAAAACAGCGCGCTATTGCGCTGGCAATAGCCGATCAGATGCAAGGCATGGAAAATTGCGATCGGTTGGGTTTCGTTTGCCAATCGGCCGGATTCGATAGCCCGGCACAGCGCCAGGCTCAAGTGCCGCAGTAGTTGTATCGACAGCTTGGCAATTTTGTAGGCCTTGCCTTGCTGTTCGGCCCGAGCCACATTGGCCAGGCTGTTGGACAAGTGCAACGCCAGCGGGCTCAGATTGATTAACAGCGGCAACAACGCATTCACATCCGCCTCGGTCCGAGCCAATTCTTTCAGCGTCAGATTGAGTTGGTTGGCAGCAACTGCCGGAGGCAGCGAACTGAGCGAATTCAACCAGCTCGCCATCGATTCTGGGGTCAGTTGGAACGGCAGGGATGTGTTGTCGGTCATGAACGGCGAGTCGATGAACATAGGATAACCTCGGCAAGTTTAGAACAGATTACCCGCTTCAACAGCAGCGGATTTTGAATAAGCGCACGCGGCTGCATAAAATGCCGCTCCATTTGTCTGACGGCTGGCTCATGTCCCGAATCCTGCAGTACCGCCCCGAAATCGCCGCGCTTTGCAGTGGCGGCTTATTGACCTTGGCATTCAAGCCCCATGCGTTGCCCTACTTGGCGCCAGTCGCGCTGATTGCGCTGTATCTGGCATGGCAACGGCAGACACCGCTGCGGGCCGCTACGACCGGGTATTGCTTCGGCCTGGGTTTGTTCGGTTCCGGCATCTGGTGGGTGTACGTCAGTATTCACGATTTCGGCGGCGCCGATCCGGCCAGCGCCATTGCTCTGACTGCGCTGCTGGTAGCGGCCTGGGCTTTGTTTCCGGCATTGGCGGCCTGGTTGATCGCAATAGCGCCGTGGCCGGGGGCGTGGACCCGCGCTGCCGGCACGGCATTGATCTGGCTGGCGGTGGAATATTTCCGCGGCAATTACGTCCTGAACGGTTTTCCCTGGCTGCAAATCGCTTACAGCCAGACCGCCACTCCGCTGGCGGGCTTCGCGCCGCTCGGCGGCGCTTATGCGGTCGGTTTTTTGTTGGCCTTTTCCGCATTTACTGTGGCGGAGATGATGCAAAAAACAATGCCTTGGCGGTCCGGCCTAGCGCTGCTGCTGGCGCTCTGGGGGGCAGGCGCCGGCTTGCGCACTGTGGCCTGGACTGAGCCGGCCGGCGCGCCGATTGTCGTCACGCTGGTGCAGGGCAACATCGGCCAGGACGAAAAATGGCAGGCCCACCAACAACTGGCGACCTTGAATCTGTACCGCGAGCTGACCGAACAGCATTGGGATGCCGATGTCATCATCTGGCCGGAGACGTCGATTCCGGCTTTTCTGGAGGATGTGAAGCCGTTTTTCATCGACCCGCTGCACGCCGCAGCCCGCGCCCGCGGGGTCGATATCGTGGTCGGTTTGCCCAGCAGCGGCCGGGGCAAGGACTATTACAACAGCGTGTTGGCTCTGGGCGAAACTCAAGCGCTGTACCACAAAATCCATCTACTGCCTTTCGGCGAATATTTGCCGTTGCAACCGCTGTCGGGCTGGGTGTTGGACCAATTGGCGATCCCGCTCGGCGATTTCGCCGCCGGCGGCGCCCGCCAACCGCTGTTGCGGGCCGGAGGCCATGCTTTCGTCGCTACCATCTGTTACGAGGATGCGTTCGGCGAACTGGTTGCGCGCCAGGCCGCCGAGGCGGGTTATATCGTCAACATGACCAACGACGCCTGGTTCGGCGATTCGGCTCAGCCTTACCAGCATCTGCAGATGGCGCAGATGCGGGCGCTGGAAACCGGCCGCTATCTGGTGCGGGCCACCAACACCGGCGTGACCGCTTTCATCGGTCCGGACGGGGCGGTCAAACGCCAGGCGCCGCTGTTTACCACCGCCGCAATCAGCGACAGCGTGGTGCCGATGCGCGGCGCCACTCCCTATCTACAGTTGGGCGATAGCGGCGCGTTTGCCGCCATCGTGCTGCTGGTGTTGGCGATGGCCGCCGGCGAGCTTCGCTATGCACCGGCCGGTAAATTGCGTATTGATTGGTTTAAACCCTAAACGGCAACAGCCGATATTTGTGAAGGTCGAAAACGAGCGTCATGCTCGTTGGCTCCGCGCCAATGTCTGCGGCTCTGGCTGCTATGATGGCTGGCGAGATAGCCGGCCGATTCAGGCTGCGGTGGCGTTAGTTCAAAATGTTTTGCCATTGTTGGCGGAACTGGCGTAGCAGCCGTTGCCCGGCGGTTTCCGCCATGTTGGACGCCGCCGGTGTACCGGTTTCGAGCGGCGGAACCTGTTCCACGACGATGAACGTACCTGGAATCATGCCCATCCAGCAACTCCACGGCACCACTCCGGCTGTTGGCGGCGTAAATTCGATGACCTGCGCGCCTTTTTGCAATTTGATATCCAACCCGTAGTCGCGGACGACGATTTCCCGATTGCATTCGTTCAATTCCTTGGCATTGATTACCCATTTCACCGGAATGCCTTTACGCAGCGTGAACGTGTTCGGCGCAAAGCGGGTTGCGAGCACTTCCATGTGGATGGTTTGCTCGTTATCGCAGCTTGGGGTTTTCGCCGGGGTTGGCACAAGTTCCAGCGAAATGCGGGCGATCAACGTGTTGAAGTCCCAGCCGCTGCCGGTTACCGACAAGCCGCGGTTGAACATGATGACGCCGAGAGCCATCACGATCACTCCGGATGCTTTCAGTAATTTGGGCGTCAAATTAGCCGACAACGAGCTGGTCAAAAAACCGAAACCCATCAGCAGCGGCAAGGTACCCAGGCCGAAAAAAAACAGAATGGCCGCGCCCTGCGCCCAACTGCCGCTGCCGGCCGCCGTTACGTACATGGCTTGCAGCGGGCCGCAGATTATCATTAGCCCATTCAATAAGCCGATCACGAATGGATTGCCGTGTTTGCGGTATTCGGCGCCGACAAAACGCACCACGCAACCCGGTGTCTTGAATTGAAAATGGTTCAGGCTGGGAAAGACCTCCAGCATATGCAAACCGAACAGCAACAAAAATACGCCCGCCGCCATGCCGACTGCGCCTTGGGTAAACGGGGTAAATGCGACGATCGCACCGAACGCGCCGAACAAAGCACCAATCGACGAATACGACAATGTTTTGCCGATTCCGTACAGCAGATGCGCAACATGGGAGTGTTGCCCGGCGCGGGTGTTGTTGGCGATGTAGCCCAGAAGCAAAGGGCCGCACATACCGACGCAATGGAAGCTGGTCAGAAAGCCGATCAGAAACAGCAGGCCGAAATTCAGATCGCCGGTCAAATCCGGCATACCGGCGTGGTCCAAGAACCAACTGTCCAGCCACAGGATCAACCCGACTCCGGCGCCGGCAAAACCGATGCTGAGCATTTTCCGGAAAACGGTGCCGGAGCCCGGTTTGGCGATGCCTGATGTCATAATGCAATCTCGGTTGATCGATTTTTTCGGCCAAATTCAACGAAATTGACCGCGCCAGAAAACTGGAGGAAGATTAGTGAAGTCTGATATACGGGTCAAGCCCGGTCAAGTTCGCAGTCGGCGAGCTCGGTGCCGACCGCAGGCGCAGACCCATTTTCGTTGCCAACACGGAGACCGTTATGAGCGACCGCAGCATTGCAACCCAAACTCGTGATATCCGGAAAAAAACCGCGGGCAGCCCGCGCAAACCCGAACGCATGCCGCCGCCGACCCGAGGCGAAGCCTTGGTAAAAGGCGTATTCATGGGAATCGTCATTTCCGGCGTGACTCATGCCAGCAAAAGCATCACCGGCGCTCTGGTTCGCCACCCGTTGGCATTGTTCGCCACCGGCGTCGTCAGCGGCTATCTGACTCACAAATACCGCAAGGAAATCATCGTCGTGGGTAGCCGTACCGCCGCGGAGAGCAAGAACTTTTTGCTGCGGCAACGAGAAAATTTACTGGATTTGGTTGCGGAAAGCCGCGAATATGCCGCCCGGCGCGATGGATCCGAGTGAAGCGGACACTACAGGTCAAGTCGGTGATAATCGGTTGGCCGAAGTTTGCGGATGGACTGAACCGCGGCTTCATTTAGTTAAATTGTTAAATCTGTAGAGGTGATTATCATGGCTCATGTACACGGAGCGAAAGCGGCTGTCGAAGCCGGCAGCAAAATGGCGGGAATGGCAATGGGCAAGATGGGGGAAAGCATGATGCATCCGGCGGTTGCCGGAGTCGTGGCGGGAGCGGTTGCCACCACCAAAGCCAGTCTGGGCCGGAAAATCCTGCGGCACCCGTTGGTCTGGTTCGGCGCCGGCGTGGCGTTGGGTGTGGTGGCCTATAAATACCGCCGGGAATTGGCTGAAAAAGCGGAGCACGGCGAGTAGGTGTCCGGCATCGACCGGAGCAATAGCAGTCTACTTCGGAAACTCAGAGCCAGAAACTTGGCACCATGACCGCTTCCGGATCGGAATACTTTGGTTGATGCCGTGCATCCGGCGCCCATCCGCCCTAGCCGACGGCGGGGAACAAGCGTTTTCGAAACCAAAATGCCACGTTGACCAAGCCCACCATGACCGGAACCTCGATCAACGGGCCGATCACAGCGGCAAAGGCGGCGCCGCTGTTGATGCCGAATACCGCCACCGCCACCGCAATCGCCAGTTCGAAGTTGTTGCTGGCGGCGGTGAAAGCCAAGGTGGTGGTTTGGCCGTAGTCGGCGCCGATCAATTTGCCGCTGGCAAAGCTCACCAGAAACATCACCACGAAATACACCAGCAGCGGCAGCGCGATGCGCAATACGTCGAGCGGCAGTTGCACGATCAGTTCGCCTTTCAACGAGAACATCACCACAATCGTGAACAGCAGCGCAATCAAGGTCAGCGGGCTGATTTTCGGCACGAACAGCTCTTGGTACCAAGCCTTGCCCTTGGCTTTGATCAGAATCCAGCGGCTGCTAAAACCGGCCAGGAACGGGATGCCCAGATAAATAAACACACTTTGGGCGATATCGCCGATGGTGACGGCCACCAGACTGCCGGGCAAGCCGAACAGCGGCGGTAACACGGTCACGAACAGCCAGGCGTAGACGCTGAAGAACAACACCTGAAATACGCTATTAAACGCGACCAGCGCTGCGCAATATTGGTTGTCGCCGCGCGCCAGTTCGTTCCAGACGATCACCATCGCAATGCAGCGCGCCAGGCCGATCATGATCAACCCGGCCATATATTCCGGATAGTCGCGCAAAAATAAAATCGCCAGGCCGAACATCAAAATCGGCCCGATAATCCAGTTTTGCACCAGCGACAGCGCCAATACTCGCCAATTGCGGAAAACATCGCCCAATTCTTCGTAATGTACCTTGGCCAGCGGCGGATACATCATCAGGATCAGACCGATCGCGATTGGGATATTGGTGGTGCCGACGGAAACCGTTTCGTTGATCTGCTTGACCTGCTCGGGCAATGCAAAGCCCAGGCCGACGCCGATGGCCATCGCGATAAAAATCCAGAGCGTCAAAAACCGGTCCAGGAACGACAAACGCGGGCTAGGGCAGAGTGGGGTATTCATATCAAATTTCCTCCAAACGGTTTTCCGGAAAGGGTGTCCGAATCATTGCAAACGATCACTGGCTGGGATCGTTTTGGGTAGAGCCGCAGCAGGGCGTAGCCGGCGGCATCTGGATCACATCGTCTGCGCCGAACATCGGGATCTGTTCCAGGGAGTGGAAGGCTTCCCAGGCAATGCCCTGCGGGTCCACCGTCCAATACTTGTCCGACTTGGCGTAGCAGCAGGCGGCCTGCTTTTGCTCGGCCAGCGGTACCGCCGCAGCGGTCAAGCCCGACTGCACCGCTTCCAGCTCCGGCGCCGATTCGACTTGTATGCCCAGATGGTCCAGGCCCGGTTTGCGTCCGCGCCGCGATATCGCAAAGTTGACGCGCGGATCGTCCAGCAACCACTTGGCGTAATCGCTCTGCAGCACTGTGGGTTCGGCTTGAAATAGCGCGTTATAAAAGCGGATATTGGCGTCGAGGTCATCGACGGCAATATGGATATGAAAACGTTTCATGGCGGCAATATCCTCGGTTCGGAAGGTGAGTGGCTGGCGGCGGCACTGCGGCCGATTTCGTGAAG
>NZ_JANIBM010000034.1 GCF_024505045.1 Methylomonas aurea | reverse complement strand
AACAGAAGATTCTGATGCCGGTGTTGAACATCGGCCTGCCCGACCGCTTCGTCGAGCAGGGTTCCCGCGAGGAATTGCTCAGCCTGTGCGGGCTCGATGCCAACGGCATCCGCCAGCAGATCGAAGCTTTTTGCGCTTAGGCAAGATCGTGCTGGCGGGGTATTTCAAATCCTTGTACCAGCGCACCATGACGGAGGCTTACGCGCAGGCCTCCCGCGAAATCATATCGACACTGAAGGAACTGGGCGGCCCGTGCCTGGACTGCGGCGCCGATTCCGGCGGCTGGTTCGAGCGTTTGGCGGCCGAATTGAACCTGGAACGCAGCCAGTATTACGGACTAGAATGGAACGGCGACGCGGTGGCAATCGCACGCCAAAAGCAGCTGAACGTCCAGCACGCCAATTTGAATCAAAAATTGCCTTTCGAAGCAGACAGCTTCAACTGCATATTCGCTCTGTCGGTTTTAGAGCACCTGCTTAACGGTTGCCAATTCTTGCGCGAAGCCAAGCGGGCGTTAAAGCCAGGCGGCAAACTGGTAATCTTGACTCCCAATATCAGCACCTACTTTACCGCGGCCTTGATTCTCGCAGGGCGCATGCCTTCCAGCGGACCGCATCCCGATTCCGACCTGTTCAACCAGACGCAGGAAATTTTCAAAGTCAGTCCGGAAGAACTGCAATGGGACACTGAGACGGATACGCCGGTACACCGGCATTTGGTCGTGTTCAGTTTTTTGGCATTGAAAAAGTATCTGAATTTGCTGGGTTTCAGCAACGTTACCGGTTACGGCTTCGGCTTGTATCCGCTACCCAATTTTCTGCAGCCGATTGCCGAAAAAATCGACCCTTACCACTGCCATCAGATGGTGTTCGTCGCGCAAAAATAGGATCTCAAGTCTCACCAACAGTGCAGAAATTCTAACTACCGATATTCAGTCAGTTGCCATCCATTATGTTAGAAATCAGCATCATTCCGGCGCTAGCCGACAACTATATCTACTTGCTGCACGAACCGGATAGCAGGGTAACCGCGGTCGTCGACCCGGCGGCGGCACTCCCGGTCATGGCTGCGCTGCAACGGTGCGGATTTGAGCTGAATTACATTTTCAATACCCACCACCACAGCGACCATATTGGCGCCAATCTGGAACTGAAAGCGGCGACAGGCTGTACAGTCGTCGGCGCCAAGGCCGATCATTCCAGAATTCCGGGCATCGACATCGGACTTGACGACGGCGACCGGATAGCACTCGGCGGCGAAACACTTCTAGCCATCGATACGCCGGGCCACACCGTCGGCCATATCGTCTACTACAGCGCCGGCAGTCGAGCCCTGTTTTGCGGCGACACCTTGTTTTCATTGGGTTGCGGCCGCCTGTTCGAAGGCAGCGCCGAACAAATGTGGCAATCGCTGCAAAAACTGAAAGCACTCCCGGCCGAGACCAAAATCTATTGCGCGCACGAATATACCGAAGCCAACGCCCGCTTCGCGTTGACGCTGGAACCCGGTAATCCGCAATTGCAGCGCCGTTACGCCGAAGTCTGCCAACTCCGGCGCAGTAACGCTCCCACCCTGCCCTCCACTATCGGCCAGGAATTGGCGACCAATCCGTTCCTGCGCGAACACAGCTCGGAGATCAGGCAACACCTCGCCCTGCCGGCGGCATCGGCATTGGAGGTTTTCGCCGCGATGCGCCGGCAGAAGGACCGGTTCCGCTAAAGCCCGCGGCAGCCGGTACTGGCGAAGTCTGCTAAACTGCGCTGTGGTTTCCACCGTAAATTGACCGCTCGATGAAAACACCTGAGTCGCTGAGTATTGTCCTGCCCGCCAAGAACGAAGCGGCAAACCTGCCGGTTTTTCTGCCGAAATTGCTGGAGTTGTACCCGCAGGCCGAAATTTTACTGGTCGACGACGGCTCCAGCGACGATACCGCCGCCATTGCCGGCGACGCCGGAGTCAAGGTGATCCGCCATCCCTATTGCATGGGTAACGGCGCATCGATTAAAACCGGAGCCAGACAAGCGAAGGGCGAAATTCTGGTGTTCATGGACGCCGACGGCCAACACGACCCGCACGATATTGCCGCATTATTGGCAAAAATAAACGCAGGCTACGACATGGCGGTCGGCGCCAGAAACGCCCGCAGCCATGCTTCGTGGTTCAGACGCGTTGCCAACCGCTTCTACAACAAGTTGGCGTCCTCGATGACCGGCCACCGAATCGAAGATCTGACCTCCGGCTTCCGTGCCGCACGCGCCGACAAATTCCGCAAATTTCTTTACCTGCTACCGAACGGATTTTCCTATCCGACCACCAGTACGATGGCGTTTTTCCGCTCCGGATTTCCGGTGGCTTACGTGCCGATCCAAGCCGGCAAACGTAGCGGCAAGAGCCACATTCGCCTGCTGCACGACGGCCTGCGTTTCTTCATCATCATTCTGCGCATCGGCGTACTGTTCTCGCCGATGCGCCTGTTTCTGCCGATCAGCGCCTCGATTTTTAGTCTTGGCGTCGGTTATTACGCCTACACCTATATTACTGAAGCCCGTTTCACCAACATGAGCGCCGTGCTATTTCTTTCCGCCATCGTGACCTTCCTGATCGGCATCGTCTCGGAACAAATCTCGTCTCTGCACTACAAAAACATCGAATAGCCGGCTCAAGCCCTTTCGCAACTGAAAATGACAAACTTGGCATTCGCCGCCACTTGCCGGCAGCGGCCGAACAGTTTTTTCAGCGTGATATGGTAATTGAGGTGGCGGTTACCGATCACCCGCAACTCGCCGCCGGGCCGTAACACCGCATGCGCCTGTTGGAACATGCGCCAGGCGATATGGTCGCCGATCGCGTGTTGTTGATGAAACGGCGGATTGCAGACGATGCAATCGGCACTGGCCGGTGCAAAACCGCTCAGGCAATCGCCGACGACGAACTTCGCCCGCGGCGCATCGCCGAACCGGCTGCGAAAATTTTCCGTTGCCGAAGCGATAGCCATGAACGATTCGTCGACAAACGCGACGTTCGCAGCCGGATTCAATTCGGCCAGGCGTAACCCGATCACGCCGTTGCCGCACCCCAGATCGATGAAGTCTCGATAACCCGGCTGGTCCGGGAGATGTTGCAACAGAAAGCGGGCACCAATATCCAGACTCTCCCGGGAAAATACATTGGCATGGTTGCAAAGCGGCGGCTCGTCGGCCGTCAAGCGGTAATAACTGGGGTAGGGATTTTGCGGCGGCCGAATACTCGGATCGAGACTGGCAAAAATCAGCCTGGCCTTTTTTCTGGCCAACGACGGCACGGTCGGTCCGACCAGCCGTTCCAGCAATTTCCAGGCATTGGCCGGTAAAGCCTTGACCATGCCGGCCGCAACGATGCGGCTATCCGGCCGCAATAACGGCCTGAGCCTATGCAACTGGTACTCCAGCAAGGCCAAAGTCTTCGGAATTTTGATGAGCAGCAGATCGATCGGCGTCGATGGCAGCGACAGACTATCCAACAACAGCACATGGTCGGCCGCTATAACGTTCGCGGCCAAATTTTCGCGAGTCGCCTGCTGCGACAACCAGGAGTCGGAAATGGCCGTCGGCCGAAATTCGCTCAACGCCACGGCCAGCGCCCCGAAGCTATCGTTCAGTATCACAATATTCTGACCGGCAAGCGTTTCGTTTTCGGCCAGATGATGCAGCAAATAGTCGTCGGCAGCGTCCCAGGCCTGCAACAATTCGTTTTTTCGGTAGGGTTGGCGCGTTAGCCGAAAACAGCCCTGCGGGACGCTGAATAGCTCTGCCATCGATAGTTAAATCCGGAAAATGGGAAATGTAGAGCTAACGAAGTCAGCGACAAATTGTCACGCGGCAAATTGCCACATTTCCAACGTTAGAATGCTCCAGTAAACTCACAGCAACTCTTGTATGCGTCCTTCGGGAAAATGAGAGTTACACCCCACCTCTTTGTGCGTTAGTGCCGGGTTCGGCGCTAACGCATTTTTTTTACGCGGCCAAATCGCGGCGTCCGGCTTCAAGCCCGAACAACCGGTAAAAATTCTCGCTGGATTGCTCCGCCACCGCTTCGACCGAGATACCGCGCAATTCGGCAATATGTTCGGCTACGTAGCGCACGTAAGTCGGATAGTTAGGCTTGCCGCGGTAAGGCACCGGGGCCAGATAAGGCGAATCGGTTTCGATCAGAAAGCGGTCGGCCGGAATTCTGCGCGCCACGTCTTTAATCGCTTCGGCATTTTTGAACGTGACTATGCCGGAGAACGACACGTAAAAATTCAACTCGATGGCCCGTTGCGCGTAGGCCCAATCTTCGGTAAAGCAGTGAATCACGCCGCCCACCGTATCGGCGCCTGCCGCCTGCAACACGTCCAAAGCATCCTGTCCGGCATCCCGGGTGTGAATGATCAAGGGCTTGTGCAACTGCTTGGCCACCGCGATGTGATTGCGGAAACGCTGAAACTGCCATTCCAGATCACCCTTGCTATGAAAATAATCCAGGCCGGTTTCGCCGATCGCAATCACCTTGTCGTTTGCCGCCAATCTCAACAATTCGTCGACGTCAGGCTCGCGGCCGTCGGTGACATTCGGATGCACGCCCACCGACAGCGAGATATCGGGATATGGCGCAGTTTGCGCCAACATCGCCGGATACGATTCCAGGTCGATGGCAATGCACAGCATGTGCTCGACGCCGGCTGCTCGGGCCGCGCCGACAAAAACGTCGAAATCGTTAGCATAAGGTGCCAGATCGATGCGGTCGAGATGGCAATGGGAATCGATGAACATGAAGCTTGGAAAATAGTAGCGCCGGACGGTAACCGTCCGGTTTCGGGTCACATGGTATGGGTGGAGCGGTCCGACTCCAGCGCGCCGGCCAGATAGGTTTCTATCTTATTGCGCGCCGCACCGCCGTCCTGGTCGCTGAACTGCACGCCGATACCGGCGGAACGGTAACCTTCGGCGCCGTTCGGCGTTTTCCAGATAATTTTACCGGCAATCGGCAAGCGCTCGGTCTCTTCCATCAAATTCAGCAACATGAAAACTTCCTCGCCCATTTCGTATTCGCGTTTGGTGGGGATGAACAGGCCGCCGTTTTTGACGAACGGCATATAAGCCGCATAAAGCGCGTTTTTATCCTTGATCGATAGCGACAGGATACCTTGTCGAGGAGCTGCTTCCGCCATAATGTCCGTGTGCGTTGAGTTGAGACCAGTCGATTAACAGTTGTTCTAGCATCAATTGCTGATTCAATTGCGTGGCCAACTGCGCTTTCGCCGTCAACACGCGGTCGTAGAATCGGTAAACTCCCCGCAATTCTAGCCGCTCAGCAACGCCTTGCAAGCTGTTTTTCAGATCGGGATTGGCAAAATGCGCCGAATCGGCCCGAAAAGCGCATTTGACGATATCGGCCAGCCAGCCGGCCATCCAGGCCAAAACCACATTCAATTCGATTTGTTCCTGCTTGTGCCAGCGCTCGGCAACGGCCAACCAATCGGTCTTACCCTCGGCAACTTGCAACCAGGCCCGAAAATATTCTTGCCGCAGTGACGCAATTCCGGTTTCGGCGTAACGCTGGGCCAACAGCGGCGCCCCGCCGGCCAAATCCAGCAGCAGCTCGGCCTGCTCCTGTACTCCCGAGCTGCGCAACCAGCGTAAGGCCACCTCGCGCTCCGGGATTTCGCAGACGATCTTCTGGCAGCGGCTACGTATCGTCGCCGGCAGACGGGCCGGTTGTTCGCTGATCAACAGCAAACAGGTTCTTTCGCCAGGCTCTTCCAGACACTTCAGAAACGCATTCGCCGACGCCGTGTTCAACGCATCGGCCGGCTGGAAAATTGCGACCCGGTAAGCCTGGTACTGCGGCTTCAACGCCAATTTAACAATGAGTTGCCTGACTTTATCGATACCGATGGCCTTGCCGGGCTCGTCGGGCTCGATCGCGATGAAGTCGGGATGAGTGCCGCCGTCGAATAATTTGCAGGCAGCGCAAGCGCCGCAGGGTGTACCTTCGTCTTGCGGCGCATGGCATAGCAAGGCACGGGCGTAATATTCGGCCAGATGGCGACGGCCCTGTCCGGCCGGGCCGGAAAACAGCAGGGCTTGCGGGATTCGGTTCTGCTGAATGTAACTCCGCAGCCGGTGCCAGTGTTGTTGCTGCCACGGATAAAGCGTCAGCTCGCCCATAATGTTTCCAACTCGGCGAGCAAGTGCGCCTGAACTTGCGGCAGCGGCAACGCCGCATCGATAATTTTGTAACGCACCGGATCCCCGGCAGCGCGCTGTAAATAGCTTTGGCGTATGCGTTCGAAAAAATCCAGTTGTTCGGTTTCGAAACGGTCCAGTTCGCCGCGGCGTTTGGCGCGTTGCAGACCGGTCTCGACCGGCGCGTCGAGTACGAAGGTCAAATCCGGGCGTAGTCCGCCCTGAACCATCCGCTCCAACCAGGCAATCGCAGCCGGGTCCATATTGCGCCCGGCGCCTTGATAGGCGTATGTCGCATCGGTAAAGCGATCGCAAACCACCCATTCCCCACGTTGCAAGGCTGGCTGAATCACGTGGCGGATGTGCTGAGACCTTGCCGCGAATACCAGCAGCAGTTCCGCCTGTTCGGTCAACGCTTCCTCGCTGTGGTCCAACAGAATGGCGCGGATCTTTTCGGCAATCGGCGTGCCGCCCGGCTCGCGGGTAACCAGCAGCGGAATGTTGCGCCCGGCCAGACATTGACGGATGAATTGTAAATTGGTGGATTTGCCTACGCCTTCGCCGCCTTCCAACGTGATGAATCGGCCCGGCCTCATCGTTGGTAACGGTCCACGTACTTCTCGTGCTCGGCCAGGGTTGCCGAAAAGGCGTGGCGACCGTTGCCACGGGCGACGAAAAACAAGGCATCGCCGTCGTCCGGATGCAAAGCGGCGGCGATCGACTGTTTGCCGGGCATTGCGATCGGCGTCGGCGGCAGTCCTTCGATCACGTAAGTGTTGTAAGGCGTCGGCTCGCGCAAGTCCTTATGGCGAATGTCGCCGTGGTAATCGTCGCCCATGCCGTAAATCACGGTCGGATCGGTTTGCAACAACATGCCCTTCTTCAAGCGGCGGGCAAATACGCCGGCGATTTGCCGCCGTTCTTCGCCGGCACCGGTTTCCTTCTCGACAATCGACGCCAGAATCAGCGCTTGATAGGGGTCGTCCAGCGGCACGTCCCGGTCGCGCTTGCGCCATTCCTCGCGCAGCACGGCCTGCATCCGGTCATGCGCTCGTTTCAGCAAATCCACGTCCGAGGTATTTTTTTCGAAAAAATAGGTGTCGGGGAAAAACAGCCCTTCCGGGTGATTCTTGTCGGAACCGACCTTCGCCATCAAGTCCTTCAGCTCGTTGTCGCTCAAGGTGTGCTGCAGATTCGGATTGTCCTTGATGGCCTGGAACATCTGCTTGAAGGTCCAGCCTTCCGGAAACGTAATCGAATATTGCCGGGTGCGGCCTTCGGTAAGTTGTTGCAATACGTCGGCGGCAGTGGCGCCCTTGGCCAGCACGTATTCGCCGACTTTCAAGGTGCGGTCCAACTGCTTGCGGTAGGCAAACAGCTTGAACCAAAACCGGTTCACCATGACCCGCTGATTGCGCAAGGTTTTGATCACCGATTCCAGGGTATCGCCCTTTTTGATTTCGATGACGGTTTCGCCGATCACAATCGGTTTTTTCTCGATAATGTGATAGTGCATGCCGGCCCAAATTGAAACCAGACCCAGAACCATCAGCAATGTAAAGGCGACTATGCTGCGGAACACGCTTGGGCCTCGGCCACTCTGGCCTGGTTCAATAAGCCCTGCATTCGCCGGGTCACCGGCCCTACGGCAAATACGCGTTGTTCCAAGCGCTTGATCGGCCAAATGCCGATCACCGAATTGGTCACGAACAACTCGTCAGCGGCCAGCACTTCGACTTGGTCCAGTGGGATTTCATACAGCGGAACGCCGATGTTACGGGCAAAATCGACGATCAACTCCCGGATTATCCCGGCCACACCGCAACCGGCCAGGCTCGGGGTATACAACTGGCCGGCCTTGACGGCAAACAGATTGCTCATCACGCCCTCGACCACGCGGTCTTCGCTATCCAGCATCAAGCCCTCCTGAATATCGTCGTCGCGCCATTCCGCCCGAGCCATAATTTGTTCCAGTCGATTCAAGTGCTTGATGCCGGCGAGAGTCGTATTAACCGACAAGCGTTGCCAACAAAAACGGGCGCGGATACCGTCGGTTTGGAATGTTTCCGGATAATCCGGATAAGGATGCAGGCTGAGTAGCCGGGTAGGTTGAATCGGTTCGGGTTGGCGGTAACCCCGCCCGCCGGAACCGCGGGTGACGATGATTTTCAGCACGCCACGTTCGGCCTGTTGCGCCAACTTCGCGGCTTCTCCGGCGAGAAGTTCGGCTGCCGGCATCGGAATCAGCAGACGCTGACAACCGAGTGCCAACCGACGCAGATGCCGATCGAGAAACAGCGGCCTGCCGTCAAGAACCTCGATGGTTTCGAACAGGCCGTCGCCGTATTGAAAGCCGCGATCGGCAACGTCGACGTAGTGTCCGGGTGCGCCATTCAGTAAAAACATAGCCGGACACTGTCGGATCTGACCGCTTTATTCGAAACGTTTGAAAACCAGCGAGCCGTTGGTGCCGCCGAAGCCAAACGAATTGGAAATCGCCAGATCGATTTTCATGTCTCTGGCGGTGTTAGGCACGTAATCCAGATCGCAATCGGGATCCTGGTTTTCCAGGTTGATGGTCGGCGGCGCGATTTGGTGCTTGATCGCCAGCGCCGTCAGAACCGCTTCGATACCGCCGGCAGCGCCCAACAGATGGCCGATCATCGACTTGGTCGAACTCACCGCCAGTTTGTAGGCATGATCGCCCAGCGCCTTTTTCATGGCGTGGGTTTCGCCGACGTCGCCGGCCGGCGTCGAAGTGCCGTGGGCGTTGATGTAATCGACCTGTTCCGGGTTGATTTTGGCGTCGCGCATCGCATTGCGCATGCAGCGCGCTGCGCCTTCGCCCCCCTCGGACGGCGAGGTGATATGGTAGGCATCGCCGCTCATGCCGTAACCGACCAGTTCCGCATAAATCTTGGCGCCGCGCGCTTTGGCGTGCTCCAACTCTTCCAGGACGATCACACCGGCGCCGTCGCTGAGGACGAAACCGTCGCGGTCGCGGTCCCAGGGCCGGCTGGCGCGTTGCGGATCGTCGTTGCGCCGCGACAACGCTTTCGCCGAAGCGAAGCCGCCCATCGCCGTCGGCGAGGTGGTGCAGCGCTCGGCACCGCCTGCAACCATCACGTCGGCATCGCCGTATTTGATCAGACGCGCAGCATCGCCGATGTTATGGGTACCGGTGGAACAGGCCGTTACGATCGCAAAATTCGGCCCTTTCATGCCGTATTTGATCGACAGGTTGCCGGAAATCATGTTGATGATGTTGCCGGGCACGAAAAACGGCGAGATCCGGCGCGGACCGCCCGCCACATATGTGGCGTAACACTCCTCGATCCCGGTGATACCGCCGATGCCGGCACCGATCGCAACGCCGATACGCTCGGCGTTTTCTTCGGTGACGACGATGCCGGAATCCTCGATCGCCTGGCAGCCGGCGGCGATACCGTAGTGGACGAAGCCGTCCATTCGTTTGGCGTCCTTCTCCGGAATGTAGTCTCCGATATTGAAGTTTCTGATCACGCCGCCGAAAGTCGTTGCGAAAGGCGAGATATCAAAGGAATCGATCGGCCCGATGCCGCTCCTGCCATTGACAATACCGTCCCAGGTATCCGCAACATTGTTGGCTAACGGCGTAACAGCGCCTAAGCCCGTAATTACAACTCGACGTGTGCTCACAGTAAACTACCGGTAATTAAAGAAGACAACCAGAGAAGGGGGATATATCGGCTAGTGGATGGCATCATCCACTAGCGTTTGAAAACAACTTGCTGTTATTGCAGATTGGCGTTGATGTAATCGATAGCCAATTGGACGGTGGTGATTTTTTCGGCTTCTTCGTCCGGAATTTCGCATTCGAATTCTTCTTCCAAAGCCATGACGAGTTCAACTGTGTCTAAAGAATCAGCACCAAGATCGTCGACAAAAGACGCATCGTTTGCGATTTCTTCCTTTACGCCTAATTGTTCCGCGACAATCTTTTTTACTCGTTCTTCGATATTACTCATATGTTTTTCCTCGAACAATGCAAATGCCCGATTGCAAGCACTTACCTTATCTTTAGTGTTGTATTAATTGAATTTGCTATCTCGTCACCGGCCTAGCCTAACGACTTCGCGGATTATACTTGATGTTCCAAAAAATTCACAACATTAGCCCGACCGCCGGACTTGGCCGCTCCGCTAGGCGGCCTTGCCTCTCAAATTTTTCAGAATTTCCTCCAACGGCACCAAATTCAGCTTGATTCGATACAAAATCGCGCCGTCTTCCAGCAAACCGAAGCACTCGTAAGTACGCAACATAATATTGGTTTGGTTGAGCGTATTGTCTTTCGATTCCGGCAATTGCTTGACCAAGATATGCAGTTTGTCGTTGTTTTTCACCCTTGCCAGATGCGTCCTGTCCACCGAGATATCGTGCGAGGTGTAGACCATCGGATTGCGTTTGAAATCGTGGTTCTCCAACTGCGCTTTTTCCAGCAAGGCTCCTGAAGTCAGGCTGCAAGGATACACCTCCGGATAATGCGCAACATGGGTCAATTCGTCGAAATAATCCGATTGTTCGGCAAACGATCCGGACAGAAAGTTTTTGACGTTGCCGTTATTCATCCACTTCCGCTTCAGAAAGAAGCCGGTACCGGGCACCACGGTTTTATCGGCAACGCCGTTCAAATCCGGCAAACCGCTCAAATCGACATCGGCCAAAAACAGCGGCGACTTGGTCTCCTTCTTGTAACCCAGCAAAATGGTCTTGCCCTGCGACTTGATCGCCACCCGGTTGGTCAAGGTCAGTTCCGGAATGGTATTGATCAGAGTCTTCTTGATATTCAACGTCATTTCCTGCCGCGGCCGCAGCGCGTTGACGAAGGTGATCTGGTAATTGCTGAACCGCAACTGCTTCTCGGCAATGATTTGGTCTTCGTGCTGCGCCTCGCGGTACAACCGCATCTGGTATTCGATCAGCGTGTTCAATTGAAAACCCAACACGATCGGGCCCTTAAACGGGTTATGGGTAATCTGCAACCATTTGTGCTTGTCGTGAAACAGGTTGAAATCGTCGGAGGCGTTACGGGCAACTTCAATATGGATTTGTTCGAAGGTAAACGACTGTTGCGTCATCGGCTGCTCATCCTTAATGGTCAAGCTGGCCATTGTAGGCCGAATCGGCCCGAACCAACAAAAATCTCCCGACAGTCTTAGCGGATTGCTTGGCCGCTATGCGACTGGCTCCAGGGATTCGGCAAGACCTAGCCGCAACAGCGCATCGACCTGGCTACGGATTTGCGAGGCAACCTTGGGATCGAGCTGATTCAGCCAGCGCTTTGGAATGCCGTCTACGCCGTATTGTGCGCCGGCCAACATGCCCGCCAGCGCACCGGTGGTATCGGCATCACCGCCTTGGTTGACAGTGGCGATCAGACAGGACTCGAAGCTATCGCTATTGAAAAAATGGTGCAGCACGGTCTGCACGGTATCGACGATAAACCCCGACGCCCGGCCCGGATAAGGTTCGAACGAGAACTCGGCGAATCGATCTACGAGTTTCGACGCAACCTCGAGGCAGGCTTCCATCCCCTGGCCGCCGATCAAAAGGCTCGCCATGGTTCCCAGCGCCAGGGTGGCGGCATCAGACAAGGGATGGTGATGGGTAATTCGGCTTTGTTGCAAACTCCACTGCTCGAACACTTCCGGCCGCTGCAAGGTCGCCAACACCACCGGCAGATTGCGCATGCAGGCACCGTTCCCGGCTTCGTCGTCGCGCGGTTCGCCCGACAGTTCGCCCCGGTCGCGAAACCGGAGAATGCCGCGCCGGCAGGTATTGCCGACGTCGACCGGCCCGCTTTCCAGCCAGGCCAGAAAATTTTCGGCCACCGCCCGCAAATTCCAGCCTTGGTTATCAACGATTGCCTGGGCCAACGCCAAACACATCTGGGTGTCGTCGGTAACCTGGCCCGGCGCCAAAGCCAACCAACCGCCGCCAATGATGTCGCGGTGCACGCCGTAATGTTTTTGAATCCGCTTGGGCGACATGAATTCGACCGTCGCTCCCAAGGCATCGCCGCAGGCAAAGCCCAAATAAGCCCCCAGTGCCCGACTTATAATCTGTTCGTTCATCAACTCAACACCTTAACCCGGTAATCGCCGCCAATCGCCAGATATTCCGCTTCGCCACGCAAGGCATGATGCGGCAGCAGTTCGTTAAAAAACACCAGTTTTACCATCGGCACCTGTACTTGCAGAATATTGGCGCCGAATTCGCTGGCAATGCCCGGCCGATCGGTAAACGAGACGATACTGTTGAAGCGTACGATTTTATCGTGCCGGCCTTCTTCCTTGACGACGTAATCTTCCAACGCGTCCACGCCCCGGTAAAGGGTTTTGTGAGTCGCGGCCGGAACCTGGAACCGCTCGACCACCCACTGGCAAAACTCGTAAACCAGATCCAACTGCATATAGATACAGTTGTTGTGGTAACGGCTGTTCATCTTTTCTTCGATATAAGTCAGCCAGTCGTTGCTGATGAAATTGCGAATCCTGGTTTTATGAAAGTTCGGAAACAAACCGAAGCGGCTTTCCACCCAGCCCTTCATTACCGCACCCTGGGCATTGTTGGAATCCATCCCCCAATCCTGGATCAAGCGCAGGTAACTGTTACGGTAACGGCGCCGGCCCTGCGCGTCGTCGCGCAAGCGCTGTTCGGTTTCGAAGCCGAACACCACGCACATGTAGTCCTGGAACACCCTGCCGCAATCGGCCAAAGTCGCTTGTTGCGCCAATTGGTCGAATAAACCTGGCGCCGACTCCCGCGTGCCGGCAATATGCAAGGGCTTGGGATGGTCGTTGAACAATTGGCTAGCGATACAGGCGGTCGCAACACCGATTAAATTGGTACTGTGACCGTAACGGCTGATGTCGGGCATTCGTTAAATGATGCGTTGGTTCGCGGTACCGGCATTCTGACATCGATCCCCGCCGCTTGCCATACCGGCACGGATCACTCCTCATCGCCACGCCGGCAACAAACCCCGGTTTGCGAATTAGCCGGCGCGGTAGCACAATGCGTCATCGTTGCACAGCAATCGGGAGTTCGACCATGGCGCATTCTTTGTCATTTCGCCGGCTGATATTGGCCTTGCAAGCGGCCCGCCGCCAACACCTCCAGACTCAGCAGCGCCCGTCACCGGTTACGGCAACCGAACTCGGCTGGAATCGGCGCCGCTTCGTCAAAACCTCGGTCGCGGCCGGTATCGCCGGCCTGCTCGGCCAAAGTCTGCCCTTACCGGCCAACGCCAACATTAGCCGCACGCGACAACGCGTCGCAATTATTGGCGCCGGCATCGCCGGTTTAAACGCCGCCTATCGCCTGCAACGAGCCGGCATAACCGCGACGGTTTACGAGGCCCGCAACCGCGCCGGCGGCCGCATGCTGTCGACCCGCATCAATGGCGGTTTGACCGTCGATCTAGGCGCGGAATTGATCAATACCGATCACCACGACATGCGCGCCCTGGCCAAAGCCTTCGATATTCCGTTGTTCAACAAGCTGAAAGACGCCAGGCGCCTACCCTATCCGAAGGAAGCCTATTTATTCGACGGCGTCGCTTACAGCGAAGCGCAGCTCGCGTTGGACCTGGCCGACCTGGCCGGGCAGATCGGCGACGACGCCGGCCTGCTGGACAGCGATTGGGATACTTACGCCCCGGCATTCGACCAGCTCTCGGTCGCCGATTACCTAGACCGCCACGCCGATAAAATCTCCCAACCCTACGTCCGCCCCCTGCTGGAAAACGCGATTCGGACCGAATACGGCGTCGAAGCGGCCGAGTCCTCGGCATTACAGCTGTTGTTTCTGTTACCGGTCGTAAACGGTCAAACGGTCGAACTGCTCAGCTACAGCGACGAAGCCTTTGCCGTGCAGGGCGGCTCGGCATCGATTACCGATGCGCTCGCCGCAAGCTTGGCCGGCCAAATCCGGTTCGGCACAGCCCTGCACAGTATCGACCGGCACAACGGCCGCTACGCGCTGCAATTTGCCGATCGAAGCCAAGCCGATGCCGACATCGTCATTATCGCGATGCCGTTTCCAGCCTTGCGCCGCGTCGATTTGCGCGTTTCGTTGCCGGCGCGGTTCCGCCGCTTCATCGCCGAAACCGGCCTGGGCGTTAACGAGAAGCTGATCGCCGGATTCGACCGGCGCTTCTGGCACCAGCCGAACGGCTTTAGCCTGGCGGCCTGGACCGACCTGGGCTTCGCCGAAGTTTGGGACGAATCGCAGCGCCAACCCCGGCGCACCGACGGCGCCTTGAATTTCTTTTTGGGCGGCGACCAAGCCCGGCAATTCAACCGCACATCCAATTTTAACGCCGTAGCCGACCGCTTCATCGCCGATTTGGACCGCTTCGTACCGGGCGCCGCCGTTTCCGCCAACGGCGCCAATATTCGCAGCGTCTGGGGTAACAGCCGTTACACCGGCGGCGGCTACGCCAACTTCGCTCCTGGTCAGCTCAGCGAATTTGCCGACTACTTCTGGGTCGAGGCCAATCCTGCCGCGGCGCAGCAAGTGGTATTCGACCGGCTGCTGTTCGCCGGCGAACATCTGAGCGATGCTTATTACGGCTTCATGGAAGGCGGCGCCCAAACCGGCCGGCTGGCGGCGGACTACGTCATAAAACAACTGTAACCGCGCCAGGCCCTGCCGCAGCGGCTTCCTAACCATCACCCATTCGGAGACTTGCTATGGACCCAAAACGTTATCGCGGCTGTACCAACGTTTCCGGCGCTGTTGCCATCGACGCCAACCATTTCGTCGTCGCCGACGATGAAGACAACCTGCTCGGCGTGTTCGACAGCAGCCATGAACAAGTCTTACCGCCCCGCATCGCGTTGTCTGAATTGTTTGCCGGCGAAATCGAAGACGGCAAAGGCTGCGAAATCGATTTGGAAGGCGCCGCCGCGATCGGCGACGTTTATTTCTGGATCGGATCGCACAGCACCAACAAAGACGGCGAACGCCGCCCCAGCCGCCACCGGCTGTTCGCACTGCAAATCCAGCGCAACGCCGTCGGCGAATTCAGCGGACAGCGTTATGGGCAAATTTACCGGACCTTGATCGACGACCTGATCCTGGACCGCCGGTTTAAACCCTATCGGTTGGATAAGGCAGTTGGCATCGCGCCCAAAGCCTTGGGCGGCCTCAGTATCGAAGGTTTGGCGGCCACGCCGGAGCAAAGTTTGCTGATCGGTTTCCGCAATCCGCTGACCGGCGGCACCGAGAAAAACGGCCGATTACAAGACGGTAAGGCCCTGATCGTGCCGCTACTGAATCCGCTAAACCTTCTGCAAGGCCAAGCCGCAAAATTCGGCGACCCGATCGAACTGGACCTCGGCGGCTACGGCATCCGCGACATCGCCTGGCGCCAAGGCAACGAATACCTTATTGTCGCCGGGCCTTACCATGCCAACGAAGACCGGCGCGAGAAACACCGACTGTATCTGTGGCACAGCAACGGCCGAACCGACAAACCCAAGCGTTTGGACGCCGAACTTGGCGAATTGAATATCGAAGCGGCGTTCTTTTTTCCCGGCAAAAAGGATCGGGTCGAATTGTTGAGCGACGATGGCGATACGAAGGGGTTTCAGCGCGTTTCGGTAAAACTTTGACGTAACAATAAGTTTTCGTTTTTGAAGTACGAAAGGTCTCAGGCCGCGAGTTTTAAAATCTCTGAGCCCACTCCGAAATTCTTGACGTTTTGCTTCAGAGCGAATCCCCCGTAATTTAGCTAAGATAGAATATGAATGTATGTAATCCCGGATTCGGGAGATATACAGAATCCATATATCGGCTTGTCGGGCAACATTAAATAAGGAGATATTTGCATGGCCCTCACAAATGCATACGTACAGGTATACGGTCAGTTGCCCGAGATATTTCAACGTATATCAGAAGCTTCTGCTCCAGAGAAGTTTACTACTCAACACCTAAAAGACTGGGGCTACACATCATCGAATTTTCGTGCCGTGATTCCTGTGCTGAAGGCACTCGGTTTTTTGTCCGCGGATGGCACACCGACGATTCGCTATCACGATTATCGAGGCGGCGCTCCTCGGCATGTGATGGCAGAGGCAATCAAGGAAGCTTATGGCGATCTGTTTACGATAAAAGCAAAGCCGACAACGGCCGACCGCGACCTAATCGAAGGTAAATTCAAGAGTACGCATAACGCGAGCCCAAATGTGGCAAAACTCATGGCTGCGACGTTCTTCGCGTTGCTAGATCTTGCTGACTTGAATGTAGCGCCGCAAGCCGCACCTGAGTCAAAATTCGCCGAAAAGGAAACACCATTGCAGAAAGAAGAAGATCCCAGACAAAAGGGGCATGGTCGCCCATCATTGCACTACAACATTCAAATACACCTCCCTGCGACAAAAGACATAGAGGTATTCAACGCAATCTTCAAATCATTGAAGGAGCACCTCCTTGACTAACTTCCGGAAGGATCTTCGTGACTATATGTTTCGAGGTCTGATGTTTGAATCTGAGGCCGGGCAATTCCAGGCTGCCGGCATTCAGGTCGGTGCAGATCATGGTCAAGCCGAAGAACGGTTATTGTCGGAAGCCCTAACTCCCTTTGGGGTTTCACGCCGAAATGGAGCTCTTGAAATGGCTCGCCTGTATGCTGTTCTTCATTGCTTCGAGAACGAGGTTCGCTCTCTAATCCGCGAAACACTTGAAGAGAAGGAAGGGCCGGAGTGGGCCAACAAACTTCCCGCAAAAGTTAAGAGTCATGCCGAGACTCGACAAAAGACAGCGTTTTCAGATTCGTGGCTTGAAGGGGAAAAGTCCGACATTCTCGGCTTTGTCGATTTCGGCCAACTGGCGTCGATCATTCTTGAAAATTGGAAACACTTTGAGGCTCTGATGCCATCTCAGCACTGGCTCAAACAACGAATGGACGAGTTGGAAAAGGCCCGGAATTTCATCGCCCACAACCGCATGCTTCTCCCAAGCGAATTCCAACGGATTTACATGTATGTTGCCGACTGGAACAGGGTTATCGGACTTTAACCATGTTGCCCAACCCATCATTCCAGCGGACGTACTGACATTTGCATAAAACCGCAAATGTCAGCCCCTCCCCGCTCAATGAAACACCCCACTCCGCCTTGCCCCACACCATCCCCCTGCCTCAATTCCAAACCGATTCGTAGATCCGATCTACCGGGATGTCCAGTTCGATGGATTGCAGCGGGATTTTGGCGCCGTCGGTGTAAATGGCCATGTCCCAGCCTTCGGCGGTGCGCCGGTAAACGCGTACGTCCATGCAGCTTTGTGCCACCAGCACGTATTCCTGGAGGCTTGCCAGGGTTTGGTACATTCGGCGCTTGTGCTCCCGGTCGTATTTGGCGGTCGAATCGGACAGCACTTCGACGACCAATTCAGGCTGCTCGCGGAAATGGCTGTCCTTGGCGGTTTCGCAAGTCACCATCAAATCGGGATAAAGATACGCATCGGCTGCCTCGACCTTTAGCTTCAGATCGGACATGAACACCCGGCAAGACGTGCCGCGCAAGTGCTCTCGAAACAAAATGTACAGATTGCCGGCGATCAGGTTATGGCTGTCGCTGCCGCCCGTCATCGCAAAGATTTCGCCGGCCACGTATTCGTGCCTGACCTGACTGGACATTTCCATTGCCAGATACTCTTCGGCTGTCATGCGCGGCGGTTTTGCAAGCGGGACCGACATAAAAACTCCTCATCCGATTTAACAGGCCGATTGGAGAACGCTTCAATCGCCCAACCCGATTTTATATTTGCCCGGGATTGTACAACCTTTACCTTTACGAACCACTACTCGTCTGCCTGCACTTGTTTAGGCATATCCCGGTTAATCAAGAAATACACCACCGGTATCACCACCAAAGAAAACAAGGTGGAAGCGATGATGCCGAAGATAAAGCTCCAGGCCAGGCCGGAAAAGATCGGGTCCAGCACGATCATCATCGAACCCAGCACCGCCGAGGCGGCGGTCAGAAAGATCGGGTTCAAACGGGTGGCGCCGGCTTCGACGATGGCGTCGGCTAGCGAAATCTCCGGGTTGCCACGATAGATGTTTTCGATGAAGTCGATCAGGATGATCGAGTTGCGCACGACGATGCCGGCCAGCGCGATCATGCCGATCATCGCCGTGGCCGTGAAATAGATCGGACTGGCGTATTCGCCGACGTTGCCGGCGAACAGATTGATCAACCAGAAGCCGGGCATGATGCCGATTACGGTCAGCGGAATCGCGATCATCATGATCAGCGGCACACCCAACGAGCCGGTCTGGCCGACCAGCAGGATATAGATCATCACCATCGCCGCGGCAAAAGCCAAGCCCAGGTCGCGGAACACGTCGACGGTGATTTTCCATTCGCCCTCGCCGGCCATTTCGGCTTTATAACCGGCCGGTAGTGGTTTGGCTTCGAACACGTCGAACAAATCCAGAATCGCCTCGACCGGACTGCGGCCGGCCATTTCCGCAGTGACGTAAGCCACGCGTTGCAGGTTCTTGTGGTAAATGGCCTTTTGCCCGCTCTGGCGCTCGAACCGGCCCAACTCGCTCAGATGCACCAATACGCCGTTGGCGGTTTTGACCGACAAGGCCAGCAGATCGGCTTCGGCCGAACGCGCGGCGCGGGGCAATTGCAGCCGGATGGCCAGCGGTTGCCGCTCGTTCTCAATGTGTAGCAACCCGACATCGACGCCGGCCAGCGCCAACTGCAAGGTTTGGGCGATTTGCGCCGCGGTCACGCCCAATGCGGCAGCCTTGTCGTGTTCGACCAGAAACTGCCATTTGTCGTAATCGGCTTCGACGAAATCGTCGACGTCGACCACACCCTCGGTTTGCTGCATGTCCGCCCGCACCCGGTTGGCGACATTGATGATATCGGCGTAATCGGCTTGCGGAGGACCGTAGACTTCGGCGACGACGGTGGACAGCACCGGCGGCCCCGGCGGCATTTCCACGATCTTGATGTTGGCGCCGAATTGTTTTTCGATGCGGTCGACCTCGGGCCGCATCCGCAGCGCGATTTCATGCGAGCCTTGCTCGCGACGGGTTTTATCGGCCAGGACGATGCGGATGTCACCGACATTGGCGCCCTGCCGCAAATAGTAATGGCGGACCATGCCGTTGAAATCCATCGGCGACGACAGACCGACATAGCTTTGGTAGCTGCTGATTTCGTTGACCGTCGCCAGATAGCGGCCCAGCTCCGCGGCAACGCGGTCGGTGGCTTCCAGCGACGAACCCTTGGGCATGTCGATGACAAGTTGCAGCTCGTTTTTGTTGTCGAACGGCAGCAATTTAAGCGGCACCACTCGGGTCACCGCCATCAAGGCCGACAACACGAAGGCCACGATCACCGCTCCCAAAAACCACCAGGCCTTGGCTTTGTCCGCCAGCAGCGGTGCCAGGATCGCTTGGTAAACCCTGAATCCCCGGCTCTGCTTCAAATCGAATGCCGGGCCGTGGTCTTTGCCGTAATCGCCCTTCAATAACCGGTAACTGGCCCAGGGCGTAACGCTGAAGGCAATCACCAGCGACAACAGCATCGCGATCGGCACGTTAAACGCCATCGGCGCCATGTACGGCCCCATCATGCCGGTGATGAAAAACATCGGCACGAAGGACATGATCACCGCAAACGTCGCCAGTATCGTCGGCGGCCTGATCTCGTCGACCGCGCTGAGCAAGGCTTGCAACGGCGGTTCTTTGCGCAGCTTGTAATGGCGGTGAATGTTTTCGACGTCGACGATAGGGTCGTCCACCAACAAACCCAGCGACAAGATCAAGGCAAACAAGGTGACCCGATTGATCGTGTAACCGAAGATCAGGTCGCACAGCAGCGTGATCGCAAACGTCATCGGCACCGCCAGCGATACGATCAGCGATTCCTTAAAACCGAGCGACAAGGCCAGCAAAACGATGATGGTCAAAATGGCGATGCCTAGATGCATGACCAGTTCGTTAACCTTATGGTCGGCGGTTTCGCCGTAGTTGCGGGTCACGGTCAGTAACACGTCGTCCGGAATCAAGGAGCCTTTCAGTTCTTCGGTCAGCGCCAACACCTGTTCGGCCACGCTGACGGCGTTGGCGCCGCGGCGCTTGGCGATGGCGATGGTCGCCAACGGCCGTTCCTCGCCGGCCTGCGGCAAGTGGCCGGGCTCGCCGAGCGTGTGCATTTGCGCCACGGCCGGGCCGAAACCGATGCGGGTGTAGTAGTCGGTGTCGGCCGACCCGTCGAGTATTTCGGCCACGTCGCGCAAATGCAGCAAGCGGCCGTTGCCGCCGGCCACCACGGTATTACCGACCTGCTCCGCGCTTTGGTAGTAGGGTCCGGCTTCCAAGACGATTTCGCGGTCGTTGGCGGTGGTTTGGCCAACCTGCAGATTCAGGTTGTTCTGCTGCAACGCGCGTTGCACATCGGCCAGACCGATACCGCCGGCCTGCAATTTGGCCGGATCGGGATAAACCGAGATCCGCCGCGGCGCGGCGCCGACCACCCAGCTTTTGCCGACGTTATCCACCGCCCGCAACCGCTCGATCAGTTCGTCGGCGATACGGCGCAAGCCCATTTCGTCGACGTTGGTGTTCTGCGGCGACAGGCTCAGCAATAAAATGGGTACGTCGTCGATTTCCACCGGCTTGACCAGCCAGTCGCTGACGCCGGGCGGAATGATGTCCTGGTTGGCCAGCAATTTATCCCGGGTCTTGATCAGACTGTTTTCCAGGTTCTCGCCGACGTAATAGCGCACTGTGACCACCGCCTGGCCCGGCCGCGATACCGAATAGACGTATTCCACACCCTGGATCTGGCGCAGCAACACTTCCAGCGGCGTCGTGATCTGTTTTTCCACTTCGTCGGCCGAAGCGCCCGGCGCCTGCACAAACACGTCCATCACCGGCACCACGATTTGCGGGTCTTCCTCGCGCGGCGTCAACATCAGCGCCGCGGCGCCGGCCAACAACGAGATCAGCAAAAACAGCAACGACAGGTGCGACGTGGTGAACAACCGGACAATGGCAACCGTCAGGCTGTCTTTTTTGGTTTCGTTGGAATTCATTGCCCGAGCTCGCCTTGCAACAGGATGGTTTCGCCGTCCCGCAGACCGGACAGCACTTCCAATTGATCGCCGTAACGTTTGCCGCTGCGGATATGCCGCATCTGCCATTGACCGCCTTCGACCACGCGCACGGCCTGTAATTGGCCGTATCGAACGATGGCGCTAATCGGCACCAGCAACACGGTTTGCGGCCCCTGGCAGCGGGTTTCCAGCCAGGCGAACTGGCCGTGTTGCAGGCCGGGCGTTTTCGGTAAATTGACTTTGACTGGTTGGGTCAGGGTTTGCGGATCGATCTCCGGGCCGATTTCGTCTATCGTGCCCGACAGCGTCTGCCGCAAGGCGTCGATTCTGACCGATACCGCCGCGCCCAATTCAAGCTGGGCAGCGCATTGACTGGCTATCGCCGCTTCCAGCCGCAAATCGTCGGGTTGGTGAAAACTGAGCAAAGGCTGGTTCGGCACGGCCATGTCGCCCGGCTCCTGGAAGCGTTCGCCGACCACGCCGTCGAACGGCGCGTACAACAGATTCTCGCCGAGCATGACCTTGCTCTGCTGCGCGGCGCTGGCGGCCTGATTTGCCATGGCCCGCGCCGCTTTAGCCTGAGCCATGACCGCGTCGTAGTTTTGCCGGGTGGCGGCCTGTTTTTGGTACAGATCGACGATACGTTTCTCGTCGGCGCCGGCCTGCGCCGCCTGGGCTTGGGCCGCGGCGTAGGCGGCATTGGCGGCATTGTAGGCGGCTTGCAAGTCGCGGTCGTCCAATTTGGCGAGCAATTGGCCCTTTTTCAAACGGTCGCCGGGATGGGCCGGCATTTCCAGGATTCTGGCATTAAGCTTCGGCGCAATTTTTATCGCCAGCCGGGAACGTACCGAGCCCTGCCACACCGAAGTGCCGGCGGCCGCCTGTCTGGTCACGCGCACAGTCGGCGCATCGGCGGGAACGCTTCGGGCCGCTACCGCGGCAGTACCGGGCTCAATCTTGCTTGCGCCGCCCAAAACACCAAGCGCCAGCAGAATGACCAATAACAAGCCGCCGATCGCCGCCACCGGCATCAGCCACTTCGGTTTGTCGGAAAGAGAAAGATGTTGGGACATGTGGGTATGCCTGCGAGGGTTTATTGCCAAAAGCCGAGGGCTTGTTTCAGGTCCGCTTCGGCGCGCAAGGCATCGTAGCGGGCGCTGATTTGCCGGTTGCGCGCGCGATCTCGGGCGACTTCAGCTTCCAGGTAGCGGGTAACGGTCACGACGCCGGCCCGGCGTTGCTCGTTGACCAAACGCAACGCTTCCTCGGCGGCGCGCACCGCGACATCGCTGACCTCAGCCCGGTTCAAAGCCTGCTGCAAGCCGAGCTGCGCCGACTTGAGCTGGTTTTCGATACGCAACCGGGTCTGCCTGACGGTTTCTTGCGCTGCGGTCAGTTCGTGCTCGGCCTTGCGGACTTTTTCCTGGGTAGCGAATCCGGAAAACACGTCCACTTCGACCATGACGCCGGCGCTGACGTTGTCGCGGTTGCTGCTGAACGCCAAGTCCTTGCTGTCCGAACCGTAACTGACATAGGCATCGGCGCGCGGTAAATGCGCCGCTTTGGCGGCAGCCAATTGCTGTTCGGCGATAGCAGCGCGTTTCTCGGCGTTTTTCAACTCGGGGTGTTGCGCCAGCGCTTGGTTCAGCAACTCGTCGAAACCGGCAGGGCTGCCCGGCAGGTCGGGTTGCACATTGCCGGCAAAATCGAATGCCTCGTTGACGTTCAAGCCCAACAGGGTCTTTAACAGGCTCTGCGCCAGTTCGATGGCATGCGCCGACTGGATTTCGGCGTCTCTAGCCTCGGCAAGTTGCGTTTCCAACGACAGCACGTCGGATTTCAGCACTACGCCGGCGTCGTATTGAATCTTGGATTGATTCAATTCGCTCTGTACCGCTTCAATTGCGCGGTTATTGACTTGGTGCGCCTCGATCGCCGCCAAACCGCCGTAATAAGCTGCGGTGACGTTGTTCACCAACCGGTTGCGGGTGGCAGCCCTTTCCAGTTCGGAACTTTCGACGCCCAGTTGCGCGGCCTGGCTCAAATAGTAATCCTGGCCGCCGCGGAACAGCGAGTAAGTCGCCGTGACTTGCGGCCGGTAATTGTCGACACCGCCCGGATGATTAAAATCGCCGCCGTTCAGATTCAAACGCCGCTGGGCAATGATCATCGAGAATGCCATGGCCGGATTGTCGCTATGCTGGTAGGACAGGCTGGTTTTGATTTGCGGATAGAAACTGGCGAGCGCCTGCCCCAACTGGGCGTCGGCTTGCTCGATCCGCTCCTGCATGATCCGCAGTTCCGGATTGTTGGCCAACGCTTGCTCGACGGCTTGCTCCAAGGTGTAAGTCGCTGAAGCCGAGGCAACCGGCCCCGTAAAACCCAGCAAAGCCGCAAGCGGTACAACGCTATATTTCACAATCATACGCATAGCACTGCCAAATGTTAGTAATTAAGTATTTCCTAATATTATAAGCCAAATCGCTTCTCTTATGGCTTTTTTATTCGTGCAAATTCAGTATTGCCGATACTACTGGATAGGTTAGTCGTCCGGGCGTAGAAATGAATGCTTGAAATGTTTGGTCATCATGGTAACTTTAGGCACTCACCCAATAACCTTCCATAATAATAATTAGCTTGAGAGGATACAGCGCATGAGCCTTGACGAAAACACCAACGAAACCGCGAATCAGGCCGAGGAGCCGAATCAGGCCGCCGCCAGCCCTGCTGCAGCCCCAACCGCAGCCGCCGGCAATGCTCTGGCCGGCTTTCTGGCATTAAAAGAATCCAACCCCAAAGTTTTTTACGGCGCGATCGGCGGCGCAGCAGTCGTTCTACTCGCCCTGATGTTTAGCGGCGGCTCCGAGCCGACACTGCCAGTCCACCAACAAAAACCGCTGGTTGCTGGCCAAAGTTACGTGCTGAAAAGCCCCAATACTTACGATCCGAATGCGACGGTCAGATTGGTCTCGGTACCGGGCTCGTTGGCTGCTTACGACGACACCGAAGAAAACGATCGCGATGGCGCCTGCAAACATATGCCGATGAATACACCGGTCAAATTAACCCAAATCCAAAACGATCCTACCGACAAAAATCTGGTCTGGGCAGAAGTCGAAATCGCAGCGAGCGGGGAATGCCAAGGCCGGCGCGCGTGGACTTCATCAATCAACTTGCAATAAGTGTTGACACAAAAAATTTAGCTTTTATAATAGGCAGGATAGTTAGCCAAGCGGGAATAGCTCAGTTGGTAGAGCACGACCTTGCCAAGGTCGGGGTCGCGAGTTCGAGTCTCGTTTCCCGCTCCAAATTCGATAAGCCGCGGCAAAACGCGGCTTTTTTGTTTGACCGATTAAGGCTGCGTAGCAAAGTGGTTATGCAGCGGCCTGCAAAGCCGTATACACCGGTTCGATTCCGGTCGCAGCCTCCATATAGACATGCGGGAATAGCTCAGTTGGTAGAGCACGACCTTGCCAAGGTCGGGGTCGCGAGTTCGAGTCTCGTTTCCCGCTCCAAATTCATAAAAAAGCCGCGAATATCGCGGCTTTTTTATGTCCGTCAGAAGCCCGCTCCCGCCCCATCTTGATCGACCGGGAGAAAGTAGCTCAAGCAAACCGACCTTCTCCAGCCCAACCATGACGGCCCTTCAGGCCTGTAGTCTCCTCAGCGGGCGGAAAGCATCGCCGTCACACCAACACCCGCTCGACGCCGCCCTGAGTCACGCGTTCGACATATTCCGGCATCCAGTTCTCGCCCAGCACGTGCTTGGCGATTTCGACGACGATGTAATCGACTTCCAAGGTTTCCACCTCATCTTGAAAACGCTGCAAGCCCTGCATGCAGGATGGGCACGAGGTCAACATTTTTACCGGCCCGGCATAACCGTCGCCGCGTAATTTGCTGGCATCCTTTTGCAGTTCTTCGGCCTTGCGGAACCGAATCTGCGTCGAGATGTCCGGCCGCGCCACTGCCAGCGTGCCGGACTCGCCGCAGCAACGTTCAGACTTGCTCACCGGCGCGCCCAACAGCTGGTTTACCACTTTAACTCCGTCTTGTTGCTTGAACGGACTGTGGCAAGGGTCGTGATAAAGGTAGCGCTGGCCATTCACACCGTCCAATTTCACGCCTTTTTCCAACAGATATTCGTGGATATCGATCAAGCGGCAACCCGGGAAAATCTTGTCGAATTCGTAATCCTGCAATTGGTCCTGGCAAGTACCGCAACTGACCACGACAGTCTTGATATCCAGATAATTCAGGGTGTTCGCCACTCGGTGAAACAACACCCGGTTATCGGTGGTTATCTTCTGCGCCTTGTCGAATTGGCCGCCCGCCCGTTGCGGATAACCGCAACACAAATAACCCGGCGGCAATACCGTTTGCACCCCGATTTCGTACAGCATCGCCTGCGTCGCCAGCCCGACTTGGGAAAACAAACGCTCGGAACCGCAACCCGGGAAATAAAACACGGCCTCTGAATCGGCTTTGGTTTTCTCGTGGTTGCGGATGATCGGCACGATTTGGTTGTCCTCGATATCCAACAAAGCCCGCGCCGTTTTGCTCGGCAATTCGCCCGGCATTTTCCGGTTCATGAAATGAATCACCTGCTCCCGCACCGGCGGCTTGCCGACCGTCGCCGGCGGCTGGGCGATCTGCGCCCTGCCCCAATGCTGCAAGAAGCTATTGCCGATACGCTGCGCTTTGTAGGTCCAATCGATCATCGCCTTGCGCATGGCTTTGACGTTACCCGGCTTGGACGCGGTCAAAAAGGCCAGCGCCATGGTCTTGGCCGGATTGAAACTTTGCTTGCCCATTTTGCGCAGCAGATTACGCATATTCATCGACACGTCGCCGAAATCGATGTCGACCGGACACGGATTGAAACACTTATGGCAGACGGTGCAATGGTCGGCGACGTCTTCGAATTCCTTCCAGTGGGTGATCGAAATGCCGCGCCGGGTCTGCTCCTCGTACAAGAAGGCCTCGATCAACAACGAGGTGGCCAGAATCTTGTTACGCGGCGAATACAGCAAATTCGCCGGCGGCACGTGGGTAGCGCAGACCGGTTTGCATTTGCCGCAGCGCAGGCAGTCCTTGACCGACTCCGAAATTGCGCCGATATCGCTCTGCTGCATGATCAGCGACTCGTAGCCCATCAGGCTGAACGAGGTGGTATAAGCCGAGCGCAAATCGGCGCCCGGCATCAACTTACCTCGATTGAAGCGGCCTTCCGGATCGATCCGGTTTTTATAGGCGTGAAAATCGGCCAGCTCGGCCTCGGTCAGGAACTCGTATTTGGTGATGCCGATGCCGTGCTCGCCGGAAATCGCCCCACCCAAGCCGCGCGCCAGTTCCATAATCCGCGCCACCGCCGCATTGGCTTCCTGCAACATCTCGTAATGGTCGGAATTGACCGGCAGATTGGTATGTACGTTGCCGTCGCCGGCGTGCATATGCAAGGCCACGAACACGCGGCCGCGCAGGATTTCCTTATGCAGGGCTTCAATGCGCTCGACGATCGGCCGAAAATTGTCGCCCTCGAAAATCTCGCGCAAGCGCGGCAGCAGTTCCAGCTTCCATGACACCCTGATAGAGTAATCCTGCAAGCGGTGAAACAAAGTCGGCTCTGCGGCGCGATTGCTTAACTCGCCAGCCTGAATCCCGTATTTGCCGAACTCGGCTTCCGCCTGGAGCAACGGCAAATCCAGATTGTCGTATAGCCAAGTCCAGCGCTGGCGCACCATGGCTAGCGTTTCCAGCGCCTGAGCCCGGCGCTCGCCGAGCAGTTCCCGCCAGTCTACGCCCTCTTCGTAAGCGCGCATCGGCAAATCGCCGGCCAAAAATTCGTTCAATGCCGCGCACAAGCGCAGCTTATTGCGCAGCGACAGCTCGATATTGATTCGCTCGATGCCATCGCAATAATCGCCCATCCGCGGCAACGGAATCACCACATCTTCGTTGATTTTAAAGGCATTGGTGTGTTTGGCGATCGCTGCGGTTCTGGCCCGGTCCAGCCAAAACTTTTTCCGGGTTTCGGCCGAAACGGCAATAAAGCCCTCCGCGCCGCGGGCGTTGCACAGACGCACCACTTCCGAAGCGGCCAGAGCCACCTGGTTCTCGTCGTCGCCGACGATATCGCCGATCAACACCATCTTCGGCCGGCCGTGGCGTTTGGCTTTGGTAGCATAGCCGACCGCCTTGACGTAACGCTCGTCCAGATGTTCCAGGCCGGCCAGCATGACCCGTTGCGCGCCGTCTTTCGGCAGACTTTCCAGATAGTCGCGAATCTCGACGATCGCCGGCACCGCTTCCCGCACCTGGCCGAAAAACTCCAGGCAAAAGGTTCGGGTCACCGGCGGCATTTCATGCAATATCCAGCGGGCCGAGGTGATGATGCCGTCGCAGCCTTCTTTCTGCACGCCGGGCAAACCGCCCAGAAACTTGTCGGTGACATCCTTACCCAACCCGGTTTTGCGGAAAAAACTGCCGGAGATTTCCAGGCTCTCTTCACCTAGCAATTGCTTGCCGCTGGCGTCGAACCGTTTCAGCAAAAATCTGGCTTTTTCCTGCTCATGAATTTTGCCCAGATTGTGGTTCAACCGCTCGATTTCCAGCCAATTGCCGTCCGGCATCACCATGCGCCAGGAAGCCAGATTGTCCAGCGCGGTACCCCACAGCACGGCTTTCTTGCCACCGGCGTTCATCGCGATATTGCCGCCGATGCAGGAAGCATCGGCCGAGGTCGGATCGCAGGCGAACACCAAGCCGGCCTGCTCCGCAGCATCCATCACCCGCCGGGTGACAACGCCGGCGCCGGTGAGAATCGTGGCGTAGGACCTATCGACGCCGGGCAACAAAGTCTGGCGCTCCACCTGGCCCATCGCCAGCAGTTTTTCGGTGTTGATCACCGCGGAATAGGCGTTCAGCGGCACCGCACCGCCGGTATAACCGGTACCGCCGCCGCGCGGAATGATGGTCAAACCCAGCTCGATACAGCCGCGCACCAGGTGGCCGACTTCGTCCTCGGAACAGGGGTACAGCACGACAAACGGATATTCCACCCGCCAGTCGGTGGCATCGGTGACATGACTGACCCGGGCGAAGCCGTCGAAACTGATATTGTCTTTACGAGTGTATTGCGACAGCAGCGTCATCACGCTACGGCGCAATTGCGCGGTGCGTTCGAAGTGGGCATCGAATTCGTCTACTGCCTGATGCGCGGCGAGGATTAATTTGGCGACGCGCTCGGCCCGCTCCGCGTTGTGGTTTTCGGTTTCGGCATGCCGGGCTTCCATTTGCCGCAAACGGTGGCGCAAGGCTTGCAACAACGCACGCCGGCGTTTGGCATTGTCGAGCAGATCGTCTTCCAGGTAAGGGTTACGACGTACGGCCCAGATATCGCCCAAGACCTCGTAAAGCATTCTGGCGGAACGGCCGGTGACCCGCTCCTCGCGCAAAGCATCCAGAATCGACCACATCTCTTCCCCCAGCAGGCGAATCACAATTTCGCGGTCGGAGAACGAGGTGTAGTTATAGGGGATTTCCCGCACGCGGGCGGGAATAGAATCATTCGAAGCGGGGAATAATGGAGAATCCACAGGGTTTCGGCGAACGGAAAGTCAGAATCGCCGAGATTTTACCACGGCACCCAACCGGTCCTGCCGAAAAAAAGCCGCGCAAACCGCGGAATATCTAGGGTTTATCGGCCGCTGATATTAGATAAGGCGTCGCGGCCGACGCTACCGGACAACCGGCGCGCCGTTCAGAGGCGCCCGACCGTCCCGCTGACCACGAGCTTAAAACTCTAAACGGCCGCCCAGCATCAAGCGGTTGCTTTCGACATGCCGGTAACTTTGCAGTGTCTCGTAAGCCAGAAACGCCGAGACGCCGCCGGGCAGCACCGTCGATACTTCGGCGCCGAAGGTGTAGTAATCTCGGCTAGGCGCGTCGTTGACCAAACTAAAGGTGGAGCCGGTACCGTCCGCAATGAAGCTGCCGGTCACGCTGCGCCGACCGTCAAGAAACTGGTGGTGCCACTCGCCGCGCAATTGCGGAATCAGAACGCCCCACGGAAAGCTGAAGGTGTAAGCAGTTTGCACACCCACGGTGGAAATCAACGATTCGATATTCTGCTTGCCGAATCGAACCGCAGCCACACTGCCGGATTCGGCGTAGCCATCGATGTTCAAAGCGGTGTATTCGCCGCGCGCATATGGCGCAACGCTCAAAGCCTGGTGGTGCCAGTCGTAGCCGCCGCCCCAACTGAACGAATATTGGTCGGCATTCGGCTTGGCCTTGGCAACCGACGATACACCGCCCAGCGTAATATTACGGGTGGTTTCGAATTCATGGCCGCCGTAAGAAGCCGTAGCGTCCAAATGCAAGGCCTCGGTCACGAAGTAAGAGGTATAGAGCATACCGGTGTAACTATCGCCCAAAGTTTCGCCACGGCCGGCGTTGAATGCGGCATTACTATGGCGGTAGTTGAAGACGGCGCCGCTGACCCAACTGTCGCTGATCCGATAATCGACGCCTGCCATAAAATTATGGTTGTCGTACTTAAAACCGCCTGTGTTCAGCGCGGTATTGTCGTGGGCACCGAAGCCGCTATCGACCTTGGTCCAAAAATTCAACGGCGGGAAATCGGCGTCGCCGCTGCCACCGCCCAATCTCGAGGTTTGATTGTTACTGTAATAGTCGTAGGGCACCGGATTACGCCCGCCGTCCAACCGGGTGATCGAGTTACCCATACCCAGGACTTGGTCCGGAGTCAGACTTTGAATGTCGGAAAAACTGGCTTGGCAAACCGCCGGCGCGTCGATTTCCAAATCCGAGTAATACGCCGAACACGAACTGATTGCCGAATCCACCGATCTTTGATTAGGATTCAGATTATTCAGCGGCGCGGGCGCCCCGGTGGCTTGAACCGAAGACAAAGACAACACAGCCATTCCAGCCACAATCGGCAAATGCCGCGTTACCGCAGGCCCACGCGGAACTGCGGCGTCCGCTTTCGAAATTGAATAACGCATAATATTCTCCAATGAATCCATAAAACACATCTTAACACTGCGACCGGCGCTACCGCAAAATTGTTGCAAAACAATTAATCAGCAAAATCAGACAAATAGCTATAACTTACAAGCCAACTTATCAACATAATTCGGCCGCCGCCGGTTAATTGAACCGAAGTTTTTCTTGCAAACTGAGCAAGCCTTTGTGCCCAGGATTGACTTCCAAGCCTTCCTGAACTTTCTTCAGAGCTTCGGAACGGTCGCTTTTCTCGTAAAACTCCCAGGCCTGTTGCTCCAGGGTATCGGCGATCTTGTTCAGGCCGGCGATCGCGGCCTTGTTGTACGGATCGATCTTCAACACTTCCTGATAGGCCCAGAAGGCGTTGCTGCCGGTGGGTGCGGTGAGGTAGCCGACGTCGAAATGGATCTCGGCCAGCTCCAATAAATCCTTAATTTTTTGCAGTTGCTCCGCGGTCAAACTCGGCACCACTTTCGGCGCCTCGGCCACTACCGCCTTCTCGGTCAATGTCCAATACACGTTGACGCCGATCGAACACACGATGATCAACGCGCTGGCCCACAGACCGTAATACACCGACGAACGCGGGCCGATAGAGGAGATAAACTCGTCAATACTGGCGCTACGGTTTTCCTGCTTGAACGCCAAACCTTTTTGCAAGCCCTTCCACTGCCGCCGCGACAACTTCGGGATCGGCTTGGGCTGCAAATTCAGTTCCTGCGCCTTTTCGGCGGACAAGCGACCGAACGGGTGTTTGCCGGACAATAACTCGTACGTGATGCAGGCCAACGCATAGATATCGTCGCGTGGGTCCGGCGCGCTATGCTGCAATTGCTCCAGACTGGCATAGGCCGGCGTCATCGCCCCCAAATCGCGGGCGTTGAACACAGTCGCGTCGTGGCCGTCTTTCTCGCTACGGCCGATGGCGCAGGCGATACCGAAATCCAGCACTCGGATCTCGCCTTCGTCGCTAACGAAGACGTTGCCGGGTTTGAAATCGGAATGGACGATGTTCTTGCTATGCGCATGTCCCAAAGCTTCGGCCATGGCATGGATGATAGGCCAGGCTTTTTTGAACGGCAGACCGGTTTCGACGTGGTCGCGAATCAAATGGCTCAATGGCCGGCCTTGCAGATACTCCATCGACATGAAGACGTACGCGCCGTCCCGGTCGAAGTCGTAAACTTTAATGATGTTGGGATGGGAAAGGGTTTGCGCCCGCTTGGTTTCGCGCTGCAACCCGACCAGCGCCATCGGATTGAATTGAAAATCCTGGTTCAACACTTTCAAAGCCACGAACGGGTCTTTGTCAGCCGCCTCGACTTTACGCAAGTCGGTAGCTTTGAACACCATGCCCATGCCGCCGACGCCGAGCAACTCCTCCAACACGAAGCGGTTTTTCAAGGTACAGCCCACCGTCAGTTCCGCTTGCGGCTGGTTCGGGTCCAGACCTTGTAACAGGGATTCGGTAGTCAAGGTCGGCGCTTGGGTTTGTACCAAGGTCGGTTCGGCAGCAATCGGCGCCGCCAATGGCACGGACTCGACCGATGTTGCATCATCGGCCGGCGCGGGCCGCGGCGCCAGTAAGGTTTCGTCGTCGCCGGCCGCCGCCGGCGTCGAAACCGGCGCTACCGCCAAACGGGTCTCGTCCTGCAAGGCCGATTGCAACGCGAAATATTGCTCCGCCGGCAACCCACCGCCGCGGAACATTGTCTCCAGATGCTGCAATGCTAGCGCCACTTCCGCGGCCGATTGCCCTCCCGCAACTCGGGCCGCCGCCAATAATTCGTCGAACGAAATTTGCGATTGCCGGAACGCGTTCAATGCGTTATCAAATACTGCCATGACCAACCCAAAAAAAATCAATCCTACGATTTTAGCCGAAGACCTTCATTTATGTCGCCACCGCTCGCTATCTGTGCGGGCCCGATCCATTCAGGTAGCCGTCGTGTTGAAACGGAACGCCAAAACTTATCTACTGGTGGCTTGCCTGGCCTTGACTCCATTGCTGGCGGGCTGCGTTTCGCCGGTCGCCAAACTGCATCAACAAGCTCGAGACCTGGGTCTCGTCGCGTTGGATCTCGACGGCGGCAAATTTACGCTGAGCGGATTCCTGAATCGGCCGGCACAGGCCACAGAACGTTTACACGTTTACCTGGAAGGCGACGGCCGGCCGTGGGAGCGCGGCCTAATTCCGGCCGCCGAACCGACCACACGCGATTCTGTGGTCCTGCCGCTAATGGCCGGCGACCCGGCAGCCAGCCTGTATCTGGGCCGGCCTTGCTATAACGGCCATGCTATAGATCCGGTCTGCGACTCGACACTGTGGACTCGCGCCCGTTACGCAGACAGGGTCGTCGCCAGCATGGCCGCGGCTTTACAGCGCTTCGCAGAGCAAAACGGATACCCGCAACTGGTATTGATCGGCCACAGCGGCGGCGGCACGCTGGCGTTACTACTGGCTGAACGATTGCCGGGGACCATCGCCGTCGTCACCTTAGCGGGTAATTACGACATAGACCGTTGGACCGATTACCACGGCTACCAGCCTCTGCAAGACTCCATCAATCCGGCTCGACGGCAGCCGGGCCGCGTCCCGGAATGGCACCTGCTCGGCGAGCGCGATACGAACATCCCGCCGGCACTGTTCGAATCGGCCCTGCGCGCCCGCCCCCATGCGCAAGTAATCCGGGTCGATGCCGACCATAACCGCGGCTGGCAAGCAATCTGGCCGAAAATGTTGCAACGCTTGCACAGCGTGAGATAAGCGCTATTGCGGCCCGGCGGTTTTCTGCTATCGTTGCCGGCCTAACCCTTCACAGCAAAAAGGCGGCTCGTTATGGCTCAGAAGATGTATCAAAATCGTACGCTCGCTTTGGCGATCGGCAGCATACTCATGGCGGCTTGCGCTCGCGACGTCAGCCAGGAGGAAATGGCCAAGGCCACCGAAGGCTACATCGTGGCCGATACCAATAAATTGTTTGTGGTCGATTGCCTGCTGCCCGGCCAAGTGCGCAAACTAGGTTCGCAAATGACCTACCTCAGCGCGCGCCGGCCGATTCGCACCACCGCGGCGGATTGCGAAGTCCGCGGCGGCGAATACGTCGCCTACGACCGCGCCAATTACGCCAGCGCATTGAACATCTGGCTGCCGAAAGCCCAGGAAGGCGACGCCGCGGCGCAATTGGCGGTCGGCGAAATTTTCGAAAAGGGCCTGGGCACGCAAGCCGACTACAAAGCCGCAGCGCAGTGGTACGAAAAAGCCGCCCAGCAAGGCAACTCGCAGGCGCAATTGAACCTGGGCCATCTCTACGAAAAAGGCCTCGGCGTCGCGCAGGACAAGGAAGCGGCCTTACGCTGGTACCGCAAATCGGCCGGCCTGGAAGACGCCGGCATCCAATTCGCCCCGGCCGTCAATGCTCAGGAGCTGGAAACGCTGCGCAGCGAAGTCGCCGAATCGCGCCGCGAGGCCGAGCAACTGCGCGAACAATTGCAGGACACCCGCCAGCAAACCCTGGAGCAACAGGAAAGTTTGCGTAAGGCGCAAAGCGAGCTGGAAGCCTTACGCAACAAACTGCAACAACAAAAATCGACTGCGCCGGGCAATTCCAGCGATATCGAACTGCTGGAAAAGCAACTACGCGAAAAAGAGTCGCAACTCAAAGACCAACAGGCCAGGCTCGGCTCGTTGACGCAAACCTTAAGCCAGGAACGGCAACGCATGAAACGCGAGTTGGACGCGGCCCGGCAGGAAAATCCGGCCGCCAAAGCCGCTGACAGCAAAGCCAACGAATTGGAAAACCGGCTGAACGAGAAAATCGAAACGTTCCAGAAACAATCGGCTGAACTGACCGGCTGGCTAACATCGCCGGATAAGCTCGACCGCAACCAAATCGACAACCGCAAACTGGCGCTGCAACAACAGGCCAAGGAAATCGCCGCGCTGAAAGAAAAACTGGAACAATCGCGCAGCACCTTGTTGGCATCCGGCTCCGGCCCGAATATCGAGCTGATCGAACCGGCCGTGACCGTGACCCGCGGTATTCCCAGCATCCAATTCGCGGTCGGCGAAAGCAGCAAACGCATTATCGGTAAAATCGACGCCAGTACCGGCCTCAGCCGCTTGTTGCTGAACGACAAACCGGTCAAAGTCGACGCCAACGGCCGCTTCGAAACCGACGTCAGCCTGCAGGGAGACGAAACCGTGGTGCGGATCAGCGCGACCGACAAACGCAACCAACGCAGCGACCTGAGCCTGCGCCTGCTCGCGGCCAGCAGCGGGATTGCCGCCGAACCGTTTCCGAGCAGCAACGGCAGCGGCGGCGACTTGAAGCGCAGCGGCGACATCCAGTTCGGCAAGTTTTACGCGATCATCATCGGCAACAACGACTACGGCGCCTATCCGTCTTTGAAGACGCCGATGGCTGACGCGAAAAGTCTGGAATTGCTGCTGCGCGAACGTTACGGCTTTAAAACCAAGTTACTGCTGAATGCCAACCGCCACGCGATCATGTCGGCGCTGAACGAGCTGAACCAAAAACTGACCGAGCAGGACAACCTGCTGATTTATTACGCGGGCCACGGCGAAATCGACAAGCGCAGCCAGACTGCCTACTGGCTGCCGGTCGATTCCGAGACCGGCAACAGCGCCAACTGGATATCCAGCCAAAGCATCACCGAGTTCTTGAGCATCATGCCGGCCAAGCACATCATGGTGGTGGCCGATTCCTGTTATTCCGGCGCCTTGACCGGTTCCGCCGTGGCCAAACTGCCGGAGGGAATGGACGATGCCAAACGCGAGCGCTGGCTGAAAGCGATGAACAGCCGCAAGGCCCGCACCGTGCTGACGTCCGGCGGCGTCAAGCCGGTCATGGACCAAGGCGGCGGCGAACACTCGGTGTTTGCCAATGCGTTTTTGAAGGTGTTGCGCAGCAACAAACGGATTATCGAGGATTACGATATATTCCGGGATGTGGCGAATCAGGTGCAGGCTTCGGCGGCGCGCGGCGGCTTCGAACAAAAACCGCAATATGCGCCGTTGCAACATGCCGGGCATGAAGGCAGCCCGTTCTTCTTCGTACCGGAGGTCTGATCCCGCCGGCGGCTGGCCGGGCCGTTGAAGCCCGGCCGGAATGAAGGTTTTAAATCCTTATTTCCACTTCGAAAACAAATCTTTCAACTTGTCTTGCTTGGCCGCGGCCGGAATCGGCGCCGGAGCCGGTTCCGGTTCGGGAGCCGCTAGCGGAGCCGGTTGTGCTTCCTCGACAGGTTTGCTTTTACCGAACAGGCTTTTCAATTTGCTGGTTTTCGCCGGTGCCGGTGTCACGGCCTCTGCCGCCGGCTCGGCAACCACTGCCGGTGCCTGCGGAGCCGCTTCGACCACAGGTTCTGCAGCCGGAGCGGCGGTTTCCTCGTCGGGGTCGGCTACTTCCACTGTGGTTTGGGTACCCAGCTTCTGGTCCAGTTTGGCCATTTGCTGCATCGTGTTATTCAATAATTGCTTGAACTTACCGAAGCCGCTGCTTTTCTCGACGGCCTTATCCACCGAGGAATGCTTCGCCGCAGCGGCAACTTCCTTCGGCGCAACGGCTTCGGCTGGGGCGACCGGAGCCGCGGCAACCGGGCTAACCGGAGCAGGCGCCGGCTCGACCGCTGCCGGCATTACCACCGCCGGCGCGGGAGCGATAGCCGCTTCAATCACGCTGGGTTTTGGCTCCGCCACCGGTTCTACGCGGAATTCAGGCGCCGGAGAAATTGAAACCGCCGCTTTTTCCGCCGGCTTAACCTGCTCCGCCAACTCGGTTTGGTAACGGTTGACGGTTGCGGCTAGCGCTTTCTCGGCATTGGCCTGCTGGCGTTCGAATAGAATTTTTTGCTCTTCCAGCGCCAGTTCCAATTTGGCGACCTGCGCGGTTTGTTCTTCCACCTTACGCTGTAACGGCTCCAGTAGCGCATCTTTCTCGGCCAGCTTCGCGCTTTCCGCCCACAACGACAATTGCAGATCGGTCTTACCTTTTTGCTCGGCTTGGAAGCGCTCGACCGCTTGCTCGCTGATCGCCGCGTAACGGTTCCACAGTTCGCCGCTATCGGCGTTGTTCGCCGCGGGCAAACTCGGCTCGGTCAATTCGAACTTGTTGGCCAAGGCCTTGATGCTGTCGATCAATTGCCGGTTGCCGGCGACGACTTTCTCTTCCAAACCGGCGGCGCGTTGCGCGGATTCTGCGGCGGCCGCTTGCACCTCGGCCAATTGCTGGACGCTGGCGGCCAATTCGGCCTGGCTGCCTTGCAATTGCTGCTGCGCGCCTTCCAGGTCGGCCTGTAACCCGAGACGCAATTTCACCAGGGTGGCGTTGGCTTTTTTCAGAAAGTAAATGCGGATACTGTAAAAAATCGAAGTCAGCAACCATACCGCAATGGCAACGGCTCCGGCATATTCCGGATTGGCAAGGGTTAATTGGTACCAATCCAACAATATGCTTTGAATCATCGGTAAATATGCATCCATAGAAAATCCCGGCTAAATGTAATTTTTATAATGAAGACCCGCGCCCCGCAACAAGCGGCCTGAGACCGCTCCCGATCGGAACGGTGCAGTATACCAGCTTGATTGTATTACGGATTATCGACGACCGCCCGCGAACGGAATCGGCCATAGCCTGGACCAGATTAAGCCGTCGTTAAGCGTCTGACTGCCAGACTTTCGACCGGATAGTCCACAGGAGCCGACATGAAACCCTTGCCCGACGCCATTACCCGCAATCGCAAAGTACCCTATCTGGCAACCGACGGCACGCTACGCTTCTGCATCAGTGCGCCGTTGCTCGAGCCGCCGGCAGACTTCAAAGCGTGGTTCCGACCACAGCAACGGCAGCTACGGCGCCACCGGTTACGCGCGGCTTGAGACAAGGCTAAGCCGGTTTGCGTCGCTTGCGCAGATTGCCGACCCGAAACCCGGTTGACAGCGCGGTTCCGACCAAAATCACGGCCATGCCGAACATGTGCCGCGGCACGACCGCTTCCGCTAAATACAGCGCTCCCCACAGTGTCGCGAATACAGGATTCAAAAACGTGACGGTCAATGCCGAAGAAGCGCCGATATCGCGGATCAATCGGTAATAGAGCGGAAAGGCCACGCCGGTGCAGACCACTCCGAGCCCGGCGACGGCTAACAAAGATTCCGCTGTCGGCATCTGCCTTGCCGGCCACAGAAACAACATCGGCACCAATAACAGCGACGCCGCCCACAGACTGCCGTGAGCGGTCTCGAATGGCGCCAGCGTGGCTTTGGCCTTGGCGTAATTGGTGGCAATACCGTACGAGAACGCGGCACACAGCGAACTGATAACCGGCAGCAAAAACTGGTCCGGCGTGGCGACCAGCAAGCCCCAGAACAACAGCACCACGCCGCAGAGCGCCGTAACCATGCCGCACAGTCTCTTTATGTCGAACGTCTCGATGCCGAGCGTTAATCCGATTGCATATGCCCAAATCGGCGCAGTCGCATTCAACACCGACAATTGCGAAGTCGATAGCACCGCCGCCGCATACGCGAACAAACTGAAGGGCAGCGCGACGTTGAAAAATCCCATCACCAGCAAATAGCGCCAGTTGCACAGCAAACCGCCCAGCCGTTTCCTGAACAACGCCAGCAGAAATAGAAACAGCGACGCCGACAATACCCGGCCCTCCGCGACGTACGCCACGCCCAGGATCGGCGCGGCAATCCGCATCAACAGAAAAGACCCGCCCCAAATGGCGGACAGGAGTAGCAGACGCAAAGCATCGGCAATAGCCATAAAAGCGGATTATCCTAATCTGAAAAGCGCTTTATTGTGCCGCAGCGACGCGCAGCCGAAAACCGTGGCAGACGATTTGGCGCCGGACAGCGCACTCTCGCCGATAAGCCCACTTGGCAAGACAAACACCCCGCGAATACGTTAACCTTGCCTCTTCAGTCGATGGCTTCTGGAGCACAGCCCATGCGAAACGGAACAATCCCTACCCTAGCCAGTTTTTTAAGCGCACTGACCGTTCTGGCCGGCTGCGCCGGCGTTCCGGCGTCCGATCCGCGCGACCCTTGGGAAAACTGGAACCGACCGGTGCAAACCTTCAACGACCGGGTCGACGATTATCTGATGAAACCGGTGGCGCGCGGCTACCGCTGGATCACGCCGGATTTCGTCGATACCGGCATCAGCAACTTTTTCAGCAACATTGCCGACATCCGCGTGTTCATCAACGATGCCCTGCAGGGCAAGTTCCAGCAAGCCGGTATGGATGCCGCCCGCTTTCTGGTCAATACCACCGCCGGCATCGCCGGCTGGTTCGACCCGGCCAGCAACATCGATTTGCCCAAACACCACGAGGACTTCGACCAGACTCTGGGCTATTGGGGCGTGCCTACCGGGCCCTACCTAGTACTGCCGCTACTGGGGCCGAGTTCCCCGCGCGGCGTGGTGGGCCTGATTGGCGACACCGCCGCCAACCCGATCAGCTATACCGGCCTGTTCACCGAATCCGCGGTATTGTCGAAAGCAATATCCGGCGGCTTGGGCGGGCTAAACGCCGCCGATTTGCGCGCCGACAATCTGGAAACCGAAAAAATCGCCAGCGAAGCCGCGGTGGACCGCTACGGATTTTTCCGCGGCGCTTATTTTTCCCAGCGCAATTACTTGGTCAACGACGGCAATGTCACCGACGACGACATTTTGCATCTCGATGAAACCGAGGAAAAGCTATCGCCGGTCAATCCGTATTAAGCGGTCAAGCGACCGCTGGCTTGTCGTGGGCGAAGCGGGCGCACCGAACGACTTTTCCGGTTGACCGGAACGCAAGACGGGAGAACCATGCCATGAGCAGAACGATTTTCACTGCCTTACTCGTCGCGTTTGCCACCCATAGTGCGGCGAGCCCGCCAGCGATACGCTCGCTGCCGCTGGAACGGATCAGCATCGAACGAATCGATATTCAAGGTCAAATCAGGACCTGGAACCTGAACAAGGTCTGCATCGACGGCCAGGCTTACCTATTATTGATGAAAGGCTTGACCGAACCGGTAAGCATTTCCGCTGCGTTTGCAGACGGCAAGCCGGAACAATGCAAAGTTGCTACGGACGAGGCTTTACCAGGCAAATGACCGCAGCTTCATTGCGAGCCATACCCCATTATGGATCGCCGAGCCTGTCGATCCGGTTTACATTCTGCGCTGGCGCTTGACGCTCGCCAAGGTCAACAAGTTGAACTGCGGCAGTTTCAGGAGATTGGCCCGATTTTTGTTTGATATGCTCAAACTTTCGCCAACCGAGTCTACCGAGCCATGTACCTGAAACAGCGCTCCGCAACCTACTTCGACCCCTACTGGCGCACCCGCGCCCAGAAGATCATCCCCGGCGAATACTGCGTCGCCACGTCCGGCTCGGTCATCGTTACCGTAGTCGGCTCTTGCGTTACCGCCTGCATCCGCGATCGCGACAAAGGCATCGGCGGCATGAGCCATTTCATGGTCGCCAACACCAACGAAGGCCAGCCGATCAACGCCCGCCTGGAAAACCAAGCCAAGGCAGCGATGGATAAATTCATCAATCACCTGCTCGACATCGGTGCAGAACCGCACCAGTTGGAAGCCAAATTATTCGGCGGCGGCAACGTCCTGAACGGATTGCAACGCGACAACGTCGGCGCCCGCAGCGCGCAGTTCCTGCGCAACTACCTGGCCGAGCGTAACATACCGGTCATCGCCGCCGACATGCTGGATATCTATCCGCGCAAGGTCTACTTCTTTCCCGAATCCGGCAAAGTTCTGGTCAAAAAACTGAAAGACATCAAGAACGAAACCATCCTGAAACGGGAACAGGAATATTCGCAGCGGATATTCGCCGGCAGTCTGGCTTGAGCGATTCTGACACTGATCGTAATCCAGCTTTCACATCCTGAGGCCTGAGGTAGTCGGTCTGGTATTTCGTAATGCGTTCGCTGCAACGGCGAGCGAAGCCGATGATTATCGGCACACCGTGTTTAGCACCGCCTAAATAACCCTGTTATCCTTACGTGATACAATCCAACGCTCACTCACAATCAATTCGAAGGAATTTTATGCCCTTTATCAAACACCTTGGCTTGCTGCTGTTATCCGTTTCTTTCAACGCAGCCGCGGCGGAAATTCCGTTGACTCAAGCCGACCTGCTGGGCACCTGGCAAATAGAAAAAGAATCACTCAACGCCGACGGCAGCGGCGCCCGCGGCCTGAACACGACATGGAGCTTCCGAAACGACGGCACCATGGAAGGCATTTCCCAAGAAAACGACGCCCATGCCCGCATCGACCAGCTCAAAGCGGTATTGAATTACAGCGTCGAAGACGGCAAATTGAAAAAGCAAGCCGCGCCCGGCCGCTCGAAAATGGAAA
>NZ_JANIBM010000033.1 GCF_024505045.1 Methylomonas aurea | reverse complement strand
GCGGAATCGGCCGCCGATTCCGCCCGCGGCAACGATCAGGAATCGGCCAGCATCCCCAACGCCGTCAAGCTGGGCAGGAAGAAATAGGCCCCGCCGCGGGTCGTGACGAACTGCTGGAAGCCGCAGATCCGGCGCCGTAACGGTGCGTCCTGAATGGTGAATTTGCGGTCGGTTTCCACTGCGCTGCCGATCAGCGGATCGTCTTCGTCGTACAAACCGGCGAATTTGACGTTGTTGATCCAGGTATGTTGCACGAATTCGAACTGGCGTTCGATATTGGCGTTCAGGCAGATGAACAGCAGACCGCGCTCGTCCTTGCCGGTGTCCTGGCTCGGATCTTCCAGAAAGCTGCCGTAACTGCGGCCGCGGCGCAAGATGCGGTGCCGGTTGGCGACTTTCAGAGATTCGGCCTCGTTTTCGCCCAGCCCCACTCCGCGCGGATTGGCGCGGCGAATGTGCGAGCCGAACGGGCAGCCGGTGCCGTCCTTGTCGTTAGCGAAGGTAAAGCTGTTGTCGATTTTATTGGAATCGGTCTTTTCCCCCGGCTCGATTACCGCGCCGCTCTTCCAGCGGCCGACGAACTTGGCGGCCAGATATTCCGGATCGATGCCCTGCCGTGCCGCCTCGTCGTTGATAAACTGCCAGAATTCGCCGACGTTTTGTTTCAATTGGCGGAACACCAGGTAGGTACCGTTGGCGCCGAATTGTTCGCTGACCGGCATCTGGGTCTTCTTGCCGTCGTACTGGTTCGGGTAGCCCAATAAAAACTCCCCGGTCGCAATTTCGCCGGCGCCGGTCACGGTCGGAAAGCCGTCGACCAGCGGATCGGAAATACCGTCGGCAAAGCCGAAATGCTCCCGCACGAAACCGTGCTGGTTTTGCACCTTGGCGCCGGCATCCAGACGGTCGATTTTACTCAAGCCGGCCGCTTTGAAGCCTTTTTCGAAACTGCTGCAGCTGGCGGCGTGAATCGCATCATCCTTGGAAAACAGAATCAGCAGAATGTCGACTTCCTTATTGCCGTTGCCCCAGCTCCATTTGCCTGGGTCGTTGGGGCCGCGGTCGCCGAGCAAGGCCGAACGGTGTTCGGAATTCATCCCTTCCCGGAACGACAGTTCGAAACTATAGCGTTTGGCCTCGTCGGCCTCCAGTTTGCAGTAGCCGGGATAGCTGATCGCCAAGTTCAGACGGTTTTCGGTGGTGTCGTCCGGTTTTTCGGCGCCGTGGCTGATCTGGCCGCTGGCGACAAGGTTTTTCAACCAGGCTTTGGTTTTGCCGGCATCTTCGATCCGGAGCAGATAATAGCTGGCATTGGCCATGTATTTGTTGTAGCCGCTGAATACGATGCCTTGTACTTCGTCTAGTTTTATCGTTGTCATGGTTCAGTTCCTTATAAGCATTTCAGCCAGGCGGCCAGGTCGGCGGTGGAGAACAAACCGCCATGGATGCGGCGGTTGTTATCAATGTTTTTCACCGACAAATCGGTATAGGCGCTGTACCAGACCAATTCCGGCAACTGGCTGTTACGGGCGAAGTTTTTGAAACGCTGTTCGTCGCGGGAACCGCCGCGCAACGCCAACCATTGCGTATCCGGAAAACCTCTATCCTTGGCTTGCTGGGTGTTGCTCCAGACCGCGGTCAAACCGACGCTGGCATGGTCGATGAATTCGCCCAGGTAGTTTTCCCAGCTACCGTCGTAATTGCTCATGAACAGCAGGCGCCGGCGGCCGCCGGCATTGCCGGGCAGAATCACCCAACGGGCAAAATGGATCGTGACGATGCCGCTCAAATTGCCTTTGGTCGCCACCAATTTGGCGACCAGATTGATGCCGGCCAGCACCACTTTCAACGTGTAAAACCGGAAATTGCCGGGCTTGATTTCGATCACGCTGGTCAGATGGTTTTGCAACTGGCGGTCTTCGACACGCTGGATCGCCTGCATTTGCTCGGAGACTACCCAAGGTTTGTCGTCCTGTTTGTCGCGCATTTCATGCCAGCGCAGCACGACGCCGAACGCGATTGCGCCCAACACGGCCACGGTCGCCAAAAATTCGGTAAACGGCCCGAACCAGCCGAAAAAGCCGCCGACCAGGACGATGCCGACCACCGCCAACAGCGCATTGAAGACTTTATCGCCATAGAGCGTAAAGAACGGCTGAGCCTCGATCTTGGGAATACCGCCCGGATACACCGTATTCAAATGCTGCACCACCGCGGCGTGGATTTGCGCTTCGCTTTGGCCGACTAGCTCGCTACGTTTGGCGTCGATGAATTTTTCGATATGGCCGCGGATTTCGCGCTGCCGGTAAATCGTATTGCGATTCTGCCCCGGATGGGCAACGTAAAACGCGTTGGCGCCCTGGTCGTTGGCCAGCAAATAAGCCGCTAACTGGCCGGCATCGCTGCCAGGATAACCGGCACAACAGCTATACACCTTGTTGACGAACTGCGGATTCTTTGCAATCAGTTCGTTGACGAAAGCCTTGACCTCGCCGTCGATATTGGCCTCGAACGCCAGCAAGGCCGGTGTCGGCGAACTGCCTGGCGACGGATGGTCGCCGGGTATGACGAAAAAGGTGCAGTAATGCAGATGCTCGTAGGCGGCGAAGGATATCTCCTGGCTTTTCTTGTTTTTGATATCCAGCCCGATCGGCTCCAGATAGCTTTTCAGCTCCTCCAGCTTGTCCGGCAAAATTTCCGTGATAACGGTCATCGGATTCTGTTGCATAGCAAAGTCCTCTTGAAATTATTATGGTCTGGTCGAAATTACCGATCGAACGCCAGCACGAACTGATCGGGGAACGGACCGTCGTACAACAGGCAACCGCATTTCCTGAGATTGTTCAGCCTCAGCAAACTACCCACTATCAACGGAATCTGGATGCGGTTGACGTACTCGCCGAAGCAGCGGTGCATGCCGTCGCCGAAATGCAGGTATTTATCCAGCGGCCGGTCGTCGCGGACGCTGAACGGTTCCGGCCAGACGCTTTCATCGAACATCGCCGAGGCAGTGAAGGCAAACACTTCGGTTCCTTGCGGAATCTTGACACCGCCGATTTCCGCACCGTTTTTACAGTGGCGGCGCATCGCCGCAGCCATCGTGTTGAAGCGGAACACGTCAAAGCACAGATGCAGCAATTTGTCCTCGTCGTCGACCATTTGCTTGGCCCGGGCCAATACATCCGGCTTGGCCAACAATTGTTCGACGATCAAGCTACTGGCCATTGACGTGGTGTCCAAAGCGCCGACGATCAGGCCGGAAATATTGCGGCGGATACCGTCGTCGTCCAGATCATGCTGGCCGTCCAGGCCCATTTTGATCAGACGGGACAAAAAGTCTTCGAAGACCTCGCCGTTTTGCAAACGGTGCCGGCGCTCGGCAATCAGATTCAGCAGATAGGGCCCCATTTCCCGGAAGGATTGCTCGGCGGTTTGCTGAATCGCGCGGTTGTTGCTCAAGTTCAAGAACAGGTCGTGAAACAGCGAGCGCATCCAGCGCATCATCGTCACTTCGTCCGGCCCCGGCACGCCCAGGTAATCGTTGATGAAGCGCCGTGCCGCCGGCCGCGCCAGTTGCGACACCATATCGATCCGGCCCACCGGCAGCGCAGCTTGCACCAGCTCGTCGCAGTGTTTACGGACGATACGGCGGATCAACTCGGCTTCGTTAGGCTGGATCACCCGCCGCAATGCGCCCTGCTCGCGGCTGTATTGTTCGGACCGGTCCATACCCAGGAAAAACGGCCCGTTAAGGCGTTGCATGTTCGGCGCGTTGATTTCGGCGATGGTGAATTCGGTATCGCGCGCCAGCGTCTCGCGCACGTCGGCGTCGCGGCTGACGATGCCGTATTTGCCGAGCACCAATACCGGCTTGTGCTTGCGCAGCAAACCGAACAGCGGCCGCTGTACCCTAGCCCCGGTCAATTGGGCGATGCCACGCGCCAAGTAGTAAGGCGCCGGATTCTGCGGCGTGGTCGAGGTTGGGTGGTGGTCCAGCTCGGCCTGGCGCGGCGGCCGGTGTTCGCGGTACATCTTCAAAGCCAGTTCGCCGCTGCGGGTAGCGCGCAACTGCCGGCAAAACGCCTGATATTCTTCAGGCAAACTGGCGAAGACCGGAAATTCGCCGCCGTATTGGTCCGGAAAAATCACCGGCGCCGACAGCGCCGCCAACGCGTAATCGGCAATTCCCGGTTGCCCCCCGGCAAGATAGGCCCGGCCGTCGTTCAACAACGCGTCGAATTCGCCGAATAGCGTTTCGATTTTTGCCCGGTTAGGTTGAATGTGCTCGCTGCCGACCGGCAGATTTTTCTGCATCGCCGCGCGAATATACGGATAGGCCTTTTCCAGAATGGCCTGCTGCCAACTCGCAATGCCACGCCGCCAGGCTGGCAGCAAAATCTCCGGATGCGGCAGCAACATCGAATAGGCGTAATCGCGAGTCGCCAGACCCAAGGCATCCAGTTTGCTCAGTAATTCATCGGTGGCTTGCCGCTCCGCGTTACCGGCCGGGAACAATCGGCGCTCGGCCGGCAAGCGGGCGTCAACGTATCCGACAATGTCGCGCCAGTTATCCAGCGTCGCCTCGCTGCTGACGAATACCGGCATGGCCTGGCCGCCGCCACCGGCAAGACGAAACGGCAGCAAATGCAATACCGGCGCGCTGCCTTGTTCGCGGTAAGGTACGCCGCCGGTTTCCAAGACCCAGCGCACCAATTCGCAAATATGGGATGTCGGAATCGTCAGCAGGCGATTCAATTTTTTGGAACGGGCTCCGCGCCGCGTGTCTCCGGGTCTGATCATGCTTCCTACCTCGTTGTTTATAGTTATTGTGTGCCTTCCCTGCTTGGCGGCGTATCTCCGCCACTGCCGGCGATGGCCGATTCGGCGGCATTACCGTCTCCCGCCATCGCCCGCCGATTTATGACCGCAACATAATAGACCAATCGTAAATAATTGAAATAAAAAGTGAAAGTGAAAAATTACCACATGCAACAACCATGCCGCAAGGAGATCCGGATCACAAAAAACGCCGCCTTCCGGCAAGAACGTGCCTAACGCGCAGACGCTTGCTCCACGCTCACCACATTGCAATCTTCCTGTAACCGGACCTTAACCGTCCTGTCATCCCGAGCTTCCTATAATCCGCGGCTTATCAAACCGCTTGGGAGCCTTTCGCATGCAACATTTCCGTAAATTTTGCAGTAAACCGCTGGCGCTGGCCTTGAGCCTGGCCGGTTTGCCGGCTTTAATGCCGGCCCACGCCGAAACCGCCGACGCACCAAAGGTCGAGCAAGGTATTCAGATCGGCGACCTGGCGCCGGGCCGCGCCATCATTTGGAGCCGCACCGACCGCCCGGCACGGATGTTCATCGAATACGCCTACAATCCGCAATTTACCGACTCGGTGCTGATCCGCGGCCCACATGCCTCGGCCGAGTCCGATTTCACCGCGCGCCAGGATTTGGCCGGTCTGGAAGACGGCAAGAATGTCTACGTCAGAGTCTGGTTCGAAGATCTGACCAACGCCCGCAATAAAAGCGCAGCGGTCAACGGCCGATTTCATACCTTGGGCAAGCGCGACAACATCCGTTTCGTCTGGGGCGGCGATATCGCCGGCCAAGGCTGGGGCATCAACGAAAGCTTCGGCGGCATGAAAATTTACGAAGCGATGCGCCAGGTGCGGCCGCATTTCTTCATCGAAAGTGGCGACAGCGTTTATTCCGACGGCCCGATCAAAGACAGCATGATCGCCGAAAACGGCCAAGTCTGGACCAATTTGGTTACGCCGGAAGTCAGTAAAGTGGCTGAGACCTTGAACGAATTTCGCGGCCGTTACAAATACAATCTGCTGGACGCGAATGTGCGCCGCTTCAATGCCGAAGTACCGCAAATCTGGCAATGGGACGACCACGAGGTGGTCAACAACTGGTCGGACGCGAAGGACTTAAGCGCCGACGCCCGTTACACCGAGAAAAACATCCCGACTTTAATCGCTCGGGCCACTCAAGCCTTCCACGAATTTGCGCCGCTGCGTCCGCATGGCGCCGAGGAATCCGAGCGGGTTTACCGCAAACTGTCTTACGGCAAATTGTTGGACGTGTTCGTGTTAGACATGCGCAGCTACCGCGGCCCTAACACCGCCAATCTGCAAACCAGCGAAAGCTTGGACACCGCATTTCTGGGCGAAGAGCAATTGGCCTGGCTGCAACAGGAACTGGAACACTCCGATGCCACCTGGAAAGTGATTTCCGCCGACATGCCGATCGGCTTGAACATTGGCGACGGCCAGTTGCCGGACGGCACCCCGCGCTGGGAAGCAATCGCCAACGGCAACCACGGCCCGGCCGCCGGCCGCGAGCTGGAAATCGCCCGTTTGTTGAAATTCATTAAGGACGCGCGGATCAAAAACATCGTCTGGCTGACCGCCGACGTGCATTACGCCGCCGCCCATTTCTACGATCCGGCCAAAGCCGCCAGCAAAGACTTCCTGCCGTTCTGGGAATTCGTTTCCGGCCCGTTGAACGCCGGCTCGTTCGGCCCGAATAGCACCGACGGCACTTTCGGACCGCAAGTGGTGTTCAGCAAAGCGCCGCCCGCCGGCCAAGTCAACCTGTCGCCGTATGCAGGGCTGCAATTCTTCGGCCAAGTCGATATCGACCAACGCAGCCGCGCCATGACCGTGCAACTGAAAGACCTGAACGGCGCGGTCGTGTTCAGCAAAACCTTGCCGGCGCAAACCGGCCGCGACCTCAAATACGCCTGGGACCGCGACTAATACTGGGGCCGGACGCTTCGTAGTCCGGCCCGCTTCGGTTTTAACTCTGTTACCGGACTAAATTTAAGGAACCAACCATGCCAAAATCTTACGTATTCCGTCTATTACCGTTGGCGTTAGCCGCCAGTTTTGCCATGCCAGCATTTGCCGATGCCGATTTCAATCATCACCGCCACCAACCGGGCAATCATGCGCCGCTAGTGATCGGCCATCGCGGCGCGTCCGGTTATTTGCCGGAACACACCCTGGAAGGTTACGCCAAAGCCATCGAGTTGGGCGCCGATTTCATCGAACCGGACTTGGTCTTGACCAAGGACGGCAAAATGATCGCTCGCCACGAACCGATGATAGGCGCCACCACCGATGTCGCCAGCCACCCCGAATTCGCCGACCGCAAAACCAAACGTATGTTGGACGGCGTCGAAGTGGAAGACTGGTTCGCCAGCGACTTTACCCTGGCCGAGATCAAAACCCTGCGCGCCGTGCAGCCCCGCGCCAACCGCCCACAGGAATTCAACGGCCTGTATCAAATCCCGACCCTGGACGAAGTCATCGCCATGGCCAAACGCCAGTCGCGCCTGAGCGGCCGCACCATCGGCATTTATCCGGAAATCAAACATTCCACCTACCACGCCGATTTACGCAACGCCAGCGGCCGTCGCCAATTCGGCCGTCATTATTTCGAAAACCGGCTGTTAGCCAAATTGCACGCGGAATACGGCAACAGTGCCTGCGCACCGGTCTTCATCCAATCGTTCGAAGTCGGCAATCTGCAATACCTGAGCAAGAAAACCGACATCAATCTGGTGCAATTGATCGATGCCGACGATGTCAACCCCGACGGCTCGATCTCGCTGGTACCGCCCTACAAACAACCCTACGACTTCGTCAAGGCCGGCGACTCCCGTACCTTTGCCGACTTGTTGACCGAACAAGGCTTGGATTTCGTCAGAACCTACGCCGATGCGATCGGACCGTGGAAGCCTTATCTGGTTAAAACCGCGGCCGACGGCATCGACCGCAACGGCGACGGCGTGGTCAACCTCAACGACCGCCGCGTCGACGGTAGCACCGGCGTGTTGGAAATGGCGCACGACAAAGGCCTGAAAGTCCATACCTGGACTTTCCGCAACGACGCCAGCGGTTACGGCTTCGCCGATCCGCAAGCGGAAATGAGCTATTACTACGACTTGGGCGTGGACGGCTTGTTTACCGACTTTCCAGACACCGGCGTCGCCGCGCGGGACGCTTCGTTAAACATCGGCGCGAGCGCAGAACATTGCGGCCGTCCAGGCCACCACGGCTACCGCCGCTGATTCCGCCAAACACCTCCGACCAGTGCCCGGAGGTGTTTCCTACCCCCTTCCGCGTCATCTCGCTACAGCGAACGTCAGCGTCACCTAAGCGGCCGCTGGATGTGGCCGGGAATCGCGGTGTTATCGGCTGTTCTAAAGCCGACGCCACTTTGCTCGTCGCACCAATCGGCGCAATTGCCATTGTGACGCGCGAAAACCCAGCTGCCGATAATCTCGCCACTTACCATCTGCCCCACAGCGTCCGTAACGATTTCTTGCGCCGCCTGGGCCGTGCCGATTCGGCGCTCAGCGCCTACCCAAAACCACTGGCTTTAACCAACAGGAGCCTGCGCGGCGCATTCGGCAACGCCGGATCGCCGAACTCGGCGGCAATTGCCATCCCGCGCAATCATGCTGCGGGGATTCGATTACCGGTTTAAATTAGCACCGGTGTGGTATCGTAGCGCCCGCAAATCCGCCGTCCCAAAGCCTCATTCCAAGGAAAGCCAGCAATTCATGGGTGCACAAGAAAACTTCGAACAACTCCCGCTAAAAGATTTCACCGAAAAAGCTTACCTCGATTACTCGATGTACGTGATTCTGGACCGGGCCCTGCCGCATATCGGCGACGGCCTGAAACCGGTACAACGCCGCATCGTCTACGCGATGTCCGAATTGGGACTGACCGCGCTGGCCAAATACAAAAAGTCGGCCCGCACCGTCGGCGACGTGCTGGGCAAATACCATCCGCACGGCGATTCGGCCTGTTACGAAGCGATGGTGTTGATGGCGCAGGATTTTTCCTACCGCTACCCGCTGATCGACGGCCAGGGCAACTGGGGTTCGCCGGACGACCCGAAATCGTTCGCGGCGATGCGTTACACCGAATCGCGGCTGACCGCCTACGCCCAAACCCTGCTCAGCGAACTGGGCCAGGGCACTGTGGATTGGGTAGATAATTTCGACGGTACCTTGCAGGAACCGGCATTACTGCCGGCGCGCCTGCCCAATGTGCTGCTGAACGGCACCACCGGCATCGCCGTCGGCATGGCCACCGACATTCCGCCGCATAACCTACGCGAGGTCGCCGCCGCCGTGCTGCAATTGCTGGACGAGCCTGAAACCCCGCTGGAAGGTTTGTTGGCACACATCAAAGGCCCGGATTTCCCGACCGATGCCGAAATCGTCACGCCGGCCGCCGATCTGCAAAAGCTGTATCTGACCGGCAACGGTTCGGTGAAGATGCGCGCCAAATACGAAGTCGAAGACGGCAACATCGTCATCACCGCGCTGCCGCACCAAGTCTCCGGCGCCAAGCTGCTGGAGCAGATTGCCGCGCAAATGTTGGCGAAAAAGCTGCCTATGATCGAGGACTTGCGCGACGAGTCCGACCACGAGAATCCGACCCGGCTGCTGATCATCCCCAAAACCAAGCGCACCGACGTCGACGCGGTGATGTCGCATTTGTTCGCCACTACCGATCTGGAGAAAAACTACCGGGTCAATTTGAACATGATCGGTCTGAACGGCAAACCGCAGGTCAAAAACTTGCGACAGATTCTGACCGAGTGGATTACATTCCGGACCGAAACCGTGCGCCGGCGTTTGCAATACCGCTTGGACAAGGTGTTGGCGCGCTTGCATATCCTGGAAGGCTTGTTGATCGCCTACCTGAACATCGACGAAGTCATCGCCATCATCCGCCATGAAGACCATCCCAAACCGGTATTGATGGCGCGATTCGGATTGACCGATGTGCAAGCCGAAGCCATTTTGGAATTGAAGTTGCGGCATCTGGCAAAACTGGAGGAAATGAAGATTCGCGGCGAGCAGGACGAACTGGAACAGGAACGCCAGGCGCTGGAGAAAACCCTGAGCTCTGCGCATTTGTTGAATCGGTTGATTCGAAAGGAAATCGAACGCGATGCCGAAAAATACGGCGACGCCCGCCGCTCGCCGATCATCGAGCGCGAAGCGGCGCAAGCGCTGGACACCACCGAACTGATCGCCAACGAACCAGTCACCGTCATCCTGTCGCAAAAGGGCTGGATCAGAGCAGCCAAAGGCTACGACATCGAAGCCGAAGGTTTGAGTTACCGCGCCGGCGACGGCTACTTGTCCTCGGCCAAAGGCCGCACCACACAACCGGCTTACGTGATGGATTCGACCGGCCGGGTCTACACCATCACGACGCACGATTTACCGTCGGCGCGCAGCCAGGGCGAACCATTGACCGGCCGTCTGAATCCGCCGCCGGGCAGCCTGTTTACCGCCGTGTTCACCGGGCAAGCCGACGACTGGGTCTTGATGTGCAGCAGCGCCGGTTACGGCTTTCGGGTGCAGTTGAAAGAGTTGTTCAGTAAAAACAAGGCCGGCAAGGCGGTGCTGACCGTCCCGGACAAATCCAAAGTGTTAACCCCGGCCCCGATTCCGCCTGAGCGGGACATGTTGGCAGTAGCGACGTTACAGGGCCGATTGCTGATCTTCCCGGTCCAGGATTTACCGGAACTGGTCAAAGGCAAAGGCAACAAGCTGATTCAGATCCCGAGCTCGGATTTGGCGAGCGGTAAGGATGCGGTAGTTGCGGTCACTGCCATTTCGGCGGCTGGCGAACTGAAGGTGGTCTCCGGCAAACGTTTCGTCACGTTGAAGAAGATCGATATCGAGCAATACGCCGGTAGCCGAGCGAATCGCGGCACCGCGTTGCCGAGAGGATTCCAAAAAGTCGATGCTCTGGAATTCGTAGTTGGCTAAGCGACAAAATTATTTTTTTCAATAAGTTAAAAAATTTATCGCCATGATTTTTTATAATATCCCCGTGAATCGGAGACAGTTAAAACCGGCGCAAGCAAAAAAATGGTTGACGAGTTTCGAATAACAGCCTATCATGGCGATCTTTCTGAAGCGCTACGGCTCTTCGGGGATAAAAAAGAAGGTCAATTCGGGGTATAGCGCAGTCTGGTAGCGCGTCTGCTTTGGGAGCAGAATGTCGGGAGTTCGAATCTCTCTACCCCGACCAAGATTTGCGCTTGTAGCTCAGCCGGATAGAGCATCGGCCTTCTAAGCCGAGGGTCGCAGGTTCGAGTCCTGCCAAGCGTGCCATCGCAGAAATCATCGTAATGGTGAGCGTAGCTCAGTTGGTAGAGCCCCGGATTGTGATTCCGGTTGTCGTGGGTTCGAGCCCCATCGTTCACCCCAATAAAATCAATAGCTTGACATTGTTTGTATCATGCAAGACCAGCATCTACTGACAAAGCTACTGACAAATGGTCATTCGTTCGACGGTTTGACCGTTTTCAATTTGACATCATAAACATTCATCATCGAAGCCGTTCGGTGTCCACTCGCATCTAGTTTATTGCCTGTTGTATCGCTAACACCTTTACGTTTAAGGTCATGAAAAGTGAAAGGCACCCAATTAATGCCTCTTTCTTCAGCTGCTAATTTGGTGGCAACCGTTATTCGTCCCATAGCCGTTTTAAGACTATCAACTACGATTTTGTCGCCGGTACGTTCACTAATAATGATATGCCTATCCTCGGCACGAATCGGATGAGGCTGTTTTCGATCTGACAATATCCGGTTTCTTGTTGCAACTGCAAAATCCCACGCATTACGTAGTCGCGGATTCCATTCTGTAATATTGTCACGAGATCCTTTGCGACGCTTAATTAATAGGCCTTCCGGCAATTCATTGGCATCGGTAAGATCCAGTACTTCCGACAAACGCATACGGCAAAGATAGGCAATTTCCATTGCTGGCCAGAGATACCAATAATTTGACTCTTGAGCGATCTTGAGCATAAATTCGTAATCACGATCTTCGGCGTAATGTTGGCGTGGTTTGATTGATAGCTTTTTCACACCTAACGTAGGATTGAATTTAATTTTTTCATATTCGTATGCCCATGAAAAAACTCGTTTTATGTATGCAAGCTCTTTATTTGCTCTGCTTTCCGAAGATTCACCGCGGGTGTCTCGGTATTTTCTAACGAGACCCACTGTCCATTTAGTGACTGGAAGCTCACCAAGAGTGTCATTCGTTGAAATTTTGCGACCACAGATATGCTGATGACAATCTAGATAATCTTTTTGCGTTGATGTAGCCAATTTGCGCCAGATGGGTGTTAGCTGGAAATCGAGACTGATTGATGCGAATGTAGCCGCCATGGGAGCATTCAGGCTTTCGTATGCTTGCCAAATTTCTGCCAAAGATGATTTTGGACCGATCAATCGCTTTGAACGCCATTTCCCAAGGTCTGGATCTTTGTATTTATACATCCATTTACCACTACCTGACTTATCCCACCAGACACCGGTCGGCAGTTTTCTGGCATCAATGTTGGTTGGTACTACAGCCGTTCGAGCGGGACCTTTAGGCATAGACGTTTAATCGATAAAATCGATTACCTCTTGATTGGCGTCTGGGGGATCAAATTTTAATCCCATGGCGGCATTAATTGCATCTATCGTAGTGAAAATTTTACCCCCTTGCCCGTATAAGTAACGGACACCATTTTTTCTTAGGCATCGCTCAATATCACCGGGTCTATCGTAACCAGTGGCTATTTTCAGTTGATCAATAGAAACAAGAGTTGTCATATCGATTGGTTAGATAGGTTATAACTCTTCATTCAATTTTAATAGCGCAAGCACGGTAGCCCGGATTTTTTGATAGTTTTAGAATATGGAAAATATTCAACTTATTGACTGTTTTAAAGCGGTTTTACAAACACAACACCGCTCCAGCGACTTTTCGCTGCCCAAAATGATCAATACCGCTGAATAACAATGACCACATTCCGTCATCAGCAATTTTTTATTTCTCAAGTCTCGTGCCACCAACCATGCCGTGGTGAAATCGAGGTTGCCACTGGGCAAGGAAATTTTAAAAAAATCGAATGCCTGGATAACGTTATCAATTTCGCCGTGACTGTTTTCGGCTTCAATTGCACGAAATATCTTGGCGAAGAGCGTGGCTTCCTTGTAGCGTTTTACGTTGTGCGTCAAGCCACGAATTGACTCTTTGATGGGGCCCGAACTACCGGATCGCCCTAGAATCTCCTTGTAAGTGGCCTTTATCAGTTCTCTGGGGATGGTAGTTTCGCGGACAATTACCGCAATTCTGGCTTGGCGTTGAATCAGGGTAATGGCCAACTGATACTGTTTTAGCGTTTTGATCATCTTTTTAGCCTCCATGATTCAAGCCCTCCCTTAACGTCAGCAACACATCAACGGCGGTATGTTGCTTGCGATTCATGTACTCAAAAAAATGATTTGAAATCCTTGGCGCAAAACACAGCCAGCCCGATTGAGCGATATGCTCAATGTCCTCAATTGACAAGCGACCAATGGCCTCAATTAACGCCTTATCCGAAATGCCCAACATAAAACCAGCGAACAGAGGGTTATCTCGACAGAGATCACGGGCTTTGATAAGCCATAAACAATTCAACGTCGTTATTTCTTGGTCAGCACTCTGAGCTTGTGCGCGCTCCAAACAATCAAAATAATCGTCCAATTCACCCATGGCAGACTGTATGATTTGCCTGACGTGGGAGGACAGGTTTTTTATCTGCAACCATTGATTTAAATAATCCGCGCCAAATTCGTTCGTCAACGGGCACAATAACGCCTGGCAAAAATGCGCGGTAACCTGCTCGACGTTGACAAAGTCAAGGATTAAAGGTTGATGGTTGAAAAAGCATTCTCGTGCCAGACGGGCTAAATTTTTTCCTTCCGCCGCATCCAGCTGGGTCCGAGATTGAATTGACTGAACTAATAAATACATTATGACTCTCCTTGGCCGTTAGTAACGGTCAAGACGTATCGCCAAAGTTTTGCCGGCATTTTGTGAAAATGGCCGCGAAATTCGATGTTTACTCGCTACGCTGCCTGTCTTGTTTTCGCATACGGGACAGCGGGCAGCGTGTTGATCTTCTTGGCGGGAGATCAGGAATCGCGCTTGACAGCAAAGGCACGTCGCAAAATGCAATGCAGAGGCATGAAATTGTCTTGTCAGTTGCCATGCTCGATTGATATCCAACACTCTGTGGTGTTCGAATCCTGCCTCCCGGCTGCACGGCTTGGGATTGTGAGCAACGATGCGGCAGTACAATGCGTATGCATTGCAAAATTGCAACCCAAACTCAGTACCATTGGCACGAACGGACGCATAATCCTGAATCAATCCCAAAAATATCGAGGCGTGCAGATTGTTAATGGTTGAACGGCCTATCCAGTGTGGATCCCAAGGCAGCATGCCTTTAATCGGTGCTTGGTGTTGCGCAAGCCAGTAAATGCGGGTGGCTGTTTTTCGTTTGATACCGCAAAGAGCACAAACCACTGGTGTTCGGGCGCCGTACTCGAACAATGTCTTTGCCAACATCAGTTCAGCGCCAAAATGCGACAAGTCAACGAAGCCACCGTTATCCATGATGATCACCCTGATCATGAGCATCATGAACCAGCAAGGCCGCATGAGCGGCGGCTGAAACCGGGTGGTTACCCAGTGGCAGCAAACTGATCACGGCGCGGTTAATCGCCGCCTGTTCTTTAATTTGTTCCAGCGACAAATCGGCTACATGATCGACCGTCTCCGGAATGACACCAAACCGCCAGGCGGCTTCCATGGGATTGCTGCGAGCACATTCTCTCAATAGCATCAGATACTGAAAATTCAGTTGCGTCAGATCGTCTTCTAGGGTGGCCATGCTCTTCTCTCTAATGAATTACGACATGGGGCAATACTAAAAGACTGGTTTTGTAATCGTCACGTGCGGAAAGTGGGTGATTTTGGGGTACTTTCCGCGCAAAGCCTTGCAGAATATGGCTTGGCAAGGTGTTAGGCATTGTTTCAGCTATAAAAAGTGCTTGACAGTGCGTAACTAATTGTATTTTCAAGGAATTGTTTTTATGGAGATCTATAGGAGGCGTAATTAGGTCGAAAGAAGGCCTTTTTTGATCGCTCGAAATAGTGAGTTTTTCAGTAGACTCGGGCAACCTTACCTGTCACCTCTACTATGAACATTGTCGATTTGAAATCCGGTTTCCGATGGCTATGCGCCGCTAAACAGCATCATCTCAATCCACTGCCGATTTTGCTGAGCTTTATGGTCTGCAGTGCATCGTGTTTAGCCCATGGCAATGTCAGCCAACAGACACGAGCGACTAGCGCCGCAAGCACGCTACAAAATACGCTTTGGTGGCAGATTGCAAAGCAGCACCATTTGGATCCTTACATACTGTATGCGGTTGCCTTAAAAGAATCCGCGAACGATGCCGATCCGACCGCAGTAAAACCCTGGCCATGGGCACTTAATAAATCCGGACAATCCTTGATGCCAGCCTCGCAGCGGGAGGCCCATGCCTTGCTCAAGCAATCGATAGACGAAGGCAATCGGTTGGTAGATGTGGGGTTAATGCAAATCAATGTCCGCTGGCATGGCCACAGAGTGAGCGCGCCGGCGCAATTACTGGATCCGATTACCAATGTACAAATAGGTGCCGAACTCTTAGCAACCGCCATTGGTTCAGCCCCGCATGACTTGGCGTTAGGGATTGGTCGCTACTATAGCTGGAAGGATGAGAAGGCCGCCATCGCCTACGGACAAAGTGTGATGGCCATAGCCGACCGAGTGAAGCAGGTGATTTGAGATGGAGGATAGCCTCTATCATCTGCAATTGGATTATCTGCTGTTAGCACGGGAAATGGTGCTGTCCGGACAAGAAGAACAGGCGATGTTTAGCTTGGGATTAACGCCAGAAGCCCTGGGTATCCTGAAAAAATTGCAGGTGCAGCAAATTAGGGAGATAGCTCGGCGCGAATGCCTGGCCTTTACCCCTAGATTCAATGCCAGCTTTTGGGGGCGTTATCTTCAGGTCGATCAGTCAGCGCACGAGGGAGATGCGTGTGATAGCCAGGCGCGTGATTTGCTCATGCTGCTCACAGGATCAGGCGATATCGCATGAGTGCTTGGTACACCTACGAAGACCGACTCAGAGATCATTATCTTGCCTATCAATTGCTGAAGCGAAAATTGCGGCCGACGTTCGTTAAAGCGCATATTAAAACGATCAGCCAACATGAGCTTAAGGCCATGTACTATGCCATTCACTTTCACGGCCCCTCCAACGGACAACTCCCGCTGGCTAAAACCATTCCGGCATCACGCGAGTCGTTTCTATATCTGACGTTATTTCTGTCCATCTATCAAATCACCTGCAAGGTTAATCCTCAGTCGCGCATGGACGTGCCGGCCATTTTGTTTACATGGGATTATTTCCATCGATCCTATGAACACCTTATCCCCGAAGAGCGACCTTACGGCAAAGTTCGACCCGCCAACTTCAACGAAGCCTGGGTTTTAGCGCAAGGTATGCGCGAAGGACAGGTTGCCTTGAAATATTGCCCCCGCTGTCGACATAATTTTGCGGTATTCTACGAGAGCAAATTCCGGCCGGTTTGCCAGTTTTGTGAATTGGCAGATGCAAACGTTAACTCATTTCGCCCAAACTCGTCTTAAGTCTGGTCAGCAATTGAATTGAACGGTTAACGATTTAGCCTTTTCACTAAGTTCGGTTTCATATCCATGGCTATCTTGAAAGCGGACATCCAAGATATTTAAATTCACCATGAAACAATTGTCGTTGACGACCCCAAGCCGCCCTTCACCAACTCCATTAATTAACGACCGTTATCGATACCTTTCCGAACACATTCGAACGGCCTTAACTATTACTTAAATCTTGTTCATTTACACTGTTGACCATCTAAAGAATTTATAAGGTCAACATGCGTTTGTTATTAGCGGAAGACGATCCGATGATCGGCCAGTCCATCCGGGACGGATTGCAGTTGGATGGCTTTGTGGTCGATTGGGTGCAGGACGGCGAACAAGCCAAACAAGCTCTATTCAATATGTCGGGAGAGTACGCTCTATTGTTACTCGACTTAGGGCTGCCGCGTTTAGCAGGTTTGGAATTGTTGACCCTGCTGCGCAAATCCGGCAACACCATTCCGGTATTGATTTTAACGGCGCGCGATGCACTGAGTGAACGAATTGCTGGACTCAACAGCGGTGCCGACGACTATTTGGTTAAGCCCTTTGCCTTGGAAGAACTCGTCGCCCGTATTCACGCGCTGATACGCCGGAGTGCCGGACGCGGATCATCCGACATTGAATACGGTGCGTTGCGCATCAATCCGTTGAGCCACGAAGTTTGGTTGCGCGATGCCCTGATTGATTTATCCGCCCGCGAGTTCGCATTGCTACATGCTTTGATGGAACAGCCTGGCGCTGTACTGTCTCGTCCGCAATTGGAAGAGCGCCTCTATGGATGGGGGCAGGAAGTGGCCAGCAATGCGATCGATGTCCACCTACACAACCTGCGCCGCAAACTCGGTGCGGACATCATTTTTAATGTGCGTGGCGTTGGCTTTAAAGTGGTGAAGCCATGAGCACCTCTATCCGCAAACGGTTAATTTTTTGGTTAATGCCCGTTTTACTGCTGACCGGCGCGGCGTTTGCAGTACCGACTTGGCTGAACGTGCATGAAGAAATTGATGAACTGTTCGACAAGGTGTTGTTGGATGCAGCTTATTCTCTGTCTCGTGCAAACTACGCGCAAGGCGTAAAACCCGATTCTAAAGACCTCGCATTGCGCGGCGATGGTATTGATTGGGTCAGTCAGATTCGCGATTCAGAGGGGCAAATCCTATTTCAATCCCATCCGTTCTCGCCCATTCCACTAGGCAGAAAATCGGGCTATGACACCGTTAACTGGCAAAACCAAGCGTGGCGCGTCGTTAATTTAAAAACCGATAAAGGTTTGATTCAGGTCGCTCAAGCTCAGCAAGAGCGCCGTGAAACCGCCAACGAAATTACCCTGCATTTATTGACGCCGCTGTTGATTTTATTGCCAGCACTGACCTTATGGCTGGGTTGGGCGATTGGTCGTGGTTTGGCGCCGCTGGCTCAAGTCGCCGATGCCGTGGCGCATCGCAATCCTCATTCGTTAGACCCAATTCCAGACAAGGATTTGCCGGCAGAAGTCAACATTCTAGTCGGCGCATTGAACGGGTTACTGAACCAATTGAATCAGGCCCTATCAGCCCAACGTCAATTCACAGCCGATGCCGCCCATGAACTGCGTAGTCCGCTCACCGCACTGTCCTTGCAGGCACAACTGGCCGAGCGCGCCATTGAACCAGAGCTGCGTGCCCAAGCCTTGCAAAACTTACGACAAGGCATCGACCGAGCCAGTCATCTTGTTCAGCAATTACTGACCTTGGCTCGTCTCGATCCGGAAGTTGGCGATTCTCCGCTTAAACCTTTGTTCCTGGATGATCTAGCGCGGAACGTGGTAGCCGATTTTGCCCCGCTAGCCGCCAATCGCCATATCGATCTCGGTTTGACACGGGCAGACCATGTCTCGGTTGCCGGTGCCGAAGAGGCGCTACGGATTCTGCTTGGCAATCTGATCGATAACGCCATCCGTTATTCACCAACCAATACACATATTGACGTCAGTGTCGTTAACGATGCCAAGACAGTTCGCCTGGAAGTCAATGATACCGGCACCGGCATCGCTTTGGATGAGCGCGGTCGCGTGTTCGACCGGTTTTACCGGGTTTTAAATAGCGCCGAATCCGGCAGTGGCTTGGGCTTGGCTATCGCCAAGAGGATTGCCGATCAGCACCAGGCTAACATTACATTGAGCGATGGGGATGGCGGCGTGGGCTTGAAGGTGATCGTCACATTTCCGGAGAACCGTGAATGATGTCTTGCCTATTCAGGCGTTTGCCGTCAGTGGTTTTCGCCGTGACATTGTCGGCTTGCACTCCACAAGGCATGAAACTTAACGATGTGGCCAACGAGCTGGAGCAACGCAGCGGTCAGCATTTTGCCGAAACCCGTGCCGACGAAACCGCATGGCCCGCCAATGTAACGTTGGATGACGGTTTGTCCGAAGACGAATTAGTCAGCTTGGCGCTTTGGAACAATGCGGCCTTTCACGCGACCTTGGCCGATTTAGGCTTGTTCCGGGCCGATCTCGTGCAAGCGGGTATGCTGCCCAACCCCACCTTCTCGATGCTGGTGCCATGGGGCGCAAAACCCTTGGAACTCACGGTGCGCTATCCGTTGGAAATTTTCTGGCTACGTCCACAACGGGTCGAGTTGGCCCAATTGGATGTTGAACAAACCGCTCAACGCCTGGTGCAAACCGGATTGGACTTGATTCGCGATGTTCGCTTCGCTTATGCCGAATTGAGCTTAGCCAAGCGACGCGTGGAATTGGCTGAATCTGCTGTCACACTGAGCCAGGCTATCGCCGAACTCACGCAAGCCCGGTTGAACGACGGCGATGCCAGCGAATTGGAAGTAACCATTGCGAGAGTCGATGCCCTGCAAGCTCAGGAACAACAAAGCCGTTTGCAACAGGATTTGACAATAGCCAACGAGCGTTTACGACATCTGGCGGGTTTGAGTTTGGAGCAGTGGCCGGGAAACGTTAATACGGAACTGTTAGCCCATGATGACCGGTTCGATACCGAAAAGCTGGTCGAACAGGCGCTAATGGCACGTCCCGATCTACGTGCTGCGCAAATCAATGTCGAAGCTGCGGGCGAACGCATTGGCCTGGCGCGCGCCGAAATCTTTAATATCACCACCAGCCTCAATGCCAAACAAATCAATGGGCCTTTGCTGGCAGGGCCAGGCTTAGACGTGACATTGCCCATCCTCAACCAGAATCAAGGTGGCGTCGCGCAAGCCCAGGCTCGCTTTGATAAAGCCGCCAGGCAATATGTTACCACCCGACAACGGATCGCCTTGGATGTCCGCGAAGCCCATGCCCGGCTAAGACAGGCTAGTGTTAGCCTGAAGCAATGGCAAGAGACTATTCTGCCACCACTGCAAGCCGCCATAAAGGATGCTAGAAACGCCTACGCAGCCGGAAATGTCACTTACCTGTTCGTACTCGAAACCCAACGCCGTTGGCTGGACGCGCAATTGAAAACCGCGCAAGCCGCCGCCGACTTCCACCGCGCCCGCACGGAACTGGAACGCAGTGTTGGCCAGCGTCTAAAGCCTGCTTGACTGATTATTTCCCGGAATTCAACACTGGACCTATATGAACCACGTGTCTCCAAACCACAAGCGCCTGTTGTCGGCTTTAGTATTTGTGACCTGTAAGTTAATGGCCGGCGAAGCCACTGCGCCGCCCGCCAAAATAGAAAACCCGGTCAAGGAAAGTAATCTGACCCAAGTCGTCTTGGCACCCGAAGCCGCGCAGCGGCTGGGCATTGTCACCACGAAGCTTGAAAAACGGCGGCTAACGCGCACGCGCTTGTTCGGCGGCGAGATCACACTGCCAGCCTTGAATGGTTCAGGGAAAGGTAACAAGCAATCGGTTTATACCATCCTGCCATCACTGGCACCGGCCGAACTGGTGCGGTTGGCGCAATCGCAAATCGACGCCGATGGTCAGGTGGAGCAAGCCAAAGTGCAAGTGCAAGCCGCGCAAATAGCCTTGAGTCGCACTGAACAGATGCGCCGCGACAAGGTGGGCACCGAACGCTCGGTCGATGATGCCCGAATCCAGCTAGGCCTGGCCGAAGCCAATCTGAAAACCGCGCACGAACGCCGCGATTTGCTCGGTCCTGCGCTGTTAGACGTCAACAACCGCAGCACGTTTTGGGTGCGGGTGCCGGTCTATGTCGATGATATAACCACATTGAATACCGCCGCCCAGGCGCGTGTCGGTGGGCTGACAAATTCGTCCGAGAATGCCACTCGTCCTGCCGTACCGGTGGCGGCACCGCCTTCCGCCAATCCGGCTGCCGCCACGGTCGACTTATTCTACGAAGTCAAGAATTCGGATGCATCACTACGTCCCGGTCAGCGCGTTGGCGTGTCCATCCCGCAGCGTAGCGAAGACGAGAATCTAGTCCTACCGTGGTCGGCGCTTGTGTATGACGTAAATGGTGGAAGCTGGATTTATCAAGCTCTGCAAGCCAATGTCTATCAGCGCCGGCGGGTGCAAGTGCTGCGGGTGGTTGACGATCAAGCCGCCGTGACGGGCGATATTGTGGCCGGTATCGAGGTGGTCAGTATGGGCGTGGCCGAATTGTTCGGTACTGAATTTGGTGTCGGCAAATGATGCGCTGGCTGATTTCCGTCGCCTTACACCAACGCATATTGGTGCTGGCTTTGGCGATTGTCCTGGTGATTTTCGGCGTGCAGGCCGCCCGGCAAATGCCGCTGGATGTGTTCCCGGAATTTGCGCCGCCGCTGGTGGAAATCCAGACCGAAGCCCCCGGATTGTCGACCGAGGAAGTGGAGAATCTGATCACCGTGCCACTGGAAAATGCAGTCAACGGCACGGCCTGGTTGAAAACCTTACGATCCAAGTCGGTGCTGGGTTTGTCTTCAGTGGTCTGTATTTTCCAGGACGGCACGGATTTGATGCAAGCCAGGCAACTGGTGCAGGAACGGGTTGCCACCATCGCGCCGCGCCTACCGGTTGTGGCCCGCGCACCGGTGATGCTGTCGCCGTTATCGTCCACCAGTCGGGCGCTGAAGATTGGTATTTCATCGAAAAAACTGTCGCAGATGGAATTGTCCGAATTGGCGTTATGGACCATTCGCCCACGCTTGATGGCGGTGCCGGGTGTGGCCAACGTGGCTATTTGGGGCCAGCGAGATCGGCAGTTACAGGTTTTGGTCGATCCGGACCGGCTGGCCGCCAACGGCGTGACGCTGGATGCGGTGGTGCGTGCGACTGGCGATGCAGCCACCATTTCAGCCGGAGGCTTTGTGGATTTGCCTAATCAGCGTTTGCCAGTGACGCATGTGTCGCCGCTGCAAACACCGGATGATCTGGCGCGCACCGTGGTGCAATTCACCGGCGGTGCTCCACTTCGTTTGGGCGATGTGGCGGACATTGTCGAAAGCCACCCTCCGCCGATTGGCGATTCGGTGATCAACGACGGTCCGGGGCTACTGCTAATTGTCGAAAAACAACCCTGGGGTAACACCTTGGATGTCACGCGCAAGGTTGAAGCGACTTTGGCGGCCTTGCAACCCGGTCTAAATGAGGTTGACATCGATCCGACCATCTTTCGTCCGGCAACCTTCATCGAACGCTCGCTGCATAATTTAAGTGATGCGCTGATATTGGGCTGCCTGCTGGTCGCCGTGATTCTGATCGCCTTTTTGTTCGAGTGGCGTACTGCCGTGATCAGTCTATCAGCGATTCCGCTGTCGCTGTTGGCGGCAGCCGCGGTGCTTTACCTGCGTGGTGGCACGCTCAACACCATGGTGCTAGCCGGTCTGGTGATTGCGGTCGGTGAAGTGGTGGATGACGCGATTATCGACGTCGAGAATATCATGCGCCGACTGCGCTTGAATCGCGCGGCAGGCAGTCCGCTGTCGCCTTTCCGCGTCGTGTTGAAGGCGTCGTTGGAAGTACGTAGCGCGGTGGTATTCGCCAGCCTGATCGTGGCATTGGTGTTCGTGCCGGTATTCTTCCTGGACGGATTAGCTGGTACTTTTTTCAGGCCGCTGGCATTTTCCTACCTGTTGGCAATTTTAGCCTCGCTGCTGGTTGCGCTGACGGTGACGCCGGCCTTGTGCCTGATGCTATTACCCAATGCCAAGCATCGCAAGGATGACACTCCTCTGACGCGCGTGTTGAAACAGCATTACCGCAAGCTGTTGCCCGTCATCGTCAACCGTCCGCACTGGGCGACAGGTTTTCTGCTAGCGGCGTTTATATCGACGGCCATCGCGTTACCGCAACTCGGCGAATCGTTTCTACCCAACTTCAAGGAAACCGATTTTTTGATGCATTGGGTCGAAAAGCCTGGCACCTCGCTGGAAGCCATGCGCCGCATTACGATGCAAGTCAGCAAGGAACTGCGGGCGATTCCCGGTGTGCGCAATTTCGGTTCCCACATTGGCCGGGCCGAAGTGGCCGACGAAGTGGTAGGCCCGAACTTTACCGAGTTATGGATTAGTTTAGACACGGTGGTTGATTACGACAGTACCGTGGCAAAAATCCAAGCCGTCGTCGACGGTTATCCGGGGCTTTACCGGGATGTGCTGACGTACCTGCGCGAACGGATCAAAGAAGTGCTGACCGGTGCCAGTGCGACCGTGGTGGTGAGGCTGTATGGCCCAGATTTGGGAATCCTGCGAGATAAGGCCGCAGAAGTCAGTCAATCCATCGCTGATGTACCCGGCATCGCCAACCTGAAGGTGGAACCGCAAATAGTGGTGCCGCAGATACAGATACGGCTCAAACCGGACGTGGCGGCCAACTTTGGCTTGACAGCCGGGCACGTGCGCCGTGCCGCCGCTACCTTAATCAAAGGCAGCAAGGTCGGCGAAATTTACCGTGAACAAAAAATCATCGATGTCACGGTTTGGGGCGCCGAGCGGGTACGCCACGATCTTGCCGCGCTCAGGCAACTCACTATCGATACGCCATCCGGGGCGCGCGTGCCATTAAGCGAGGTGGCCGACATCGATATTGCACCGACACCAAACGAAATCAAGCGGGAAAACGCCTCGCGCCGAATCGACGTCACCTGTAACGTCAGTGGTAACGATTTAGGCGGCGTAGCGCGGGAAATTGAAAGCCGCGTGAAGAGCCTAACGTTTGCGCAAGGCTATCACCCGGAGTTTTTGGGCGAATATGCCGCACGACAAGCATCTAGCGAACGGTTGACCTGGCTGAGCTTGGCTTCATTGCTGGGCATCCTGGTGTTACTGCATGTCGATTTTCGCTCGCTGCGATTGGTCTGTCTGGTGGCATTGACCTTGCCGTTTGCGTTGGTCGGCGGCGTTATAGGGGCGTTTTTAAGTGGCGGCGTGTTGTCGCTCGGCTCGCTGGTCGGCTTTATCACCGTGCTGGGTATCGCCGCGCGGAACGGCATTATGTTGTTGAGCCATTACCGACATTTGGAACAGGAAGAAGGTGTCATATTCGGACCTGACTTAGCGCAGCGTGGCGCCGAAGAACGTCTGGCACCAATCCTGATGACAGCCGCTTGCGCGGGATTGGCCTTGTTGCCGCTGATCCTGAAAGGCAATGTGCCCGGCCACGAAATCGAATACCCGATGGCGGTGGTGATACTCGGTGGCTTGATGACGTCGACGTTGCTAAATCTGTTTTTGATGCCTTCCCTGTATTGCCGGTATGGCAATGCCACCGTCAAAAGTTAAAGGACGTTACCCAATATTGAGCGGCAGTTAACGTGTGAAGTGCGGACCTTTAAAGTGGCGAGTTTAGAGAGTTGCGAGTGGCTCTTTTTGGCCGGGTCTTGCCTGCCAGTTCCTAAAAAACTAGAAAATTCGAACGACCGGTTTCGGGTTCAATTCAGTTTAAAAATATCCCGTTTCGTTTTTATTTGGCTGCGTTATGGTGGGTGACCTCTTGAAGTCACAGAACTTCAACGTCAATGGCTATCAATTCAATTGGATTAAAGCTAACTTGGCAGCTCCAGCCTATTCGCAGTACGATAAGCTCGTTAAGCAAGGTTGGAGATCACCAATGCCCTCGTTTTCATCACACTCACGTCGCTTAAGACTTTCAACTAAGCCGAACCAAACTGATTCCGTAAATTCGTTATTTTCTGGTCATCATGCCACGGTCAATTGTCTCGAATGTAATCGATCCATGGTACCCAGGGTCGTGACGTATTATGGTCAGCCACTGCGATCAATCTGCCCGTTTTGCGGTGCAACTTTTGCGAAGTTTCCGGGCGGATTTCAGCAATTTTTTCAACGGTTTTCCAAGAAAATTGTTTCGTTCGATGCTTTTAAACGAATAGCCTTGGTTGCTGCTGGCTTTGGTTTGATTTGGCTTCTTGCAAAGATGGAAATAATCCCTCGCGAGATGGAAGCCCTTGGGATATTTGGTAGCATTATTTTCAGCGCATTCGGCCTTGCTGAACTTTTTTATCAAACGATCGAATTCATTGCGAAACAGTTTTCACACAACAGTCGCTATTACTGGTCGGCTACAGCTTTGATCGCAATTCTGATTCTGTATGTTAGAGATGATTTAACCCGTTACGTTGTAATGGCTTCTTTTCTTATGATAGTAAGATGGATACTGGCTGGTTTTGCAGTCGCGAGAAGTCACTCTCATTGAAAGTTAATAGTTTATGCGGCCACGCGCCCGATTGTAATTTCCAATTTGATCGATTAAGTCCATACGACCTTGACCAGCCGCGCTTTTAAGTAGCTTGGCGATATCATTACCATCGATACTGCCTTCCTCATCTATCAACTGGCTTTTAGCAATACCAAGTGTGCCGCCATACTCTCCGGCAACAGCAATCCCCGCAAAGGCTTCAAACATCGCGGCACGATAATAAGTTTGCTGAGTCGGAGTTAATTTATCTGCAACTTCAATTACTCTTTGATCTGCCCATACTTGAGAAGCCTCCTTAAATCCAGAATACGATTGGTTTGAAGCGTATTTTATTGAATCCCAAATTCCCATTCCTTGCGCTTGAGATTGTTGAACAAATTCTGCAAACTCCTTGATATGTCGGTTACTAACCGATCCTAATGCTTCCAAATTTTTCGCGGAGTTATAAAGACTGCCCCCTAGATAATTGTAAGAAGCCTCTGCGGCCGAAGGAGTTTCATTGGCAGCCGCCGCAATCGATTGCCTAAAATGCTCCGCTTTGACATTCGCCAATTGCCCAAAGCCTTCTCTTGAATTTTGTTCACGCTCAGCTAAGTTACGATCGTGCTGTGCTACGACACGGGCTTCGCCGCCGGCAATTTTTCCCGTCGCTGAACCAAGCTTTGCCTGAGCGCGCTGATTTAGCGATTCGGTTTCAGCGCGTGGGTCTTTGAGATGAGCCTGTTCGACGGAGGCTTGAACCTTACCAGTTTCCGGCGCATTGGCTTTCAGCGATTCATTCCGGCTGGCATTCCAGGTTTGACCGGCCTGCGGCGCATTAAAAGCATCGCCCAACAATTGGTAACCCGAGATGTGCGCCTGGTGCGATTGTTGATCATCCAGCGTGCGGTAACTGGGTGACGAAAAACCGGTCAATAACGACATGCCGGCGGCGGCATAGGCTTGATCGGCATCGCTAATCCAACCGGCGGCTTTCCATTGCGAGGCCAGCCGTTGCGTATCGCCACGCAGACCATATCGATCCAGGGTTTGATCCAGGCGCTCCATCAATGTGTTGTCATTTGCGATTTTGTAACCCGTTTCCGTCGCGCCGAAACTGGCTTGCGTTCCAAAGCGTTGTTGAGCCGATAGGGTTTGCTGATAGGATTCGCTAGCAGATACTGCGTCGGATGCGCTGTGTTGCAACGAGGACAACGATTGATGTTGCAAGCCCATCGACGCCACATTTCGGGTGCCGGTTTGCGCATCCAGTGCCAGGCTTTTTGCCAAGCCGGCTTGATAGCCCTGACTGTCGTTGACGGTTTGACTGATGTCGGCGGCAATGGCATCGGACTTGTCCTGACTGACTTTGAAGTCGTTTTGTAACCGTCCGGAGATCGCGCCGCTGAGTTGGTCGTTACCGAGCTTGGCCCCAGCGTTGGCACTGCCGGCCACCAACGCCGAGAACTGATCGGCGGAGATACCGGTATCAGCGTGTTTCTTGGCAAAGGCTTCACCGAACTGACGGTTATAGGCATCGGTATAACTGGAACTGCTGGCGATTTGATTGCCCAGCGACCGGCTGTCAAAGGCATCGCTGGTGATGCTGGCCGATTTCGATGCCGTAGACGACACACTGTGCATGAAGCTGCTGGTCGCCTGTTCCGAAGCGCTGTAAGCCGACGATACCGCCGCACTCATGTCCTTGCCGGCGGTAAAGGTCGGCAGCACTTTGTCGACACCGGTTTGGGTAACTGCTGAAAGTGGACTGTATTGATGTTGCGCCTGGGCATTCAAAACCGGCGCCGGGCTGATCACATCCGGCGTGGCGATTTTTTCGTTCACGTAATCGCCGCCATCCATCCGCCCCAGGAAATGGGTGGCCGTCACCGCGCCACGGTAGATCAGCATCAAGGTAATGGCCGGCGTCGATGCCGCCAGCATGCCGCCGATCGACAACCATTGCTGCAATTCCATATCCAGCTGGTAAATACCCATCATCGACGGCAGATTATAAGTGGCCGTGGTCAATGCCGCCATTTTGCCGGCGGCCGACATCTGGATGAATAGGTTGATGACTGCGAGAATCGGCATCCACAATTGGATCCACAGCAACATTGAGAAGTAGCCGATATTCATCCGGATGCCGACATTACCCAGCATCACCACGAAGGCCATAATCGGTGCTATGGCATAACTCAAACCTTCGATAAACGCCATCATCGGCCGGACGATCTTGGCAAACAGGGTTTGCTCGGCTGCCCATTGGGTATTGCGTTGCTGTATGGCTTGTTCAACCATCGCTGCCTTATTCCAATGTAAGCCGTCTTCATGCCGGCCAATGACGCCTTTCTCGAACATCGGCATGATGGCCGACATCAGCATGTAATCGGCGGCATCGACCACACCGGGCCCTGCCAGCGCATCAAAGGCATCCTGGATTTTCGGCACCGTGTCGGCTGCCGCCGGCACGCCCAGAGTGGGTTGCAACAACCCTTCCAGCGCCGTCGCAAAATTGCCATTGGCCACCACGCTCAAATCGGCCCAAGCATCGGTACAGGTTTTGGTTTGCGGTTGACCGCCGACAAAGATTTGGGTCATGTAGATATCGGAATCAAACCTGATCGCATTCAACGGATCGACATCGCGCAAGATGGCATCTACCGATTTCTGGTTTAGATCGACACCGGTCAAGGTGCATTCCCGCACGTAATTGGCAAACGAGGTCTCCATGTCGCTGCCGGCATTCGGCACGTTGGCCGCGCCCAGATTAACCCGCGACAACAAATTCTTCCGTACCGCCGTCAAGGTCTGCAAACTGTCGGCAAAGCCATTGCCGGTCATGGATGGCGTGCCAAAGCCCTGTTCGAACAGACGTGTAGTGCGATAGCCCATGTTCGACATCACGCTACCGACCACCGCCGGACCCAATGGTACGTTGTCTACCACCACCACGCTGCCGGTATAGGCATCCTCAATCGACACCCGCACTGACGGCGCATACAGCATTAGCCACAACACATACGCCAACAATAAATCCTGATAACGAATGCCGCGACCATCCCATTGCAACAAGGCTCTAAGCATGACGATGATGACACCGATCAAACCACCCACGGCTGCCGCGGTACGGTAATCGCCGGTTCCGGAAATCATCGCGATGGCATTGAGGACGGCTTGCAGATAGGCGGAGTCGCCCACGGAAAAGATTTCAAACATGGGCGACCTGCCTTTTAAACAACGAGGGAGAAAATCATCTTGGGGAACAGGGAATGAGCGTTTAAGGGCTTGGCCAAGCCACCCCAGACGCCGGCAATTGCGCCACGGTGCCATAGTGTTTCGGCTTCACGGTGGTCATCAATTGCTGGTAAAACGCCATCAAGGTTTGTGGGTTACCGTAGCGGCCGGCAATGGTGACGTATTCGTCCTGGATTTGCTCCCTGGCATCCTTCAAGGCATCCATCAGCAATTTGGCGTAGGCATGGTCGTTCATGTGCGCCGCGGTCTGCACGGCATTGAGTAAATCGTTGACGATCAGTTGTGCCAATTCCAAGGCAATCACCGGTGCCGCTTCTTCGGCCCACAGTTTGGCAATGCCAGCATCTTCCCGTGCCAAGTTATGGATCATGCCGCCGATGGCATCCGGCACGGTTTGCATGAAGGCTTTTTCGCTGTCGGTGATCTGGCCGCTGTTGGTTGAGAATTTGTAAATCAAGCCGTTGCCGGAATTCGCCGAACCCAACAGGATCTCCATCACCCGCTGCTTCAAGCCGACCAGATTGACATTTTGGACAATGGGTTTTAGACACTGATCGGCTTCGTGACCATCCGAACAGGTGTACATCCTGACGGTCTGATAACTGTTACCGGCATCGTTGCCGTACATCAAATCCTTGATCCGCAACACCGGCGGTGGGGCGCTGATGGCATTGTTTTCGCCTTTGCCGTCGGGCGCGGCTTGCGGGGCATCGACAATCACTGTACCGGAAATACTCATCGCCGCTTCCAGCAAACTGTTGCCGCCAAACCGAAACCAACCACCAGCATTTTGATTGACCAAGGCCCGCCAGACTAAATTGCCTTGAATGATCTTGGTCATGTCGGCCGGGTCGTTCTGCTTGATTTGCTGTACCGGATCGCCCAGGGTACTGGTATTGGTCCAGCTGGAAAACACATCCGATATGCCTTGGGTAAACGAGGCATTGGACAGATTGGTTTTGCTTTGCAGATCGAAGGCTTTGACCGTATCGTTGACCAAGCCTTGCGCTAACCGGCAGGAGTTGCTGAACATCTGGTTCATTTCCTGGATTTTCTTTTGCAGGTCGGTCATCACCGACGCACACCAGGGACACATGGCACCCACGGCCAACTGAAACGCATACCCTGCGGCATTGCCAGCCACATTACGCATCAATTGCACAAACTGGTTGAAGTTGATGAAACTGAAGCTACCGGCAAACAAGTCGATACCGCCGCAGCCGGCGCTGAACGACGGCGGCACGAAGGAAACCAGGTTGGTATTGGTGATGCCGTTGCGCGCCACCAGGCTGCCGCCGGTAATCACGCCGCGGCGCTGCCCCAAATGCGCGGTTGGGGCTGTGACATTGGTCATGGTGCCGAACATGCTATCCATTTCCTGTTGCAGGTCGGCATAAGCAGGAACGGCACTCTCAACCAACAGAATCAATACTAATACCTGGCGATATGGGTAACGATAGCGAAATGAAAACGACATCATGGCGTACTCCCGAGATGCGCACTGCGTTGCAATGCCTGGATCAGCGATAGTGGATCTTGAGTGACCGCAGGGCTGATGCTACCGGCGGCCGGTAACAACATCGGCGTGTTACGGATGCCCTGAGTGGTTTGGTATTGGGAGGCATCGATCCAACCGGCTTCCTTGGCCGCCAGCAGAATCCGACCGGTAACTTCTTCTAACGACAACGCGCCTTGCGCCAACGGTACGATTTGCTTGGGCGGTTTCATCAGAAACAGTGCCGGGGTTTGTTCAACGCCCAACATTGCAGCCTGACCGTTATCACGTTTGAACTGACTGAAAAAGCCGTTCGGCATCGGTAAACCATCCAACGACACGGGATAGATTTTGAAGCCGTAGGCATTTTCCAACATTGCCAGAATCGGCGCCTGCACATGGCAATAAGGACAATCAGACCGGAAGAAAAACAAAATGCCGGCTTGGGCGGCAATCGCCTTCAAGGCTTGTTCAGCTACCACACCGGCCTGATGATTGGCTTCATTGGCCGCATAGGTCGCCACTGGTCGGCGCACCGTCTCATCGAGTTGCGGATCCGACATCACCACGTAACGGGCGGCGTTGGTAAAGCGCTCGGCTTTATCCATCATCACCCGTTGCAGGTAATAAAACGCGGCCACATTCTCGGGACTGGGATCGTCGATGGCCTGATTTAGGAAATGCTCCAGGTTTTGCTTCAACCAGGCCGAGGACAGGGGTTGGGGTTCTGCAGAGGGCTGGGCTTGGGTTTTTGGTTCAATTTCAGCCTGAACGACGCTGGGCTGTTTACTGTCAGGCTTGGGTTTTTCCTGATCGGCTTGACTATCGGCTTGGATGTTTTTGACCGGCTCCGGCAACACCTCATACCAAAACCAGCCGCGCTGTTTGTCTTCGAAATACGATGCAGCCGGCCTGTCGACAGACGCATCCCCACAAACCGCCGATGTCGGCAGTAGCAGTACGAGCAAAAAGGGATGCAGCGCATGATTTGGGTTCATAGCTCAATTGTCTACGACACCCAAGACCTGGTCGTCATCGAAATCGCGATAATTTTGGCGATTTCGACAAAGCGGTCGAAAAAAGTACCCCTGTGTGGTCGGTATCGACGAAACCGCCGAAATTATCCTCCTTTCGCAACCATGCCTCGGGCCCGAATCCCTAAAATCCGGCTCGGAGTTCCGAAATGTGCCGCAAAAACCTAACAACGCCTGGAAGGCTGAACGCCATGCGCAATCGGGCTTTAAGGGTTAGGCCCTGGCCATGACTAAACACGGAAAATCCTATTCAGGATTGTTGTCCAAAAGCCTGTATAGGTAAACACCACCGAAAATGTCGTGTAATCACGAACCGGCAAGCCCATGGCCTTCATGGGTTAAGGCGCGGCGTGTTGGTATTAGGTCGTACCCTCGATTTTTGACGGTGCCGGAGGCATTGAATAGTCATCATCAAGCTCACTAGGTTTTTTGCCGCGAAAAACCTGTGGTTAAGGATAGGTTTTTTACATGAATTCGTTAAATGCAGAGCACGATGAATCGGCATTAGCCGATGAACGCGTGATTGAGTGGCTGGAAGCCCAAGTTGAGAGTTTGCATAGCCAAGCCCGCATGCTGGTCGATGATTATTGGCGACGCGTTAATCTGGAACGCAAAAAGCATCCTGCATCGCTACGCGGCAGAATGGGGGTGCGCATTCGTCGGCGGGAAAGCGCTTATTCGTTCACCATCGAGTGGTTTCTGATCGCCTCGCTATCGATCGACGGCAAAACCAAACCGGTCACCCAGCACATCAAAAAAGGCAAAGGCTATCGCTATCCCTTGCAGCACATTCTGAAAAAAGAACCGGATTGGGAAGTCTCGCTAGTGGAGGAATTTGAAAACGAGTTTGTCGATCTGCGCAAACAAATCGATTTATTGGGCAAGTTCCGCGATGCATTTCATCGCTGTCGGCAAAGTTTACGCGACGCTCTGGACTGAAAGTTATCCACAGGGGCGTAGCCCCTTATTAAGATTAAAAAAAGATTATAAATAGATTAGCACCCGATTTTTCGAGTCGTTGAAAATCGCTGTAGGCCACGCCTAACATGGCTTACAGCGATTTCAAAAAATTGACCAAGCGTTAGTCGAATGCCGTGTGTTTTGTCAGCCGAATGCCGTGCTTTGCGTTAGCCGAATGCCGTGGGGTGTCAGTCGAATGCCGTTACCTTGTTAGCCGAATGCCGTGCCTCTGTCAGTCGAATGCCGTGTGCCCGTCAGCCGAATGCCGTGTCGGGGCGGCATCGACCGGGCTAAAAGTGCGTCAGTCGAATGCCGTGCCATTTTGGTTAATGTTGCCTGAGTTCGAGATGCCGTTTTTGCGTGGGTGTGGGTTGTTTTTGGACCTTGACGACATCCTCATCGATTTCAAAGTGCTCAATAGCGCCGATAGTGACCAAGGCCTGCAAGGCTTTACGCATCCGCAGTTTGAAGTCGCGGGGATTTTGGGTGCTACTGCCACTGAGTTGGTAAAGCGTTTGCAGTTTCAACGGATACGGTGCGGCATGCGACGACAGGAAGCCATGCAGCCATAACGCCAGGGGATGTTTACGCAATTGCTGTCGCTGTTCGAATTCGATATGGGTGTAACCGTCTTCGAACAGTCGTAACATCGACTCGGTCAGTTCCACCACATAGCGCTGAGTGATTTCGTCGCGGTGGTAGCGCAGAAACCCTTTTTCACCAAACGTCTGCCGACCGTGGTAGGTGATTTCGACGAAGGCGCCGCCTAAACGCGCCATGGATTCCTTCAACCATTCGTGCTGACTTTTGCCGGTCGATCGGCCTAACGCCATCAGCAGCGCGTGCGCACTGAAGGTGACGCTAAAGCCCGGCAATTGCATTCTGGACAGGTGCACGATCTGCATCCAGACGTCCAGATCGGACTGATTGAGCTGAACGCCCAGATAACGGACTTCGATGCCCTCGACAGCTGCCAGTAAGGTGCGCTTTTTGTACGCTATCCGCTCATTGCCCTGCACACCAGCAAACAACGCACTGCGCAAACAGGCATTCGGGGTGCCGCGCATACCGGCTGGCCAACTGGGAAGTGTCGCTAGCGACTCCACGCGTCGGGGCTGGGCTTTCTTGCGTTCAGTCAATGACTGGAAGCGTTCGGTCAAATTGGTCAGTGACGTGACGGTATTTTGAGTCATACCCACCTCACTTTTTCAAACTGCGGGGATCGCAGTGCGTGGATGACGAAGTCACCGGAGGTGGGTTTTGCTGGAGCATCTCGCGCTCTACGTCGGTCAGGTCCAGTTGATGATGACAGTATTTGCGCCAAGCCCGTTCCAGGGTCATGGGATCGGGAACTTCGGCGCTTTCATTTCTGACGGGTTCATCCAAGGAGGAATCCGTTATGGTTGACCCTACCGGATCATCGCGTCTGACCACATGTTCGATGGATGAGGTACACCATACCGAACCGCCCAAACGAGTGGGCTGTCTAGCGTGGTCGAGGCGCCAGGCTAACTCGGCCGGTGGAACCAGCGATTCAATGACGGTTTCGCTGACCAGGTCAGACGGCGCGGGTAAGGTACTACAGCCCATACAGATCAGGATGGGAATTAGTGTGCTAACGGGGGTGTTTCGGATACTCATGTCGTCTCCAGTCGATTTTTGAAGACTCAACACAGTAAGCATTATTTTTTAGGGCTCATCTTCGAAATCGCGATAATTATTGCGATTTCGAAGATGATCTCGAAAAAAAGTTAGGCATGATGGGTCGCCATGAAAACCCATCAATCTTCATTTCGGATTCCTTGGCTGCAACGTTGGTTTGGCGCGAGTCAACCCGTACCTGTGCCTTGCCCGGCCATCCAGGAAGACGAGATTCCCCGTTACCCGCCCTTCATGAAGGGGCTGCCGGCCGCGCCGGTGGCACGCGTTCTCGGTACCCAAGCCGAACTGATTCAGACCATCGAACAGACCTTAGCGCTACCGGAGGCACTGTTTCAAAGCATCGTATTGCCGGTGATCGCGCGTTATGCCGCCTTCAGTCATCTGCTGCCGGCATCGGAGTCGCATCATCATCGAGGGGCTGGCGGCTTGTTTCGACATGGGTTGGAGGTCGCGCACTGGGCCACGTTGGCTTCCAAAGACTGTCTGTTTGCCACCGATGCCACCCCTAAAGTCCGAAAATCCCTGGAACTGCGCTGGCGACTGGCTGTGTGTTTTGCCGGGTTGCTGCATGACATCGGCAAACCGGTATCCGACATGGCCGTGATCGACCAACAGGGTGAACACACTTGGAATCCTTGCGATGAAAACCTGACGGATTGGGCTAACCAGCATCACATCGAGCGCTATTTTTTACGCTGGCGTGAGAATCGGCATAAACGCCATGAACAGTTTTCTGCCCTGGTCATCGAGCGGGTTTTGACCCGCGAATCGCGTGCCTTCATTCTGGAGCCAGGCCCTGAGATCATGCAAGCTTTGTTGGAAACCATCCATGGTCTGGATCGGGGCTCCAAATGCTATGCGCTGGTGATGGCCGCCGATTGCATGAGTGTGGAACGGGATTTGAAGGCCCACTACCACGGTTTGGAATCCGCGATGGGCATGCCGGTTGAACGCTACCTGTGCGATGCCATGCGCCGTTTGATTAAATCCGGTCAATGGCTAGCCAACGAAAAGGGTGCCAGGATTTGGCGATTCGAAGACGGTCTGTATATCGTCTGGCGTACCGCCGTTAAAGAAATCCTGAGCCTGTTGGATAAGGATCATATCCCCGGCATCCCGCGCGATGAAGATACCCTGGCGGATATTTTGATCGAACGCGGGCTCGCGATTCCAAAATCTCTAGCCAACGGCGGACGGTTTCGTTATTGGCACATGCAAACCGAGAGTCTGAATGGCAGCTTGTTCATGTTGCGCTTGGCCTCGATCGAGCTGGTGTATAGCGGTGAACCGCCGGTCGCTGTGATTGGTGCCGAAGTGAAGGACGAGACCGAGTCACCTGTTGCTGATCAAACCCCGTCAATTTCCCAGTCTACGAGCGAACCTAAAACCAATGTTGGCAAGCGGCGAAAAGTGAAGGCGCATGATAACCCGGTCAAAATCACCGCGGACGAGCCCAAAAGTGAACACGTCGCTGAACCGATCTTACCCGCCGATTTAGCGGCAATTTTGGCTATGGATGCGCTAGCAGACAGTGGCAGTGGGTTAAGCGATCATGCGGGTCTCGAGGTGGGAGAAATGGTCGATCCTCATCAAAACGACACCACGCCAAAATCGCCAAGCAGCGACTCGACAGGCGTGATTGAAGTCGAGTCAGACTCCCTTGCACCGAACAATACTCAGCAAGATCAAAGTGACGTGGCCCGACACTGGCTGGCATCGCAAGGTCAAGCAGGACGCTGGCTGATTCAAATGGCCAGTATAGTCACGGCTGAACACTGGCGCTGGGGCACGGATATTTTGGAGGTGCAGCAACAGTGCTTGCTGAGTTTTCCCAAGACGCCGGATGCACTCAAGCTGGAAGCCAATCAGTTTATTCGCGTCCTGGAGGAAAAAGGCTGGTTGGTGACCGATGTGCTTTCGCCTATGCGTAAGGTTAGAGAGATCCAGCAAGTCCGTGGCGTACTTCTCGCCAGTGAACCAAGCGGCATGTTCAAACAGCTTTTAGCCAACACGACTATGCCCAATGCCCATCGGCCTCAACTGACTGAATCGGAATTGTCAGGTCAGACACGGGAACAGAAGTCCGAACCCACGTCAGAAAATACCCTAAAGCCCTCAACGGTATCGTCCAGCACACCCGCAACCAATCCGGAAACGCCTCTCGATGCCAAACCCTTGCCGGATAACGCCACACCCAAGTCTGCTTCACTGGTACCCGACAACCCCGAGCACGTGAAAACTAAGTATTCCAAAGCGAAATCGGACACGGGCGCCCACAAAAAGCAGCACTACCGGCAAGCCATCAGACACTGGATGGACGAATTGCAACAAGCACCCGCGCGAACGGCAGTGGCTGGAGATGACGCGACATGGCTTGAAGTGGACGAACAAGCCATAGCGAATTTTCTGAATAACACACCTGGCTTGACCCGCACCCAGTTAATGCGAGAACTTGCCAGTCATGGTGATTTCCGAAGTGTCGGTACCTGTTTACAACTGCGGCGTACGCCATGAAATCCGATTACGACTATCAGTTTCCCTGGCGGCCGATCTTCGAGGTGTATGCCATCTCGGGTTGGTTGGGCGGTGCTGGTTTGGCGCATTTCACCAGCCGCTGGTCAGGATTGCCGCGCGAACCCTTCGACTGGTTGATGACGGCGTGCGGCGTGATGGCGTGTTGGCGGTTGTCGCCGGCGCTGAGTCTTTGGTACCGCAAACGCCGGTTGCGGCAGTTTCGTTTTCAATACCTGGATGCCGAAAAGCTGGTAGCGATGGTGAAACAGCATCCCGAGGCCTTGTGGTTCGGCTGGGGATTCGATTGGGTGCAAAAGCATGCGCAATTGGCCTATGAGATCTTGAAACGGGATGTATCGACGCTGATTCCGAGCGATCATCAACGTATGGGCTCGGCGTGGATTCACGGTTTGGAAGTGTCCGAAAGCGATATTCGTCAGCCCTTGCAGCATACCGCCGGCCATACGCTGCTGGTTGGTACCACCGGTGCCGGTAAAACGCGCGCCTTTGACGTGTTGGTGACACAAGCCGTGTTGCGCGGCGAAGCGGTGATCATTATCGATCCCAAGGGCGACAAGGATTTGATGACCTGCGCCAAACGGGCTTGTGCCTTGGCCAAGCGCCCGGATCGATTCGTGTATTTCCACCCCGCGTTTCCGGAAGACAGTGTACGACTCGATCCCTTGCACAATTTCAACCGACCTTCGGAAATCGCCAGCCGCATCAGTGCCATTTCGCCCAGCGAAAGCAGCAACGATCCGTTCAAGGCCTTTGGCCAAAAATCGCTGGATAACGTGATTCAGGGCTTGATGGTGATCGAGGAACGTCCGACTTTGGTGAAATTACGGCGTTACTTGGAAGGCGGTCCTTCGACGTTGGTGATTCAAGCTTTGGAACGCTATTTCGACAACAACCTGGGCCATTGGCGGCAAGAGGCGCGGCCTTACCTGAAGAATGCCAAGGACATCGATTCCAAAGCGGTGGGATTGGTGCGGTTTTATCGGGAGGTCGTGCAGTATCAATTACCGAATCTGGATTTGGAAGGCCTGTTGTCCTTGTTCGAACACGACCGGGCACATTTCAGCAAGATGGTTGCTTCCTTGATTCCGATCATGAACATGCTGACCTCAGGTTCCTTGGGGCCTTTGCTGTCACCGAATCCGCACGACGTAGATGACTTGCGTCCCATCACCAATACCGGCCATATCATCGAAAAAGCCCAGGTGGCTTACATTGGCTTGGACTCGTTATCGGATGGCATGGTGGGCAGTGCGATTGGCTCGATTCTGTTGGCGGATTTGGCCGCCGTTGCCGGCGATCGTTATAACTATGGTGTCTCGGACCGACCGGTGAATGTGTTCGTCGACGAGGCAGCGGAAGTCATCAACGATCCCTTCATTCAAGTGCTGAACAAAGGCCGCGGCGCCAAGATTCGACTGTTCATCGCCACCCAGACCTTTGCCGACTTTGCCGCCCGCACCGGTTCTCAGGACAAAGCCCGGCAAGTGCTGGGCAACGTCAACAACCTGATCGCGCTCAGGATCATGGACAGCGAGACCCAGCAGTACATCACCGACAATCTGCCCAAAACCCGTTTGAAATACATCATGCGCACCCAAGGCGTCGCCACCAGCGCGACCAATCCTACGGTGTTCTCTGGCAATGTCGGTGAACGCCTGATGGAAGAAGAAGGTGATTTGTTTGCCCCGCAGTTACTCGGACAACTGCCGGACTTGCATTACATCGCCAAGTTATCCGGTGGTCGCATCGTCAAAGGCCGCTTGCCGATTTTGCGGTCGGAACTGGACCGACAACAGAATCGCCAAGGTGCCGGCTCATGACCCGCAATCTGTTGTTTAGCCTGATGCTTTGGCTACTGGAAGTGATCCTGGTGGCCAGTTTTGTGTCGGATCGCTGGACCCGCGAACTGCAGCGCGCCGAAGATCAGATGATGATCGGCTACTTTGGCGCCGCCAAAGAATCGCAGATCAGCAAAACCGCGCAGCACTGGTTCGATCGTCTGTTTGTCACCACCGGCATCCGCGACAGCGTGTTCCGCTATTTCATCCCCACTGAGCGCGAGCGGCAGATGTCCAAAGGCTTCGAGGATGTGGGGCGTAACGATTTGTTTCCCTTTATCGAAAGCCGACTCAACGTACTGTGGGACACGATCTTTCAAATGATCAAACGCCTGACCACGGCGTGTATCTGGTTACCGTACCTGGCAGCCGCCTTGCTGCCGTTTGTCGTCGACGGACTGGTACGGCGCAAGATCAGCCAGACCAATTTCGATTACCCCAGCCCCATGGCGCATCGCTACAGCCTTTATTTGATTCTTGGGGCTATGTATCTGCTGCTGGTCAGTTTGACCTTGCCGTTTCCGATTCCGCCGCAAGCCGTCCCGGTAGGCGTTTTTGTCGTGGCTTACGCCGTCAACGTGCTGTTGGCCAATACGCAAAAGCGGGTGTAGGCAAATTATGGATGTCACCAGCTACCTACACCGGACGCACCACAAAAATTCATTTCCAGTTTACCCATCAACCTCAACCCAGGAGAAATGCCATGCAAAGCCATTCCGTTATTGATGCCACCTCTCAGCAACTCGTTCAGGCACTCATGACAACCTCATTCCAACTTGCCATCAATCCAGAATCGTCGGTGTCCCAATCGCATTTGCAGGAAATGATCGAGAACTGTGTCGAGCAAGGTCAAGACGATATTTTGATGTCTGCCATGCAACGATCGACTGACATCGATGGGCGTTTACTGTTAACCGAACGCATTATTTCGGCTGCCGAATTAACGCACTTAGGGTCAGCAACAGCCCCAAATGAGGCGGCGATCGTATTTGCCATTCCGATGGTCATCATCACCGATCTTGATAAGGCGTTGCCAAATCGCATCGCCAATCCTCAACGTATTCAACAATTGTTCCAAACCTTCGGACTGATCAATGATGAACACGCTATCGCCATCCATGACGAACTATTCGCAGCCGAAGAAATTAACTGGTTACCCAGCCAAATTCGTCACATCAACCGTCAGTTAACGCAGCAAGCTCAGTCCGGCATTTCATCCGCGGAATCGAACCATTCGTTCAGAACGCATCTCACGCCGAGTTCGGAGGGGCGCATCGTTTTGCGGTTTTTGGTTGGGGTGGTGGTTTGGGATGATCCGACACGACAATTGTTTTGTTCAGACATGGATCAGGCATTGAATCAAGCCAGGCTTGAACAATGGTCCGAAGCCTTCAAAGAGGATATGAACGGCCAAACCGGGCACGTCATCTGGGATATTGCAACACCTAGTGCGCTTAGCATGGCCGTTTCACCGGGCATCTATTTGCTGCATGCCGTCGGTTTTTTCTACACGGCATCGTCGGAAACCCAAGATCATCAAACATCAAAAGCACTGATCAGTACACACGGTGTCGATGGCGTACCCAGTGAAATTCGGGTGGCATTTTTCGATAGCGCTGAAGAGCTATCAACCGTATTCGTTTGGCCGGTCTTGGCAGGCCATGACGCTAAGTCAATATTTGAAGACATCAACGAACTGCTGAACAAAGTCAATGTTCCCCGCGTGGTTTTCGCCGCACTTCTCCCCATCATCGAATTCACAGGTAACTTCGATCGCTATTTTGAATTGATGTGTATACAACTGGAGCCTGAGGAAGCTCAACCGTTCAACTTGCATTAAGTTATGGGATTAGCGAACGACGACCAATTCTCGCCAATCGGTGGTGTAGCGTTGTGAAATGCGTTCGGCTTTGGGTTTCCAACTGTTATCGAAGCCCGATGACGCGATCGTAACCGCTTTGGGGAATCGTCGATTGATGGTGTCCAGGGTTTGCATCAGGATGGCGTTATCGGGCGGCATACTCTCACAGATCAAGTCGAAGAGATCGAACTGTGAGGGCGATGCGGCTGGTCGAATCGCGCTCAGCTGGACACCGCACTTCTGATAGCCAAAGCCAGGTTTGTAGATGGCTTTTAAACTCGACAGTGCGACGCGAATAATTGTGCGGGTATCCTGGGTGGCCGCATCCAACTTAACGGTTGCCGATCGCTGGTACTGGGGATCTTGAACGGCAAACGGATTAGTGCGAATAAACACACTGACGCAACCGGTCACTGACTGTTGCCGGCGTAGTTTTTCCGCCGCTCGGGTACAGTATGCCGACAGGGCTCGATTTAACTCCTCCAGCTCTGTCAGTTTTCGACTGAACGACCGTGAACAGACGATTTGTTGTTTATCCGCGGCCACGTCTTCCAGATCAAGACAGGCGGTACCGTTCAGCTCCATCAACGTACGAGCGACCACGACGTTGAATTGCGCCTGGATGGTTTTAGGCGACTGGTTGGCCAGGTCCCAGACGGTTTGAATGCCTAATTGATTAAGGCGTTTCGTGGTTTGTCGGCCAATCCCCCAGACTTCTTCGACCGGAACGACTTTCATCAGCTTTTCCCGACGGACGGGGTCGGTAAGGTCGAGGACACCGCCGGTTTGCTTCCATTTCTTGGCGGCGAAGTTAGCCAGCTTGGCCAGGGTCTTGGTGGGTCCCATACCGACACACACCGGAATGCCGGTTTGCCGAGCAATCGCCTTTCGGATGCGTTGGCCATAGGCAATCGGATCTTGATAACAAGGGTACACGCCGGTTAAATCCAAAAACGCTTCATCAATGGAGTACACTTCCATGCGCGGCGTAAATTCTTCCAGCAAGCTCATCACCCGTGCCGACATGTCCGCGTTTATGTGG
>NZ_JANIBM010000032.1 GCF_024505045.1 Methylomonas aurea | reverse complement strand
TTGCTGAACACCAAGGGGGTTGTAAAGGGCGGTACAGATGGTAACGATACTCTAAATGGCGGAGAATTCATTCATTATCTCTATGGCGGTTCGGGCAACGACACCATCAGCGCGGGTTCAGGGGATGACTATTTGAATGGGGGGACAGGTAACGATACCTTGAACGGATTCACTGGTACCGATTTGCTAGAAGGAGGTACCGGTAACGACACTTACATTCAGGGTCGCGGTTACGGCGCCGACACGGTGGTCGAGAACGACGCGACGGCGGGTAATACCGATGTAGCCCTATTCCTCAGCGGCGTAAGTGCCGACCAATTGTGGTTTAGCCATGTGGGCAACAACCTGGAAGTCAGCATCGTTGGCACCTCGGACAAGTTGATCGTACAAAACTGGTATAGCGGCAACGCGAATCACGTCGAGCAATTCAAGACCACGGATGGCAATTTGACCTTGCTGGACAGTCAAGTCGAGAGTCTGGTGTCTGCGATGGCGGCCTTCGCGCCGCCGGCGTCGGGCCAGACCACCTTGCCGACCGATTATCAAGCCGCGCTAGCGCCGGTGATTGCGGCCAATTGGCGCTAATAGACGGTATCGCGAGTCTGTCCCCGAGGCGTTTTGCCTTGGGGACGATTAGGTTTCGGGCATCGATATTGTTACCAATTATCAGATTTCGTCTTTGTTTGGCTTATTCGACAAGCTTTAGTCGTCGAATACGCGAACTCCGATCCTTTGAGTTCATCTTTCTGGAGTGACGATGGCCGGCTGACCTTTTGCCTTTGGCCCTTCGGCCTGTTCGATCATGTCTCGGCCCAGAAGGCCAGCGCTGGTGAACAAGCGCAAGCGGGCCGCTCGCCAGTCGGCCAGGGTGCGCAGGCGCTCCTGGCGGGCGTCGGCCAGTGCGGTCTGGGTATTCAGCAGTTCCAGGATGTCGGCGGCGCCTTTGTCGTAACGCCGCTGCGAGCTGGCGACGGCAGTTTGCGCGCTGGCCAGCCAAGTTGCCGAATAGCTCAGATTACGCAGCGCGGCTTCGGCTTCGGCGTGGGCCTTGACCACGTCCAGCAGGGTTTGTCGCTCGGTGTCGGCCAGTTCGGCCGCGCGTTGTTCGGCTTGGGCTTGCGCGCCGCGGATTTTGTAGGTACGGGCAAAGCCTTCGAACAGCGGGATGGTCAGGTTGATGCCGATGGTTTCCACCCGGGTTTGGCTTTGCGACAGGGCTTGATTGGGGTAGCCGTTTTGGTAGGCGTTCAGGCTAAAGTCCAGCGTCGGCAGGCCTTCGGACCGGGCTTGCACGATGCGCTGCTTGGCGGCTTCCCATTGGGCCTGGGCCGCGACGATGGCCGGATGGCGACGTTTGGCTTCGGCCAGCCAGATTTGCAGGTCGCGGCCGTCTTGGGCCAGCGTTTCGCCGGTTTGCTCAGGCTCGGCATTCTCCGGCAGGGTCAATACCGTTTCCGGGGCGATCCCCATGGCCTGGCGCAGTACCGCCAAGGCTTTGCGGTAATCGCCGTCGGCCCGGCTGCGCCCCAATGCCGCCTTGGCCAGGGCGGTTTCGGCTTGCAGAGTATCGCTGCGGCTGCTGGCCCCGCTGGCCTCGCGGCGGCGGGCGCTGGCCAGGGTTTGGCTGGCCAACGCTTCGCTGTCGGTCTTGGCTTGTCGTTGGGCGTTGGCGGTTTGGGCGTCGAAATAGGCTTGAATCACGCCGTCCAGCAGGCGTTGAAACACCGCGTCCTGGTTGGCCAAGGCCTGGGTCAACAGCCAGTTGGCGGCGGCCAGATTGGCGGCACGGCCGCCGAAGTCGAACAAGCGCCAACTCAGATTGCCGTACAAGGTAAAGCCGTCGGTTTCGCTCGAAGGGAGGGGCGAGTCCGGATATTGGTAATAGCTGTTCAGATGGTTAACCGCCGCGTTCACGGTCGGCCAATAGCCGGCCTTGGCCACACCGAGATTGGCGGCCTGGATCTTGAGCTCGGCCCAGGCGGCTTGGGCTTGCGGATGGTGGCACAAGGCCAGATCCACCGCCTCGTCCAACAGCAACGGCACGGTAAAATCCTTTTCGACCGGGCAAAGGATACCGCGCCGGTCGCCCGGCAATACCGCGCCTTGCTCCAGCACCGGCGGCCGGGTATCGAGCGGATCGTCGAGTAGGTCGGGGATGTTGGGTACGGCGGCTAAATCAAAACTCAGCGCCGGTACCGGTAACAGACTCAGCGCCAAACCCAGCGTGATGACTTTGCTCGAACGGCGGGGGTGGCACGCGGTTCGCGCCGTTCCGGACTTAACGCTCACGCAAGCTTTCCCGGCCGTGCTGCAACAGTGGCGTCAGTACGTATTCGATGACCCTGCGCCGGCCAGTTTTGATGTCGGCCTGGATCGACAAGCCGGGCGACAGCGCCGCATCGTGGCCGTCGACCGCCAGCGTCGCCTGGTCGAGGGCAATACGCACGCTGTAGATCAAGCCTTTTTTCTCGTCTTGAATCGCATCGCGCGAGACATGGGCCACCCGGCCGGTGACGGTGCCGTATTTGGTATAGGGGAAGGCGTCGATCTTGACTTCGGCGCTTTGCCCTTCCTGGACGAAGCCGATGTCCTTGTTTTCCAGGCTGGCTTCCACTTCGACCGTGCTGTCTTGCGGCACGATCTGCAACAAGGGTTGGGCCGCCGCGACCACGCCGCCGACGGTGTGGGCCGCGAGTTGCAGTACGGTGCCGGCCACCGGCGCGCTCAGTTTGAGCAAACGGCCATGGGCGTCGGCGCGCGCGGCGTCCTGTTCGGCGTCGCTGGCCAGTTTGCCGGCTTGGGTGTGTTCGTCGAAGGCCAGTTTGCGGGTTTCGGCGATCAGCGCCGCGCGTTGGTTTTTGGCGCTGTCGAGTTGGCCTTGCAGTTCGATGCGGGCCTGTTCCTTTTCTAGATAAGCGTGCGGGGCGACATCGTGGGCCTGGGCCAGGGCTTGGAAGTCGCGGGCTTGTTGCGCGACCAGCGGCAGTGCCGAGGCGTAGCGGGCGATATCGCCATCCAGGCGTTGCCGCTTGGCGGTGAACTCGCGGTACTGGCCCTCCAGATGCGCCAATGCGGCTTGGTATTTGGCCTCGACTACTTGTTCGGGCCGAATCAAAACCGGCGGCCTGCCGCGGTCGATGGCGTCGATCAACGCTTGGGCTCTGGCCTGTTGCAAGCGGGCTTCGACGACATTGGCCCTGGCCTTGTCGCGTTCGGCATCGAAGGCGCTGCTGTCCAGATCCAATAGCGGCTCGCTTTGGCGGACGAATTGGCCTTCGCGGACGTAAATCGCCGCGACGCTGGCGGTATCGACCGAGGCGATGGTTTTGGTGCGGGCGCTGGGGATGATTTTGCCGGCGGCGTTGACGATGATGTCCACTTCGCCGAACCAGGCCCAGGCCAGCGTCGCGGCGACCAGTGCCATCAACAACCAGGCCACGCCGCGGCCCAGTGGCGAAACCGGTTGGGCCTGCAAGGCCAGGGCGGCCGGCAGAAATTCGGCTTCGTCGTGCGAACGTGGCGGACTATCCAGTTCCCGCCGTTGCCGCCAAAAGTAACGGAAGGTGTCGCGGTAACGGCCCCACAGTTCGGCGTAGGCTTGCCAGCGGTAGCGCAGACTCATGCGCCGGCCTGCTGCAATTGGTAAAGGTGGGCGTAGATGCCGTTCGGCACTTGCAATAATTCCTGATGCCGGCCGGTCTCGGCGATCTGGCCGCGCTCCATGACCACGATACGGTTGGCATCGCGCACCGCCGACAAACGGTGGGCGATGATCAATACGGTGCGGCCTTGGCAGATGCGGCGCATATTGTCCTGAATGACTTTTTCAGACTCGTAGTCCAAGGCGCTAGTGGCTTCGTCGAAGATCAGGATGCGCGGGTTGCTGATCAACGCCCGGGCGATGGCGATGCGTTGGCGCTGGCCGCCGGATAAACCGGTGCCGTGTTCGCCGACCAGCGTGTCGTAACCTTCCGGCAATTCGCAGATGAACTCGTGGGCGCCGGCCAGTTTGGCGGCTTCGATCACGGCTTCGAACGGCAAGGCCGGGTTGACCAAGGCGATGTTGTCGCGAATCGAACGGTTGAACAGAGTATTTTCCTGCAACACCACGCCGATTTGTTGGCGTAGCGAAGCGGTGTCAATGATGCCGATGTCGTGGCCGTCGATCAACACCCGGCCGCGGTCCGGTACGAACAAGCGCTGCACCAGCTTGGTCAAGGTGCTTTTGCCGGAGCCGGAGCGACCGACGATGCCGATCACTTCGCCCGGCGCGATGCGTAAGTCGACCCCGCGAATCACGTCCGGCGCATCCGGCCGGTAACGGAACGACACCTGGTCGAACTCGATCGCGCCGGCAATCCGCGGTAGCCGGGTCTTTTGGCCCATGACTTCGCTGCGGGTATTGAGAATGTCGCCCAAGCGGCGCATCGAGATGCCGACTTGCTGAAAGTCGTTCCACAGCTGCGCCAGCCGCAAAATCGGGGCCGAGACTTGGCCGGACAACATGTTGAAGGCCACCAGTTCGCCGACGGTCAACTGACCGTCGACTACCAGCGTGGCGCCTAGCCACATGATCGCGGCGGTCACCAGTTTGCTGATCAGATTGACGCCGCCGCCGGCCAAGGTGGCGGCTTGGGTGACCGACAGGCCGGCGGTAACGTAAGCGGCCAGTTGCTTCTCCCAGTGTTGGGTCCAACGCGGTTCGACCGCCATGGCCTTGACCGTGTCGATGCCGCTGATGGTCTCCACCAAAAAAGCCTGGCTTTCGGCGCTACGGTTAAATTTCTCGTCCAATCGAGCCCGAATCACCGGGGTGAACACGACCGACAACAGGATATACAGCGGTATCGATACTACGACGATCAGGGTCAGCCAGGCGCTGTAATACAGCATCACGCCGATGAAGATCACCGAGAACAGCAAATCCAGCAACAAGGTGATGGCATTACCGGTCAGAAACGAACGGATATTCTCCAACTCGCGGACTCGGGCGACCGAATCGCCGACCCGGCGGGCTTGAAAATAGGCGGTGGGCAAGGCCAACAAATGCTTGAACAAGCGGGCGCCCAACTCCACGTCGATCTTGCTGCTGGTATGAGCGAACACCCAAGTGCGGATACCGGACAAGGCGGCTTCGAACAGCATCGCCCCGATCAGGCCGATCGCGATCACATTCAAGGTCTTCATCGCGTGGTTGACCAGCACCTTGTCCATCACCACCTGAAAAAACAACGGCGTGACCAGGCCGATCAGCTGCAACACCAGCGAAATCAACAAGACTTCGCCGAACAGTTTGCGGTACTTGATCAAGGCGGGAATGAACCAGGTAAAGTCGAACTGGGCCGCCTCGCCGGCATAGCTGGCCTTGGAGGTGAAAAACAACAATTCGCCGGTCCAACTCGCCAGCAATTCGGCCAGTGTCATCACCGCCGGCGGCTCGCCGGGGCGCTGGATCAAGACTTTGCCAGCGGCGTTGGGTGAGCCGCCATGGGTGGGCGGAGGCCCGCCTTGGTCCGGGCCGGCAGGTGCGGGCGACCCGGCATCGTATTTGGCCAGGATGAAATAACGGCCGTCCTTGCCCAACGCGATCGCCGGCAACGGCGCTAACGCCAAACGTTTCGGCTCCTGCCGGCGCGGCTTGGCGGTCAAGCCCAAGCGTTGCGCGGCCAATTGCAGTGTCCGGTTATCGAAGCGGCAGCGCCCCTCGTGATCCGGCACCAACGCCGGCCCAAACTCGTGGCGCAAGGCGGCTTCGTCGGCGGCCACGCCGTGAAAGGCGGCCATCATCAACAACGCGGCCAGACCGGTATCCAGGTCGGCGGAGGGTGGGGCGGTGGAGTTCATTTAGAACGGCTGTTCGAAGCTAAAAAGACTTGAGAGTGAAAACAATGTCAACCCACCGTTTAAGCGGGGAAATCGCGAATCGAGCACGGGCATCCTTGGCAAATGGCGTATAGGGGTATGGTTATGTAAATTCGATTCTCGCTGCTAACGGCAAACCCGATCGGCGAAAAGACCGGGCAAATCTAGCTTGCGATGCCGCATTTGTCTAGTGGAACCGGTGGGTAATGCGCGCGAACGCTAAGATTGAAACATCGTCAACATTTGCGCCGTGAAATAGACCATCGGCGCCAACGGCTGTTTTGGTATCGGAATGCGTGGCGGCTTTGAAGTCGGAATCGGTGGCGGGTTTGATCGGAATATGCACCATCCAGGCAAACACGTGCTCGACCCGACAACTGGTTTTGGATCGGGTGCTGTTGCCTTGTTTTTCCCGGTCGGTCAGCGGTTTGCCGCGCACCCCTTTGCGGTGAATCCGGCTTCGGTCGCTTCGGATCGATAGGCACTGTCGGCCCAGACGTCGCGGCTGGTGTTGCCGCTATCGAGCAAGCCGTTCAGGGCTTGGGAGTCGTGGACGCTGGCATCGGTGGCGGCGTATTTGCGCACCAGCTTGTGGTCATTATCAACGTTGACGTGGTTCTTGTATGCGAACGGCTATAGTCGCTCGAAAAAACACGAAGGTATGGCTTTCGCTCATATTACTGGGTGCACACCGATACTGCCCATGATTATTTGTTGGGCATAAAAGAGCCGCATGGAGTATGTCTGTCATTGTTGGGCCTTAGAAGGTCAGGGCAATGAGTCTGGGATTGGCATGGTCGTGTCTGCGGGCTTGATGTTTGAAGCCAGACTCTGAAATGACACCCTATAGATTTTAATGGTAACAAAAGGAGTGTAGTCATCTTCTGGCATAAATGTCCAAAATCGACCGGTTTCGGACAGTCCTCACAGGGTATGTACTAAAGTAGGCCACTTGAATTACGGACATGTGTTATAATTCGTACATCCCTTTCGGACGGAATTAGCGCATGTCACGCGTCTTTGCTTACTGTCGAGTGTCGACCACGGACCAGATGACCCAAAATCAAAGCCGGGAAATTCAGTCTGCCGGTTTCGCCATTCAGCCGCATCGTTTGATTGAAGAAAGTATCAGCGGTTCAGTCGCGGCGAAAGAACGACCTGGCTTTAATAAATTGATCGAGCGACTGGAAGCGGGCGATGTGTTGGTGGTGACCAAACTGGATCGGCTCGGTCGCAACGCCATGGATGTCAGGGCCACGGTCGAGCACCTTTCTGAGTCCGGGGTGCGCGTTCATTGTCTGGCGTTAGGCGGGGTTGATCTAACCAGTTCTGCCGGCAAGATGACCATGCAGGTTATCGCAGCAGTTGCTGAGTTTGAGCGTGACTTGCTGATTGAGCGAACCCAAGCGGGCATTAGTCGCGCGAAGGCAGCGGGGAAACAGTTCGGTCGGCCGCCGGCACTCAATGCGGAAGCTCGTGCTGACGTTGTCAAACGCTTGGCCGCAGGCGCCAACGTTTCGGAGTTAGCTCGGGAATTCAAGACCACCCGGCAAACCATTATGCGGATTCGGGAAGCGGCGTTGAAATCACCGCAAAGTGAAAAGTCGGTCAACTCTTCTGGGGAGTAAGTGATGAACCACGTCTATTTGGAACGGCTGATGACAAAGACAACATGCATCGTTTTTATCAGATGTTTGTAACGCCTGGTCTATTCAATGATTGGTCGTTGATCAAGGAATGGGGCGGGGTAGGTTCTCCAGGCACAGTCAGGAAGGAGTGGTTCGAGACCCAGGAAGAAGCCATTGTCGCCGGGAATAAGATATGCACGGCCAAATGTAAAAAAGGCTATCGAGCCCTTCGCGCAGAAAACTGATGCGGAGCATTGAATATACTCCAGTCCGTATTCTATGCGCTGCGAAATTAATACAGGGCTCGCGGTCAACAACTTGGTCTTTTCTTGCAAACTATAACACTAAGCGCTATATTCAAAAGACGAAAATGGCAACAGAGCAGGCGTGCGAATATTCAAAAACAAGGCGTTCACACGATTTGCCAAAAAATCAGGAATAGACGATTCAAGCCTCTGTAAGGCAGTCAGTGATGCCGAAAAGGGATTCCTGGATGCTGATTTAGGCGGCGGCGTCATTAAACAACGTGTCGCCCGTAGCGGTGGTGGCAAATCGGGCGGGTTCCGCACCCTGATCTTGTTCCGCATAGGTTCGTTGGCGTTCTTTGTACACGGTTTCGCCAAAAATGAGCAAGCCAACATAGATGACGATGAATTGGTCGCTTTGCGGAAATTAGCGGCTGTCATGCTGGAGTATGACGAAGTAGCACTAAACTGCGCATTGGCAAATAAGACATTGATAGAGGTAATCTGCAATGAAAAAACAATACCGTAGCCGTTTGATGGCCTCCGTGCATGAAACCGCCGAGGGTCTGCATGAGGCGGGCGTCATGGATAAGCGTACTATGCGCAAATTCGATGAATTGTGCCTAACGCCAATCAACCCCTTGCAACCAGAAGAAATCCGAGCGCTTCGGTTGCGTGAACGCGCAAGCCAAGCCGTTTTTGCACGGCATTTGAACGTCACGACCGGCCTGGTCAGCCAATGGGAGCGAGGTGAGAAGCACCCCAAAGGCGCATCATTGAAGCTTCTGTCTCTGGTCGCCAAAAACGGGCTGGAAGCGATTGCTTAAAACCAAAGCCTGGCTTAACCAAGAAGAATAGCCCCCTTAACTCGCGATGCCATTGTGCTGGTGTGCGCCCACTTATCATCATGACTTTAACGGCTTACACTCGCGAACACCATTTCTATGTCGCAATCGCAAAACACGTTTTTCTACACGCCGATAAAGGTATTGTTTTTGTTAACGATCCGATTCGATTAAAAGATGCGGAAAAATTCGATTTGAAGCCGCTGGTTCTATACGGGCTTACTGTCCCTGGAACCCAAATTGAATGGCAGACATTTTCTCTACTCGATGAGCCAAGATCATTATCTGGCGTTTTGCTGGAAGGCTGGGAAAAGGCGTCTGGCCTCCGTGGATACCCCGATAAGCTGAAGATCAATCGTCACATTGCCAATGCATGCCCTCAATTGCAAAAATCGCTCGACCATATTGGCGGCATATCGCTTGAAATCGCTGATGGGAGGGATAAGCAATTCTCGGCCTCATTGCGTGTTGCTCAACAACGCGGACTGGAACTTGGTTGGTACAACCGTGATGGCCATGTCATCAACGATGTTAAAGAGTTGAATGATCATGCCTTGAATATTCACAACGGGCACGTCAATGGTCGCAGGTGGGAATGGATCGGAAACAACGCAGTCAAAGAACAGGCCTCAAAATGGATGGCGTTGCCTTTTAAGACCAGAAATACGGTTTTGAGCCCCTCAAAATTGGATTGGGTTAGCGGCTCCTGGCTTTCCTCATGGGAAACAACTGTCCCACAAAATCAGAAAATGCATTTCTGGCGGCATGAGACAAAACCTGGCTGTTACTGGCTGCTGAGTGGCGAGGATGAAAATATTGATGACATAACCGACGAGGATTGGGACCGACGTTGTGCGCTCAAAGCAAAAATACTGGTGGATTGTTGGCCTAATAAACCGGGCGACATTGCTAAGGCTATCGGCATTACAGTAAAACAACTGCTTTGGTTCCTTAATGGCCAGATGGCATTACCTGAGACTGAAAGGGAAGATTTGTCAAAACTGCTAGGAATTGAAGCAAGTGCTAGATTTGTTGATTACGATGCAATCGGCCCCTGTGTGTTAATTGCAGAAGGTCCGAAAAAGTGCTCTATTGCTTATGAAGAACTGAGTAATGGCGGGGACCTGGAGTATTCGGTGGAGGTACTTCCTGAAAAGGGAACTCCAGACCCGAGTTGGCGTTATGTTGTTTTTTCTGCCTATGGCAGACTCCCCAATATATTCATGTTCCAAAGGGGAAGTAAAACAACTGATCAATTAGGCGGAAAGCTCTTAATGAATTATCAGGGAGAAAGAAAGGTTCCGGCATCAATCTATAGAGATGTTGTTTCTACATGCGCACAGTGCAGCACACATCCGTTGTTAAACCGGAAGCTAATGACTGAATTCGGCGAACGGTATAAACATTTCTTCCAGGAAATGGGGACGAAGTTCTACACATAGCGATAAATTACACCAAATCTTGAATCTGCTGCCTAACGTCTCGGCCTTGATTATCTTGCTCGACAGCCATGATAAATAAACAACGCCCTTGGCTGGATTTCGCCCACAACTCGCCTACCGCACGTTTTTCGGCTGAATCGTCGTTACTGGCATAGGCTTCGCCCTTGTACTCGACGACCAACATCCGGCCGTCCGTCAGTTCGCAGACAAAATCAGGGTAAAAGCGGTTATGAGCCAACGGCAGCCAAAACGAGGCATGATCCCGGCGAACCAGGTTCCGAATCCAATATTTCACTTCCGGTAAACTATCAATCGCCTTGGCACACTCATACTCTTCACCTTGGGCCTTCAAATCCTCGATGATAGGGAAAAAGTGCTTTTGAAATTTGTAACGGCCGGCGTAATACGGCGGTCGTGCCGGGTAGTGTTCCGGCGAGAAGCCGTAGCAATGGCACAACCCTAAATGGCGTTCGATTTTGGCCAGTTCTTGTTTGTCTCTAGCGCCGTAAAACAGTTCGGCTTTGGTGATGACGCTGACGGCGATATTAGCCGATCCTATGGCTCTGAGAGTTTGGATGATAGCTGGATTGCCTTTGTAGAATTCAATCAAGATATTGGTGTCGCAGAGAATCATCCACGCTGATCCGGCCAGGCTTTTACACGAATGGTAGTTTGGTCGATTTCTCGTGATTCCCAGATGCCGGCACAGTCAAAGAAATCGTCGCCGCTTGTAGGTTGTGCGATGACTTCCAATTCCTTGATCACGTCTTCATGCTCGATGACTTCGCCACGGTCAGCAGCGGCTATGCCCTGGGTAATTTTCTCAATTTTCCGGGCATGAGTTTTCAGGTATTCGCGCAAGGCTTGATTGACAAGGTAGTTACGCGAACGATCCAACGCCCCGGCCATGCTATCAAGCTGATGCACGATGTCTGATTCGGTTCTAACGGTAAATGCTTCTGTGGCCATGGCTACGCTCTGGTTATTTGTGGTTCACGTGTAATCATAAAGCAGATTGATCACGTGGGGGTAGAGTTTAAATCGGGAATGATCGATATTTGGTCAAGGGCTTGTTGGAGGAATACCGCGCGAAAATCCGCAAAGTTATGGACGGCCCCGCAGTCCCCGCCGAGGATGTTTTATTGTGAGCCAGGGGGACCCGCGACGACAACCACCATATGACCATGGGTGTGAAGTGATTCGTGTTCTTGGCCTTTAAAATCGGCCGGCACCAATTTACTCTCACTCGCCCATGGGGCGCTGGTAATCCCATTGGTGGTAATTGTTGAATAAAACCTGAAATCTCGTTGGTATCCCCTTGTAAATTGGCACCAAGTTCGTGAACAACAGATTTGACAAGGCCACTGCAGTCCGATTTATACACTTGTCAATGGGCGCACGTCACCCGTGTCCTGACACTCAATTCACATAACCTCCTTTAACTTTTGTACTGTAGTGTTGCCATACCTGCAATACAGGGAAGGCATCAAAAACAGATTCAACAAGGTCGAGGTCATCAAGCCACCGAGTATCACTACCGCCATGGGGTATTCGATTTCGTGGCCGGGTACGTTGCCTTTCAGGATCAACGGCAGCAAGGCCAATCCGGCGCAAGCCGCTGTCATCAGGATGGGTGCCAGACGTTCTTCGGCGCCGCGCTGCGCTAAGTCAGGTCCGAATAGGACAGCTTCTTCCTGTTCCAAATGTCGGTAATGGCTCAACAACATGATGCCGTTCCGCGCGGCGATACCCAGCACGGTGATAAAGCCGACCAGCGAGCCGAGCGACAGCACGCCGCCACTTAAAAACGCCCCCACAACGCCCCCGATCAACGCGAACGGCAAGGTTAATGCCACCAGACAGACCAAGCGTAGTGAGCGAAAATCGACCTGCAATAACACCAGGATACCCAGCAATGAAGCCAAACTCAGCCAGGTCAGCCGTTCGCTGGATGCTTGTCGTGCCGCGTATTCGCCTAGAAACTCCGGGTGATAGCCTTGCGCGAACGTTAGCCTCTTCACGCGATTTTCTATTTCCCGCGCCACGCCGCCTAAATCGTTGCCACTGACGTTGCAGGTGACGTCGATTCGGCGCGAGGCGTTTTCCCGTTTGATCTCGTTAGGTGTGGGCACCATATCGATGTCGGCCACATCGCCCAACGGCACGCGCGCCCCGGATGGCGTATCGATAGTAAGCGATCTGAGCGCGGCAAGGTCATGGCGCACTCGTTCATGACCCCAAACCGTGACATCGACGATTTTTTGGTCACGGTAAATTTCGCCGACCTTGCTGCCTTTGATCAAGGTAGCAGCGGCCCGCCTCACGTGCCCGGCTGTCAAGCCGAAGTTGGCCGCCACGTCCGGCTTGAGCCGTATCTGTATCTGCGGCACCACTATTTGCGGTTCCACCTTCAGGTTGGCGATGCCGGGTACATCAGCGATGGATTGACTGACTTCTGCGGCCTTATCTCGCAGGATTCCCAAATCTGGGCCATACAGCCTCACCACCACGGTCGCACTGGCACCGGTCAGCACTTCTTTGATCCGTTCGCGCAGGTACGTCAGCACATCCCGGTAAAGCCCCGGATAACCGTCGACGACGGCTTGGATTTTTGCCACGGTACTGTCGTAATCAACCACCGTGTCTAAACTAATCCATAACTCGGTAAAGTTCGGCCCTACCACTTCGTCGGCAACTTCGGCCCGGCCAATGTGGGAACCGAAATTGCGCACACCGGGGATCGCCCGCAGTTCCTTACTAACTTGTACCGTAATACGGCGCATGGCTTCCAGCGAGGTGCCAGGCTTTTCAACCCAATGCATCAAAAAATCGGTTTCCTTAAAGTTGGGTAGAAACGATTCGCCAAGTCGCGGTAACGCGATAGCTGTCGATACAAACGCCACTAACAGAAAACCCGTCGCCCATTGCGGACGGCTGACGATTGCCGGTAACAGCTTGCGATAATGCCGTTTCAAAACCCGTGTCAGCGGTGCATCCCCCTGGCGCTGCTTCGCATTGGGTAACAGCATCAGGCACAAGGCGGGGGTCACCGTCAACGCGACCAGTAGCGAGGCCAAAATCGCCAACAGGTAGGAAAATGCCAACGGCCTGAAAAAGGTACCGGCCAAGCCGTCGAGGAAGAATACCGGCACGAACACCAGCGCCACGATCAGGCTGGCGAACACCACAGCGCTGCGCACTTCCAACGACGCCTTCAACACGACGCGGAAAGGCGACCACGGACTGCCCGCCTCGCGATTAAGGCGCAGACGGCGCATGATATTCTCGACATCAATGATTGCGTCATCCACCACTTCACCAACCGCAATCACCAGACCGGCTAGCACCATGGTGTTAAGGGTGCCGCCACGCAGATACAGCACTAAGGCAGCTGCCAACAGCGACAGCGGAATCGCCGACAGGCTGATCAAGGCGGTACGCCACTCGAACAAAAAAGCGATCAGAATCACTGCGACCAGTATGCAGCCCAAGATCAACGCGTCGCTTAAATTTTGCAGCGAGCGTTCGATGAAGGTTGCCGGACGGAAGATGGTTGGATCGATGTCGACGTCGTGCAGGCCAGGTTTTAGAGCTTCCAGGGTCGCTTCCACCTTGCGCGTCACATCCAAGGTGTTACCCCAGGGTTGTTTTTCGACAATCAGCAGTAATCCCGGACCATCATTGATCACTGCATCGCCAATCGGCGGCGGGTGGCTTTCGAAAATGTCCGCCACATCGCCCAAGCGCAGTGGAACACCGCCGGTGAATTGCACCACGGTTCGCGCCAGATCGTCCGGTGTTTGCAGCGGCGACACATGCGTCACTGGTAAACGCTGATTAGGCAAATCAACAAAGCCGCCAGCCGTTACGGTGGCCGCATCGCCCGCCGCACGCACTACCGCATCCAGCGTCACGCCGTTGGCGGCCAGCCGGTCCGGATCGACCAGCACTTGTAACTGCCGATCACGTTGCCCCCAAATGGCTACGTTGGCCACACCCGGCACCGCCATCAACCTTGGGCGAATGGTCCATAACGCCAATTCGGACACTTCCATCTGCGACAGTTTTTTCGATGAAATACCAATCTTCAGCGCCCGACTGGTGGACGATAACGGCGACAGCATCACCGGTGCGCGGGCCACAACCGGTAGGCGCGGCGCGATGGTGGCAACCCGTTCCTGCACCAGTTGCCTGGCTTGCATCAAATCCGTGCCTTCCTGGAAAATACACACCACAGAAGACAGGCCCAGCACCGACTTGGAACGCAAGGTTTTCAACCAGGCCGTGCCATTGACTGCATTTTCCAGTGGCACGGTGATTAGGTTTTCCACTTCCTCAGTCGATAGTCCGGGTGCTTCCGTCTGGATTTCCACCAGCGGCGGCGCAAATTCCGGGAACACATCCAACGGCATTTGCCGGGCGGCTTGCACGCCGAAAACCACCAACACCACAGCCAAAGCCAACACCAATAGTCGTTGGCGTAATGCAACGGAAATCAGCCAACGCATCATTTGCCGACACCGAATTCAGTACCGAACAATTCGGCCACGCCGGCGGTGACCACCTCGATACCGGCCGCGATGTCGCCCATCACGGCGGCTTGATCTTCAACCACCCGTAGTACCTGTACCCGCCGGCGCTGGTAGACATTGGCTTGCAGTGCTTGATAAATCCAGCATCCGCCATTTACGTCATACACAAGCGCCGACCACGGCACGACCAGATTCTCGTCTTCCCCACGCAGCGGGATAGACACGCCAACGCGCTGACCGGGACGTAGTGATGCATCCGAATTCTTGACTTCATAGAATAAGTCGACCGTGGCGGCAGCCGGATTAGCGGAAGGCGGCGCCGCCACCGGCAAGGCAAGACGAGTGGCATTCTCGGACGAATTTGTCAGCCCACCGACACGCGCCTGGGCGGCGGTATTCAATCCGGCTATATCATCGACATAGACCGGCACCCGCACCCAAAACCTGCTGCGGTTGTTGACGTCCAACAGCGCGGGGCCGAGCAAATCGCGGCGTTCGTGCGCGGTTTTCAGATTGGCCTCGGCCAAGCCTAGCTGCATTCGCGCATCATCGACCGAGCGTTCGGTGCCCACCTTGTCGCGGCGCATCTGTTCGGCGCGATTCAAGGCTATTTGCGCGGCTTGCACTTGTACTTTGGCTTGTTCCACTTGGCCGTCGGCGTCGATTTGCGATTGCGCCAAACGCACCAATTCCGCCGGTGCCAGCGAAGGCAGGATGGTATAAACCGATTGCTTGTTCGCTTTTCCTGAACCGTTCAAGGCAGGTAGCGTGATCTCGCCCCCGAACAAGCGGGTGCGCGTCAGCGGTCGTTTTTCAACTTTAGTGGTGACGATGCTCAGCCGCTTCGCGGCTTCGGGTGCCAAAACGACTTGGGTCAAATTGCTTTCCTTGACCGGGTTTTCGATTTTGGCAGGCGGCACAGTTGCTTCGGCAGCCAATAGGTTACCAATAACAAGCACTATAGCCGACAACAACAGTTTGTGGTTTGGAGACACGCGGTTCATACAGATTCTAGTCTTGAATTCCGGGAAATAATGAGTCAAGCAGGCTTTAGACGCTGGCCCACGCTGCGTTCCAGTTCCGCACGGGCGCGGCGCAAATCGGCGGCGGCTTGCGCGGTTTTTAATTGCGCGTCCAGCCAGCGGCGTTGAGTTTCTAGTACGAACAGATAGGTGACATTACCGGCCGCATAAGCGTTTTCAGCGTCTTGTATGGCGGCTTGCAGCGGCGGCAAAATAGTTTGTTGCCACTGTTGCAGGCTTTGGCCGGCCTGTTGCAATCGGGCATGGGCTTCGCGGACATCCAGCGCAATCCGTTGCCGGGTGGCGACATATTGCCTGGCGGCCTTGTCGAAGCGCGCCTGGGCTTGCGCGATGCCACCTTGATTCTGATTGACGATAGGTAACGTCAGGTCCAAGCCCGGTCCTGCCAGCAAAGGCCCATTGATTTGTTTGGCGTTGAGGCTGGCGGTGATATTAAAGATTTCGGCTCGCGCCAAGCCAAAGCGTTCGCCCGCGCCTTGTACATTGATTTCTGCGGCACGTAGATCGGGACGTGCCAGTAGCGCCTGTTCGACCAGCTTTTCGGTATCGAACCGGTCATCATGGGCTATCAGTTCCGCACTAACGTTTGTCGGCCACTGCTCCAGGCTCAATCCGACCAGGTGCCGCAAGCGCTCGTCGGCAATCTCGCAATCGCGTTGCAGGCGGCCTTTTTGTTCCAGGGCTTGCAGCGCATCGACTCGAGCATTGGTCACTTCCAGTTCGCTGGCATCGCCAGCTTTCAATCGGGCTTGCGTGAGTTCGGCGATAGCATGACTCAATGTGACAGCAGATTCAGCCAATTCCACGCGTCGCTTGGCTAAGCTTAATTCGGCGTGGGCGATGCGAACATCGCGAATCAAGTCCAATCCGGTTTGCACCAAACGTTGTGCAGTTTGTTCGACATCCAATTTTGCCAACTCGACCCGTTGCGGACGCAGCCAGAAAATTTCCAACGGGTAGCGCAGCGTCAGTTCCAAGGGTTTTGCGCCCCATGGCACCAACATCGAGAAGGTAGGGTTGGGCAGCATACCCGCCTGCACGAGATCGGCCCGGAACAAGCCCAAATCGGCCAAGGTCGCGCGAAAGGCCGCATTGTTCCACAGTGCCAAGCTGACTAATTCGTCTTCGGACAAGCCGGCATCCAAAGTTACATTGGCGGGCCATGCGGTTTCGTCGGCACGCGTTTCGGCAAAACGCTGTCCCGTGCGCTGTTCCAGATCGTTGGCAACGTCGATTAAACCCACGCCTTGCGGGGTACAGGCCGCCAGCGACAAAGCGAGAAGCGTTAACGGGAAACGACCGGAAACAAACGGTGTCATGCTCTGATCTCCGGGAATGTGACGATCACTTTCAAGCCCATCCCGCCATCCCCATCGCTCAGCGTAATATCAGCCTGATGTTGCTCGGCAATCCTCTTGGCAATAGCCAAGCCAAGACCACTGCCGGATTCGGCGTTATTCAAAACTCTATAAAATCGGTCAAACACGCGATCGCGTTCATTCAAGGCAATGCCGGGGCCGGTATCATTGACTTCCAGGCGAACCGTCTTGGCATCGTTAATGACACTGACGTCAATCCGTGCGTTTGCCGGTGAATAGCGGATGGCGTTATCGATTAGATTGCCAAGCAGAATCCGCAGCGATTCGTCAATACCGGTAACCCTGACCCGATCTGCTCGTGAAAGGCCAAGATCGATATGGCGGTTGGCGGCGAGCGGGGCAAAGTCGGCCACTACGTTCCGTGCCAGATCATCCAGAAATAACGGTATAAGCGGAGAATCGTCGGCTTTCGGATCAAGGCGAGCCAGTGTCAGTAATTGCTGCACCAAATGACCGGCACGGGCTATACCTTGCCGCAAGGTTTGCAACGCCTGAGCACGCCGATCCGAGTCAGTGGCACGCTCGGCCAGTTGTACCTGCAAAGACAGTGCGGTGAGCGGACTACGCAATTCGTGGGCGGCATCGGCGGTGAATTGTCGCTGCGTAGCCAGTGCCTGATCCAATTGGCTCAGTAACCCGTTCAATGCGCCGACTAGAATGCTGACTTCTGCGGGCAAACCATTGTCTGGGATGGGGTCTAACGAATGAGGATTGCGATGCGCCACAGCAGCGGCGACTTGAGCCAGCGGCGCTAAACCGCGACCAATCGCCCAACCGAGCCATAAGGTCAGTGCCGGCAGCAAAATCAGCAGCGGCGTCAATAAATGCAGGGTGATTTCATTGGCGGTTTCACGGCGCTCTTGCAGCGCTTGCGCGACCTGAACCAAACCCTTATCAGTTGTTAAAGTCACGACGCGCCAAGCTTGGTTTTGCCAGTTCACGGTGTCGTAGCCCGGCTTTCCGCCTTGTGGAATGGGCGAGAACGGATGAGATTGAAATAGAATTCGCCCCTCTGGATCGCGAATCTGACTGACCAAATCAATACCATCACCGTGCAATGCGAGGCCGTTCGAATCCGGTTTGGCACCTTGCGCGTGGTTTGCATGAGACAGGGAATAAGCCGCCTCACGCAACACCTTGTCGAACAGTTCATCAATTTCTTCGTGAACGTTCAGCCAAGTCGGTACGGCAAACGCGGTGCCGGAAAGCAGCAAAACAGGCATTAACCAATAAGTTAGCCGTTGGCGGATAGAGGTGCTCATGGCTTCACCACTTTGAAGCCAACGCCACGCACATTAAATATGATGTCCGCACCGAGTTTGCGGCGCAGGTTGTGTAGGTGCACATCGATCGCATTGCTGGCCACTTCCTGCCCCCACCCATAGAGACGCTCTTCCAATTGCGCGCGGGACAGCACAGCCCCTGGTTGCTCCAGCAAGGCATGCAGCAAGGCAAATTCACGCGGGGATAAATCAATCAGGGCATTGCGCAACCAAATTTCGTGGTTCAACGGATTGATGCGCAACGCACCGTATTCAATGTCGGATGATCCGCGTCCGGTACTCCGGCGTACCAGCGCATGAATACGGGCAACGAGTTCTTCCAAGGCAAACGGTTTGACCAGATAGTCGTCGGCACCGCTATTGAGGCCAGCGACTCGATCACTTAGTGCATCGCGCGCCGTTAAAATCAATACCGGAATGGTGTTGCCGGATTTGCGAAGTTCGACCAGTAGCTGCTGGCCGGATAGGCGGGGAAGCCCTAAGTCAAGCAGCAATAAAGCGTACTCGCTCGCCGCATGAGATAGGGCTTGTTTGGCTTGTTCCCCGTCTTGTACCCAATCGACCACGAAGCCATCCATCTGCAATCCATCCCGGATCGACTGGCCGATCATCGGATCGTCTTCCGCTAATATCAAACGCATGTTGACCTTTTAGTTTCTTCATCTGGCCAACAGTGTAAATGATTAAGATTTAAGTAATAGTTAAGGCTCTTCGGAATGTTCGGGAAGGTATCAATTCCGGTGATTAACCAGCAGCTATTCGGAATTCATCACTATTGCTTTGGATATGAGAATTGCGCTGCATTTCCGCAGTTGTTCTGGGTCATTGATGCCAAAACTGCGAAGCTTTATGCAGCAATTAATTTGGGTATTCGGATAATGGATCCAAGAAAAATTGGATGGGGTGGGTTATGAATTGGCAATATTTATTAAGTGGCGGATTGGCGCTTTATATAGTTGAGACTGCCGGTAGCAACCATTCGGATGTGGCTGTTGCTATCGTGGCGTTTTTGGTTTGTCTAATTCCTGATATTATTTACGGGCTCTTATCGCTGGCCCGGCACGAATACAAACCTGCGAAGCACTTCTTTAACTGACACCAATACGAAATAATGGACCGATGGTATTTTACATATAAGGAAAAATCATGACCTATATGAATATTGGTTCTGCAACCACAAATCACGTACGGAGTAATGGGATGGTCAATACTCCTACAATTGCAAAACCGCAACAGCAGCAGGCTCAAGTCCAGCAGATAACACAGGTTGTGCATAGCCCATCATCTGATGGTGGAAAAGGTCGTATCATTGATGTTCATGCTTAGTTTAATTTCCGACCTCGATAGTGGTAAATTAGGCTCAGACTCGATCTGATTGCCAAAACTCAAACGGCATTTAGCGAGCCAGTTCGGCTTTTTTGCATAAATCGTATTTTGTGCAAGGAAAATCCACTGATCGTGAACAGGTATGCCCAAACCTAAGAAATATTGGCCTAAAACGGCACGACTTGCTTAGAGCCACTTACGCTGGCGGATGAAATGGCATTTGTCGCTGTAATTCCTAAGAGCTAGCCCCGAAAAATTGACCAGTCGATTAAGTGAAAAACCCTGCTACTTGTGACCGTCCGCGAGGACAAAGCAATGGAGCAGAAGATGTCCAAAAAACCGAGAAGAAAACATTCGCCGGCCTTCAAAGCCAATGTTGCCCTGGCGGCCTTGGCGGGCGATAAAATTCTGGCCCAGTTGACCCTGGAATTCGAGGTTCATCAAAATCAAATTGTCGATTGGAAAAAGCAACTGGCCTAGCGGGCGGCCGATGTGTTTGGGAGGCCAACGGAGCCCGAATCACCGCCGGTCGATCTGCAAGCCCTGCATGCGAAAATCGGCCAACTGACCCTGGAAAACGATTTTTTAGAGGGCGCGCTCAACAAGGCGGGATGGATGAGCGCACAGCGACGATCGACCGTCAATCGAAGTTACCCAGCCGTAGTTCGGAACAGTTACCAGCCGGAGCGCGAAATTCAGACCGGCATCGGGCCGGTGTCGGTGAAAATACCCAAGAACGAAAGATGGCAAGACCTCGACATCCGTTTCTATGGCTGTCGTCCCAATCCGCATATCAATATGCTCTTAAAAATGCATTCCCAACCAACAATGGAAATTGGATTTATATAGAAATCAAATGGATATTCGAGCAAGCAGAAAAATGTCTATTGAATTTTGACGTAGCGTCAAAAAATTCAAAGGCTGTTTTTCAGGGTATCGTGAGAGGGTGTAGACAAAATAAATCACCTGGCTAATCGGCAGGCCAGCATTCTAGCCTCCGCCAGCCAAACCCAGGCTTCAGATACTTTGGTCAAGCGATCATGGTGCATGACCAGGCGTCTGGCACGTTCGTTCCAGGCGTGGGTACGCTCGACGACCCAACGCTTCGGCAATACGGTGAAGCCGGTTGCCAATGTTTCGGGAAACAAGTCCTGTTGCCCAGCGTTCACCCAACGGCCGACATTCCGATTCGCCGGATGGCGCACCACTTCGACCGTCAGCCCGTGTTTCGCCTCAGTGGCGGCCGCCCATTGTCCGGCATAAGCACTGTCGACGTACAACCGTTGCACGGTGGGGTACTTTTTCCACCGCACTGGCTACGGCATCGGTGCCCGCATCGCGGTCTTGCAGGTTGGCCGCACACACGCTGACGGCCAGCAGTAAACCCAAGGTATCCACAATGAGGTTGCGCTTGCGACCTTTGACCTTCTTGCCGGCGTCGTAACCGACTGGCCCACCCTGCGGCGAACTCCGCGTGCTTTGCGCATCCAACACCGCCGCGCTGGGCATGGCATCGCGCTCTTCCCGGGCTCGCCACATCTGTCGCAAGCGGTCATGCATCGCTTCAAACCGGCCCTGGGCACTCCAACGGCGAAAGGTTTTGTAGACGTTATCCCAGTGCGGGAAGTCTTTCGGCAATACCAGTTACAGTGAACCGTGGGAATAACGGGAACTCTCAATGGTGCAAGTGCATTGGGAGATGTTTTGAACCTGGGGAGTACGGGGAGCTTTACCGATCGGCCGACGATCACCTACACCCCTCTGACAGGTGCTCATTTTCTGCAAGTCATGATGACGCCGATTCCGCCTCCGGCCCTATTCAGGCTCATTGAGGAGGGCTGGCCCGCGGACATGTTGCTGCAGATTGGGGTGCAAAGCATCAATGGGATATCGAACCGTAAAGGCGGCGCGCGAGGGCGTGCAGCGGATTCCGATTTTGGCGTGCTGTTGGCGGCCCTGGAACGTCTCCAGGCTTCCGGTGTGCTGGGGTTACGGGTGGAATTGTCCAAGGATACGAAGCAGGAAGGGACAATTCTGGTGATCAGTCAAACGGCTCTTCCTGCAGAGGTCGAGGCCGATAGATTGCTGGTCAGAAAACAGTTGGGTCTGCGGCCCGAGCTAAAAGAATTTAAAGTTGTTTATGGGGCGGTGGCTGAGAAAGATGACGTTATCGCCGTGCAGACGCGTTCCGGTTTCCAGATCATGAATCTACTGGGTACCAATGTCGAAGTGCCATCTGAGCATATTGCCGAACAAAGGACTTATCCGCCGTTTCAGGAGCCGGAAGGTGCCCAGGCGCTACCGCCTCTGATCAGGATTCATGCGGAAAAGTCGCTGCCGTCAGATGTCTTTGCAGCGGTGAAATATCGCGACTATTGGTATTGGATAGATGATCGCGACTTCAGGTCGAAGGCCATCTTTACCTTCCTGATGATCATCATGACACTAGCGGAGAATGACGAGAAAGTCCAACCGCCGATCGTCACGATACAGGGGAATTAAACAGCGGCGCATGCAAGGTTGGGCATGCTATTCGCGCGGATTTTTTCCTGGGTTAATAGGATTTTTTCCCTACATTACATATGGCAACTAGGGTAAGCGCCTCGAATCCATCTACCAACAAAAAATCGCCGCACTCGACGACCTGAAAAATCCCTGCTTCACTAGGCTTTCAGCGGCCAGCTTTAAGGTGGCGGGAACCGTTAACGCTCAAGTTGACCTAATCGAACGATTTGGACTAAATTATCGGAACAAACTTCCCGTCTTAGGAGGGTGCCATGCAAACTTTCACCGCCAACGAAGCCAAAACCCATTTTGGCGAATTCCTCGACATCGTTCAGCGCGAACCGGTGCGGGTGACACGTCACGACCGCGTGGTTGGTGTAATGGTCAGCGCGGAAGACTACGAAGCCATGCGGGCCTTTTATGCCGACCGCTTGCGTAAAACCATGGACGAAACCGCCGATGCAGCCGAGAATGCCGGTATGACACCGGAAATCCTCGAACAATTGCTGGCGGATGAAAGCTGAAAACTCAGGACTCATCGCTGTCGTCGACACCAACGTCTGGATCAGCAGTTTCCTGAGCAAAACCGGCGCACCGGCGTCAGTGATTCGCCAACTGGTCAGCCAAGGCAAGCCGGTGTTTTCAGTGGCCACTTATGCCGAGTTGCAGGATCGTTTGTGGCGACCCAAGTTCGATCGCTACCTGAGCATTGAACACCGCAAGCAATTGCTGCGCGATGTTGATGCGGTAGCGCACTGGGTAAGTGTTCCTCCTGAGATCGAACAACAAACCTTTTCCCGTGATCCGGACGACAACAAATTCATTCACACGGCTCTGGCCGCCAATGCGCCTTGGCTGGTGACGGGCGATCAGGATTTATTGGTGTTGGCCGAGGAATTGAAGCTCTTGGGTGTAACCATCCTGTCACCCGCCGATGCTTTGATACAGGCCGATTTTTTAACCCGGCGGATTCTAAAGCGAAGTGCAATACCTCGATTTTAAAGAATACGAACGCCCGCAAAGATTACTTAAAGCGCGCCTTTGGAATGTTTCGACAAGCTATTGGCGAAGCTGAGCCGGAAGAGGAATTGACAGGCAAGATGCGGCTAAATCAAAGAGGCTACACCATGCCACCAGAGCGCGAATTCGAGTGGTAAAAATACCATGAAAACCATCGACATCAGTGATTTCCCGGTGATGGCTGGTAGATGCCCAACTTGCCCATTTCACGAGCAAAATGAGGGGCAGAGGGAAATTGCAAACATGGTTAGGGAGCGCTGTGTTACTGCTGCATCGCAAATTTGCCATCACCCGCGATTGCACGGAAAGGAGGAGACTCATTTATGCCGCGGTGCCAGAGATTTTCAATTGCAAATTTTCCATCGATTGGGGGTGATCGATGAACCGACCGATCAAGCCTGGGACAGAGCGAAGCCGGTCGATGTTCTTCAGCGAAGAGGAGATGACTGCGGCCGTATCTGACCTTAGAGCGATGGGATCAGCGGCGATCAAAATATTGGCCGAGTCCGTTGAGCGTGGGGAGATCAAAAGAAAATCACTATCTCAGGCAGTGAAAAAGTTGGAGTTGGAGGGATTTGTGAGGGTTTTTAGCGAAGGCCCATTTTCTGAGGAATTCATAATTCGACCGACCCTTATCGGCGAGGATGCGGTTGCGGAGGTGCTGGGATATGACTAATGCAGGCCGCGGAAGAAAATTGGTCACCTGTTTGGTAAACTAGGGAAACGCTGAACAAATCTTAATGAGATGAATCTATCAGGCTTACTTGTTCATAGCCAGCTATTTAGCTTCCAGCCGCGCGAAAACATCCTCGGCGGGGACTGCGGGGCTTTCCATACCTTTGCGGATTTTCGCGCGGTATTCCTCCAGTTCGATTTCGCGTAATCGCTCGATAAAACCAATCTATTGGCTGATCTGAAGGGCAACTTTCCACAAGTGGCATTCTTCAAGCCGGTTGGCAGTAAAAACCAGCATCCAGGGTATTCCACCATTCAGGATGCCGATGCAGAAGTGCGGGAGGTTGTTGAAGTCATTCGCAACAGCAGCATCTGGCCTAGCACTGCCATCATTATCACCTATGACGAATACGGTGGCCTTTGGGATCACGTCGCGCCGCCGGTGATAGATCATTGGGGACCGGGCACGAGAATCCCAGCGATTGTTGTTTCGCCGTTTGCCAAGAAAGGCTATGTGGATCACATTGTCTATGACACCACCTCAATCCTCAAACTGATTGAGACTCGGTTTGATCTGGAGTCCTTGACGGATCGTGACGCTAAAGCCGATGATCTACGCAACGCCTTTAATTTTAAATAACCCACATTAGGAGTCACCGATGCCCATCTTTCCATTGATAGTGTTATTGGTTTTATCGATGCTGATGGTTGCCATGATTCAGGTGGAGTTTTTTGAAATCGCATTCGCCAAGCTGGGATTGACCCCACAGGGTACGCTGATGGTGTTGGTCGGAACTTTAATTGGCAGCGGGATCAATTTGCCAATCTTCAAGATAAGGACTCAGGAAAGTGGACATTTGGTCGAATTACCAGGCCGAAAACCAGTCTGGGAGTTATTCCAGCCAGCCAGAGAGGGCAATACTGTTATTGCGGTCAATGTCGGCGGCTGCGTAATTCCGGTTGGATTATGTCTCTACTTCATCTCATTGCAATTGATTGATCCTATCAAGCTGGGTATTGCATTTGCTGCTGTGACAGCATTGAGTTATCGAATGAGCCGGCCTGAGCCGGGCATTGGCTTTGGGATGCCTGTTTTTGTGGCGCCATTAGTTTCGGTCGCCATAGCGTTGATATTGGACTCAGAACATGCCGCACATCTGGCCTACATCAGCGGCGTGCTGGGCGTATTGATTGGTGCCGATGTCCTGCATCTCAAAAATGTTGGCAGCCTAGGTGTGCCCGTTGCGTCCATTGGCGGGGCCGGAACGTTTGACGGCATCTTCATGACTGGCATCATTGCGGCGCTTTTAGCCTAACTTGAATTTCTTCAAACGCTTTCGTATTCGCTATATCCTGCATCAACATGCGATTCCACATGCGCTATGGCAACAGACGACTGAAAAATTATCGGTACTGCAAAGACTGAGCGCGGTCGAAACAGCGCATCTGCGAGAATTAGCAACCCTGTTTGTGCGCGAAAAAAACATTGTCGGCGCCCATGAGTTTTTAGTGACCGATATCATGCGCGTCAACATCGCCAGTCAAGCCTGTTTGCCTATATTACATTTAGGCTTGAACTGCTTATCAGGGTGGACGGATGTTATTGTCTATCCTGGTGCTTTTCGAGTCCGTCGCGATTCCGTCGATAGTGCTGGTGTTATACATCAGCAGGAAAGGATTTTAAGTGGCGAATGCTGGTCGCGTGGCCCAGTAATACTATCCTGGGCTGATGTCGAACAGGATATGCAAGAAAGCCATTCCGGTCGGAATGTCGTCATCCATGAGATTGCCCACAAGCTCGATGCACTGAATGGTAGTAACAATGGCTATCCCCCTTTGCATTATGAAATGCGCGTACCAGAGTGGACAGCAGCTTTAACGACTGCATATGAAGGATTGATTGAACGCCTTCAACATCACCAGTACAGTTACATCAATTCATATGCCGCAACAAGTCCTGCTGAATTTTTTGCGGTCGTCAGTGAATATTTCTTCTCCCTTCCAGAGGTATTGCAAGCACATTACCCTGACGTCTATCGGCAATTGAAGCTCTATTACCGACAGGACCCTTTAGAACGGCAGCGGTCAATTTCTTGAAGGGGTGGTGATCAAATTTCTGATGTTGAGAAGTGACCCCATTCGTTTGAACAGCAAAACCGGAATTTAAAGTGAAATCCCTACCATGGTTTAGGCAGCCAACTTGAGGATTAGCAAGCCATCGTTATACGCCTGTTGTGGCGTTTTTCGTTCCAAACTGGAATGCGGTCGTTCGTGGTTGTACCACTTGAAATAATCAAAAATTGAGGCGCGGGCTTGACCGACTGAATCCTAAACGTGCTGGTAGACTCGTTCGTATTTGACGGATCGCCATAGCCTTTCCACTAAGACATTATCCCGCCAGGCGCCGCGACCGTGTTTTGAGGATCGACGTCCGGCAAATTGTCGTAAACCTGCTCGACGGTTTGGTTTTCGGTTAAGGCTTTGACAACGGCCGGCAAGGGCTCAGCCCGGATACCGGGCAAATCTTGTTCCAAAGGATTCACAATCGGGAACGCCAATTTCTCCAGCGGCGGGCAAAACTCCGCGTTCACGCCGCGCTTATTGCCACGCGCGTCGATCCGGTACCAGCCGTATTGCTGCAAGTAGACCGCATTCAATCCGTGCAGACAAAAAGAGGGTTGGTCGCCGTCTATCGTCAATCGCTGGTAACACAACCCGGCGGGAATGCCGTTGGCGCGTAGCAACGCGGCCAGCAAATGGCTTTTGGCATAACAATAGCCGGTGCCGTGGATTAACACCTCGGAGGCTTTGCAGGTCAAGGGATTCTGCTGGTAGTCCCAACTATGTTTGATCTGGTCGCGGACGAATTCGAAACAGCGCTTGGCGATCTCTTCCTCATCGGCGCAGCCCTCCGCAAATTTTGCCGCTTTCGCTACGATCAGCGGATGTTGGCTGTCGATATAGTGGCTACTGTCGAGGTAGGGATTCATTACCTCGCGTTGGATTTGTGCCAATACTCCGTTCAATAAAGCCGAGATCTCCGGCAAAGCCAACAAGTTCTCCTCTGTGACATTCGCGCTCGGCAACGGTAAAGTGATCGATGCCGCTTCGATCAGGTTGGCCGACATGGTGGTCAAGGTTTCCCGGAGCGCGGCGTCGGCGTGATGGGCCCGCGGCGTCGCGTTCAATACCACCACCGGTTTGTTAACAAAGCCTTCGAAGCCCACCAGCCAATCCAGTGCGTTTTTGATGGTACCGGTAACGCCGTGGGCATATTCCGGGCTTGCGATCAGCAAGGCATCCGCCGAGGCGACTTCGTTGCGTAATAGCTGTGCGGCGGCCGGAGGCGCGTTTTCCAAGTCCGGATTGTACAAGGGCAAATCGCCAAGTCTCGCGAACAAATAGACTTCCATAGAGACCGGCGCCAGAAGCCTCACCGTGCGCAACACGGCCGAATTGATGGACGCTGCCCGCAAGCTGCCGGATAAAGCCAGTATTTTCATTGCAGAGTTACGAGTTGCATGTCAGGGAAAAGTGGTGGCGGCTCAATTGAAAGCCCCGGTTAAGATACCATTGATGCGCATGATGGCGCCGATAAACGGAATCCAAAGTTACGCCACGGCAACCGTGCGCTTAACGCATGCTGGATCAGCCAATCGAACAAGGCGCTGGCAGAATCTTGCGAAGTATCGCCGCTTAACGTGGCCAAATCGTCGATATACAGTATTTTGCCCCAGGCCAAAAACTCGGAGAAACGAAAACCCGCCACGCTTTTAACGGCACCTTGTTGTCTAACAGCCAGAATTTGGTAGGACTGCGTTTGTTGGCGGCGAACCTAGGCTAAAAGCTGTTCCTGCGAAAGATGCGGGCGCAACTCGCTGAACACAGGAAAACAGGCTTCGAAAGTCATGGCTAGGGTTTAACAAATAAATCAAAAGGCCGCTTGGGCGACTTTCTTGAATCGGCCAGTATCCGTGTCACGTTTGACCCAGTGTCCTGATGGAGTTTGAGTTTGTGAACGATCTCGTACTGCGCCATTGCGATGCCCATCGCCTTTCGGTGGATTTGTAGCCATGCGACCTCCTTTGGGTATAAGTAATGATCTACAGATTTATAAAACATACTCATTATGATCATGTCAAATATCCAATAAGTTGCTTTACCCTGCCAGATCTATAGAATACCCCTCCATGAATACCATTGCCCCTTATCCAGACATCATTGATACGCTTAGTCATGCCCAACGGGAGCGGCTCATCTTCATTGAGTTTCGGTTGTATTTTCTCGGGGATGCACGGCGACAGGATTTGATTCAGAGATTCGGAGTTGCTCCAGCAGTTGCGACAAGGGATTTTGCCCAATACCGAGAAATCTTTCCTGACAACATTAGCTTTGATAACAAAGCAAAATACTATGTGATAGGGGAGGGCTTCGTACCAGCCTTTAATCATGTACCCGAGCGGGTCTTGACAGCACTTTCTCAGGGATTCGGTGACGGCATTAGTGGCGGCGGCAGTTCTCTGCTGTCCTGTGAATTACCCAGAATCTTAAACCAGCCAACCATGGCGATTCTTGCGCCTATTACTCGAGCCATTCATCAACAAAAAATAGTCAACATCGAGTACGTATCGCATTCAAGCGGAGCATCAACCCGTGAAATTGCCCCATTTGCCTTGGTAAACGATGGGCTGCGTTGGCACGTTCGTGCTTTTGACCGAAAATCCAAGGAATTTCGTGATTTCGTTTTTACTCGGGTCCGGAAAAGCCAGTTCATTGAAGACAGCACCATTCAGAGTGATGAGCTACCCTCTGCCGATATCCAGTGGAATCGCATTGTTGAATTAGATTTGGTACCACACCCCAATCAGGAATACCCTGAAATTATTGAGTGCGATTACGGCATGACAAACGGTGTATTGCACCTTAAATTGCGAGCGGCAGTCGCCGGGTATGTACTTCGCCAATGGATCGTCGATTGTTCAGCCGATCATAAGCTAAAAGGAAAGGAATACCGACTTTGGCTTAAAAATTATCTCGCGTTATATGGCGTTTCCACTGCACTACTGGCGCCAGGCTATGAAGTGCCGGATTAAAGTCAACCCAAAAACGCTAGACGCACCGATCCACAGGTTAGGGGGAGGGGTGTGACAGTAGCCAAGCTGATCCTTGGCGAGATGCACCGAGTCGATCACTAAAATCATAGGGCAACATATAATGACCGCATCAAATCACACCAGCCCACTGGATAGCGGTATTGCCGTGATTCATTCCAATCAACTGGAAGAACTCCGGGATGTCCTAGAATATTGGCTACGCCAACACCCGCTAGCCCCCTTGGAAAACGAGATTTTCCTGGTGCAGAGCAATGGCATGGGGCAGTGGTTGAAACAAAACTTGGCCCAAAACGCCTTATTAGGCATTGTTGCCGCGACTAAAGTGCAATTGCCCTCGTTGTTCATCTGGAGTGCCTATCGTGCGGTATTGGGCGAGCAAATTCCCAAAGAGCAACTCCTGGCCAAAGCCCCGCTGATTTGGCGTTTGTATCGTTTGTTGCCCAAGCTGATCACTCAATCTGGTTTTGAAACCCTGGCCGGCTTTTTGGCGGATGACAGCAACAGCCGTAAACGCTATCAATTGGCCGAACAACTCGCAGATCTGTTCGACCAATATCAGGTGTACCGTTCGGACTGGATTTCGGATTGGGCCGATGGGAATGATGTGTTGCGCAACGCCCACGGTGAGATCAAGCCTCTGCCCGAACAACAGCACTGGCAAGCCCTTTTATGGCGGGCGGTGCTTGAGGATTTGGGCGAGGCGTCGATGCAGTTCGCCAGTCGAGCATCGGTGCATGCCCAGTTTATGACGCATATCGACACGCTGGATCAGCGTCCAGCGGGGATTCCTCGGCGGATTATTTTGTTTGGGTTGTCGTCCCTGCCGCAACAATCGCTTGAAGTGTTGGCCAAGCTGGGCAAGTTTTGTCAGATTGTCTTATTTGTCCATAACCCTTGCCAGCACTACTGGGCCGATATTATCGAAGACAAGGAACTTCTCAAAGCCGAGCGGCGGCGGCAGTCCTATAAAGCGGGGATGACCTCCTCATTGACCGCCGAAGAACTGCACCTTCATGCGTCGCCGTTATTGGCCGCCTGGGGTAAACAGGGCCGTGATTACATTCGCTTGCTGGACCATTTTGATGAAACCCAGCACTATGAGCACTGGCATTGGCCGCAGAACAAAATCGATCTATTCAAAGACTATGGGGAACTCGGTCAACGCAGTTTATTGCAACATCTCCAGCAGTCCATTCTTGATCTGGAGCCTTTGCCGGAAGAGCCCATGCTCCTACCCGCAGCGGATGATTCCATCGCCTTTCATATTGCCCATAGCGCGCAGCGGGAAGTCGAAATTTTGCACGATCAATTGCTCGCCCGTTTTGCCGCCGCCAAACAAAACCGGGAACCGCTTTACCCGCGCGATGTGATTGTGATGGTGCCGGACATCAATCAATATGCGCCGCATATCCGCGCGGTGTTTGGCCAGATTCAAGCGGATGATCCGCGCTATATTCCCTACAGTTTGGCCGACCAACAGCAACGCGGTCAAAACCCCATGCTGGTGGCCGTCGAGGCCTTACTGAATTTGCCGGAATCGCGTTTTGCCGTCAGCGAGTTTCTGGGCTTACTGGAAGTGCCGGCACTGCGGGCACGTTTTACTATCGATGAAGCGGCTATTCCCAAATTACACCAATGGATTGAAGAAGCCGGCATTCGTTGGGGCTTAAATGCCGAACAACGTACCCAGACGGTGAGTATGCCGTCCCATCTGGAGGCCAATACCTGGCAGTTTGGTTTACGCCGAATGTTATTAGGTTATGCGGTGGGTGCCGGCGAAGCCTTTGCACAGATCGAGCCTTATCCCGAAATTGGCGGGCTGGAGGCGCAATGGGTGGGCGATTTGTCCTTTCTGTTGGAGACGCTTGAGAAATTCGCCTTGTTACTCAAGCGTGAACAAAATACCAAAGATTGGCAACGGACCCTGTTAGCGCTGCTGGACGACTTTTTTAGCGTCAGCAACGACCAGGAACGAAAAACCCTGGAAACGCTGACCAGTTCCTTAGCTAAGTGGGGCCAGTCCTGCGAGCAAGCAGGTTTAACGGAAACGGATACGATGCCGATTAATGTGGTGCGTGAGGCCTGGCTCTCCAGCGTGGATGAACCGTCCTTGCAGCAACGTTTCCTCAGCGGCCGCGTCAATTTCTGTACCTTGATGCCGATGCGCGCCATTCCATTCCGGGTGATTTGCCTGTTAGGCATGAACGACGGCGACTATCCGCGCAATCAACAAGCACCCAGCTTTGATCTGATGAGCCAACGAGGCCAATATCGTCCCGGCGACCGTTCGCGCCGGCAGGACGATCAGTACCTGTTTCTGGAGGCCTTATTGTCGGCGAGACAGCAGTTGTATATCAGCTGGGTAGGGCGCAGCATCCGCGATAACAGCGAGCGACCGCCTTCGGTGTTGATCAGTCAATTACGCGAAGTGTTAGCTCAGGGATGGCGGCTTGCGGATGAGGTTTCCTTACTGGCGTCCTTGACCGTCGAACATCCACTGCAACCGTTTAGTTTGGCCTATGTGCTGCAAAATCGTGATCCGCGGCTGTTTACCTATGCGCGGGAATGGTATGAGCCGGCAACGGATAGCCATTTATCCGAGCGATCTGTACCCAATCTGGAAGCAAAAGGGTTCACGCTTTCTCTGGAGTCGCTGGCCCGCTTTTTAAAAGCCCCAGTCAAAGCCTTCTGCAATCATACCCTGAAGTTTGGCTTCGATGAGGAAACGGTCACCAGCGAAGATCATGAACCGTTTGGCTTTGACGCGTTGCAAGCCTATGTATTGAGTGAAGCCTTGCTGCAACGCTTAAACAGCGAACAGGCGAACGGCGCCGATCTCGATGACACCGCGGCGTTTTTTACCCAGCAACAATCCGCCATGGCCCAGCAGGGCCTGCTGCCTTTAGGCGGATTTGCTCAGGCCACCTATGACGCCATCAGCGAACCGGTCAAATTGGCCTGGCAGCAGTACCAAGCAATACTGCCCATCTGGTCCAGCGAACTCGAAGCTCATGCCACCCATTTGCCGCCCTTTACCCTGACCGATGGGGTGACGGTACATTTGACGGGTGATTTGAGCCAGTTACGGCGTAGCAGCGATCAGCAGGGGGATGGCTTGATTTATTTGACCGCTCAGCGCTTGATCAATAAAGACAAGACCCTCAAATACCCCAATTTGTTATTACATTGGGTGCAGCATCTGGCGGCGTGTGCCGATCATTTACCGGTACAGACGCTGGTGATTGCCGCCGATACGGTGATTGAAATCCCCGCCATCGATCAAGCCGAGGCTTATGCGCACCTGCAATCCCTGGTCGAAGCGTATCACCAAGGGATGCAAGCCCCGTTGCCGGTGGCCTGCAAAACCGCTTTTGCCTGGCTGGCCGCCGCTGCCAACAGTGATCAGGATAAAGCCCTGGAAAAAGCCATCAGCCGATACCAAGGGGATGATTGGACGCCAGGGGAGGTAGATTACGATGCCTATCTGACACGATTCTTTCCGGATTTTGCCAGTTTAAACCAAAGCCCTCAGGAAACCGCTCAAAAGTCGGGTCAAAACAACTATCAAGATAAGGCTTTTCAATATTGGGTGGAAACGCTGTATCAACCGGCCTTTAATCAAATCCAGCAAACCGAAATCGCACAGGGAGTGTCAGAATGAGTACGGCTATTGCGTTAAATCCGGTGACGTTTCCCTTGTCCGGGACCCGCTTGATTGAGGCCAGCGCCGGGACGGGTAAGACTTATACCATTGCGGCACTCTATGTGCGCTTGATACTGGGGCATCAACCCGACGACTCACTTCCGAGGCGTGAGTTATTGCCACCGGAAATTCTGGTGGTCACGTTTACTGAAGCTTCGACTAAAGAGTTGCGCGAACGGATTCGAGAGCGTCTTAGCCAGGTCGCGCGTTTTTTCCGTGAGAAACCGGTGAAAAGCGATGCCTTTCTGGAAGCCATCCGCGCGGATTATGATCCGGCTCTCTGGCCAGCCTGTGCCCGGCGTCTGGAACTGGCCGCCAACTGGATGGACGAAGCGGCTGTCTATACCATCCATAGCTGGTGTAATCGCATGTTGCAACAACATGCGTTCGATAGTGGCAGCCTGTTTCATCAGGAGGTCAATACCGACGATACCGAACTGTTGAACGAAGTGGTTAGAGATTATTGGCGCACGTTCTATTACGAAATGGCGCACGACGACCCGGACTTTCTGGCGCTCTATGGCCTTTTTCAGCAACCGGATAACTTACTCGGGGAAATTCGATCGCTGTTAAATAACGCCGATCCAATTCCAGACTGCCTGACGCCCGATCAAGACATCAAAACCTTGATGACCGCAGTCAATACCGCCAAACAAGAGGCTTTGCAATTACTCAAGCAGCCCTGGGGAGTATGGGCAGATGAAATTAAAGCGTTAGTGGAAACAGCAGTTAAAAACAAAGTACTGCCTGGCGTAAACTATAAGTCCAATTCCATTCAGAGCTGGATCGGTAAAATAGCAACCTGGAGTTCTGATCCAAATCAGGAATCGCTTGATCTTCTAACGGGTTTTAAAAGCCTTTCGCCGGCCGGTATGGCAAACCTCGCCAAATCGGGTCAAACGCCACCCGTGCATCCCGGCTTTGAGGCGATTAGCCGATTACCGGGGCAACTCGCGGCATTACCGAATTTAAAAATCGAACTGATCAAACACGCCATCCACTGGATTCGCAACCGTTACGACAGTGAAAAGCAACGTGTGGCGCGGATGACGTTCGATGACATGCTGACCCGCCTTGATCAAGCCCTGCAAGGCAACAACGGTCAGCGCTTGGCAAGCGTGATTCGGCAGCAATACCCCATCGCCTTAATCGATGAGTTTCAGGATACCGACCCGGTTCAATACCGTATTTTTTCCACCCTGTATCCGGCAGAGGGCAATGCTGAGTTGGGCTGCTTGATGATAGGCGATCCTAAACAAGCGATCTACTCGTTCCGGGGGGCCGATATTTATACCTATCTCAGGGCGCATCAAGATACGGAGGGGAAGCATTACACGCTAGGCACTAACTACCGCTCTACCCAACATCTGGTGGACGCGGTGAATCAGGTCTTTCTATATGCCGATCAGCAGCCCAACGGGGCTTTTCGGTTCAAACGCGAGAATGATAATCCCTTGCCGTTCATTGCTGTGGCCGCCCAGGGCCGTGAGGATGAATGGGTCATCAACGATCTGGCGGCGCCGGCCTTAACGCTCTGGCATTGGGATATCACCGATGCCGATGGCCAGCTAAAGCCCGTGGGACTGCCGGAATATCGGCAAACCATGGCCGAGGTGACGGCCAGCGAGATTGTGGGCTTGCTGAATTTGGCGACGCAAGGCCGTACCGGTTTTAAATCATCAAAAAAGTTAAAGTCCTTACAACCTTCGGATATTGCGATTTTAGTCAGAAGCGGCGCCGAAGCCAAAGTGATGCGAAACGCACTGGCCAGACGCCAATTGCGTAGTGTTTATCTGTCCGAGCGCGACTCGATCTTTGCCAGCCGTGAGGCGAAAGACCTGTTGCTGTGGCTGAAAGCGCTCGCCGAACCGCGTAATGAACGCAAGGTGCGCACCGCGTTAAGTACCGCCACCTTTGGTTGGTCTTATCAAGCGCTGCAGCAACTGGCGATAGATGAGCCAGGTTGGGAAGAGCAATTGGAACGTTTCCTGGGTTATCAGGCGCGCTGGCAACAGGATGGTATTTTGCCGACCTTGCGGCAACTGATGAGCGATTATGGCTTGCATGCGCGGCTCACCGCGGACAGTGAAGGCGAACGCTGCATCACTAATCTATTGCATCTGGCGGAGCTTCTGCAACAAGCCAGCGGCCAGCTCGAAGGCGAGCAGGCTTTAATCCGTTATCTGGCGGAGGCTATCGAAGCCGAGAGTAGTCAATCCGGCGACGAAGGTATTATCCGTCTGGAAAGCGATGCCAATCTGATCAAAATCGTCACCATCCATAAATCCAAGGGCCTTGAGTATCCCTTGGTGTTTCTGCCTTTTATATGCAGCTTTCGGGAAATCAACAGCCGATTCAATACCCACTACCGCTATCACGATGAACAGCAAATCCTCAACATCGATTTGACGAAGGCGGATGACATTAGGGCGTTAAGCGATGAAGAACGCCTGCAGGAAGACTTGCGCTTACTGTATGTCGCCATGACTCGAGCGCAACATGCCTGCTGGTTAGGGATAGCGCCGATTAAATTCGGCAATACCAAGGAATGCCAGCTGGAAAAATCCGCCATGGGTTCGCTGTTGAACTGGCAAGCCGGACTGTCCGTCGGCGCGTTGGGTTCACAACTGACGCACCTGAAAGGCCATTGCGAGTCCATCCTGCTGACCGGCTTACCCACCATCAACGATGAGCTTTACCTTGCCCCGCAACAAACGGAGCAATTGGAATCCACGCGCACTGCCGCCGCCAGAATTGCCAATAATTGGTGGGTGGCAAGCTATAGCGCCCTGCAAATTGAAGAGACTCAGTTGATCCAGGAGGAGCAACCGCCTCTGCCGCAAGAACTGGAAACCGCCCGGGACGATAAACAAAATGATGAAGCGGACCTGAATCTCGCGCCGACGCTAAAGCCACTGGCCGGCATTCACGGTTTAGCCCGAGGCTCAGGGCCTGGGGTGTTGATTCATGACCTGCTGGAGCAATGCGCACAATTAGGTTTTTCGACTGTGCAGGCCAATCCGGCGCTAGGCCAACAATTAATCCAAAAGGGCTTTACCGCCAGTGAATGGACTCACAAACAAGAGATTATTGCCTCGGCATTATCGGTCTGGTTAAGCATGCCCTTGTTGGAAGGTGAAAATCTGAGTTTGGCTCAACTGGGTGCCGATGACTATCAGGCTGAAATGGAGTTTCTGCTGGGGGCGGACGCCGTCAATGTTCAAGCCTTAGACCAGCTGGTGACCCGACATACCTTTGCAGGGCTTCCCCGGCCGAGTTTGCTGCCGAGATTCGTCAACGGCTTATTAAAAGGCTTTATGGATTTGGTGTTTGTGTATCAGCAGCAATATTACGTGGTGGATTACAAGTTTAATAGCCTGGGCAATGATGATGCGAGTTATACGCAGGAGGCTCTTGAACAGGCGATGCTGTCAAAACGCTACGATTTGCAATATTCACTCTATTTACTGGCGTTGCATCGTTTGCTGAAGGTTCGGCTGGGTGAACAGTACGATTACGATACGCATATCGGCGGCGGACTGTACTTATTTCTGCGTGGATCGCAAAGCCCAAGCGGTGGCCGGCTGTTGACTAAACCGCCGCGTGAACTCATCGAGGGCCTGGATAAACTGTTTTCGGCATCGACGCTGAATGGAGACACACTATGACGCAGGGATTATCCGTACTTGAAAACATGGATCAATGGATAGTGCGGGGTTGGTTAAGCCAGTTGAACAGAGCTTTCGTCCGTTTTCTGCTCGATCAGGATCAGAATGCGAGCGATGCCGTCCTGTGGGCCGGGGCTCTGGTCAGTCACCAGCTGGATCGAGGTGAAGTGTATCTGGATTTAGAAAAACTCTGTCAACAGCCTGGCTTAACGCTGGCCATTCCGACCGATGATGCCTGGAAAGTCGAGCATGAATTGGCAAACCGCGAGTTATCGGCGCTGCAAGCATTTAATTTGGAACATTGGCTATCGGCGCTGAAACAATCGAAGCTGGTTGCGTTGGGGCAGGGCAGCACACCTTTGGTTTTGGAAGGGGGGCGTTTATATTTACGGCGTTACTGGCACTATCAACAAACCCTGAATACGAGTATCCAACAACGCTTGCGGCCAATCCGAGAGCATTTGCCCGTCGCGTTGCGCGATCAATTAACAGACTTGTTTCCTGCTATCCCTGAAACAGCTGAAAACTCAAAGATCCCAGATTGGCAAAAAATCGCCTGTGTGTTGGCTTTGCGTTCGCGGTTTACCATCGTTACCGGAGGACCGGGTACCGGTAAAACCACGACGTTGACGAAGCTCTTAGCACTATTGATTAACCTAACCCAATACGAATCAAACCATACGAAAAAGCTGAATATTTTATTAGCCGCACCCACCGGCAAAGCGGCCGCTAGGGTCAGTGAATCCATTGGCAAGGCGCTGGATCATCTAAACGTCAGTGAGGACATCAAACAAGCCATCCCCAAGAAAGCCAGCACGTTGCATCGCTTGCTAGGAAGCCGGCACGACTCTCGGCGATTTATTCATCATCGAGATAATCCCATCGTCGCGGATATTGTGGTTGTCGATGAGGGCTCGATGATAGATCTGGAAATGATGGCCTCGTTGCTGGATGCGCTACCGGATACTGCCCAATTAATATTGCTGGGCGACAAGGATCAATTGGCGTCGGTCGAAGCCGGTTCTGTGATGGGGGATTTATGCTTTGGCGCCGAAAACAGTGCCTACGACGAGTCGACACGGGCATGGATTAACCAGTATGCAGGTGAGCTGTTAGATGCGCCCACAGTTACCGGTTCGGCGATCAACCAACAAACCATCATGCTTCGGTATAGCCACCGGTTTAATGAACTCAGTGGTATTGGCCAGCTGGCCAAAGCGGTGAATCTAGGGAATGCCGAGCAAGCCCAAGCCGTCTTAAATAATCTAAGTACCTATGCGGATTTAATACCTGAACCGCGTACAGAGTATTTAAAGCTGAGAGAACAGCCTAATCCGGATGCGGCAAACCGCTTGTTAAAAAAACTGGTGACCTTGAATGCCGGCGTCAATGACAACGGCAAACCCAATGATCGTCAAGGCTATGGCTATTATCTGGCAGTGATCGAGGAAAATCGTCCTGCCGATAACACCCAATACGATGACTGGGCTAAACAAGTGCTGGTAGCCTTTGATACCTTTCAGGTGCTCTGCGCTCTGCGCCGTGGCGTGTGGGGAATAGAAGAGCTCAATCAGCGCATCGAAGACTGGTTGTTTCCACAACAAAAAACCAGCCTTTGGTATGAAGGCCGTCCCGTCATGGTGACTCGGAATGATTACAATTTGGGCCTGATGAACGGCGATATCGGCATTGCCCTTAAAGACAGCAACGGGAAACTGAGGGTGGCATTTCCAAACGACGATCCCTTGGCTGACATCAAGATACGCTGGATATCGCCGATGCGGCTGCCGGATGTGGAAACCGCTTTTGCCATCACGGTTCATAAATCCCAAGGCTCGGAGTTTAGTCACGTTGCCTTGGTGCTGCCTGAAAACAGAAGTCCTGTTATTACCCGTGAACTGATCTATACGGGCATCACCCGAGCGAAAGAAAACTTCACCTTGCTGGAAAGTAGTAGGGATGTGTTTAATCAAGCAATTTTGGCATCTTGCATTTTTATGTAACTGTTTTTAATACGATTAAAAAATTGCGCAGGTTTGAGCTGAGCCCCCTAGCCCAGTTATGATATTACTTCGCATAATATAGGTTCTGACAAAAACGTATTGGGCGCATCGATCTACAATAATCATGGTGAACCGTTGGCATCTTATGGATCACGGTATTCCTGCAATGTAGTGCAGTTGATTAGTATAGACGAACTTCGTTATGTGGATAACAGAGATTCATGGTGCTTCTATTCCCCTATATACCAAGACATTTATTTAGGATATGTCGAACTTGTAATATCCAAGGCCGAGTATGACCTAGTAATGAGGAAGCTTTTACTAGGATCAATATTGATTACTTTGATTTTCTCTTTATTCTTTATTGTTATCGTCCGGAGGCTGTCTCGATTGTTTACTTCCACTTTGATGGAAATGGCAACGGTTCTTAATAAGGTAAGTATTGGTGAGCGCGGAAATCGCGTTCACTTCTCTGGCTCACCGGAAATCAATAACATGAGAATTACGCTAAATGAAATGTTGGCTAACATAGAAGTAACCGAAACCGAATTAGAGAAAAGTGTTGAGGAACGAACAAGTGCTTTGAAAATCGCACTTGAAAGCAGTAAAACGGCTAACGTTTACAAGGCGCAGATCATGTCAATGGTAAGTCATGAGATGAAAACCCCTTTACACGCAATCGGCGGGTATTTGCAGCTACTGGCTGAGCGTCTACCGGACGATCCAATGTATTCAGAAAACCGGGCTTTACATACTAAGGCATTGATTCGCGTTAATGACTTGAATAGTTTGATCGACAATATTTTGTTACATGCACAGCTTGAGGCTGATCGTTATGAAGTTGCGCTTAGCCCTGTTGCCGTCGCCCAACTGATGCATAATTGTGTGGAGAATGTTGCTCCTTTGCTTACCCGTAATCGTAACCGAATTGAGGTAATTGGCGCTGAAGCAATGTTTGTGTCCGATAGCGAAGTATTGGGGGTTGTAAGCCGGAACCGCCGAAAATTCCGTCATCCCAATTCTAACCCCGCCACAAGGGTATCCAAGTCTATGAGTTTTCCGTCGCCTTGGAAGGTATAGTGCCCATTCAATAAGATGTGCCGCCAAGCCGTAGGCGACATCTGTGTAATTAACGCTAATGCCTTAGCATTCCCATTCGCTTCGAACTTAGTCAATAGCTTCGACAATATCGCCGAGTTGTAGTAGATGATTGCATTGGCAATCAACCTTGCACACTGGTTACTGATCTCGATTTCTATGTCGGTGCGTCCGGTCAATTCCTTCTTTCCGCCAACTTTTGAGATGGCTGCGCGTAGCTGGTGATAGGATTCAATACGGTTTTGTGAGCGATGAACATTGCGCTCCAGTTGCGGATCGCGCAGATAACGTAATGTGTAAATGCTGCGTATGAGTTTATCGAAGTCAAAGATCGCGCGGCGTGTCGGATTCGGCGCGGTATAGGTGCATAACTTGCGGATCAGCGTACCTTGCGTCATTTCTTTCAGACCAAGCGTAGCGACAATCTGATCGAAGTTCGGTTTTTCTTTGGCAATGGCTTCACTATCGATCTGGCCGACCGGTTTGATTAGAAAATCATCGTACAACGCAGGATCGTCGGCGCAATAAAGTTCTTGCAATTGGTCATTTAGGTCGGTAAATCGAGGTTCAAAGCGCAAGCCGAACCAATGCAAAATAGCAAAGTTTGCCTTGTTAACGCTGTGCATGTCACCCGTGATCGCGGTCGGCACAATATCGGATGTGTTGCGATACCAGATATCGAAAACATGATGGGCTTCGTATTCATGCGCGCCGATTAGATAACCATTTAGCGGTATGTGGTTGCACAACAGCGTATAGGCCACTATGCCTTTGCCGCGTCCAAAGTATTTCCGCGAATGTCGGGCCTTTACGGTTGGCCGCTCAACACCTAATTTTTGACCATCGACAGCGGCGTACAGCGTTTCCAAGTCGAACGAGTAATAGGGGAAGATCGGAAGTTCCGCGATAGCGTTGCTGATGCGGTCATTAGCGGCCTGAAGGGATGCTTGCCGAAGGTACTGCTGGTAGCTTGTCTCCAGAACGTGGTACGGAATATCGCTAGTACGAGCCATAACCAGATTGCCGTGATTCATTGCCTGAGCGATGATGACAGCCATCAGGCTGTCACTGTCGGCTACCTTCTTTGCATATCGCGGTTGCAAGGGCTTCAGCGCAGACAAAAACGGGGTCTGGCTATTGACGAAACGGAATACATCGGCAACATCGCAAAATGGCAATTTTTCATAAAATGTTCGCTCGGATGCCTTGTGTTTATCAGCCTTTGGCTTACGCCAGGACAGTTTCTGCGTATTTTTATCGTATTCCAGGTGCGTCAATTTTCCCTGTTTCAGTTCGCGATTGAAGGCTACCCATTGCTCTCGTAATTCGGCCGCAAGTGCATCAAGCTGGGTATTGATCGGCTTGCGCAAAAATGGGATGTCCATCTGTGCCAACATATCGGCCTTGTCTTCCATTGATACCAGCTCATCAGAGAAATGGCGGTGTTGCAAGCTATCGTCAATGTAGATTTCGCCAGACTTCAGGCGTTTCCTGATTTGACGATATAACCAGAATTCATAGCGGTCGGCATGTAGACTAGTCGGCTTGCCGTCGGCATCGAAGATCAATAGATACTGTCGCAATCGCTTCGGCAGCGTGGTTGGCGGGAATTCATCAAGCGGTCTTTGTGAAAGGCGTTGCTGCTTGGCGAATACGCCTTGGGTCCAAATAAGCGCGGCAAGCCAGGGACTGTCGGGGGTGACGCTGGAGAAATCTAGCGCGACGTATAACGGCCTTAAATGGCGGCGAATACGTTCGGCCATGCCGTCAACCGCTTGCCAATGCAGGGCCAATTTGCTCGCTGGTTTGACACTCATGCGCTGACCTGTGTCCTGAAGCGTGTCTTTCGGCATGATCTTGTATGCGCGCTGCCGCACATTGCCGAATGGCGTGGCATCGGCTACCGTGTCATCCACATAGAGCAGCAACAGGCGCCCAACCTGCTGGGTTTCCTGACGGCGCTGTACTTGAACGGCAACAAACGATTGCTTTGCGACTGCACTACTTTCATCTTCCAACTGCTTCATGTGGAAAGCCATCGCATCGACCAGATTATCGGTAAACTGCCGGTAGCGTTGCCAGGCATAGCACAACAAGTAGAGATAGGTTTGCTCCGGCTTGAGGTGTCGCAAGTCGTGAACGGTATAAAAATTGGCCAAACTCGCATAGTAGAGCAAGTTCTGCTGTGAAACGCCCAACTTGGGCAGCAAGGCTTTTGCAATCCTGTGCAGTGATGCCAGCATGGTGCGCTTCTCGCGTTCACGGGTCATCTGACGCCAGCCGAAATTCTTGGCATCTTGCTTTAGCGCCGCTAATTGAGACAGGGTATCATCACGCACCAGGAGCTGGGTCAGTGTGGCTTTGGCCTCGTCATCGAGTATTTCCGCAAGCAGGCCGCCCAACCGCCGGCGTTCGGCAGATAGGGTTTCGCTGATCAATTCTTGCAGAGTGGTATAGCCAGGCCGAATGATTTTGTGTTCGTTAAGCCATATGAGCAATTCGGCAGCGATAAATCCTGGGGAGACATCGCGCCGTACAATAGACTCGACTTGATGTGCAAGCTGCGGCAGGAAGTCGGACGTCCACAGGCGATAGCCGAACAATTCGGCGATTCGCCCTCGCTGGGTGTAATACTCATGGTTGGTTATCGGCTTTCGTTCGAACACATCGCCGATGAAATAACGGCTCAACACAAAAGCGCAATCGTCTTCGACTTCGTTCCAGTCAAAACGGAAAAAGCTGTGCTTGGCCTTGAAATAACCGATTTGCAAAATGCAATAAACCTGCGCATGAAGACCGGGGCGACTGGCCGCAAGCTCCAATTCTGTTTCAGATAGAGCCAAGTATTCCAACCGCTGATCATCATCGAAATCCGGCAGCCCGTACAGGGCGACCTGCTCAGCTTCCGAGAGGACGGTTAATCGCTCGCTTTTGGCGATCATGGTGACGATGTTCCACTCGAACCCGTCCAACCAATGCGCGCAAGGGTTTCGATCAAGGTAGTCCGTTTGACGCCGAAGTTGCGGCAAACTGCCGCTTTGGACATGCCGCCATTCAGTGCGGCAATAATCGCGTCCAGTTTTTCGCCGGTAATGGCTTGCGGGCGACCGCCTATCCGTCCACGCCGCCTAGCGGCGGATAATCCCGCAACGACCCGTTCTTGAATCAAGGCCCGTTCGTACTGAGCAAGTGCGCCGAATACATGGAACAGAAGTTCGCCGGATGCGGTGGTGGTGTCCATGCCCTCGGTTAGAGACCGGAAGGCAACTTGTTTACTCTTAAGCGTGTTTACGATTTCCAGCAGATGCGACAACGACCGGCCCAGCCGATCCAGTTTCCATACCACAAGCACATCTCCAGGGTGGACAAATTCAAGTACCTTTGCCAGACCTGTTCGGTCATCTTTTGCTCCGGAAGCACGGTCTTCAAACAAGTGCCGGGCATCTACCCCGGCGGCAAGCAGTGCATCACGTTGCAAATCGGTACTTTGCCGATCCGATTCCGATGAAACACGCATGTAGCCTACCAACATAACCGAAAAACCTATCAAATTTAGTTTCCGTATAGTATCTCATTCCGACAGGGTTTTTCGCGTATTTTTAAGGCTTTTTCAACTTGCGATTTTTGGATCGGCTATACACTGTCGGAAAACATGTGTTTTACGACACGTCACTTATGCTAGTGATAGCAACATGTGATTTTTCAAAGACACTGTCAGCAGATTGTCAAAGCCGACACCATCAGAAAGTTGGCAGTCATCGATATTGGCTCGAATGAATACTGATGGTTCTGATCTTGATAGTATCGGAAATGGTAAAAATCGCTTATTTTACTATCGCAATTTTACTCACATTCTAACAACGAACTCGTAATCCCCTCCTCTCGGTTATGCCATATATCGTTTGCCATAG
>NZ_JANIBM010000031.1 GCF_024505045.1 Methylomonas aurea | reverse complement strand
ATCCAGGGTGTTGTTGACGCCTTGGACGATTGCACGGAAGTCGCCTTGGTGCTTATTAGCATCAGCTCGGGTCGACAACTTACCTTCAACTGCGGCTTGTACCAACATGCCGGCATCGGCTATCAGCGCTTGCACCGAAAATACCGCAGCCTTGATGCCTTCGTTGAGCTGATTGAATTCCGGACCGTAGTTTTTATCGTCGCGCGGCGGCATTTCGCCGCGTCCGAGCAAAGTCATCGCATTGATCATCGAATCGACCGGGCGCAACACGCCCGTAACCAGATACCAGCTGAATGCCAGAAATCCCGCCAGAAATAGGAACACGACCGCCAGCGTTGTGTTGATGGTGTCTTCAATCCGCACCACGCGGGCATCCAGCGCACTGTTTAGCAGTTGGCTGAATCCAGTGGATAACGAAAAATTCTGTTGAATGGCGTCGGTTACCGTACGGAAATAGTCCGTGCCAGCCAACTCGAGCTTGGCGGCTTGCAAAATATCGGTTTGGGTCAAGGCCAGCACTTGTTTGGCATCGGCAATCGCTTTTAGCAATGCCGAACGCGTAGCGGCGTCCATCGCGCTGATTTTGGCAACATCTTCGTCGATCATCGCCAGGGTTTCTTCGGTATTGGCGACCAACTGGCCGAGATAGGCACTTTCTGCGGGTGTAATGATTTTGCGTTGCAGAATAGGCGCGCCGATGCCCCGGAACATACCCAACTGCTCGGACAGGTCGGGAAATAAGGTAATCGCCAGAACTTGCGCGTAATAGGTGTCATTTTCCGGATCTAGTGACAGGCCGCTGGCATCGGCTACCTTGCGGTTGAACGCATGCAATTGTTCTATGAATTCGCCGTGCTGGGCCATGTTAGCTCGGGCATCCATTTGACCGACTGCGGCCGCCACGGCTTGCCAGCGAATCTGCACGGCTTTCCAGGCCGACGTTAACCCTAGTCCGGCAAAACGACTGTCCACTTGGGCGACCGCAGCAAGCTGGTGCTCGATTTCGTCACGTTTCGCCTCCCGACCCTCGATTTTATCCTTGTTACCGGCAATCACCATCGCATTCAAGCCGCGATGCTCGACTACCAGTTTCATCAGGTCGATGCTTGCGGCGGTGTACTCGACGCCCTGTTTTTCTTTCAAGGCCAATTCTTTTTCCGCGATACTGCGCCCGACTAATAGATAGGTCGGCACGGCAAACATGATGACGGCCAGCACAATCAGCACGACAAATTTTTGCCACAGTTTTATATTACTCAGCATAGTATTGAATGTTTTCGGTTGAAATGGATTTTTTATGCGGCCGGCCTTGATATCGGCATGCAGCGCTGCGGCGGCTTGGACTTCCTGGCGATTGGGTTTGAACCGCAAAGAGCGGTACCCAACGATGTTGCCGTCGGTATAGACGGGAGAAACGTTGGCATCCACCCAATAGAAATCACCCTGTTTCGAACGGTTTTTTACCAGCCCGCGCCAAGTGTTGCCCGCCGATATGGTGCGCCACATCCACTCGTAAGCCTCTGCCGGCATGTCCGGATGACGGACGATGTTATGGGGTTGCCCGATCAGTTCCGCTTCGCTAAATCCGCTCAACTTGACGAAGGCCGGGCTGACGCTGGTAATGTGCCCTTCTAAATCGGTCGTCGAGCTCAATATTTCGTCTACTGAGAAATGCAGTTCGACATCGGTAACGGGTTGATTATTTCTCATGGCTCAATTCCTGATTCGCAAAGAGAATGATCACTAATTAGTCATGCCGATATCGACAAGGCATGGCGTTGCATTTTGTGTTCGAACGAACTGACCAGCACCGGCACGTCGAGAATTAAGGCGACCTCGCCGCTGCCGAGTATGGTCGATCCCCCCAGGCCTTGGGCATGGGCAAACAGCTTGCCCAGCGGTTTGATCACGGTCTGAGACTCGCCGAGCAAACGATCGACGACCAGTCCGGTTTTGGCACCGGCCACGTCCACCACCACCACATTCGCCCGCCGCGGGGGCTGGTCGTTGATGCAGAACAGGTTGCGCAGACGGATAAACGGCAACACTTCGCCGCGTAAGTCCATGTAATCGTTGTTGCCGTTGTCGTTGGTCAGTTCCACACATTCGACCACCCGGTCCAGCGGTATCACGAAGGAGGATTTGCCGACACCGACTAAAAAACCGTCGATAATCGCTAACGTTAAAGGCAAGCGGATCCGCATCGTGGTTCCGACGCCCAACGTGCTATCGACTTCGATACTGCCGCGCAAATCGGTGACGTTGCGCTTTACCACATCCATGCCGACGCCGCGGCCGGACAGGTTGGAAATGTGCGCCGCCGTGGAAAAGCCGGGCTCGAAGATCAAGGCGTAGACTTCCTGGTCGGTTAATTTGGCATCCGCTGCCACCATGCCTTTTTCGACGGCCTTGGCCAGAATGCGTTCGCGGTTCAAGCCGCCGCCGTCGTCGCTGACTTCGATCGCGATCGTGCCGGATTCGTGGTAGGCATTCAGCCGCAGCGTGCCCTGGCTGGGCTTGCCGTTTTGCAGGCGGACTTCGGCCGGTTCGATACCGTGGTCCATCGCGTTGCGCACCAAGTGCATCAGCGGATCGCCGATTTTTTCGACGACTGATTTGTCAACTTCGGTGTCGCCGCCGGTGATGACCAGATTGATGTCCTTGCCCAATTCCTTACTGACGTCGCGCACCACGCGCTGGAAACGGCTGAAGGTGGTGCCGATCGGTACCATGCGTAACTGCAATGCGCTGTCGCGCACCTCTTCAACCAGCCGCATCATTTCGCCGGTGGCTTCCAGCAATGCGGTTTGCGTGGTTTGCAAGGCGCGCAGATTGACGCCGGCACTGGAAATCACCAGTTCGCCGATCAAGTCGATCAACTTATCCAAGCGCTCGGCATCGACCCGGATGCTTTGGCTTTCGCGGGCTTTGTTGTCTTTGATCTGCTTTTGCTTCTCCAGCGCCGCCGTGACTAGCGGTTGTTGCACCACCTGCTGCTCAACCAGAATCTCGCCGATGGGCTGCGCCGGCTGGCTAGCTTCAGAGTCGGATTTTTGCTTGCTCAGGCCGTCTTCCAGCTCGCGCTTGGTCAGTACCCCACTTTTCACCAGCAATTCGCCTAGATAAGCGTCATCTTCCGGCAAGGAACGGATCAATTCGATGTAATCGGCTATCGCGCTTTCCAACGGCAAAATGTGAATGATGCTGTCGGCGCGGACGAATTCGAATACGTTTTCCAGAGCTTCCTTACCGGCATCGCTCTTGACGTCGATTTCGAAGCCCAGATAATTGGTCTCCGGGTCCATTTCCGCGACGGCTGGAATCCGGTTGGTGATCGTCGTCAGATTGACGATGACGCCCAGCGTGGTCAGATAGCGGATGAAAGACAAAGGGTCCATGCCGTTGCGCAACGAATCCTCGCCAAACCTGAGCGAAATGTGCCAGTTGCCGGTTTCGACCTCGCCGCCGCCGCTGGCTTCGACCCGATCCGGCGTTGGCGCCACAGTTGCCACCGGGCTAGAAGGATTGCCTTCCAGAAACGGCCGCAGTTCGGCGAGCAGCGCATCGCCGGCCGTCGTCATATCCGGATTTTCCTCGACATCGCCGTCCACCACCGCACGGATCAATAGCGCAATGTGGTCGCAGCATGGCAACAGTACTGCCACCAGATCGGAACTAACGTCGATTTTTCCCTCGCGAACCGCATCCAAGACACTTTCGACCACATGGGTGAATTTAACGATGTGGTCCAAACCGAACAAACCGGACGAGCCCTTGATGGTATGCGCGGCACGGAAGATCGAATTGATCCGTTCGGTCGGGTCAGCGCCGTCTTCCAGGCTTAACAGGCTGTCTTCCATGTCTTGCAACAGCTCCAGGCTCTCGATCGTGAAAGTGATCAGAGCGGCTTTCATTTCGGCATCGATACTCATCGGCTAACCCTCGCTATGCGAAATGACCACTTGGTCACCAAATGCCGTGGTCAGATTGGCAAGTTCCAGGATGTCCAGCACCGCCTTGCTATGCATGACGAAACGCAGGGTTTTTCCGGTGCGTGCCGCCTCCCGCTTGGCCAGAACCAACAACTGCAGACCGGCGGTATCCATTTCGGTAACCTGGGAAAGATTGATTTCCAAATCGTCGCCCGAGTTCAGAAAACTCAATAAATTGTTTTTTTGCTCCGCCGCGGTAAAGATGGTCAATTCATCTTCTATCGTTAGAGTTTGCATCGTCGAAACCTTGCCCTTAATTTTGATTTGCCTTAAGCACTCAACAGCAATAACCGGCGAACGTATTTAAGGCAAAATCAGCTTAGCGACGGCAGCCAACATCTGCGCCGGCTGGAACGGCTTGACCACCCAGGCTTTGGCCCCGGCTGCTTGACCTTCCTGTTTCTTGCTCTCTTGCGACTCGGTGGTCAGCATGATGACCGGAGTAAATTTGTAAGCCGGTAGTTGTTTGAGCTCCTTGACGAAAGTAATACCGTCCATATTCGGCATATTGACGTCGGAAATTACCAGATGCACTTTCTGCCCGGTGAGTTTGCTCAAGGCGTCTTTGCCGTCCACGCCTTCTATAACGTCGTAACCGGCGCCTTTCAGCGCAATGCTGACCACTTGACGAACAGAGGCGGAGTCGTCGACCACTAGAATTGTTTTTGCCATTGTTTGATCCTAGAAAAAAGTAATATCGGTAGCAGGTTGTTCGTGAGGCATGGCACCGCCATGCGCACTGTGTTCGGAAGCCATCGTATACGTGCTGCTCAATTCACGAAGGATATCGTCGGTTGCCAACGGTTTGAGTTCGAAAACGCCCTCGCCGTGGCTACGCATGATATGGCGAGGCAGGTTGCTGATGCTGTCTCGAACGTGGGATAAAACTTGACCGATCCGGTCCTGAAATTGAAATTGCACCAGCGATTCGTCGATCTCGCGTTTGATCTGGCGGGCTTGATTGTCCAAGTCGTCAGAATGCCGCCGCAGTGTTTCAAACACGCCGTGTAATGCGCTCATCACCGTTTGGATATTGCCTTGCGATGCGGCAACGGCAGCGGTTTCGTTTTCGGCACTTTTCTCCACGGCCGCCAATGTGGTTTGTATCGCGGCACTGATTTGGTCGACCTTGGCTCCGATTAGCTTGCCGGTCTCGCCGGATAAATTCGACAACTTGCGCACTTCGTCGGCCACCACGGCAAAACCTCGGCCAGCCTCGCCCGCCCTAGCGGCTTCTATCGCCGCATTCAACGCAATCAAGTTGGTTTGTTCGGCGATCCGCGCCACTTCTCTGGCCATGGTTTTCAGTTCGTCTATAAACCCGGCCAAGGAGCGGATTTTGGTCAGCACCTGCACGTTTTCCTGTAAGGCATAATCCAGCGAACCGACAACCTCTTGCAAATTGGCGTTACTCCTGGAAAAGACGTCTTCGCCACGGCCCAACGCCGGGTTGTTCGATGCACCGAGCATGCCATCGAGACCACTGGTAATCAAGGCGAAGCGCCCAGTTAGTTCGCCGATGGCTTGTTCCATTTCCCGGCGCGACGATTCGATGTGCCTGGACCAAACCGGAGCAACGTCATTGGCCAGTTTGCCGATTCCGGCAAGGTATTTTTCCAAATCGGAAAGCGGTAGTGACGCTGGAGGCGTGGGCTGATTCGCCTGATGTTTGATTAGGCGGCGCTTGGTGTACGAGCTCGCAAACCACGCACTGCACAACGAACCGGCCAACAGCAACAGTAAAACTTGGAATATGGGCACTGAGCTTAGCCTCCTTTTACCTTTATTCTCAATGCTCGAAGCCGTTCAAAGACTGGCTAGCAAACATCTGTCAAGCAGTATAGTCGGGTAATCACGCATTACTAATGCAGAAATATAGGAAGTGTCCGACGCACCGCAATCGAACCGTGATATTTGCGGGCCAGTTACGGGTGAGGCTTGTAATGCTCAAGCAACGCTCTTAAAGTGTCGCGTTTTTGCGCAATCGAATAAGACTATGAACGACTATCCGGAAAAGACTTGCGAGATCGACCGACTGATCCGCCACCCTAAGCTGGTAGCGGCGGCGCTGGCCGGCGAAAAGACCCAACAACGCCGCGACGGCCTGTACGCCTATCCTGGAGAAACGTTCGTTTTGGAAGGAGTTGAGTTCGAGGTTACCGCCGTGGAGCGGCAGCGTATCGGCGATATGACCGACGCCGACGCCCGCGCCGAGGGCTATCCCAATTTGGAGGTATACAAGGATTTAATCTTACGCATGCACAGCGGCATGGAATGGAACGAAGACGGCCTAGTCTGGCTACATTGCTTCAAGCGTCGCCAGCCGGAATAACAATCCCTTTTTCGGCCAGTTCCCGCAGCATAGACAGACCGTTGCTTTGAATCAGTTGCGGTTCGATCTGCGGGAACTCGGCTGCCACGCTTTGTAAACATTGCGCGGCGGGCATTGGTCCCCGGTCTTGCAGGATTTGCAACACGCTCAGCGTCAGACCGCTAACCTGCAAAAAGTGGACTTGGTCCGTCTCGTCGCGATAAACAACCAGACAAGTGGCCTGCTCGGGCGACTGCAACGGCAGGAAATCGGGGCCGATGCGGTGTACCGGATATCGATACAACAACGGCCAGGCCAACGCCGACAGCGCAATCCTTTGGCTGGAAAGGTTGGCCAAAAACGCTTGGTCGCCTCGATTCGGAGAGTCCTTGGCAATCGACAGCGCCATTTCCACCCACTCGTAATGCGCCAACTCCAGCAGGAAGGGATAATCATCCGGATTGCTGCGCTCGTTTTGCAAATACTCCAAGAACTCTTCGGCAATCTCGGAAAAAAACGGCGTTCGGCAACGGTGGCGGGAAAAAAAATCCTGCGTCAATTCCAGCCATTGGGCATCGTCCAGAATCGCCCTGATCACCGGGAAATTGCTAGAGATGAAACTATCGATATTGTTGAAAAACAATTCCCGGTACATCGCCATCCGCCTGGGCTCGACATCGGCCGGCGGCGGATTGCGCTCCGGGTCGCGGATATGGCCGGCAAACTGCTGCTGCGTGAGCTGAAAGGGCGCCGCCATCAAGCCACCCGTTTTTCGGCGGCAACGGCATGCTGTTGAATGGCGCTAATCGTGTCCACTTCCCGTAACAATTCGGCCAGAGGCGGAATGTTGAAATCCCGTTCCAGCAAGGTTGGGAAAACCCCGAACAGGTGGTAAGCCGTCTCCAGCAGCGTCCAAACCGGATCAATGACCGTCGCGCCATGAGTATCGACCAAAAAGTCTTCGGCTTCTACATAATGGCCGGCGATGTGGGCGTAAGCGATACGGTCGCCGGACATGGCCCGCAGAAAGGCTGCGGCGTCGTAACCGTGGTTGACGCTGTTGACGTAGATGTTATTGATATCGAGCAGCACATCGCAATCGGCCTCGGCGACGACGGCATTGAAGAAATCGATCTCTGCCATCTCACGACCTGGCGCGGCATAGTAAGAAATATTTTCGATGGCGATACGCTGTTCGAGAATGTCCTGTACCCGGCGAATGCGCGCTGCGACATGTTTGACCGCATCCTCGGTAAACGGCATCGGCATCAAATCGTAAAGATGTCCGTCCTGGCTGCAATAACTCAGGTGTTCGCTGTAAAACTTGATGCCGTGTTCGGCCATGAACCGTTTCAGATCGCGCACGAAATGCTCGTCGAGCGGATCGCTACTGCCGATGGACAGCGATAAGCCATGACAGACAAAGTCGAAACGCTCGGTCATGGCCCGAAACTGCTTACCGAATTTGCCGCCGATCGGCATCCAATTCTCCGGCGCCACCTCGTAAAACCCGACTTGCACCGGAGGCTGATCGACAATCTCGCTAAGAAACGAACGGCGCAAACCCAGACCGGCACCGTGAACCAGATTGCGGACGCTTTGCATCGTTTACTCTTCCGGTTTATGCGTCGAACGCCAGAACAAGGCCACACCGACTGCCACAAGCACGCCCAGGATATACATTTCGTATTTTTTGACCTGTCCCATGATGGATTCGGCAAACTGGCCGAAGGTATAGCCCAGATAACCGACGGCTATGGCCCAGATCGCAGCACCCAAGAAATTCAGGGCAAAAAATTTCAGCGGATGTATCTTGCTGGCGCCGATTACGAACGGCGTTACGTTACGCACGCCGTACAGGAAGCGGAAACCGAGAATCACCGGTATCTGGTGCTTGTGCAGTAGATCGAACACTTTGTCGGTTTTACTGTGCCAGAGCGGCCTTTTCTCCAAAAAGGAGATACCTTTCCAGCGTCCCAGATAAAAAAAGGTCTGGTCGCCGGCAAAGGTACCGAGGAACGCTGTCAACATCACCCACTCCAGCGCCAAATAACCGCTATGCGCCAAAAAGCCGGCAATCACTAGAATGGTTTCGCCTTCCAGATAGGTACCGATGAATAAGGCCAGATAACCGTAATCGATAACCAGCTGCTGTATATCCTGAAAATCCATAACGTCGATTCAATACCGTCTGGTCGGAGAATTAATGGCCGGCCGCTTTGTCGGCATCCACTTTGCTGCCGCAACTGCCTTCGCCGCCTTTCATCATGGCGCCGCAGCTATGTTCGCCGGCTTTTTTATCCGGGTTCATCATCGCGCCGCAGCTACCTTCTTCGGCTTGTTTCGGCTTGTCGGCGTTACCATGGTCCATGCCGCCCATCATGCCCATGCCGCAGGCGCCTTCCTTGCCCTTCATCATCGCACCGCACATGTTTTCCATGCCCGGCTTCATTTTGCCGCCGCTCATCATGCCGCCGCACATGCCTTCGCCGCAGGACCCTTCGGTCTGCTTGGCTTCGGCTTTCTTGGCGCCGGCAGCCACTTTTTTGCCGTTGCTGTCCATCGCATTGGAACCGCAGGCACCTTGGCTAATCTTGCCGTTGGAATGTTCGGCGTGGGAGGTGGCGACCTGCATGTAACCGCCGGACAGCTCCGACAACGCAAACGGATTGGACTCGGCCTGCGCGTTCACAGCAATACCGGACAAAAGGGCACCGCCCATTGCAGCGGCCAACGGAGATTTATTGAATTTTTTCATGTAGATTCCTCTCGTGCGTTCTTGTAATTATGTTATCCGGCCTGATTCCGACCGCATTACGAATGGCAAACGTCCTGCTGCTTCGATCCTGATTATTGCATACTCAAGCTGGATTCTTGTCCTTAAATTCGCAAAGATCGGCGATACAACAAGCCCCGCAGCGCGGCTTTCTTGCAATACAAATGTAGCGTCCGTGCAGAATCAACAAATGGTGCGCATCTTTTTTGTAAAGTTTGGGCACCGTCTTCTCCAGTTTTTTCTCTACCTCCAGCACGTTTTTTCCGGGAGCCAGGCCGGTTCGATTCGCGACCCGGAAAATATGGGTATCGACCGCTATGGTCGGCTGGCCGAACGCGGTATTCAAAATCACGTTCGCCGTTTTACGGCCGACGCCGGCCAGCGCTTCCAACGCCGCTCGATCGCGCGGCACCTCGCCTTGGTGCTTTTCCAGCAGAGTTTGGCAAAGTTTTATGACATTTGCCGCCTTGCTGTTAAATAAGCCGATGGTTTTGATATGGTCTTTCAGACCGTCCTCGCCCAAAGCCAAAATTGCCTGCGGCGTATTGGCGACCGGAAACAATTTGGCGGTCGCTTTATTGACGCCCTTATCGGTAGCTTGCGCCGACAGCACCACCGCCACCAGCAATTCGAACGGCGTACTGTAATTCAATTCGGTGGTCGGATTCGGCGTGGCCTCGGCCAGGCGTTGAAATATGGTCAGGCGTTTTTCGCTATTCATCTAAATTTGGCAAAAGTCGGGGTGAAGTGTTCCAGGCCGTTCGAGATTGGGCAAGCCGGATCCGGCCGATCTACGCGGCGACCAGCTGGCAGCGCTTGCCTTGCTGCGGCTAAATTTAATGGAACCATTCCTCGCTACTCAAGTCTTTAACTAGCCACCACCAGAGGGGGCAACTCCACACACAACAAAAATCGGGGGATTTATGAAAACATTAACAGCAATTACCGTCAGCGCCTTATTGTTTGCCGCCACCGGCGTCTTCGCCGAAGAGCACGCCACCACCGCTCTGGAACACGCCAACCAGGCCGTCACCCACGGCAAAGCCGGCCATGCCTCGGTATTGGTAGAACACGCCGAAGCCGCTCTGCCCCATGCCAAAAAAGGTGCCGAAGTTGCCAAAGGCGACGCCAAAACCCACATGGAAGCCGGCGTCAAGTCTTTGGAAAGCGCAATAGAACACGGCAAAATGGGCCATGCCGACGTTGCCACCAAAGCCGCCGAGGAAGCCGTCGAACACATCAAGGCCGGCAACAAATAATCCGCCAAATTTCTGTAGTCCGACTCCAACGGCCAATTATTGAGGCCGCCGGGTAGAGACGCAATCGACTGCGCCTCTACCCGCAATCCATCATACCGACACGGCCCCGGCAATATGCGGATGCGCCTGGTAATCCAACAATTGAAAATCGGCAAATCGGTAATCGAAAATCGACTCCGGCCGGCGCCCGAACTGCAAACGCGGCGGCGGCAAAGGTTGGCGGCTCAATTGCAACTCGACTTGCGAAAAATGGTTGCGGTAGACGTGCACATCGCCGAACGACATGATTAATTCGCCGACTTCGAAGCCGCATTGCTGGGCCAACATGTGCGTCAATAGTGCAACGCTGGCCTGGTTATACGGCACGCCCAAAAAGCAATCGGCGCTGCGCTGAGTCATCATGCAGGACAATTTACCGTTGGCCACGTAAAACTGGTAAAGCACATGGCACGGCGGCAACGCCATCCTGCCCACCGCCGCATTTTCGCGGGGCCCGATCGTTTCGTCCGGCAGAAACCCTACGTTCCAGGCGCTGACCACGTGCCGGCGCGAGTCGGGTTTGCGCTTCAAACCTTCGACCAGAATCTCGATCTGATCGTAACGCGTTCCATCCGGCCCCAACCAATTGCGCCATTGCGCGCCGTAGACCGGGCCCAGCTCGCCGTCCGCCGTCGCCCATTCGTCCCAGATCGTAACGCCGTGGTCGTTCAGATATTTAATATTGGTGTCACCGCGCAGAAACCACAGCAACTCGTAGGCTATCGATTTGAAGTGCAGTTTTTTGGTGGTCAACAACGGAAAACCGTCGGCTAGGTTGTAACGGATTTGCCGGCCGAAAACCGAACGAGTGCCGGTGCCGGTACGATCGTTTTTATCGACGCCGTTGGCCATGATGTCGGCCAGAAGGTCTAAGTAGGCTTGCATAGGGAATTAAACAGGAAAAATAGCAGCAGTATATCGGGGATACGGTTCTGAGCGGAAACGGTTCTGCCGTATCCGACAACGGCCAGCTACAAGTACTGCAACCAACGCCATTGCGGTCGCGCGGCTTTAAACGCCTCGAACCAACGGCAAACCGGATACAGCATCATTAATATCAGTAACCAAAAGCCATATACGGCGGGCAAAGCGAAGCCGTAATCGGCCGGCCAGTCCTTCTGCCAAATCCCGCCGCCCATCACCACCGTCACCGGCCCACCACTAATTAGCGCCACCAGCACCGCCAGCCCGTGGATCGCGTAGAGATGGATCAAATAGTAAAACAGCGGAGTTCTGCCGAAAACCTGTAGCAGCGGTATCGACCGGGCCGCAAACGCCAGGAACACCGGCGCCGGCCCCAGCGTCATCAATAGATACGACAGGGAGGGCGGATACTTGTGGCAATTTAGAAACGACAGCAGCGTGAATACCGGATCCGGGTAGATTTGCCATGGCTGTGGATCGCCATATAAATTGCTGTAGCGCAACAAGACGAACGCAACCGACAAGCCGCCGCCCAACAACGCCAGTCGCCGCGGTTTCCGCCATTGCTCTGCCTGCAATAGATGGCCGAAACCGTAGCCCAAGGCCATCACGCCGATCCAGGGAACCAGCGGATAGTACGGATTCAACAACCAACCGCCGCCCAGATCGATGTCGTCCCCGGTATGCAGCACCGACCACCACGGCGCGAACCAACCCAGGTCGGCCGATTTAAGCGGATCGAGCAGATTATGCCCGGCAACCGTCAGTCCACCGATCGCGACGACCCAGCCCAACGGCAATTTCACCAGTCCAGCCAAAACGATCATCGACCAGCCCAGCGCCCACAACACGCCGCCATCGATATGGCGCAAATCGGCACGAAAATTCCAGGCCCAGGCTTCTACCGTGCAGACCAAAGCCAGTAGCAACAATCCGCGCTTGGCGAGAAAACCGCTAACCGGCGCTTGCGCGCCGCGCTTAGCCGCCCACAAACAAGCACTGGTGCCGGCCAGAAACACGAACACCGCCGCGCAAAAATGTGTAATCCAGCGAGTGATAAACAACGCCGCAGATGTTTTCTGCAAATCGGTGGGATCGAAGTGAGAGATGCTGAAAAAATCGCGGGTATGGTCGAGCGTCATCAACACCATGACCAATCCCCGCAAATTATCCAAAGAAGCAATACGTTGACTCATAAAAAGCGCAACCGACTAGCCCAAAGGGCCTAGCTTAGCGGCGCAACGACGCAAGTCAAACAAACCTGTTCAAACAGTCTTGCCGCACTACGGGTTAGTTCTGTAAAGCTTGCCGGTGGCGTCGGATAAAGTCCACCGCCACCGCGCCTGACCGCCCTAGACTTGAGCCCGGTTGAGCTGAGGTTTCGCGTTCAAATCACGCCCAAGCTGGTACAGAGCAGCAACAGGCTGGAACAGCAGATCGAGATCAAAATGGTCAAGCCGACCGCTACGTCGGCAAAAGAAGCCAGATAAGCGTAAACCTTATGCCCATCGATGGCTTTGGCTTGAATGACGGCAACCTGGGCAAAATCCGCGACTTTGGGATTGTGGTTGAAGGTGTTCATAATCGCCCCCGGTAAATTGATTGTGTCTTCAAAATACCAGCATAAAGCGAACCCAGCTATAAAACCGTTTAAAAATCAATACCGCCACCGTAGCTAAAGTCCGGAGACAAATACAAGTGTCAAAAACCGCGACACGGCCAATGGGCCCACAGCCTTCCCTTAACGGTCGCCTGACTCGACAATTGCCAACACCGCTGCGGCGAAGCTGGCATTGGAGTCCGGCGCACGCTGCTTACGCCGTCAAATAATCCGACACCGTGTTCAGCGACAACAATTGCCGATTCTCAGTGATGCCAGTGGTGGCGGTGATGGCGATGATGCCAGCCGCCGTGGCGCGGGCCGGCGTCGTAGCCGTAACCGCGGCGAGGCGCATAATAGCCGGCCTGTCCATGGCCGTAGGGGACGTAAGCCACGCATCCGGAAAGCCAAACCAAACCGGCCATCACTAACCACGAGCGTATGTTCCTGCTCATGACTACCACCCGCCGCGCCGATAATCATAATCGGGGTGAGGCGCGTACCAATCTTGCCGGTAATCTCTGGGCGGCGGCATTTCACGGTAGCGTGGCGGCAAGCGATGGTAACCCCATCCCGGCGGAAAATATGCCGGACGGTAAGGCCCGTAATGGTGATGATGACGGTGGTGATGGTGCCCATGGTGGCGCCGATGTCCCCAATCCCCGTGTGCGGCGGCAACGCCGGAAAAAGCCAAACACAACAAAGCAATCGTTAGCAACCTGAACATATATCCTCCTTTGCGGACTGTTTCAGTTGCGGAAAATTGTTGGCTATTCAGCTTAATACCGGCTTAGCGCAATGATCGGTCGCGCGACAGGGTTATCGCTCCGCGCCACCCTCCATCCTGCGAAAATTGCGGGCGGGTCAGTTCAATTCCACCACGGCCAGCCGCACTCGCTTCAAGACCGGATCGGTCCAGGCCACGTAGGCTTGGTTGCCGATCACTTGCGTCGCCAGATACTTGCTGGGCCATTTCGGAAAGCCGCCGCGGTAGAGCGTGGTGCGCCGGCTGATTTTACCGTCCTCGCCGAGCTTGGCGACGCGCAATTCGTCGTCCGGCCCCTGCCGGCCGCGCCAACTGACCAGCGCCGAACCGTCTTCCAGCAACACGGCGTTGGCGTAACCGCTGGCGTCGGCATCCAGTTCGATTGGCGCCCGGAACGTTTCGCCCCCGTCGTGCGAGAACGCCGCCTTGACCCGGCCTTTGCCGTCGGCGGCGCTGAACCAGGCCACCACCGCATTGGCCGGCGCCAGATCGACCGACGGCCCGTTACTCGGGCAACCGCCTATCACCCAGCCGTCGGCATGAACACCACCGATTTGCGGCGTTGCGCTAACCGGTTGCCAGCGCACGACGCCGATGTCGCGGATTTCGCCGGCGGCATGATCCCGATAGACCGTCAGCAAGCGTTCGCCCAGCGCCGCAGTGTAGCTGCGGCAGCAGGAACAAACGTCGTTGTCCAGAATTTGCTCGGGGTTCGCCCGCCAATCCCTATCGATCACGGTCGACATCAGTTGGTAGCGGTTGGCTTTGGGATCGGCGGCCGGGTCGTGGCTGGCAAAGCGCATATCGGTCCAGACCAACGCCAAACGCCCGCCCGGCAGCGCCGCCAGCGACATTTGCGCATCATAGATTCGCGCCGCCTCGCCGTAGGGTTTCAGCGGCGGACTCCAGCTCAGGCCGCCGTCGATCGAGCGCGCCAGATAAATATCCGCTGCGTAGCGGTCCGCCGACTGCTTCGGGTACGGCATCCAGGCGGCCGCCAAGCTGCCGTCGCTCAAACCCAACACCACCGGCGGATCGGCCAGTTTGCCTTCCTCGCGGATTACCGCTAACGGCAGGCTCCAGCCGGATTTTTCCAACACCGCAAATTTGGCGGTGCTGGTCCGGCCATCGGTTTCCACCCAACTCAGGATCAGCTCGCCCGCCGCGGTTTTTTCCAGGTGGTGTTGTTGGCTATTGTCGGCGGCCGGCGCGGCCAATTCCCGCCACGGCAGCGGCCGGTCGGCGAAGGCCGCGGAGCTGACGCCGGCCAATAAAACCAAAAGTGCAACGGTGGCCGTTCCGGTCCGGGAAAATATGTTCATACCTTGTGCCTCTGCAGCGCAGCCGGATCAATACTCCACCCGAATCGAACCGACCGCGGTCAGCGGCGCGCCCGGATAAACGCCGAGCGCTGGCGCGACGTTGGAATCGGGATCGGTGGATTCGTAATATTCCTTATCCAGCAAATTGCGAATGTTGAATTGGGCGGTAATCCTGGAACCGCCGATTTTGTGTTTATACGCCAAAAACGCATCCATCCGCACGTAGCCCGGCATCTGGAAACTGTTGGCATTGTCGCCCTCGCGCTGTCCGGCGGCTATGCCGCCGAGGCCGGCACTGAACCCGTCCCTGGCGGCATAGCCGTTCGCATCGTAGCGTAACCACAAACTGCCGGAATGTTCCGGCACGTTGTTCATGCGGTTACCGCGGGTAGCGCCGCCGTAGTCCTTGAGAATTCTGGCGTCGGTGAATGCATAACTGCCGATCAAGCTGAAGTTGTTGCTCAGGTAACCGGTCACGTCCAGCTCGATACCCTGGCTGCGCTGCAGGTTGGCGATCTTGTCGAACGGGTCCGGCGTGCTCAAATCGTTGACCAAAATATTGTCTTTTTCCAGGTGGTAATAGGCCAAGGTCGCCAACAAGCGCTGGTCGAACAAGCGGGTCTTGATGCCGGCCTCGAATTGTTCGCCGATCTGCGGATCGAAGGTTCTGCCGTCGGCGCTCGGCGCATTATTGGCGCCGAACGAAGTGGTCCAGTTGCCGTACAGGTTCAACTCGTCGAACAATTCGTAGGCAATGCCGACTTTGGGGCTGAAACCCTGGTCCTCCCGTTTGAAGGCGTCGACCCGGCTTTCGGCGGTGGCGAAATCGAAACCGTTGCCGCGCCCGGTCTCGGTCCAGTCGTAACGGCCGCCGCCCATGACGTGCAGCTTATCCCACAACGTGATCTGGTCCTGAAAATACACGCCGTACCAGCCGTTGTAAATCGAGGCGCGGTTACCGATGCCGCCATTGGCAGCCGTGCCGAAGGTGTCGCCGACCGTGGCAAAGGCGTTGTCGAACGTCGCTTGCGGAATACCGTAACTCGGGTACGGATCGTAGATATTGATCGCCAACGCCGGATTCGCGCTCTTCCAACGGCCGTCGCCGCCGTACTTGTTGAAGGTGCGGTAAAAATCGAATCCTAGCAACAGGTCATGCTTCAACTCGCCGGTTTGAAATTTGCCGGTGATATCCAGGTTGGCCGCGTAATGCTCCTGTTCAGTCATTTGCCGAAAAATATTGCGCTGCATCAGTCCGGTAGTCTGGTTCAGGGCCGCCGCCGCATTGAAGGCCGGCCCCGGATTGACGAAAGTAGTGCCGCCCTCGGCCAGACTGGCCAGGAAACGATTGTGGATCGCCCAATCCTGGTTAAAGCGGTGGTTGATTTCGGTACCGATTTTGACGCCGGATTGCTCGCCCATCGGCGTGTTCGGATCGCCCAGGTTGCGGCTGATCGGTATCGCCGCCGGTCGCTTGCCGATTACCGGAATACCGAAGTCGGCCGGCGCAGTTTTATCGGTGCCTTCGATGTCGAGGGTCAGATCGGTGGCATCGCTGGGACGCCAAGTAATGCTGGGATTGAACACCATTCGGTCCACCGAGACGAAATCCCGAAACGAACCGTTGCTCTGGTAAGCGCCGGAGAAACGGTAGACCAGAGATTTGTCCGCCGTCAGCGGACCGCCAGCGTCCCATTGCGTCCGATAATGGTCGTAGTTGCCGAACTGCTGTTCCAGCGAGTAATAGGCGCTATCCAGGCCGCGTTTGGTGGTCAGATTGATCATGCCGCCCGGCTCGGTACGGCCGTAGAGTTGAGCCGGGCCTTTGATGACTTCCACGTTTTCCAGATTGCCGGCGTCGAAATCGCCGAAAAAGGCTTCACTGGCCATCAGGCCGTTGCGATAGACGTTGCCGTTACGGAAGCCGCGAATGATGAATCCGGTTCCGCCGCCGAGGGAAGGATTGGCGCGCACGCCGCTGACGTTCTCCAGTGCATCCTTGATCCGGGTGGTTTTCTGGTCGTCCATCACCGCCCGCGATACCACCTGAATCGAAGTCGGCGTTTCGAAAATCGGGGCATTGGTTTTGGTCGCGGCGAAGGATTTATCGACCGCGTAGTCCTTGCTGTACGGATCGCTCGCGCCGTAACTGCGGGAACCGGACACTGTTACGGCCGACAAGGTCGAAACCTCGGCCGACGTAGCCGGCGCCCTTTCCAGCGTGATGGTGCCGTTTGCCGTCGTGCGCGGCACCAGCCCGGAACCGGCCAATAGCCTTTGCAGCGCCTGCCGCGCGGTGAACTGGCCGTTCACGCCGGGCGATTGCAGGCCAGCCGCCAGTTCCGCCGGATAACTCAGCGCCATGCCGCTGGCGTCGGCAAACGCGTTCAACGCCGATGCCAGCGCCTGCGGCGGGATATCGAACGCCTGGGCCCGCTCGGCGGCAAACGCCGGCGGGACGCTGGCTAACGCCAACGCCGCCAACGGCAGCGTCCGCGACATAAACGGGGAAGGACGGAATACGCCGCGCAAGCTGCGGCTGTTTCGGCTGGCCATTGCTATCTCCTTAATCGATACGAAAGATGCCTCAAACCTTGAAGCTGCAATGAAGACGGGCCAGCGGACGATTCCCTCAATACTTCCGGCGATTTTTTCGGCAGACTTAGCCGACCGTTCGCGCCGTCGCTTGACGTCGTTACGGGTGCCGGTGCATGCTGCCGCGGATTCACCGCCCGCCGAAACCGGCTTTCCGGCGATCGACAATACAGGAGGCCCCATGTCCGAAACCACGTTAAACGGCAGTTGCTTGTGCGGCGCCGTAAAGTTTCAAGTCCGCGGCGAACCGCAACGCTTTTACCACTGCCATTGCCAACGCTGCCGCAAAGCCTCCGGCACCGGCCATGCCAGCAATCTATTCCTCAGCAACGCGACACTAAACTTTAGCCAAGGCGAAACTTTGTTGAAGCGTTATAAAGTACCCGAAGCTCAACGCTTTGCCCGCCAGTTTTGCAGCGAATGCGGCTGCGCCGTCGCCCGTTTCGTGCCGGAATTGGCTGCGGTATTGATTCCGGCCGGCACCTTGGACGACGACGCTCCGATCCAGCCGCAAGCCCGGATTTTCTGGGATTCAAGAGCCGACTGGTCTTGCGCCGGCGACGATTTGCCGCGCTACGCCACATACCCGGCCTGAACCATCTGTCCGCGATTTCAAGCCGATGGCAATCCTACTCGACGAAGTCCGCTGGGGCATGATCGGCTGCGGCGCGGTCGCCGAACGAAAAAGTGCGCCGGCCTTCAACAAGGTCGCCCATTCCCGGCTGGTCGCGGTGACGGGCCGCAGCGCCGAGAAAGCGGCGGATTATGCGGCGCGCCACGGCGTGCCGCGCTGGTATACCGACGCGGCAAAGCTGATGGCCGATCCGGAAGTCAACGCCGTCTACATCGCGACACCGCCATCCAGCCATGCCGAATATGCGCTGCAAGCCTTGCGCGCCGGCAAGCCGGTCTACGTGGAAAAGCCGATGGCCCGCCGTTATGCCGATTGTCTGGCCATGAACCAAGCCGCCCGCGACGCCGGATTGCCGTTGTTCGTGGCCTATTACCGCCGCGCGTTGCCGTATTTTTTGCAGATCAAGGCGCTGATCGACGCCGCCGCGATCGGTACGGTATTGGCCGCCAACATCCGCCTGGTGCAAGCGCAGCGCCCGGCCGACCGCAATCCGAAGCAATTGCCCTGGCGCGTCATTCCGGATATCGCTGGCGGCGGCTATTTTTACGATCTGGCCTGCCATACGCTGGACGCGCTGGATTTCATTTTGGGTCCGATCGTCGACGTCACCGGCCATTGCGCCAATCGCGGCGGCCTTTATGCAGCGGAAGACACCGTTGCGGCAGCGTTTCGCTTTGCCAACGGCGCAACCGGCTCCGGCTTTTGGTGTTTCGCCGCCGCAGAATCCTGCCGAGACGACAGCGTCGAAATTCTGGGCAGCGCCGGTGCGCTGCGCTTTTCCACTTTCGCCTTTACTCCGATCGTGCTGGAAAACGTTGCCGGAACCCGGCAATTTCTGCCGTCGAACCCGGAAAACATCCAGTTGCACCTGATCGAAGCGATTGTCGCCGAATTGCGCGGCTTGGGCCGCGCGCCGTCCACCGGCGAAACTGCGGCCAGAACCAACTGGGTAATGGACGCGATCTGCGGGCATTTGGGGTGAAAGGCCACCCTTGCCAAGCAAACGGCTACACACTGAACACGTTCATCTCCTTCCAGTGCTGGCTGAAGGCCATGTCGGAGTTGACAATGTGCTTGGTCCAGCGCTCGATGAATTCCGGCAGGTCGGTTTGAGCCAGTTGGTCGTGCTGAATTTTTTTGTCCATTTCCATCAGCTTCTCCAGCATCAGATTGTGTTCCTTGGCGTGGTTAGGGTAATGCTGGAAACCCGATTTTTTCATCAACGCTTCTTCCTCGGCGAAATGCTCCTTGACGTGCTGGTACAGCTCGAACATCAGGTCCAGGCGTTCGTCCTTGTTGCGGGCCGCCAAAAGTTTGTCGGCAATTTTGAAGAAATCTTTGTGTTGATTGTCCACTTGAGGGTCGCCCATCGCATAACAATCCTGCCACACGCAATGCGCCATGCTGCCGGGCACCGCCTTGGCCACGCCGGCCGGTTGGCGATGTTTGGCGAGGTAGTCCGCGGTTTTGTCGTCGCATTTTTTGAATACGAACGCTTTACGGGCCTGATGGTAGGCATCGCTGCCGTAAAAGTTGGCGTGCATCTGCGCCAGCTCGAATTTCCGGTACGCCGCCAACGGTTTGATGGCCTCGTTTCGGCAACGGATCGCAGCCTTTTCGGCCAACATTTTTTGCAGATTGGCCGGGTCGGCGATCAAGGTGTTGACTGAATGGCGGATTTGCGCGACGAAGATCGCATGCTGCCGATCGAGCACCTTGTCGACCATGCCCAGGTGCCAGGCCCGGCGCGCGCTGAGCGGCAGGCGCTGTTCGGTCAATTCGGCCGCGGTGGCGTGCCCCACCCGCTTCGGCAATAAATAGGTCCAATATTCGGAGCCGTACAACTCGCCCATGTTTTTGTAGTGCGGGTTGAAAACCACGCCGTCGCGGGCAAACACCTTGTCCGGCGCCAGCGCCAATATCGCGCCACCAGCGCCGGCGTTGCCGGCCACTGCGGCAACGGTGAGCTTGTCCATGGTGGTGATGATTTGCAGGATCAGATCGTCGATGGCGTTGATGTTGTCCCAGGATTCGTCGGCCGGATTGGCCGCGGCCTCGATCCGGTTTAAATGGATGCCGTTGGACCAGAAATCTTCGCCGCCGCTCAGGACGATCGCTTTCACATCCAGCGTCGCCACGTGTTGATAAACCCGCAACAGCAAGCGGCATTGCTCGGTGGACATGCCGCCGTTGTGAAACTGAAAATGTAAGTACGCGGCCTGGCCGGCGATTTCGTACCAAACTTCCTGCCAGGGATAGTGCCGGTCTGGCTGGGTGTAATCGAGTTCGATGCGCTTGACGGATTTGCCGAACCAGCCCGACAGACCGGATTGCGGTTTCGGCAGCAAATCGGCCAATGCGGTTGCCGCCGGCAGCTTGATCGCACTGGCATCGTCGGTTTTGGGTTTCAGATGGCCGATCCAGATCGAGCCGTCGAGCGTGGCGCGGCAAATCGGGCCGTCGGCAACGGCGACGATCTCGCCGGGTTTGCCGCCGAAGCGCTCGCCGGCCGCGGCGTTGTATAAAAAAAACGGCCGGCCGCACAGCTCGTCCAGCACGCCGGGACTGCCGTCGGCGGCGTGGATTCTGGCCAGGATTTCGGCGGTAGTGTGCCGGCTCCAGTCAATGCGGCGATCGGCTTGTTTCATGGCCGACCGCAGCCGGCCTTTGACGTCGGCCCGATTGTAGTCCAGCGGTTCCGGCCGAAAATGCGGCGAATCCAGATAGGTCATGGCTTCCCACAGGCAGTCGACCGCGCACTGCGCTACCTCCCGATTGAATATACTGCTCTTGCTGGCCCGGCGTAGCGGGAAACGTTTCGCCGCCCAAATCGCGCCGGCATCCATTTCCCGGTCGGCGGCCAGCAGCGTTACCCCCCATTCCGCTAGACGTTCCTGAATCGCCCAGTCCAGCGACGACGGGCCGCGATCGCCCTTGATACCGGGATGCACGATCAAGCAGAGATACTTGCTGTACAGCGTTTCCGGCAGGCGCCGGGTCAGGTATGGACACAGAATCAGATCCGGTTTGAACAATTCCGCGCCTTCGATCAGTTGCGCGTCGTTGCCGAGGTGCAATTCCACCGAGACGTCGTAACCGGCGTCGTCCAACTCGGTGTAAAAACGTTGAGTCAGCCCAGAAAAGGCAGTTGAAATCAATAATATACGCATGACGGTTCTCCTGGGAGTGGTTACTGCCGGACATAGCGGTAGCCTGTCCGGCCGGCGGTATCGCCGCGGTTATTGGGGGGAATTCAGCACCAGCCGATAACGCTCCGGGTACGAAGGAAATCTGGCGGCTAACGTCGGTGCTGTTGCCGGGCCTTATCCGGGCTTGGTCAATGCAGAGATGTGGCTCGACTGAATCGCTGTCGATAGTTTTGCGGATTGACTCCTAACTGGCGGAGGAAGGTGCGCCGCATGCGCTCCGGGTCCTTGAAGCCGGTCTTATCGGCGACGCTTTCGATGGAGAGTTCGGTAGTTTCCAGAAAATGCCGGGCTTGGTCGATGCGGGCGGTTTCGACGAACTTGGCCGGGGTCATGCCGGTTTCGTTCAGAAACACCCGGGCGAAATTGCGCGGACTCATCGCCAAACGTTCCGCCATCGCTTCCACTTTCAGATCGGTATGCAAATTGGCGACAATCCAGGATTGCAATTCGCGCAAGTCGGTGCGTTGGAACGCTTCGTTGGATAAATAACTGCTGAACTGGGATTGGCCACCCGGCCGTTTCAGAAACACGACCAGGAAGCGGGCAACATATAGCGCCAAATCGCGGCCCCAGTCTTCCTCGAGCATGGCCAGAGCCAGATCGATGCCGGAGGTGATGCCGCCGGAGGTGAAAATATGACCGTGTTTGATGAAAATCCGGTCGGCTTCGACCTGGATGTTCGGATAGCATTGCGCGAATTGCTGGCTGTAATGCCAGTGGGTGGTGGCAATCCGGCCGTCCAGCAGGCCGGCCTCGGCTAACAAAAAGGCGCCGGTACACACCGAGGCGATGCGCCGGACCTTAGGCGCCATCGCGGCGATCCAGTCCAACAGTTCCCGGTTGTGCACTTCCCGCGAAATGTCGCCGCCGGGAATCAGCAAGGTATCGTATTCGGCCGAACTATCGCCGTAAATGTCTTCGGCGACGACTTGCAGGCCGGACATGGTCGCTACCGGCCCGGGGCTGCTACCCAACAGCTTGATCGTGTAAATCGGCTCGCAGTCGATACCGTGTTGGCCCAAGCCGAGATTGGCGAAGTTGAACACTTCGAACGGCCCGGTGATGTCCAGCGATTCCACGCCGGGAAACGCGACGATGCCGACAGTGCGCGATTGATATTTGAAGTTCTCCGGATGAGCAAAGCTAAATGCCGTCATGACACTTTCCCCCGTTAGCTGGTCTCGCTACCAAGCCTACTCGTTCTGGCGGAGGATTCAATGACAACTTTCCCTCGTTTTCTGCCAAAGCAATTTACGGCCGGCCTGCCAACGATTGCCGGTGGACGCTCGGCCGCATTCCGCGACGTTACCCGGGATAGATCGAGGAGTTGCGGCCTATGCCGCAACCAGCCGGCTCCCAGCCCGGTTTAAAACTCCACCTTGACCGAGCCGATCGCCATCAGCGGCGCGCCGGGGTAGACGCCGTTACGCGGCGAGACGTTGGCGTCGGGGTCGGTCGATTCGTAATAGGTTTTGTCCAACAAATTGCGGATATTGAATTGGACCGTGACCGGTAATCTATGCACATTCCATTTGTAGGCGGCAAACGCGTCCACTCGCACGTAGCCGGGCAACTGGAACGGGCTACCGTAATAGGCGTAATTGCCTTCACGCTTGCCGGCCAGCACGCCGCCGAGACCCATGCTGAAGCCTTCCGCCGCCTGGTAACCGTTGGCGTCGAATCTGAGCCACAAACTGCCGGAGTGTTCGGCCACATTGGGTAGCCGGGTGCCTTCGTAGCCGTCGTTGTTTTTGGTGATCCGGGCGTCGGTAAACGCGTAACTACTGATGATGCTGAAGTTGTCGCTCAAGCGGCCGCTGACATCGAGCTCGATCCCCTGGCTGCGCGCTTCGCCGATTGCGGCATTGTCGGTCGGGTCCGGCGTGCTCAGATCGGCGGTCATGATATTGTTCTTGGTCAGGTGGTAATAAGCCAGCGTTGCCAACAGGCGGTCGTCGAACAACTGGGTTTTGATGCCGGCTTCGAATTGTTCGCCGGTTTCCGGCGCCAAAGCCTGACCGGCGGCGGTGATGCCGTTATTGGCGCCGAAGGAATTACTCCAACTGCCGTATACGCTGAGCCAATGCCAAGGTTGGTAGAGGATGCCGACTCTCGGGCTGAAGGCCTCGTCCTTGCGCTTGACCGACGGATTGGAATAGTCCAGCGCATTTTCCGCAGCGGCTTCGGTGGCGCCGCGGCCGCGGCCGACTTCGGCCCAATCGTAACGGCCGCCGCCGTAGATATGCAGTTTGTCCCACAGCGTGATGTGATCCTGAAAATAGGCGCCGTACCATTCGGTGACGAACATCGAATATTCGCGGCCGGGCTGGACGTAAGTGGCCAAAGTCGAATCGAATAACGAAGTCGGGATGCCATAACTGGCGCGCGGATTAAAAATATCGATATCCAGCGCCGGATTGCGGTTCTGCCAGTCGCCCTGGGTGTGGTACATGGTGTGCGACAGGGTGTAGTCGAAGCCGACCAGGGCGTCGTGCTGCATCCCCAACAGCTGGAATTTACCGGTCAAATCCAGATTGGTGGTGTAGGCCTCGACTTCGTTCTCCTGCGAGAAAATATTGCGGCCCAGCGTGCGGTTGTCGGCCAGCAACGCGTTATCGAAGGCCGGCGACGGGTTGATAAACACTTGGTCGTTGTTTTCCCGGCTCATTAGGAAGCGGTTATGAATCGCCCAATCCTGGTTGAAACGGTGGTTGAACTCGGTGCCCAAGTGAACCTTAGTTAGATGGTCGACCGGATCGTTGGGGTCGCCGAAGCTGTTGCCGATCGGGATATCGGCCGGGCGGGTGCCGACGGCGGGAATACCGAAATCGGCTTGGTAATCCTGCTTCAAGCCTTCCACATTCAAGGTAAAGTCGGTGGCATCGCTCGGCTTCCAGGTGATGCTCGGCGACACGCTGACCCGGTCGGTAAAGATCAAATCCCGGAACGAATTGTTGTCCTGGTACGAGCCGGAGAAGCGGTAAAGCAAGGTTTTATCGTCGTTGAGCGGGCCGGTCGCGTCCCATTGGGTGCGATAGTGATCGTAGGAGCCAAACTGCTGCTCCAACGAATAAAACGGCGTTTCCGACGGTTTTTTGGTGGTGACGTTGATCAAACCGCCCGGTTCGCTACGGCCGTATAGCATCGCCGACGGCCCTTTCAAAATTTCGACGCTTTCCAGATTGGCAATATCGAATTCGCTGTTGAAGCCGTTGGATTGGGTCGTGATCAAGCCATTGCGGAAGACGTGGTCCACTTTAAAGCCGCGGACGATAAAGCCGGTACCCATGCCCAGCGTAGGTTGGGCGCGGACGCCGCTGACGTTTTCCAAGGCATCCTTGATCCGGGTGTTTTTCTGGTCCTCCATCACCGCGCGGGGCACGACCTGGATCGACGCGGCGGTATCGAAGATCGGCGTATCGGTTTTGGTGGCGGCGGCGCTATGCGTTTTGGCGTACTCCCGGCTGCGCGGATCGTTGTCGTCGAGGTAAGACGACTTGCCGACCACGGTAACGCTGGGCAACGTGGTCGAACCGGGCGCGGACTGCGGATCGTTGACTGCCGTTTTTTCCAGAATCACCGAATTACCCTGGCCGGCCTTGTGCGCCAAGCCGCTGCCAGCCAATAACTTCTGCAAGGCCTGAGCCGCGCTCATGCGGCCGGACAGCGCCGGCGCCTGCAAACTGCTGACCAAATCCGGCGCGTAGACGAACTGGACTCCGGTTTGTTCGGCCAATCGACTCAAGGCCGAATACAGCGGTTGCGCGGCGATCTCGAATTGGTAAACCGCGGCGGAATTGGCTGCTGCCGGCTCGGCAAAGCCGGGCTGAATCGCCGCTGAGGCGCTGAGGCCCAGGCATAGCGTGGCGGCGGCGCGGTTACGGCTGCGGCGGAGAGGAAGAGGTTTCATATTGTCCTTGGTGTTTAGTTGATTCCAAGGCTAATACGCATGGCAATACGGAAAGCCGTACTGAAAATCTGCGGCAAATTGTCGCGGTTTGTGCTGCTATGCGAATAGCCGAGCGCATGCCGCAATCGGACAGAACCTTTGGACTTTTTCGATAGCGGGCAGGTTATCAGCGCAAAAACAGCCAAGGGCCGGCTTTGACCACCGTTAGCGGCAGGGTTTGTTGCAGGGCATCTAGCCAATTGTCGATATGTTCCAGATCGACGGCGATATTGACCGGGCGCTGTGCCAGTTCCGCGTCCAGTAAGCGGATCGGCACCCGCCGGTAACGGTTGATTTCGGCGACCGCCTCGCCGAGCGTGATGAAATTGGCGATCAGGCGGCCGCGGCGCCAGGCGGCGACGGCCGAGCTATCGGCCGCTTCCGGCGCGCTTAATCCGCTGGCGCCGAAATGCAGGCGTTGGCCCGGCGCCAACACCGCGCTGTCGGCTTGCGCGCCGTGCGGAGACGGTCGACTGGCGCGGACCTTGCCCTGCAATAGACTGACCGATCCGGAATTGCCGTCGTAGCGCACCACAAAGCGGGTACCGAGCGCTTCGGTGGATGTCGTGCCTGCGACCACCCGGAACGGCCGCTGCGGATCGTGGGCGACTTCGAATTCGGCTTCGCCGCGCAGCAATACCACGCGGCGTTCGTTATCGTTCCAAACCACGTCCAGCGCGGTATCGGTGTTCAAGTGGGCGATACTGCCGTCGACCAGGGCGACCGAGGTCTGTTCGCCGATTCGGGTCCGGTAATCGGCCCAGGGTTGCTGCCAATAATCGGGATAGAATCCGGCCAAGGCGGCGACCAACAGCGAGGCGGCCGCGGCCAGCCCCACCCCGTGCCGCAACCAGACCGGGCGCCGACGGCCAGGCCGCCCCCGGCGACGGCGATCGGCTTGCAACGCCGCAGGCAGTTGCTGCCACAGCGCCTCTAAGTCGCGATAGGCCTGGTCGTGTTCGGCTGATTGCCGTCGCCACTGCGCGCATGCCTCCGCCGCAGCCGGGTCGGCGCTGCCGGACGTCAGCCGCAGATGCCAGTTTACGGCTTCCTGCTGCAGGCGTTCGCGGCGTTGTGCGGGCGTTTCGGACATCGGCGTAAGGCTAGGCGGTTGGGGGCGACCACTATAACCAAAGCCGCACAGGCAATGCCATACTATCGCTCCGGCGGGTCCAGAGCCTTCCGGCAGTTCAGCAGCGCTCTGGCCAATTGTTTCTCCACCCAACTGCAGGAAATACCCAAGTTCTTGGCAATTTGGGCGTGGCTCAGCCCTTCGACGCGGCTCAAAAATAAAATCTCGGCGCATTGGTCGGGAAGTTCCGCCAACGCGCTCTGTACGATGCCGAGTTGGTCGCGCGCCTGCACCAAACGTTCCGGTGCGGCGGCATCGTCGGCCTCGTTTTGTTCCAGATAGCGGTTGAGCAATTCGCCGCGCCGCTTTTGCCGGCGCAAATGGTCGACGGACAAGTTGGCGGCCACGGTAAACAACCAGGCCCGCACTTCGGTCTCGTTGCGCGGCGGCGGTTTCAGCAGCATCAGGCGCAGGTAGATGTCCTGGACCAAATCGGCCGCCGTTTCCTGGCAATGCAGGCGATGATTCAGAAACCGCTGGATGTGGGGGCGGGAATTCAGAAATGTCAGGTAAATATCTTGTTCGGAAAAAAACATGCTCATGAAAACCGGCCACTCCCCCGCATCGGACGAGCAAAGCCGCGAGCAGTGTTCGTGCCATTTCGGCGTTTTGTCGGCAACTCAAGCTGCGCGCGAGACTCGGCCAGGGCGGCGTCCGCCAAAACTGCGGCAAATGCCTCAGCCTGTGCGGCTTTTGCCGCAGTCTGCCGCCGATCGAATCGGCAATTTCGGCCCCGAACAGCGCGCGCCGATGTAGGCGCCGAACCGGGGTGCGGTTCCGTGTGGTGCCGGCCGGCAACCTTGCAATCCTGCACTCTCTCGCCGACCGACTTGACTTGCCGCGCCGGACGTAAGCGCCATGGCCGACTCCGAGCCGTAATGCATGGCCCGTAATTTGCTGACCGGAACGAACCTACATCCGTTTACTGCCAGCATGCCAACCGTCGGCGAATCCCAGTTACTTGACGCATTTTTGCGCTACCAAGCGGAAATCCGCCAATTTCTGGCGCGCAAGGTCGGCTGTGTCGACAGTTGTTGCGAGGTTCGGGCCTGAATTACCGTTTCAGCAACGGTAATACCGTCACACTGGAAAAATCGGCCGCCGTCGATCCGCAATCGGCTTTAGGCACAGCCACTTTGCCCAGCGTGACGGTACTGGGCAACCCGTAAGGTGGATTCGCCGATAGGCAATCCACCATGATGGCGGCTGAATGATGATTGCTTACCCTATTGCGATGGTCATTGGCTCGGTTGGGAGTTTGGCGGATTTTCGTTGCGCTCCGAATCCCCCTACCGCCTACAACCTCGACCAACTGGCCGCTATCAATAAAACCGGCTTGGCCGCTACCCTCTCGGGGGCAACGGTGCACACGAGCATTACACCAGTCAGCGCCTAACGGGGAGCCCGTTATTCATCAATCCGCGGAATATTCTGCCCGGCCAAATTACGGCTGCCATGTGTCACCATCACTATCTCGATGGTATCTGGGCGTAACCTATAGATGATTCGATAGCCTTGATAAATCACTTCCCGGATGCGTACATTATCGGCCTCCGGCATCGCTCGGCCACTGAGCGGAAATCGTGGTAAGTGACGAGTAGCGCGCAGCAAGCGTTCGACGAAAGGCTTGGCATAAACCGGCGAGTCTTGAGCGATGTAATCGCGGAGATGTTCAACGTCCAGCAACGCCCGACGTGACCAGATGACCTTCACGTGGAGTGCTGGCCTAGCAGTAGTTGTTCTACTTCTTCTTGTGTGTAGGAGCGTCCCTCATCAAGATCGCGTAGGCCCTCATCGAGTTTTTGCCGCACGTACAGCGCATACATTGCATCATCGAAGGTAGCCTGCTCCGGTAGATGGTCGGCAATGTCATGAACGATTTGTTTAATTGTCTGCATCTCGATTTCTCCTTACGACACTTGTTGAATCATGCGAGACATAATCTCATTCCAAAATTTCAGGAGATCCAGCCTACGCGAGGCGCACCCACAACGTCAAGACCGAAACCCCCGGTTCCGGACTGGCGAATTTGGTGACCAGCTACAGCTACGAGAGCGCGTTTAACAACCTGGCCAGCGTCACCGATCCCAAAGGCTTGGTGACCAGCGACGCCTAAACCGCGCAAGGTCTGCCTTCCACCGTCACCCGTCCCTTGGATGCCGCTGGCGCGGCCGCTGTAACGACCTATGCCTACACCAGCTTCCCAGCCGGCTACACTGCGTTTTCTCGGCCGACCGCCGTCACCGAGAAAACCACGGCGACCAACAGCGTCACCAATACCAAGGCCTATAACGCCACCAACAAATACCTGCCGCAAACCGTCATCGCCCCCGCAGGCTTGCATTCGGCTACAAGTAAGGGCTTGTATGCATAGCCGCACGCACTTCAATCAATCTTGCACTTGCACATGCCGGGAAATTCGCCGGTGAGGATTTTTCGCCTTGAAACGTCTTATCCGATAAATGCCGCAAAAACGGCATTCCGGAGGCCTACGCCGCAATCGAATGCCGTCAAGTTAAGGCTGAACGTAACCGCGTTGCGCGGCAAACTCCGGACTCGCCGAATTCTCAATTCACTCTTGTTACCGCAATGAATGCAACCAATCAGCAACCTTGCCTGTCCGTTCCGGCCGAAACCCGCTCTATTGCGCTGTCCCGCCTGAATGCCCGCCGCAAACAATGGCTGAAAGTGCATTTGTGGCTGGGCCTGGGCTTGGGATTTCTGTTGTCGATTTATGGTATCACCGGCAGTTTTCTGGTGTTCTACGCCGAGATCGACGAATGGTTGCATCCGCAATTGCTGGTGGTCGAGCAGCCGGCGCATGGCCAATACCGGCCGCCGGCGGAAATCTTCGCGGCCGGCAAAAGCGCGATGCCGCCGACAGCGCGGCAAAGCTTCGCCACCTATCCGCGCAACGCAAGCGCCGCCTTCAAGTTGCGCTACCAATTGCCGCTAGACCCAGCGCAGACCGAGCAATGGCTGGTGGCAGTCGACCCTTACACGGCGCGGGTTACCGGGAAAATGCTGCTGGATCGGTCCGCAGACTGGTTACCGGCCACGTTCATCAACTTCATGTTCGAGCTGCATTATGCGTTGCTGATTTCGTCCAACGAGGTAAGCACGGTGGTCGTCAGCGTCTCGGCGGCGCTGTTGATCGTCTCGACCCTGACCGGCTTGATCGTCTGGTGGCCGCTGACCGGCCACTGGCGCAATGCCTTGACCTTCAAGTTCGGCGCCGGCAAGGTCCGCTTCAATTACGACCTGCACAAAACCAGCGGCTTTTACACCGCGCTGGTGATGCTGCCGGTGCTGTTTTCTGGGATTTACATGGTGTTGCCGCATAACGTGGTGCCGGTGCTGGAACTGTTTTCGCCGGTAACTTACCGCTACTGGTTTCAATCCAAACCGCCTTACCCGAATGCGCCGGCCATTGCGATGGACCAGGCGGTGGCGATTGCGCTGAAACAATACCCGCAAGGCCGGCCGCACTGGATTTACGGTGCGCCGAATCCAAGCCAAACCTATACCGTGTGTCAGGACGGCGTCGACGAGCCGGGTAGTATTTTGCAGCGGCGTTGCACGGTGATGGACCGCTATTCCGGCAAAATTTTGGACCTGGACGATCCCAGCTTGCCGACTGCGACCGCCGGCGAGGTGTTTACCCACTGGCAATGGCCGCTGCATTCCGGCCAGGCCTTCGGGATGCCGGGAAGGATTCTGGTGTTTATCACCGGCCTGGCCTGCCCGGTGTTGTTTGCGACCGGACTGATCCGTTGGCTGCAAAAACGGCGTGCCGGAACCAGGGCCGTTAGGCAAAACTAAACTGCGTCATTTAACCGGTCGGCTATGCGATATCGCACATTGCGCTACCGCGCAGCCTGGACAAAGCACTGATAGCAAAGGCGTTTTCCTGCTGGCATGAAACTGGCAACGTAGCCTGCCAATCCCCATTCCTATCCCGCCCACCATGAGTCTGGACATCGGAGCCCTTTACCGGCGTTACCGCAACGAGTTGCTGCACCATTTGCAACGTATCGTGCAATGTCCGGATACCGCTCAGGATCTGCTGCAGGAAAGTTACGTGATACTGAGCCGCAGCGCCGCCGCCGGCGCAATCGAGCATCCGCGCGGTTTTTTGTACCGGATAGCCGGCAATTTGGCGATGGACCATTTGCGGCACAACAAGATCGTCGATGCGCACCGCGCCGCTTGGTCGGCCCGCGAAGCCGAGCTGTTTCCCGATGCGGAAGCGCAACTGTCGGACCAACAATGGCGCGCCCTGTTGCATCAGGCAATTGCCGAATTGCCGCCGCGCTGCCGGGACGCTTTTATCTTGCACAAATTACACGGCAGCGGTTACCGCGAAATCGCCAAGCTGCTGGACATATCCGAAAGCGCCGTCGAAAAACACATCATCAAAGGCTTGGCGCATTGCCGCAAGCGCCTGGGCGTTCATTTCAACCGCCCTTACCATGAGGTCTGAGGCCATGGCCGGCGCCCGTCCGATATACCCGGCCGCTACTATATAATCCGGCCATGACCGCTCATGAACCCGTTTCAGTATCCGCCGCTGCCGACGCCGTCGCCGAACAGGCCATGGCCTGGTTCGTCCGCTTGCGCGCCGAAACGGTGACGCCGGCCGAGCGCGAAGATTTCCAACGCTGGTACCGCGCCGATCCGGCCCACCGCCGGGCCTATGCGCAAACCGCAGCTTTTTGGGACGATGCCGAATTCGGCTGGGTTTTAGCCGACGCTGCATCGGGATCGGCGCCGGGCCGGCGGCCGCGGGTTTGGCGCGGGGTTCCGGCCATGGCCGCCGCCGCATGCCTGATCGGGTTTATCGCCGGTTACCGGCCGACGCTCGACTGTTGGCGAGCCGATTACTGCACCGGCGTCGGCGAGATCAAAAGCTTCAGGCTGGGCGACGGCAGCGAAGTGACTCTGAATTCGGCCAGCGCCATCAGCGTGAACGTGCAAAACGGTCTACGCCAGGTCGAATTGCACCGGGGCGAGGCTTTTTTCGACGTGCAACGCGACCCGCAACGGCCGTTTCAAGTCGGCGGCCGCTACAGTACGGTACGGGTGTTGGGCACCCGCTTCGCCGTCAGGGAAGACCGCGCCGAAACCAGCGTCAGCGTGGCCAGCGGCTTGGTGGCTGTCGGCCGGCCCGAAGCCGACCCAGCATTATTGCAAGCCGGCGACAGTATCTCGGTTACCGCCCACCGCAGCGGGGATATTCAGCGCAATCCCGCGGGCGGCACCGCCGCCTGGCTGAAGGGCTATGCGGCATTCGAAAACGTAACGTTGGCCGAGGTCGTCGCCGAGCTCGGCCGTTACCGGCGCGGAACCCTGCTGGTTCGCGACGCTGAGTTGCGCGAGTTGAAAATCAGCGGCCGCTTCGACATCCGCGATACCGACAAAGCCTTGGAGTCGCTGCAACAAACCTTGCCGATCCGGGTAACCCGGCTCACGCCCTGGCTGGTCTTGATCGGCAAAGGCGCTCAGGGCTGACCGCCCTCACCCGACTGCGCCGAATCCGAGGCTCCCGGCCCGGAAGCGGGCAGACCGCCAGCTTCGACGCCGAACCGATTTCCCTCGTCTTTCCAGTCTGCCGCAGCGATTTTTGCGCCGATGTAGGGATTTGCCGCGCCCATACGTCTTACCGGATATAAACCTGTTTCGGAATAAAGGAGTGTCCTATGAAATTTCGCCCCTTTTGGGTGGTCGTACACCGCTACGCCGGACTGGCGATGACGGTTTTTCTGGTCATCGTCGGCCTGACCGGCAGTTTGCTGGCCTTTTACCACGAGTTGGATACCTGGCTTAACCCGGCATTCTCGGCGCCGGCCGGCAACCGGGCGCGCATGGGTTTACCGAGCATCCTGGAACGGGTGGAAACGTTGGCGCCCAACGCCCGTTTCCAATCGGTGAGCCTGAACGACGCCGCCGTCGAAGTCTGGGTCGCACCCAAGACCAATCCGCTGAACGGCAAACCGTACGAATTGGATTTCGACCAAATGCTGTTGAATCCTTACAACGGCGACGAATTGGGGCGGCGCAAATGGGGCGACCTCGGCCAGGGCCTGACCAATTTAATGCCGTTCGTCTACCGCTTGCATTACGCCCTGGCGCTGGACGACATCGGCGGCTGGATCTTGGGCATTACCGCGCTGGTATGGACGCTGGACAGCTTCGTCGGCTTTTACCTGACGCTGCCGTCCAGCCGGCGCCATGCCGCGACGACGCCGGCCAAGCCGTTTTGGCCGCGTTGGGCGCCAGCCTGGAAGATCAAATGGCGCGGTTCCGCGTGTCGGATCAATTTCGATCTGCACCGGGCCGGCGGCCTGTGGTTGTGGCTATTGCTGCTGACATTCGCCTGGTCCAGCGTTTACATGAACCTGAGCGACAGCGTCTATGCGCCGGTGACGCGGACTCTGCTCGGCGAATACCACGAACCTTGGCTCGATATTCCAGACCTGGACAAACCGCTGGAAAACCCAACCATCGGCTGGCGCGACGCGTACCGAATCGCCAGCGAATCGATGGCACAGGCCGCCCGCGAACGCGGCGTCGCCATCGAAAAGCCGGTATCGTTTCGTTTCAATCCGGCGAAGGGCTTTTACGTTTACGTCGTCCGCACCGGCGTCGACATTCAGGATAAAGGCGGAGATACCCGTCTGGTATTGGACGCCACGACCGGCGCGCAAAAACTGCTGCTATTCCCCAGCGGCCAATATGCCGGCAATACCGTGACCAGTTGGCTAGCCGCGCTGCACACCGCCAACGTGTTCGGCATGCCTTACCGAATTTTGGTCTGCATCCTCGGTCTGGCCATCGTCATGCTGTCGGTAACCGGCGTGGTGGTTTGGTTGAAAAAGCGGCGGGCGCGATTGGTCAGGGCATAACCCCGGCTAAACTCAATTGCATGCCAGGGCAAGTAAAGTTCGTCCCTTACGCGGTGCGGGCAAGCGGTTCGCCTCACACCGATAAGGTGATAGAGGTGGAAAAAAAGGCCACTGACGACCCGAGTTTGCGGTATGGCGTCAGCTAGTCCGAATTCGATGAGTTAATAGCGGGCCAGCATACCGTTAAGCCAGGCACCGGCGCTCATCTCGAAGGGCAGGTAGGAATCGTATTTGACGTCGAACCACGCTCCGCCGCGCGCCAATCCGGCGGACGGAGAGTCGCTATTTTTGCGAAAGATTTTTCGGAATCCATTGACCGACAAATCAGCAGAAATGGACGTGACCGCTCATGCCTTCGGCAACCCCGATACGTCCGCGCCACCTCGTTTCGACCCAACAAGGGGATCGAAACTTAGGCTCTCGCATGACTTGACGCCGTTTCGCGAGGTCTTGCAGGTTTTCTCCGCTTCGCTACGAAAACCCGCCCGGCGCCCCGGCTATCGCGGGCTAAAAATCTTCACTTTGCTTACGCTCCGTTTCCAAGATTTTCAGCGTCTGTTTAACTTGCACGTTTATTTGCTTTTGTCTCGAGGCAACGCTTAGTTCGGCAGGCGGGATTGCAAATAACCGCCTCCATGCTATACATTGGTGCGTTAGGCAGAAATTGCCGATTCAGATTTCATTCAACACGGGCGGGACCATGGAAATTCAATCGAAGTTATTAGGCAACCAGGAAATCAATCCGGAAACCATCATCAATTTTCCGCGCGGCCTGCCCGGTTTTGAAGATCAAACCCGCTTCAAACTGTTCCATCAGGAGGGTAGCGAAATCGTGTATTGGCTACAGTCTGTAGATAATGAAGACCTAACCTTTTCGGTCGCGCATCCGGCCCACTTCAATATCAATTACAACTTTACCGTGACCGACGCCGAAGAAGCCTTGCTACAGATTGCGCCCGGCGATGAATTGGTAATTCTGATCCTGCTGCACAAGGACAACGAGCAAGAGAACGGCAAACCGACCATCAAGGGTTCGATTAAGTCGCCGATTTTGATCAATGCCAACAGACGTATCGGCATGCAAAAGGTATTGGTGGCGATAGAACAGAGCATTACGCTAACCGAGAAAATCAGCGAAATCGACGTATCAGAAGCCTAAAAAAGGCTGTCGGCCGCCGTGTTTAAACGGCGGCCGATCGAATCAGGCGGCCTGAACAGGAATGGAATGGCTGGAATGGGTAATTTTGTTGTTGCCGTCGAAGTAAACCAAATTCGGCTTGTAGTTTTTCAGTTCCTTCTCGTCGAGACTGGCGAAGGCGCAGACGATAATCAAATCTCCGGGGCATGCCAAGCGGGCGGCCGCGCCGTTAATCGAGAAAATGCCCGAGCCCTCTTCGGCACGGATAGCGTAAGTCGTGAAACGCTGGCCGTTGTTGATGTTGTAGATATGGATTTGCTCGTATTCCCGGATCCCTGAAAAATCCAAAATCTTGCCGTCGATCGCGCATGAACCCTCGTAGTCCAATTCCGAATTGGTCACGCGGGCGCGATGCAGCTTGGCTTTAAGCATGTTTATGTTCATGGTAAGCAAGTTCCAATACTAGGGCAGGCGATTATGCCTGAAATCGGATTGGCTATCAAATTTAAGCATTAGCATTTTTGCGCGAAAACCCTGCTTGTTCAAGCGCTTGGCATGCAAAAATACACGTTGTCTATCAGGCGGGTAGAACCTAATTTGGCGGCGGCCAGCACCACCAGTTCCGCGTCGCCGGGTTCGGCCGACTGCAAATCGGCGATACGACAAACCGAAAAATAATCCACGTTAAATCCGGCCGCTTGCAACGCACGCTTAGCGCCCTCCTCCACCGCACGATAATCGGCCGCCCCAGCCAGCACAGTATCGCGGGCTGAAATCAAAGCCCGGTACAAAGCCGGAGCGGTTTGCCGCTGCGACTCGTTTAAATAACCGTTGCGCGAACTCATCGCCAAGCCGTCGGCCTCCCGCACCGTCGCCACACCCCTGACTGTAACCGGAATGTTCAAATCTGCCACCATCTGCCGAATCAGGGTCAATTGCTGAAAATCCTTTTCCCCTAGCAGCAACAGATCGGGTTGGACCATGTTCAACAACTTGCAAACCACCAGGGCAACGCCGTCGAAATGGCCGGGCCGGCTGGCACCGCAATGCAACGCCGATAGCCCGGCCACCGACACCCGGGTTTGCGAAGCCTGCGGATATATTTCGGCGACACCGGGCAAAAACAACAAGTCGGCGCTGCAGGCGGCCAATTTTTCCGCATCCTGGGTTTCGGTGCGCGGGTAACTATCGAAATCTTCGTTCGGCCCGAATTGGGTCGGATTGACGAAAATGCTGACCACTACCTTATCGGCTTGCGTCTTGGCGGTTTCGACCAAACGAATATGTCCGGCGTGCAGATTGCCCATGGTCGGCACGAAGCCGATGCTCTGGCCGGCTTGCCGCCATTGGCGGATGATTTGCCTTAACTCGGCGACGTTATTAACCGTTTGCATGGGCTAGTAGCTGTGTTCCAAACCGGGAAATTGCGCGGTTTTGACCGCCTGATGGTAGCGGGCGACAGCGTCTTCTATGCTGGCAGCGCCGGCCATGAAGTTGCGGGAGAAGCGCGGCCGATTGCCGGCGCCGATGTTGAGCATATCGTACAACACCAGTACCTGGCCGTCGCAGTCGACGCCGGCACCGATACCGATCACCGGGATGGCAAGCGTCTGGCTGATTGTCCTGGCCAAACTGGCCGGTACGCATTCCAGCACCAGCAAGCCGGCCCCGGCCTGTTCCAGTTGCTGCGCCTCTCGCAGGATAGCTTCGGCCTGCGCGGCGTCACGGCCTTGTACCCGATATCCGCCCAACCGGTTGACCGATTGCGGCAGCAAACCCAGATGGCCGCAGACCGGCACACCCTGATCCACCAGAAAACGCACTACATCGATTTTTGCACCCTCGAGCTTGACCATCCGCGCCATACCTTGCTGCATCAAGCGCGCAGCATTGGCCAAGGCTTGGGTTGGTTCGGCGTAGCTGGCAAACGGCAGGTCGGCGACGATGAATGCCCGTTGCGCGGCGCCCGCCACGCATCGGCAATGGTAAGCCATGTCGTCGACCGTAACAGGCACGGTGCTGTTGGCGCCTTGGATCACCATGCCCAACGAATCGCCGACCAGCAGCACGTCGATTCCGACCTGATCCAACAGCACCGCGAAACTGGCATCGTAAGCGGTTAGGCAACTGATCTTGTCGCCGTTACGCTTCATCGCGGCCAGATCGCTGATCGTCAGACTTTTCGCGGTATCGGCGTAAAGTTTCATGGCTCCAGCCTTTGCAAGCCGGCCTTAGGGCAAGCAGCCAGCAAGTCCGCCAGCGGCCCGAACCCTGGGATAGGCAAATCGGCCGGCGCGATGTCGGCCAACGGATACAGCACAAACGCCCGTTTCGCCATTTCCGGGTGCGGTACGGCCAACTCGGCTTCGGCGATAATACTTGGCCCGTAAAGCAGAATATCCAGGTCCAGCGTCCTTGCCCCCCAGCGAACCAGACGCAAACGGCCGTGGTCGTTTTCGATGGCCTGCAATTGCCGCAGCAACTCCGCTGCCGACAGGCTCGTGGAAATTTTCATCACCGCGTTGATAAAGTCGGGCTGGTCCTGAGGACCAACCGGCGCGCTACGGTAAAGTGGAGAGAAGGCCAATTCGGCGACGCCGGCTAGCGCCGCGATCTCGGCCCGCGCTTGCTTGAGTTGTTCGACCGGATTGTCCAGATTACTTCCCAGGCCGATATAGGCTTCGACGCCGGGATTCAGCGCCGTCATTGCGGATTGGCGACCGGTTTGGTTCGGGAACGGTAGCGCCCGGATTTGCGGTTGCGCGGTTTACCGCCACCGGATTTGCCGGCCGCAGTCATTTGTTTGCGCAATTCCTCGTCGGCCTCCTGGAATTGCGCCCACCATTCCACCAGTTGCGGATCGGCGCCGCCGGTTTCCGCCCGCAGTTGAAAGAAATCGTAAGCCGCCCTGAATTTAGGCTGCTCCAACAGCCGGTAAGGCCGGGTGCCGACGGTGCGGGTAAATTTGGGCTGCATGAACCAGACATCGCGCATTGACTGCGTGATATGCCTGGGCATTGCGGTGATTTTGATTTGCCGCGCCAAAACTTCGTTGGCGGCGTTTTGATAAGCCAGAGTCTCGTTTTCGCCGTTGCCGATGCGCTTTTGCGCGACGACCTGCAGCGGCTCCCACAACAGTGCGGCCAACAGAAAATAAGGCGTCAGCGTCTTGCCGTCGTTATAGCGCCGGTCGGAATTTTCCAGCGCTCGAATCAAGAACAGGCGCGGAAAGTCCTGTTCCTGAGTAGCCAGACAGCGTTCGGTCTCCGGGAACAGAATTCCGAACAGCCCGTAATGCCTGAGCATTTCGAAGGTTTGCAAACCGTAGCCGGCCAAAAACAGCTTCAAGACTTCATCGTAAAGCCGGGCGGAGGGGATGCTTTTCAGCAAGTCGGCCTGGGCATGAATCGGCTTCTCGGTGTCGGGATGCAGCGTAAAACCCAATTTGACGGCAAAGCGAATGGCCCTGATCATCCGCACCGGATCTTCCCGGTAACGGACTTCCGGGTCGCCGATCAGGCGCAATACCCCGGCGGCGTGGTCCTGCATGCCACCGGTGTAATCGACTACCGAAAAATCACGGATGTTGTAATACAGGGCGTTGACCGTGAAATCGCGACGCCAGACGTCTTCCTCCAAGGTTCCGAACACGTTGTCGCGCAGCAAGCGGCCGTCTTCGTGCACCACTTGGCGGTCCGATTCCTCGTTATCGGCGCCGCCGCGAAAGGTGGCGACTTCGATGATTTCCCGACCGAAAAACACATGGGCCAAGCGGAAACGGCGGCCGATAATCCGGCAATTGCGGAAGATTTGTTTCACCTGCTCCGGACTGGCGTTGGTCGCCACATCGAAATCCTTGGGCTCCCGCCCCAGCAGCAAGTCCCGCACGCAACCGCCGACCAGATAGGCTTCGAAATCGGCTTTTTTTAACCGCGTCAATACCTTGAGTGCGTTCTCGCTGATTTGGGTCCGGGATATGCAATGCTCCGAACGCGGATAAATCTTCACGGTATTGGCAACAGCCGGCTCGTCGGCCGATTGGGCAGCCAAACTCACGGGCGCAAAGATTTTTTTGATGAAACTAAAAATAACCGTATTCCTTTATTTAATGATGCCTGCCAAACCACGAGGCTGTGGGGCGCGCAGCTTGAAGGCTTTATCATAACACCTCGCCAGAATTAAGCTCAATCGAGCACTTTCTTTTACATTCCCTTGCGTTGACTGTAGAATTTGACCATTCGTCGGGTAACGGCGTAATACCTTGAATACCAGCCAAGCCCGCGTCCATTCGTCAGGCAGCGGGCACTTTACTTCGGAGTGTGGAGCGTATGTTTAAGAAGATTCTACTGGGTTTTGTCGACCGTCCCTTATTCGCCAGCCTGTTTATCGCCGATTTCGCGATATTGCTGTTCCATCGGCCGCCGTTCCTGTTCTCCATCGTCATGGTTGGCGCTTTGGTCGGAATGAGCATGTACATGGGCCAAAAACTGGCGCCGTTCGAACAGTAATTGCGTAAAGCAAGCCGACCCATCCAAGCAGAACCCGGCCTCGAACAAGCAACGACGCCGGGCTTTTTACGCCGCATGGGTGCGGTAATCTACGACGGTCTGCTGTTGCTAGCCGTACTGTTCCTCGCTACCGCACTGGCTCTTCCGCTAAACGGAGGCCAAGCTTTCGCCTCGAACCAAATTCTATATCCGATTTATCTGTTGGCCGTAGGCTTTGCTTTCTATGGCTGGTTCTGGACCCACGGCGGCCAAACCCTGGGGCTACGCGCCTGGAAAATCAAACTCGTCTCCGCGAACCAGCAAGCCGTCGATTGGCCGCACGCAGCGCTGCGCTTTGTTAGCGCCCTGTTATCCTGGGTCTGCTTAGGCTTGGGATTTGTTTGGTGCTTGTTCGACAAGGATCGCCAAGGCTGGCACGACCGCCTGTCCAAAACCCGCCTCGTCTACTGCGAAGAAAAGCGCTGAAGCCAAAATCGGATGTGCTATATTCCCGGCTCCATCTTCTTCATGAGCCGGGAGCACACGATGAAAACAATAACAATAGCCCTATCCCTGTTTGCAGTATTCGCCTCCGCCAATGCCGTTGCCGACGTGAAGTTGGCGGACAATTCCAAGTTAGTGGGCAAATGGCAGGTCACCGCCGAAGCCCTGGCGTTGGACAGAGAGAAGAAAAAACTCCAAGTCACCTGGGAGTTTCAGAAAGACGGCACCTTGATCACCACTGGTGAGGACGCACGTAGCGGCATCGGCGAAATGACGATTCCGATTAAATACAGCGTGGCCGACGGTTTGATCAAAAAACAAGTCACTCCGGGGCGGGAAAAATACGAAGACTGTGCCGTCGTGGAAATGGACGAAAAGGACATGATATTGAAATGTAAATTTCTCTATCTGTTCATGACCCGCAAATAACTTCCGTTATCGCTCGAGCCGGTTGCCTAGCGCAACCGGCGTCTACCAAGGCGGCGCATCGGTGCCCGCTTCCGTTAAAGGTTAACCCGTCTTTAGCTGGCCCGTTTCACCGCGTACAACGCGCAACAAAAGACCAACGTACTCGGCAACATCGCCATCAACATCGGATTCATGTCGTAAACCAAACCGACGTGGCCGGCAATCCGGTCGAAAATATTGAAGGCCATGCCGATCACGATGCCCATCATGATCCGCGCCCCGGTACTGACGCCGCGGCCGATGCCGATCACGAAAGGTGCCGACACCATCAACATCACGAAGGTGACGAACGGATTGATCAACCGGCTCCAAAACGCCAGCTCGTAACTTTGCGATTTCTGGTTGTTCTGCTTCAGAAAATCGATGTACATGAACAGATCGTACAGCGACAGGTTATCGGAATTGACCACGGCCACTTTCAGCAGATCGGAGTCTATCCCCGAACGCCAAGCCTTCTGCTCCTGAGCGCCGGCGAATATTTGCTGCGGGGTGACTTCCGAATGTTTGACTCCCTCGAGCCGCCATTGCTTGTCGCCGAGAAATTGGGCGTGCTCCGCCTGGGTCACGCGCTGCAGATGCTTGTCTTCGCCGACATCGTAAATCCGCACGTCCGCCAGCGAGCCGTCGTCCAGAATTTTGCGAACGTTGATGAAGCTGTTGCCTTCCCGCAGCCACATGCCGTATTGCGAGCGCATCACGACACCGTCGTGCAGCGCCGTCGTTTTCAGCAATTGCGCGGCACGCTCGCACGGCGGCGCGACGAATTCGCCGACCAGCACCGCAATCACCACCAACACCAAACCGGCCAGCATGATAGTGCGGATGATCCAGGCCACCGACAATCCCGCCCCGCGCATCGCGACGATTTCCCGGTTGTTGGCCATCGCCCCGACCACGAACAAGCTACCCAACAGCGCCGAAGACGGCACCAATTCGTAAAATACCCGCGGCGAAGTCAAGGTCAGAAACCACAAGATGGCCTGCAAATTGTAGCCGCCCTGGCCCAAGTCCTTTAATTCGTCGCTGAAGCTGAACAGATTGAACAAGGTCAGCAGCAACATCACCGCCACCAGCGATCCTTTCACCACTTCCTTGACGATATAAAGCGTTAACACATTCATCCGGCAACCTTTCCCGTCAGACTTTGCAAGCACCAGCGCCAGCCGTACAGGCGGACCAGCATCGTTATTCCCAGCAACAACAAGGCCGTATCCACCCAAAAATAACCGACCCAGGCCGGCAACGCGCCGCTGATGACCCAGCTATGGTTGACCCGCTGCAGGTTGCCGTAGACGAAGTAAATGCCGAAGGCGACCAGCATACTGCCGTAGATACCGCCGCGCGGCGACAGCTTGGCCAGAGGCACCGCCAAAACCGCCAGTAACACGACGCCCAGCGGCGTATTCAAGCGGTCTTGAACTTCCGCTATGTCGCGCAATTCCTGCGACACCCACAAGGTTCGGGTCGGGATCGCCTCCCGGCCCAGACTCAGCACCGTGACCTTCTTCTCGATCAGTACCGAATATTCCTGGAAGGCTTCGATCACGAAATCCTTATTGCCCGGCACACCCATCACCCGCTGGCCGTTTTCCAACACCAGATACAAACCGCCCGGCAGATTTTTCAGCCAACCCGATTCGGCATTGACCACACCGAGCTTGCCGCCCTGCTTATTCTGCACGAACACATGGTGCATGTGGCCTTCATCGTCCACCGTTTCGGTATAGAAGATCAATTCGCCGTCACTGTATTCGCTGAAACGCCCGGCCGAAATACCGCGGATATCGGCATTTTGCTTGTCCTGGTGCATCAGTTCTTCGGTCCGCGCCTCGGCCCACGGCGCCGCGAACATCGACAGCCCTACGCCGACCAGGCTGAGCGGAACCACCAGCAAGAATACCGACCGGTAAATCGTGAACGCCCCGCCGCCGGCCGAGGAAATGGCCGACATTTCCTGCTCGCGGTACATCCGCCCCAATACCATCAACACCGCCATGAACAAGGCGGCCGGTAAAAAGGCCGTGGTGGCAATGACGATTTTCATGCCGAGCAAGGCCATCACCGTCTCGTTGGCGATATTACCCTCGATGGCCTGTGCCAGCACCCGGATGAATTTGCGGCTGACGATAATCACCACCAGCACGGTCAACACCGCCGTGACCGTGAAAAACAACTCCTTGATGATCATTTTATCCAGCACGGTCAGCAGCCGAAACGGCCGGCCGGAGCTGGGCATTGCACGCTCGACGCTCAAAGACTCTCTCCCGATATTCTCATGTATAATCGGCCGCAATACCGCTGCAACCGGCAGAAACCCTCAATCCAAGACACTTGATAGTGGATGTATCAAATGGACTATTCTATAGAAAGCGCCCCCTTAGACAAACTGCAAAGCGATTGCCTGCTGCTGGGTATCTACGAAAACCAACAACTCAGCCCGGCGGCCGCTGCCATGGATGCGGCGCATGGCGGCCTGATCGGCAAGCTGATCGCCCGCGGCGACATCAAGGGCAAGAACGCGGAGACCCTGCTGGTCAACAACCTGACGGACGGTAATATCGTCCGCATCGTCCTGGTCGGCTTTGGTGAGCGCGGCAAAGTCAGCCGCAAACAATACCGCAAGGCATTGGCCGCCGCAGTCAAAACGATCAAAGACAGCAAAGTGGCAAACGCCAGCAGCGCATTGCTCGATATCGAGGTCGACGGCGCCGACAATCAATGGAAGGCTCGGCAAATCGTCGAAGTCTTCAACGACGGCCTGTACCAGTACAGCGCCACTAAAAAGGTCGACGATAAAATCCCGCTGCAACAGCTGAGCATCCTCGCCAACGACAGCCAAAAAGCCGCCGCAACAACCGGATTGCAGCAAGGCGTCGCGATCGCCCTGGGCGTGGAGCTGACCAAGCAATTGGCCGACCTGCCCGGCAACATCTGCACGCCGACCTATCTGGCCGAGCAAGCCTTGGCCCTGGCCGGCCAACACGAGCTGTTGAGTTGCGAAATTCTGGAAGAAAGCGACATGGAAGCCCTGGGCATGGGTTCGTTCCTGTCGGTGACACGCGGCAGCCGCCAGCCTGCCAAACTGATCTGCCTGGAATACCGCGGTGGCGATAAAAACGCCAAACCCATCGTGCTGGTCGGCAAAGGCCTGACCTTCGACGCCGGCGGAATTTCGTTGAAGCCAGGCCAAGGCATGGACGAAATGAAATACGACATGTGCGGCGGCGCCAGCGTACTGGGTATCATCCGCGCTGCGACCCAATTGAATTTGAAACTAAACATCGTCGGCCTGGTGCCGTCCTCGGAAAACCTGCCGGATGGCGCCGCCAACAAACCCGGCGACATCTGGACCAGCATGTCCGGCAAAACCATCGAAATCTTGAACACCGATGCCGAAGGCCGTTTGATCCTGTGCGACACGCTGACCTACGCCAAAAAATACAATCCGGACGTGATCATCGATATGGCGACCTTGACCGGCGCCTGCATCGTCGCGTTAGGTCGGGTACCGAGCGGCTTGTTCGGCAACGACGATAAACTCTGCGACGAACTGATCGGCGCCAGCGAAACCGCCTGCGATTTGTTGTGGCGGATGCCGATCTGGGAAGAATACCAGGAACAATTGAAATCCAATTTCGCCGACCTGGCCAATATCGGCGGTCCGGACGGCGGCAGCATCACCGCGGCGGTGTTTCTGTCCAAATTCGCCGAGGAATATCGTTGGGCCCACATCGACATCGCCGGCACCGCCTGGCGCACCGGCGCCAACAAGGGCGCCACCGGCCGGCCGGTGCCATTGTTGGTGCAATACCTGTTGAACCGGGCTCAGGCCTGATTCAACCCAACCGGGAGCGGCGGCCGCGCCGCTCCGCCTAAACCGCCATGACCGCCCCTACCGACAGCGCGCTGCCCGAAGTCAGTTTCTACGTGCTTGGCACGCACGACCAGCAGCAGCGCCAGGAATTCGCCTGCAAATTGATCGAGAAAATCTACCGTAGCGGCTTTTTCTGCTACGTGTTGGCCGAATCGGCCGAGCAGGCGGAGCAAATCGACAAAGCCTTGTGGACCTTCCGCGCCGGCAGCTTCGTACCGCATCAGACCTACCGCGGCTTGCTGCCGCAATATCCCGGCACGGTTTTGATCGGCGGCAGCGAGATTCCGGACGCCTGGCGCGGCGTAATCGTCAACCTGTCCTCTTTATTTCCTCCCACCGAAGCGCCGACCCAGCGGATTTTGGAAATATTGGACAACAGCGAAGAGTCCAAGCAAGCCGGCCGCCTGCGTTACCGGCATTATCGGCAGCTGGGTTTATCGATTAACACTCACAAAATATAGCTAGGGCGAGCTAGAGCCCACGCCCCCTCCCTCCCGCGCTCCATCTAACAATGGTTGGTATAAACCCTTGGCTTCCTTCCAAATTGCCGTGCCATACTCGAAACATACACGCCCAGCTTAGCGCGCATAGTCAGTTGCAAAATCGATGCCTTATGTGAAAAGTGTGTGATTTCCCCTAGTGCAGAGACATATTGTCGCGCGGCAATAGGCCACATTTTAAACGTTAGAGTTCTTTGCTAGATTATCGCCACCTCATGCAGGCACGCATGAGCGGAACCATTCCCGATAATCTAATAAACAAGGAGTCTTTATGAAAAAAACACACATGATGCTGATAGCCGCCGTAATCGTTCTGCTAGGTTCAACTGCCGCCATGAACGTGACGATTGCCAATGAGTCCGGCAAAGAGAACGCAAAATCCGTAGCTTGGTACGTAGCCAATATCCAAGCAGCCAAAGCCCAAAACCAAGCTTGCCACGATAATCCGAACAACCAAAGCAACGAAAATTGCGCGAATGCGCTGCACGCACTAGAAATCAGTTTCAAAGGCGGAAACTGATACGCTCTTCACTCTTATTACTCCAGCCTTTCGCGACATCGCAGATCGCGCCTCCCCTACGCAATGCAAAGTCGCCTAAGGCTGGAGACTTTTTCAGCACATTCTTTCCGACAACCCGCTTAAGTTTTTCTGGTGTCGCCAAATGCGTTAGAATGCACCCACCATATCTAGTCAGAGGGCATTGCCAAGCAACCTCAACGTCTGTTGCATTGCAGCAGTTCTGCTATTTTGATTAGAATTGTCTTCCATATCGGGACAACAGCAAACCCGCCTATGGTTTTAGCCCCCCGAGAATAGCCCCAAAGCCGGCATAGCTCAGCAGGTAGAGCAGCGCACTCGTAACGCGAAGGTCGTAGGTTCGATTCCTATTGCCGGCACCATTTAAGTGATTGATTTGTAAAAGTATTCAACAAGATTGCCCGTCGAGTTGAAGCAACAGTCCGCAGCAAGGCGCAAATTTAGGCGCAGTGCTGCTTAACTTTGCTCAATGAGGTGGCGCAATGACTCCCAAAAATTTATCCAATTCGATTTCATTTTTCGTTGTTGGAGGTGTGTGATGGCTTACATCAGACCCTTGGCAAACGGAAACTTCCGCGCCGATGTCCGCATGAAAGGCATCGTCAAAAACAAAACCTTTCCTTCCGAAAAGCTTGCACAAGCTTGGGCGGACAAGATCGAACGCAGTATTAAGACAATTCCGAATCTGGATGCCGCTCAATTGCTTGCCTTATCCGATTCAGACGTTGATGCAATGGGCGGCGAGGAACTTTTTTCACAATTGGGCGTTGATTTGTTCACGATTCGAAATCAAGCCCGGCTGGAAGCAATCAACGCCTTATCCAAAAAAGAGTTGTTACAGTTGTCACCACAACAAATCGAGAGCATGGGCGGCGCTAAACTGTTCCTGCAAGCTGGCAAACGTATCAGATACAAAACCTTCCGTGAGGTCTGCAGCGAATACTTGTCAAAATGGAACAAAAAGGATTACCGCAACCAAATTGCAAGGGTTGGTTACTGGTGCGACGTTTTCGGCGACAGATTTTTGACCGACCTGGATGTTTTCGACATTCGTGAACATGTCGATGGCATGATCGACGACGGTATACGCGGCACCACTATTAACAGGAAAAAAGCGGTCTTATCAAGCGTATTCAAGTTTGCAGTGAGTCGCGGTTATATTGATACTAACGTTGTGCGCGATGTCGTGGTCGAAAATGATACCAAGCAACGTGACAGGGTTTTGAGTGCAGAGGAACGCCAACGGTTGCTAAATGCTTGCCGAGCATCACATTGGGACAAGCTTTACTTACTGGTGTTGATGGCAATGACCACTGGCGCACGCAAGGGCGAATTGTTGAAATTGCGCTGGTGCGACATTGATTTCAAAAATAATTCGACCTACCTTGCCGACACCAAAAACGGCGAAGCCAAGGAGCTACACTTTCCGCCGGCTGTTATGATTGAGTTGAAGCGATTACAGGAAGTTGGCAGCGGTCTTATTTTTGCCGGTGGTAACCCTGTAGAGCCAATGGATTTTCGCAAAGCGTGGAGTAAGGCTTTAAAAATGGCCGATATTTCCGAAAAGGATATTTTGAATTCAGATGGTAGTGTCAAGCTGGAAAAGTTCACTTTTCATTGCCTGCGACATGGCTTTTGTTCTGCACTTTCTGACTCCGGCAAAGAAATCAATCAAATCGCCAAGCTGGCCGGCCATAAGAGCATTCAAACTACGATGCGCTATATTCATCAGGGGCGTGAACAAAAACGTCAGATCGTCAACGAGTTAGCTCAAAACTTCAGTCTATAGACCATTATGAACCAGCCTAAGCCGGCGAGCGCGAAACTGAATCATTAACCGCTTGGGCTGGTATTCTTTTAATGGTTTTAATTTAGTGGTGTATATATGGAATATGAAGGCCATAATTTTGACCTTATTCAAACTGCTTTAGGAAGTCGGAATAATGACGAACAATTTTGGCAATATTGTTGGGATCAATTGGGAAGCCTGCCTCTTATCTGCTTATGGGACCAATGTATTTTGTATGCGCGTGCAATGTACTATGAAAATCAAATTCCAGATTGTA
>NZ_JANIBM010000030.1 GCF_024505045.1 Methylomonas aurea | reverse complement strand
AAGGTCAGGTTGGAGCCGGCCAGGTCGGCGGAGCCGCCCATCAGTTCCGGCAGCAACGGGCCGAAGCCGTTCAGGGTGTTTTGCGAGGCTTTGCGGCTGGCGATGGTTTCGGCTTTGGCGTTGACCTCGGCGATGAAGGCGTTGGCTTTTTCGCTCCAGTCTTTCGGCAGTTCGCCGGCCATGCGGCGTTCGAATTCTGCAGCCAGTTCCGGGTGCGCGGCTTGGTAGGCGGCGAATTTGTCGTTCCACGCGCTTTCCAGGCGGTCGCCTTTGGCTTTGGCATCCCAACCGGCGTAGATGTCGGCCGGAATTTCGAACGGCGCGTGCGGCCAGCCCAGTTGTTCGCGGGTGGCGGCGACTTCGGCTTCACCCAGTGCAGCGCCGTGGCATTCTTCTTTGCCTTGTTTGTTCGGCGAACCGAAGCCGATGATGGTTTGGCAGCAGATGATCGAAGGTTTGTCGGTGACTTTTTTAGCTTCTTCGATGGCTTTTTTCACCGCGTCCGGATCGTGGCCGTCGACTTTGGGGATGACGTGCCAGCCGTAGGCTTCGAAACGGGCCGGGGTGTTGTCCAGGAACCAGCCGGTGACGTCGCCGTGGCCGCGGACTTCGCCGTCAATGGAGATGTTGTTGTCGTCGTAGATGGCGATCAGTTTGCCCAGTTTCATCGAGCCGGCCAACGAGCAGGCTTCGTGGGAGATGCCTTCCATCAGGCAGCCGTCACCCAGGAACACGTAAGTGTAGTGGTCGACGATGTCGTGGCCGGGACGGTTGAATTGGCCGGCCAGGGCGCGTTCGGCAATGGCGAAACCGACGGCATTGGTGATGCCTTGGCCCAGCGGGCCGGTAGTGGTTTCGACGCCGTCGGTGTAGCCGTATTCCGGATGGCCCGGGGTTTGCGAGTGCAGTTGGCGGAACTGTTTCAGTTCGTCGATCGGCAGGTTGTAGCCCGACAGGTGCAACAGCGAGTAAATCAGCATGGAGCCGTGACCGTTGGACAGCACGAAGCGGTCGCGGTTGGCCCATTTCGGGTTGTTCGGGTTGTGGTTCAGAAAATCGTTCCACAGTACTTCGGCGATATCGGCCATCCCCATCGGGGCTCCAGGGTGTCCTGAATTGGCTTTTTGTACCGCGTCCATGCTAAGTGCGCGGATGGCGTTCGCTAAGTCTCGACGCGAAGGCATGTTGGTCTCCTAAATTGAATCTTCTAATGGTGCTAGCAGACCCTTGAGTGGGGCCAAGCAAAAAAAACTGGGGGTATAACAAACAAAAGGACGAGTGGCGCGAACCACCCGTCCTTAGTATTTCCTAGAAACTAGGCGTTGCCAAGGTTGGCTTATGCAGCAGCAGCGTCAACCAGTTCGCGGATTTCGCGAGCAGCGGTTGCAGGGCATGGCGCACCGTAGATAGCCGCACCGACGACGATGATGTTGGCACCGGCTTTAACGGTTTGGTCGATCGTGGCTGGTTTGATACCGCCGGCAACAGAAACGCGAACGTTCAGGCCCAGTGAAGCCACTTCGTTCAAATCGCCGAACGGTGTTTGGCCAGCGGCTTGAGCGTCCAGACCGGTGTGAACGCCCATGATTTGCGCGCCCAATTTGGCGGATTCGCGTGCGCACTCAGCTTTGTTAGGCACGTTGATCAGGTCGACTTGAACTTCGGCAGCGTGTTTTTTTGCTGCTTTGATCACACCGCCGATGGTGGCCAGACCGGATACGCCCAACACGGTGCAGATGTCTGCGCCGGCTGCGTAGAAAGCGCCTGCTTCGTATTCGCCGGCGTCCATGGTTTTCAGGTCGACCAACAACAATTTGTCTGGGTAACGGTTTCTCAGTTCTTTGACCAAGTTGATACCGTTGTATTTGATGCAAGGGGTACCGATTTCAAAAATGTCGACGTAAGGCGCTACTTTATCTGCCAATGCTACGGTTTGGTCGAAATCCAATGAGTCCAACGCCATTTGAATTAATGGTCTTGCCATATTTATGTGCTCCGATTGTTGTAGTTACAGTTATTGTTTTTAAGACCCACCCCTACCGTAAACCTCTCATTTGTCGCCAAATCGAGAGCGCCGCAAGCCTTTGTCAGTGGGCGGTTTAAGCGAGTGGGGCAACTCTAAATCAGAACGTGGCGCCCTGTCAATTGAAGAGCAGCTATTTCCGGGCGAAAAACCTTAATCCGGCTTGGGATAGACGGCATTCAGCCGCCGAGACCGGTCCACGGCCTGTATAAACCGCAGGCGTCGACGCCAAACATTTCCAGGATGCGGCCCACCCCCTCATCCACCATGGCGCGCAACGAATCGCTCTTGTTATAGAAGGCCGGCATCGGCGGAAAAATAATACCGCCCATTTCAGTCACGGCAGCCATGTTGCGAATGTGAGCCAGATTCAGCGGCGTCTCCCGCGGCACCAACACTGTTTTCCGCCGCTCCTTCAGTGCCACGTCCGCTGCCCGGGAAATCAGGTTGTCGCCGAATCCGTGAGCTACGGCGGCAAGAGTCTTCATCGAGCAGGGCGCAATCACCACGCCTTCGGTTTTGAACGAACCGCTGGCAATACACGACGCGATATCGTTGATGCCATGGGTAAAATCGGCCATTCGATAAAGCTCGGCTCGGTCCAGGTCCAACTCGTACTTCAAATTGACCAACCCGGCGGAAGAAATTACCAAATGGGTTTCCCAACCGCCTCGTTCGCGCAAGATCTCCAACATCCGTATGCCATAAATCGCACCGGTCGCCCCCGTCATGCCGATTACGATCCGCTTGATATCCGCCATACTTTCAATCCTTAAACCAAAACAGCCACCATCTCATCGGTAGCGGACACTAACGCATCGATCATTTCCTCGCCACGGGCGATGTGCCCGGCATTCTGCAAGATCCGTAAACTCGATTGCGGGAGCGCCCGATGCAACCGCCAGCCCGACTCGATAGGGCAAGTCAAATCGTTACGACCATGAATAATCACGGTTGGAATCGCGCTCAACCCGGCGCAATTGGCCAAGATCTGATTATCGACGATAAAGTAATCATGGGCGGCATAATGCAACTCCATCTTGACCTGGCGCAGCATTTTTTCGTTAACCGCTTCCAGGCTTTCCTGGTAATCATTGCCAAGCGCCACTTGACCGCTCCATGCCTGCCATAGCCTCACCGCACACTTGGCCATCTCCTGATCGGCACTGAACAACGCCTCGCAGAAACGCTCCAGCATCGTGCCGCCCGGCAAATCGGGCAGATAATCCTGCAACTCCTGCCACAATTCCGGATAGATCTTGTTTACGCCATTTTCACCGAGAAACCATTCCATATCGACGCGGCGCGCCAAGAATACACCGCGCAGAATCATAGCCAACACACGTTCCGGATGGCGTTGGGCATAGAGCAAGGCCAAGGTTCCACCCCAGGAGCCGCCGAACAATAACCATTGCCGAATACCCAAACGCTCACGAATACGCTCCATGTCCGCCAGCAGATCTTGCGTCGTGTTACCCTGCAATTCGCCGAAAGGCTCAGACAGGCCGCATCCACGCTGATCCAGCAAAATGATGTGGTAGCGCTCGGGATTGAAAAATCGCCGATGGTCCGGTTTCGTACCGGAGCAGGGACCACCATGCAGAAATATCGCCGGAATCCCGGCCGGATTACCGGATTGCTCTACGTAGATGCGATGATCGCTCCCGGTTTCTAGAAAGAAGGTATGAAAAGGGGTAATTTCAGAATAAAGAGACTTCATTGTTCTCCAAGATACAACTTGACTCGCACGGCTTTATCAGCGATACCAGGGCGTGGCAGTATAACAAAGTCTTTGCGGCATAAAAAAAGGGAAGGCGAAGCCTTCCCTTTTTTGAGATCAAGCAAATTTGCTCGCGAACTTAGAATTTAAAGCCCACAGAACCGCCGGCGCTGAAACCATCGGTCTCTGTACCATCGATTTTGCTGGTCGAATAGTGGTAACGCACGTCGGAACCCAGGACGATACCTCTGAACAATTCGTATTCCAAACCACCACCGAATTGCATGCCTGAGTTAAGCACGGAAACCGCGCGAGAAGGAACACCCAGGATGTTCAGCTCCAGACCTACTGGAATAATCCATGGGCGCAATTTGCTGCCATGCATGAATTTGATTTTGGGAGAGGCATTGATACGCAAACGATTGTCGGTAGAAGTGCCTGGGTTTACGGCAACACCGGTTGTACCCAAAGCCGCAGGATATGTGGCTGTCAGGTTGTTTTGGCCGGTACCGAATTCAGAGTATTCGACACCCAATTCGATTCCGAACGAAGTATCGTCCATCAAACCGAACAAATCGTTGTTAACATTGAAGTCGAAAGCGCCACCAAAATAGAAGCCGTCTGCGTTTCCGTTATCAGACAATAAGTCAGATCCACTCAAGATAGCTCCTGGCTGGTTAGCGCCTGCTTTTCTGGATTGGTCCAGACGAGTCCAACCACCACGCACCGCAACCAAGTTGTCTTTAGCACCGGAAGCGGCAGGAGCTGCTTTAACAGACGCCATCCACTGATCCAATTCTTGAATTTTGGCGGTTTCGGTAGAGTCTTTGGAAGCAGCGGCAGATTTGACGCGGCTCAACTCGGCCTGCATTTGCTGCATCATGCTGTTCATTTGTTCCATTTGCGCTTCCAGCGCTTCAGCCTTTCTGGCTGCGGCATCGGCAACGCGCTCGGCTTTGTTGTCTGCTGCTTGGGCTTGCGGGGCAACCATTGCTCCAGCCATTGTCAAAGTCGCTGCGGCAACGCCCAGCGCTAATTTGGTTTTAGTAAAACTCATTGTTGTTCCCCCCCAAGGGTTGTTATTGTTAAGACTGAATTGGCTTTATAGCAACACAGGATTTCTTCACGCGGGCAATAATAGCAGCAAAACACCAGCCACACAAGTTTTGACCTTATTTTTTTGCTCAAAAAAAATAGTTTTATTTCAAATAGTTGCAATATCTTTGTAATCTGAAATCAAAAATTGTCAAAAATAAACAACATTCTTTTGTTTTTTAACACAGCCGACACAAACACCTCAAGCCTACCGAGCACGATGGCTTCGTGGTAACTTAAATAATGCAACCATAGCCCGACACTCCCCCTATTCCGCATGAGCCATCACCTGGACATTTTGATCATCGGCGCCGGCATTAGCGGCCAACTTGCCGCCCGTGAATTCCGCAACGCCGGTCGAGAAGTCACCCTGTTGGACAAATCTCGCCCCGGACTGGAATCCTCATGGGCCGGCGGCGGCATATTACTGCCGATTTATCCCTGGCGACAGGCTACAGCGATTTCCGAACTTGCGATACAAAGTTTGAAACTATATCCGCAATTAAGCGCGGAACTATTAGCCAAGACCGGGATAGACCCCGAATGGCGGGAATGCGGCATGCTGATCTGCAAAAATCCCGATTTCGAAGCCGCGGAACGCTGGTGTCGCCGCTACGACGTGGTATTCCAAACCGCTTTCGCCGAGCAGACCTCAACGCTGACAACCCAATTCGAACAGCCAATATGGCTTCCGGGAATTGCCCAGGCCCGCAATCCGCGCCTGTTGAAATCTCTATCCGCATATTTGTCCCAACTCGACACCGAATTCATCAGCGACACCGAAATCGAGGAAATCGATATCGTCGATCGCCGCGTCACAGGTGTAAAAACCAAACATGGTCAATATTCGGTGAATGAACTGGTCGTAAGCACTGGCGCCTGGACCCGCGAATTTTTAAATAATTTGTTGCCGGATTGGCCAGCCGATATCGACATCCAACCGGTCCGAGGCCAAATGCTGCTATTCGACGCTAAGCCGGAGACGCTGCATTACATGGTTCTGGACGGCGACCAGTATTTGATTCCCCGCCGCGACGGCAAGATTCTGGTAGGCAGCACGGTCGAACAGGCCGGTTTCGACAAAACCACCACCGAACAGGCCCGCGAACAACTCTATCGGTTCGCTACGCAACTGCTACCAATCCTAAAGAACTTCCCGGTCAGCCACCATTGGGCCGGCCTGCGTCCCGGCAGCCCGCAGGGCATACCCTTTATCGGCCAGCATCCAGATATCGAAAATCTTTATATCAACGCCGGCCATTTCCGCAATGGCTTGGTCATGGGGCCGGCGGCCGCCCAGCTGTTAGCTGACTTGGTATTGCAACGCCCGACCAGTATCGACCCAACCCCTTATTCGCTGAATCGACCAACCGCATCATGAATCTATATTCCTCAGTCCGCCCGTTACTATTTTCTCTACCTCCGGAAACAGCACATCACCTGACGCTTGACCTATTAAAGCTGGCGCAGTTGAGCGGCCTTTCCGGCTTGATCAAGGCCCAGTCGACAGTCAAACCAGTCATGGTCATGGGCCTGGAATTTGAGAACCCATTGGGCCTGGCCGCAGGCCTGGATAAAAACGGAGATTACATCGACGCCCTGGCGGCATTGGGCTTCGGCTTTATCGAAATCGGCACGGTAACACCCAGGCCGCAGCCCGGAAACCCCAAGCCGCGCCTGTTCCGCCTACCGGAACACCGGGCCATTATCAATCGGATGGGATTCAACAACCTCGGCATCGACCATCTACTGGAGCAAACCGGAAAGCGGCATTACCAAGGTATTTTGGGTATCAATATCGGTAAAAACGCCGATACGCCGTTGGAACAGGCGACTGACGACTACTTGATCGGTTTACGCAAAAGTTACGCTGCCGCCAGCTACATTACGATCAATATCTCCTCACCCAACACCAAAAATTTACGCCAGTTACAACAAGGCGACGAAATCAAGCATCTGTTGGAAACACTGAAAAACGAACAGAACCGGTTGCAGGCGCAGCACGGGAAATATACGCCAATCGCAGTGAAAATCGCACCGGATTTGAATGATGAGGAAATCAGACATATTGCCGAGTTACTACTGGATTTCGGCATCGACGGCGTAATTGCTACCAATACCACGATCACACGTGACAAAGTACAGGGTCATATTCACGCCGAGGAAAGCGGCGGCCTGAGCGGCGCGCCGGTCAAAGATGCCGCGACCAGAGTAGTGAAGGGGCTGGCCGAGACCTTGCAAAACCGGGTTCCGATTATCGCTGCCGGCGGCATTCTCTGCGCCGAAGACGCCCAAGAAAAACTCAATGCCGGAGCCAGTTTGCTGCAAATTTATAGCGGCTTGATTTACCGCGGCCCGAAACTGATAGAAGAGATTTTGGCGGCGCTACCAGTTCAACCGAACCATGAACCACCTCGTTAACCGGTCAATCAACCCAACTGCCGGACCGTCGGCCGCTTTTACAAATACGGTTTGCGCACCAAACCAATAAACACATAAGCCCATAAAAACATTATATAAGTAAATGTTGGCCTATTTTCTGCGTGACAGTCTTCAAGGGGAGAGAGTTTATTCATCTCAGTCAATTGGAGCATACAATGAAATACTGCCTACTCGGAATATTCTTGACGCTAGCCTCAACGGGGATTGCCCAGGCAAACACGATATTCGTACCCAGCTTCGGCGATTCCGGACTGCAAACATTTAACTATACGTTTGTCGCTGATTTTACCGGCACAGTCACTATCGGGGTCAGCGATGAAGGTGATTCGAGCATAGAGTCCTACCTCGACCTTCCCGGCTACGTAAAAGCCTTGAGAACCAACCCGGCCAGCCCTGCAGATACTGCAAACTATGCCAACACCCAGAATGAGCACGGCACCGACGGCGAACTGTATACGTTTGCGTTAACAGCGTTGGCCGGCGAGTCATTCAGTTTCGACTGGCGCTTCCATACTGACGACTACCATCCGTTCAACGACTTTGCTTTCGTGTCTCTGGTCGACGGTAACCAATCCCAAGTTCGCTACGCGGTGTTAGCGGAGGTCGCAGCAGTTCCTGTACCCGCAGCAATATGGTTATTCGGTTCCAGCCTGGTAGGCTGGTTCGGTTTGCGCCGCAAAGCTTAGATTATCCGACTAAAAGGAAGCTTGGGGACCCCGGCTTCCGTCACCAACGCATTCTATTCAGTCGAAACAGCAGCATCTACTCGCCGGCGATTGCCATCCGCTCCAACAGGATCGAGCCCACCCGGATGTTGCCACGTAAGTCCGTATCGCTGCCAATCGCGACGATATTGCGCAACATATCCTTCAGGTTACCGGCGATCGTGATTTCCTGTACCGGAAATTGAATCGCGCCGTTCTCGACCCAGAATCCGGCCGCGCCGCGCGAATAGTCGCCGGTCACGCGATTGACGCCCTGCCCCATCAATTCGGTTACCAACAAACCGGTACCCAACAGCTTCAACATTCCTGCAAAATCGCGGTCGCCCGGCTCGACAATCAGGTTATGCACGCCGCCGGCATTACCGGTAGTCTGCATCCCCAGCTTTCGTGCAGAATAGGTACTGAGAATATAGGATTGCAGAATGCCGCTGCCGACAATGTCGCGCGCCCGCGTCGCCACGCCTTCCGCATCGTAGCTGGCGCTACCCAGTGCGCGCGGCAACAACGGTTGCTCGTGTATCCGCACGAACTCAGGCAATATCTGCGTCCCGAGGCTGTCCAGCAGAAAAGAAGATTTTCGGTAAAGGCTGCCGCCGCTGATCGCGCCCAACAAAGCGCCGATCAAACCGGAAGCCATCTCTGGCGCGAACAACACCGGACACTGCCGGGTGCCGAGAGTCCGCGCACCTAGCCGGGCAACCGTGCGCTGGGCGGCTTGTTCGCCAACCTGCGCCGCAGACTCCAAATCGAACGGATTACGCGCCACACTGTACCAATAATCGCGCTGCATCGAGTCGCCGCTACCCGCCAGCACCGAACAGCTCACAGAATGGCGACTGGATTGGTAGCCTTGCAAAAATCCCGAAGAATTACCGAACACCCTAGTACCTTGGTGGGTATTGACCGAAGCGCCCTCGGAATTACTGATCTCCGAGCTATATCCGCGCGCTGCGTTTTCGCATTCGATCGCTACTTCAATCGCCTGCTCGGCATTCAACGCCCAAGGATGATTCAGATCGAGATCGGGAAACTCTGTGGCCAGTAATTCCGGATCGGGCAGCCCGGCAAACTCGTCCTCGCTGGCATAACGGGCAATACTGCACGCCGCCTTGACGGTTTCCTTCAGCGAACCCGCAGAAATATCGTTGGTGCTGGCCGAGCCTTTCTTTTTGCCGAAATACACCGTGACGCCGACGCCTTGGTCGCAATGGTATTCCACGGTTTCCACGTCGCCGAGCCGGGCAGATACCGACAGGCCGTTATCGACGCTGAATGCAGCTTCTGCGGCAGTGGCGCCTTGTAATCTGGCTTCGTCCAACAAATGCTGGACAACCTCTTTTAATCGATCGATTTCTTCCTGGTTTTGCACGGTGAATCTCTTGTTTAGTCGTTACGCGCGAAGGCGGTTCCATTCGCACTTCATTGCTTCAGACGCCGGTACCGCCGACCGTTAATCCATCGATTTTCAGCGTCGGCTGGCCGACGCCGACCGGAACGCTTTGCCCGTCCTTGCCGCAGGTGCCGACGCCGCTGTCCAAAGCCATGTCGTTGCCTACCATCGAAACTTTGGTCAGTACGTCGGGACCATTGCCGATCAGCGTGGCGCCTTTTACCGGCCGAGTGATTTTACCGTTTTCGATCAGATAGGCTTCGCTGGCCGAGAATACGAACTTGCCAGACGTAATATCCACCTGGCCGCCGCCGAAATTGCGTGCATACAGGCCTTTCTTTACCGAGGCGATGATTTCTTCCGGATCGCTTTGCCCCGGCAACATGTAAGTGTTGGTCATTCTGGGCATCGGCAGATGGGCATAGGATTCGCGGCGGCCGTTGCCGGTAGGCACCACACCCATCAGCCGGGCGTTCAGTTTATCCTGCATGTAACCTTTCAGAATGCCCTTCTCGATCAACACGGTATTTTCGGTCGGAGTCCCCTCGTCGTCGATATTCAACGAACCGCGCCGGCCTTGCAGCGTGCCGTCGTCCACCACGGTACACAGATCGGAGGCCACCCGTTCGCCGACTCGGCCGCTAAAAGCCGAGGTACCTTTACGGTTAAAGTCGCCCTCCAAACCATGGCCGATGGCTTCGTGCAGCAAAATCCCCGGCCAACCGGAACCCAAGACCACGGTCATATTGCCGGCCGGGGCCTCCTGGGCTTGTAAATTGACTTGCGCCTGGCGCACGGCCTCCCGGCCATATTCCAACGCGCGATCGCCCTCCAGGAAATAGCCGTAGTCGCTGCGGCCGCCGCCGCCCATGCTGCCCTGTTCACGCCTGCCCTTCTCGACCATGATCACCGTGACATTCATCCGCACCAGCGGTCGAATGTCGGCTGCCAACGAGCCGTCCTGGTTTGCGATCAGCACATGGTCGTAGGCGGCGATCAAACTGACCATGACCTCTTCGATGCGCGAATCCAGCTTACGGGTTTCTCGATCGACTCGCATCAACAATTCGATTTTTTGCCGGTCGTCCAAAGACTTTAGCGGATTCACGGGCCGGTACAAACAGGGCGCGCCGCGATAGGTATCGATCCGACGTTGGGCCTGCTGCCCCTGGCGAACGATGGCTTTGACGTTGTTGGCGGCTTCCAGCAGTATCGGTAATTCGATCCGGTCGCTATAAGCAAATCCGGTTTTATCGCCGCTGATGGCCCGCACCCCTGCTCCGTGCTCTATCGAATGACTGCCTTCTTTGATGATCCCGCCCTCCAAAGACCAGGATTCGAAATGGCTGGATTGAAAATAAATATCGGCGGCATCCACCGGCGCGCTGAGCAGCGCAGCCATGATCCTGTCGATATCTTGAGTTTGCAGACCGTTGCCGGCCAGAATGGATTGCTTGACTTGTTCTAATGGCATCAGATTGCTCAAAACTGTTTGGCAAAGCGCAGTTACTTACATCACGAAAAAGGAAGCGATATATGCGACGAGCAATGCGGTAATTGCAAGAGTCACCTTATTGCGCATCGTCAGCGACAACCAGTACAGTTGCAACTCGGTTTTGCGCCGGACCCAGATGTTCAGTAGCCGCAATTTTAAAAAAGCGTGTACCCGCGGCAAAGTTTTCCATAATTTGTAAAATCCGAAACCGAAAATCGACAGCAGGATGTAAAACGTCACGACCTGGCTGCCGTGGCGATCCGACTCGAACAAATATTCGACAATTTCGCCTACATCCAGCACGTGAAATATCAGCTCAACCGTTTCCTCGATACCCAACTCGACGTATTCGAAAGCCACGTGCAGACCTTCGAACATCAAGTGCATCAATTCTCCCAACAACTCCAGCGTCACGTCATACATCACGAGCGCCAAGACGATAAAGCCGACGACGATTAGATCGAGATTTTTTCTCAACATGGCTAATTCCGTAACGCGCTACCCGCACCGATCTCAGGTACGATCCAGTCGACTTTCCAGCGTCCGCCGCCGTCGGCCAAAACCCTGTCCAACCAGGGTAACAATGTTTGCGCCTGGCTGGCCAACATCCAGGGCGGATTGATAAACAGCATGCCGGATCCTGTCATCCCCCGACCGGCACCGTCGTCGGCAACGCAATGTTCAATACGCAATTGCTTGGGAATGCCGGTCCCGGCCAGTTTGGCAACGAAATCTTCAGTCGCGGCCCGTTCGATGACCGGATACCAAAGCGCATAGACTCCGGTAGCGAAATGACGGTGGGCGCTCACCACAGCTGCGACCACTTTTTTGTATTCGTCTCTCATCTCGTAACTGGGGTCGATCAAAACCAGCCCGCGGCGCTGAATCGGCGGCAATTTTTTCGCTAACATGCTCAAGCCGTCCTCCCTGGCTACGACCACCTGCTTATCACCGGCAAACAACTGCTGCAATGCATCGGCGTCGGAACTGTGCAATTCGGACAATAATAACCGATCCTGGGGCCGGACCAAGCGCCGGACCAATTGCGGCGAACCCGGATACCGCAGCAGTTGCTTGCCGGTATTTTCCGCGCGTACTGCTGCCAGATAGTCGCGTAATTCCGCCGGCGGATCCGATGCTCGCCAAACAGGTACGATACCCTGTCGATATTCGCCGGTCTTTTCGGCGAACTCCGATTTAAGCGAGTACTTGCCGGCTCCGGCGTGGGTATCAATGTAAACGAATGGCTTGGTCTTCTGCTTAAAAGCCGCGATGACCAGAGTCAGCAGGCTGTGTTTCAAAACATCGGCAAAATTGCCGGCATGAAAACCGTGTCGGTAACTCAGCATATTGGATATCCGCTATTCCGGCTGCTTAGCCTTAATCGTTTAATTGAATTTGGCCCTGAAGATAAAAAACACCGCGCCGAGCAAACACAATCCGGCCCACAAATAATCCAGTTTCAGCGGCTCCTTCATGTAGTACACCGAAAACGGCACGAACACGCTCAACGCAATCACCTCCTGCATAATCTTCAACTGGCCGACGCTGAGCGCAGTGTAGCCGATACGATTTGCCGGAACTTGTAGCAAGTATTCGAACAAAGCCACCCCCCAACTGGCCAATGCCGCGACCAGCCATGGTTTGTTGTTCAATTCTTTCAAATGCGCGTACCAGGCAAAGGTCATGAAGACATTGCTGCAAACCAACAAACCGGCGGAAATCAGAACGGTATTCATGCAACGATAGACCGGTAGTGGGTTTTGTAGCGGCTGACGGCCTGTATCCTCAAGCCACGGATTGCCGCACCAATCTGCTCGCCGCGCAAGCCTTGGTCAAGCAAGCCGTCGGTGCCAGTCGCAGCGGCAGCCGCAGCGACGCCACGTATATAGTCCGCCTGCGGATAGGCACGCTGCTCGAAACCGCTACGGCCTCTGGCATCGGCCTCGCAAGCCAATAAAAATTCCTCCAGCCGACTGTCCGGTTTGAATGCGCCAAGCGCCATCAGCATGTCGACCAAGGTATCCGCCCGCAATTCCAGCGCCCGATGACAATGGGTATGGTATTCCATCACTTGAGCACTCAAGTTTTTAAACGAATTGGGTACCCGTAACCGCTGGCAGAAGCGCTGCAACACCGGCAAACCTTTTTTTTCGTGGCCATGATGGCTTGGCCAATGCGCCTGAGGCGTCAAGGCCTTACCCAAATCGTGCAGCAACGCCGCCAAACGCACCTCGGCTTTGGCGGAGAGTTGTGCCGCCTGTTCCAACACCATCAAGGCATGCACCCCGGTATCGATTTCCGGATGATGCTTTTCCGGTTGCGGCACACCGAAGAGAGCGTCGAGTTCCGGAAACACCACCCGCAATGCCCCGCAATCGCGCAATACCTGAAAAAATGCTTGCGGGGTACGTTCCAACAACGCTTTGTGCAATTCGGCCCAAACCCGCTCTGATACCAAGTAGTCGGCCTCGCCGTCGGCGACCATTTGCCGCATCAACGCCAAAGTTTCGTCGGCCACCCGGAAGCCGAGGTGAGCATATCGAGCGGCAAAACGCGCCGCGCGCAATATCCGCACCGGATCTTCGCTAAAAGCCGGCGAAACATGCCGCAGCAGTCTTTGCTCGAGATCCTGCCGGCCGCAAAACGGATCGACCAATACGCCGTCGTCGCCGATGGCCATCGCGTTGATGGTCAAATCGCGCCGCTGCAAATCCTCTTCCAGCGACACATCCGGAGCGGCATGCACGGCAAAGCCTTTATAACCGCCGGCGGTTTTGCGCTCGGTTCTGGCCAAGGCATACTCTTCATGAGTGTCGGGATGCAAAAACACCGGAAAATCCTTTCCTACCGGCCGAAAACCGCGCGCCAGCATGGACTCGGCGGTTTCGCCGACTACCAGCCAATCGCGCTCCTCGACCGGGTAATCCAGTAAACGATCACGCACCGCGCCGCCGACCAGATATGTCTTCATACCTAACGAATCCGCAATTTCAAAAAAGACACAGTATAAATGAGTCGCTATGATAGCGTCCGGCTTATTCCAACCAGCCCTTGCCAGAACCAAAGAGCAGCCGAGTCCAATTCAACGCGTTAATCCGCCAGCGCTTACCCACCTGAATCAATTACCCAATGACTGAAGTATTTTTCGCCAGCTTATTGCTGGGCCTGTTCGCCGGCCTTGCCGCCGGGTTGTTCGGCATCGGTGGCGGGACCATTATCGTACCTGTCCTGGTTTGGTTATTCCAAGCCCATGACTTCGCTGCGGAGCGGGTCATGCTTTCCGCCGTCGCCACATCACTGGCATCGGCCTTATTGACATCGGCGGCATCGGCACGCACCCATCATCAACTCGGCAATATCGCCTGGCAACGCGTGTCGAGACTGGCCCCGAGCCTGCTGGCCGGCGCAGCTGCCGGTGCCGTGGCTGCAAACCATTTCAATCCGGAGATATTGCGTTGGTGCTTCGTCGCATATTTACTCTACACCGGCGTCAACATGATCCGCCCACAACAAGCCAAAACCACCATAAGAACCGGTAGCCGCTGCATCGACTACATCGTCGGCTTCTTGATTGGCGCGTTATCGGCAATATTAGGCATAGGCGGCGGCACGATGAGTGTCCCCTACTTGGCCGGCAGCGGCTTGGCCATGAAAAACGCCATTGCCACTTCCAGCGCGTGTGCCGTAGCGATCGCGTTTTCCGCAGCGGCGAGTTACGCCTTATTGGGGCAAGACGAGAACGATGCGATGCGCGGCCAGCTCGGCCATCTGTACCTGCCGGCATTTGTAGGAATTTCATTAACTAGCGTATTGACCGCACCGGTCGGGGCAAAGTTGGCACACCGTTTACCGGCTAAGCGCTTGAAACGCTACTTTGCTTTGGTCTTGATTGCTACCGCGCTAAAAATGACGCAATAGAGCGGGAACTTCAAGGTTCGAAAGCGGCTCCGAACACCGCCAAGAGTCTTGAATTCGCTCTGTTGCGCAAAGAAAAACTTCATCGTATACTTCGGCGCAGCTTTCTCGATCAAGCTATCGCACACAACAACAAAACCTCTGGAGGGTATACAAATGAAATGGGAAACACCAGCTTACAACGACATGCGTTTCGGTTTTGAAGTTACCATGTACATCTACAACCGTTAATTATTACGGTTGGTCACAAAAAAGGGGCAAATTCCTGCCCCTTTTTTTTGCCTGGCGTTTTTCAATCCCGTATCATGCGGCGCTCGTTCACCAATCCGAATCCGACATGAAAATCAGAGTTCTCGGCGCCGGCGCCGGCGGCGGCTTCCCACAATGGAATTGCAATTGCGACAATTGCGGCCGTTACCGCAGAGGCGAATTCAACGGCAAGGCCCGCACCCAATCCTCGATTGCGATCAGCACCGACCACCGCAACTGGCTGCTGTTCAACACCTCGCCGGACATTCGCGCCCAACTGGAAGCGTTTCCAGCGATTCAGCCAAAACAAGGCATTCGCGATACCGGCATTAAGGCGGTTTTGTTAATCGATAGTCAAATCGACCATACCACCGGCATGCTAATGCTGCGCGAGGGCAAGCCCTTGAAAGTATATTGCACCGAGATGGTTCGACAAGATTTAACGACCGGCTTTCCCCTGTTCACGATGCTGAAAGATTACTGCACGGTCAACCATCATCCGATTGCCTGCGACGAAACTCCATTCGAAATTCCCGGTATAGACGACATTCGGATTTACGCCCACGCCTTAAAAAGCAAGGCGCCGCCCTATTCGCCGCACCGCCACGATCCGCATGACGGCGACAATATCGGCGTCATCGTCGAACAAATCTCGACCGGTAAAAAGCTGTATTACTCGCCCGGCCTGGGCGAAATCGAGCCGCATGTGTTCAAGGCCATGCAAAACGTTGACTGCCTGATGGTGGACGGCACGTTTTGGACCGACGACGAAATGGTCGTCCGCGGCATCAGCCAGAAACGCGCCCGCGAAATCGGCCACTTGCCGCAATCCGGCCCCGGCGGCATGATTGAGGTATTGAACGGCGTGCCGAACGCTCGTAAGATTTTGATTCATATCAATAACACCAACCCGATTCTCGACGAAGATTCGCCGGAGCGTAAGACCCTGGAGGCCAACGGCATCGAAGTGGCTTACGACGGTTTGGAAATCGACTTATAACAAAGGTGTTACATGACTGCTGACAACCAACCCTGGAGCCGCGAAGAATTTGAAGCAAAATTGCGCGGCATGGAAAAGTACTACCACATCCATCACCCGATGCATGTGCTGATGAACGAAGGCAAGCTGACCAAGCAGCAATTGCAAGGCTGGGTCGCCAACCGTTTTTATTACCAGGTTATGATTCCGATCAAGGACGCCAACATCATGGCCAATTGCCCGGACCGGGAAACCCGCGCCAAATGGGTGCAACGCATCCTCGACCACGACGGCCACCCCGGCGACACCGGCGGCATCGAGGCCTGGATACAATTAGGTATCGCGGTCGGCCTGACTCGCGAAGAGATTACTTCGTTGAAACACGTGTTGCCCGGCGTGCGTTTTGCCGTGGACGCTTACGTCAATTTCGCCCGCCGCGCCGAGTGGCACGAAGCCGCCAGCTCTTCGCTGACGGAACTTTTCGCGCCGAAAATTCATCAACAACGCCTGGACAACTGGCCTGAGGTTTATCCATGGGTCGAACCGGAAGGTTATGCTTACTTCCGTAAGCGTTTGACCGAGGCGCGCCGCGACGTTGAACATGGTCTTGAATTGACTTTGGATTGGTACAAGACCCGCGAGCAGCAGGAACGCATGCTGGACATCCTGAAATTCAAACTCGACGTGCTGTGGACCATGGCCGATGCCATGTATCTGGCTTATGTCGCCGACATGCCGCCATATTTCAATATCGACAAATAACGATGCAGACCGCCGAGCGGCTTCATTTTAGTGCCGAGGATTATCTGGCTTGGGAAGCAACCCAGGCCGAGAAGCATGAATTCGTCGCCGGCGAGGTGTTTGCCATGGTTGGTGCGCGGCAAGATCATGTTGTCGTCAGTTTGAATATCGCGTCTGCGTTGAGACAACGGCTGCGCGGCACGCCTTGCCGTTCGTATATGGCTGACATGAAATTGAAAGTCGAAGCAGCCGATGCGTTTTTTTATCCTGACGTGATGGTGTCCTGTCATCTGGATGATCGTAAATCGGAGCAATTCATTTCGAATCCATCACTGATCGTCGAAGTATTGTCCGACTCCACCGCCGACTACGACCGCGGCGGCAAATTCGTCGCCTACCGCAAACTCAACTCGCTGAAGGAATACCTGATCGTCGACATAGCCGCCCGTCGGGTTGAATGCTGTCGCCGCACCACCAGTAACGACTGGCTGCTGCACGATTATGTCGGCGAAGTCGATTGCGAGCTGACTAGTCTTGGTATTCAAATCCCTATGGCCGAAATTTTTGAAGACATCGAAGCCGCGTAAACCGGCAATCACCTTTTCCAAATCCGAAGCCCAATGACCATCAATCCAGAACAAACCCTGCAATTCTCACCACTGCATCGTCTGCAATGGGAAGAAGCTCAACAAAAATACGTGATCCTCTATCCGGAAGGCATGGTAGAACTCAATCAAAGCTCGGCCGAAATTCTCAAGCTGTGCGACGGTGCCCATAACTCGGCGCAAATCGTCGCCGAACTGGAAGCCAAATTCGAAACCAGCGGCTTGAGCAACGACATCCATAATTTCCTGAACATCGCGCTGCAAAATGGCTGGATCAAACAAGGCTAACATCACCCCGCCGCGCTGGCTGTTGGCGGAACTGAGCTACAAATGCCCGCTGCAATGCCCGTATTGCTCCAATCCGCTGGATTACGCCAAATACCCGGATGAGCTAAACACCGAGGACTGGAAACGGGTACTGAGCCAGGCCCGCAAAATGGGCGCGGTGCAACTGGGCTTTTCCGGCGGCGAGCCGCTCACCCGCCAAGACTTGGTCGAGCTGGTGAGCCACGCCCGCGAGCTGGGTTATTACTCCAACCTGATCACCTCCGGCTACGGCCTGACTGAGCAGAAAATCGTCGATTTGAAACAGGCCGGCCTCGACCACATCCAGATCAGTATTCAGGCCAGCACCCAGGAACTGAACGATCACATCGCCGGCACTCAAACTTACCAACAAAAACAGGAAGTGGCGCGTTTAATCAAGAAGCACGGCTACCCGATGGTGTTGTGTGTGGTGATCCACCGCGCAAACATCCACCAAATGCCGCAGATTCTGGAAATGGCCGAAAACCTCGGCGCCGATTATCTGGAACTGGCCAACACCCAATACTACGGCTGGGCCCACATCAACCGCGATGTGCTACTGCCGACCAGGGAACAGTTCGAGGAAGCCGAGAAAATCGCCCAGGCCTACAAGGAAAAAGTCGCCGGCAAGATGAAGATTTATTACGTGGTGCCGGACTATTACGAAAGCCGCCCGAAGGCCTGCATGAACGGCTGGGGCACCACCTTTCTGACCATCGCCCCGGACGGCACCGCCCTGCCCTGCCATTCCGCTCGCGAACTGCCCGGCCTGGATTGCCCCAACGTCAAGGATTACAGCATCGAGCAAATCTGGAACGAATCGAAAACCTTCAACTTCTTCCGCGGTACGGAATGGATGCAGGAGCCCTGCCGTAGCTGCGACGAAAAACTTAAGGATTTCGGCGGCTGCCGCTGCCAGGCTTATTTGTTTAACGGCGACATGTACAGCACCGATCCGGTTTGCAGCAAATCGCCGGAGCGGCATCGAATAGACGAGGCGATTACCTCAGCCCGTGCCACGGCAATGGCCGGCAACGAAAAACCGCTGGTCTTCCGTAATTCGAAGAACTCCCGGCAATTCTGACGGCTCCGTCCGGAGCCGCCGAATCTCTGCAGTGGGCTCTAACGCGCTAGCCTTCGCCCAGAACCACGGGTTCCGGATCCTGAAACTGCATTTTATGCAGTTTTGCGTAAGCGCCATCTAGCGCCAACAAGTCGGCATGTGAGCCCTGTTCGACGATACGCCCCTTATCCATCACCAAAATCACATCCGCACCTTCTATCGTCGACAAACGGTGCGCCACCACCAGCGTGGTTCGCCCCCGCATGACCCGGTTCAGTGCCGCCTGAATGTAGCGCTCTGATTCGGTATCCAGCGCCGAAGTGGCTTCGTCCAGTATCAGAATCGGCGCGTCCTTCAACAAGGCCCGCGCCAACGCCAAACGCTGGCGCTGGCCTCCGGACAGTTTGACGCCGTTCTCGCCGATCTCGGTATCCAGACCGTGCGGCATCCGGCCAATAAAATCCATCGCATAAGCGTCGATCGCCGCTTGCTCGATCTTGCTCCGCTCCGCGCCCTGCAATGCGCCGTAAGCGATATTGTTGGCAACAGATGTGTTGAACAACGTAACATGTTGCGTGACCAGTGCAATCTGCCGGCGCAGACTTTCCAGGCGGTAACGCTTCAGTTCGACGCCGTCGATCAAAATCTCGCCGTCCGTATAATCGTAGAAGCGCGGCAACAAATTGATCAGGGTACTTTTGCCGCCGCCGGATGCGCCAACCAAGGCCACGGTTTGCCCGGGCTCTATCGTTAAATTGATATTGCTCAATGCCGGCGTTTCGGCACCGGGGTAGCGAAAATTCAGATTGCGAAATTCGATCCGCCCCCGACAACGGTCGGTTTGGTAATCGCCTTGGTCTTTCTCGGTCGGTTCGTCCAACACCTCGAACAACGACTCGGCGGCGGCGATACCGCGCAATATTTCGGAATTGGCATCGCTTAACTGGCGTATCGGTTTCGGCAACAAAAAGGCGGCCGTAAAAAAACCGACGAACTCGCCGGGACTGGACGATTTCATCATGATCAGCGCCAGATACATCATGCCGGCCAAGGCAAAGGAAATCACCAATTGCATCAACGGATTGTTCAGCGAAATCGTCATCATCAGCTTGCGGTGCTGGGCTCGGTTTTCCAGGCTCGCAGCCTTGAAGCGCTGGCGCTCGTATGCCTCGCCGACAAAGCTTTTGACGATACGGTTGCCGGCCACGGTTTCCGACGTAATCTGGGTCAAATCGCCGACGGTGTCCTGCATATTGCGGCTCAAGCGCTTCAAGCGCTTGCCAACGTAACGCACCATCGTCGCCACGACCGGCGCCAGCGCCAGGAACACCAGCGACAATTGCCAGTTGGTGTAAGCCAAATAGGCCAATAGCCCCAGCGCGGTAAAGCCCTCCCGCACGAAGGAACGGATCGAATCGGACGTCGCTCTAGTCACTTCGCCGATGTTATTGGTGATCCGCGAAATCATATAGCCACTGTTGTGGCTATCGAAATACTGGACCGACAAGCGCGTATATTGGTTGAAGATTTCGCAGCGCAATTTATGAATCAGATTGCCGGAGATCCTTGCTAGATAGTAGTTCCCCAAAAAAGAGCCGATGCCGCGCACCAGAAACAGCACCACAAACGCCAGCGGCAAATATTGGATGCTCGAACGGTCCGGAGCGCCGAAACTGTCGATGATGCGTTGGATGATCATGACCACAGCCGGCTCGGTACCGGCATAAATCGCGAAGCCAACCGCTACCAGCAAAAACAAACGCCAGTAGGGCAGCACGAACTTCAGCAAACGCCGGTAAACCTGACCATCGGTCATAGTGCGTTGCGAATTTTGTAACGTGTCCAATATATTTACCTTTAAAATGTGCGCTTATGCCGATCAACCAGCGCTCAATGCCAAACCAAAAACCGCTCAATATACATCCGAAACGCATTTTAGTAATCACCTTGCGTTACCTGGGCGACACTTTGCTGGTTACCCCGCTGATCAGCTCTTTGAAACAAGCCTACGCCGATGCCGATATCGACGTATTGCTGCCAGCCGCCAACGCCGACATGCTGGAAGGCAACCCGGATATCCGCCAATTGATCCGGCTACCGAGCAAACCCAGCCTGGGACAATTCGTAAAACTGCTATTCGGCATCCGCCGCAATTACGATTTGGCGATCTCCACCCAAGCCGGCGACCGCCCTAGTTTGATCGCATGTGCCGCTGGCAAAACAGCGATAGGTTTTGTGCCTGACGCCCCAGGCAAAGCCTGGTGGAAAAAACTGCTGCTGGACCGGTCTCTGGCATTCGGCGACGATTACGATCATGCCGTACTGGAAAACTTGCGCTTCTGCGGCGTATTGAACATCGAGCCTAGCTACCGGCTAACGCCGCCGCGCAGTTCCAAGTCAATAGCGCATCTGCCAACAAAACCTTATGCCGTTCTGCACATTATGCCGCAATGGCGCTACAAGCAGTGGCACCACGACGGTTGGCTTAGCTTAATGGAATTTTTGAATCGGTCAGGCTACCAGGTGGTACTGACCGGTAGCGGACAACCGGCCGAACTGGAAAGCTTGCGCGAACTGGAACAACACTTGACCTTCCCTGTAACCAATATGGCCGGCCAACTGTCCCTGGCCGAACTGGCGGAATTGATCGCGCAAGCAGCGCTGTTTATCGGGCCGGATACCGGCATCACCCACCTCGCGGCGGCCACCGGCACTCAAACGGTTGCGTTGTATGGTCCGACCGATCCGAAAAAATGGGCTCCTTGGCCGTACGGCTATGCCGGACCAACCAGCCCGTTCGCAAAGGTTGGCAGCAAACGCATCGCTAACGTTTATTTGCTGCAGGGATTGTCGGACCACAACTGCGTCCCATGCCAACTGGAGGGATGCGACCGCCACCGGAATAGCCACAGCGAATGCCTGGATCGGTTGCCGGCGAGCCAGGTCATCGAGGCAGTTACCGAGGTATTACGACTTGGATAAAGCAAGTTGCCTAGTCGCCAATTCGGTATGTTTAACGGCTCGCCTATGGTTACTCGACTAATCAGATAAACTCTCGGCCCGAACGCATGACATTTGCCCTTACAATTCGACTCGACAGAAACCACAGTGCCCAAATTTAAAAAAATATTAGTCGTATGCCCGGCGGGGGCCGTGACCGGCGGACCGGAAGCTTTGCACCAATTGGTCGACCATATGAACCAGCTCGGCTTGCCGGGGTACATTACTTATTTGCCGTTCGACAAAGCGGCAAACACACCGGAGCCCTACCTGCGATATACGGCCCCGATAGCCAATTACGAAGATGCGGCCGGCAACCTGATTATTTTTCCGGAGGTTTATCCGCAATTAGCTAATAAAGTGCGCCATGCCAAAGCGGCAATATGGTGGCTGTCGCTGGAAAATTTTCTGGAACGACGCCATATCTGGCCACTGCACGATAAGGTGCGGTATTTGAAACGAGTAATTCAGGGAAAGCGACCATTAATGGGCGCCAAATCCTTGAAGCATATGATCCATTTCTCGCAGACCCAACACGCGACCGAGTATCTTAAACGGTGCGGTATCGAACCGGTTCCGCTGATCGACTCCATCAACGAAGATTTTTTGAACGATAACCACCTGGAATTCGCCAACACCAAGCGGGACATCATCCTGTATAACCCCAACAAAGGTAAAAAGGTGACGGATAAGCTGATTGCCGCCAATCCGCAGTGGCAATTCGTCCCGCTGAAAGGCCTGAACCGCGAACAACTGTCGCAACAACTCTATGCAGCGAAACTCTACATCGACTTCGGCCACCATCCTGGCCGCGACCGGATGCCAAGGGAGGCGGCGATGCACGGCTGTTGCCTGATAACCGGCATACTGGGTTCCGCTGGTAACGATGTCGATCTGCCTATTCCCACTCGTTACAAATTGGACAGTTCGGCCGCCGAATTCGTAGCGGCGTTTTCGCGGCTGGCATCGAATATATTGACCAACTTTTCGGCCCATTACCACGCCTTAGACGATTATCGGGATTATTTGAAATCGGAACCAAAAATTTTTCGGCAACAAATTTCCGACTATTTTTTACCGGCACAAGAATAACTTTCAGCGCGTTCAATATCGCCGCGGCTGAATTGCAAACGATAAAAATGCGTTGCGCCGAAGCAAACCTAATCTATAAGCCCGGCAGGAACAGTAACAATACCCTGGGTTTGAAATGCTCTTAATAGCGTAAAGCAAAACCGATGCGGAAAATGGCTATATCCCGAAACCAATTTATCGAAAATGCCCAAACCTCCTGGCTTGACTGGCCGGTTATTATCGTAACGGCCAGCAGTATCATCGGTTATTTATCGGTCCGAAGCTGGACCAATATTACTGTTTTTCTGTTGCTACTTCCTGCACTTGCGGCTTTCAAGAGCGCGTGGCACAGCGCCAATTCCCAAAAGCAGATAAACTCGATTTTGCCGCTGATTATCACAATGGCTTTGCCGGTGTTGGCAATACTCGTCAGCCAAGCCTTAAGGCATGAATGGTCCTTTAAGCCCTACGACGGCCCTTCCCGAATATTACTTTGCATCCCGGTATTAATTTATTTTCTTCATATAAAACTTAACTTCTCCAAAATCGTTGCGCTTTCCGCGCCAATCGCGTTATTAATTCTGATTCCGGTAATTTACTCGCACCCGGAAATATTGGAACGTTGGATCGGCCGTTTCGCCACCCCGGCAGTGGATCCGACCGAATTCGGCACCTATAGCCTGGTTTTAACGGCTTTTTGTTTGTTCGGGATTGAAACTGAAGCGGATAAACTCAACTTCAAACTCGTGGCTTACCAGACGACAGGTATATTGGCCGGCCTGTATTTGATACTCGGCTCCGGCACCCGCGGTAGCTGGATCGCTATCCCGCCGTTATTGGTTTTATGGGCAGTTTTAAACCGAAAAAATTTACCGCCGAAAATTTTGAAACATTTAGGCATGCTGGTAATTGTCGGCATTATTTTAATTTTTCTGGTAAGGCCTTATACGCTTGACCGAATATTCAGCGGAATCTACGAATTAAGCTCTTGGCTGAACGGCAGCAATACCGAAACCTCCACCGGTTTACGCCTGACTATGTGGCAAATTACCTGGGAACTTTTCCAACACAATCCATTACAGGGATATGGCGACCACAACTTTAAACAATATCTCGACGCCCCCTGGATAAGTTCGTTTGCCAGTATCGAAGCCAGGGAAACTATTCTGCATAACGGCCCGCACAACGAGCTATTGGCCAATTTGCTACGCTCCGGCGTCATGGGCGGCATCTCGGTGATGGGCTTATTCATGGTTCCGTTTACCGTCTTCTGGCGTAACAGAAATCTAGAAAGGTCGAAATACGCTTGCCATTTAGGCCTTGCCTATATCACCAGCCTGGTTTTATGCAGTCTCAGCAGCGAAGTATTAACTTTTAAATACACCAGTTCCTTTTACGGATTGATCATCGCCGGAATTTCGGCACAGATCATTTCAGCCCAAACACCAATATCGCGCGATTAATATCCAGCCAGCCAAACACATGAAACCAGACCAATACGCCATCACTTTTGCCTGCTACAACCAAATCAATTACACACGCCAATGTATCGACAGCATGGTCAAACATGGGGTGGATTTAAAGCGCGTGGTCGTGGTGGATAACGGTTCGAGCGACGGCACTTGCGATTATCTGGCCGCGTTGGGACTGGGCGGTTTGATTCTGAACAAATCCAACCTCGGCTGCGGCGTAGCCTGGAACCAGGGGGCTCTGGCGCTACAGGCGGAATGGACCGTGGTCATGAATAACGATGTACTGGCCAGCGCCAATTGGTTGGAAAATCTGATCGAAACCGCCGAGCAAAATCGGCTGAAAATCATTTCGCCGGCATTGGTGGAAGGCAAACTGGACTACGACTTCGACCAGTTCGCCGGCGATGCCTCGCTAAAGATGGCCAATGCCCTGCGTTTAGGCGGAAAGCACGCCGTCTGTTTGGCAATCCACGACTCGGTGTGGCATGAAATCGGCTATTTTCAGCCAATACCCAAATTGCTCGGCTATGAAGACACGCTGTTTTTTCACGAGGCCGAGAAGGCCGGCATTCCTTGCGCAATGACCGGCGCATCCTGGCTACACCATTACGGCTCGGTGACCCAAACCGCGATGAAACAGGAACGGGGCTTATCCGATAAACAAGGCTTGGGCAACCGCTACAATTACCGTCTGCTGCAGCAAAGCTGGCTGGAACGGAAATTAAAGAAAATGGCCCGTTTACGCCAAGCCAATCAATGGCGTGACAGCGAATTGGCGCAATTCGGCATGACCATGCATGGCATTCGGCTCAACGGCGAATTTAACTGGCAATAGCGGCATTAACCAACATGCCCTACCAAGCCTGAGACCTCAGCTCAAAGCACCATCAATAGATTTTTTACGGCCACGCCATGACAGAAACATCCGCCAATCGCGTTCCGACCGGGCCTCGCCCGAAATTGAGCGTCTACATCATCGCCTATAACGAGGCCGACAAAATCGCCGCCGCGGTGGAAAGCGTGCTGTGGGCGGACGAAGTGCTGGTACTCGACTCCAATAGCAGTGACGGCACTGCAACAATAGCCGCCGACTTGGGCGCAACGGTGCAACAAATCCCGTTCACGACCTTCGGCAAATTGCGTAACGATGCGATTGCGGCCTGCAGCCACGACTGGGTGTTCAGCCTAGACGCCGACGAACGCTGCACACCGGAGGCAAGGGCCGAAATCGAGCGCCTGTTATCCGCACCCGAGGCAGACGCTTACTACGTACCGCGCCGCAATTGGTTCATGGGCCGTTGGATCGAGCATTGCGGCTGGTATCCGGATTACCGGCAACCGCAGTTGTTCCGCAAGCAGGCGATGGTTTTCGACGATCACGCCGAAGTTCACGAAGGCTTCACGGTAAACGGCAAAATTGGCTATTTCAATTCGGCCATCATCCAGGTGCCGTTTTTGAACCTGGAGCAGTTGCTGCATAAGATGCAGCGTTATTCGACGTTGGGCGCGCGCAAACTGGAGCGCGCCGGCAAACGGCCGACCATGGCGACGGCCCTGCTGCACGGAATATGGGCATTCTTTAGAATTTACGTCCTCAAGCTCGGTTTTCTCGACGGCTGGGCGGGGTTCGTGTTGGCACTGGGCAACTTCGAAGGTACTTTTTACCGCTACGCAAAAGCCGCCGCCGCCAGTTTGAAGTGGACGCCCGAACAACGGTAAACCTGCCCATGCCGCCAGCCAGCGAACTGATTTCGGTCATCGTTACCACATACAATCGGCCCCCCGCGCTGCTTGCCTGCCTACGCAGCCTGCAGGACCAATTGGATCGAAACTTCGAAATCCTGATTGCGGATGATGGTTCTGGCGAAGCCACCCGCCAGCTAATCGAGCGGGAAAGTAAGGCCAGCCCGATACCGATTCGCCACATCTGGCACGAAGACAAAGGCTTCCGCGCCGGGACCATACGCAACAAGGCCGCTGCGGCTGCAACCGGTAACTATCTGTTGTTCATGGACGGCGACTGCATAGCGTTTCCGAGCTTTATCGCCCGCCACCGTCTGCTTGCCGAAACCGGTTATTTCGTGCCCGGCAACCGGTTGTTGCTCAACGCCAGCAGCACCGAACAAGCGCTAAGCAGGGAAATTCCGTTACACCGCCAATCCATCGGTTTTTTTATCGGATTATGGCTACAACGAAAGCTGAACCGGTTGTTGCCGCTGGCCTATTTGCGACTACATGGATGGCGCTATCGCAATCCGCAGCGCTGGCAAAAAGCCATGACCTGCAATTTGGCGTTTTGGAAAGCCGATTTTCTGGCCGTGAACGGCTTCGACGAAATGTTCGAAGGCTGGGGATACGAAGATTCCGATCTGGTGATTCGCTTGATCCACTCCGGTTGCAAACGCAAGGAGGGCAGGTTTGCCGTGCCGGTGCTGCATCTTTGGCATCCGTATAACGACAGAAGCCAACACGACGAGAATTACCGGCGGTTGTTGGAACGGATTGCCGATCCGAGGATTGTGGTTGCCGAACGCGGAGTGACGCAATACATTTAAGAACCGGGGCTTGGCGCGTAGCCGTCAACGCTTACCGCCACCGTGCAAACGCATCAGCAACAAAGCTTCGTCTCGAGTCAGGCCGCAGTCCCTGACCAATTCGTCGATATCGGCACCACGGCGAATTTTTTGGATCACGTCCTCGTAGCCTTGGGCCGGAGTCGGTTCTTCCTGGATTGGATGGGGCTGAGGCGCCGACGCCTGAACCGGCCTACTGACCCGGTCGGCGATCGTGTTCAACCGGTTATCGTTGGCTGCCAGCCGGCGGTCTACCGCGACAGCCGCCGAACATAAACCGGCTAGATCCTCGTTGCTGCGCTGCACGCGCTCTTCCAGCAGCTTAAGCTCACGTTCCAGACGTTTTTGGCTGCCGATCAGGCGTAGCAATACCGCCAATATGACCAGTTCGCCTGCCGCCAACCCCCACACTAAGTAATCGGTCATTACACTATTTCGTCTATGTGTTCGGCCGGCTGCGGGTTAGCATTGCTTCGATTCCGGTCCTGCTTCGCTTGCGGCGGCCTTTGGTCGGGATGACGTTTATCGCGCTGTTCCCGTTCCACTTTCAAAGGCGCATTGACCGGCTGGTAAGGTGTGATCGGCGTGATTTCTATCATATGCCCTCCCGCCGCGTCGTCCGCCGGCCGGTTCGGTTTAAAACATATCCAATTCAGCCTTTTCGTCGTCGCTGAGGAATTTATTCAAATCCACCAGTATCAGCAATTGGTTATCGCGGCTGGTTACGCCTTGAATATATTTCGAGCTTTCCTCGTTACCGACGTTGGGCGCGGTTTCGATTTCGGAAGCGCGCATCTCCACGACTTCGGCCACGCTATCGACCAAGATACCGATGATATGACGGTCGGTTTCGATAATCACTACCCGCGACGCGTCGTCGGTCTCTTTCGATGGCAAACCGAAACGGTTGCGGGTATCGATGACGGTGACCACGTTACCGCGCAAATTGATAATTCCCAATACATAAGAGGGCGCGCCCGGCACCGGCGCGATCTCGGTAATCCGCAATACCTCCTGCACCTGCATCACATTGATACCGTACTTTTCGTCACCCAGACAAAAAGTCACCCATTGCATGACGGGATCGCCTTGTTTTCTATCTTCACTCATGTTGTCTTATCCAAAGGCTATTAAATTATTTTCGATGCGGCACCAATTGTTTTACGTCAACAATTGCTGTCAGCTCGTCTATCACCGTACCGATCAACCACGGCTTTTTCTGTCGGGCGGTGCGCCAGCGCACTCCGTCCGGTTTGATTTTGCCGATCGACAGAATTTCGTCGCAGATCAAGCCCCACCTTTTGTCCTGGGTAATCAAGATGCGGCTGGCGGGAGAATCTTCTAAATTTCGCACCCTGGCGCGGCTCTTGCCGAAAATCAACTGGTTGGTATCCAGCACACCGATACGGCAATCATGTTCGTCGACCAATCCCAGGAACCACGACGGCTGGCCTGGAATTTGACTGGGTTTGCGGTCCATTTTGATGGTTCGCGACAGTTCGACTAACGGCGTTGCCAAAATCAATTGATCGACCTTGAAAAACAATGCCTGAAACTCGTACTGCGACCACTCCGGCATCACCGACAACGCCTGAAGTTTAGCCGGATTTTCAACGGCGGCAAGCGCCGTGACCGGACTGACGGTTTGGGGTTTGGCGACTTTCGGTTCTGCTATCAAAGCCGCCGGCGGCAATGCCTCGACAAAAATCCGGGCCGGTTGTCGCGCTACTGAAGTTACTGGACTAGCTTTGACGGGTGGAGATGCTTCCGCCTCGACGCTCGCGTCCGCCTCGGGTACATCGTCCAGTAAAGTTTGCAGGTAGGCATCGAGTGCCAGTTGTTGTTTGACGATACCGGGAGGGGATTTTTGCTTCATGAATGCGGCGCCAAGGTTTTGTCTCCACCTTTCTCAAGCAATAACAATTCCAACAATTCGGTATAGGCTTCGCTGGCCCGCGCATTTTTATCGAACAGCGGCAGCGGCGCACCGGCTTGGCTGGCATCCCTAACTTTTGTATCTACGGGAATCACAGAACGCCAAGCGTTATCCGGATACTGCTGATACAAAGCCGCCAAGCTATCGCGGGCGGCCTTGGTCCGCTTGTCGAACATGGTCGGTACTATGGTGAATTTCGGCGGAGTCTTCCGCGAATGAAACACCATTTTGATAGTATGCACCATGCGGTCCAAGCCTTTGAGCGCCAGGAATTCCGCCAATACCGGAATCAGCAGATGGTCGCAGGCCGCCAAAGCGTTGATCATCAACACCCCCAGCATCGGCGGGCTGTCGATAATCACGTAATCGTAGCGGTCGGCCATCTTGTGCAGCGCGGTCGAAATAACCAAACCCATTCCGCCGATTGCCGCCACTTGCCGATCCAGCGTCGCAATCGCGGTGGCGGCGGGCAACACGTCAATACCGTGGAAGCGGGTCTTGGCGACATAGACCTGGGGATCGATATTCTTCTTCTTTTCGCTGGCATCGAGAAAGAGATTGTAAACGCCCAACTCGACTTCTTCGGGATTTATGCCGAAATAACTGCTCAACGAACCGTGCGGGTCCAAATCCACCAATAAGGTTCTAAAACCCCAAGAGGACAGCAGCCCTCCCAAAGTCACCACGGTAGTGGTTTTTCCGACGCCGCCTTTTTGATTGGAAACAGACCAGATCTTCATAATCACTGTGCCGGTGCTGCCGGCGAGTCTTCGGTAATGGGCTCGGGGTTCGGCGAGGGTTCGGATGTTGGCGCCAAATTCAATGCCTTCGCCCTTTCATCGTCGGTCATACCGTACCTGGCAAATGCTTGCGACATCAAAACCAACACCACCCGCCGGTTTTTGAAGCGCCCCTCTTCATCCTTGTTATCGGCAACCGGATGGAATTCTCCATAGCCCACCGCCGATAAACGCGTGGCCGGGATATTGTTCTTCACCAATTCCTTGACCACACTTGTAGCGCGCGCAGAAGACAGGTCCCAATTCGAAGGGTACATGCCGCTGGAAATCGGCACGTTATCGGTATAGCCCTCTACGTTAATCACGTTAGGTACATCGCGCACCACTTCCGCAACTTTTGCCAACACCGGAAGGGCTTTACTCGACAGTTCCGCCTTGCCGCTGGCGAAGAGCAGTTCGCTGTTCATCTCCAGTTCGACCCAGAAATCGTGCTTTTTAATGCCGACCAGTTTGCTTTCGACGAAGGGCTGCAGCGCGCCCTGAAATTGTTCGGAAACCTCGCTCAACCGCTGTTTTTCCTGCAGTATTTCTTCGCTGAGCTCCCGTTCTTCGGCCGTGGCCAGATTCGGCAGCTCGATCGGCTGTATCGTAGTCGGGATGGTACCGATTTGGATCGGCTCCGCTTCCCTCTCGACTTTTTCGTTGTGAAACAGGGCTTGGTCCAACGATTCGGAAAATGTCTCGTATTTGCCTTTGTTGACCGACGAAATCGAGTACATCACGACGAAAAACGCGAACAGCAACGTGACAAAATCGGCATACGACACCATCCAGCGGTCATGGTTGTCAGTCGGTAGCGGAGATTTAACGCGTTTGCGCCGGCTCATTCCCAATTCCTTATTTTTCGATCAAAAACCCGGATAATTTCAACTCGATGTTGCGTGGGTTTTCGCCTTCGGCAATCGAAGAAATGCCCTCTATCACCATCTCCCGCGCCTGCGAGACTTCGAAAATCAGGCTTTTCAGTTTATTGGCGATCGGAATGAACAGCAAATTGGCCAGCCCGACTCCGTAAATGGTCGCCACAAATGCGGTGGCGATGCCGCTGCCCAATAGCTCGGGTTTGGCCAAATTCTGCATCACGTGTATCAAGCCGATCACCGCGCCGATGATGCCGATGGTAGGGGCGTAGCCGCCCATAGCCTCGAACACGCGGGCGGCTTGGTTATCCAAATGCTCCTTGGTCGTCAACTCCACTTCCAAACAATCGCGAATCACTTCCGGTTCGTTGCCATCCACCAAAAGTTGCAGGCCTTTTTTGGCGAAAGTGTCCTTTTCGCTATCGATGACGGTTTCCAGGCCAAGTAAGCCTTCTTTTCTGGCCAGCGTACTCCAACGCACGATTTTATCGATCTGTTTTTTCAACTGCAGGTTTTGCGGCATAAAAATCCAGGCCAGTATGCGCATGCTGCGCAGAAAAACTTTGGGCGGGAATTGCAGCAAAGTTGCGCCCAGGGTGCCGCCCACCACGATGACGAAGGCGTGAAAATTGACCAGGGCGCCGATCTCGCCGCCGCCCATCAGGTTGCCGCCGATAATCGCGGCAAATCCGATCAAAACACCCAGAACGCTAAGAATATCCATCAGTGCAGTTTGTTAAATTGGTTCGCAATCTCGTCCAGAGAATAAACATGGTCGGCCAGCCCAGCCTCGGCAATCGCCTTTGGCATACCGTAAATCGTGCTGCTGGCTTCGTCCTGCGCCCAAATCTGCGCACCGTGCTGGCGCAATTTCATCGCGCCGAGTTTGCCGTCCGCCCCCATGCCGGTCAGTACCACGGCTAACACCCGGCCATTGAAGCAATCGGCCAAAGAACTGAACGTGATGTCCACGCTGGGGCTATAAATTTCGCCGGCTTGTTTCGGCCGTAACGCGATTTGGCGGGAGCCCGGAGTCGGTTTGAGTTGCATCTGCACGGCTCCTGGGCTTAACAACGCCAAACCGGGTTGCAGCATATCGCCGTCCTGCGCTTCCCGAACTTCGATACTGCATAGCGAATTGAGCCGCTCGGCGAAGCTTTTGGTGAAGTTCGGTGGCATATGCTGCACCAACAATATCGGCACGGAACAACTCGCCGGAATCCGGCTCAACACATATTGCATGGCGACCGGGCCGCCGGTAGAAGCGGCGACGACCACCAAATCGATTTTACTGATACCCGCTTCAATCGGCTTGACCGGTAATACCCGCTCCTTGATGACCTTAGCAACAGGGGTTTCTGCGGCATCCCTCCCTCCCCGTCTCGAGCCTGCATCAATACTGGCTCTGGAAGCGGCTATTTTCGCTGCCTGTCCGGCCACCATCCTGACCCGATAGCGCAACAGATAACGAGCAGTTTCCCGATTGGCATCGATATCTTCCAATTGCTTAGGCAGAAAGTCGATGGCGCCAGCGTTCAAGGCATCAAAAGTCGCTCTGGCGCCGACCTGGGTCATGGCGGAAAACATCAGAATCGGAACGGGCCGGGTACTCATGATATGCTTGACGGCTGAAATCCCATCCATCACCGGCATTTCCACATCCATCGTGATCACATCCGGTTGCAGCGCCGCAGCCTTTTCAACCGCCTGCCGCCCGTCATGGGCCACACCGACTACTTTGAACTCTTGGTCTTCTTCCAGAATTTCGGTGATTCTGTGGCAGATGAAATGAGAATCATCGACTACCAATACCCGAATGGCCATATCGCCACATCAAACCGCGTACTTCTTCATCAAGCCCGGCACATCCAAAATCAGCGCGATTTTACCGTCACCTGTGATCGTCGCCCCCGCCAAGCCCTCCAAACCATGCAATTTAGCGCCCAATGCTTTGATCACCACCTCCTCCTGGCCGATTAACTGGTCAACCACGAAACCTACGTGACGGCCCCCGGCGTTGACCACTACGACATGACTGGTAGCCTGAGGTTCGCTACTCGCGTAATAATCCTTGACCAACCACTCGCTGAGATAGAACAAAGGCAAAGCTTTGTTCCTGACCATGACTACCAACTGCCCGTCCACCTTGTTGGTTTTGCTCAAATCCAAATCCAGAATTTCCAACACGCTGGCCAAGGGTAACGCAAAAGCCTGGCCGCGTAACTTGACCATCAAGGTCGGCATAATCGCCAACGTCAACGGCACCTTGATGATAATGGTACTGCCCTTGCCTTCCACCGAATCGATTTCGACCACTCCGTTCATTTGCGCGATACGGGTTTTGACAACATCCATGCCGACGCCGCGGCCGGAGACGTCCGATATTTCGCTTTTGGTGGAAAAACCCGGCAAAAAAATCAGGTTGTAACACTCTTTATCCTCCAGGCGGGCGGCACTTTCTTCGTCCATCAAACCTTTTTCCACGACTTTTGCGCGTAGCAGCTCGGGATTCATGCCTTTGCCGTCGTCCTTGATCGACAACTGGATATGGTCGCCTTCCTGCGAGGCTTTCAAGATCACGACGCCCTCGCGCGGCTTACCTTTCGCTTCGCGCTCGTCCGGCGGCTCGATACCGTGGTCTACGGCATTCCTGACCAGATGCACTAGCGGATCGGCCAAGGCTTCTACCAGATTCTTGTCCAGATCAGTTTCTTCTCCGACCAGTTCCAGCCGGATTTCTTTTTTCAGACTGCGCGCCAGGTCGCGCACGACGCGCGGAAAACGGCCGAAGACTTTTTTGATCGGCTGCATGCGCGTTTTCATTACCGCCAATTGCAAATCGGCGGTGACCACGTCCAAATTAGATATGGCCTTAGACAATTGCTCGCCGGCCTCGGCATTGGCCTTCAGCGTCTGGAACCGATTGCGTACCAGCACCAACTCTCCGACCATGTTCATGATATCGTCCAAAATCTGGGTATCGACCCGAACGGTGGTATCCGCTTGCGGTGCCGCCTTGGATTTGTCCAGCCCCGAGTCCAACGCCGAGGCCTTGTTCGCCGACCTTTCGGTCTCGTCGAAAACCGTAGTCGAAACAGCCGGTTCGGGCTTGGCTCGAACCGCCGGTTTAGCCGCGATCGGTTCAGCGGGCGGCTCGACTTTTGGCTGATGGGTGATTTGCAGTTCCGGAATCGAGGATGGGTCGATATTTTGCAGGTTGGTCGCGTCGAACTTTCCCTTGCCGTGCAATGCATCCAGAATCTGGTCGAATTCCTCTTCACTAATATCGCCGGAGTCCGTCGGCGCAGCCGACGGCTCGTCTTGACTGGGTACTGCGACTGTTGCCGAAAACTTGCCCTTGCCGTGCAATTCGTCGAGCAGGTTTTCGAACTCCTCCTCAGTTATCTCATCATCGGCGGGCGCTTGAGAGGATGCTGGCGCTTGGCTCTTCGCCGTCGGCGCCCCGCCTTTGCCGTTCAGAGCATCCAACAAATCCTCGAACTCCTGTTCGGTGATTTCGTCGGAATCCGCCGCGGATTCGTCTGCTGCCAAAAGCTCTTCCGGATCCAACATGGCGTCGAAATCCTGCATCGCGGAACTTTGGGCGGAAATCGGTTGCACGGGGTCTGCCGGCATTTCGGCGGCCTCCGCTTCAACCACTTCCGCTTCCATCGCCGCTCCGACCGGCTCGGCATAAGCTTTCAAACGAGTCAACAGACCTTTGTCGGCGGGTCTGGGAGCATTTCCCGAGCGAACCTGACCGAACATTTCGTTGACGATATCGACCACTTGCAAGATCACATCCATCAGATCCGGCGTGACTTGGCGATCTCCCTGCCGCAACACGTTGAACACGTCTTCGGCGCTATGGCAGACATCGACTAGCTCGCTGATCGCTAAAAATCCGGCACCGCCTTTGATCGTGTGAAAGCCGCGAAAAATCGCATTGAGTAAATCCAGATCGCCAGGCGACTGCTCCAACTCGACCAGCTGCTCGCCCAACGAATCCAGAATCTCTCCGGCCTCAACCAGAAAATCCTGCAATATTTCATCGTCCAGATCGATCGCCATGACGTTTTTCCTCAAAAACCTAGACTAGACAATAAATCATCGACATCGACCTGACTCGTCGCGACGTCGCCCTCTCTATCGTCAACACCGGGCACCACCGGCCCCGGCAACTCGTGATGGGCGGCGGGAGTTTGCGCATTGGCCGAGACTTTACGGCTGGAGATTTTGATCAGATTGACCATGCTGATTTCCAGATCCTGAACCAAATCGATCACCCGACGAATGATTTGCCCGGTGATATCTTGAAAGCCTTGCGCCATCAAAATGTCGTTCAATCCGGCCTGGATTTTGTCCATGGCTTGCCGCGACTGGTTGAAATATTGGCTTAAATCGGCGCTCATGGCTTTGAATTCGTCGAACGGCATTTCCCGATCCAGAAACCGGTTCCATTGCCCCGCCAATTGATTGACTTGAGTGCTCAACTCGTCGGAAACCGGCAGCAGATCTTCCACCGCGGTCAGGGTCTGGTTGGCCGCCTGTTCGGTCATCGCAATCACGTAATGCAATCGCTCCTTGGCATCCGGTATGTCATGTTCGGCCATCGCGGTAATTTTCGAATCTACCGAGAAACTCACCATCGTGTCGTGCAATTGCCGGGTCAGCCGGCCGACTTCCTTGAACAACTGCGTCTCCCGGACCCCGGCAACTTGATCGAGTATCTCGTCGGCAACCGCTTCGTCGCCTTTCTCCAAAGCCGCAACCAATTCCCGGGCCAAACTCAACAGGTCATTATTCATAGCGCGCTTCCTGGCAGTTAACCGTCGATACGTTCGAAGATCTTTTCGATCTTTTCTTTCAACGTCGCTGCGGTAAACGGCTTGATCACGTAACCGTTTACGCCGGCTTGCGCTGCCATAATGATCTGTTCGCGCTTGGCTTCGGCCGTAACCATCAGCACCGGAAGGTTGGCCAGATTCGGCGTCGATCTGACCGCCTTCAGCAAATCTATGCCGGTCATACCAGGCATGTTCCAGTCCGTAATTAGAAAATCGATGCCGCCTTTTTCCAAAATCGGTAATGCGGTTTTGCCGTCGTCCGCTTCGACCGTATTGGTAAAGCCGAGATCTTTTAACAAGTTTTTTACAATTCTCCGCATTGTCGAAAAATCGTCGACAATCAGAATGCGCATATTTTTATCCAAGAAAAATCTCCACCCAGATCACATAATTTATTAAGAAACAAGCTTGCAATTGCCGAAAACAGCAGAAAAAATCCTGAAATAACCGCAATTTAGCTGCACTTTTCATTATCTTTCCGTTCTATCCAATCCGCAAGCCTGGCACGCAGGCGCAACATGGCTTGGCTACAGATTTGACTGACCCTCGATTCGCTGACGTCGAGCACTTTGCCGATCTCGCGTAAATTTAGCTCTTCGTCGTAATAAAGCGAGATCACCAACCGCTCGCGCTCTGGCAATTCCGCAATCGCCTTCGCCAAGGCTTTATGAAAATTCTGCTGAAGTAACAATTCGTCGGGTTGGTGATGGCCTTGAACATCGTCGATGATGCTGTCTTCGCCCTGAATCAATTCTTCGACGCTAAAGGTTTTGCAAGACACCGCATCCTGCAGAATCTGATGGTATTCGCCCAAGTCGATTCCCATGTGCTTGGCAACTTCGGCGTCTTTGGCATCCCGGCCCAAACGATTCTCGACCTCGCGGATCGCGTCGGCTACCATTCGCGCCTTTTTATGTACCGAGCGCGGCGTCCAATCGGAACGCCTTAATTCGTCCAACATCGCGCCGCGGATCCTGATCCCGGCATAGGTTTCGAAGCTGGCTCCCTGACCGGCGTCGTAGTGTTTTAAGGCTTCCAGCAAACCCAACATGCCAGACTGTATTAAATCGTCAAGCTGTACCGTGTCCGGCAAGCGGCCCATTAAGTGGTAGGCAATGCGTTTTACCAGCGGCGTGTGTTGAACCACCAAAGCGTCAATATTTGCAGCTTGCACGGCAGCATACATTGCCGCTCCGCTCATGCAACATCCTCTCTCATGCTGTATTGGATCATGCGTTCGACGAAAAACTCCAGGTAACCGCCCGCTTTGGGTTTGATCGGCCAATGGTCGATTTTTCTGGCCAAATTTTTGATGGCTAATGCCGCTTTGCTTTGCGGAAACGCCTCTACCACCGGTACCTGTTTTTGCACCGATTTTTTCAAGTATTCGTCTTGCGGCACCGCACCGACAAATTGCAAGGCCACGTCCAGGTAGCGGTCAGTCACCTTACTCAACTTATTGAACAGTGCCTGACCGTGCTCCGCAGACTGCACCATGTTGGTGATGATGTGAAAGCTGTTTAAACCGTAGTCCCGGTTTAACAATTTGATATAAGCATAGGCGTCGGCCAAAGACGTCGGTTCGTCGCAAACCACGACGATAATCTCCTGGCAGGCGCGGGCAAAGTTGACCACGCTGGCCGAAATACCGGCAGCAGTATCGACAATCAGCACGTCCAGTTCTCTATCGATCTCGCTGAAGGCCCGAATCACGCCGGCCTGCTCCGCGCTGGACAAATCAGACATGCGTTGCACGCCGGAAGACGCCGGAATGATTTTCAGCCCGGCCGGGCCGGTCATCATGATCTCTTTCAGGGATTTCTCGCCGTTTAGCACGTGCGACAAGTTGAACTCCGGAAACAGACCTAACAAGATGTCGACGTTGGCCAACCCCATATCGGCATCGAGGATAGCCACCCGCCGGCCGATCTTGGCCAGCGCCACGCCGATGTTTACGGAAAGATTGGTTTTACCCACCCCGCCCTTGCCGCTAGTCACGGCGATCACTCGTACCGGTTTCATATGTCTCATCTGTCTTATTCCAGCTGCTTGATCGAATGGCCTATGCATGGCTTTCCGCCGCCCACTCGCCATAATTCAAATCGCCGCCATACGGACTGTCGACTTCGCTGCCGCTCATGCACTGGCGAATCAAGCTGTCGGCTTCCGGCTGATAAATATCCTCCGGCACTTGCTGGCCGTCGGTAATAAATGACAGCGGCATACGCCGCTCGATCACCGCCGACAATGCGGTGCCTTTGCTGACAGCCTCGTCCATCTTGGTAAGTATAGTCGCTTGTGGCTCCAGTATTCGGAACGCATCCATAATTTCCAGCATTGCCTTGTATTGCGTCGTAGCGGACATCACCAGGTAGGAACGGATCGGCAAATCGCCGTGTTGCAGGGTTTTCAACTGCTCGGCCAAGCGCATATCGCGCTGGCTCATCCCTGCAGTATCGATCAAGATCAGGCGCTTGTCGGCAAAACTATCGATGTGCCGGCGCAGCTCGTCGGCATCGCCGGCCACGCGCACCGGGACGTCCAGAATTCTGCCATAGGTGTTGATTTGCTCGTGGGCACCAATCCGATAGTTATCGGTGGTGATCAATGCGATTTGGCGGGAGCCGTGCTTCAGAATGAATTGCGCCGCCAATTTCGCGACGGTCGTGGTTTTACCAACGCCGGTCGAACCGACCAACGCCGCGATACCGCCTTGTTCCAGCAATCTGTCGTCGGCGATAGGCACCAATCCGGCCAGCATTTCTCTAGCCTTGTCCATTGCCAGATCGAAGCTTTTATGGCTGCCCAGACGGTTGGCGATTTTGCCGGACAAATTTTTGGAAAAGCCGAAATCGGTCAGGCGCTCGCGCAATTCGTCGTGCATGGTCTGGCCGTGCTGGGGCATTTGCATGACGATGCCGGACAACTTGGCGTCCAACATACTCCGCAACTCCTTCATTTCCTGACGCATTTCCTCGATGAATTTGTCGGAGACATTGGCTTGAGCCGGCCGCAAATCAACTGGCATCGGTTTCAGCTTGGGATCGGCGCTAGCCCAGGCCGGTTTCTCCGCCGGGCGCACTTTTTCGGCAATTTTCTGGGCATTGGCGTTGCCAACCTGCAATTTCTCGGCGTAACCGATGTATTGGTCCAGATGGCGCCTGATCGGATTTTCCGGTACCGAACCGTCGGCACCGCGCTTTCTGGTACTGCTCAATACGTGTAACGGTTTTTTGTCGCCGTCGAAATCGGGCAAATCGACCTTTTTCGGCTCGCGTAGTGGCACGGGCGCCTTTTCTTCCTCGCGCTGTTTCAGATTCCGGTGGATCACCTGTTCGTCGAAGTCGCGAGCCGCCACAATTTCGACGCCGCCGTCCACCGAACGGTTGGACATGATCACCGCATCGGCGCCCAATTCTTCTTTGACCATGCGCATGGCCTGCCGTATGTCTGCTGCAAAAAAGCGTTTGATTTTCATTGCGCAACCCCTGTTTTTTTAACGCTGCCCCACTGTGGAAACCACCCTGATCTGCCGATCCTGGGGAATTTCGTTATAGGCCAGCACATGTAGCCCCGGTATCGAATGACGAACGAAGCGAGCCAGCCAAGGGCGAATGTAAGAAGACACCAGTAACACAGGTGCCTGCCCTTCCATTTCCATCCGCTGAGCACTATCCTCGAGGGATTTGTGCATCTGCTCGGCCAGCCCCGGTTCCAAACCGGCACCGCTTTCGCCCGCCGTCTGCAGCGATTTATGCAATATCTGTTCCAATCCTGGCTCAAGAGTAATCACAGGAATTTCCACCTGTACACCGTTGATTTCATGCACAATTGACCGGCCGAGCGAGGCACGCACCGCCGACGTCAAGATGTCCGGATCTTGACTCTTGACCCCGTACTCCGCCAAAGTTTCGGCGATCGTGCGCATGTCGCGGATCGAAACCCGCTCTTGCAACAGGTTTTGCAACACTTTCACCAACACGCCCAACGGCAGGGTTTTCGGCACCAAATCCTCGACCAGTTTCGGCGCCAGTTTAGCCAAGTTATCCAGCAACTGCTGCGCCTCTTCGTAGCCGAATAATTCGTGGGCATTGGTTTGCAAAATATGGCTCAGATGGGTAGCGACGACAGTACTCGGATCGACCACGGTATAACCTAGAGTCTGCGCCTGATCTTTTTGGTTGCTGTCGATCCAGACCGCATCCAAGCCGAAAGCCGGGTCCCGGCAAGGGCTACCGGGCAAACTGCCGAACACGCGACCGGGGTTAATCGCCATCTCTTTATCCGGCATGATATTGGCCTCGCCGACGCTGACCCCCATCAACGAAATCCGGTATTCGGTAGGCGCCAGATCCAGGTTATCGCGAATATGCACCGACGGAATCAGGAACCCAAGTTCTTGCGACAATTTCTTGCGCACGCCCTTGATCCGCATCATCAACTGGCCGCCTTGGTTGCGGTCCACCAGCGGAATCAGGCGGTAGCCGACCTCCAAACCGATCGCGTCTACCGGCATCACGTCGTCCCATCCCAACTCCTTGATCTCGGTCTTAGCCGCTTGCGGCGAAGCGATATTCACCGCCGCCAAGGCTTTTTCTTCCTCTAATTTGCGACGGCGGTCGATCAAATAGGCGCCACCGGCCAAGGTCGACGCCAGCAAAATGAACACCAAGTTCGGCATGCCGGGAATGATGCCGAGCAAGCCCATCACCGCGGCGGTAACCAACAGCGTTTTGGGGTCCTCGAACATCTGCGAGGTCAATTGCTTGCCGATGTCCTGTTTGGCGCCGCGCACCCGAGTCACCACCATCGCCGCGGCCACCGACAACAACAAGGAAGGAATCTGGGCGACCAAACCGTCGCCGATTGTTAACAACACATACACATTGGCCGCATCGGCAAAACTCATGCCGTGCTGGCCGACGCCGATCGCCAACCCGCCGATCATATTGACGAACATGATGATGATGCCGGCCACCGCGTCGCCGCGCACGAATTTGCTGGCTCCGTCCATCGAACCGTAGAAATCGGCCTCTGCGGCCACCTCTTCGCGCCGGGCCCGCGCCTCGTCCTGATTGATCAGCCCGGAATTCAAGTCGGCGTCGATCGCCATTTGCTTGCCTGGCATCGCGTCCAGGGTAAACCGCGCGCTGACTTCGGCCACCCGCCCGGCACCTTTGGTCACCACCATGAAATTGATCACGATCAGGATCACGAACACGACGATACCGACCGCAAAATTGCCGCCGATCACGAACGAGCCGAACGCCTCGATCACTTTACCGGCGGCATCGCCGCCCTCGTGGCCGCGAATCAGCACGACCCGGGTCGAAGCCACGTTCAAGGCCAGCCGCAGCAACGTCGCGATCAGGATCACGGTCGGAAACGAGGCGAATTCCAACGGCTTCAGCGTGTAAACCACCACCAGCAGGATGATCAGCGAAAACGCGATGTTGAAGGTAAAAAACAGGTCCAACACAAACGGCGGCAGCGGCAGAATCAGCAGCGACAACAGCATGATGATCAGCAGCGGCGCTCCCAGGCCGAGGCCGGTGACCATTCTCAAGGCATTGGTTAATTTACTGAAATCCATAACGGGCTCGGTATCGCGCTATTGTTTAAAATCGTCCGGCACCGGCACGTCGCCCGGCGGCACCGGCTTGATCCAGCCGTATTGAGTGGAAGCGCGCAATTGGTAAACATAGGCCAACACTTGTGCGACCGCCAAAAACAGGCCGCGCGGTATTTCCCGGTTCAAATCGGTGGAGTAATATAGGGCGCGGGCCAGAGACGGCGCCGCTACCAGCGGCACTTTGGCGCCTATCGCCAACTGCCGGATCTGCGCCGCAATCAAATCGACGCCTTTGGCGACCAATACCGGCGCACCGTTACCGTTCTGATCATATTTCAGCGCGACGGCGAAATGGGTCGGATTGGTAACAATGACATCCGCGCTAGGTACTGCGTCCATCATCCGCCGTTGCGCCGCTTCCATTTGCAGGCGCCGCTGCCGGCCCTTGACTTCCGGACTGCCCTCCTGCTCCTTGGACTCGTCGCGAACTTCCTGCTTGGTCATTTTCAATTGGCGCTGGTAATTCCAAAGTTGGTAAGGCGCATCCAGCATCACCAACAAGACGAACGTGGCGCTTAAAATCAGCAGCGAGACCGATATCATTTCGCCGGTCTGCTGCACCGCTTGCGCGATCGGCAGCCTGCTTAGCGCCATGTATGCGCCGAAATTCCATTTGAACAGATTCCAGGCTACCAACGCCACCAATACGGTCTTCAACACCGCCTTGACCAATTCGACCACACCCTGGACACCAAAAATTTTCTTGAGTCCGGCCAAAGGATTCAATTTGGCGAAATTAAAGGCAAAGCCTTCGCTGGTAAAGTTCCAGCCACCTAACAGCGTCGCGGCCAGTAAGTCGAAAACAGCCAAAATCGCCAAAAATGGCAAGATAATCCAAACACCGTCGGCAAAGGCCGCTTTTAGATAGGTCGTCAACGTCACCGGGTCGAAAATTTGCTCGCGCGATACCCGCAACGGTCGCTTCATCACTTCCAACAAGCCTTGCCACATGCCTTGGCCGACATAAAAGAACAGCGCCGAGCTAACCATTAGCGTGACAAAAGTATTCAGCTCTTTGGAGCGGGGAACCTGGCCTTTTTTACGCGAGTCGGTGACCCGCTTACCAGTGGGGTCTTCGGTTTTGTCCTGACCGGATTCTTCCGCCATCTACTGCAACCTCAACAATTCGTTCACCAACGCAAACCCTTGGTGCAACATATCGGCAAAGACTTCTAGTAAGGTCGGCAGTCCTATCCAAATCAAGACCATGCCCAACATGATCGTCGCCGGAAAGCCGACGCCGAAAATCTGCAATTGCGGAGCCGCTTTGGAAGCCACGCCAAAGCTGATATTGACGAACAGCAGCGCCGCCATAACCGGCATCGACAATAACAAGCCGTCGGCGAATATGGTGCCACCCCATAACGCGATCCGCCACAAATCGGCTTTTTCGATTCCGGTTGCCGCAACCGGCAACGTATGAAAGCTTTGCGCCAGCATCTCGATCAAAAGTAAATGCCCGTCTACCGCCAAAAACAACAGACTGCCGCTGATCACGAACAATTGGGCCACAACCGGGACTTGCACCCCCGAAACCGGATCGACCATCGACGCGAAGCCGAGCCCCATGCTGTAGGCGATGGCCTGGCCGGCGAACAGCATGATCGAAAACACCATTTGCAAAATGAAACCGACAGTGGCGCCCAGAGCCACTTGCTGGAGGGCAACCAGAAAACCTTGATAGCCGAACATATCTATCGGCGGCATGGCCGGAAGGGTTGGAGACACGGTTAACGTGATCAACAGGCTGGCGATCACGCGAACTTTGGCCGGCAAGGCGTTGACGCTGAATACCGGGATGGTGATGAACATCGAACTGATGCGAAAGAAAGGCCAGATGAAACCGGCAACATACCCCAGCAACTCGTTTTCGGTAAGGTTCATCCAATCAAGGTGGGAATATCGCGCATCAAATCCTGAAAATAGTCGATCAGCATTTGCAGCATGCCCGGACCGGCAATCATCAGCACGGCAATAATCGCCGCCAACTTAGGGATGAAGGTCAAGGTCTGTTCCTGGATCGAGGTTGCCGCCTGAAACATCGAAACCAGCAAACCCACCAACAAGGAAGCGATCAAAATCGGCCCCATCAGTTTCAGGCCGATCAGTACCGTGTCCTGCGCTACGTTCGAGATCGTCTCCGGAGTCATATGCAAGCTTAGACGTAAAAACTGGCAGCCAGCATTTCCATGACCATGGTCCAGCCGTCAGCTAGTACGAACAACATGATTTTAAACGGCAGGGACACGATCATCGGCGACAGCATCATCATCCCCATCGACATCAGCACACTGGCCACGACCAGATCGATCACCAGAAACGGCAAAAAAATCAGAAAGCCAATTTGAAATGCGGTTTTCAATTCGCTGGTGACATAAGCCGGCACCAACAACGAAAACGGCACGTCTTCGGGTTTGTTGATTTGCTCTCGGCCGGATATCCGGACAAACGTATCCAAATCCGCCTCGCGCGTTTGCTTCAACATGAATTGTTTGAAAGGTTCCGACGCCTTTTGCAGAGCGGTGACGGCATCGATCTTTTCTTCCAGGTACGGCTGTACGGCGGTTTCGTTCACTTTTTCCAGCACCGGCGTCATGATGAAAATCGTCAGAAACAGCGACAACCCCAACAACACCTGGTTGCTGGGGGCCTGCGCCGCACCGATCGCCTGCCGCAACAGGCCCAGTACAATCATGACTCGGGTAAATGCGGTCATCGACAACAACAATGCCGGCAGCAAAGTCAGCATCGTCATCAGAGCCAATATCTGGATCGTGACCGTATAGGTTTCGCCACCTTTCGGGTTAGTGGTCACGGTAATCGCGTCCACACCGGGCACGGCATTAGCCTCGGCAACCCACATCAGCGCGCAGCCCCCCAGTAAAGCCACAGCCCGCATACTAGGCCTGTTCATGCGTCTTACCTTGTATCGCTTGCAATAGTTTTTGCGCGAAGAGGCCCAAATCCTGCGATTGGTCCTGGTTGGAGAATAGCCGCTGCTCGCCTTCCAGCTCGAGCAATTTGTCGATCCGGCCATTACTCACACCTAACAACAACTCTTTTTCGCCGACTCTGACCAAGACCAGTTTCTCCCGCATGCCCAACGAAAGCCCGGCAAGCACCGTCAATTTGCTTTTACCGGCCGTGGCCAAACCGCCGGATTTTTTCAGCATCAAGACCAGGAGTAGAAATACGCCCAAGACCAGTACCAAGGCCAACAGCCACTGAATGACGTCGGCCGAAGTCACGAATTTGGCGCTGGATTTAGCTGGTGCGGGAATTTCGTCCGCCCAAGCGCTCGACATCGTCCCAATCGCGAAAATTAGCCTAGCCAGAGCGTGCACGGTTATCAACCCAGCTTTCGGACCCGTTCCGATGGGCTGATAATATCGGTTAAGCGGATACCGAATTTATCGTTAACCACGACGACTTCGCCGTGGGCGACCAAGGTACCGTTGACCAGCACATCCATCGGTTCGCCGGCGAAACGGTCCAATTCCACCACCGACCCCTGGTTAAGCTGCAGCAGGTTACGGATATTGATTTTGGTCCTGCCAATTTCCAAAGACACGGTAACCGGCACGTCCAGAATCACGTCCAGTTTGACCTCTTCTCCACCGGCGGTTGGCTTCGGCTTTTGTTCGCCCAGATCCGGAAACTCGGCCGCTGAATAGCCGCCGGGGCTTTTTGCCGCGGCGGCGGCCTGTTCCTTCAGAGCATCTCCCCAGTCTGCTTCGGCCGCGGCCTGCTCGTTCATCGCCGCCGCCCAGTCGTCACCAATTTCGTCGTTTTCGCTCATGTCAATTCCTCCCTGTCCATTAAATATTGTCCAGCGTCATTTTATCGATGATTTCAATGGCGTAATTACCATCGGACAAACCCAATTTACCGCGAAACACCGGTACTCCTTCCACTTCCAACAATACCGTTTCTGGCATTTCGATCGGAATCACGTCGCCTTTTTTAAGTTCGATAACGTCGCTGATAAACATCTCTTTTTCGATCAATTTACTATTCAATGTCACTTCGCTACGCATGATCTCGGTCCGCAACGAATCTTGCCAACGGCCGTCGACCTCCCCTCTGTCGCTGGTTACAGCATCGAGCAACTCCCGGATCGGTTCGATCATAGAATACGGCATGGCAATATTAATATCGCCGCCCCCGCCTTCCAGCTCGACGTGGATTGTGGAGATGACCACGATCTCGGAGGGACTGACGATATTGGCAAACTGGGGGTTTACCTCGGAGTTGATGTACTCAAACTCGACATCCATGACCGGTTTCCAGGCTTCGGACAGATCCTTGAAAATCATGTCGATAATCAAGCGGATGATACGCATCTCGGTAGGCGTAAACTCGCGGCCTTCGACCTTATTGTAAAATTGGCCGCCACCGCCGAAAAAGTTGTCTACAGCCGTAAATACCAGACGAGGCTCCATCACAATCAGCGCCCGGCCGCGCAGCGGCGCCATCCGAATTACATTCAAATTAGTTGGAACGAACAACCCCTGAATGAATTCGGAGAACTTCTGTACCTGAATCCCCGACACCGATATCTCTGCCGCACGCCGTAAGAAATTGAACAATGCGATGCGGAAATGGCGAGCGAAACGTTCGTTGACCATTTCCAAGGTCGGCATCCGGCCACGGACGATACGCTCTTGGCTATTGAAATCGTAAAGCCGCGCAACCCCTCGACTGTATTCGTCATCGTCAGCAGCGGTGTCGACATCGCCGTCGTCTACGCCGTGCAGCAGCGCATCGATTTCATCTTGGGAAAGTAGATCGGCGGTAGACATTTATTGCATTACAAAATCGGTGAAATAGACTTCTTTAACAGTGTTCTTGCCGGCCATCTTTTCCAAAACCTTGCCGATCTCTTGCTGCATCATCGCCCGCAGCTCCTGCTTGCCTTCCAGAGTTTTTGCCTTATCGGCGCCGACCGAACTGATGGCCATCAACAAGTTGTTCCGGATCATCGGTTCGTGTTTTTTCATCGCTTCTATGCTGGCCTCGCCTTTAGTCAATACGGTCAGGGAAATTTTAATGACCCTGGCGCTGGACCCGCTCGGATAATCGACCAACAACGGCGTGGGAAACTCGTAATAGACATCGGGCTCTACCGGCTTATCGTGGTCCGCCTCGGCCTCATGTGCTGCCGATTCGGCATGTTTATCCTCTCCGTGTTTTTCAGCATCGGCCTCTTTGCCGCTCTCAGCGGGTTTCGCCAAGAAAAAATAGGCCGCTCCGCCTCCCGCCAGAGCCAAAACAACCAACGCAATGATAATTATCAGTTTCTTGGACGATTTTTTTCCTTCATCTTTTCCTTGAGCTTCAGCCATTTATCACCTTTATTATTCTCAGAGCACAAAACACGCCAGATCATTCGAAAAATCGCAAATCGCGGAGCGTATCGACCCGCCGGTTTCCGATCATACAAGAAAAATCATGGTTTTAGAATGATAGTATAGCCGGCCGAACCGATACGGCGAGGCTGAAAAGCCTAATTTCGCGCACAACGGCGGCAGGAAGCCGAAAGATGGGCAGTCAATTATTTGACGAACTAACTACACCGGAAAGACAGGAAAAGCTGCAAAAGCTGTTTGCTTTTGCAGCTTGCTGAGGCGTATTACAAAGAATTTACGGCGTTCAATTCTTGGAACGCTTGCTGCAGACGGACGACCATACCTTCCTGGCCGGCGCGTTGCCATACCCGTGGATCGTAGTATTTTTTGTTTGGCTTGTCGGCACCCTCCGGATTACCGATTTGGCCTTGCAAATAACCTTCGTTTTTCTTGTAGTAATTCATCACGCCTTCCCAAGTCGCCCATTGGGTATCGGTGTCGATGTTCATTTTTACCACGCCGTAGCTGATGGATTCTTTGATTTCTTCCGGTGAAGAACCGGAGCCGCCATGGAATACGAAGGTCAATGAATTGTTCGGCAGACCGAATTTCTCGGACACATATTTCTGCGAGTTATCCAGAATTTTCGGTGTCAGTTTGACGTTGCCCGGTGAGTAAACACCGTGGACGTTACCGAATGACGCGGCGATGGTGAAACGGTGGCTGATTTTGCTCAAATGTTCATAAGCGTAAGCCACATCTTCCGGTTGGGTATACAACGCCGAGTGGTCCATGCCGCTGTTGTCGACACCGTCTTCTTCGCCGCCGGTGCAACCCAACTCGATTTCCAGTGTCATGCCCATTTTTGACATCCGCTCCAGGTATTTGCCGCAGATTTCGATGTTTTCTTCCAGGCTTTCTTCGGACAGGTCCAACATGTGCGAGCTGAACAGCGGCTTGCCGGTCGCGGCGAAGTGTCTTTCGCCTTCGTCCAACATGCCGTCAACCCAAGGCAGCAATTTTTTGGCTGCGTGGTCGGTATGCAGAATGACCGGCACACCGTACAGTTCCGCCATGCGGTGAACGTGTTGAGCGCCGGAAATAGCACCGTGGATGGAACAGCCTTGGCCGTCCAGTTTCAAGCCTTTACCGGCAACAAACGCCGCGCCGCCGTTAGAAAATTGTACGATAACCGGAGATTTGGCTTTCGCAGCGGCTTCCAATACGGCATTGATGGTATCGGTGCTGATCACGTTAACTGCCGGCAATGCAAATTTGTTTTCCTTGCAGATTGCAAAGACTTTTTGCACGTCTTCACCGGTGACCACGCCAGGTTTTACTACATCTAAGATTTTTGCCATGAAATTTACCTATTAACTAAAGAACAAAGGCCGCGTACTCGATTCGGCGGCCTTGCACATAAAATAAGATCGCGCGCAAACAAGATTGCGCGCGATAAGAGCCCTTAAGCTTCCAGCGCAGCCAAACGGTCGGCCAGCAATTTTTCCAGAGTTTCCAATGCCTTGGCGAAACCGTCGATACCTTCCTTCAGTTTCTCGTTTGCCATGCGGTTCTCTTCGTGCATACGATCGAATGTCGCTTTATCGACACTGATTTTTTCGATGTTGGCGCTAGCGGCCTTGGCTGGATCCAGTTTGCGCGGCAATTCGCCTTCAACGGATTGCAATTCGGCCAACAGAGAAGGCGCGATCGTCAACAGATCGCAACCGGCCAATTCGGTAATTTCGCCGATGTTACGGAAGCTGGCGCCCATAACTTCGGTTTTGTAACCGAATTTTTTGTAGTAGTTATAAACTTCCGTCACCGACAGAACACCCGGATCTTCGTGCGGTGCGTATGAATCGCGGCCGCTATCTTTTTTGTACCAGTCCAGAATACGGCCAACGAACGGAGAAATCAGTTGGATGCCGTTTTCGGCGCAAGCGATCGCTTGGTGCATGCCGAACAACAGAGTCAGGTTGGTGTGGATGTTTTCCTTCTCCAGCACTGCCGCGGCTTGAATACCTTCCCATGTCGCAGCGATTTTGATCAGGATACGTTTTTCGGTATCGATACCGGCCGCTTTATACTGAGCGATGATGTCGCGAGCTTTGGCCAGAGTGCCTTCGGTATCGTAGGACAAACGGGCGTCAACTTCGGTAGACACGCGACCTTCGATGATTTCCAGAATTTTCAAACCGAAAGAGACTGCCAGACGGTCGAACGCCAAAGACGCGACTTCCGCAGGAGAAGCGCTAGCGCCCAGAGTTGCGCGAGCCGATTTCAAGGTATCGTCGACGATGCCTTGATATTGCGGCATTTGTGCTGCAGCGGTAATCAAAGACGGGTTGGTGGTCGCATCGCGCGGTTTGAAAGTCTCGATCGCTTGAATGTCGCCGGTATCCGCCACCACAACAGTCATTTCACGGAGTTGCTCTAATAAATTTTTTGCCATAAAAATATCCTCGGTTAATGTGTCCCCTTTGATTTGGTATCAAACCGTTGCCGATATTCGAAATTTCGGCTAATGGTCTGAACTATTTATTGCTTGGCGGGGAATTTTTCCAAAATGCGGGTGTAACAGACTGAATCGCCACTTGACATATTTTGAAGCAGTCATTCTCTCCAAAACACGCTAAGTGGCGATTCTGCAGGTAACTCAGTGGGAAGTCCCACCGAATTTATACCTAAGAATAATTACCGATAAATCAGCCTTTATCGCGCAAATATTTTTCTACGCCTGTAGCTTTTGCAGCTGCGCTCTCTCTGTCTTTTATGATCTGCTTCGCCATATACTTGGCTACGCCGGTCGCTGGAGTGGAGTCTTGTTTTTCCAAATATTTAGCGACACCGGTTTTGTTAATACCCAACCTGTCGATATACTTTTCAACTCCTGTCGAACCGCTCGCTTCCCCGTAACTTGGACTAGAACTACCGGCCGCGCCAGAACCAGAACCGCCTTTTTTGTTAAACAGGAAGAAGCCGACAGCCGCCAATGCAACCAAGCCCAACAAGCTAGTATTGGACGAACCTTTGTCACCGGCACTGGATACAGCCTCTTCGCCGGCTTCGCTTACCGCTGCCGATGATGAAGATGCCACAGACGACGAACGGGCGCCGGGAGCTTGAGGAGCAGTCTTATCGTGTTTATAAGCTGAGTCGCTGAAGAGTACTTTGGGTTGGAAATTAGTCGCTGGGAAGTTGGGATCGTTTTCAACGACTTCAACTTCTTTGGCTTTAGCAGCCGCAGCCGGTGCAGCAGCTTTTGCTGCAGGAGCAGCAGCCTCAGGCTTGTAATCCGGGTTGGTGTACAGAACTTTTGGCTGATAATCAGCCGCCGGATAATCCGACTCCGCCATTGCTACGGAACTGGTCAGCAACAACGCCGCCATTACGCCTTTTGTCAATTCATTCATTTTCACGTCTATCACCTATAGCTGTTGGAAAAGAGAAGCCTCGGCATTCGATAAATCAAAAACCGAAGCTCCGCCTACTGATTATCAAAATTAAAGAAC
>NZ_JANIBM010000029.1 GCF_024505045.1 Methylomonas aurea | reverse complement strand
CCTCGGCGTTAGGGCGCACACAGAGATGCTTCGGGGGAAAACGGGGTCAGGTCTAGCTTAACGGGGAAAACGGGGTCAGGTCTAGCTTAATAGCATTACTCGCACTATATTCTGCCCATGACCCGACCCATCAGAATCGAATTCTCAGGCGCGCTTTATCATGTGACGTCCCGTGGCGACCGTCGTGAAAACATCTATGAAGACGATGAGGATCGGATTCAATTTCTCGATGTTTTACGGCGGGTTGTGGAGGATTTCAATTGGGTTTGTCACGCCTATTGTTTGATGACTAACCATTACCATTTGGTGGTAGAAACGCCTGATGCCAATCTGGCGAAAGGTATGCGGCAGTTGAACGGCGTATTTACCCAAGCCTCGAATCGCCGCCACGGCCGCACCGGGCATTTGTTTCAAGGCCGTTACAAAGCAATATTGGTCGATGGCGAAAGCTATCTGTTAGAGCTGACGCGTTATGTCGTGCTCAATCCAGTCCGTGCCGGCATGGTCGCATCACCCGCAGACTGGTTATGGAGCAGTTACCGGGCGATGACCGGCGAAGCAGCGGCGCCGTCCTGGTTGGCTCCCGATGGCTTGTTGGCGCAGTTTTCAACGCATCGCGATACGGCAGTCAAACGCTATCGGGAATTTGTCTTGCAAGGGCTGGATCAAGAATCGATCTGGCGCGATCTAAAACGGCAAATATTTCTGGGCGAGGATGCCTTTGTATCGCAGATGCAGGCAAAAATTACGGGGAAAAGCGAGGATGTCAATTTCGCAAAAGCGCAACGGCGGGCGCCGGCATTGCCGTTAGCCGAATACCAAAAACGTTACGCCAGCCGGGATGAGGCGATCGTGTCGGCCTATGCTTCAGGAGAATACAGCTATCAACAACTGGCGGATTTTTTTGGCCTGCATTTTACAACCGTCGGTAGGACGATCAGGGCTGCAAGATCGAACGCAAAACTATAAATCCCGGTTCCCCCGGTCCTCCGTTAGCCGTTTACGCCTCTTGTTTGATAGCCGTCATTCCGGCAGGGCGTCGAGCTGTCTTCTGCGGATAATGCAAATCCGCTTCAGGCAGATTTGTGCTGGAGCCTTGGGCCGCGAAGCCAAAAGGATGGCTTGAAGCTACCGGCCAAGGCACTGGATGCCCGCGTCCTGCGGGCATGACGGCCGTTGTGTATAACGATCAGCGCAAAGCGTGGGAAGAGGAAATCATCGGACATCTCCCTGGCAAAACGCTCAAGCCGCGCGGCTTCCTCTGCGCTTCAATCTCCTAAAGTACCTTCCGGCTAAGCCGGGCAGCCTTCCATTTTGTAGATATAAAAGCCGTCGCGTTTGATGCTGTCGATTACGTCGGCCGGAGCTTTCTGGCTGTGGCAGAAACGGCACTCCTTGCTGCTAACCGCCGCGTCCGCTTCGCCAATCGACGCCAGCCATTGTTTGGCGTAGGCGATCGCTTGCTGGTCGTCGCGTTCCGCGGTGAACACGTCGAAGTGCATCAAGCGGCCGTCGCCGGCGGTGACGTAAGTGTCGTAAACATGGATTTGCATGGTGAGTTCTCCTGCTGCAAAAAATCGGTAGTGGCCGGGATACCCGGTTCGGCTATTTTATATCGAATCAATACCAATTTGCCGATTGCGTTGGAGCACGCGGCGGATCATTGCAACAACTCGACAAACCGGTCCACTTCGTCGGCGGTCGTGGCGAAGCTGGCAACCAGACGCAGCAACACCTCGTTTTCGGCGAGCAGGCCGGGATTGGCGTGCGGCGGATTCCACGGGTAGAACACGGCGCCGGCGGCGCGCAGCCGGTCGGCGTCGCTCCGCTCCAGTGCTGCAAACACTTCGTTAGCCTCCGCCGGCCAGGCCAGCCGGCCGCGGCGGCAGGTGACAATGCCTTGCTGCAGTCGGGCTGCCATGGCATTGGCGTGGCTGGCCAGCTCCAGCCACAGGCCGTCATGCAAATACGCTTCGAATTGGGCGGCAATGAAGCGGCTTTTGGAGAACAGTTGCGCGGCGCGTTTGCGGATGAACGGCAAATCTTTGGCCGTGTCCGGGTCCATGAACACCAAAGCCTCGGCACACCAGCAGCCATTTTTGGTGGCGCCGAACGACACGATATCCACGCCGAGTTGCCAGGTCATTTGCGCCGGCGTCAATTGCAGCGCGGCCAGCGCGTTGGCGAAGCGGGCGCCGTCCATGTGCAAAGGCAGCCGGTGTTGGCGGGCGATCGCAGCGATGGCGGCGATTTCATCGGGCCGATACAGCGTGCCGATTTCGGTGGCCTGGGTGATCGAGACCGCCATCGGCTGGCCGGCGTGGATGAAGCCGGGCGGAAAGCGGCCGATTTCGGCGGCCAGCTTGGTCGGGTCGATCTTGCCCAGGTCGCCGTCGACCGGCGCCAGCCGGGCGCCGTGGGTGAAAAACTCCGGGGCGCCGCATTCGTCTTCCAGCATGTGCGCTTCGCGGTGGCAAAACGAGACGCCGCCGGGACGATTGATTGCGGCCAAGGCCAGCGCATTGGCGGCGGTGCCGGTGCCGACGAAAAAGACTGCGACCTCGCGTTCGAACAGTTCGCAGAAACGGCGTTCGATGTTGCGGTCCAGCTCGCTGGCGCCGTAAGGCGCGGCAAATCCGGCGCCGGCGGCCAGTAAATGTTGGGCGATGGCAGGGTGAGCGCCGGCCCAGTTGTCGGAAGCGAAGTTCATAGTGTGTCGCCGGGGTTGAATTGCGAGAAAAAGGTTTTCGGTGTAGGTCGATCTGAACCGCGGTATCGGCGGCGCGGAGCGGACGCTATTCAGCGGCCTGTCTGGTTTGGTTTATTTCAACCAATCCGCTTTTAAAAATGGCTTTTTTCAACCAATTGCCGGTAGAATGCCAGTCGTTTTCGACTTATGACTCTATCAACGATGGCCATACTCAGCACACTGCTTTGGACCCCCGCTGCCGGGGCGCTAGTGCTGGTGCTGATACCCGCCCATCGGGCACAGGCCGTCCGTTTGGCCGCCAATCTGTTTGCCGCGGCGGCGCTGATTTTGGCCTGCCTGTTATTGGCGCGTTACGACGCCGCCGATCCGGCTTTGCAACTGACCGAATTCTACCCGCTGAATCCCAAACTCGGTAGCGCCTACGCGCTAGGCATCGACGGCCTGTCGCTGCCGATGCTGATCCTGGCGGCCTTGTTGACCTCGATCTCGCTGATCGCATCCTTCAGCCTGGCCGACGGCGTCAAGGGTTACCACATCTGCATCCTGCTGCTGGAGTTCGGCATGCTCGGCGTGTTCATGGCCCAGGACTGGGCCTTGTTCTATATCTTCTGGGAAGTGACCTTAATCCCGCTGTTTTTTCTGATCGACCGTTGGGGCGGCAAACGCCGTCACGCCGCCAGTTTGAACTTCGTGCTGTACACGATGGGTGGCTCGGTGTTCATGCTGCTGAGTCTGTTGGCGATCAGCCAGTACGATTTGCAGAACCAGGGCTCGTTGATGGCATCGATGGGCCAGGCGGCACAGAACATGCCGGCCGTCGAACAGGTACTGGTGTTGTTGGGCTTTCTGATTGGGTTCGGCGTGAAAATGCCGATTTTTCCGTTGCACGGCTGGTTGCCGCTGGCGCACGTCGAAGCGCCGAGCGCGGTCAGTATTTTGTTGTCCGGGATTTTATTGAAGATGGGCGCCTACGGTCTGCTGCGCTCGGTGGTGATGTTGCCGGTCGCCGCGCAACTGATTCAACCGTTGCTGATGTTTCTGGCCTTGTTCGGCATGGTCTACGGCGGTCTGCTGGCCTGGCGCCAGCCGGACATGAAAGCCATGGTGGCCTATTCCTCGTTGAGCCACATGGGCGTGGTGTTGCTCGGCATCGCCACGTTGAACCAGACCGGCTTCATCGGCGCGATTCTGCAAATGACTGCGCACGGCCTGATCGCCGGCGCCCTGTTCTTACTGGTCGGTTTGCTGTACGAACGCACCCACACCCGCAATATCCAGGATTACAGTTCGCTGGTTCAGGTCATGCCGCGCTTTGCCGGGCTGGCGACGCTGGCGCTGCTGGCGGCAATGGGCTTACCGGGCTCGATCGGCTTTGTCGCCGAATTGCACATGCTGATCGGCGGCTTTCAGCAATGGGGCGGCTGGATGGCGTTTTTCAGTCTGAGCATACTGATCAGCGCGGCCTATGCCATGCGCACCATCGGCTTGCTGTTCACCGGACCGGTCAAGCCGCAGATGCGCGACATCGCCGATTTGACGCCGCCGGAGCTGGTGGCGTCGGCGGTACTGGTTGGCTGTATCGTCGTGTTCGGCTTGCTGCCGGCACCGTTGATCGAATTGTCGTCCGCGTCGGTCGGGCGGATGCTGGCCGTGATCGGCGAGAGGTTGCTGTGATGCGGGCGCGGCGTCTTGGTTTGCCAGGTCGGGGAGCGATCTGATGGCGGCATCGGTTTGCGAGGCTGGCGATCTGCGCGACATTGTTCGTCACGCGGTCGCACATTTGGACCATGTGTTGCCGGGCCAGGCGCCGATCCACGATTTCGTCCACCACAACACTCTGCACGGCTTTCAGCATTTGCCGTTCGAGCAGGCGCTGGCGGAGTTTACCACTCTGACAGGGATCGATTGCTATCTGCCGGCCGACAAGTTCCGCGAGTTTTACCGGCAACAACGCATCACCGACCGCGATCTCGATGCGGCATTGCAGCATCGGTTCGGGAGTGTATTGGCCCAACCGCTGGCCGGTAGCGCCGCTATTGCGCGGCGCGAACTTTACCGGACCGTGTTACTGCACGATGTACAGGCCATTAGCCCGCAGCAACTGGCCTGGCGGCTCGGCGAATCGGCTGAATTCGATATCGAGACGGCCGGCGGCCGGCCGCTGCGCGAGCTGTGGCAAGCGGTTTCGGCGAAATTGGCATTGCCGGCGGCAGAATTGCATCCCGAGGATTTGCTGGATCTACCTGCCGCGCCCTTCGACAATGAATTGCCGCAAGCGGACGATGCCGATAACCCGGCGCTCTGGTTCGACCGGGTCGGCGCCACTCTGACCTGGCGCGGTGTATTGCTGGCTTTGGCCGGCAAGGACATTTTGGAACTGGTGCGGCCGCAATTGATTCGATTGTGCGCATCGTTGCTGGACGAAGGTTTGGCGGCCTGGCGTTTGCCGGGACGCCAGGAATTGGGATTATATGCGGCCTGGCGGCAGGCGCTGGACTACGATGCGCTGCCCTTGTTTCACGATCTGGCGGAGTGGCGCAGCGTTACGGCGCGCTTGCCGGAAGATGCGGCGGACGCCATCGTCCAGCAACTGCAAGCCATGGCCTTGCCGGCGGATCGCTGGGAAGGCTATTTGCGGCGGCTGGCGCTGGAATTGCCGGGCTGGTCCGGGTTGATCAACTGGCGGCAGCAGCACCCGGATTATCGGGAAGGGCGGCCGGTTCCGGTGCGGCTTGCCGATTATCTGGCCATCCGCCTGGTGTTGGATCGGCTTTACGCTCAGTCGCTGTGTCGCAGCCTGTGGCATTGTCCGGCTCAATTCGACCGCCTGCAGGCCTATTTCGAAAAACATCAAGCCGAATTCGGCGTCCGTCGGGCGCTGTTCGCCGGCGAGTTGCCGGAGTACCTGGCTCAGGCCGCACAGCAATTGGCATCCGCGGCCGAGAGCTCCCGGCAAACTTGGCAAACGCTGGCGCAACGGATTCTGAGTTGGCGGCAAAGCCCGTTGGCGGCAGCCGACGGCAGGCTCAACGCTCACGACCACGGCTGGCGACTATTTTCGCTTTGTCGGAATTTAGGTTTGGGGCCCGATGCGGTGTCGGCTCTGGAAAAAAGCCAACTGCTGGCCTGGTTGACGCCGGTCGACGAATTCGACGAACAACAACGGGCTTCGGTCTGGCTGGACGCTTACGAGCGGCATTATCGCCAGGATTTGTTGCAAGCCTTGCACGCCAATCACGGTCGCGGCCGCTGGCAGCGCCGGGAACGCCGGCCGCAAGCCCAAGTATTTTTCTGCATGGACGAGCGCGAGGAAAGTTTCCGTCGCCATCTGGAAGAGTGGAATCCGGCCATCGAAACCCTGGGCGCTGCCGGATTTTTCGGCGTGGCGATGGACTACCAGGGGTTGGACGACCATCATCCGACGCCGTTGTGTCCGGTGGTGGTGACGCCGGCGCATCGGGTAGCGGAAGTTTGTCTACCCAGCCTCGAGGATTTGCTGGCCGACCACCGTGCCGGCTTGAACCGGGCGCAAATCATCAGCGACTGGTTGCATCAAACCTTGCGCCGGCATCTGTTGCGGGCTTATCCGCTGTTATACCTGTTTGCACCGCTGAAGTTGGTTGGACTGTTGGGCAAGACCTTATGGCCGGACCTGCAATACCGCCTGGAACAGGCTTGGCAGGCGCGGCTGGTGCCGGCGGCACCAACCCGCTTGCAGTTTACGGCCGGTACCGCAACGCCGGCCGCGGCAAAACCCGGGTTCAGTGACGAGGAACAAGCGCAACGGGTCGGCCAATTCTTGCGCACCACCGGACTCAGCTACGGCTTTGCCCGGATCGTCGCCATTTTGGGCCACGGTTCCACCAGCCAAAACAATCCGCACGAGGCTGCCCACGATTGCGGCGCTTGCGGCGGCCGCCGCGGCGGCCCGAATGCCAGAGTATTCGCGGCGATGGCCAATCGGCCGCAGGTGCGCGCCTTGCTGGCCGGGCAGGGCATTGCCATTCCGGACGATACCTGGTTCGTCGGCGGCCAGCACGATACTTGCAGCGACGCGATCGTCTGGTACGACGCGGATCTGGTACCGGCTGCGCTGGCCGACGATTTCACCCGCTTGCAAGCCGATCTGGCCGAGGCCGACCGGCGGGCCGCAGCCGAACGTTGCCGGCGCTTCGCCTCGTCGGGTTATCCGGTTTCGCCTGTGGCCGCGTTCCGCCACGTCCAGCGCCGCGCCGCCGACTTGAGCCAAGTGCGGCCGGAATTCGGCCATGCCACCAACGCCGCCGCCTTTATCGGCCGGCGTGCGGCGACCCAGGGTGTGTTCTTCGACCGCCGCCTGTTTTTGATTTCCTACGATCCCACTCAGGACGGCGACGGCACGATTCTGGAGAATATTTTGCTGACCGCCGGGCCGGTCGGCGCCGGCATTAATCTGGAATATTACTTCTCGACCGTCAACAACGACCGCCTCGGTTGCGGCACCAAGATTCCGCATAACGTCACCGGTTTGTTCGGGGTCATGGAGGGCGCGTTCAGCGATTTGCGCACCGGTTTGCCGCTGCAGATGGTGGAAATTCACGAGGCGATGCGCCTGCAAATCGTGGTTGAAGCCAAAACCGAGACCTTGGCGCGGATTTATGCCCGGCAACCAGTGTTACAGGAGCTGGTCGGCGGCGGCTGGGTGCATTTGAACGCGCTCGACCCGGACGATGGCCGGATTTTCGTGTTCGACCGCCGCGAAGGTTTTCTGCCCTGGCAGCCGGAGGACCGCGAACTGCCGCTGCGCGATGATTCGGCAGCCTGCTACGTCGGGCAGACCCAGGCCGTGGCGCCGATCCTGGTTCGGCAACCGGACATCGCAAGGGAATAACGACTATGGCCGCATACGCATTTTTGATTCCGTTGTTACCGCTGCTCGCCGCCTTATCTATAGGCGGCCTGCATTTTTTTAATCTGCTGCGCGGCGAAGCCGGCGAGAAACTCAGCGCCCGGCTGGCGGCCTGGGCGATCGGCTTGGCGGCAGCGCTGGCGCTCGGTTTGCTCGGGCTGGAGCTGGCCGGCAATCCGAGCGGGTTGCAGGTCTACGGTAGTTGGCTGGCCAGCGGCAAATTGATTATAGGCTTTTCGTTGCAGGCGGGCGGCCTGAATATGGCGTTGGCGGCGTTATTCGGGGCGCTGTTGCTGGCCGTGGCCCGCTTTTCCCGCAATTACTTGCACCGCGAGCCCGGTTTCCAGCGTTTTTTCTTTATTCTGAGCCTGTTTGCCGCGGCAATGCTGTTGTTGGTGTTGTCCGGCAACGCGGTGTTCACCTTTGTCGGCTGGGAAATCGCCGGCGTCTGTTCTTATCTGCTCATTGCCTACGCCTACGAGCGGCCTGTCGCCGCGCACAATGCCACCCGCGTGTTTATCACCAACCGGGTCGGCGACGGCGGCTTTTTGCTCGGCATCGGCTTGATGCTGGCCTGGCTGGAATCTGCCGACTGGCAAACCTTAAATACCGGCGCGGCCGACCTGGACCGCGGCGACGCTACTTTGCTGGCCTTGAGCTTTGCCGTCGCCGCCTTCGCCAAATCGGCGCAGATTCCGTTCTCGCCCTGGTTGGCGCGGGCGATGGAAGGGCCGACCCCGTCCAGCGCGATCTTTTACGGCGGCGCAATGGTGCATGCCGGGGTATTCCTGACCCTACAACTGCGGCCGTTATTCGAGCGGGCGCCGGCGGCAATGGCCTTGCTGGCGGCGATCGGGGCTATGACCGCCATTTACGGCTATTGGGTAGGTCTGAGCCAGACCGACATCAAAAGCTCGCAAATCTTCGCCGCATCGGTACAACTGGGCTTGATGTTCCTCGAATGCGGCTTAGGCTGGTGGACCTTGGCCGCCTGGCATTTGGCGGCACATGCCGTGGTGCGTTGCTATCTGTTTCTGACGACGCCGTCGATTTTGCATAACACCCATGGCCGGCCGATCGAGCCGGTGCCGGCGGCGCTCGCCGACTGCCGCTGGGCCTTTATCGCCTCGTTGCAGCGCGGCTGGCTGGAGCCGGCGGTGGATTGGCTGTTAGTGAAGCCAATCCTGCAACTGGCCAAGGATGCCCGTTACATCGAAGAGCGGATTCTGGACCCGTTGATGGGGTCGCCGGCACCGGCGATCAGGGCGATGTCGTCGTTGGCGCAGCAGGAAGAACAAAAGATGGGGGCCAATCTGAGCAGCACCGAAGACCGTTTTGCCCAGGGCAGCGGCCTGGCCGGCAAGTTGGCGCAATGGACTTCGGCGCTACTAAATTGGTTCGAATACCATTTCATTCTGCGCGGCATCGGCCGCGAGTCGATTCGGGTCGGACGCCGGCTGGGGCAGGCGGCGAACCGGTTCGAACACTTGTTGCTGCGCGCCCGTTATCTGGCGTTGTTCGTGTTGATTACGTTGATGGTAGCTTTGGGGTACCGATGACGACCGATATCGTTTACTGGCAGGCGGCCGCGGCGTTTCCGGTGCTGAGCGTGTTGACCGCGTTGCCGCTTTTGACCTGCGGCGCAGTGTTGGGTTTGAAAAGCTGGCGGCTGTGGCCGACGGCCTTGACCGGCGCGGTGGCGAACGTGTTGTTGAGCATTTACCTGCTGTGGGTGTTCGATGCCGAAGCGCCCGGCATCCATCTGGCCGAGAAAATCGACGGCCTGGGCTATCGGGTCGGCGTCGACGGCACCAATATCCTGTTTATTCCGTTGACGGCGGTGTTGGGCGCGCTGGCGTTGGTCTACACCCTGATCACTCGCCACCGCAACGACCGTTTATTCGTCGCTTGTCTGCTGGCTTACCAAGGCATCCTGATCGGGGCGTTTGCGGCGCTGAATACGCTGCAATTTTGGTGCTGGAGTCTGCTGGAATTGGTGCCGGTGGCGTTGCTGACCATGTTTGCCGGTACCGGTCGCTTGCGCAACCAGGCCGTCAAAACCTTGCTGCAATATTGGTCGTCCGGTCTGGCGATGAGTCTGGCCGGTTTTCTGTTGCTGAGTTTCGGGCTGGCCGGCAACGGTATGGAATTGAGTTTCGATTGGCTGGCGCTGAAACACCATAATTTGGCGATTCCGAACGAAACCTTGATCTTTCTGTTGCTGTTTTTCGGCTTTGCGGTGCGGATGCCGCTGTTTCCGTTCCACGCCTGGTTGCCGGTCTTGGGCGAGCACGGTACCGCAGCCAGCGCGGCGATTTTTCTGCACGGCTTGAAGCTGGGCATTTATGCGCTGATCCGCTTCATCTTGCCGCTGACGCCGGGCGCAGCCGAGCAATGGACCCATTTCGTCGTCACCCTGGGGTTGATCGGGATTTTCTACGGGGCGTTGCTGGCCTTGATGCAAATCAACATGCGGCGTTTGATCGCGTTCGCGGTGATCAGCCATACCGGCATGTTGGCGATCGGCGTGTTTTCGTTCAACGATTTCGCGCTGGAGGGCAGTATTTTGTTGTCGGTGGCTTACGGCTTGGCTACCGCCGGTATGCTGTTCTGCATCGGCCTGATTTACGAGCGGACCCGGACCTCGTTCCTGCCGCGCCTGGGCGGGCTGTTCGAGACCAATTCGACCTTGGCTTTACTGTTTCTGATCTCGGCGCTGAGTACGATGGTGATGCCGGGCACGCCGGGATTCGACGCCGCTCATTTGCTGATCGAGGGTACTATCGAAGAACACGGTTGGTGGATCGCGATCGCAATTCTGTTGGGCAACGTGTTGGGGGCGGCATTCTTGTTGTGGGCGTTTCAGCGCTTGTTCATCGCTCATCCCAAACGCTTCGTACAGCCTTACGGCAGTATCCACCATCCGGTATTGAAAGAACGTATCATCGCCGTGACGGTGTGCGGTTTATTGATCGGTACCGGTTTTTATACGACGCCGTGGCTGAAATACATCGACCAGGAGGCGCGGGAAATCGGCGAGCATTATCCGGCCCATCACAGCCACCATATCAACGAGACCCACCATGAATGACGCTGTGCCGCTGCTGACGCTATGCCTGCTCTGGCCGTTGCTCGGCGCATTGGCGATTGGCTGCGTGCGCGATGGCGGCCGGGCGAAGCGGCTGGCCTTGGCCGTGGCGGGTGTCGAGCTGCTGTTGACCATGGCCGTCGTCTTCGGTTTCGATCCGAGCGACGGCGGCTATCAATGGCAGGAGCAACATTTGTGGATACCCAGCCTGAACGCCTATTACGCGGTCGGAGTGGACGGTATCTCGCTGTTGTTCCTGCCGATGACGGCCTTGTTGACCTTGATGGCGCTATTGGCGGGCTGGAATTCGGCAACCCGATTGAACCGGTTTCAATTGGCGCTGGTACTGATTTTGGAGAGCACCACCATCGGCGTGTTCGTTGCGCTGGATATGGCGCTGTTTTTCCTGTTTTGGGAGTTGACGCTGCCGCCGATTTTCTTCCTGGCCGGCTTGTGGGGGGGCGGTGCCGAACGGCGCCAGGCCGCGCTGAAATATACTTTATATATGCTGTTCGGCGGCGTGCCGTTGTTGTTCGCGATTGCGACGCTGGCGTTGAACCATGCCCATTACACCGGCGGCGACGTGCCGGGCGGTTTGGGCTTCAATTTGCCGGATTTACTGAACACGCCGATGGATGCAGTGACTCAGGAGCTGGTGTTTTTTTTGCTGATGCTCGGTTTTGCAGTGAAAGCGCCGCTGGTACCGTTTCACACCTGGCTGCCGACCATGGCGATGGAAGGGCCGGCGTTTCTCACGGCCTTGCTGGTCGGGCTGAAGTTAGGCTTGTACGGTATTCTCCGCTTCGCCTTGCCTTTGGCGCCGCAAGCGGCGCTGGAGCATCGTTGGCTAGTGGCGATCGTCGGCGCCATTACGTTGGTATATACGGCCCTGATTGCGCTGCAGCAAACTAATTTGCGCCGGCTGCTGGCCTATTCCAGCATCAGTCACGTCGGTTTGGTGTTGATGAGCTTGGCGGCGTTCAATTACCAGGGGCAGCAAGGGGCGTTGCTGCACTTGCTGAATTTTACCCTGATAGCCGGCAGCCTGATGCTGATGGCCGGCATGCTGCAACAGCGACTTGGCAGTTGCGAACTGGTGCATCTGGGCGGATTGGCCAAACCGGCACCGCGCCTGGCTTGCTTGTTCTTTCTGTTCGCGCTGGCTAACATGGGAGTACCGGGTACCAACGGCTTTCCCGCGGAATTGCTGGTGTTGATCGGTACGCTGCAGGCCTATCCGGCCTTGGCTCTGGTAGCTTTGTTCGGCGCCGTGCTGGGCGCCGCCTATTTGCTCGGCTTTGTCAGGAAGGCTTTTTTCGGGCCGACCGGAGCCGTTTCCGCAACTTGTCCGGACCTGACCGCGCGCGAGCTTGTACTATTGCTGCTGCCAGCTTTGTTGGTGTTGCTGGTTGGATTCAGCCCGCAGACCATATTGGCTTGGCCGGAAAGCGCCTTGCGCGTGCGGCAGCAGGCCGTGGCCGAAGCAGAGGCGGTGCGTGCCGCATCCAGGTCGGCGCCGTCGCGGGCCGCGGCGGCTTATCAGGAGGGCTCGATTTAAACGATGTCGAAAGCGCGAACTGTGCCGGAAAATTGATTGGCATATAGTTTCGAATCGATATAGTATTGGCTTCGACCCGGTCTGCCATAGGCCGGCAACCCGACAAAACACTTTCTGTTATTGGGATTCCCATTAAGGATGACAATCATGCATACTCCCGCGAAATTATTGTTAGAAAACAAAGCCTGGTCCGAGGAAGTCAGTCGCAAAGACCCGGATTTTTTTGCCCAGTTGGCGAAGGAACAAAAGCCGGATTTTTTGTGGATCGGCTGTTCCGACAGCCGGGTTCCGGCTGACACCATCGTGAATGCCAAACCGGGCGAGATTTTCGTCCACCGCAATATCGCCAATCAGGTCATCGTTACCGACTTCAACTGTCTCAGCGTCGTGCAATATGCGATCAACGTGCTCAAGGTGAAACACGTCATCGTTTGTGGCCATTACGGTTGCGGCGGGGTCAAGGCCGCGTTGCAGCAACAAAAATCCGATCTGGTGATTGCCAATAAATGGCTGATGCACATCAAGGACGTATACCGGCTGCACCAGGAAGAGTTGGAGTCGGTCTCGCCGGAGCAGAAAGTGGACCGTCTGATCGAATTGAACATCGTCGAGCAGGTTTATCGGTTGGCGCATACTTCGATTATCCAGTCCGCCTGGCGCCACGGTCACAAGCCCACCTTGCACGGCTGGGTATACGGTTTGAACGACGGTTTGATCCAGGAGTTGATCAAACTCGACCATAACACCCAGATCAATCCGATTTACCGCTACGCGGATTAAGCCGCCGGATCCCTCGACTACCGATTGAAGCCAATGACATCGCACCCGAATTCTTACTTGAAACATTTGCACCAGGATCTGCCGGCCGGCATCGTGGTTTTTCTGGTGGCTCTGCCGCTCTGCCTGGGCGTGGCGCTGGCGTCCGGCGCGCCGCTGTTTTCCGGAATCATTGCCGGTCTGGTCGGCGGTTTGTTGGTCTCCTGGGCCAGCGGTTCGCAGCTCAGCGTGTCCGGTCCGGCCGCCGGCCTGACCGTGATCGTATTCGAAGCCATCGAGACCTTGGGCGGCTTCGGCGGATTCCTGTTGAGCGTCGTGCTTGCCGGCGGTCTGCAGGTTATTTTGGGCTTCTTGAAAGCCGGGGTCATCGGCGCGTTTTTTCCGGCGGCGGTGATCAAAGGCATGCTGGCCGCCATCGGTTTGATTCTGATCATCAAACAGACGCCGCATGCTACCGGTTACGACGCCAGCCCGGAAGGCGACGAGAGCTATATGCAGGAGACCGCCGAATCGAGTTTCTTCGAGCTGTCGGAGGCGTTGGAGGGCATTACGCCGGGCGTGACGCTGGTCAGCGTAGTGGCCTTGGCGATCCTGATCGCCTGGGAAAGCGCTTTCGTCAAACGTTTCAAAGCGTTACGGCTGGTTCCGGGGCCGTTGTTGGCCGTGATTTGGGGCGTCGGTTTCAATGCTGCAGCGTTGCACTACTTCCCGGAGCTTGCCATAGGCGAGAAACATTTGGTTTCGCTGCCGGAGCTGGGAACTACCGCCAATTTCGTCAACCAGTTGCGGTTGCCGGATTTCAGCTATTTCGGTAATCCGAAAATTTATTCGATTGCGGTGACCATTGCGATCATCGCTAGCCTGGAAACTTTATTGAGTATCGAGGCGGTCGACAAGCTGGATCCGCACAAACGGGTGGCGCCGACCAACCGCGAGCTGAAGGCGCAGGGCTTGGGCAATATGGTCAGCGGTATGATCGGCGGCCTGCCGATCACCGCCGTGATCGTCCGCAGCTCGGCCAATATCAACGCCGGCGGCCAGACCCGGTTGTCCTGCTTTTTCCACGGCGTGCTGTTGATGGTCAGCGTGCTGTTTTTCGCCAAGTACCTGAATATGATTCCGCTGGCCTGTCTGGCGGCGATTTTGCTGCAAACCGGCTACAAATTGGCCAAACCGGGAATGTTCGTCGAGTTTTACCGTAAGGGCTGGAACCAATTTCTGCCGTTCGTGATTACCGTCGCCGCGATTCTGTTGACCGATTTGCTGGTGGGTATCGCGATAGGCATGGCTTGCGGTTTCTTCTTCGTGTTGCGTGCCAATTTCCACGCGGCGATTACCTTGACCCGGCATGGCCGGCATTGTCTGCTGCGTTTGCACAAGGATGTATCGTTCCTGAATAAGGCTCTGCTGCGCAAGTATTTGCAAGAGGTACCGGATGATAGCGAACTGCTGATCGACGGTTCCAAAGCCCAATTCATCGATTTGGACATCCTGGAGACCATAGGCGATTTCATGCTGGCGGCGCCCGACCGCGGCATCGTCGTCGAGATCCAAGGTATCCCGCTGGAAGAAATTACGCCGTCTGCCGGTCATTGATTCCTCAGTCCGCCCGCATCGCCGCGGGCGGCGTTATCTGTCGGATACCGGGGTTAAACCCGCTATCAATTCCCGTATCGCGTCGCTTTGGCGTTCGATATCTCTCACAAGCTCGAATTGGGCCAGCGCCCGGCGCAAATTTTGGCCGGCGTCGTCGACTTTGAAGTAACGGTTGCCCTGCAAATAATCGGTGAAGAAGCGCAAACCCAGTTCGAACGGGATCAGGCGGATCGCCGGATACAGGTAACGGTAATCCGCTTCTGTAAAAAAACGGCCGGCCTCGGCCAGATAATGCTCGAGAATTATGCTGCAACGCTGCAAATCGAAGCCGTTGGTTTCCTGAATGTGGCAACAGGAACGCAGGCAATCGCCGAGGTCGTAATGTACCAGGCCGGGTTTGACAGTATCCAGATCGACCAAACCGATAATCCGGTCGCTGTCCGGGTCGAACAGAAAGTTGTTCAATTTCGGGTCGCCGTGTATTACGCGTTCGACCAGTTCGCCGCGCTGTCTGGCGTGTTCCAGCGTATGGACGCCTTCGCCGAAATCGGTGATGAAATTACGGCAATGTTCGAAGTCGGCGTCGCTCGGCACTTGCAGTGGCCGGGCTAGCGCTGCCTGATACTGGCGAAAATACTCGGGAGTGATGTGAAAGCCAGGTAGGGTGTCGTACAGGGTGTCGGCGGCCAGGCCGCTACACAAATTATGAAAATGGCCGAGTGCGGAGCCGACTTGGCCGGCTTCCGCCAAATTGCCGAGTCGTTCCCGGCTCTCCGATGGCGTGATCCATTCCAATGCCCGCCAGACCCGGCCGCTGTCGCGGTCGCGAATTTGCCAGTCGTCTGCGGCCGGCAACAGCCGCGGGATACGCAGCCGCACTGCGGCTGGCTGTTGGCGGCCGATATGACGGCTGAGTAAGTTTAAATTGGCGGCAATTCGCTGCGGCTGCGGGAATACCCGTTCGTTGATGGCTTGCAAAACAAAGCTGGCGCCGTCCGTTTCGACCAGAAAGGTATCGTTGATCAGGCCGTTACCGAGCGGTCGGATCGTGCCGATGCGCCGGCCGCCGGCGAAGCGGCGGGCAATCGGTTCCAGCCGGTTCACGAATTTAACTGCCGGGCCAGCGCGCGCAGGGCTTGGCCGCGATGGCTCACCGCATTTTTGGTTTCCGGCGGCAGTTGCGCCGAGGAGCACTGGAATTCGTCCAGCCAGAAAATCGGGTCGTAGCCGAAGCCATTCTCGCCGACGGCCGTACGCAGGATCTTGCCTTCCCAGACGCCCTGGGCGATCAGCGGAGTGGGGTCCGCAGCGTGGCGCAGATAAACCATCACGCAAATAAAGCGCGCGCTACGCAAGGCGTCAGGTACATCGCGCATTTCCGCCAGCAGTTTTTCCAGATTGGCGCGGTCGTCGGCGCCCGTGCCGGCATAGCGGGCGGAAATTACGCCGGGCGCGCCGTTCAGCGCGTCGACGACGATGCCGGAGTCGTCGGCAATCGCCGGTAGCCGGCAATGCGCGGCGGCATTGCGGGCCTTGATGATCGCGTTTTCGACGAAGGTGGAGCCGGTTTCGTCGGGTTCGGCGACGTTGAATTGCGACTGCGGCAGAATTCTATCGTTTTGCAGAATGGCCTGGATTTCCCGAATCTTGCCAGGATTGCCGCTGGCCAGCACGATCGAACTCATCGGCTTAGAACGCGATCGGTTTCGGCGCGGGTTTCTTCGCGTCTTCCAGCGCCGCCTGCTGTTTTTCCAGCAGTTGTTTGATGCCGTGTTCGGCCAGTTCCAGCATCGCATTCAGTTCGTCCTTTCTGAAAGCATGGCCCTCGGCCGTACCCTGGACTTCGATGAAGTGGCCGGCTTCGTTCATGACCACGTTCATATCGGTTTCGGCCTGGTGGTCTTCGGCATAGTCGAGGTCCAACACCGGCACGCCGTTGTAAATGCCGACCGACACCGACGCCACTTGGCCGTGCAGCGGGTTTTTCTTGATCTTGTTGGTTTTCAACAGGTGTTCGATCGCAATCGACAGGGCGACGAAACCGCCGGTGATCGATGCGGTGCGAGTGCCGCCGTCGGCTTGAATCACATCGCAATCGATGGTGATGGTATTCTCGCCGAGTGCCTTCAAGTCGATTGCGGCGCGTAAGGAGCGGCCGATCAGGCGTTGGATTTCCAAGGTTCTGCCGCCTTGTTTGCCGCGGCCGGCTTCGCGGTCCATCCGGCTGTGGGTCGAGCGCGGCAGCATGCCGTATTCGGCTGTGACCCAACCCTCGCCTTTACCTTTCAAAAATCGGGGGACGCTGTTGTCGACGCTGGCGGTGCACAAGACCCGGGTGTCGCCGAATTCCACCAACACCGAGCCTTCGGCGTGTTTGGTGTAATGGCAGGTAAAACGAATTTCGCGTAATTGGTCCGGATTGCGTCCGCTTGGTCTCATATTGTTCTCGGCAGTATCAAAAGTTGCGGCATTATACTGGCTTTGCCGAGCCGATTTTTAACTATTGGGGACTCAGCGCCTGCTGCAATTCGGCTACGCTTTGCGGCCGGTTTTCCGGGAAAATCGCCATGGCCCAGTCGATGGCTTTTAACAGGTATTCCGGAAACCGGCGCTTGTGGGCCTTGACCGCCGGGGGCAGATTATCCTGTTTGATCCGCTCCGGCGACGGTATCGGGATTTTGAAATCCAGGCAGGCACGCATGCTGGCGCCGACGGCGTAAATGTCCGACCAGGGGCCGAGATTGCCGTTGTTGTCGTATTGCTCGATCGGTGAATAACCGTTGGTTAGCACTTTGGCCCGGTTGCGCTGCGGGTCCATCGAGATTTTACGGATTGCGCCGAAATCCAGCAGCAACGGGTCGTTTTCCGCGCGGATCAGAATGTTGGCGGGCTTGATATCCAGATGCACCAGACCTTTTTGATGGACGGCGTCGATGCCGTTCAGCAACAACCGAAATACCGTCAGCAGAAACTCTTCGGTGATGGGCAGGATTTTGCGGTGCAGGATTTTGTCCAGCGTGATGCCGTAGTCGTAGGTCATGACCATATATACGGTATCGTTGGCCTGGAAGAAGTTGATTACGTCGACGATGTTATGGTGTTTCAGCATCGCCAGGACTTTGGCTTCCTCGAAAAACAGCGCCCGGCCGCGCATGAATAAGGTTTTTGCCTCTTCGTTGTTCGGCGCCACCAAGTTATTCCAGGTGCGGTGCGCCAGCTTGCGCGGCAAGTACTCCTTGATCGCCACTTGGGTCTGGTCGGACATTTGCCGGGCCAGGTAGACCGAACTGAAGCCGCCGTGCGCCAATTCCCGCTCGATCATGTACTGATCTATAATGGTTCCCGATTGCAGGTAGTTCCATTGTTTCGGGTAGGTTTCCGGATCGTAGTATTCGGCCATGGGTAAAGCTGCACGGGTAAAGCGTGAAGATTATAGGTGAAAAATGATTAGAAGCATGACCGCGTTCGCGGACGGCGAAATGAGCGCCGACAACCTGGCTATCTTGTGCGAATTGCGCTCCGTCAACCATCGCTACAGCGACGTCAGCGTCAAGTTGCCCGAGCGTTTGCGTTTTGCCGAAGCCGATGTCCGCCGCTTGATCTCGGAAAAACTGAAACGCGGCAAAATCGAATGTTCGTTGAGTTACAAGAAGCAGGCCTGCGAGGCGAGCTTCAACGTCAACCTGGAAATCGTGCAGCGGCTGTTGGCGGCGACCGCCGCTATCGAAGCCGAAATGAGCAATCCGCAACCCTTTTCCGCGCTCGACGTCCTGGCCTTCCCCGGCGTGCAGCAAGAGCAGGAGATCGATAAAGAGGCATTGCGCGACAAGATCGTCCGACTGCTGGATGAGACGCTGGACAAAATGCTGGAAACCCGCGCCCGCGAGGGGGCGCAACTGGCGCAATTGCTGGAGGATCGCTGCCAGAAGGTCATGCTTTTGGTAGAAGCTGCGCACAAGCGGATGCCGGAGGTGTTAAACAACTTGCGCAATAAATTGACGGCGCGGGTGCAGGAAATGGTGGCCGAACCCAATTTCGACCGTCTGGAACAGGAGTTGGTACTGTTGGCGCAAAAGTTCGACGTGGCGGAAGAGCTCGATCGTTTGGAAACCCATGTCCTGGAAGTGCAACGCGCGTTAAAGCAGCCCGAACCCACCGGCCGCCGTCTGGATTTCTTGATGCAGGAAATGAATCGTGAAGCTAATACCCTCGGTTCCAAATCCGCCGATCGGGAAATGACCCAGATTTCGATCGATTTGAAAGTTCTGATCGAGCAGATGCGCGAGCAGATTCAGAATATTGAATGATGTTTCAGGCCGTCCCGGCCAATCTCGCCAAGCCAACGAAGCCCAGTAAATCTGGGCTTTTTTGTGTCCGTAAACTTCTCGGTCAACACCAAACGTAGAATCGATGGGCAGTAGTGAGAGCATCAGAATGCAAAAACCTTTACCTTTACTGGTGCCTACTTATGGAAAGCCATTATGAGCGAATGAATAGGCATCCAAATCCAGACACACCTTTTCATCCAGGGCCTGATCAATTGACGGCGACGTCATGGATTTGCTGCAAACGCACGAATTTACATTAATATTTTACTGTAAGTGGTTGACATGGTTAATTCTTTAATAATCAATGCCTTAAGTAGACTTTAATCCAGTTGCTTTTTGTCGGTTTTATGTGAATACTCGCCGTCCCTAGTCAATTTTGCTGTCAATTTCGGGGGTGGATATGAAGATGGTCGTCGTCATGTTGTCCGGTTTAGTCATCGGTGCTTTGGTGGTTATCGCGGCGTTGCAATTGCTTCGCGTGGTTGGTAAAGAATTTGTGGATTTGATGGCCGAGGCTTGGCACAGCTCGGAGACTCATTGACCCTGAGGTTGCCGGCCCGCGTTGCTTTGATCCGACGGCAACCGCTCCAGGTTGACGAATCAGCCGAAATTAGTCACGCTGCTGGTTTCTGGGCAACAATTTCTATTTTCGGGGATGGTTAAAATGAGTTCGGTCAACAAAATTTGCGGAGTGCTACTGCTCGGTTTGGTTTCCGTCACGGTGCAGGCCAGGCAAGTCAACTATTGCAAGGTTTTACGGTCTTTCGACGACAAGGATGCCAGTGCGGCTCCCGAAATCAAATACGAGGACTGTGCCGGGGTTGCCCTTATCGATTATGCCAAGTATTACATCGCGGCCCGCTGTTGGGCCGGCTCTTACGATTTGCTCGAGGGCAAATGCGATGCGGTGAAGCCTGAAACTGCCGAGGAAGTTACTGCTGCCGAATCTACCTCCGCAGAACCGGCCGAAGCCGAGTAGGGATAGGTTTCCGAACCGGAATATCGAAAAGCCGCTTTGATCAGCGGCTTTTTTGTGCCTGTCGTCAAATCGTTCACGGGATGCGGAAAGCCGAGCTCCGGGAGCTAGTTCCGAAAGATTGCCGATAAAAATTTGCAAATTGGCGAAATGCTGGGAATTTTGCGCCTGGTAACCTGTCGTAACGGCGTTCGAAAACGTTCGGTTTAGGCAAAGGGCTACTGGATATCGCTGGAGGTTGGAGATGATTGCTATGCGCTATAACATCAAAAAATTCGGTAAAGTCATTTCGCATATAAGCCCGGAAAAGATGAGCCCGGGGTTGGCGAAGGAATTGAAATCGCGAGGCTACAGAATCAGCAGCGCTTCCCATGACCAACAGCATGCCGCTGTCGCGAGTGGCTAACGAAGCGCTCCATCACACTATACCTGGAAGCCGGCCTAGCGCCGGCTTTTTTGTTGTCCTAACTCTTCGCGAGAAATTTCGCGCGTTATTTTCAACCGGTCCTATTCGGTTGATTTGAACCGGTCGCCAACCGGAATTAGCTGATGAACAGATGCGGGGCTGCCGGGTTAGATGCAAATTGGTATCGCATCGATATTAATTTGCTACAATTTCCCGGTTTTGTACGCGCTCAGAGACGAGTAGCGGCAGATCAATTTTTGTGGCTCAAACGTTGCTTACTAGCGTTAAGACTGTTTAATCGAAAGGCGCTCACTGCCGATGAAAGTTTACTACACCCGTTTTTTTGCGGTCGCCTGCTCCATCTGGTTTGGGTTCGGTTCGGCTTATGCCCAGGAAGCGCAATTGTCGGTCGACGAGGTCGTCGCCCTGTTTTACCAGCGTAATTTGGACCTGATTGCCGCGCAATACAACATCGATCAGGCTCGCGCCGAACAAGTAGTGGCCGGGGCGATTCCGAATCCGGTATTCGGCGTCCAAGTCTCCGAAATCAGTAACAATCCCAACATGGGTTCCAATGCCACCGGCTGCAACCATAGCCCCAGCGTATCGTGCGGACCGGCCGAATATTTTTCCTTCAGCCAATTAATCGAAGTTGCCGGTAAACGCGGATTGCGGATGCAGAGCAGCGGTTTTGCCGCGCAGGCGGCCGAAAGCGATTTGCGCGATGCCGTGCGCATCTTCAGCAATATGGTGCGCGATGCGTACTTCGACTTGTTGCAGGCGCAAAAGAACCGGTGGCTGGCGCAGGAAATTGCCAACCATTACCAACAGATAAGCCAGGCCAATGACTTGCGCCTGAAAAGCGGCGATATAGCCGAGGCCGATTATTTGCGGGTGAAGATGGAAGGTTTGCGCGCCCAGTCCGATCTGGATAGTGCCCAAGCCGCTGTGGAGCAGGCGCAAGCGGCGCTGGCAGTGCTGCTGCGCTGGCCCGAACAGAGTTTGCGTATCGAGGCGAAGGATGCCTGGCCGGCGTTGGCCGATATAGGCCAAACCCGCGACAAGAACGAATTGATCGACCGGGCCTTGCAACAACGTCCCGACCTGCAAGCCGACAAACAGCGCGCCGAACAGGCGAATAAGGAACTGGAGCTGGCGCGGCGCTTGAAATACCCGGATGTCACGGTCAACGCCGGCTATGCCCGCGATCCGAGTAACAATGCGTTAAATTCGGCTTTCGTCGGTTTCAGCGTGCCGCTGCCGTTGTTTTACCAATACCAGGGCGAAGCGGATAAGGCTACCGTCAGTCTGAACCAGTCGCAATTGGCGGTCGAACAAACCGAACTCGGTATCTGCAACGATGTGGTCGGCGCGCTGGCGGCCTGGAACAGCGCCGATAAAATCGTAAAACGGTTCGACAGTGGCTTGCTGGACGACGCCCGTAACGTGCGCGACAGCGCGGAATTGGCCTTCAGAAAAGGCGCGACCGGCGTGCTGGATTTTATCGAAGCGCAACGCAGCTACAAAAACGTGATGCGCGATTATTACGCGGCCATGATCAACCGTACCAAGGCCTATTACGGATTGAGCAAAGCATTGGGCATCGAACCCAGCGGCGATAATGCTGCCGCAAGCGTTGGCCCGCAATAACTGGCCGGTAACTTCCCATGCTCACACCCTCCTTCATGAATAAGCAAGCGATTTTCCGTTTATGCCGGTGCTGTACCCGATTCGGGTTGTTGGCATTGTTAGTGCTGAATGCCTGTTCCGACTCCGCCGATAAAAATCAGCCCCAGCCGGTTATGCATGCGCTACCCGGCGAAGTTTACCTGACCCCCGATTCGCCGAAAAAAGCCTACGTCAAAACCAGCAGGTTGACCCTGACGCGGCCGCCATTGCTTGAACCGTTGGCCGGCAAAATCGCCTATAACGACAGTGTGACTTCCCGGATCAGTTCTCCGGTAACCGGCCGAGTGCTGACCAATCCATTGTCGCTGGGCAGTCAAGTGCAATCCGGAACGGTGCTGCTGGAATTGCATAGCCCGGAGGTTGCCGACGCCCAGGCCGACTACGCCAAGGCGCAAGCGCAACTGACCTTGGCCGATCGAGCATTCCGGCGCCAGCATGAGCTGTATCAAGGTAACGTCGTCTCGCGCAAAGACCTGGAACAGGCCGAGGACGGCCTGAGCGAGGCCCGCAGCGAAGTGCAGCGCGCGCAAAACCGCTTGAAAAATCTGCAACTGACGTCGGGCCAAAACAATTCCCGCTTTGCTTTGCGTTCCCCTATTAACGGCGTAGTGGTGGAACGAAACGTCAATCCGGGGCAGGAGGTCGGTCCGGGTTTGGATAAGCCGCTGTTCGTCGTTTCCGATATTCAACGGCTGACCGTGGTCATGGACGTGTTCGAAGTCAATCTGGCCAAGATCAAACCGGGCCAGCAACTAAAAATCTCGGTGCCCGCATATCCGGGCGAAGCCTTTCCGGCGACGGTAGAGTACGTCGGCCAGGTCCTTAACGAAACCACCCGTAGCGTACAAGTGCGCTGCGCGTTACCGAATCCGGACGGCCGCTTGCTGCCCGGCATGTACGCGACCATCGATGTCGAAAGCCCGCCGGATGCCCAGGCGATCGTCGTGCCGTTGACCGCGGTATTCACCGAAGATGACTCCGACTACGTGTTTGTCGCCGTCGACGAAAACCATTATCGGCAGCGGCCGGTAAAAATGGGCTTGCGGCTGAAGGAGCGCGCGGTGGTTACCGAGGGCTTGCAAGCCGGAGAGCAGTTGGTTACCGAGGGAGCCTTGGTGTTGCGCGCCGAGGAAGACGTTAACGATGCCAACCCTTAGCCCAGGATCGCCGAGATGATTGCCCGCGTTATCGCTTTTTGTTTGCAGCAGCGCCTGATGGTAATCGGTGCCACGTTGGCTATCGCCGTCTCCGGCATCGTTGCCTTCGAGAATCTGCCGGTACAGGCGTTTCCAGACGTGCAAAACGTGTTCGTGCAGGTGGTGACGCAATTTCCCGGCCAAGCGCCGGAGGAAGTGGAAAAGATCATTTCGTTACCGATCGAGCGCGAGATGAACGGTTTGCCGCATTTGCTGAATATGCGCTCGGTCTCGATTTTCGGTTTGTCGGTGGTAACGCTAACCTTCGACGACAGCGCCGAAGACTATTTCTCCCGCCAGCAAGTCCTGGAACGTTTGCGCGGCGCCGACCTACCCGGCGACGTTAAACCCCAAATCGGGCCGCTGTCGACCGGCGTCGGCGAGATTTACCGTTACGTAATCGACGCCAAACACCTGCCGTTGACCGAACAACGGGCCTTGCAGGATTGGGTAATCGAGCCGCGCCTGCGTACCGTGCAAGGGGTAGCGGACGTGGTGTCTTACGGCGGCGGCGTCAAGGAATACAAAGTCGTGGTTCGGCCGGATAGTCTGAAAAACTACCGGCTGGATCTGAATCAGGTTTATGCTGCGATTGCCGCTAACAATACCAACACCGGCGGCGGTTATATCAAGGACGGCGACGAAGCCTTGGTGGTCAGAGGTGTTGGCCTGTTGAAATCGGCCGACGAGATCGGCGAAATCGTCGTCGCCAGTAACGACGGTGTACCGATCCGGGTCAAAGACGTTGCCGACATTCGCGTCGGCCCGCAACCTCGTACCGGGATCGTCTCGCTAAACCAGCGCGACGATATCGTCGAAGGCATCGTGCTGCTGATCAAAGGCCGCGACGCGGTCAGCGTGCTCGACGGCGTCAAGCAGAAAATCGAAGAATTGAATGCGTTCGGTTTGCCGCCGGGCGTAAAAATTACGCCGATTTACGACCGTACCGAATTGGTCGGACACACCGTGCATACCGTAGAACACAATATGGTCGAAGGTGCGGTATTGATTTTGATCATTCTGCTGGTGTTTTTGCAGCGTTTCATGGCCGCGTTTCTGGTCACGCTGATCATCCCGTTGTCGTTGCTGTTTGCCTTCATTTTGGTCGATTTGGGCGGCATTTCAGCCAACCTGATTTCGCTCGGCGCGATCGATTTCGGCATCATCGTCGACAGCACCGTGGTGCTGGTGGAAGCCGTCATGGTGCAGGTAACGTTGGATATGCAGCGCAACGCCGACATCCGCGTTTTGCGGCAATCCTTGTTGAATACCGCGACCGAAATGGGCCGGCCGATTTTGTTCTCCAAAATCATCATCATCATCGCCTTTCTGCCGATTTTTACCTTCCAGCGGGTCGAGGCCAAAATTTTCTCGCCGATGGCTTATACGCTGAGCTTCGCCTTGGTAGCTTCGATGCTGTTCAGCCTGACCTTTATCCCGTCGATGCTGACCTATTTACTCGGGCCTAAGCTGGCCGAACGCCATAATCCGCTGGTACATGCGATGGAGCACCATTACCGCAACATTCTGGAATGGGTGTTGAAACATGCTCGATTGGTGTTTTTCGCGGCGGTCGGCACCTTGGCATTGAGCGTGCTGTCGGTACGCTTGATCGGTACCGAGTTCATGCCCAAACTCGACGAGGGCAATATCTGGCTGACCATCACGCTGCCGACGCCGGTATCGTTGACCACCGCCAAAGATATCGAGCGCAAGGTTCGCGACCGCTTGGAAACCTTCGCCGAAGCCAAAACCATCCTGACCCAACTGGGCCGCCCCGAAGACGGCACCGACCCTAAAGGCTTCAACAACCTGGAGGTGTTGATAGACCTGAATCCGAAGGAAACCTGGCGTTACGCCAAAAAAGACGAGCTGGTGCAGGCCATGGATAAGGCCTTATCGATTTTTCCGGGGATTCAGACCAACTTTTCCCAAGTGATTCAGGATAACGTCGAAGAAGCCATATCCGGGGTTAAAGGCGAGATCGCAATCAAAGTATTCGGTAGCGATCTGCAAACCTTGCAGGATAAAGCAGACCAGATTACCCATATCCTGGCCGGCATTCGCGGTGCCAGCGATGTCGCCGCCGAACAGCAAGCCGGTTTGGCCCAGGTCATCGTCGACATCGACCGGGCCAAGATCTCCCGCTACGGCATCAACGTTGCCGATGTGGAACAGGTATTGGAAATCGGCATGGGCGGCAAAGCGGCATCCCAGTTTCTGGAGGGCGAACGCCGCTTCGATATTGCGCTGCGTTATGCCGAAAACGCCCGCGATTCGATATCCGGCCTGGAAAGCCTGACCGTGCAAACTCCGGCGGGGCAATTGATTCCGTTGTCCGAATTGGCGACGATCAAGGTCAACCAAGGCGCATCCCGTATCAGCCGCGAAGAAAACATGCGCCGGATCGCGATCAAATGCAATTTGATCGACCGCGACCAGGGCAGCTTCGTCGCCGAAGCCCAAGCCAAGGTAGCGGCGCAAGTGGCGTTGCCGCCCGGTTACCGCATCGTCTGGAGCGGCCAGTTCGAGAACCAGCAGCGGGCGATGAAGCGCTTGGCGATTATCGTGCCGATCAGTCTGGGTTTGATCTTCGTGTTGTTGTTCTGGACTTTCATGTCGGTTAAAAATGCGCTTTTAATCGTGATGAACGTGCCGTTTGCGTTGATCGGCGGCCTGTTGATCCTGCTGGCAACCGGCATCAATCTCAGCGTCTCCGCCGCGGTGGGTTTCATCGCCTTGTTCGGGATTGCCGTGCAGAACGGCGTGATTCTGGTGTCGCAGTTGAACAAACTGCGCCGCGAGGGCCAATCCTTGCACGACGCGATCGTCAACGGCTCGGTCAGCCGGCTCAGGCCGGTGGTGATGACGGCGTTGATGGCGATGCTGGGTTTGTTCCCGGCGGCATTATCCACCAGCGTCGGCTCCGAGACCGCCAAACCGTTTGCCGTGGTCATTATCGGTGGCCTGATTAGCGCGACCTTGCTAACCTTGACCCTGCTGCCGGCGCTATACCGTTACTTTGCCGAAGCCGACGAGCTTTAAAGGATGGCCATGAAAGAAATCCGCGCTTATATTCAGCCGCATAAACTCAACCAATTGACGATGGCCTTGATGGAAATTCCGGATTTTCCGGGGATGTCGATCATGGATTGCGAAGGTTTCGGCCGCGAACGCACCGAACACGTGCAAGACTACAAACCGTTTCTGGCCAAAAAGCGGATCGAAATCTTCGCCCCGGAGCATCTGGTGGAGACCATTTTTCAGACCGTCATGAAGGTGGCGCGTAGCGGCCACCACGGCGATGGCAAGGTTTACATCGTCGAGGCGGTGGCGGGCGGCCGGATCAGTACCGGCGAACGGGATGCGGATCTGGGCTGAGCGGTTTCGCCGTCAGCCCGACAAAGGCGAATGCAGATAAATTCGGCAGAGCTCAGCCCAGCAGCTTCAATTCCGCTTCGCGGTATTTCTCGGCGCACTTCCGGCTGACATCTTCCGGCAATTTTGGGCCGGGAGCGGTTTTGTTCCAATCCAAGGTTTCCAGGTAGTCGCGCAAATACTGCTTGTCGAAGCTGGGCGGACTGATGCCGACTTGGTATTGTTCGACCGGCCAGAAGCGCGACGAGTCCGGAGTCAGTGCTTCGTCGATCAGGAACAGCGTGCCGGCGGCGTCCAGGCCGAATTCGAACTTGGTATCGGCGATGATGATGCCGCGCTGGCGGGCGTATTCGGCAGCGGTGGTATACAGTTGCAAGCTGGCGTCGCGAACTTTGCCGGCGATTTCCTCTCCCATCAACGCCACGGTGTCGGCAAAGCTGATGTTCTCGTCGTGCACGCCGACTTCGGCTTTGCTGGACGGCGTATAGATCGGTTGCGGCAGTTGCTGCGCCTGTTGCAGGCCTGCCGGCAGTTCGATGCCGCAGACCGCGCCGCAACGCTGGTAGTCCTTCCAGCCTGAACCGATCAGGTAACCGCGGACGATGGCTTCCACCGGCAACGGTTTCAGGCGTTTGACGACGATGGCACGGCCTTCGACCTGGGCTCTGAGCTCCGGATCGGGAATCACGTCGGCCAGCGTTAAGTCGTCGCTCAAGTGGTTCGGAATGATGTCGCGCATTTTTTCGAACCAGAAGTTGGAGACACTGGTCAATACCCGGCCTTTGCCCGGAATCGGATCGGGCATGATCACGTCGAACGCCGACATCCGGTCGGTGGTGACGATCAGCAGATGGCTGTCGTCGATTTCGTACATGTCGCGGACTTTGCCGCGGCCGAGCAGTTTCAGATGTGGCAGAGAGGATTCGTATAGTGCGGCGGGGACGTTCATATCGGGGGCGGATAGTCAGTGGATAGTGTTCGAAATTTTATCATCAATCGAAAGAGGGATAGTTAACGCATGAGTTGGTTGGGCAAATTAGTTGGCGGCGCTTTCGGCCTCTTGATGGGTGGGCCGCTGGGCGCCATTTTCGGCGCCGCGGTCGGACACCAGTTCGATACCGGGATGCAAGGCATGGCGGATCAGACTTTGCATCCGGGTGAGCAACATCGGGTACAGACCGCGTTTTTTACTGCAACCTTTGCCGTAATGGGACATCTGGCGAAGGTCGATGGCCGGGTGTCGAGCGAGGAAATCGGCTTGGCTAACCGGGTCATGGACAATATGGAACTGACTCCGGAATTGCGCGACGCGGCGATCCACTTATTTCGCCAGGGCAAGCAAGCCGGCTTCCCATTGGCGGAGGTGCTGCAGCAATTTCGCAACGAGTGCCACCGGCGTACGCATTTGTTGCGGATGTTCGTCGAAATCCAATTGCAGGCGGCTTTTGCAGATGGTGTGTTCGATGCCAGCGAGGAAGCCTTGCTGGCGGATATTTGCCGGCAGCTCGGCTTGTCGGAATTCGAATATCGGCTGATCAAGGGCCAGGTTGCCGCGCAGCAGCGTTTTCGCCAGCAGAGCGGCAGGTCATCAACCTCGGATCCGGCCGCGCCGCAATTGGCGGATGCTTATGCCGCGCTGGGGGTGGTGTCGGCAGCCAGCGACGCCGAAGTCAAAAAAGCTTACCGCCGGCTGATGAGCCAGCATCATCCGGATAAGTTGGTGGCTAAAGGTTTGCCGGAAGAAATGATGGCGCTGGCCAAACAGAAAACCCAGCAGATCAGAAAAGCTTACGAGACGATCAAAGAAAACCGGGGCTTTTAAAAAAAATGCCCGCCTCACCTGTTGACAGGTGGACGGGCCAAGCTAAACAGAGCTACTGCTTGATCGCGTGAGGAGGTACAACAAACAGGTTAAGCGCGGAACGAGCCGTTAAAGTCCAGATTGCTGGAAATGGTGGCGGCTCCGAACAGCATGGTGGAGATAATGAACTCACCCGACATGAAACCAAACACGCCGGTGGTAAAAAACAGACCAGTGAGTATGTCTCGATAAAGATTGTTAGATTTGCTCATGTTTTCTCCCTGACTGATGACAGTCAATTCAATGAAGACGGTTCTACTATATGAGCTATCGCTTTTATTTACAATACTGATGAATGTGTACATCTTGTTTCTCAATGGGAAACAATTCTGTCATAAAGCTGTCATACTGGCTTGATACAGCCCGGTTTTATGGCAGAAAAGCGCTGAGTGAAGCCAGATTGTGCTTGGGTAATTTCACCGTCAGGCGCACGTTGTCGCTGAAATCCTGCGACAGGATGCAGCCGTCCAATTTTTTCAGCTGATATTCCAGCGGCTGCAATTGGTTGTAGTCCAAGGTCAGGTTGACTTCGGCAAATTCGATGTAGTCGACAATGTCCGCCGCTTCGATCACCGCTTTGGCGACATTGCCGTAAGCCCGAGTCAAGCCGCCGGCACCGAGTTTGACGCCGCCGAAATAACGCACGACGGCGACCACCAGATTGATCAGTTGCTTCCCTTCCAAATGTTGAAATATCGGTTTGCCGGCGGTGCCGCTGGGTTCGCCGGCATCGTGAAAGCGGCAGACCAGACCGTCGGCCGACTGAATCCGGTAGGCGTAAACGATATGGCTGGCATCCGGATAACGCCGGTGCAGATCGGTTAACACTGCCAGCGCTTCGGCTTCGGAGCGGCAGGGACTGATGATGCCGATGAAGCGGGATTTCTTGACGATTTCTTCGACCTGGCAGGCCGCGACCACGATTTTCACGTTACAACAGTCCGTTGATAGCCGGATGCTGGCTCAACAAATATTCGCGAAAGGCTTCGATTTGGGCTTCGTCGTGGCGGCCGTCGCGCGGTATATCAACGGTAATGTCGCTGACGATACGCATCGGCGGCGGCGACAAGAAGATCAGGCGGTCGGCCAGCGCGATTGCCTCGCGCAAATCGTGACTGACGAACAATACCGTATGCGGCCGTTGTTGCCACAACGCATAGAGCTGCGTGCGGACCTGGCGGGCACTAGGCGCGTCCAGCGACACGAAGGGCTCGTCCATCAGCAGGATATCGGGATTCACGGCAAAGGCGCGGATAATCGCCACCCGGCGCTGCATGCCCAGCGACAAGCGCTCGGGATAGCTGTGTTGCACCGCATCGAGCTGCATGCCGGCCAGTAGTTCGTCGATCACTGCAGCCGGCGGCGGGCCGGCGAATACCAACTCGATGTTTTGGCGAACGGTCCGCCACGGCAGCAGCCGCGGACTCTGGAATACGTAACCGATTTTAGCGACGGCGGCTTGGCCGCCAATCCGAATTTGGCCTTGGTAGTGACTGTCCAGGCCGGCCACCATGTTCAGCAGTGTAGTTTTGCCGCAGCCCGACGGGCCCAGCAAACAGACGAATTCGTTGGGTTCGACCTCGAACTGCAAGTCGGCGATCGTCCTGTGCTGACTTCCGCCATGGCCGTCGCGGTAGGTTTTGTCTTGAATGCTGATGCTGATAGCGTTCATCGCCGCCACCTTAGCGCCGCCCGATCCAGCGGTCGCAACACCAGCCATTCGATGGCCTGAATCACCGCGACGAAAGCAAAGGTATAAGCTAATAGGCTGGCAACGTCGAACAACTGGAAGAACAAATGCAATTGGTAACCCATGCCGTCGCTGCGGCCCAGCAATTCCACCAGTAAAACGATCTTCCAAATCAAGGCGAGGCCGGAGCGGGTGGCGGCCATCACGAACGGGTGCAGTTGCGGCCAAATCACGTGCAGCAGCGTTTTTTTGCGGCTGAAACGGTAACTCTGCGCCATTTCCAGCAAATCCTTGTCCAGCGCCCGCGCGCCCTCGCGAATCGTGACGATTACGTTCGGCAACTTATTGACCACGACAGCCAGAATTGCTGCCGATTCGTCCAGACCGAACCAGATGTAACACAGGATGATCGTGACCAAAGCCGGGATGTTCAGAAAAATCACCAACCAATTGTCGAAGAACGCGTCCAGGCTTTTGTTTTTGCCTAACAACAGTCCGATCGCGCAACCGAGCAGCATCGCAATCGAAAAACTGACAGCCAACCGGTAAAGGGTGGAGGCCAAATGATGCGGTAGTTCGCCGGAAGCGGTTGCCCGCCAGAACACTCCGGCCACCTTTGCCGGCAGCGGCAGGCTGGGATCGTCGAGCAGCATGGCTGCCGCTTGCCAGATGCCCAGCAACAGCAATAACGATAACAACGTAACGACGCCGCTACGCTGCCGGGTATAACCGCAGGCCATCAATCGGCGGACCAGAACGTGCCGGGTTGTATATGGTCGGAAGCGCCGGTCAGCTTGCTGTCGACCTGGTGCAGCATCTGGTGAATTTTTTCGGCCGCGGTTTGTTGGGCCGGGGTCCATTGCTCGATGCGGCCCTTGCAATAACCGGCGCGGAGCCTGTCTTGCTCTGCGGGGCTGCCGGCTTCGGTCAGCGGCAGGATTTTCGCCCATTCGGCATCGTTGCTGCACAAGCTGTCGCGGGCCACCCGGCTCAAATCGAAGAATTGCTTCAGTGCGGCTTTATGCTGATCGGCCCAATCCTGTTTGAAAACATAGCCGATGCTGGGCACAGTCTCGACTATACCCAATTGGCGGACGATGTCCTCGCCGCTGAGCAGGGTGCGGTAACCCCGGGCTTCCAGGCGGACGGCGAATTGCCAATAGGTCAATAATGCATCGACGCGCTTATCCAGCAATTGCTGGCTGAGCAAGGGCGGTGCGCCGTAGATTTTTTCGACGCCGGCATTCAGGTCTATTTGCTGTTGCCGGCCCAACGCTTGCAGCAACAGCCAGTTTTTATCCAGCTCGCCACCGGCAATGCCCAATTTCTTGCCTTTCAGGTCGGCCAGCGTTTTGATTGGGCTATCGTTTGCGACCAGCAAGGCGCCGGAGGTATCGGAGAACGGGTAAAAGCTCAACTTGACGCCTTCGCCGCGCATGCTCGAGGTCCAGATCCAATCGGAGACGATCAAGTCGACCGCGCCGGCTTGCAGCGCAACTTTACCGGCTTGCTGGTTGGCGATGGCGACGTTTTCGACGGCGAGGCCGGCCTTATCCAGCAAGCCTTGGTTACGCATCGCCGCCAGTTCCCAGTTTAGCGTGCCGGAGGCCATCGCACCCACTCTGATCGCAGTTTTCTCGGCGGCGTCGCCGATGGCGGCAAACAGAGCCGCCGAGGTAAACAGGCAGATTTTCAAGTTCATCTTTATTGTCCCTGGCTGAATGGTCGAACTCGCGATTTTAACGCAGCCGCAACGATTGCAATAAGCTTTCTCCGCGCGGATTCCCGACTCAGCAGTCAATTGCGGAAATCGGCGGCCGGAACCGGACGGCCGATGTGATAGCCCTGGTAGGACAAGCAGCCTTTTTCCCGCAGGAACCGGACTTGTTCCTCGGTTTCCACGCCTTCGGCAATCACGTGCAAGCGCAGGCTTTTCGCCATGTTGATGATGGTCTCGACGATTACGGCGTCGTTCTGGTCTTCCGGCAAGTCCTTGACGAAGCTTTGGTCGATTTTGAGTTGGCTGATCGGCAGCGTTTTCAAGTAGGACAGCGACGAGTAGCCGATGCCGAAATCGTCGATCGAGGTTTTGACGCCCAAGGTTTGCAAATCGCGCATTTTTCTGACCGTGTCGTCGATGTTGCTGATAACGGAACCTTCGGTCAATTCGATCACCAGGCGATCGGCCGACAGGCTCGCATCGGCCAGTATCCGCTCGATCTGTTCGACGAAGTCCGGTTGGCGGAACTGGCGGGAACTGACGTTGACCGCGACATGGCCGATGGCCCGGTTTTCCCGGTCCCAAACCCCGATCTGGCGGCAGGTTTCGCGGATCACCCATTCGCCGAGCGGCAAAATCAGGCGGGTGTCTTCGGCGATCGGGATGAATTCGGCCGGGGAAATCATGCCGCGCTGCGGATGCTGCCAACGAATCAGGGCCTCGGCGCTGACCACGCGGCCGCTATCGTCGACCTGGGGCTGGTAATGCAACACGAATTGCTGCTCTTTCAAGGCTTGCCGGATTTCCTTTTCCAGCGTCAACCGCCGGTCTGCGGTTTCCTGCATCGACGGTCGGTAGAAACTGATGCCGTTGCGGCCGCTTTCCTTGGCGCGGTACATCGCCGTGTCGGCTTGCTGGATCACCGCTTCCGGCTGTTCGGCCGCTTCCGGAAATAGGGTAACGCCGATACTGGTGGAAAAATGGTGCTCGCTGCCTTGCACGTTGAATGGCTGATTGATGGTGTGCAGGATTTTCTCGGCCAGCATTACGGCGTGGTGGGTGGCTTGGGCCATTTCGCGGTAACGTCCCGGCACCATGACGATAAACTCGTCGCCGCCCAGGCGGCAGGCCGTGTCTTCTTCGCGGATGATGGCGCGCAGGCGCTGGGCGACCTGGGTCAGCAGCTCGTCGCCGACCTGATGGCCGCGGGAATCGTTCAAGGTTTTGAAGTGGTCCAGGTCCAGGAAGAACAGCGCGCCGTAACAGTGCTGGCGTTTGGCGGCGGCGATTTCCTGTTTTAAGCGGTCCAGCAGCAGGCGCCGGTTAGGCAGTCCGGTCAGCGGGTCGTAAAACGCCAGCTCGTGGATTTCGCGTTCCGCCGCTTTTTGCTCGCTGATATCGGAAAAAATCGCCACGTAATTCAATAGCTTGCCGCTTTCGTCGCGAACGCCGGTCACGGTCAGCCATTCCGGAAACACGTCGCCGTTTTTGCGCCGGTTCCAGATTTCGCCGCGCCACTGGTTTTTGCGTAGCAAGGCGCGGAACAGGCCGTACAGCAAGCCGGGAGCCTGACGGACTTTGGATAACAGATCCGGCCGGCGGCCAACCACTTCTGCGGCGCTGTAGCCGGTGATTCGGCTAAAGGCGTCGTTGACTCTGAGCACTATGCCCTTGGTGTCGGTCACCATGATCGCTTCGTGCGACTGAAAGGTGGCGGCGGCAATGCGCAACTCGTTTTCCTGTTGTTTGCGACGCTCGATTTCGCTGTTCAAGGCCTGGTTGCTACGCAGCAAATCCCGGGTTTTCAGCGCGACCAAATCTTCGATGCGGGCGGTACGGCCGGTCATCAACATCAAACCGAAGCTGGTCAGGCCGCATAACAGAAAACTGCCCGAGAGCAGCCACCACACCGTCCAGGAGCGCTGCTCGGCGTAAAACTGGGCCGAGGGCCGGTAATGGATCGCCCAGAGCCGGTCCGCTACCTTTAATTTCAACTGCTGATGCAGTTCCGCAAACGGCGTGGCGGCGGCGTCAACGGTCGATTCGCCGTACAACAACCGGTCTGCGTCGTATATGCTCAACGCCAACTGATTTGCCTCGAGGCGAGAGACTATTTCCGCGACTTCGCTACTCAGCCGAAATACATTGGCGACCAGACCGCGCAAATGTTCCTGGCGTTGTTGTAGCGAGTTGAGGGGTTTGCCGCTGCTGTAGATCGGCGAAAACACGGCAAAGCCGAATTGCCCGTCGGCGAACGCCAGTCCGCTGGTGGCGCTGGTTTTGCCGGAGGCGATGGCTTTCTCGATCGCTTCGCGAAGTTCGGGGCGGCTCAACGCGTCCAGCCCCAGGTTTTGTTCGTTGCCGAACCAATAAGTCACCGGCAGATAGTAGTCGCGCTCGGCTGCCGTTTTAACGGCGCCCTCGACCTCGCGATCGACGATGCGAATCTGTTCCCGCTCCTCAAACTCGGCGCGTTGGCTTTGTCTGACCTTGGGTAGCCACTCCAGAACCTCCAATTCCGGATGTTGGCTGAAAATGGTGTGGGCGAACAGACGGAATTCGTTACGGTCGACGCTATCGGAACTGTCGAACAGCGCTTTCAGCAATTGGTTGTTCAATACGTCGTTGTCGAAATGTTGCTGAATGCTTTGGTGCAATAAACTGGTTTGGCTTTCGAACAGTTCGCGGATACGGCGGTTTTCCAGATTGCTACTGTACACCACGGCGACGACCACCAGGATCAAGGTCGCAGCCAGAGGATACACCACGAATTGTTGGCGTTGTCGCCATATGTGGCGAGGGGCGGCTATGAACGCGAGCAACATCGGCGCGAAAATTACCGCACCGATCGAATCGCCGACCCACCAAGTGCTCCAATTCAGGCCGATGTCGCTGAATTCGATGCAACCGAGCAAATAAAGCAGGCTGGAGCCCAGTGTCGGCGCCAGCAGGCAACTGGCGATGGCCAATACGAAAAAATGGACGATGTGGCGGTCTTCCAGCAACGGATTGTGCGGGCCTATCCAGCGGTTGATTAAAAATGCGCCGAGCCAGGCTTGTCCGCAAGCTGCGATACCTGCTGCGGTACCCATCCAATACCCCAGGGTTGGCGTTTGGCCGGCGCCGAGTCCGGAAAACGCGTAAATCTGCACGGCAATCGCACCGACCGCCAGGCCGGGCAACACTTTCCGTCCCGAGTGCAGCATGCCGGCCAGGGCGATGCCTGCCGGCGGCCAGATGGCACTGGCCTGGCTGGGCGGCATGCTCAGCATGTGGCCCAAGAAGCCGCCGATGAAATACGCCAGTGCGAAAAAACTGTTGCTTATTAGCGGTTTGAAAAAAACTGGCATGGCGGTTAAGCGGACTCCTGGATCGGTCGAGCGTGCTGGTCCGGATAAGTTTAGTCGGATGGGGCCGGTTCGTTGGGATTGGCGGTAAAACTGTAGGCCTGGCCGAAGCCGGCGATATAGTGGTAGCGAATCGGCGTCAATGCCAACAAGCGGAAGTCCGGCAAGTTGCGTAGCAGGCCGATGACCTTGCCGAACCGGTGTTCTAGCCCATCGAGTAATTCGACATAACGCGGATCGTCTCGCCCGATTTCGGCGACAGTGCAACTTACGCTGGCTCTGGGCCTGGCAAACGGATTGCCGGCTGCGTCGCCCAAAAACAGTAGCGAACCTTGGCGGCTGCGCAATAAGTTGCCGGTATGCTTGGCCAGACCGCTGACGTAAACGTAAAACAAGCCGTCCTGCTGCAATACCGGAGCATAGCTGGCTTCGGCATCGCCGTCGACCGTACAACTGGCGATAGCCGCGCCGTCGCTTGCCGCGATCAGGCTGAGGCAGTCTGCTTCCGGAGCGGCGGCCTGCATTGCTTTACGGCCGGGCCAATTCCGCGTGGCGGAAGCAATCGACGGTATGGTCGTTGACCATGCCCACCGCCTGCATGTAGGCGTAACAGATGGTGCGGCCGACGAACTTGAAACCGCGTTTTTGCAGATCCTTGCTCATGCGTTCGGATTCCGCCGAATAGGCGGGTATCTCGGCATGGGTTTGCCAGCGGTTCTGGATGGTACGGCCGCCGACAAAGCCCCAAATGTAACTGTCGAAGCTGCCGAACTGCTGTTGAACCGCCAGAAATGCCCTGGCGTTAGCGACGGCGGACTGGATTTTCAAGCGGTTTCTGACGATGCCGGGATTTACCAATAGCTGTTCGAGTTTGGTAGACCCGTATTCGGCGACGGCTTGCGGGTCGAAACCGTCGAAAGCGCTACGGTAGGCCGGCCGTTTGTTCAATATCGTGCGCCAGCTCAAGCCGGCCTGGGCGCCTTCCAGCACCAGAAATTCGAACAGCCGGCGGTCGTCGTGGAGCGGTTCTCCCCATTCGCTGTCGTGGTAGAGTTCCTCGTTGGCGCTGGCCAGCGCCCAAGCGCATTTGGCCGCCATCAGTCTTTGTTCATCATTTTTTTCAGATCGGCGAACGGATTAAAAGTCGCCGTTGGCGATTTGCCGTCCGTGCTGCTTTTGCCGCCGTAGCGCACCTGTTCTTCGTAGCGCTGGTGTTCGTTATCGTGGCAGTAAAGGCACAGCAGCTCCCAATTGCTGCCGTCGGGCGGGTTGTGGTCGTGGTCGTGGTTGATGTGATGTACCGTCAGTTCGCGCAGATTCTTATGGTCGAATTCCCTGGCGCAGCGCCCGCAGATCCACGGATACAATTTCAAGGCCTGCTCCCGGTAGCCTTTTTCCCGTTCTTCTTTGTAGCGCCGGGCTTCGGCAACGATATGGTAGGCTCTGTTATCCGACATGGTTTCCTCCGTTATCAACCGCCGGTCGCGTTCATGTGCCGCAAAATCACCGGCTGTTCGTGAATGTTGAATTCGTGTTTCTCGGGCTTGATCTGCATGGCCGCGACGATGGCTTGTTTCAGCGCGGCCATATCGCCCGGCTGCTCCCTGACCACGCGTTTCAGATCCACCGAGTGCTCGTTACCCAGACACAGCAGCAAGCGGCCTTCCGCTGTCAGCCTGACCCGGTTGCAGCTGCCGCAGAAATTGGCGCTGTGCGGCGAGATAAAACCGACCCGGCTGGCGCTGCCGTCGACGCGGTAGTAAGCCGACGGACCGCCAGTGTTGTCGGCGATCGCTTGTAAGCTGAAACGGCTGCTCAAGTCGCGGCGGATTTCGTCGCTGGTATAAAAACTCTCGCCGCGGTGGTGGCGGTCTACCACGCCGAGCGGCATTTCTTCGATGAAGCTGATGTCCAAGCCATGGTCCAGCGCAAACTGCACCAGATCGACGACTTCGTCATGGTTGCGGTGTTTCATGATCACCGCATTCAGTTTGATGCGCTCGAAACCGGCGGCGCGGGCGGCGGCGAGCCCGTCCAACACCCGTTGTAAATTGCCGGTGCGGGTCAGTTCGCGGAATTTTTCCGGGTGCAGGGTATCCAGGCTGATGTTCAGGCGTTTGACGCCGGCGGCGCGCAAGTCCGCCGCCATTTCGACCAGCTGCGAGCCGTTGCTGGTCAGTACCAGTTCTCTCAAGCCGGGCATGCCGCCGATTTCGCGCAGCAGACCGAGCGCGCCCTTGCGTACCAGGGGTTCGCCACCGGTGACCCGAATCTTTGTCACGCCGAGTTCGACAAAGGCTTGGCAGATCGTGCGAATTTCCTCCAGGCTGAGGATTTGGCTGCGCGGCAGGAATTCCATATCTTCGGCCATGCAGTAGACGCAACGGAAATCGCAGCGGTCGGTGATCGAGACCCGCAGATAATTGACCACTCGGCCGAAGCGGTCTATCAGTTGCAACGGTTTATTCGGTGCCATTACAGAACAATGAAAACGAAAGGAAATAAATAGTAACACGCTGCCGCCCGGTGTAAGAACGGCTCACGCTCAGATTGCGCGTTTCCTGAGGAGTTCCGGATTCGGTGGTTAGCGGCCGGCGTCGGCCAGGCGTTGCAACAACCCGAGTACCGCGATTTCGATTTGCGGCAGGGCTTGATCCGGATGGCTGTCGCCGATGTCGTCGACTTGCCAGTATTCGACGCGCTCGACCCAATCCGGAAATCGTTGCAGCAGCATCGGCAGGTGCTCGCTGCGTTTCAACGCCACGATCAGGCGGGCGCGCTGCAAATCCGGTTCGCTGACCGCGAGCGGCGGCCTTACCGGTTCGACCGGAATCCGGCGCAAAGCCAAGCCGCGCAGGGTGTGCGGCGATATCGGCCCGGCGTCGCGTTCCAGCAATTCGATCGCCAAACCGCGCGAATCGGCGCGCCAAGGCAAGCTGTAAGCCGGCGCGTGGTGGTTAAAAAGGTACTCGGCGAAACGGCTGCGGTAGTAATTGCCGGTACAAAGAAACAAGACTTGATCATGCATGCGAAGGCTTGCCCATGCCCGTGGGTCAACGTTTAACAGTGTCCGGCATTAGACAACGCCGCCGGGCCGTTTTCAAGTCTGCCCAATCAGGCCGGCAACTGCGCCTGTAAAAATCCGCCGATTTTCGCTTCCAGCCAGTAAGCGGGGCGGAACCCCGAGCCGCCGACGAAGCCGACATGGCCGCCGCCGTTGCTGATTTCCAAATGCACTGCGGCCGACAGTTCCGCCGGACTCGGCAGCACGCGTTCGGTCATGAACGGATCGTCTTTGGCTTGCAACAACAAGGTCGGCACCCGGATCAGCGGCAAAAACTGGCGCGAGCTGCTGCGGCGATAATAGTCGGCGGCGTCGGCGAAACCGTGCAGCCGCGCCACTACCCGATCATCGTATTGCCAGAACGAGCGAATCGGCTGCAGATCGCCGAGTTGGCGGATCCGTTCGGCCTGGTCGTCGCGGCCGATAACCAACAGATGGCGTTGCTTGATCCGCATGTATTGCTTCAATTCCCGCAACAGGTAGTCGCGGTAGATTCTGGAAAAACCCCGGTCCAATTTGTCGGCGCATTCACTCAGCACCAGCGGTACCGATACTGCGGCGGCGGCGAATAGGTCGGCATCGGTGCCTTGCTCGCCCAACCACTTCAGCAATACGTTGCCGCCCAGCGAAAAGCCGATCGCCGCCAGCGGCCGGCGCGGAAAACGCCGGCGCAGTTCCCGGTGCAAAAAGCCGATATCCTCGGTTTCGCCGGAGTGGTAGCAGCGGGCCAAGCGGTTCATTTCGCCGCTGCAACCGCGAAAATTAAGGGCCACGCTGGCAAAGCCATGGCTTGGCAAGCTGTGTTGCAAACCGGCGATATAACCCGAGCGGCTGCTGCCGGCCAGGCCATGCAGCAAAATCACCAGCGGTTTGGTCTCGTCTTCGCACCAGTCGATATCCAGAAAATCGCCGTCCGGCGTTTCCAGCCGTTCGCGGCGAATGGCTGCCGGTGGCGCGGTCCGCCGCAGCAAGGCCGGATAAATGGTTTGCAGATGGGGGCCGTTCAGCCACCAGGCTGGGCGGAAAGCGTTGTGCATGGTTGGCGCCTGCTTTATAGTTGAGCCGAGTATGAGTACCTGCCGCAAAATATACCGTCGCTCGCGACAAATGCCAGCCGGTGCGGTTTCGTCGGCTAAATCCGCTCCCCCTATTTCTTTCGCTGAATTTCCGATGGTTCGATGTCCCGGCCTGTACCGATAAAAAAAGCTCAGGCAAAGCCGCGCCCACCGGCCCGTGCCGGCCGCGCCAAACCGCCGCGTAAAGCCAAACGCAAACCGCCGGTTCGGGCGGAATGGAACGGCTGGCTGCTCAGTCTGGAAATTGCGGCACTGGCCGTCGCCGCGGTGTTGGCGACCATGTTTCTGCTGGGCTATTCGGCCAGCTGGTTGTCCGGCCCCGGTTTTTTTTCCAATCTATTGCCCTTCGCCGGCGGCGTCGTGCTGCTGGTGTTGGCCGCGGCATTATTGTTGATTGTCTGGTGGCAGGCGCGGCGCTGGCTCAGCGAGCGTTTGCGCTATTTGCCGGCCGCGACGGCAGTCGCGTTGGCGCTTAGCTGGGTTTGGTTCGTGCTGCACGACGGTTACACGCCGGTATTCACCCATTTCCGGACCCTGGTCGGCGGCAAGCAGGAGGCCGAGCGGGTGACGCTGGCGCATCAAGTTTATGCCGCGTATCGCCGGCACGACAGCGGCGGCCTGCAAAAAATGCTGGCGCGGGCGGCGTCGTTCGATCCGGCGATTACCGATGCGGCAAAGGCGTTCGATGTCGATGCGGATTTGCTGCACGGTATCGCCGCGACCGAATCGTCGTTCATGCCGCGCGACAGCCGCGACGGCGGCAAGGGCTTGTTTCAAATTACCGCGGTGCCCAAATTTATCACCCGCGAAGCCGCCCGCGAACTCGGCGTGGCCGAGCCCTCGGTTGCCGACCCTCGCCACAACGCTTATCTCGCCGCGGCGACTTTCAAGCACTACCTGGAAGAAATGAACGATGATCTGTTCCTGGGCTTGCTGGCATATAACATCGGCCCGCGCAACGGCGGTTTGCGTTTCATCATGCAGCAATACGGCGCCAGCGATTTCGCGACGATGCAGCCTTATCTGCAAACGCTGCCGCGGGATTACCCGATCCGGGTGTTGTCCTATGCCTTGGCGTTCAAGTTGTGGCGGCACGACGGCAAGTTATTGGCCTACGAGGAGGGCGATAACGCCGTGCATATCCAACAGGTGGGGATTCCGGGGCTTTGAACGGCGGGTTGGCGGGCGGTCCGGCGGAGATTCGGACCAATGCCGTTCAGTTTGGAAAAACACTCATCCCGGCAGTGAATGCCGGCTGCCACATCCCTGTGGACTGGATACCGGCAATCCCTGCCGGTATGACGGCTTAACCTACTGGCATTCGGTTTACCTGTTCATCGCAATCACGTTGTTGATCAGGCTGATGCCGGGAAAGTCGGCCATGATGATGCCCACCCGTTTGGTCAGGCGGATGTTCAGATTCAAGCGTTTGTACAATTCGTTCAAAGTGGCGTAATTCAGGCGCAGATCGGCGATGAATTTACTGCTGAGCTGGTTGGTTCCCAGGAAGGCGATCGAGCACAGGCTGCCCAGGCAACTGACCCTTGGGAAATCCGGATAGGTATTCGGGTTGGTCAGCGTGGTCAGGCCGGTCATCAATTGCGGCGCGCCGGTCTCGTGGGAACTGTGGCCGCTGGCGACGAAATACGGGAAGGCGCCGGTCGCACCGCTCAGGTAATTCAGATAGATTTTATTGCTGTCGCCGGTTGATGCCGACATGATTTGGCTTTTGACCTGCTGCCATTTGCCGTACAAGTCCCAGTTGGTTTTCAGTTCGTAGTTGTCCTGCACCGTGCCCTGGTTTTCCAGCGACGAATACGAGATGCCCTGTAACACGCCGGCGAAGTTTTGCAGCATTACCACCTTGCCGCGGACTGAACCCAGTGTCGGATTACTAGTGCCGTTCGGTGTCCAGAACAGGCCGGGATACTTACTGGCGATGGCGTTGAAGGTGTCGGCAAAGCTGCGGGTATTGTTCTTGCCGGTATTTTCCTCCTTGACCCGCATCACCACGGTTTCGCCCGGATTCGCCGCCAGAAAGGCGTCGACGGTATCCAACACGTCGCTGAAGGTCGCGTTTTGCAACACGATGCCGTGGGCGATTTGGAAATTGTTGGCGATATGCCAGCAACGGATGTCCAGCACCCGGATGCCGGCATTCAATTGGGTTTCCAGGTCCATGGACTGGGTTTGGGGAATGTCGCCGCCGTACAAAGCCATCGAGTCGTGAGTTCCTGGTAGCGACAATTGGCTCAATCTCAGCGTATCCGGCAGCGCGGTCAGCCATTTGGGATTGACGGCGCCGTTGTAACTGTCGTGGGAATAGGCGGCGTGGTCGATGGCGGTGGCGGCACCGGCGTCGAAGGCGATCGCGGCGGCGAATGTGCAGGCGGTCAAAATGGATTTGATGTTCATAGTAGCGTCCTCTTTTTGGCGGAAATTTGTTGGGTTAATGCCGATTGCTTCGGTCGCTAACTAAATCGCAAAGCCCGTGCCGGATTGGGTTGGATTTTTTATATGTTTGATAAAAAAGGATTATTTAGAATTTTGCCGACTGCTGGCATTGAGATGATGGCCGATTTCGATACGATATTTCGTAAGCAGTACAATATGCCGTAACTCGCTAGCCGCTAGCGGCTGCCGGAAAAATCGTGCGGTCGGCAGCGGTTCGCCTGCTTTCGCCGCGCCGAATTTGTGTTAATTTTGCCGGCTCGTTTCGTTACCACAGGAGCCTGCCGCATGAGCCACGACCCCGAAATAGCTGCGGTAAAGCAGTATTTACTCGATTTGCAAGACCGGATTTGCGCCGCACTGGAGGCGGAAGAGGCGGATGCGCGCTTTAGCGAAGACGCCTGGCAGCGGGCCGAGGGCGGTGGCGGCCGCAGCCGGGTGTTAGCCGGCGGCCAGGTGTTCGAACAGGGCGGCGTCAATTTCTCGCACGTGTTCGGCGACCGCCTGCCGCCGTCGGCGACCGCGAAACGGCCGGAGCTGGCCAACCGGCCGTTCGAGGCAATGGGCGTATCGCTGGTGATCCATCCGCGCAACCCGTACGTGCCGACCTCGCACGCCAACGTCCGCTTTTTCATCGCCAAAAAAGACGGCGAGCCGTCGATCTGGTGGTTTGGCGGCGGCTTCGATTTGACGCCGTTTTACCCGTTTTTGGAAGACGTCGAGCATTGGCATCGCACCGCCCGCGCCGCCTGCCAACCGTTCGGCGATGAGGTTTACCCCAAATATAAAAAGTGGTGCGACGAATATTTCTATTTGAAACACCGCAACGAAACCCGCGGCGTCGGCGGCCTGTTCTTCGACGATTTGAACGAACCCGATTTCGATCAGGCCTTCGCCTTTATGCAAAGCGTCGGCGATCATTACATCCCGGCCTATTTGCCGATCGTGCAAAAACGGCGGAATACGGCATATGGCGAGCGGGAGCGCGATTTTCAGTTATATCGCCGCGGCCGCTACGTGGAATTCAATCTGGTATACGACCGCGGCACGTTGTTCGGTTTGCAGACCGGCGGCCGTACCGAATCGATTTTGATGTCGATGCCGCCGCTGGCGCGCTGGCAATACAATTGGCAGCCCGAGCCGGGCAGTGCCGAAGCCGAGTTATACGAAACCTATCTAAAACCGCAGAATTGGTTGGGAAATTAACGCCGAATCGCACGATAGCCGCCAAATTGATCTCGGCCGATAAACTGGTATTCTTGGTTGCGGCACTATTCGAATTCGTCTTTAACCACGCTTGAAAACGGAAAAAATCTGGTATGCAAACATTAACTAAAACAATAACAAAGACTGCGACGATGATTGTTTTCGGCGCATTACTGCCGCTTGGTCACGCTGCCTGGGCGGAGTCGGACATGAAATTGCAGGAAAAAGCGCTGAAGGCGCGGGAAATGCAGAACATGGACCACTCCAAACATGCCGAGATGGAAGAAGCCGGCCAGACAGGCGGCTTTCGCGGCGTGTTTTACGGCTATCTGCCTTGCGAGCAGGAAGGTTGCGACGGCTTCAAAATGACCTTGTCGTTAAAGCAAAAGAACAATTACTTGCTGGTCACCCAATACGCCAAAGCCTCATCGCGCGAGTATTACGACAAGGGTAAATACACCTGGGACGATAGCAGCCGGACTCTGACCCTGGTGTCCAATAAAAACGAAGAGAAACGTCTGTTTGCGATCAAGGACGAAGGCACCTTGGTCCATTTGAATAACGACGGCCAGCCGTTGGCGGGCGACCAGGACGATTACACCCTGAGCCGCAGCGATAAAGCCAAATCCCGCGAAGTCCATATCCATTGAACCTTGCCTTATCAGCCCCTCTCCCGGCGCGCGGGCACGGGGCTGAAAACACTAGCGCACGCGGCGGCGTAGCGGAAAATCGACAAAATATTGCGAGCATTCGCAATACGGTTCACAAAAGATAGAGCGTCAAACCTGCCGGGTATAAAGAAAGCAATTGCCTGTTAATCGGCGTGCGGTTTTCGTTTTGACCAACCGCCGGCTCGCAGCCGGGCGTCAGTCCGGCCGCGCTGCCGCGCCGCAGCATTTCTTGGCTTTTTTGCCGGAACCGCACGGGCACGGATCGTTGCGGCCCACTTTTGCGGAGACGCGTTGCGCTTCGCGCAATTCGGCGCGGCCGCCGACATACAACCAACGACCGCTTTCGCGGCGGAACTGCGAACGCTCGGCATGCAGCATCTCCCGATTGTGCTGGCGGAAACGGGCAACGAATTCCACCTCGGCCGAGTCGCCGCGCTCGGCCCGGTCGACGATCTGCAAGCCTGTCCATTGACATTCGTCGGCCATCCGTTCGATATCGGCGCGCCCGAATTTGGCGCCGACTTCCGGGCTTTGCGTAAGCTCGATATGGTCCAGTTGCCGCGTTGCGAACGCGCTGTAGCGAGAGCGCATCAAGGCTTCGGCCGTCGCGGCCGGCGCGCCGGTGAGGATCGGGCCGCAGCAGGCCTGAAAATCCAGACCGGAACAGCAGGGGCATAAATTCAGCCGGTATTTGATAGCCATATTTTGTCGTTTGAATTGAGTTGCCCGCAGGCCGCTAACACGTCATCGCCTTTGGCGCCTCTGATCAGGGTCGGAATTTTAAAAGTATCTAAAACGGCTTTGAAATTTTCGATGGTCTCCCAATCCGGACAGGTATAACGAGACCCCGGAAACGGATTGATTGGAATTAAATTAATGTAGGCGCTTTTGCCTGCCAGCATCGTTCCCAGTTTTTTGGCATCGTCCGGGGTATCGTTGAAATCCTTTACCAAGATATATTCATAGGTAATAAACTGTTTCTTTTGTAAAGGAATTTCATCGATATACGCCAGCACTTCATCGAGCGGGTATTTTTTGTTGAGCGGAATCAGTTCATTCCGCTTCTCCGTAACAGGTGAATGCAGCGAGAGTGCCAGGTTGACGCCCGGAATTTCCTGGCGCCATCTTTTCAGCCCCGGAATATAACCGGCCGTTGAAACGGTAATTTTTTGAATGCCGATGGATGTGCCGTGTTGCGATAAGAAAATTTCGCAGGCTTTTTTAACGGCATCGAAATTATGTAACGGCTCGCCTTGCCCCATAAACACGATATTTAAGATGCGCTGTTCGCCAGGCCGATGATTGGCTAACCAACGCCAAGCCTGCAGAAACTGGCCAATAATCTCACTGGTGGTCAAGTTGCGTTTCAGCCCCTGTTCGCCGGTAAAGCAAAACGAACAATTCATCGCGCAGCCGACCTGCGACGAGAGGCAAATCGAATATTTGTTATTAAACGGTATAAGCACCGTCTCGACTTTATGACTGTCTTTCAGCCTAAACAAAAATTTTACGGTTCTATCCTTCTCCGATTCATAAACCGTATCGATTTCGGGCAGCGAAAAGTCGAAATTTTGCTGAAAAAAGTTCGATGACTGTTTCGATATTTTTTCCAGGCACGGCGCGGTTTCCTTTTTCTTGTAATGCCAATTAAAAAGAACGGACGCGACTGACGGATTCAAGCCATTTTGACTTATAACCGCTTCTAAATCGGAATAATTCAAATCGTAGAAAGAGGGTTTCAAAAATTCACTCCGGATAATACGAATCTGGCCGCTGCCAATTCAGCTGATCGACAGGCGCTGGCCGCGCAGCGGCTCATTCGGCCAATAACGCCGCAATCGCGGCTTTGGCGTTGCATTGGGCAACAGCTTCGGCAAGCTGGGCAGCCGTCAGTTTGTGCTTGATGGCCTGGGTGCCTTGCCAAGCGAATGCCTGGTATTCCTTTTGGGCGAAGGTGGCAAGCTGGCATTTTTTCCAGGGCGAATTTTCGAACGGCATTTTGTCGTCTGGCGCCAAAGGTTCCATGCCTTCGGAACTCGGCGCATAGATCAGAAACTCGCCCTTCATCGCCAGCACCGCACGGTATTGTCCGGCCGTGGTCAGGTATAGGCAACCGACTTCGATCTCGGCTTGTTGCAGCCAAAGGCTTTTGTTTTTCTTTTGCTTTTTCATGCGTGACGCGGAGGGATACTAGATTTTTCCAAAAAGAGATTTAAATGCTCGAGCATTGGCAATAGTGGATAGTAACGTCAAAATCATGCCACTTGCCAAGCTTTTCCAATTCAGGCGGGTTGGGCGGCGAGTATAGGCTAACCGGAATAAATTCGGTCGGGTTGTGCGTTTTTAAAGATCGTCACCGGCGCCGTTGCGGCTTTAACCGCGCGCCGGGCCGTCCAGCGACAGCCGCAAGCCGCGAAAACGCTTGCGGTATTGGGCCGGCGTCAGTTTGACCTGGCGTTGGAATAGCCGGTTGAAGAAACCGGCGTCTTCGTAACCGACGTCGCGGGCGATGGTTTCGACCGGCAGGTCGCCGGCTTCCAGCAATTGTTTGGCTTCCTCCAAGCGTAGCGTGTGCACGTATTCCAGCGGCGACAGGCCGGTGGCGGCTTTGAAGCGCCGGTTCAGACTGCGTTCGCTGAGGCCGCTCAGCTTGGCCATGGCCGCGACCGGCGCCGGGCTGCGGTAATGCTCGGCAATCCAGACCTGGCAGCGGGCGATGAGCGCGTCCTCGACCTGGCGCGTCTGCGCCAATCGCGCATAAGGCTGTTGGCCGATCTGATGCCAGTCGATCAGATTCAGTTTGGCCACCTGCATTGCCGCTTCCACCGACACCAGCCGGGCGATCAGAAACAAGGCCAGATCCAGCCAGGAAGTGCCGCCGCCGGCCATGACCAGACGCTGGCCGTCGCCGGAGCAGACCAGCGAACGCTGGCCGTGCACGTTAACCTTGGGAAAACGCTGCCGCAACGTCGCGCAGTAGGCCCAATGGGTGGTGGCGTCGTGGCCGTCGAGCAGGCCGGCCTCGGCCAGCAGCATCGCGCCGGAGCAGGATGCGGCCAGCGTCGCACCGGCGTGGTAGCGCTCGATCAGCCAAGCGATTTCCCGGTCGAACAGACCGGTCATCGGTGCGCTGGGCGGAATGTTGACTTCCGGCACGCAGACCACCGCGACCGGCGGACAATCCGCCAGCGGGTAATTGACCGGTACCGGGATGCCGTTGCAGACCATCAACGGGCCCGGTTCGGCAGCCACCAGCAGCGGCCGGATCGCCTGCGGGCCGGGGCTGCCGCCGACGATCAGCGGCCAGTCCCGGCCCACCGACAACAATAAGTCGTACAATCCGAAGATCACCGAGGCGCTGGAGGCCGGAAATATCAAGATCGCCACCGGAATCGGCGCGTTGGCCGATTCGGACTGTTTTGCGCCGATTTGCCGCTGGTCCGGCCCGTCAACCTGGGCTATGGTATCGCCTCTGTCGGAATCCATTGCGTGTGACGCCATGCCTACTCCTCTCGAATTATTGCTCGACCCGATGTCGTTAACCGTGTTTGCGCTGTATGCGCTGCTGATTGCCTGGGAAGCCTTGCTGCCGGCAAGGCCGTTGCCGACGGTGCCGGCTTGGCGCCGGCGAGGCATCGCCGCGTTTGTTTGTTACTGGCTATTATCGTCGTATCTGCCGCTGCTGTGGAACGGCTACTTGCTGCGCTACCAATGCCTGGACCTGACCGGTCTGGGCGACGCTTACGGCGCGCTGGCCGGGCTGTTACTCTACGAATTCGGCGTCTATCTGTGGCATCGGTCTATGCATGCATCTGTAAGTCTGTGGCGCAGTTTTCACCAGTGGCACCACAGTGCCGAACGGCTGGACTGCTTCGGCGCCTTCTGGTTTAGCCCGTTGGACATGCTGGGTTGGACGCTGCTGTCCAGTCTGGCCTTGACGCTATTGATCGGCGTCACGCCGCAAGCGGCGGCCTGGGTGCTTTATGCGACCACGTTCTGCAGCGTGTTTCAGCACGCCAACGTCAAGACGCCGCATTGGCTGGGCTATTTTTTACAACGGCCGGAAAGCCATTCCATACACCATCAGTCGGGCGTGCATGCCGGCAATTACTCCGACTTGCCCTTGTTCGACCTGTTATTCGGTACCTTCCGCAATCCGCGGGAGTTTGCCGGTCAAACCGGGTTTTACCGCGGTGCGTCGAACCGGCTATGGGACATGCTGTTGGTGCGCGACGTGACCCGGCCGCCGGCTGCTGCGGTCGCGGCCGGCGCTAACCGGCGGCGGAGATCGCTATGAGCGGCTGGCGGTTTGCCCTGGCGGCGTTGGCGATCTCGGCTTTCGCCCTGGTTTGGAACGGCTTGGTGCACGGGTTGCTGCTAGCCGACGCCGAGACCGAGTTGCAACTGCTGATGCGTCCGCCATCGAGCCGCAGCCTGCCGTTGGCGCTGCTGCTGACCGTCGCTATCGCCGGCCTGTTCGTATATGCCCATGCCGCTTGGGTGCGCCCGGCCAATCTGAAGCAATCGGTCGGCCACGGCGCGTTTTTCGGCTTGCTGGCCGGTTTGCTGGTCGACTTGAACCAGTTTCTGTTGTACCCGATTCCCGGGTCGTTGGCATTGGCCTGGTTCGGTTGCGGCGTCGTCGAGTTCTGCGGTTACGGCCTGTTGGCCTATTGGCTGTATCGGCCGCGTGCGGCGGCAAAAACGAAAGCGATATAAATCCAACCGAACCGCACTCGGCGTATCGAACGATTCCGAGAGGAGAATATGAGCAGTGTAGAACGACATTACGCGGACCATTTGGCCCCGATCTACCTATGGATGGCCGGCGGCGTCGAGAGCGCTTTGCAAGCCGGCCGGGCAGACCTGGACGCACTGGATTTGGCATTGGCAGTGGGTTGCAAAGTGGCCGATCTCGGCGCCGGTTTCGGCATGCACGCGATTCCGCTGGCCGAACGAGGTTGCCGGGTCACAGCTGTGGATCGTTCCGAATTGTTGCTCGGCAGCCTCGAAGGCCTGCGCGGCAATTTGGCGATCGAAACCGTGAATGCCGACTTGCTGGATTTTGGCGCCTACCTGCCGGACCCGGTCGCAGCTATTTTCTGCATGGGCGACACGCTGACCCATTTACCGGATTGCGCAGCGGTGGAAGCCCTGATCCGGCGGGTAGCAGCGGCATTACTTCCCGGCGGCGCGTTTGTCGCCACCTTCCGCGATTACACAGCCGAACTGCTGGGCGACCGCCGCTTCATCCCGGTCCGGGCCGACGATAGCCGGATTCTGACCTGTTTTCTGGAATACCGGCCCGATACGGTTTTGGTGCACGACATCTTGCACGAACGCGAACAGGGCGTCTGGCGGACCCGCGTCAGCCATTACCCCAAACTGCGGCTGTCTGCGGAGGTATTGGCCGGCGCCTGCAGCGCCAACGGTTTGGCGGCCAGTCTCGATTCGGGGCCGCGCGGCATGGTCAGGTTGGTGGCTCGGCGGTAGTGGAAATGTTTTCGTTTTCGGCCGGCGAGAACGATGTGAACGATTAGCGGGCGGTGCGGGTGAGAAGTAGCGGTAGTGGTTCGGAACGAGGAGCCCGGAACGCCAATCGACGTTCCGGGCCGAAACCGCAGCGGCCGGTTTTGCTGCCGGCTACGGTGTGCGGGCTTGGCCGATGCCTAGGCTTATTTCAGGATTTCGGCGGCCGCCGCTTTCAGTTTGGCGGTGTCGGCCTGCATCGGTTTCATCATGTCGTTTTTGGAGGCTTTGGCGCCGGCCACCAACTCGTCTACGGTTTTGAATTTGCTTTTCAAAGCGTCGACCCCCGGTGCCACCGAGCCGTTGTGGCAACCTTTGCAGGTATCGGCTTCTCCGGCAGACGCCAAGGATGGCAGCAAGGCTACGGCAATAGATGCGGTGAAGGTTATTAGGGCTTTTTTCATTCTCGGTCTCCTCGGTGTTGTAGTAATTATTGACTCAGAGATAGCGTTCGCGCGTGTTCTGAGTTGTCGCCGCGCGAACGTTAAACGCAACCGGCTTTTATCCGCTTGCGAAAAATTTTCTACCACAGCACAAAAGCCAATGCAAATTCCGTCGCGCCGACACCGACTCATCGGGCGCAGTTGCGCCCCGCGCCCTTGGCTAAATACAACTGGCGGTCGGCCGCGTCGAGCAGTTCCGTCGGCGCTTGGCCGGGCTGCGGAATCAAGGCGGCCGCGCCGAGACTGACCGTGATCGAGTCCGATACGGCGGAATTGCGGTGCAGGATGTGTTGGGCTTCGATATCGCCGCGCAGTTGGTCGGCGATGCGCAACGCGCCGGCGGTGTCGGTTTCCGGCAGCAGGATCACGAATTCTTCGCCGCCGTAGCGGGCCGCCAAATCGCCCGGCCGGCTGGCGGCTGCAGCCACGCAGCCGGCGACTCGTTTCAGGCATTCGTCGCCGGCGCCGTGGCCGTGATGGTCGTTGTAGGCCTTGAAATAATCGATGTCGGCCAAAATCGCGGCCAGCGGGGCTTGGCTGCGTTGCGCCCGCTTCCACTCGTTGTCCAGGGTTTGGTCGAAGCGGCGCCGGTTGGGAATTCCGGTCAATGCGTCGATCCAGGCCATCGCTTCCAGCATGTCGGTGGCCTGTTTCAGGCGGATGTGGTTGCGGATGCGGGCCTTGACCACCGGCAGATAAAACGGTTTGGTGATGTAATCCAGCGCCCCCAGGTTCAGGCCGCGCTCCTCGTCGCTGGCATCGTTCAACGCGGTGACGAAGATCACCGGTATCGAACTGGTTTGCGGGTTGGCTTTCAGGTGGCGGCAGACTTCGTAGCCGTCCATTTCCGGCATCATCACGTCCAGTAGAATCAAATCCGGCGCGCCTTGCGCGGCAATGGCCGCCAGCGCCGCCGCACCGCTGGCGGCGACTTTGATCCGGTAATCCTGGATCAGATTTTCCGCCAGAACCTGAATATTGGTAGGGGTGTCGTCGACGATCAATATCAGCGGTTTCGGCAGATCGGTCTTCATGGCGGCGGTTCAAGGCAAGTGGCGTTTGATGGTAATTTCCAGTTCCTGCAGTGTCACGCGTGCCTGTCGATAATTGATATCGCCGACATATTTTTCGATCAATTGCACTAGCCGTAGCGCGTCGGCTCCCGCTACGGCCCGGCACAATTGATCGGTGATTTCGCGCGGTACGTAGTCGCTGCCGTCCAACAGCGCCGCCAGTTGCCCGGCCAAGCGGTCGGCGGCCGGCCAATCGGCCGTTTCGGTGCCGCCGCCGTTGCCGGCCAGCGGCCGGCTGTAGGCGGCGATGGCTTGCAGCGTTTGCGCCAACTTCCGGCTCAAGGCTTCCAAATCGGCCGGCGACCAAGTACCTTGCAGCAACTCCGCTTCCAGGCGGCCGGCGATGCCGCTCAGTTCCGCCGCGCCGATCGCGCCGGCGGCCCCCTTCAGGTAATGCAGCCATTGCGCGCCGGGTTGCAGTTCGCCGGCCAACAGATGCCGGCGCAACTTGGCGTCGGCGTCGGTGAATTTTTCGGCAAAGCGGTCGAGCAATAATTGCAATTTACCGGCATCGGCAATTGCCGCGGCGATGTAATCCCAATCGAAACCGGGCAGCGCGTCATGTCCGGCGCCGATCGCGAAGGCTGGCGGCAAAGCGGCCGGCGGCTGCGTGTCTTTGGGCCGGATGCAGCGTAACAACGCGGCAATCAGCGTTTGCGGCAGTACCGGCTTGCCGACGTGGTCGTTCATGCCGGCGGCGTAACATTCGTTGCGGTCCGGCTCTTGCACCGCAGCGGTCATGGCGATGATCGGCAATTGGTCGCGGTCTTTTTCGGTCCGAATCAGCCGCGCCGCCTCGATGCCGCTCATTTCCGGCATTTGCAGGTCCATCAGCACGGCGTCGAAACGTTCGCGGCGCATGGCCTCCAAGCCCTCGCGACCGTTGTTGGCAACGCTCACGTTCAAGCCGGCGTTGGTCAGATATTCGCAGGTCACCATTTGGTTGATTTCGTTGTCTTCCACCAGCAGGATGCGGGCGCCGCGGATCGGCGCGGCCATTTCCGCCAATTGCGGCCGGTTGGGTTCGGCCGCGGCGTTGGGTATGCCGCCTTGCAAGCGGGTCACCGAATCCAGCAACATCGACGGCAACACCGGTTTGACCAGCACGTCGTCGGGCGGCGTGTCGCCGGCGGCGTGGAGCAAACTTTCCCGGCTGAAGGCGGTGACCATGATCACGACCGGCGCGTGGCGGATTTCCGCCTGCCGCACCATGTCCTTGATGGCGCGAGTGACTTGAATGCCGTCCAGCCCCGGCATTTTCCAGTCCAGCAAGACCAGTTCGAAGTCCTGGCCGGCTTGGTTGGCCCGGCTGAGCAGGGCCAACGCGTCGGCGCCGTTGGCGGCCTCTGCCACTTCGAAGCCCCAGTTTTGCAAAATGTCGCGCAGCATTTGCCGGGAGATGTCCAGGTCGTCGACCACCAGCACCCGCATGCCGGCCAATTGCTCCGGCCCTTGTCGGCTTTGCTTTTCGGCCGCAAACGGCAGCCGCAATTCGAATTCGAACAGGCTGCCCTTGCCGATTTCGCTTTCGACGTGCAGATCGCCGCCCATCATTTCGACCAGGCGTTTGCTGATGGTCAGGCCCAGGCCGGTGCCGCCAAAGCGGCGGGTGATGGAGCCGTCGGCCTGGGTGAAGGCCTGAAACAAATTGGCGGCTTGTTCGGCGGTCATGCCGATGCCGGTGTCGCGTACCGAAAACAAAAGATGGGCAAGGCCGTCCCGTTTGCAGAGCAGGGAAACTTTGATGTGGATTTCGCCGCGTTGCGTGAATTTGACGGCGTTGCCGACCAGGTTGTTCAGAATCTGGCTTAGCCGCAAGGCGTCGCCGTCCAGCAGCAGCGGCACGGCCGGGTCGAGTTCCAGCACGACCTCCAGTTGCTTTTCCTCGGCGCGGACGATGAATAAATTCAGCACGTTTTCGAGCACTTCTTCCAGATTGAAGGTTTCCAAGGCTAATGCCATACGGCCGGCTTCGATTTTCGAGTAATCCAGAATGTCGTTGGTAATTGCCAGCAGCGCCAGCGAAGAGGTATGGATCTTGCGCAAATAATCGCGCAGCTTGGCGGGCGGGTTAGCGTTCAAGGCGAGATCCGACAGGCCGATGATCGCATTCATAGGCGTGCGGATTTCATGGCTCATGTTGGCCAGAAACAGGCCTTTGGAGCGGGAAGCCGCCTCCGCCAGTTCCTTGGCTTGCAGCAACTCGGCGGTGCGTTGCGCCACTTCGTGCTCCAGCCGGTCGCGGTGTCCGGTCAGGGTTTGGTCGCGGCGTTGGATCTCTTCCAACATGCTGTTGAAGGCGTCGACCAATTCGCCGATTTCGTCGCGATGGCGTTGCGGCACGCGCAAGCTGTAATTTTGTTCGTGGGCAATCAGGCGTGCGGTGGCCGCCAACTGCTCGACCGGACCGGAGACGATGCGTTGCAGGCGCAAGGCCAGCAGCGATACCACGATCAAGGCCAGTGCCGCGGCGGTGAGGCCTTTGCCGAGATCGGCGAGTTGGCTGTTCCAGTGGCCGGTAAAGTCGGCTTGCATCAGCACGTAACCAACGTATTCGGTATTGCGGATCACCGGCGCGTATAACTCCGCGCTACGGCTCCAGAAGTCGGTGCGCAGCTGCCGCGCCGGCGAGCGCGAATCGTACGGCGGCGGAGCCGGTTGGCCGTTGCGGTTCCAGTTGGCCAGCACCGAGCCGTCGGCCGCCACCATCCAGGCCGCGGCGATTTCCTGGTGCTCTTGCAGTGAGTTCAGCAGGCGGCGGGCTTCGTTTTGGTCGGAAAACATCAGGGCAGCCTGGCCGTTTTCGGCCAGCACGTCGGCCAGTCCGGCGATGTCCTGCAAGGCGTTACGGTAGCGGCTGACCGCCGAACTGACCGCCATTGCCGACAAGCTGACCAACAGACACACCGCGCAGCTCAGCATGATGATCGAGAGCAATTTGCGGCGTAGAGACCAATTCGGAAAGTCGGGTAAAACGCGCATCGGTCTATCTCCCGTAGACATGGCTGGCGATGTTCAACAGTTGGCCGGGAAGCCTTAGCCCGGCATGGCGGATCGATTCCAGATTGACTTCGAACACGACTTTGTTGTCGCGGAACAGCAAGGCTATGCCGCCGCCTTTTTCGGCGAAATCGGCGATATCCGACAGCGTCAGTATCGGCGCACTGCCCAGGTTTTTCAGTATCGGCACCATCCGCTGTTGTTCGGAGACGCCGACGAACAGCAACTGGCAATCGGCCAGCGACGTGTCGGTAGAGCTGTGCAATGTGACTTTCAGGCTGCGTTCGCCGGCCTTGCGCCCGTCCAGGCTCTGCAAGGCGCCGTCCAGTACGTTGTTGCCGACCACACACAGGTTGATATCGGCAGTCACCGGCGCAGCGGCATCGGGCCATTCCACGAATTTGGCGAAGTTGTACAGGTAGGCGGCCTTGATCTGGGCTTCGGACAAGCCGTCGGCGGCCTGGGGTTGCCGGCTGTCCGCTGCGAATAAGGCCAATAGCTGGAGTGCGGCGACAAGCAGGGCCCGGATGCGGCGCCATTCCGGTGCCGGCCGCCCGGATTTGCCCGACTGGCGGCGCTGGCCTGGCTCGGTCGATTTCGTTCCGCATCGGTTAACTCGGCGCTTTATCAGCGTTCGCTCTGAGCGTGTCGAAGGGCGCTCCAATTTGGGCTTCGACCAACTCAGCCCGAACTTAATACCGGCAATCATTCGGGCCGAGTTGATAAGCGCTGGGTGAATGGGCCCTAACCGCGGCAACGCGGAAACCAGAGTAGCTAGCGCGCCGACCAATCCGGAACGCAAACGGCAAAACGCACGGCGGCGCAAGCTGCGGGCGGCCGAGGTTGACGGTGCGTCTGGGGCGGTTGGTGTCATCTATCGTGTGGTGCAACGGGATCGGTGTGCCGACGGCGGGCGCCGAGCTTGACACGGTCAAAGGCCATCCAGGCTCGCATGGTTTTTATTCCGTAGGCTAAGGTAACAGCTTGTCGCCGCGGCCGCTACAGTATTGGCCGCGGCTTGCCGGCGCGCGGAACTAGCCGCCGCGGTGTGCGGCGACTGTTTTTTACCCCAAGCCTTTGTTCGGGCAACGGCAGAAGCCGTTCAGTTCGACATAGGCTTGGCCGGCGCTGGCGCCACTGACGCTGCAGGCCCCTTCCCAGTATACCGGGCCGATCCACAGCCTGTGCTGGGCGCGCAGTTCCTGATCCTTGACTAGCGGTTCCACCGTAAAAGTCTCGCCGCGCACGGTCACTGCCCAGCCGGATGGATAGGTACAACCGGTGTGCGGACTAATCCATTCACCCAACACTTTGACATCGAATTCATGCGCGGCCAGCGTCACAGTCTGGCCCTGGGCGTCAGTGATCGAACCGGACTTCTCGACGTTGCTGTCGCTGCCCTTGAAGTCGAACAGCATGATTTGCCGGTTGTCTTCCAGTTCGATAGCAAACCATTGCCAGCCTTGCTGAATGGCTTGGTAGAGTTCGCCGTATTGACGGTCGAACCAGCTATTACCGCTGACGTTGAAGGTCCGGCCGCCGACACTGATCGTGCCGGTGGTCGCCATTTTCGGCCGGGAATAGTAATAGGTGTAGCCGCCGAAACGGTAGGGATGGGCGTCGCCGCCGTAATGCAGAGCCGGCTCTTGCGTCGATTTCAGTTCCAGATCCAGCACGTAGCCGTCGACTTCGGCGTGCAGGCGGTCGCTGCCGTTACCGCCGACCGCGGTGACTTTGTTGTCTTTGCCGGAGGTCAGGTTGAAGCCGTTCGGCGTGCGCTGCGGCAAATGGAATTCGACGAATTCTTTGAAACTGAATTTTTGGCCGTCGACGTCGGTCACGGCGGCCTGCACCAGTTGGTCGCGGAAAATCACCAGACTGTCGAACGAGAAGAACACCACTTCGAAACCGAAGCGGCGGCCGTCTTCGGTGAACAAATGCCCGGTCCAGTACCACCATTGCACCTGTTCGGTCGGTAAAAAGGCGTCGTCGGCCGGCAATTCGACCGGGCCGATCAAACCCCGGCGCGGCAGGAACAGCCAGGCGGCGACCGCCAAGGCCAACAGCAGCCAGGGTAACCAAGCCGGCCACAGCCAGCCGACCAGCAGCACGATGCCCGCTGCGATCCAGGGTAGGTATTTTTTCAAGAACGCTTGCATGGTAGGTACTCGCATAGAGGGAAAAATCAAAAACGCCAACTGAGTTTGCCGTAGATCGAGCGCGGAATTTCTGCCGCAGCGCCGGGCAGAGAAATGGCGGCCGAGTCTTGAAATTCCGGATGCCGCGGCGAGAACAGGTTTTGGGCAACGAATGCAAGTTCCAGTCCGGAAACCGGTTCGTAAGCCAGGCGGGCGTCGAAGGTGGTGTAAGCCGGAATTCGCTGGCCGACCGCAGCCAGTTTGCCGACATGGCGCAAGGTCAGGTCGAGTTTGATTCGTTCCGGCAAATCCATCTGCCAGCGCAGCGAGCCGCGGTGGCGCGGACTGAGGCCGGCGATATCCGGGTTATTGCTGTCGTAAGGCCGTTCGATTTTCAGATGGCTGTAATTGCCGGTAAAGCGCATCCAATCCAAGGCTTGCCATTCGCCGGCGATTTCGATGCCACGGGTGGTGACTTCGCGGCTGTTGTTGTACCAGATCAGCGGTTGGGTCAAGGTGGCGAAGTTGAGCGCCCCTTGGCGGAACATGATCAGATCGGTGTAATGGTTACTGAACGCGGCAATATCGGTGGAAAACTTGTCGGTCCATTGCGTCCGGTAGCCGATCTCGGCACTGAACACTTTCTCGGCCCGCAAATCGGGATTGGGCTGCGCCATAACCTGAATCTGATCGAAGGGTGCCGGGAAGCCGGTGGGAACGCCGCCCAAGGCAATATTGGCCTGAGCCTCGCCGCGCGACGGCGTGCGCGCCGCCCGCGACACCGAGGCCCACAGCGAATGTTTCGGGTCCGGTGTCCACATCAGCCGGGCATTGGGTTGCACCTGGGTGTTGCCGAAATGGCTTTCTTCCAGTTTGGTGCCTAAAGTCAAACGCAACGTGTTGTCGATCAGCGTGATGTCGTCCTGCACAAAGGCACTGCCGTTATGGTAGCCCAGGCTGGTAGGGTTGAACGCGATCGCCGCGCTGCCCGTGGTTGCGCTGTGGATGAAGCGGTAGCTGGCGCCCCACATCAGGTCGTGGTCGGCATTGGGATGCAGCCGGTGCTGGAAATCGATGTCGAACATGTCCTGGCTGTCGGATAACGCCGCTGCGCTGAAATTGACCCGGTCGTAATACCCTTGCAGCATAAACTCGGAGCCGTCGCTGAGGTTGCCTTCCCAGCGCGCCAGCAGGTTGGCGCCTTCGGCATGGTCGTCGGTATCGAACGGCCTGTTGAAAGGCGCCCCGACGGTTTGCGCCGGCACCGTGTTGCCGACGTTCTTGCGGTAGACGTCGCCTTGCACGGTGTAGCGGTTATCGTTGGAGACGCGGTTGTCGATCCGGAAACCGCCCTGGACCGAGCGCCAGTCGTCGTGCAGACGTTCTCCGGTGTTGCGGACAAAGGTATTGCGCTCGAAAGTTCTGGCGTAAACCCGGTAACTGCCGTCGTCGCCGACCCGGCCGCCGTGGCGGTAACCGGCGAAGCCGGTTTCCTGGTTGCCGCCGCCGGCCACCAGCAGGTTGCCCTGGGTATCCTTGGCTTTTTTGGTGATGATGTTGATCACGCCGTTCACCGCGTTGGCGCCCCACATCACGGCGCCGGGGCCGCGGATCACTTCGATGCGTTCGATGTCCTCCATCATCGTGTCCTGCAAGTCCCAGAACACGCCGGAGAACAACGGCGTATACACCGAACGGCCGTCCATCAATACCAGCAGTTTGTTGGCATAGCGGCCGTTGAAGCCGCGGGCGGTAACCGACCACAGGCTGGCGTTGATTTGCGCGACTTCGAGGCCGGGCGCCAAGCGCAGCGCATCGGGAATCGAGGTCACGCCGGAGCGGCGAATGTCGTCCTGGCTGATGACGAAAGCGGCGGCGGCCGTGTCGGATACGGTTTGGGTTTTTCTGGACGCCGACGATACTTCCATCTGCATCAGTTCGTTGATCGACAAGTCTTCCAGTGCCGGGAGCGGCTCGGCCGCCACGGCGCAATTGACGCTTAAGGCCAGTCCGAAAAAAATGCGGCGCGAACCGGGCATCGCCGGCACGAATTGGCTGAATAGGAACGGCTGGTAAGGTTTCATGTTTGCGGACTGGTTAACGTGGCTGGCGGCGAATCGGCATCGGTATCTGAAGTAAGCTGGCTGCGGTGTGGTTAAGGGCCGGTCGGGTTTCGCTCCGGTACCGGCCGGTCTAAGTATGGCGGGAATTTGCAAAAAGCAAGGTTTGGCGCTCGGTTTTCGATCGGCCTGGCGCGGCGGCGGCCGAGGGAGTGCAATGCATTCCCCTGTTTCCGATTTTATTCGAATCGCGCCAAAGACTGATCGGCTCGCGAATAAAAATATGCCGGACAAGTCTTAACCGCCGCCTGTTGGTACAATGCCGCGTTTTTTCCAGTCATTTATCCGGGAGTATTCCATGATTCGCTTTCCTGCCGAATGGGAACCGCAAGCGGCGGTTATCATCGCCTGGCCGCACCATAGCGGCGATTTCAGCAATTTGTCCGCGGTCGAGGATTGCTACCACGCGGCCGCTACCGCGATCAGCCGGTTTCAGCCGTTGGTGATCGTGTGCAAGGACGGCGAGCATCAAAAGCATATCCAGACGCAATTGCCGCACAATCCGCAAGTCCATTACGTGCAAGCCGAGTACAACGACATTTGGCTGCGCGATACGGTATTTCTGACGATGGAGTGGCAACATCCGAAGGCTAGCGTGCAAATGTTGAATTTCCGTTTCAACGGCTGGGGTAACAAATACCCGCATGCCGCCGACGATGCGTTGAATCTGGCATTGTTCGCTCACCCTATTTTCAAGGGTTACCCGACCGCGACGCTGGATTTGGTGTTGGAAGGCGGCAGCATCGAATCCGACGGCCAAGGTACCTTGATGAGCACCAAGAATTGCCTGTTCAATCCGAACCGCAATCCGGAGATGTCCGCCGACGCGATTACCGGCCAATTGCAGAACTATTTGGGGGCGAAGCGCATGCTGTGGGTCGAACAAAGCAATCTGGCCGGAGACGATACCGATGCCCATATCGATACGCTGGCAAGGTTTTGCAGTGCCGATACCATTGCCTATACCGCTTGCGAGGACAGCGAGGATCCGCACTATGCCAGCTTGAAAAATATGGAGTCCCAACTGCAGGCTTTCCGCACCGAAGCCGGCGCGGCTTATAAATTGGTGGCGTTACCGCTGCCGAAACCGATTTTCGACGAACACGGCCAGCGTTTACCGGCCAACTACGCCAATTTCCTGATTATCAACGGGGCAGTGCTGGTACCGGTTTACGACGATGCCAACGACGCTGTCGCGTTGCAGCGTTTGGCAACCTGCTTCCCGGATCGCGAAGTCGTTGCCGTGCCTTGCCGCGCATTAGTGCACCAATACGGCAGCCTGCATTGCGCCAGCATGCAGGTACCGGCCTTCGTCAAACTGAACTTTTGAAAATCAACCCTTGGTATTGTTTCCGGCGCGAATGTTCGCGCCGACCGATTTAGCGTAATCACTTGAGTATGAAGAAAACGATCATCGCTTGTGCGGTGCAACAACCGTGCAATCGCGGCCGGGAGACCAATCTGGCCTATTCCATCAGCCAAATCGCAGCGGCCGCCAAGCAAAATGCCGACTTGGTCGTGCTGCCGGAACTGCATCTGGACCATTATTTTTGCCAAAGCGAAGACACGGCTTGTTTCGATTTGGCGCAGCCGGTGCCAGGGCCGACCTGCGAGGTGCTGGCGCAAGTCGCCGCCGACAATAAAGTCATGATCGTATCGACGATCTTCGAAAGGCGGGCGCCGGGGCTCTACCACAATACGGCCGTGGTGTTCGACAAGGACGGCAGCATTGCCGGCACCTTTCGCAAAATGCACATTCCGGACGATCCGGGTTTCTACGAAAAATTTTATTTCACGCCGGGCGATCTCGGCTTTCGGCCGATCGAAACCTCAATCGGTAAATTGGGGGTATTGATCTGCTGGGACCAGTGGTATCCGGAAGCGGCGCGGCTGATGGCCTTAGCCGGTGCGGAGGTGTTGATTTATCCGACCGCCATCGGTTGGGACCCGAGCGACGCAGCGGAAGAGCAACAGCGCCAGCGCGACGCCTGGGTGACTGTGCAACGCGGCCATGCGGTGGCCAACGGTTTACCGGTGATTTCCTGTAATCGGATCGGCTTCGAGCCGGCGCCGGACCAGGCGCAAGGCATCCAGTTTTGGGGCAATAGTTTTATCGCCGGTCCGCAGGGCGAGATTTTGACCAGCGCCGACGATAAACAGGATTTACTGCTGTTTGCTGAACTCGATGTGCAACGCAGCGAAGATGTTAGAAGGATCTGGCCGTTTTTACGCGACCGCCGTATCGAAGTCTACCAGGATTTGTTGCGCCGTTACATCGATTAAGCGCGCTTTACGTAGCCGGGCGCCGCGTCGAAACGGCGC
>NZ_JANIBM010000028.1 GCF_024505045.1 Methylomonas aurea | reverse complement strand
CCTATTTGTTGATCGCAGTTTTAATGCTATTAAACGTTTACCGGTTTTATCACTGGCTTCTTTTGGGTTGGGTAGCGCTGTGTTTTGCAGATTTTTATGGGGTAAATATAGGGTGGATTAAGCAGTTGTTTATTACATCGTACGGATATTATTTTTCCGCCGGCGGCGCTTTCTACCATATTTACCAAGGACGACATCGAAGATTGTCCGTGATCACGCTTATTTTATCCTTGGGTTTGGCCGTGTTGGTTGGGGTAGATCGATTTAAAGTATTGCCTTATATCGGGGTAGGTTTTGTTATTTCTTTTTGTTACGGGTTAATGTGGATTATTGCGTCGCGAAGGTTTGACGACATTAGGTGCAATTTGTTAGTTGTCGCGGGCGCTATTACATATCCTTTGTATTTGTTGCATCTAAAAATTGGCAATATTTTTATGAAGCATTTTACAGTTACTGCAAACGGAATATTGCTAAATTTTATTATTATGGTTGCTATGTTGCTGGTGTCGTGGGCGGTAAACCGCTATTTTGAACAGTCGGTCAACCCAGTCGTCAGGCGCGGATTGGAGGCGTTATTGTCACGCTTGTATAATTCAATGCCTAGGTTGCTCAAACCGGCTAATTGAGTCTTACCAAGTGGCCTGTCGAACAGATTTAACAGGGTGTTGAAAAACAATTGCACACCCGTTAAGTTGGCCGAAAATCGACTATATGTCGTGAGCGCGAGAGATTTTTACTACTAAATATAGATTGTCCAATGTGCAAATATAGAAAATCAACAGCCTCTTAAAGAGTTTTGCAGAGATATTACTTAATCAGGCCGATATCTTCCGGCAGGGCTTGAAAACTTATCTTCTTGGTCGGTGTGTCTGGGCAGAATTTTGGAATGTTTCCAGTTATTGTTAGACAAGGGTCTGCTTCGACACTATTCTTCTCGATTCCTTCGCCAACCCATTCAGTCCACAAGGCGCCATCGCGTTTTTTCGAGCTATCCAGTATTTCATAGGTAATTTTAAAAGGCCCTGAAGTATTCCAAACTAGATTGCTGCTTATATCGTTACTGGAATCCGGCATTCGATAACGCAGCCCCCAGTTATTCGCAGTCGTTATTAGTATGTTTCGTACTATACGGTTGTTCTCCGGCCAGTTTTCATTATGCATGGGGGCGGCTAAAGCGGGATATTTGTTGCTCCATATTGGGCTGCGGTAGGGGATTTCCGCTAAGCGACGTTTGATTTCGGCGCTGGGTAGGCGCTGGTCGACGATGATCGCGTATTTATCCGTAACGATTATATTGTTTTCTATCGTTGTATGGCGTCCTCCGCCTAATTGAATGCCGATCATTCCGGGGTTGTACAGTAAGTTGCCAATTACGCTGAATCCGCTGACTTCGTCGTCGAGGTAAATTGCGCGCACACCGTCCGGGCGCGCATAGCTGAAGGTGTTTTGGCTGATGTCGACTTTTTTCAGTCCATAGCCGAAAAGATCGTGAATGCTGTTATGGCGGATAATGTTGCCGTGATAGGTCCAGTCCCGGCCGGAGTATATGGCGCCACAATCCGATGCCTGTTCGCAGACATGGTGTATCTCGTTTTTCTCGATAACGTGATCGTTGCCGCTCACCAATATACCGGAGCCGGGGGCGTCGGCTACGAGATTGTGCGTGGCCCGGTTGCCGACGCCGGCCAATTCGATTGCCGGCATATAGGTCATTATGACGCGGCCGAAGTCGTGAATACGGTTGTTATGTGCGATATTCTCCGCGGGATGCAAGGTAGTGCGGTCTCCGCCGCTTAGGAGAATGCCACCTTCCCCTGTGTCGTGAATATGGCTGTCGGCAATGGTGACGTGACTGCTATTTTTAAGCTCGATAGCTTTTCCGCCAATGTTGTTGACCTCAATGTCGGTAAAGTCCAGATGTTCGCTTTTATTGATTTTTATGGCGTGCTCGGTGGAGTAGCGAAAGCTCATATGGCTGAAGCTGAGGTGATGCACGCCATCCAAGGTAAGCAGGCTTGGTAAGTACGACGCAGTAATTTGATCCGGATTCGCGGAGTCGATGGGTATAAACAGTATTTTGTCTTCGTTTCGGTCGTAAAACCATTCGCCGGGAGCGTCCAGTTCCGTCTTTATATTTTGCAGGTAAAACCGCCGACCGCTGCCGAGTTTGTAAGCCGTTTTATTGGCAAGCTTTAATGTATTGTTAGAGACGTCCGTCGAATTTACCCCTATATACTGATCGTACCAGTCGTTTCCGGCAAAAATGTGCGCTTGTACTTGGCTGGGAGGGTTGTTTTCGAATTTGGGAAGAGGTTCGAAGCTACTGAAGCGAGTGTTGTCGTCGAACGGTATTTTTACGTGCGCCCAGTCGCTATTGGGCCAGCGAGCCAGATGCAATGCGCGGTTATTGACAAATAATTCGAATCCGGGGACTGCGCCCTGCTTGCGATGCGTTTCCCGATATTTGAGTCCGGTAAAAGCTTGGTCTTTTACATTGCAACTCCACATTGGCGGCTGGTCGGGGGTGCAGTCGTTCAAAGAAACTCCTGCACTGATGATTACGGGGCTGCCTTCTCCCTGCCACCGTATTGGCCGGTCCGCAAAACCGGTGTCCCGGATATCGAATGTTAACGCTCTTGGTAGCGAGTAAATACCCGGCTGGATGTGTACCGTGATTGGTTCGTTAAAGCGATTTTGAGTTTTTTGCTCCCTAATGGCTTGTTGCGCTCGGCTCAGGCTAAAAAATGGACCGCGGGCGCCTCCTGCTTCCGCTGCGGCCGACATGCCGTCCGCTTGGTCGCTCCCGGCGGTGGACACGTAAAAATCCACCGATAATGCCAGGCTGCAATGACAAAGTAAGCCGCTCATCAACACTAGCTTTATCGGTTTGGTCTGATTTGCCGGCGCTGTGCCGAACCGCAGTGAGTTTCGCGGCGGTTTGGTGCCATCCCGATTACAGTCGTTGGGAAGGTTTGCCTGATTTTTTGGGGACATATATCACCTGCTTGCATAGTCGATATGTTGTTTGTCGAGTTTCGCATAACAACGGCATTAGAGCGGGCTAATCGCCTGGCGGCATCGCCGCAGCCATTCTGGCACAAGTGGACGGGTCGAACCCAGATCCCCGCTTACGCGGGGTCCGGATTGAATTGACTATCGCAAAATAAGCGTTGACTGGGTTTGTCCGATAGCACCGAAATAGCAAAGCCGTTTGGCTCGTTGGATTACTGAAGCAGTCCTATGTCGGTCGGTATGGGGTCAAATCGGATTGAGTTTATGGGTGAATTACTACATGTTACTTTGACTACCCCGCCAACGATATTGATGCATGGGTCTGCATTGATGCTGTTTAATTCTATCCCTTGATCTATCCATGTTGTCCAGGGCGCTCCTCCTTTGCCGTCTCCTGTCTCTAATACCATATAGTCCACTCTGATATCGCTTCCTCTATGCCATACCAAGTTATTGCCGATATTTGTGGAGTTTCGCGGAGCTACATAACGTAGGGATCTAGTTGGGTTGGTGCTGGTAATTGCAAAAATATTTCGAAATACTGTGTTGCCCTCTGGCCAAGTGTCGTTATTCATTGGCTGGTTTAGTTGTGGGTACTTTTGCTGCCATGCTTCGCTACTAATTGGCATTGTCGCTAAACTTTCTCTATTCGGTGTCCAATCGGCGTATGTTCCGCGATTATCCATTAGAAATGCGTATCTTGGAGACCTGATGACATTGTTTTCAATACGGTTATCCCTTCCGCCTCCGACGTGAATCGAAATGAAGCTAATATTGTCCAGTATGTTGCCGTAAACAGTATTCCCACTTGCTCCGTCGTCGAGATAAATACCTCTTGCTCCGTCGGGTATGTATTCAACTTTATTTTTTTGTATATCCAATGTCGCTTGGTTTAATTGATAGCCAGTGAAATCATGAACATAATTGTATCTAACGACGTTGCCTCTGTAAGTCCAATCTCTGCCAGCCAAATATATTGCTCCGCAGTCACCTGCTTGCTTGCATATTTGGGTAACTTCATTTTTTTCAATCAAATGTTCATTGCCGGCAACAACGATAGCATTTCCGGTGCTATTGTATATCAGGTTGTGAGTAACAGAAGTGCCAACGCCTGAGATGGCTATTGCTGGAGAGTAGTTTAATAAAACAGTGTCATAATTGGTAATTGTATTGTTTTCTATTAGGTTATTTGCGCTCTCTAATAAAGTACGATCGCCACCAGAAAGTAATATGCCGCCAAGTCCTGTATCGTGTATATAACTATTCGAGATTGTGATGTTATTGTTATTAGGAGCTCTTATGCCTATGCCGCCGATATTGTTTATTTCTAGTCCGTCAATAGATATGTTGTTCGATTGATCGATGTTGATTGCGTTTCCTGTGCTGTGACGGAATGTTAAGTTTCTAAAAGTGATGTGGCTCGATTTCCTGATCTTTATTAGATTTGTTGAATAGGATATAACTATTTTCTCTGGGGTGGTGTTTTTTGGCGGTATTAGGTAAATTCTACTGGTGGCTTTGTCGTAAAACCATTCTTCTGAAGTATCTAATTCTGCTTTGATGTTTTCTAGGTAGAATCTTCTACCAGAGGAAATATTGTAGGATGTGTCGCTTGACAATGTAATATGGTTATTTGTTAAGTCAAACGCTGCTACGCCTATATATTCATCAACAATGTCATTGCCCGCAAAAATGTGTATTTGTGCCTTACTAAGGTCGCCCTGAAATTGAGGCATTTTTTCTAAGACTAATAGCCTAGTTCGAGTTCGCAAGGGAATCCTTATATGCGCCCAGTCTTCATTTGGCCATCTCGCTAAATGCATTTTATGTTCGTTGACGAAAAGCTCAAATTTAGGAGCGTCTCCGGCGATTCTAGGGGATTTTTCTGCCGTTATATTCGAAATCGTTGAATTAGTTACTGGACAACTGATTATCTTTTCTGGGGTGAGTTCGTCGTACGCTTGGCAGTTATTTAATTGAATGCCGCCAGATATTATCGTACTATTGCTTTCGCCTTCCCAGATGATTTCTTGTCCCGGAAGCCCCGAATCCTCGGCGCCAAGTTCCAGTGGCGCTTGCAATGGGTAAGTGCCTTTGCCGAGATGTACCACGACCGGTTCATTAAACATGCTGGCAAGTTTCAAATCACGAATTGCTTGCTTGGCACGGTTCAGTGTTTTGAAGGGGCCGGTTTTGTTGAAAAAATTGGCGTTGGGCGATGAGCCATCTAACTTGTCGCTACCGGTAGGCGACACGTAAAAGTCTCGCGCAGTGGCGCTGGTGCACAGGAATAGGCAGGCCAGAAGTATCGGCATTTTGAAATACATTAGTTTCTCCTTGATTAACATGCGCGTTGTGTTGGCTTGGCTTGGCTTGGGTGTAGGTTACGCGCGTAAGTCGGGTCGGTATTTGAGTGATAACAGTCTGTTCCTTGACCATGGCGGTGAAGATACGTTGAATTTGTTTCAAAATCGGGTCAGCAGAGGATTCCGTTCATGCCTGCATTGCCGCGTATTTATATGATTCGGTTGAGCCAATCATAACTCCTTATTTACGGTAGATAAACCGAAATTTTATATTGTTTGCGGATTGTAAATTGTACTAACGGACAGTAGGGCAATTGTGATGCACATTGCGAAGGGCTGTAGTGCTATCGCTTAGGGGGCTTTAAAGCGCCGTCCAATGGTGTTCGATTGAATTGCAGGATGGTCGGTTTAACGGTGTCGATGTGCTGTCGAAGTTGACATAAGAGTTATAAACGGAGATTCTGGAGCAGACTGTTCTTGGCTTAAGGATGCTCCGAACGTGTTTGTTCCGCGTGCAGTTCGTCGATCTCGTCGGAAAGAGTTTGGCGCCGCCTTATTGGGCTCGAACCCGAGCGAAAGATGTCGAATCTAGGTTGGCGGCTGATTTATTAACGGAGTCGCTGCCGTTTCCTGGAGGGCAAGTTGTAAACCTAAGCACGGCCTGATAAATGCGTCGTTTTTCGGTCTGATCAATCTAGGTCGAGCCGACGTTTTCTTTTAATCCAATTACTCTCCAGGTCGCGGTATTTACGCCCGTTGCCTTTCGTTGAGAGGTTTTTGTTGACTATATGGATTGCCTTATGGATCAAGGTTTAACGCCCCCTAAAACCGTAGCGGTGCTGGGGATCAAATTTCCCATTCTCACTTACGACAGTGCGTTGCAATTATTTCAATCCTGGATAGCCGGAGGAGCGGCGCATCAAGTTTGCATCGCAAACGTACATACGACGGTGGCCAGCCTTACCGACCACGAACTACGTAATATTTCCAACGCCGCATTGACGACAATGGACGGTTTGCCTTTGGTTTGGTACGCGAATTTGGTGCATCGGGCCAATATTCGAAGCCGCGTCTGCGGTCCGGATTTGATGCTGAAATGTTTGGACCACGGTCAAGCCCGAGGCTGGCGGCATTTTTTTCTGGGCGGTAAGGACGAGGTGCTGGCGGACTTGGTCAAGAATGTGTGCAGCCGTTTCCCGGAAGCCGATATTGTCGGTTGGCATTCGCCGCCGTTCCGGCCGTTATCGGAGGAAGAAGACAAGCAATTGGTCGATTTGATTAACGATGCCAAGCCCGATTTTTTGTGGGTTGGCTTGGGTGCGCCGAAGCAGGAAAAGTGGATTGCCTCGCATCTCGATCGGGTTAATGTTCCGGTGCAGCTTGGCGTCGGTGCCGCGTTCGATTTTCACTCCGGCCATATCAAGCGGGCGCCGCTCTGGATGCAGAAAAGCGGTCTGGAGTGGGTTTATCGTATGGCGAAAGATCGGCGCTTGATCAAGCGTTATTTTTCGACCAATCCGGTATTTTTGTGGCACTTTGCCAAGGATTTTTTGCTGGTCCGGATTTTAGGAAAACAGCCGGAGGCGGTTTAGGGGCAATGTCGTTAAGTTAGGAACAAACCAGCTTGTTCAAATTTTGTAGGAACAGGCTAAGCCTGCGACCGAAGGCGTTTGATCGCGGGCATGGCCCGCTCCTACCATCCGTAACTTAACGACATTGGGGGCTTAATTTACTTTGATCAGTTCCACATCAAAAATCAGCGCCGAGTTCGGGCCGATGTCGCGGCCGGCGCCGCGTTCGCCGTAGGCCAGGTTGGAAGGGATGAAGAAGCGGTATTTGGCGCCTTCTTTCATCAACTGGACGCCCTCGGTCCAGCCGGCGATGACTCTGTTCAGCGGGAACGTGGCCGGTGCGCCGCGGCTGTAGGAGCTGTCGAATTCTTTGCCGTCGATGGTGGTGCCTTTGTAGTGGACGGTGACGTTGTCGCTAGCTTTGGGCGACGCGCCGGTGCCTTCGGTAAATACTTGGTATTGCAGGCCGCTGGCGGTGGTGGTCACGCCGGGATTTTTGGCGTTTTCGGCCAGGTACTTTTCGCCGGCGGCTTTGTTTTCGGCTGGGGTGTTGGCGTTGGCCAGTGAGAACATAATAAATCCTGTGATAAATGCGATTAATGTGGCGATGATGCGTTGTTTCGTAGACTTCATGAATACTCCGGAAAGTTGCTGATGCCGTTGTTATTGATCCGGCCTTTAAATTGTTTTTACCGTTCGTGCCGAGCCAGTCGAAGCATAATCTCAATACCCAAGTGACAAGCCGCCAACGGATATTAACGGCACTTGGCTCGATCAATAAGCCAGGCCTATCGATTGGCGGTAACCTCTAAACATTATCCGTTGATGCTTTGATAAGTTCAGCACAAACGGCTAACACTTCGCTTTATAAAGCTTGGTGTTCTCAATTGATCCGGTCTTGTAAAGTTTTAACATCTGTTCGCCGTTACGCCCCGTGGGTATTGAGTCAGTCGAAATGCGGGTTGTGCTTCGACAAGCTCAGCACGAACGATTTAAACAACTAAGGGCCGGATCAATAAGTTAATCGAGGTGCAATTTTAGAGGTTTCCTGCCGAGCATTCCGTTCGGGCTGGTTCCTTCGGTTAGCTCGGTATCCAAAGGGCATAAAGGCGAACGGTATTTAAGGGCCGGGTTATTATGCATATCGGCATCGGTTAACGGGGTGGCTAGTGTATCAGTTTTTAGCTTCCAGCTCTTGTCGGCACCCGGCCAGTTGCGCGTCGTAGCGCAATGCCCGCTGATGCACTTTTTGCGCGGTATGCATCAGCCATTGTTTCGACAGGTAGGAGTTGCGCTGGAAGCCTCCCAGCCCTTCGTGGTAGGTCAAGTATAGCTTTTGCGCGTCCGAGGTCGGGATGCCGAGTTTGCGGTTGCTGGTGGCGCAATACCAAGCTACGAAATCGCAACTGTCGGCGAAGTCCTCGCGGTCGGCCCACCAGTTGCCGGCCTGCTTTTGATAGTCTGCCCAAGTTTCATCCTTGGCTTGGGGATAGCCGTACGCGCTGCTGGAGCGGAACCAAGGAATAAATCCTAAAATTACCGGCCGCGGAGGCTGGGCGTCGGCGACGAAGCTGGATTCCTGGTTGATGATGGCCATTTGTACTGCGATCGGCACACCCCAGCGGCGGGCGGAGTTTAAGGTGGCCTGGTACCAGTCTTCCTTTTCGCGGAAGATTTGGCAGATGTTTTCGGGGTTTTTCGGCGGTACGCTTGCGCAGGCCGACAAAACGGCTAAGCTTGCCAGACAAAAAAATTTGTTTAACATACCCGGTCTCAATCCATAACAAAAACATAAGGTCTTGCGCTGCTGCTTTCAGCGTTAGCAGCCTGTAAAGCACGCCGTCAGACAAGGATTACAGCATGTTCGCTACCAAAAACCGCGCCTACCGAAAAAGCCTTGCCAGCCACGGACTTTTGTACCTAGGCCAGGAGGAGCATGAAATCGTGGTGGTCAATCTGTCGATAACCGGTCTGTTGGCGCTATTAAAGGTCAAACCTTCGTTGGCCGGCATCAAAGACATATTTCGGGCCTTGCAAGTTTCGCCTATCGTCGATTTTTACCTGCCGGACATCAACTTGGCGGGCGAGGCGGAAGTGGTCAGGGCCGAGTCGGTCCACGCCGGATTCCAGATTGCGGTCGAATTCCGCAACCTGTCTTACGACGTCGACAATTTGCTCTACAGCCGCCGCGCATACCGGAAAAACATTTCGACTGCCGGCCATATCGTGCTCAACAACACCGATTATGCGTTCAATACCGAGAACGTGTCGATAGACGGCATCATGATCCGCATGCTGGGCAGGATCGAAGTCGCGGAAGGAACTATTGCCAGCTTCGATTTTCATGAACTCGGCGTGGAGGGCGAGGCGAAGGTGGTCTGGATTGAGTACGACGAAATTTCGACGCTGATGGGCTTGCAGTATTTGCATTTGCAGCGCGGCGAAATCGTCGGCGTGCCTAAATTTTCGCAGCCTGTTCTGAAGTTGGCCTAAAGACGCCCTTCTTGTTTCAGTAGGTGCCCGCTCAATCTGCAAAACTTCGCGCACCGCTTGGGCGGAGTCGGTGGTGCAATCCGCGGGCTTATTCTGCCGAGTCAGTTTTTCGCGGCTTGCCTCGGAGCCAGCGTGGTAACGTCCATATCGAAATTCTGTTTGATGCGTTGGGCGACGCTTTTCACTTCTTTCTTGTTCTTCAAAGGCCCCACCACGACTTGATAATTGCCGTCTTTGGCGACTTTGCGAGCCGGGATCGGCGGACCCTGGTGGTTCAGCATCGCCGCCAATTTCTGCGCATCGGTTTCGTTGTCGAAAATGGCGGCGAGAATAGCCCAATCGTTATCGCTCAATTCCGATGGAATTGGTTGGCCGTATAGCCGATCCGGACGGGCCAGCGGAATTGCGTTGGCTTTCAGTTCCGCCAGGTCCGGGCTGCCGGCCAGTACCGGCGTGGCAATGCCGTCGGCTCGCTGCAGGATGCGGTCGGTCTTGCTCCAATCCACCTCTGCGCCTTTGGCGGCGGCCAGTTGTTGTAGTTTCTTACGAATGTCTTTTTGCAACTGCTTTTTTTGCTTCTCCCATTTGTCCAGCGGCGGATGCGCTTCCAGATACAGCATGTCGTCGCGCCAGGCTGCCAGATAAGGTTGGTGGACGATATTGACCTGCGTGCCTATCTCGACCTTGCCGAACAGGGTTTCGATGTCTTCCGGGTAGAGTTGCACGCAGCCGTGGCTGACTTGCATGCCGATGCCGTAGGGTTTGTTGGTGCCGTGGATCAGGTAACCGCTGAAACCCAGCGGCATGGCGTAATCGCCTAGAGGGTTGTCCGGCCCCGAGCGCACGACTTTGGGTAACGGCGTGCCTTGCGCTTGGTGTTCCCGTTGGATCGATGTCGGCACGGTCCAGTCGGGATTGGCTTTCTTGGCGACGATCTGGGTTTGCCCCAGCGGCGTATGCCAGCCTTGACGGCCGATGCCGACCGGGTAGGTCAGCACGCTGTTGGTCGCGTTTTTCGGGAAATAAAACATGCGCATGTTGGCCAGGTTCAGCACGATGCCCTTGCGTGGAGCGTCCGGCAGAATGAAGCTGAGCGGCAGCAACACGTTCTGGCCCGAGGACAACGTCCAGGGATCGACACCGGCATTGGCGTTGGCGATGTCGTTGAAGCCCAGGCCGTAGTGGCGGCCGATGTCGGACAGCGTGTCGTTTTCGGCGCTGGTGATGCTGGCCAACTCGCCGACCATGTTTTGGCCCGGGTTCAGGCTGAATTCGTGTATCGGTACGTCTTCGGCTTTGCTGTTCCAGACGATGGTTTCCGGCTCGGGCTGCTGGAAAATCTGCAAGCTTTGGCAGCCTGACAGCAATTGGCTCAATAGCAGTGCCGAGATGGCTAACGCTTTGGGCGATGCGATGCGGTTTGGCGTGGCGGCGGGTCGAGTCATGTGTCTGTTAAATGTTCAAAATCAGGTGGTTGACACTAAACGATGCAAATTAAAGTCAGATGAGGCCGTAATTAAGAGCGAATTAAGATGAATAAATTTAATCTCAAGTATTAGGTTATTTCTATAACTTTCTATTATAAAAGTAAAATTTATTTTTTATGTTGCTGTGGTTTGTTTGAAGTGATGACGTTAAGCCGTCGGCTTGGCGATGCAACGGCTTGAGGCGACCGGATGTGTGGCAACTTGGTTTGCGGGCAATGTTTGTCGGGCCGGCGCAGGAGAAAGGGCTTGAGCGGTTGTGAATTCGCAGTAAACTACTCGGTTATTACCTATTTGATCCGGAGTTTTGCATGGCGAGCATTGACAAGGCGGTTGTCGAGAATTTACTGAAAGGTTTCATCGATCCGAATGTCGAAACCGACCTGGTTTCGGCCAAATCGGTCAAGAAGATCATTGTGGAAGGCCAAGATGTCAGTGTGGCGATCGAACTGGGTTATCCGGCCAAAAGCTATCTGGAAGAATTGCGGGAAACGTTGACGCAGCGCCTGCAAGCCCTGCCTGGCGTGGGCAAAGTCGATGTTGTAGTCAACGTCAATATCGTGTCTCATGCGGTACAAAAAACGCTGAAGCCACTACTGAACGTTAAGAACATTATTGCAGTGGCGTCCGGCAAGGGGGGCGTCGGCAAGTCCACCACGTCGGTCAATCTGGCGTTGGCGCTGGCCGCCGAGGGTGCCAACGTCGGCATTCTCGATGCCGATATTTACGGACCGAGCATTCCGACCATGCTGGGTTTGTCCGGTAAGCCGGACAGCGAGGACGGCAAAATGCTGAAGCCGAAGATTTCCTTCGGTATCCAGACCATGTCCATCGGTTATTTGGTCGATCCCGACCAGCCCATGATCTGGCGCGGACCGATGGTGACCGGCGCGCTACAGCAGTTGCTGACGCAGACCCAATGGGACAGCGTGGACTATTTGATCATCGACCTGCCGCCGGGCACCGGCGATATTCAACTGACGCTGGCGCAACAAATTCCGGTCAGCGGGGCCGTGGTCGTCACCACGCCGCAGGATATCGCGTTGATCGATGCCCAGCGCGGTTTGGGCATGTTCGAAAAGGTGAATGTGCCGATTCTGGGACTGGTCGAGAACATGAGTATGCACATCTGCAGCAATTGCGGACATGAGGAAGCGATTTTCGGCCAGGGCGGCGGGGTGGCGATGGCGGCGAAAAACAAGGTGGATATGCTTGGTGCATTGCCCTTGGATATCCATATCCGCGAATATGCCGATAGCGGTCGACCGTCGGTGGTGGCCGATCCGGACGGGCGGCCGGCGCAAATTTACAAAGCCATCGCCCGCAAAATGGCCGCCAAATTGGCAATGCGGACCAAAGATTACAGCGGCCGTTTTCCGAACATTGTGATTCAGAATACTTAAGCTGGTGTCAGGCCGGCTTGGCGACTTTGCCAATCCGGCCCGTTTTAGATCAAGACCAGATTGTCGCGGTGGATCAGTTCGGCGTCGTCGGCGTAGCCGAGGAGCGCTTCGAATTCGCTACTGGCTTTGCCGGCAATTTTGGCGGCGTCTTCGGCGCCGTAATTGATCAGGCCGCGGGCGATTTCATTGCCCCGCAGGTCGAGGCAGGACACTAAATCGCCGCGTTGGAAGCCGCCATTAACGGCTTTGACGCCGACCGCCAGCAGGCTTTTGCCGGCTTCTTTCAGGATTTTGACGGCGCCGTCATCCAGAGTGACGCTGCCTTTGAGCTGTAATTGGCCGGCCAGCCATTGTTTGCGCGCCGCCAGTGGCGCGATGTTCGGGATCAGGTAGGTGCCGAGTTCGGCGCCTTCGAATACCGCCGGAATCACGTTGTCGATCTTGCCGGAGACGATGACGGTGGCGGCGCCGGAACGCGCCGCCAGACGCGCGGCGCGCACCTTGGTGTACATGCCGCCGCGACCCAGGCCGCTGATGCTGCCGCCGGCAACTTCATCCAGCAGGCTTGCGTTGACGCTGATTTCCGCAATCAGTTTGGCGTCCGGATTCAGGCTGGGATTGGCATCGAATAAACCGGTCTGGTCAGTTAGGATGATCAACAGGTCGGCTTCGACCAAGTTCGCGACTAAGGCGCCCAGGGTGTCGTTGTCGCCGAAGCGGATTTCTTCGGTGGCGACCGCGTCGTTCTCGTTAATCACCGGCACTACGCCGAATTGCAGCAGGGTCAGCAAGGTGCTGCGGGCGTTGAGGTAGCGTTGGCGGTCGGATAGATCATCGTGGGTCAGCAGCACTTGGGCGGCGAGCAGTTCGTGAAGCTGGAATTCGTCTTCGAAGCGGCGCACCAAGCCCATTTGTCCGACGGAGGCGGCAGCTTGCAGTTCGTGCAGGGTCTTGGGGCGGGCTTTCAGCTTTAAACGCACCATGCCTTCGGCGACGGAGCCGGATGAGACTAACACCACGTCGACGCCGCGCTGCCTGAGTGCGGCCATTTGCGCGACCCAGTTGGCGATGGCGGGCTTGTTCAGGCCGCGGCCGCCGTCGGTAAGCAGGGAGCTGCCGATTTTGACGACAACGCGTTTGGCTTGGCAAAAATCAGAACGGCTCACTGGGCAACTCCTGTTGCGTATCTTCTGTGCGGGCTCTTTGTTGTTCCAGGAAATCCATGATGGCGTACATCAAGGCTTGGGTGCCCTGGTTTTTCAGGGCGGAAATCAGAAATACCGGCCCGGTCCAGCCCAATTCGGCGATGATGCTTTGGCTGAGGGCGTCGACTTCGTCGTCCGGCACGTTATCGATTTTATTCAGCACCAGCCAGCGTGGCTTGTGCGCCAGTTCGTCGCTCCATTTTTCCACTTCGCGAATGATCTTGCGGGCGGCGCTGACCGGCGTTTCGTCGCTTTCGTAAGGGGCGATGTCCACCATGTGCAACAGCAAACCGGTGCGTGACAGGTGTTTCAAAAACTGTAAACCCAGGCCGGCGCCTTCGGCGGCGCCTTCAATGACGCCGGGGATGTCGGCGATGACGAAACTGCGCAGGTCGTCGACCCGTACTACGCCCAAATTGGGATGCAGCGTCGTGAACGGATAATCGGCGACTTTGGGCCTGGCCGAGGATACGGTGCGAATCAGGCTGGACTTGCCGGCATTCGGCATGCCGAGTAAGCCAACGTCGGCGATGACCATCAATTCCAGGCGTAGCATGCGATGTTCGCCGGGCGAGCCCTTGCTGGTCTGTTGCGGGGCGCGATTAATGCTGCTTTTGAAGCGGGTGTTGCCCAGGCCGTGAAAGCCGCCTTTGGCTACCAGCAATTGTTGGCCGGGTTTGGTCAGGTCGCCGATTTTCTCGCCGGTGTTGGCTTCGTAGACTATGGTTCCCGGCGGTACCGCGACGAAGCAATCTTCGCCCTTTTTGCCGGTGCAATCGCGGCTGCCACCGTTTTCGCCGCGTTGGGCGCGGTGCACGGAGTGGTAGCGGAAATCTACCAGGGTGTTGACGTTTTCGGTGGCGACCAGGTAAACGCTACCTCCGTCGCCGCCGTCGCCGCCGTCCGGGCCGCCGAGGGGGATGTATTTTTCGCGGCGGAACGAGGCTTTGCCGTTGCCGCCGTCGCCTGCTTCTACGCGGATTTCCGCTTCGTCAACAAATCTCATAATCTACCGGTATAAACAAAAAAGCCCCGCTATGAAACGAGGCTTTTCGGGTCGAATGTGCCAAGGCACAATCAGAATTTACGCTGCTGCAATACTGACGTATTTACGGTTTTGCGGGCCTTTTTCAACGAAAACCACTTTGCCGTCGGTCAGGGCGAACAAGGTGTGGTCTTTGCCGACACCGACATTGTCGCCAGCGTGGAATTTGGTGCCGCGTTGGCGAACCAGGATGTTGCCAGCCTTCACGACTTGACCGCCGAAACGCTTGACGCCCAGGCGTTGAGCATTGGAGTCGCGACCGTTGCGGGTACTACCGCCTGCTTTCTTGTGAGCCATTTTCTATCCTCGGATAAGTTATGCCGAAATGCCGGTGATTTGCACTTCAGTGTAATATTGACGATGACCTTGTTGTTTCATGTGGTGCTTACGTCTTCTGAATTTGATGATTCTGACTTTTTTGTGCCGGCCTTGAGAGACTACGGTTGCAGTCACTTTGCCGCCTTCGACGTAAGGCTGACCTACTTTTACAGAGTCGCCGGATTGAACCATCAGCACTTTGTCGAACTCAACGCTGTCGCCGGCGCCCAACTCAAGTTTTTCTATTTTTAAGGTAGTACCCTCTGCGACTCGATACTGTTTACCACCTGTTTGAATTACCGCATACATCAGCGTAAGCTCCATCAAGCATAATCTGTTAAAAGTGAACAGCAGATTATATTTTTTAACAAGGTTTACGTCAAACCTAAATTACTGATAGTAATACAGCGGTGGTGCCGTTTCGGTCGAGTGCTATTGACACTATCTGCGATTATTCATAGCATGACCGGTTATTTACGTCACGCGTCGACAGGCGATTAGCCCAAAACTTCATGATAGCTAAAGTTTCAACGCCAGCTTCAGCCCCTATAGATTTCGATTCGATTAAAAATTTAACCACCGCCGAGACTCTGGCCGTCGACCGGTTGATTTTAAACGAACTGAGCTCCGATGTTGTGCTGATCAATCAAATCGGTCACTACATCATCGGCAACGGCGGTAAGCGGTTGCGGCCGATGTTGCTGTTGCTGGCGGCAAAGGCCCTGGGTCAGATCGACGAGCGGCATTTGACGTTGGCAGCCGTGATCGAGTTTATCCATACCGCTACCTTGTTGCACGACGACGTGGTCGACGAATCCGAATTGCGGCGCGGTAAAGAGTCCGCCAATGCGGTTTGGGGGAATGCGGCCAGCGTCTTGGTCGGCGACTATTTATATTCCAGCGCGTTCGAAATGATGGTGCGGACCGACAACATGCGGGTGATGGACATCATGTCCAAGACCACTACCGCAATCGCTGAAGGCGAGGTATTGCAGTTGTTGAACTGTAACAACCCGGAGACCAGCGAAGCCAAATACCTGGAAGTGATCGCCCGTAAAACCGCGATTCTATTCAGCACCGCGACTCGGTTGGCGGCAGTGGTTTCTGGGGCGGATGCCGCCACCGAAGACGCTTTGGCGGTTTACGGCCAACAACTGGGTGTGGCGTTTCAATTGATCGACGACGCTTTGGATTACAAGGCCAATAGCGAGGAGTTGGGCAAAAATCTGGGCGACGATCTCGCCGAGGGTAAGCCGACCCTGCCGCTGATTTACGCCATCCAGCACGGCGACGAGCGCCAGTCGCAAATCGTGGTCGACGCGATCCGGCAGGGTTCGCGCGAAGCTTTCAACGAGGTTTACGAGGTCGTGAAAGCTACCAATGCGATCGAGTATACCGAACAATGCGCCGAGCGCGCCGCGGCACTGGCGATTGCCGCATTGGATTGCCTGCCGGATTCAGAATACAAACAGGCCCTGGAAGCGCTGGCGCACTTTTCAGTGCAGCGCAGCCACTAACCTTCATCAGCGTCTTCTGCTAGTGCCAGCAGTTGCTGGACGCTCTCCGAAAGCCCCGCATACAGCGTCTCCGATTTTTCCAGCAGTTGTTGAAAAAATCGGCCGGCCTCCCCTTCCGCCAGATTGGCCTGCGCCGTAAATAGGCGCTCTTCAAGCAGACTGATCGCGTCCAGATCGGCAAAATCTCCCAGTCTGGCCAGTTCTGGCGATTGAGCCAGAACCGAAGCCGCTTCGGTTTTATGTGCATCGGATATTCGTTCGGCGATCGTGACAGCGCAATCGCTAATTTGGCTGGCCGTTTCGAATAAACCTTGTAAAAGCTCCAAGTCTGCACTCAAGAACGCTAACCGGTCCGCTGCGGTTTTGATGTCGGCCAGTAAGCGTTTGCTGCGTTTTTTGATCGATTTCATGGGCTTGATCCGGATGCGTAAGTTTTTAATTTTGCGGTCAGGCCGCTGTGTCTGACGACGCGATGGCGGATGCAAGCCTCGAAAATGGTTTGGCTCGCACTGACGGCTAATGATTGCTTGGCGCGGGTGATTGCCGTGTACAACAGTTCCTTGCTCAGAACCGGATTAACGGCGTCGGGTAACGCAATCAATATGTTTTCGAACTCCGAGCCCTGGCTTTTATGTATCGTCATCGCAAACACCGTCTCCCAGGGCGGCAGGCGGGCCGGTAACAATTTACGGAATTGCTCGCCGCGCGGGAAAAATACCCGAAGCTGGCCGCCGTGTTCCGGGTCGTTCAGGCACAGGCCGATGTCGCCATTGTAGAGTTGCATGCTGGCGTGGTTGGCGGTAATCATGACCGGTTTGCCGGCGTACCATGCCGCTCCCGGCCGAATTGTGCCGCGGTTTGCCAGCTCCAGCTCTACCCGCCGATTGATCTCGCCGACCGAGTTATGCCCGCGTTGGTTGCTGCAAAGCACCCGAAAGCGGTTGAACGCGGCGAAAATTCGAGCCGGGTCGGCGCCGTCCGAAATTGCTTGCAAATACTCGGCATAATTTTCGATGATCCAGTCGATCGGGTCGCCGTTCAGGCGCCGCACTGCCGGATTCGGTTCCTGCAACAGTTGCCAGGCTAGATCGGCATCCTGGCGGTTGACGGCGACGGCCAGTTGTTTGATGCGGCCTTGAAACCGATGCGATTTTTGCAATTCCACCGTGCGTTCGGCCAGGCCGGCGGAAAGGTCGGCCAAGACCGAGCCGGACTCGACCGAGGCCAGTTGGTCTTTGTCTCCCAGCAAAATCAAGCGCGACTCCGGTTTCAGTGCGTCGACCAGTTTACTCATCAGCGCCAGATCGACCATCGAGGTTTCGTCCACCACGACGACATCGTACGGCAGCGGATTGCCGGCATCGTGACGGAAATATGGCGTGGGAGGCTTGGCGCCGAGCAGGCGGTGCAACGTGTTGGCCTGCTCCGGAATTCGGGTTTTCACGTCGGCGGCGCAATCCAGCCCGGGTTTGTTGGCGACGATCGACTCTTGCAGGCGCATCGCGGCTTTGCCGGTGGGAGCGGCCAGCGCGATATGTAGCGCTTGGCGGCTGGTTTCCAGCAATAAGGCCAAAATTTTCAGCACCGTGGTGGTTTTTCCGGTTCCGGGGCCGCCGGTAATGATGCTCAAGGCCTGGCCGACTGCCGCTTCTGCTGCGGTTTTCTGCCAATCGATTTCGTTGCCTTGGCTCGGGAAATAGCGTTCCAGGTGAGCTTCGAGATGTCCGGTATCGAATTGTTGCCGGGTCAGCGCCCCGAGTTGCCGAGCCAGGCGTTCCTCGTAATGCCAGTAGCGATGTAGATACAAGCGGTCGGCTTCGGCGATCAAGGGCGTCACCCGGTCCGCCGAGGCCAGGCCGGAGGCCAGCACGATTTCCCGGTCTTCCGCGCCGATCGCGATGCAGCTATGGCCGGCGCCTTGTTGGGCCGATAACTGCAGCAGCAAGGTTTCGAAACGGTTTTTTTTCGAGCCGCTCAAGCGGCTGCGTTCGGCGAGGAAGCGGGCGAATCCGCGGTCGAGATCGGTGAAGGCTTGTTCGTCGGTCATGGCAGAATGGCTGGCTAGGTGTCGGGTATCATAGCAATTTGCCTGCGATTGGCGGCGGCGCGATAAAACCTATTGTTTTATAAGCTTTTTACGCTAATCGTTGCGTTTTCCGAGCTTGCAATTGGCGGGATTATCATTTAACGTACCGGCTACCTAAAAGGCTAGGGGTGTTTCCGCCCAATTCCTGAGCGGAAGCTGAGAAAAACCCTTCGAACCTGATCCGGTTAATGCCGGCGTAGGAAAGCCAATCCTTCCCTGCGCTCGCGATTTATTCTGATTTTTGGAGATAAGCATGAGCGCTGTCCGCAATGAAATTACTACCGACACCGGCAGTAGCATAAGAATCGATTCCTACCCCGCCTCGGAAAAAGTCTATATCCAGGGCAGCCGCGCCGACATGCGGGTGCCGATGCGGCAGATCAACCTGTCCGATACCCCGGCCCATTTCGGCGCCGAGAAAAATCCGCCGATTTTCGTCTACGACACTTCCGGCCCTTATACCGATCCCAACGTCGACATCAACCTGCACCAAGGCTTGGGTTCGGTGCGCGGCAAATGGATAGAAGAACGCGGCGACACCGAAGTGCTGAGCGGCCCGACCTCAAAATACGGCCACGAGCGGCTGCACGACCCCAAGACTGCGCATCTTCGTTTCGAACTGACCCGCAACCCGCGCCGCGCCAAGTCCGGCCACAACGTCAGCCAGATGCACTATGCCCGCAAAGGTATCATCACGCCCGAGATGGAATACATCGCCATCCGCGAGAACCAGAATCTGGAAGCGATGCGCGACCGTTACCAAGGCCAGCATCCGGGTTTTTCCTACGGCGCCAATATCCAATCGTACATTACTCCGGAATTCGTCCGTTCCGAAGTCGCGCGCGGCCGCGCCATCATCCCGGCCAATATCAACCACCCGGAACTGGAGCCGATGATCATTGGCCGCAATTTCCTGGTCAAGATCAACGGCAACTTGGGCAATTCGGCGATCACTTCCTCGATTGAAGAAGAAGTCGAAAAAATGCTGTGGGGCATCCGTTGGGGTGCCGATACCATCATGGACTTGTCGACCGGCAAAAACATCCACGAAACCCGCGAATGGATTCTACGCAATTCGCCGGTGCCGATCGGCACTGTACCGATCTACCAAGCTCTGGAAAAAGTCGACGGCAAGGCCGAGGAACTGACCTGGGAAATTTTCCGCGACACTTTGATCGAGCAAGCCGAGCAAGGCGTCGACTATTTTACGATCCACGCCGGCGTGCGCCTGCACCATGTGCCGCTGACGGCCAAACGCCTAACCGGCATCGTCTCGCGCGGCGGTTCGATCATGGCCAAATGGTGTTTGGCTCATCATACCGAGAGCTTCCTCTACACGCATTTCGAAGAAATCTGCGAAATCATGAAAGCCTACGACGTATCGTTCTCGCTGGGCGACGGCCTGCGTCCGGGCTCGATTTACGATGCCAACGACGCCGCCCAGTTCGGCGAATTGGAAACACTGGGTGAACTGACTCAAATCGCCTGGAAGCACGACGTGCAAACCATGATCGAAGGCCCCGGCCACGTGCCGCTGCAAATGATCAAGGTCAATATGGACAAACAGCTGGAAGACTGCTTCGAAGCGCCGTTCTATACCCTGGGTCCGCTGACCACCGACATCGCTCCCGGCTATGACCACATCACCTCGGCGATCGGTGCCGCCAACATCGGTTGGTACGGTTGCGCGATGCTGTGCTACGTGACCCAGAAAGAGCATCTGGGCCTGCCCAACAAGCAGGACGTGCGCGAGGGCATCGTCACCTATAAGATCGCCGCTCACGCCGCCGATCTTGCCAAAGGTCATCCCGGCGCGCAGATTCGCGACAACGCGATGTCCAAGGCTCGTTTCGAATTCCGTTGGGAAGACCAGTTCAACTTGGCGCTGGACCCGGAAAAAGCCCGTTCCTTCCACGACGAAACCCTGCCGAAAGAATCGGCCAAGGTCGCCCACTTCTGCTCGATGTGCGGCCCGCATTTCTGCTCGATGAAAATCACTCAGGATGTGCGCAACTACGCCGAGCAAAAAGGTTTGGAAGAAGCGGAAGCCTTGAAAATAGGCATGGAAGAGAAGTCCAAGCAGTTCCTGGAAGAAGGCGCCGCGATTTATCACGAAGTTTAAGTCGCTAGAAATCGCAGCCGCCATCATGCGCGGCGGCTGCGCTCCCCTTTCGCATCTGTCCCCCCGCCGTCAGCCGGTCAATACGTAGCGTCGAGTTTGGATAAAATCCTTACTTCATCTATATTTGCAGCACAAAGCTGCAGTAAAACCAATCTTGACCTTTTTTCATGGCGACAGCACCTTCCAACATTCATTTCAGCGGTCTGGTTAAGTGCCTGATTCAAAAGGGGCTGCTGACCGAAGAGTCGGCCGCGACCTGTTTGCAGGAGGCGCAAAAGCGCAAACAGGCGTTTATCAGTTACCTGGTCGAACACAAATACGCGGATAGCAAAACCATTGCGACGCTGGCTTCGGCCGAATTCGGCGTGCCGTTCCTCGATCTGGACGCGATCGATCCGTCGTTTTTGCCGATCAAAATGGTCAGCGAAAAATTGATTCGCCAGCACCATGCGCTGCCCTTGTTCAAACGCGGCAACCGCTTGTTCGTCGCGACGGCCGATCCGACCAACTTCCAGGCTCTGGACGAGATCAAGTTCCACACCCGGCATAACACCGAAAACATTCTGGTCGAAGAAGACAAGTTGATCAGGATGATCGACACGGCGCTGGAAGCCGCCGATACGTCGATGAAGGATTTGCTCGACGACGATCTGGATAATATCGATATTTCCGCCGGCGACGAGGTCAAGCCGGCAGAAGAAACCACCGGTTCGGATATCGACGACGCGCCTATCGTCCGCTTCGTCAACAAGATTCTGCTGGATTCGATCAAGCGCGGCGTTTCGGATATTCACATGGAACCGTTCGAGAAGCGCTTCCGCATCCGCTTCCGCGCCGACGGTATTCTGTCTGAAGTAGCGAGCCCGCCGGTCGGTATCGCCAACCGGATCATCTCCCGGCTGAAAGTCATGTCGAAAATGGACATCGCCGAACGTAGGGTGCCGCAGGACGGACGGATCAAGATGCAGATTTCGAAAAACCGCGCCATCGATTTCCGGGTCAATACCTGTCCGACCTTGTTCGGCGAAAAAGTGGTATTGCGGATTCTCGATCCGACCAGCGCCCAAATCGGTATCGAAAAACTCGGTTTCGAACCCGAACAGCAGAAAAACTTTCTGGAAGCGATCCACAAACCCTACGGCATGGTGCTGGTAACCGGCCCGACCGGTAGCGGTAAGACGGTATCGCTATACACCGGCCTGAATATACTGAACAGCGTCGAGCGTAACATTTCCACTGCGGAAGATCCGGTCGAGATCACCGTGGAAGGCATCAACCAGGTTAACGTCAACCCCAAAGCCGGTCTGACTTTTGCCGAAGCGCTCAAGGCATTCTTGCGTCAGGACCCGGACATCATCATGGTCGGCGAGATTCGCGATTACGAAACTGCCAGTATTGCGGTCAAAGCGGCGCAAACCGGTCACTTGGTGTTGTCGACGCTGCATACCAACGACGCACCGCAAACTATCAACCGTCTGGTGCAAATGGGCATAGAGCCGTTCAACATCGTCTCGGCGGTGTTGCTGATCATGGCGCAACGTCTGGCGCGGCGCTTGTGCGAGCATTGCAAGAAAGAAATGGATTACCCGGAAAGCGCGCTGGTCTCGGCCGGTTTCAAAAAGGAGGAACTCGGCAGCTTCAAGATTTTCGGTCCGGTGGGCTGCGAACATTGTAACAACGGCTATAAAGGGCGAGTCGGTATTTATCAGGTGATGCCGATCACCGAAAAAATGCGGGCCTTGATCCTGCGCGGTGGCAATGCGATGGAGATGGCCGAATTGTCGCGCAGCGAGGGCATTAACGACCTGCGCGCCTCCGGCCTGTTGAAAGTCCGCCAGGGCATTACCTCGCTGGAAGAAATTGACCGCGTTACCACGGAATAACCATGGCAAAACAAGAAGAGCAAATCGAGTTTAACTGGGACGGTTTCGACAAACAGAACCGTAAGACCAAGGGCACCATCAGCGCCAAGAGCGAGGTGATCGCCCGCGCCGAATTGCGGCGGATGGGCATCCGGGTGATCGGCATCAAGCCCAAGGCGAAACCGTTGTTCAGTCCGCGGGTGCAAAAAATCACGCCCGGCGACATTGCCGTCTTTGCCCGCCAATTGGCGACCATGCTGGCGGCTGGCGTGCCGTTGGTACAGTCGTTCGATATCATCGGCAAGGGCCACGACAACGCCAGCATGTCGGAAATGCTGCTGTCGATCAAAGCCGACGTCGAGGGCGGCGATACGCTGGCGCAAGCGTTGGGCCGCAAGCCGCTGTATTTCGACGCCTTGTTTTGCAATCTGGTCGAAGCTGGCGAGCATGCCGGGGTATTGGAAACCCTGCTGGATAAGATTGCCACATATAAGGAAAAGACCGAATCGATCAAGAAAAAAGTCAAAAAGGCCCTGACCTATCCGGTAGCGGTATTGGTGGTGGCCTTCATCGTTACGGCCATTTTGTTGGTGTTCGTGGTGCCGGTGTTCGAGGATTTGTTTAAAGGTTTCGGCGCCGATTTGCCGGCTTTTACCCAATTCGTCATCGAGTTGTCGGCCTGGGTGCAGGAATGGTGGTGGGCCGTGGTCGGCGTGCTGTTTATAGGCGGCTACACCTTCATGTATTTCAAGAAACGCTCCAAGGCGTTCAACCATTTTCTGGATCGGCTGTTGCTGAAAATTCCGGTGGTCGGCATGATTTTGCAGAAATCGGCGATTGCCCGCTTCGCAAGAACCCTATCGACCATGTCGGCCGCCGGTGTGCCGTTGGTCGAAGCCTTGGTGTCGGTGGCCGGTGCTTGCGGCAATATCCTATTCTACGATGCGGTAATGAGAGTGCGCGACGACGTCGCTACCGGCCAGCAACTGAAGTTTGCCTTGGAAACCACCGGCATATTTCCGAATATGGTGGTGCAAATGGTGGCCATCGGCGAGGAATCCGGTTCGATCGACGCCATGCTGGATAAGGTCGCCGATTTTTACGAAGAAGAGGTCGATAATCTGGTCGATAACTTGAGCAGTTTGATGGAGCCGATCATCATGGTGATCTTGGGTATTTTGGTCGGCGGTTTGATCGTGGCAATGTATTTGCCGATCTTCAAATTGGGCGCCGCTATCTAACGTGTTGCCGGTTCCGGCCTGTTACAGGCGGCGGAGCCGGCTAATCTTTCCTGCTTACTATGTTGTCTAATGCCTTAGCACAATCTCCCGGTTTTTTGATCGGAAGCGTTTTAGTACTCGGCCTGCTGGTCGGTAGTTTTTTGAACGTGGTGATTTACCGGCTGCCGTTAATGATGCAAGCCGCTTGGCGGCGCGAATGCCGCGAATTCCTGGAATTGCCGGCCGAAGCTCCGGCTGAACGTTTCGATTTGTTATTGCCGGCTTCGCACTGTCCGGCGTGCAAAGCCGAAATCAAAGCCTACCAAAACATCCCGGTCCTGAGCTATTTGCTGCTCGGCGGCAAGTGCGCCAACTGCGGTAGCAAAATCGGCTGGCGCTATCCCATGATCGAGGCTTTCACCGGCATCTGTTCGGCGCTGGTCGCTTGGCGATTGGGTTACGGCTGGGCGCTGGCGCTGGCGTTGCCGTTGACCTGGTGCCTGATCGCCTTGAGCTTTATCGACATCGACCAGCAATTGCTGCCGGACTCCATTACGCTGCCTTTGGTGTGGCTGGGCTTGCTGCTCAGCGTGTTCGGCATTTTCGCCGACAGCCGCGACAGCATCGTCGGCGCGGTGGCCGGTTATTTGAGTTTGTGGAGCGTGTACCACGGTTTTAAATTATTGACCGGCAAGGAAGGCATGGGCTACGGCGATTTCAAATTACTGGCCGTATTCGGAGCTTGGCTGGGCTGGCAATACTTGCCGTTGATCGTATTGTTGTCTTCGCTGGTCGGCGCAGCGGTCGGTGTCGCGATGATCGTGTTCTGCCGGCGCGATGCGGCCAAGCCGATTCCGTTCGGGCCGTATCTGGCTATGGCCGGCTGGCTGGCGTTGTTGTGGGGCGAACAGATCAATGCCTGGTATCTGCGGCTTGCAGGTCTGTGACCGATGTTGAAAGTCGGTTTGACCGGCGGCATCGGCTGCGGCAAAACCACGGTATGCCGCTTGTTTGCCGAACTGGATGTGCCGGTGGTGGATGCCGATTTGATCGCCCGCCGCCTGGTGGAGCCGGGCGAGCCGGCCTTGCAAGCCATCGTCCAGGCATTCGGTGCCGACATGTTGAAAACCGACGGCAGCCTGGATCGGCCCAAATTGCGCGAGGCGATCTTTGCCGATCCGGAGCAAAGGCGGCGGCTGGACGCCATCATGCATCCGCGGGTCTATGCCCGCATCGCTGCCGACGTGGCGGCATTGCACTCCGATTACTGCCTGATTGCGGTGCCGTTGCTCCTTGAATCGAAAAATCCGTATGTTGTGGACCGGATCCTGGTCGTCGATTGCCCGCAACCCGTGCAGATCGAACGGGTCGTAACCCGGGACAAACTCAGCGCCGAGCAGGCTCAGGCCATCGTCGCCAGCCAGATGCCGAGGCTGGAACGGCTGGCCCGCGCCGACGACGTGATCGACAATAGCGCCGGGCCGGAGCTGCTTGCAGAACAGGTTAAAAGCCTGCACAATTCCTACATTTTTTTAGCCACCGCCAGGACACCATCGGCTTGAATACACAAATAGTCTACGAATTTCCGCTCAACGAACGAATTCGTGTGTTTATGCGCTTGGAGCAGCTCTTTCAACAGCTCAGCCATTTTATGTTGGGCGCTTCCGTGTTCGACAAACGCGCCGCCATCTCCGTCTTGTTGGATATTCTGACCATCTTCAGCCGCAGCGATCTTAAATCCGAATTGATCAAAGAATTGGACCGCCACACCAAGGTGTTGAACCAATTGGCCCATAACCACGGCGTCGACGACGAAAAACTGCAGGAAATTCTGGCCGACTTGAACCAGGCCAGCCGCAATTTATACAGCGCCAACGGCAAGATCGGTATCAGCGTGATGGAAAGCGATTTGTTTCAGAGTATCTCGCAGCGCAATTCGATACCCGGTGGCAGTTGCTCGTTCGATCTGCCGGCGTTTCATTACTGGTTGGAGCAGGACGAAATCGAGCAGCAAAAGGATTTGGAGCGCTGGACCCAACCGTTTGTCGATATTCGGGTGGCGATCGACCTGATTTTAGGCTTCATCCGCCAAAGCAGTATTCCGACCCCGGAGGTTGCCAAAGCCGGTTTTTTTCAATTGGCGCTCGACAACAAAAACCATCCGGTGCAGTTGCTGCGCGTGGCTTTGCAACCGGAGCAGCGCTGTTTCGCCGAGATCAGCGGCGGCAAACACCGCTTCAGCATTCGCTTCATGATCCCGTCGGCCGATGAGAACCGGCCGTGCCAAACCCAGGACGATGTCGAATTCCATTTGACCCGCTGCATGTTCTGATGGCCGCGCAGTCCCCGCCGCAAGTCGCCTGCCCTACCTGCCGTAAACCGGTGGCCTGGGTTGCCGCCGAAAAATTCAAACCGTTTTGCTCGGAACGCTGCAAGTTGATCGACCTTGGCGATTGGGCGACCGAAGCGCACAAGATTCCCGGTCCGCCGGTCTGGGATAACGAAACTCCCGGCCGGTCGGATGCCGACGACGGTCAGCCGTTTTAATTTCACTCCAGCAACATAAAGACCGATGAAGCAGTACTACGACCAAGCCTTTTACGATTCGCAAAAGACCGGCAGCTTGCTGTCGGCCGAACAATATCTCGGTTACCTCTGGGGTTTCCATGCGCCGCGCTCGGTCGTCGATCTGGGCTGCGGTGCCGGCACCTGGCTGAAGGCGGCAGCGGATTTGGGCGCGGAAACAGTGGTGGGCTACGATGGCGTCTGGAATAGCCAGCAGAATATGGTCGACGCCAGAATCCGCTTCAATCCGGTCGATCTGAACCAAACTGTTTCCGTGCCGGAAAGATTCGAGTTGGCAATGTCGCTGGAAGTGGCCGAGCATCTGGAACCGGCCGTGTCGGAAAATTTCGTCGAGTCGCTGGCGGCCTTATCCGACGTGGTGTTGTTCGGTGCGGCCTACCTTGGCCAGGGCGGGACCAACCATATTAACGAACGTATGCATAGCGATTGGGGGGCGATGTTCCGCCAGCGCGGCTACGCGATTTTCGATCTGTTCCGGCCGGTGTTCTGGGGTAAAGCCGGCATCGATACCTGCTATGTACAGAACACCTTCCTGTACGTGAACAAAGCCCATCCGTTGTACCGGGACTTGCTTGGTAAGGGCTTTCATGAACTGGAGAATTTGGCGTTTATGAATTGCGTGCATCCCGAGCTGTACGAAGTCGCGAAAAAGCGCGGCCGGACGTTACGGGAAAAGATGAACCGGTCGCCCGGTGCGTTGCTGGCTTCCATCGGCAAGGAACTGCGCAGGGCCGGCAGAAAAATCGGCAATCGCCTGTCCCGGCGCGGTTAGCCGGCCGGCCCGATTTGGCATTAGCGGCCGTGAGGCCGCTTCAAGCCAAAAAGCTGCTGATGCCGGCTATACCCTGAGCGCCGGCGGCTTGCGCCCGCACCAAATCCTGCCGGCTCAATCCGCCCAAAGCGAAGACCGGCAAGTTGGCGTTCTCCAGCAGTTCGCTGAAGCGTTGCCAGCCTAAAGGCGGCGTGTCGGGGTGCGATGCGGTCGGCATGACCGGCGCCAACACCGCAAAATCGACCCCAATCGCCAGCGCATGCTGCAGTTCCGCTGCAGTGTGGCAAGACGCTGCGACCCAGCGCATTCCGGCCGGGCGTCGATCCAGTCTTAGTAACGCCCGGCTGCTCAAATGGATGCCTTGCGCCTGACTAATATCCAAATCCAGATCGGCATTGACCAGCACTTCGACGGCATGGTGCCGGCATTGTTGCAATACCCGTTCGAGCACGGTTTGTTTGTCGTTTGCGGTTAGCGTTTTGGCCCGGAATTGCACTAATTTGACGCCGCTGTCGATTATGCGTCGGCAATTCGTCACGATCGATTCCGCATCTGCGCCTTCCAGGATGGCGTAATACGCCGGCAGCCGCGCGGCGGCGATGATAGGCAGGTTGGCGGCCGGAAAGGCGAAGTCGGAAAGCTGGTAGGCGCTAACCCATTGCATGGCCTGGCCTTCGCAGGGCCGGGCTTCGCCGCTGAACGAGTTGACGTTCCAGACGTCCAGCAACACCCGGCGGTCGCCGTAATCGTGGTGGATTTTGATCAAAGGCTCGGCTGCGGCGACCCGAATCCCGACCTCTTCCTCCAATTCCCGGGCTAGAGCCTGCAGCACCGGCTCGCCGGGTTCCAGCTTGCCGCCGGGAAATTCCCACAAGCCGCCCTGGTGGGCGTGTTGAGCGCGTCGGGCGATCAGTATCCGGCCGGACGTGTCGCGAACGACGCCGACCGCGACGTGAACCACGTTATTTGGCTGGAGCATGGGCGGAATTAAGTGCGGTATTCGGCGTTGATTTTGACGTAATCGTAGGAGAAGTCGCAGGTCAACACCTGTTCGCTGGCCGTGCCGCGGCCCAAACGCACCGTGACGTCGATTTCCTGCTGGCTCATGACCCGCTGGCCGTCCTGTTCGGTGTAAGACGGCGCGCGGCCGCCGTTTTCGACGATGCAGACCGTACCCAGGTAAATCTCGATTTTCTCCAACTCCATATTTTCGACGCCGGCCCGGCCCACGGCGGCCAATATCCGGCCCCAGTTCGGGTCGCTGGCGAAGAACGCGGTTTTGACCAGCGGCGAATGGGCAATGGTTTTTGCCACTTGCAGCGCTTCGCCGCTGTCGTGGGCTTGCTCGACGATGATGCGCATCAGCTTGGTGGCGCCTTCGCCGTCGCGAATGATCAACTCCGCCAGCCGTTTGCAGACCGAGGCCAAGGCTGCGCTGAACGTCGCCAGATGCTCGCTGCCCGGCAGAATCTCCGGCGCGTCGCTGCAGCCGCTGGCCAATACCACGCAGGCGTCGTTGGTCGAAGTATCGCCGTCGACGGTGATCCGGTTAAACGATTGCTCGACCGCCGTATTCAGGCACTCTTGCAGCAGACCCTGCTCGATTTTGGCGTCGGTGGCGATAAAGCCCAGCATCGTCGCCATATTGGGCTGGATCATACCGGCGCCTTTGGAAATGCCGGTAATGGCGACCGGATGGCCGCCGATGTCGAGCTTCAACGATGCGCCTTTCGGAAAGGTGTCGGTGGTCATGATTGCTCGCGCCGCCCGGTCCCAGTGCGATTCCGCCAGATTGGCGACCGCGGCCGGCAGCGCCGCCGCCAGTTTTTCCACCGGCAGAGGTTCGCCGATCACGCCGGTCGAAAACGGCAGCACTTGCTGCGCCAGCGCATCGACTTCCCCGGCCAAACCGGCGCAGCAAGCAAAAGCGTCCTGCAAGCCTTGTTTGCCGGTGCCGGCATTGGCATTGCCGGAATTGACCAGCAGCCAGCGCGGGTTCATCGGCAAATGCGCCTTGGCGACCTGTACCGGCGCCGCGCAAAAGGCGTTTTGGGTGAATACCGCCGCGCAACTGCCGCCTTCGGCCATTTCGATGACCAAGATGTCGTCGCGCACGGTTTGTTTGATGCCGGCGTTACTGGAGCCGAGTTTGATGCCTTTTACGGCATGCATGGTGGGGAAGTCGATTTGTCCTACTGCCATTGGTGTAACCTGATTTTGATTAGTCGCTTTAGTTTGTGTCGCTATCGCGACGAGTGTTTTAATGTCGGTTCGCGGACCGACAGCCGCGATACTTTCTTTTGCGTCGCCAAAAGAAAGTATCCAAAGAAAAGGCGACCCGGACGTCGCTTAGCTCACTCGGCACATCCATGTGCCTCGCCCTACGGGTGCAATGCATGCAAATCGGCTATCCTGCCGATTTGTCCTGCGCTCCTCGCTTTCGACGGGGATCGACAGAAGGGGCTCCTGCCCCTCTGTCGATGTGCGGCATCCATGCCGCACCCCTGCGGGCTGTTCCCGCCGAAAGCTCCGGTGCTCGGCGCGGCATACGGGACAAAACCATCCCGGAATTTGAAGGCCACCTTGATTGTCCGTAAATGTAGCCTCGATGTAGTGAAACGAAATCGAGGAATTGACGACTTCAATTGCCCTCGATTCCACTTCGTTCCATCGAGGCTACTTGCTGTCCACAACGTAGCATATTGGGTAGTCCGAGTTGATGCGATGGTTAGGCCAGAAAGTAAACTCCTAATCCACTCCCTTTATATTTCTTTTATGTCAGACCTTTTCTTTCCAGAATTACTACTCAGGAAGCTATCAAGGTATGACTTGTTTTTGAAAACGAAAGTATGCATGGTCCCGTGCCATTCAATGTATTGCACTGCAGCACCTGGCGAACAGCACCCCGGCTTCATTTTTAATTTAGCAACCTTTACCGCTTGCCTATAAGGCCAAAAACTCAACAACAAAAGTATCACTCCAGCAATAAAACCTATCAGACCACTGTTCGACGCACTTGCAGCAAAATACCAAGTAACAATTCCAAACAGAAAACCAGCTAAAAGCCAACTGCCGGCACTCTCAAAGCTTGCTTTATGGTTTAAACAAGACGAACAATATGGTACTTCCCACCAAGAAGTTTTAGTTGTACGAACCCTTTTTCCAGTCGTTCTTGATGCTGATGCTTTAAGATGTTTATCTGCCGAATCACCACAACAGGCGCATTTTCGTGGCCAAGTCAATAAATTTGCGGAAATTTGGAATCGATAAGCCATGATGTGTCTGTCCTCTTTGGTTCGCTTAACGTAAAGCTAAGGGGCGCGAAGCCGAGCTTCCCTTTGAGCGCAATCTTAGGAATTTTTATTTCTTGCTATTACAGTTAAAAGAATATTCTTAATATATTGAATTGATTGCAAAAATGTGAAAATTTATGCCAGAAGAATTCTTGCGCATCGTCTCTGCTCATCCATAAATCAAACTTTTCCTTTTTCGACTTTTTGGCATGAGACAGCTCGCCATATATAAATATATCCATTAACATTTGGTTTGAAATATTTTCGTCTTTGAATATCAAGTTAGTGCTTTCCGACAGGAAGGAATTCAGATTGTTTCGTGCAGAATTGAACTTATTTTTCTCTTCACTAGTTACAAATTCAGAATCAAAAAATTTTTGTAAGTTTCTGATTGAAGTTGCTTCATTGTCTTGTATGAAAAACCGGAAAGTCAATATAAAGGCATCGATATTTTCTTGGTTTGGCCTGATGCTTCTGATGTTTAATGGGTCTTCACGGGATAAGTCAATGCTTATATCCAAAGTGAATTCTTCTTTTATTTTTTTCACAAAACCGCTATTTTCAAGCTTATCGGCTTTCTCAATAAATAATTCTAATTCTGGGGGGTGTGAATCAAAAGCCATGCTTACTTTCCAAAAGACGACTAACACGTTATTAGATAGTTACTGTATGTCATCCAAATCAACAAATAAAACAGTTGCTTTTTATAGCGAGGGTTTTCCCCGTATGCCGCGCCGAGCACCGGAGCTTTCGGCGGGAATAGCCCGCAGGGGTGCGGCATGGATGCCGCACATCGACAGAGGGGCAGGAGCCCCTTCTGTCGATCCCCGTCGAAAGCGAGGAGCGCAGGGAATAAGCGGCGTCCGGGTGTCATTTCTTTTGGATACTTTTCTTTGGACAAGCAAAGAAAAGTATCGCGGTTGTCGGTCCGCGAACCGACATTAAAAAAATCCGTCGCGATAGCGACTCAATTGTTAACTCGGCTCTAATTCTACTTTGTCAGATTAGAAGAAAAGCCGTCATACCAGCCGGGCTACCCAAAGGGCACAAGACCGGGTATCCAGTGCCATGGATGGCGGGCTTCGACCGTCCATGGAGCCTAGATTCGCTTCGTGGTCTAGGGCTCTGGCAATCCATGCCGGAATGACGGCCTTCGTTCAGCACCCTCAAGGGCAAAAGGCGAAAGTTGTTTAAAGGCCGGGTTAATAGTCAGACAACCGCAAACAACTCAACCCACTTCCAAAACAACCACATACTCCCCATCACCCGCCCGAGTCTCCAACACCTGATGCCCATTAATCCGACACCAGGCCGGAATGTCCTGCATTACGCCGGGATCGGTGCATTCCACGGTCAATATGTCGCCGGGCTGTAAACTCTTGACCTTGTCCTGGGTGCGGATCACCGGCAACGGGCACAGCAGCCGGCGTGCGTTTAACGTGAATTCGCTCATACGAACCACTCCTCGCGGATTTGCTCGGCCGGCAACGGTTTGACGAAAATATTGCGTTCGGCGCCGGCGCGGTCGCGTATCGTCACTTCGACTTGTTCGGCGTCGCGGCCCTGGCCGTAACGCGCCAGGATTTGCCCGGCCAAGGCCAAATCGTCTTCGCCGACTTCGCCGTCGATCAGCACCAACGGCCCGCGGTGGCTGGCGCAATGCATACTGACGAACTCTTTTTTATAGCCGCTCATGAAGCGGGCCTCGCCGTCCTCGCGGGCAACGATGATCTTGAAATGCGGGCGCGGGCGAATATGGCGGCCGACTTTCAACAGCATGATGTCGTCCAGATCGTAATCGCGTTTGCCGCGGGCCTGCCACAGGTCGGTCAATTTTAACGAATAACTTTCGTCGGTCAGGAAGCAGCAGCCACCGGCCGGTTGGGCGTAGTCGGCAAAACCGAATTCTTTGGCCAAAGCCATTTGCGGTTTGCGGGAGCGGCCGCTGAAGCCGAACATCTTGTCGCGGCTGATCCAGCCCTCGCGTTCCGGCAAGGTGGCGGGCAGATTTTGCGCCGACAGCGGCCGCACCAGCAGGTCGTCGGCTCCGGATTCGGCAGCAACGATAGGCATGGTTTGCTTGCGTTGCGACATGGGCCGTTGGCCGACCACTTCGCCGGTGATGATGAAATCGAAGCCGTTTTCCTGCATCCACTGCTTGGCCTTGTTGACCATGAAGATCTTGCAGTCCAGGCACGGGTTCAGATTGGCGCCGTAGCCGTGTTTGGGGTTCAGCAACACCTGTTTGTATTCCTCGATGATATCGATGATGTGCAGCTTGATGCCGAGTTGTTCGGCTACCCACAGCGCGTTGTTACGCTTGACCTTGTCGGCGTCCTGCTTGCGGATGGCGTGGGTGTGGCCTTCGACGCAAAATCCGGTAAAGAAGTTGATGCCTTCGACATGGATGCCCTGGTTCATGATGGTCTGGCAGGCCAGCATGGAATCCAGGCCGCCGGAAATCAGCGCCACGGCTTTTCGTTGTTGACTCATAACGGGGGGATTAACGGAAAAAACGCAGCATTATACTGTGGATTGGGCGTTCCGGGTTAGGTCGAGTGCAGCGACGGGTTGTAAAAGCCCACACATAACAAGGGCTTGCGAATGTAGCCGTTGCCGCGTCGCCGGGCCGAGCGCGGAAGGCGAGCGGATGGCCTGGGTTACGGCTGCCAGACTTGGGCGTCGTAATAACGGATCAATTCCGCCGTATTTTTGATTTGCAGCTTATCGCACAGACGGGATTTGTATGTACTGACGGTTTTGTTGCTGATCCCCAGTTCCTGGCTGATTTCGTTGATGCCCTTGCCGCTGGCCAGCAATTGCATGATTTGAAACTCGCGGGCCGATAGCTTCTGGTGCGGTTTTTTTTCGGTCTCGGCTTCGTCGGCGAACACGATTTTCTCGGCCAGTTTGGGATCGATGAAGCGCTGGCCGGCCGCGACTCTACGGATTGCGGCCATCAGCGTTTCCGGATCGCTGTCCTTGGTCAGGTAGCCGTTGGCGCCAGCCTTCAATGCTAAGCCGACGATTTGCAGTTCGTTGTGCATGCTCAGCACCAGTATCGGTAAAGCCGGGAATTCCCGCCGAATCCGTCCGATCGCCTCGCAACCGCCCGGGCCGGGCATGTTCAAATCCAGCAGAACCAAGTCCACTGCGCAGTGTCGTAGGCAGTCCAGCAGTTGCTCGCTGTTTTCGGCTTCGCCGCTAATTTCGATGTCCGCATTCAGAGCGAACAATTGTTTGAGCCCGCTACGCACGATGGCGTGGTCGTCGGCTATCACCAGTCGAATCATAAGACGTTTCTGTTTAGGGCGGCCGGGATTCTGACGCGAACGGCGGTGCCTGCCTCTGGGGTACTGAGTATTTCGGTTACGCCGCCGAGCATGATGGCGCGCTCTTGGATGCCGATCAAACCGAACGATTGGGTTTTCCTGGCGTCCGATGCGTCGAAACCGCGGCCGTTATCGAAAACTTCCACCAAGTAATGGCTCGCTTCGATATCGATGCGGATTTTAACCCGATCCGCGCCGGAATGCTTTAGCACGTTGGTCAACGATTCCTGGACGATGCGGAATACCGCCATCGCGCATTCCTCGTCCATTTCCAGTCCTTGTTCGGGATGGATGAAATCGCAAGCGATGCCTGACTGGTCGGAGAATTTTCTGATTTGCCATTCCAGTGCCGGGACGATGCCCATTTCAATTGCCGACGGTCGCAGCGAGGTTGCTACGTCGCGGGTGACTTCGATGGTTTTGTCAAGCAGTACCATCGTATCCTGAATCTTCTCCGCCAGCGCGGCGTTGTCGCCGGCAAAGCGCAGCCGCATCAGCGAAATTTGCATGCGCAGCGCAGTTAGCATCTGGCCGAGTTCGTCGTGTATTTCGCGGGCGATGCGTTTGCGTTCCTCTTCGCGAGCGGTTTCGCGGCGGGCGTAGAGTTGTCGCAGCCGGTATCGCGAGTGTTCCAGGTCGCGTTCTATCTCTTTCAATTCGGTAATGTCTTGCGAGGTGCCCACCGCACGCAAAAATCGGCCCTGGCTGTCGAAATCCAGCTCGGCCCGTTCCCGCAACCACTTGATCTGGCCGTTAACCAGAATGCGGTGCTGGATGTCGTAAGATGCGCCTTCCATTGCCGCCTGCCAGGCGCAATCGACAAATGCTCGGTCGTCCGGATGTACGCAATACAAAAAGTGTTGGTAAGTCACTTCGGTCCCAAGCGGGGTACCGAATATCCGGTAATTTTCGTCCGACCAATGCAAGGAAGCCCGGTCGGCGTCCAGCCGCCAACTGCCAAGATGCGCCTGCGCCTGCGCTTGCGCCAAGTGAGCTTCGCTATCGCGCAATGCATTTTCTATGGTCTTGTAACGAGTGATATCGATATTGACGCCGACGATTTTTTGTTGCGAAGCGTTAGGGCAACTGCCGACGATCGCGGCTGCCTGGATGTAACACAAGGCGCCGTCGCTTCTGCGCCGGATGCGAAATTCCCAATGTTGCTCGCGCTTGTGGTGGATCAATTTGCGCAGTTTGGCTTTGCAGCGCGCCAAGTCTTCCGGGACGACAAGTTCCGCCCAGATGTCGTAGTTTATCGGCGTGCCTGGCGCGATACCGAATATCTGGTACATGCGCGGGTCCCAGTCGGCCTGGCCGCTGCCGATGTCCCATTCGCAGATGCCGATCGCCGAGGCCTGGGTAGCCAGGCGCAAGCGCTCGCTGTAGTTGCGCAGCGTTTCTTCGGCGATGCGTTGGTCGGTAATGTCTCTGGCTAGGCCGGCGGTGCCGAGCACTTCGCCGTTTTCGCCGATCACCGGCGATTTGATGGTTTCGGTCCAGGTTTCGCGGCCGGCGTCGAATGCGGGTTCGGTGAGCTGAATTTGCCGGCGGTTCTGCATGACCTCCCGGTCCACCGCCAGGTAATGTTCGGCGAGTTCTCGCGGCCAGATGTCGTAATCGGTAATACCGTCTAGGGCCTGCAGTTCATTGATGCCGACCGCTTGCAACCAATGCTTGTTGGCTTGCAGGTAACGGCCGTCGCGGTCTTTCATCCAGGCCAGGAACGGCAGGTTGTCGTAGATCGCCCGCAGGCTGGCGGCCGATTCGCTGATCCTTTTTTGTGCGGATTTCAATTCGGTTACATCGGTCACCAGTACGAAAAAACCGTTGACCCGGCCGTCGGCGTAATCGGGCAAGTAGGCTGCCTGGGTATAGCGCTCTCTGCCGGAAACGTCGACGATGGTGCGTTCGAAAAACTGAGGTTCGCCTGCCAACACCGCATCCAGATAAGGCTTGTTCAACCCATACAATTTGTCGCCGATCACCTCGCGGATGTGCTTGCCGAGCATGCTGCTCGGCGTAAACCCGAACCATTCCTCGTAGGCGGTGTTGCCGAAGCGGTTGCGCAGATCGCGGTCCCAGTAGCCGATCATGGCCGGCATGTGATCCAGCACCGCGCTCAAATTTGGGCTGTGTTCCAGCAGTTCTGCGGCGGATTCAGCTGGCGGAAGAGGCGGACTTGGCGAACGGGACGAAAACAATAACAATTGGGCTTGGCCTTGCCGGCTGTCGAGCCGGCGAATTTTCAGCGACAGCGGCTTGCTGGAACCGTTCGATGTGGCTAGGCAGAGATCGATTGCAGCCGCCGGGGTGGCCGCAACCTGGAGTAACAATTCGCCGATGTTGCACCGCTGCATCCGATCAGGGTAAAACAGGGGTGGTTGCCAATCGCCGATGAACTCCCAATCGGCGTCAGCAAACCCGAATAGTTCCGTCGCGGCGGCATTGGCGTACAGAATGCGTCGATCGGCGGCCAGTACCAACACGGCATCGTCGATACTCGCGACGATGCCGTATAGCCAGTCGATTTCGGCATACGGGTCATTCAGCTTAAATCGGGTGTGGGGCATGGCGTTGGCAGCATTGCAAAAACCGCAAGGATAAACGAGTAATCGGCGGCGCGGGCAAGGAATTTCTCGCAGCGATTCGGCCGGGTCGGTGCTTGGCGGGCTTCACTTGTCGGCCGATTGGCCTAAACTTTGGACATTTTTCAACGCGAGATTGGCCGGTATGGAATTTAGAGACTATTTGAAGATCCTGGTGCAGCACGACGGTTCCGATTTGTATTTGACGGCCGGCGCGCCGCCGGCCGCCAAATTCCAAGGTACCCTGAAGCCGCTGGAAAACGTCAAGCTTACCCCGGAGCGGATCAAGCAAATCGCCGACAGCGTGATGGACCACGAGCAGCGCGCCAGTTTCGAGCACGTGCCGGAGATGAATCTGGCCATTACCGAGGAAGGTATCGGCCGATTCCGGGTCAATATTTTCAAACAGCGCAACTGTTACGCCTTAGTAATTCGCAACATTAAGGTGGATATTCCGAATGCCGATGTTCTGGGTTTGCCGCAGATTTTGAAAGACAAAATCATGGAGAAGCGCGGCCTGATTTTGTTCGTCGGCGGCACCGGCTCCGGTAAATCGACCTCGTTGGCGGCCTTGATCGATTACCGCAACAGCAATTCGTCGGGCCATATCATCACCATCGAAGATCCGATCGAATTCGTGCATCCGCATAAGCGCTCGTTGGTCAACCAGCGTGAAGTCGGGGTGGACACGCTGAGCTACGAGGACGCGTTGAAGAATACGCTGCGCCAGGCGCCCGACGTGATCCTGATCGGCGAAATCCGCAGCCAGGAAACGATGGAGCATGCGTTGGCGTTTGCCGAAACCGGGCATCTATGCCTGTCGACCTTGCATGCCAACAACGCCAACCAGGCGCTGGACCGGATCATCAACTTCTTTCCCGAAGAACGCCGGCCGCAATTGTTGATGGATTTGTCGTTGAATTTGCAGGCCTTCGTCTCGCAACGCCTGGTGCCGACCATAGACGGCAAGCGGGTCGCGGCGATCGAAATCCTGTTGGGTACCAAACTGGTCAGCGATTTGATCCACAAGGGCGACATTCACGCCATCAAGGAAGCGATGGAAAAGTCGGAAAATATCGGTATGCAGACCTTCGACAGCCATCTGTTGAAGCTGTACAAAAGCGGCGTGATTTCGTTGGAAGAAGCGCTGCGCAATTCCGATTCGCCGAACAATCTGAAGCTGAAAATCAATTTGAGCGAGGGTTTGGGGTCGGCCACCAAACAAACCGGAGCGCTCGGTAGTCTGGCGTTGGAAGAGATCAGCAAGAAGGAAGGCGAGGACGGCGACGAAGGCCATTGATGCCCCGTAGCGGCCGGGTTATGGCAAATCTTCCGGATTCAGAATTTTATAAACTTCGTAGGCTGGTTGTTGGTAGGGATGGCAGGCCAGCAGGGTCTGCACGGCGGTTTTGATAACATGGTCGGCGCACACCATTTCCACCTTGTACTCGGCGACGGTTTGCAGCCGACCGATCGTGCCGAGATACGGCTCGCTGCCGGCTAACGGGCGGAACTGGCCCTGGCCCAGCATTTGCCAGCAACAGCGGTCGTAATCGCCGAAATGGCCGGCGCCCTTTTCGAACAAGGCTTGTTTGATGGTTTCGACGTGGCTGGCCGGCGCGTAGAAACAAAGTTTATACATTGCGCGCCGGCCGCTCCCGGCGAAACCCGCTATCGGCAAACCGCATCAGCCGGCCGCCAGCAGAAATACGCCCCACAACACGATGACCAGCGTGATTTCCTCGATCATGTTCAGTGCCGCCTGGCGGTCGGCACGAATGTGCATGGCTAATTGGTTGGCTTTTTGGTCTCGCATATGGACTGATTGGCGCGGCATAACGTTTCCTCATTAATGGTGGTGGGTATAACTCCGCATTTGCCCGACCAATACGCCTTGGATTTCCACTTGCTCGGGTTTGTAGCGCATGGCCTGCATCGTGGAATTGGCGGGTATCAGCAAGGTTTCGTGCGGATATTGCTCAATGAATTTCAAGGTGGCTTCGGCTTTGTCGACCAAGGCCACGACAATCTCGCCGTTACGGGCGTGGCTGCGTTGTTCGATAACGACCCAGTCGCCGTCGAAAATACCTTCCTCCAACATCGAATCGCCCTTGACCTGCAACACGTAACAGGATTTGCCGGTTTTCAACTGCTCCGGTACCGCCATGTAGGCAATGTTTTCGATGGCTTCGATCGGCTTGCCGGCGGCGATGTAACCGACGAACGGCAATAGATCGGATTGCTCGGCCGGCTTGGCCAGCGTCTTGGCGAATTCTGTCAAACGGATGCCGCGCTGTTTGCGCTCCGGCGCTTCGACTAGATTGGCGTCGATCAAAGCCTTGATCTGGCTGTGTAGCGAACCGCGCGATTTCAAACCCATCGCCGCGCAGAGTTCCTCCAGCGTTGGCGGATGGTTGAACTGATCCTGGTTTTGCAGCAGGAAGTCGAAAATTTCTTGTTGTTTACGGGTCAGGCTCATATTTGTTCTGTATTTGTTTTGAAAAAATAATACACATAAAACAAATGCAAAACAAATTATTTTTTCGGTTGCCAATCTTTGTCCGTTTTGCAGCAAACCAGGGTGGCAAAAGTCGTGCAGAGGGTGACGAAATTGTCGCAAATGCGACAAGGCTGGCCGGAATGCGAGCGGCTCCGGCTGCGTTGCACCATTTTGGTTCGGAGTTGCCCGGTTTGGGGATGCCGCGGATTGATGGTTTTACGCTGGGGCGATTGTGGCCGACGGCAAGCGACGACGGTACGTTATCCGGAATGGACCATGGCTGTCGCGGGAGCTCGGATATCCGGGCGTGCGGCGCCCGGTGCAGCTTCGACAGCGCTATCAGGCCGGCCGATCCGATAGCGCCGATACCGGGCGTAACGCCTAACCCAAAGTGCGACTGGCCGCTGGCGAAAGCTACGATAGCGCGGAATTGTTAAGGGAATACGCACCAATCGCGAGCCTGGACTGAAATTTGCATGATAGGGATAAACAATCGACGGCTCAGAAGGTCGGCTGTTTTTCCGCCGCTGCCGCGGCTTGCATCCTCATCAGGAGGCCTACCATGAAAAAAATCCTCATTCCGCTGTTCGTACTGGCCGGTATCGCGATTGCATTGTTTGCCGCTTTCAATCCGACATCTTCCGCCTACCGCAACCAAAACGACGAGTCTTATTCCGATTTCATTCTCGATGTCCGTAGCAAATCGGTGGCGGAGGTCGTACTCGACGGTCGTTCCATCAACGGCCGGCGCCATAACGGTAGCGAGTTCAGTACTTATAATCCGGGCGATCCGCGGATGATCGACGATCTGCTGGAATACGGCGTCAAGATTAAGGTCGAGCGGCCGGAAAACGAAATGAGCTTTCTGCAAATTTTCTATTCGTGGATCCCGACACTATTGCTGATTGCCGTCTTGGTTTACTTCATGCGCAAGCAGCAGCAGGGTGCCGGCGGCCAAAACGCTTTCGGCAAAAGCCGGGCCAAATTGATGACCGAGGATCAGGTCAAGGTGCGTTTCGACGATGTGGCCGGCGCCGAAGAAGCCAAACAGGAAGTGGCGGAGTTGGTGGATTTCTTGAAAGATCCCGGGAAATATGAAGCGCTGGGTGGCAAAATTCCGCGCGGCGTATTGATGGTCGGACCTCCCGGCACCGGTAAAACCTTGATTGCAAGAGCCATTGCCGGCGAGGCGGGCGTGCCGTTCTTCTCGATTTCCGGTTCCGATTTCGTCGAAATGTTCGTCGGTGTCGGCGCCTCGCGCGTCCGCGACTTGTTCGACAATGCCAAGAAGCGCGCACCGTGCATCATTTTTATCGACGAAATCGATGCGGTGGGTCGGGCCCGCAGCAGCGGTAACATGGGCGGCACCGAGGAGCGCGAACAAACATTGAACCAATTGTTGGTGGAAATGGACGGTTTCAGCGGCAACGAGGGCATTATCGTTATCGCCGCCACCAACCGCGCCGACGTTTTGGACAAAGCCTTGCTGCGGCCAGGCCGCTTCGACCGCCAGGTGCAGGTCGGCTTGCCGGACATCAAAGGCCGCGAGCAAATCTTGAAAGTGCATGCCGCCCGGGTTCCGCTGGCCGCCGACGTCGACATCAACGCTCTGGCGCGCGGCACCCCCGGATTTTCCGGTGCCGAATTGGCCAATCTGATCAATGAAGGCGCGTTGTTTGCCGCTCGCAACAACCAGCGGGAAGTGACCATGAACGACCTGGACAAGGCGCGCGACAAAACCATCATGGGTGCGGAAAAACGCACGATGATCATGAGCCGGGAAGAACTGTTGATGACGGCCTACCACGAAGCCGGCCACGCCATCGTCGGCCGGCTGGTGCCGGAACACGACCCGGTTTACAAAGTCAGCATCATGCCGCGCGGCGGCGCGCTGGGCATCACGATGTTCCTTCCGGAACGCGACCAATACAGCGCGAGCAAGGCGAAACTGGAAGGGCAAATTTCCAGCCTGTTCGGCGGCCGGATTGCCGAGGCTTTGATTTACGGTAAGGATAAAGTCACCACCGGCGCTTCCAACGATATCCAGCGTGCCACCCAACTGGCGCGAAATATGGTGACCAAATGGGGTTTGTCCGACCGCTTGGGGCCGATGGATTGCGGCGACAGCGATAGCGGCTATTTCGGGCCGCAAGCCAAACCGATGTCGGAGCAGATGGCCTTGTTCGTCGACAAGGAAATCCGGCGAATGCTGTCCGGCAATTACCAACGCGCCGAAACCATACTGAAAACGCATATCGACATATTGCACAACATGGCTCAGGCCTTGTTGGATTGGGAAACTCTGGATAAAGGCCAGATCGACCAATTGATGGGCGGTAAAAAAATCGCGCCTCCCAAGGCTGCGCTCGATCGGGCCAAAACCGGTAAAACCAGTACTGTTTGGAGCGATCCGGGGTCGGCCGGGTCACTACCTGGAGTGCCCGCCTTCGGTCGGCGTCCGTTCCAGGCCGATTAGCGTTGCCGGTTTAGCCCGAAAGCAAGGCATAAAAAAACCGGTATCGGTAGCCGATACCGGTTTTTTGCGCTCCGGGGCCGACGCTTAGTGCACGTCTTTCCAGTATTCCTTCTTCAGCAGGTAGGCCAAGACGATGAACATCAAGATGAAGAACAGCACGTATTTACCCATTTGCTGCCGTTCCAGTTGTACCGGTTCGCCGACGTAGACCAGGAAATTGACCAGGTCGTTGACCAATTTGTCGAACTCTTTCGGCGACAATTGTCCCGGTTGTTCCAGCCGTAAACCGGTGACTACGTCCTGGCCTTCCACTTTATGGATTTCGGCGGCTTGCGTGCCCTGCAACTGCCAGAACACGTTGGGCATGCCCACATCTTTGAACACCGCATTATTGACGCCCAACGGTTTCGACGGATCGTTGTAGAAGCTACGCAAATAGCTATACAGCCAATCTGCGCCGCGAGAGCGGGCGATCAGCGATAAATCCGGCGGTGTGGTGCCGAACCATTTTTCCGCGTCGTGCGCGTTCATCGCCGAATGCATCTGATCGTAGATGCCGGCGCCAAGCGGAGCGACGTTTTTCAGGATTTCCGCTTCGTCCAGTTTCAAATCCAGCGCGATACGTTTGTAGCGGATGTGTTTGGCCGAATGGCAGCCCAAGCAGTAGGTCACATAATGTTTGGCGCCGCGTTCCAGGGATTGGATGTCGCTCAGGTCGATATCGGCGCTGTCCAACTTCATACCGCCGCCGCTGGCCAGTACGTTGAAAGGCAGCAAAAACAAAAGAGTGTAGAGTGTCTTTTTCATGGCTTAGTCCAGGCTCTTTTTCAGGTTTTTTGCAAAACGAATCAGCACGGCTTGAATACCGGGCCAGTTCGGGCCTTTTTTCGGAATCGTACCGCCCAAATTATCGGGAACCTGACGGACTTCCACCACTTCTTCGATCAAGGCTTTGATTGCCGGAATCCTGTCTTCCAGCGTCGGTTGCGGAGTCAGATGCTCCGGTACCGGCTTGGTTTTTTCCCAACGGGTATACAACGGCATCAACAGGAAGAAGCCGAAATAAACCGCGGTGAATACCCGGGCTACCATTGTCGCGCCGGGCGTGGCCGGTTGCGTGCCCAGATAGCCCAAACCCAAGAAGGCGATGACGAACAATAGCACCGCTTTTTTGAACAGGCCGCCACGGTAGCGGATGGATTTGACCGGGCTGCGGTCCAGCCAAGGCAGCATGAACAGCACGACGATGGCGCCGCCCATGGCGATGACGCCGGCGAACTTATCCGGCACCGCACGCAAAATCGCGTAAAACGGCGTGAAATACCAGACCGGGGCGATATGTTCCGGTGTTTTCAACGGATCGGCCGGAATGAAGTTGGCGTGTTCCAGGAAGAAGCCGCCCATTTCCGGCATGTAGAAAATCACCGTGGCGAAGAAGAACATGAACACGCCGACGCCGACGATATCCTTGACGGTGTAGTAAGGATGGAACGGAATGCCGTCGATCGGGTTGCCTTTCCAGTTCAGGTTTTTCTTGATCTCGACGCCGTCCGGGTTGTTAGAACCTACCTCATGCAGCGCGACGATGTGCAGGAACACCAGGATCAGCAAAACCAGCGGCACGGCGATGACGTGGAATGCGAAGAAGCGGTTCAACGTCGCATCGGATACCACGTAGTCGCCGCGTATCCACAGCGACAATTCGTCGCCGATCACCGGAATTGCGCTGAACAGCGAGATGATTACCTGCGCGCCCCAATAAGACATCTGACCCCACGGCAGCAGATAGCCCATGAAGGCTTCGGCCATCAAGCAGACGAAAATCAGCATGCCGAAGATCCAGATCAATTCGCGCGGTTGCTTGAACGAGCCGTAAACCAAGCCGCGGAACATGTGCAGATAAACCACGATGAAGAACGCCGAGGCGCCGGTGGAGTGCATGTAGCGCACCAGCCAGCCCCAGTTGACGTCGCGCATGATGTATTCGACCGAGTCGAACGCCAGTTTGGCGTCCGGTTTGTAGTTCATCGTCAGCAGGATGCCGGTGACGAACTGGTTAACCAGAACGAACAGCGCCAGCGAGCCGAAAAAGTACCAGATGTTAAAGTTTTTCGGCGCGTAGTAATGCGCCATGTGTTCGTTCCACAAATCGGAGAGTGGAAAGCGCTCCAACAGCCAGTCGCTGTATTGATTCATTTTTTGCTTCATGCTGCTTTAGCCTCGCTGTCTTCGCCGATGACGATCAGATTGTCGGTTTCATACCGGTAGGGCGGAATTTCCAGATTGGTCGGCGCGGGTACGCCGCGGAACACGCGTCCGGCCAAATCGAACCAGGAGCCGTGGCAGGGGCAGAAGAAACCGCCTTTCCAGTCGTTGCCTAAATCGGCGGGGGCGATTTCCGGGCGGAAGGTGGGCGAGCAGCCCAAATGGGTACACAGGCCGATTGCGACAAAAATCTCCGGCTTGATCGAACGCACCGGGTTTTTGCTGTTATCGGGTTGCAGGGATTCGTTGGATACCGGATCGGCCAGTTTACTGTCCAGCGTGGCCAGCGTCGTCAGCACTTCCGGGGTACGGTTCAGGATCCATACCGGTTTGCCGCGCCAAGCCACCCGGATCAACTGGCCGGGTTCCATTTTACTGATGTCGACCTCGACCGGCGCGCCCGCCGCCATGGCTTTGGCGCTGGGCTGCATTTGTGAGAGGAAGGGCACCGCCAGATAACCGGCACCCACGGCTCCAACCACCGACAGCGCCGAGGTCAGAAATTGGCGCTTTGACGTATCGACGCCTTCTTGATTCATAGAACATACTCCTGTTGCGTGACGATGTATTTTTTAGAGCTACATCAATTTTTATAATTGTTTGGCAAATATACCTTACTGGCACTGTTTATTGAAACTGTTATTGCGCCGGGGCTGCGGCGCCTGCCGGCCTAGGCTAGCGCGGCTTTGAGGGCTTGCAGGAAGGCCTGGTTTTCTTCCGGTTTGCCTATCGTTGCCCGCAAGCAATTTTCCAGCAATCCGCCTTGCGGAGACAGGTTCTTGATCAGCACTCCATGCTGCTTCAAGCTGGCAAATACCGCATCCGCCGGTTTCGTCAGCGTGCGGAATAAAATGAAATTGGCCGCGCTGGGGTAGGCCTTGACCGAATCGATCGCTTGCAAGGCCTGCATCACGACGCTGCGCTGCTCGCGAATCAGCCGGGTCTGGTCCAACAGAAATTGAGGATGCTCCAGCGCGAAACCGGCCGTGGCCTGGGTCAAGCAGTTGATGTTGTAAGGCAGGCGGACCTTGTTCAGTTGTTCCAGCAAGGCCGGCGGACCGGCCAGAAAACCCAGCCGCAAACCGGCCAGGCCCAGCTTGGAAACGGTGCGCATTACCAATAGATTGTCGTGTTGCGGCAACTGTTCGATGAAACTGGCGTCGGCAAACGGCGCATAAGCTTCGTCCACCACCACTACTCCCGGCGCGGCGGCCAGTATGGCTTCGATCGCCGCGGGATCGAACAGGTTGCCGGTCGGGTTGTTCGGATAGGCCAGGAAAATCGCTGCCGGTTTTTCGGCTTCGATCGCGGCCAGCACGGCTGGCAAATCGAGATCGAAACTTTCTGCCGCCAGCGGCACGCCCCGGTAGCGTAAACCCAGGCTGAGGGCGATTTGTTTATACATGACGAAGCCGGGCTCGGGCGCCAACACGGCAGCCGTGCTGGGCAGGGCCATCAGCAGAATTTGAATGATCTCATCGGAACCGTTGCCAAGCAGGATGGCGGACGCATCCGGAATGGCGTTGCTGCGGCGCACGGCGTCCGCCAGAGCCTTGGCTTCCGGGTCCGGATAGCGGTTCAAAGGGCAGGACTTCAGGTGTTCCAGCCAGGCTTGTTGGATATCTGCCGGCCAAGTGTAGGGATTTTCCATCGCGTCGAGTTTGATGTAATTGCTGGCGTCGGCGACATGATACGCCGACATCGCGAGTACTTCGCGGCGGAACAGAGTTTCAAGCGGTGGGAGCGGCATAGTGTAAATCCGGCGGAGTTGAAACGGGCGGCATTGGCTGTGAACCGGGCAGCCGCGGGGCAAAAAGTCGGCGGATTTTAACAAAGCGAGGGACGAAAGCATAACCTTGCAAACCAGCCATCCAGCGTCCCCGTTGACGTGATTCGCCCGCAGCGGCGCGGGCCAACCTCACCATTCTAGCACCGTCGGCCGCTTTGCGGACGCCAAAATTTGGCGCAATCGAAGGGTCTGCAGCACAGGTACGGCTGAGCCGAGAGGGAAGCAAAATGGTTTTCGACAACTAGCTTGGCATGCAGAATCCCGATAAGAATGACGGTCCACGGCACCGGCGCCGCCAAACTGACGGAGTAGATTGCGAGGGCGATGGCCAAGATTTCCCGGAGTTTTTACAAGGAGTTCGGCGACGAAGCGGAACAAAAACGCACCCATGCTCGATGAGGAGCATGCCGTGCGAACGGTGATGAGCCGATAAGTTTGCCGTCATAGAATCAACAGCTTGGCGTTTGTTATGCCAAAGGGTTAAAACAGAACTTTCATAATAAGATCAAGTCGCCATAACGATAGGGATTGCCGGTGTGCTATCCGCCAGGGCAAGGGGAGCAATCGCGACCATGGTGTTTCGTTTACGGCATCCGTTGGAGCGCGAAGGGCATCCCTGCCGGAACGATGGGGCCTTCAAACTGGCATTGTACCGGCATTCGATCATGGAGCGGCAGCAGACAAATAGCGGCCCGGTGACCGCAATGTTTCTTAAAGCGCTTTGCAGAAAGCTGTATGGGTAAGGTGCATTGACAGGGTTTTCGCGGCCGGACCACAATGGGAAGCCGTACCGGCTTACCCCCGAAAGCCAAATCCAACCCATAGCACAGCAGGTTAAGCAAATGGATCCCGAAAAACTCGCTAACCGGACCGAAAGCGTTTCTATGGCAACCGGCGTTGCGGCCGGTATCGCCGCCGCCGGCGCAGTCGTCGCGGCACCCACCGGGTTGACTGCGGTCGGCGTCTGGTTGGGTATCGTCAGCCCGCCTTTAATCGTCACCGCCGCGCCGATCCTGGGAACGGTGGCGACGGTGGCCGGCACCGTTTCCGGCATGGCTTACTTGTACGCCAAATGGAAAAATCGACAGCTTGGCACCAGTCGGCCGACTGCCGCCGAGGCGGGGCCAGGCGACGACGTAGCGCAATAACCAGGCCGCCCGCTATTACCTTAACTGCCGATGACGCCGCTCGAACGCTTGCACGCCGACATCGACGCCAGGGTCGATGCTATCCGCGCCGAACGGCCAGAATGGCTGTGCCGGCAAGGTTGCCAGGGTTGCTGCCACCGTTTGGCCGAAATTCCGAGGCTCAGCCAGGCCGAATGGCGGCTACTGGCCTAGGGGCTGGTCTCGCTCCCCGGCGAAATGTTGCGGACGATAGCGCGAGACGTCGCTGCGCTGGCCGAACAAAGCGTCCGCCCTATCGTCTGCCCCATGCTCGATCGCGCTACCGGCAGTTGCCGCGTCTATCTCCAGCGCCCGGTCGCCTGCCGCACTTACGGTTTCTACGTTCAACGCGATAAGGGCTTGTATTGCAAAGACATCGAAACTCAAGTCGGCCACGGCGCGCTGAACGATGTGGTTTGGGGCAATCACGACGCTGTCGACCGCCGGCTGCAGGCCATGGGCGAAACCTGGGCCTTGACGGAATGGTTTACCTGCGCTTCCTCGGTTCTCCCAAACGAGGAGATTGAAACCCCAGCGTTGAAATAATGATGTGTCGCGGTTTCGAGAAACTGTGTGTCTAGGGGCTGAGTTGCCAGGTTCTCTGCATCTGAAATTAGCGCCCAGCAAAATAGAAATCGTTAACTAAAGAGGATAGCTCCCAGGGGGTTTGGTAGCCGTGTGTATCGTTCATAACAGAGATACGAACTTGTTTGAACATTTGTTCGATTGAAACTCCTGGGGTCTGTACATACTCAATTAGGGCTTTGGCATAAGGACTATTGTGCCCACTTCCATCTTCTGCAACTTTGCCGGGAGATGTGGAGAAAGCGATCAGTGAGCCGTGAACTTCCGATACTAGGGCTAATCCTCGACTTGCCGATCTTTGTGATTGAGGAAATGGATTGGTACGGCACGCATCGAAAATAATTATATTTACCCCGTTTTTTGCCGCCTCCATAGTTTTTAGTATCCAGTTCATTGGTACTGTCATGTACTGAACATCGGCAATATTACTTGGATATGAATCAACTGGAACTAGATAATTTTCACCTTCGACTTGCATGCCATGTCCGGCAAAGTAAAAAAGGCCTATATCATCGCCGTTTAGTTTCTCGCTGAAATTGCGAATTGAATCATCCATTTCACGTTTGGTTGCATCTTCCTTGATAATTACTTGGAAATGCAGCGATTTAAGGGCGGTGGCAATACTTTGCGCATCATTGGCAGGATTACGTAAAGTCGCTCCTTTTTGATAATTGCTATTGCCAATTATTAATGCGAATCGATTCGGAGCCGTTGTGTCCACCTGTGAAATACCGACTTGTGATTTTGCCGATGATCTTAGATTCTTTAGAAGATTTTGATCGATAGGGAGAAATTGGGTTATATATTCGTCTGGAATGCCCTGGATTACCGAAACTTGCCCTTCGGGTAAAAAGCTGCGCTTAAACGCATAAGCTCTATCAAGTTGAATATAGAAAATTTTCAGCTCAGTTCGAGAATTAACCAGAATATAAGAAGGGGTGCCTACCGCATTTATAATTGTGTCTACAGTAGAATCATAGCCTCGCTCCAGTCGCAGGCGATCTGCGCCATATTCGGATGAGGTAGGGAGCATTAGATTTGTATACCGAGCGGTGCTATAACCATGCTGGTACGCGATGCATCCAACTGCTCCTAAACATATTATAGCTCCAATCAATATAAATGAACGAATCGATGATAATTTATACATGGCTGCATACAGTTGTTTGTGTAAAATAAAAAAACAGCAATTGAATATTGGGGCAGTTGAGTAATTTTAAGGGCATCGAGAGTGGTCGATATGTTTCCTAGGCAGTGCTGTTTCGTGATTAGCGGCGAATTTGTTTTTAATGCCATAACTTATGAAATTTCTTGCTATTGGGCATTGAATAAATATAGCGCACCTAAAACCGGTATTGTTTATTTTTATCAGTAAAATTCAGATAGATTGCCGAAAACTGATCCACGAACGGTACGAATATAAACGAGAGTCCAAATTGCATACCCTTTTGACTAGTTCTGTCAAATTGAGCATGGTATTTTCCCTCGGCCTCTTTTGGAAACCCGATACGATATACGGTGGATTTACGATATGTCGTATTTTTGAATTAACTAACTCTCGGAAGAATTGGCGGCTAATTTTAAATTAGCCAAAATAAATCAATGCCTTGCCATGATTCGGATGAATTGGCACGCGGTTTGACTGTTATCGGTTAACCGAAGTTGAACTTCGGCACTCGATAACCGTAACCAGGAGATAGCCATGAAATTCACCGTCACATTAACCGCATTAGCCATCGCCGGCCTGATCGCCGTCAACGCCGAAGCCGCCACCGCAATCGACCGCGAAGCATATTCCCACGACGCCGATAGCGGCGCCTATAACCCGGATTGGCTGGCCGAATTGCCGGATACGCTGAAACTAAGCCAGCTATCCTTACCGGGCACTCACGATACGATGTCTTTGTACGGCGGCGATATTCCGCAAACCCAAGCCATGGATTTGCGCGAACAACTCGAAGCCGGCATTCGGGTATTGGATATCCGTTGCCGCCACGTTAACGATAATTTTTTGATTTACCACGGATCGGTTTACCAAAAAGCCGGTTTTACCGACGTGCTCGACGTGGTGCAGGCGTTTTTGACCCAACACCCCGGCGAAACCGTGGTGATGCGGGTCAAGGAAGAATCGACTCCGACCGGCAATACCCGCGAATTCCGTCAGACCTACGACGCGATTACCGCCAAATATCCCGGCCTGTTCTGGCAACCCGGCGGCAGCTTCAATCCGGCGCTGGGTTCGGTACGCGGCAAGGTCGTGCTGCTGCAAAACTTCGCGGAATCGACCCGGCAGGGTATCAACTTTAAGGAGCTGGAGCGGCAGGGTACCGCGCCGGACGATTGCCCTTTAAATAGCAATTGGGACTTGTACGGGGTTTGGGAAAAGGCCAAGACCCAATTCATGGCTGCCGCCAGTGGCGACCAGGACAAAATCTATATTAACCGCTGTCTGACCGGTTCCACCGGCGGTTTTCCGTACTTCGCCGCCAGCGGCAAAAGTTCGCCGCAAACCGATGCGCCGCAGTTGATGACCGGCTTGACCACGTTGACCAATCCCAACACCTATCCGGATTTTCCGCGGGTGAATTGCCTGGGCAAGCTGTGTTCGATCGCCTTTCTCGGCACCAATCCGCTGAGCAGCCAATTTTTGCGAAATCTGCGTGCCAATTACGCAGCATTGAATCAGGTTTACCAAACCCTGAATATCAATATCCGGGTCAGCAAGCGGGTCGGTATGGTGATGATGGATTTTCCGGGCAAGAGCTTGATTAACAACATCATCGCGATGAATAAATAGGGTCTTTGGCAACACGCGCCGCAGGTCGACCGAGCTGCGGCTACCGTCCCGAATTCCCAGCCAATCGCCCCTGCCGAATCAGCGGATTCTTGGCCGGGGCCGATTAATTTTCTATCCTGCGCGGTAACCGGTAAAATCGTCGCATACGCTATGTGCCAGCTTGCCGAAGGCGGCGGTAACCGATTTCACCATTCAGGGAGTTCCATTTCATGAGCAATACACAAACTCACGCCGAAGTTCTGGTTTTGGGCGGCGGCCCGGGCGGGTATACCGCCGCGTTTCGCGCCGCCGATCTGGGCAAGCAAGTGGTCTTGGTCGAACGCCATCCGGTATTAGGCGGCGTTTGTCTGAACGTCGGCTGCATTCCGTCCAAAGCGTTGTTGCACGTCGCGCAAATCATCCACGAAGCCGAGGACATGGCCGCGCACGGCGTTAGTTTCGGTAAGCCGCAAATCGATCTGGACAAAGTCAGAAGCTGGAAGCAGAGCGTTACCGAAACCCTGAACGGCGGTCTGGCCAAATTGGCCAAACAACGCAAGGTCACCGTGATTCACGGCGAGGGCAAATTCGCCGGCGCCAACAGCCTGACGGTCAGCAACGAGTCCGGCTCCCAGACTGTGACCTTCGATAATGCCATCATCGCCGCCGGCTCGCAGCCGACCAAAATTCCCGGCTTCCCGCACGACGATCCGCGGGTTTGGGACTCTACCGACGCCTTGAATCTGAACTGCGTCCCGGAAAAATTGCTGATCGTCGGCGGCGGCATCATCGGCCTGGAAATGGCGACGGTTTACCATGCATTGGGTTCGAAAATCAGCGTGGTCGAGTTGATGGATCAGATCATTCCCGGTTGCGACAAGGATCTGGTTACGCCGCTGCAGCGCAAGATCAAGAAGCAATACGACAATTTGTGGCTGCAAACCAGCGTCAAGGCCATGGAGCCGACCGATGCCGGCATTAAAGTCACGATGGAAGGCAAGGGCGCGCCGGAAAGCGAAACTTTCGACGCGGTGTTGGTCGCGGTCGGCCGCCGGCCGAACGGCAAATTGATAGCCGCCGAGCAAGCCGGCGTTACGGTTGACGAACGCGGTTTCATTCCGGTCGATAAGCAAGGCCGCACCAACGTCAGCCATATTTTTGCGATCGGCGACATCGTCGGGAACCCGATGCTGGCCCACAAAGCCACTCACGAAGGCAAAATCGCCGCCGAAACCATCGCCGGCCACAAGGCCGGTTTCGATGCATTGACGATTCCGTCGGTGGCTTACACCGACCCGGAAGTGGCCTGGATGGGCTTGACCGAAACCCAGGCTCAACAACAGGGCGTCGAATACGAGAAAGCCACCTTCCCTTGGGCCGCATCTGGCCGATCGCTGGCCTTGGGCCGTAGCGAAGGCTTGACCAAAATCCTGACCGACAAAGCCACGGGACGCATCCTCGGTGCCGGTTTTACCGGCCCCGGCGCCGGCGAGTTGGTGGCCGAAGCGGTGTTGGCGTTGGAAATGGGCGCCGATGCCACCGACATCAGCCTCAGCATCCATCCGCATCCGACCTTGTCGGAAACCTTTGCCTTTGCGGCGGAGATGATCGAAGGCACGATCACCGACTTGTATGTGAAGAAGTAAAGTTCGAGCCGGCCGGTTTCGGAAAGTAGTCAAGCGATGGCTTACAACCGTCCCTACGGTCTGGACGAAGTTAATCGGATATTGTGCGACAGCGAGCGTCGGCCGCGGCCAGACTTGGCGGCGGCTGTCGCCAAGCCCGGTCACGCCATCTCGTTACACACCGAGGCGCGCCGGGATTTCTTCTCGCGCGGCGGTGCCAAGTTGCCGGCGAAAGATTCGATTTTGCTCGGTTCGCGCAAGCATCTGGTTCAGGCCGTGCACGAGGTGTTGAATTCGGTGCCGGGCCAGATCGAGTTGGCCAAGCTCAACGATCCGCAATGCAAGAAAGTCGAAATTCGCGGCGTGGTGCTGCGCAAGGGGCGGGATTTCGACATATTTACTGTGTTTCGCCCCAAAGCCAAAGGCGCCCAAATGTCGTTCGATTGGCTATCCACTCATAAGGGCGACGGCTATATCGTGCAGTTGTTTATCCTGGTCTGCAAATTGCCGGGTAGCGGCCGCGAACAAATCCATATTCAGACCGCCTTCCCGGAAGACTACGCCAGAACCTTGGGCGACGACATTCTGCGCTGAAATGCCTCATCGCCGAGCGGCGTTGTTGGGTTTACCGACGGCTAGGCGGTCCTGTTGCTTTTGCTGGCGCGGCCCAACAAAGCGTTTCTGCCTTTTTCGGCCAGCGCCAGCATTTGGTAGGCCAGATCGTCGGCCACATTCAGTTGTTGCAGCGCCGCGTTGAGATGCTCCAACACGATGTCGTAATGAAAATCGTCCGGGCCGAGCTTGATCAAAAAGCTGTGCGCCGGGCATAGCAGTTTGATGGTTTTAGTTTCCTGCCCGCCGGCGATATCCCGCGAGAAAGCGAAATCTGCGCCGCCGGCCGGACCGGACTTGGTATTGCTGCGAGCGAAGGCCACCGTAAAGTAGTGGTCCAGCGCGGCCATGACCTTTTCGTCCTTGTTATTGAAAGTACTGAAATAAGCCGCAAGATAGGCTTTTAGCGCCGAGGCCTGTTCCGTGGCCGGGCGGGAGAAGAAAAAACGGTTGATGCGGTAGTCGTCGAGCATCTTGGCGTAAAACACGTCGACGATGCGGCCGACCCAGTTGTCGTCGCTGAGAGCGGCGCGCATGGACTGGACTTGCGGGGCTACGGTTGCGCTCATGGGTGTCTCCTGGCACGGTTGGTGTAACCGTCGCCAGTGTTCCAGTTGCGTCTTTCTTGTCAAATGTATGCACAGGGGTTGTTTGTGCAAAACCTGTGCAAAATGCTTGCGAGTCGGAAGCTCGGCGTTTCGATGGTCGGCTCAATCTTTTTTCGGCACGTAACCTTCCGGCATTTCGAAGCCGCCGGCGAACAGAAATTTCTCGCGTTCGGCTTCCAATACCTTTTTCGCGGCTGGGTCGAAGCTGGCCAGGCGGCGCTCGTTGATGATCATCGTCTGCATCGCCAGCCAGTCTTTCCAAGCCTGTTTCGAGACGTGCTCGAAAATGCGCTGGCCGTTCGGGCCGGGAAACGGCGGCGCATCCAGCCCTTCCGCTTCGATGCCAAGTTTCACGCATTTAACCATTCTCGTCATAATAATCCTCGGGATAATGTTGTTGCAGCAGGCGCTTGACCGGTGCCGGCAAGCCAAGTAATGCAAAGTCGGCGGCTTTATACCAAACCGCCCGGTCTGCTTCCATAACATTGTTTATGGGGTTTTCCAAGCCGGCCAGCAACGGTGTGTAATCCAGGTGGTAATGCGAAAAAGTGTGGCGCCCGGCCGACAAAACCTGCGGAGCCTTTACCATCCAGCCATGCTGCCGGCACCAGTCGCCGGCGGCGGCGATGTCGTCGAATTCCGGCAGGCTCCACAAGCCGCCCCAAATACCGGTTGGCGGTCGCTTTTCCAGCAGGATCCGCTTTGCCGGGTCTTGCAGCAATAGCCAATAGCTCTGCTTTACCGGCAAGGTCTTGCGCGGCTTGGCTTGCGGCAATTCGCGGGTTAGGCCTTGTTGTCGGGCTTGGCAGCCGGCGGCGACCGGGCAGATCGCACACACAGGTTTGCTGCGGGTGCACAGCGTGGCGCCCAGGTCCATTATGGCCTGGGTGTATGCCGCAGTGCGCTGCGACGGCGTGTACTGCGTTGCGATTTGCCACAGCCGCTCCGCGACGCGGGCTTCCCCCGGCCAGCCCGGCACGGCGTGGTAGCGGGCCAGTACCCGTTTGACGTTGCCGTCCAGAATCGGCTGGCTCTGGCCGCAGGCGATGCTGAGAATGGCGCCGGCGGTCGAGCGGCCGATGCCGGGCAATTCGCACATGCCGGCCAGCGTTTGCGGAAATTCGCCGCCGCCGGCCGCGACGATTTGCGCGGCTTTATGTAGGTTGCGGGCGCGAGCGTAATAGCCCAGTCCGGACCAGTATTGCAGCACCTCGTCCAGTTCGGCGGCGGCCAGGCTTTGCACCGACGGGAAGCGCGCCATGAAGCGCTCGAAATAACCGATCACGCTGGCAACCTGAGTCTGCTGCAGCATGATCTCGGAAATCCAGACTCGGTAAGGGCTGATTTCGCGTTGCCAGGGCAAATCCTTGCGGCCGTGGCTATCGAACCAGGCCAGTAGCTGTCGTTGGAATTGGTCGGGAGACATGGATGTAACCGGAGTTTGGTGCGGATATCGCCGTTACGTTAGCACGAACCGGAGTCGGCCGTTGCGGCGTTGTTTGTTGGGGCCGGCCAGGCTTCCGCCCTGCCGCAGCGGGATTTGTGGTAAAAATCCGCTGTTTACCCAGCTTGCCCGATTCGAATCAGGAGACTCCGAGATGCTGAAAAGTTATGGTTATGCCGCCTACAACTCGCTGACGCCGCTGCGTTCGTTCCAGTTCGAGCGGCGTACGCCTGGCGCGCGCGACGTATTGATCGAAATTCTTTACTGCGGCGTCTGCCACAGCGATTTGCACCAGGCGCGCAACGAATGGAACGGCAGCAGTTTTCCGATCGTGCCGGGTCACGAAATCGTCGGTAGAGTGACCGAGGTTGGCGCCGAGGTCTCTGCGTTTCGCCCGGGCGATCGGGTCGGAGTCGGATGCATGGTCGATGCCTGCCGCTCCTGTCCGGATTGCCTGGATCATCAGGAGCAATTTTGCGAAAACGCAGTTTTTACCTACAACAGTCCCGATCCGCACACCGGCAAAATGACATACGGCGGCTATTCAAATCAGATCGTGGTGGATCAGGATTTCGTGTTACGGGTACCGCCTGCACTCGATTTGGCGGCAACCGCGCCGTTGCTTTGCGCCGGCATCACCACTTATTCGCCTTTACGGCGCTGGCGGATCGACGCCGGCCACCGGGTCGGCATCGTCGGTTTGGGCGGTTTGGGGCATATGGGGCTGAAATTCGCCAAGGCGTTCTCTGCCGAGGCGGTGTTGTTCACCACCTCGCCAGACAAGGAGGCCGATGCCAGGCGGCTCGGCGCCGACGACGTGGTGGTTTCTAGCGATCCGGACGCGATGCGCGGCTACCAGAAGCGCTTCGATTTCATATTGAATACAGTGGCGGCATCGCACGACCTGGATCCGTACCTGGCGTTGCTGAAACGCGACGGGGTGATGTGTCTGGTCGGCGTGCCGGAAAAGCCGCATCCGGCGCCGAATATCGGCAATCTGATATTCCAGCGACGCGTGCTGGCCGGGTCCTTGATCGGCGGCATCCGCGAAACCCAGGAAATGCTGGATTTTTGCGCCGAGCGCGGCATCGTCTCCGACATAGAGCTGATTCCAATGGCCGGCATCAACGACGCCTATCAGCGGATGCTGAAAAGCGACGTCAAATACCGGTTCGTGATCGATATGGCGACGCTGGCGGCGGTACGTTAGTCCGGGGTGTCGACGCCGCAGCGGTTGCTACCGCGATGCTGGTATAGTTACTTGTTTTAGCGATTATCCATTCAAATTTGCAACTTGTTCTGTCATGAGTATCTCGGCCGCCGACGCTCCTATCGGCGTATTTGATTCCGGTGTCGGCGGTTTGTCCGTGTTGCGGGCGATTCGCGCCGAGTTGCCTGCGGAAGATTTGCTGTACGTGGCCGATTCCGGTTACGCGCCTTACGGCGACCGCGATGCCGGGTTTATCGAAGACCGGGCGGCGGCCATTGCCGGCTTTTTGCTGGACGAGGGAGTCAAGGCCATCGTTGTCGCCTGCAATACCGCTACCGTGGTGGCGATCGAGAAACTGCGCGCCTGGTGCCCGCTGCCGGTGGTGGCGATAGAGCCGGCGATAAAGCCCGCCGCGCGGATGACCCGATCCGGCGTGGTCGGCGTGCTGGCCACTCGCCAAACCCTGGCCAGCGCCAACGTGGCGCGGTTGTGCGCGGCTTACGGCCAAGACATCGATATTCTGTTACAGCCCTGCCCCGGCTTGGTGGAGCAGGTGGAGAAAGCCGAGTTGGATAGCCCCGCCAGCCGAGCCTTGCTGGAAGCCTATCTGGCGCCGCTGCTGGCGGCCGGGGCCGATACCATTGTCTTGGGCTGTACCCATTATCCGTTTTTGCTGCCGCTGGTCAGAGAAATCGTCGGTCCCGATCGGGCTATCATCGATCCGGCCATCGCCGTGGCCAAGGAATTGGCGCGGCGCCTGGGCAACCAACGCGCACCCGCTTCCCGGCCGGACCCGGCACGGACCCGTTTCCTTTCCAGCGCGGCGGGCTCCAGCGCCAGCGCGGTGGTTTCCGCGTTATGGGGCAGTTCGGTCGTGGTCGAGCCAGTGCAGGTCAGGCCAATCGCAGCCACCGGCTAGCAGCACGAATATGCGGAACCCCGATAGCTCTATAGCCGTTCTCGCCGAGGCCGTTGCTCCCAGAACCCAGGCCTCGTCGTATCCAGCGCCCTTTGATGCGCAGATGGCGGGCCGGGAAAAGCGCGCGCTCGGCGACTTGTTCGGTTTGAGCCGTTTCGGCGTCAATCTGACCACTTTGCAACCTGGCGCCCGTTCGGCGTTACGGCATGCGCATGCGCACCAAGACGAATTCATCTATGTGCTGCAAGGCCACCCGACGCTGGTGACCGATGCCGGCGAAACGCCGCTGGCACCGGGTATGTGCGCCGGATTCAAGGCCGGTGGCGGCGATGCCCACCATCTGCTGAACCGAACCGAGCAGCCGGTGCAATATCTGGAAATCGGCAACCGCAGTCCCGGCGATTCGGTCCAATATCCGGACGACGATTTGCAGGCGGCATGGGTCGAAGGCCGCTGGCGTTTCGCCCGTAAAGACGGAACGCCTTACTAAATCCTTACGGAACCGCAGCGCTGGAGCGGGATGCGGCGGAATTGGCGCGTTTGTTTTGTATTGAAAAACAATGTGTCTGTTTTTTGCGCTATTGTTAATTAAACAGGTCGTCCCTATAGTCTAGCCATGTGTTCAACTTTTGGAGTAGACCATGACTAACGTACAAAAAGACATTTTGAATGGTTTGGCCTTCATCACCGGAATCGTCGGTTTCTTGTCCGGCGAATTCATCATTTCGTCGCTGTTGTTCGCGACGACCACCTTTGCCAGCAATATCAACATAAACCGGAAAAATCAGAAAGACTGAGCGGTTGTTACCGGCGCGGTTCGGTTTTGACCAACCGGTTCGTGTCGCGGGCGAAAGGATTGCGCCAACCCGACGATTGGCGGTTTGGCTTGTGCGGCCAATCATTTACAATGCCGGCATGATTGAGACTTTCACTTCGCCGCGTGCAGTATGACAGCGGCCGCTAAAACCTACTTGAACGTACCTTATGCCCAAAAGGACGCTGCCAAAGCGCTTGGAGCGCGTTGGGATGCCGCCAACAAGAAATGGTATGTGCCGGCCGGCAAGGACCCGGAGCCGTTCGGCCAATGGCTGACGCCTGCGGAGCCTGGCGCTGTCAAGGCGTATTCGGCACCGACTGTCGCTGTGTCGCCGACCAATATCACCCTGCCGGCCGATAGTAACTTCGTCGCTTACGACGGCGACGCGCCTCCATGGGACTGACCGGTGCGCTGGCTGACGGTTTTGGATTGCAGCGCATGCCGCCGCTGAAATACCTGGCCGGCTATCCGGCCGACGTGCTGGATCAAGTCGGCCGCTTGCTCGATAGCGGTCGCCTGACCGCAATTCTGTTGCAAAAATATCCGTTGGCCCACGACATCAAATCCGACAAAGCGCTTTATACCTATGCGATGGATTTGAAAAACCGCTTCCTGCGACAATCCGCTCCCCTCGGCAAGATCGTGTACGACGATAAGATCGATATCGAACATCAGGCTTTGGGCTTACACAGCACGGTTTCGCGGGTACAGGGCGGGCGGTTGAAATCCAAAAACGAGATCCGCATCGGATCGGTTTTCAAAATCGCGCCGTTGCCGGTGCTGGACACGGTCGTCGTCCACGAATTGGCCCATTTGCGCGAAAAGCAGCACAACAAGGCGTTTTACCAGCTTTGCGAGCATATGCAGCCCGGGTATCGGCAGATGGAGTTCGATATGCGTCTGTATCTGACGCATTTGGACGCGCTCGGCCCCCTGTATCGGCCGGGCGTCGGCAACGGCGCTTGATTTTCGTCGCCGATGCTCGGACCATTACCCGCTCGGCCTTGAAATAGATTTCGCCGGCGTGACCCTGGAGTATGGGGCCCGGCGAAAACTCAGACCGAACCGAGCGCCAGGGATATCGGAGCCGGTTTGATAGCCATAACCCAATAATTTTTATAAGCTTGAACCCGTATCGGAGAACGACATGCTAGTTTCGGAATTGATGACCACCAAGGTATTTACCGTAGAACCCCACGACTTGATCGACCGGGTGTTTTTCCTGATCCACTACGAAAAAATCCGCCATTTGCCGGTGGTCGAGAAAGGTAAGCTGGTCGGTATCGTCTCGGATCGCGATTTGTATAAGGCTCTGGGCCCCAAAAGCAATTCCAACGCCGTCGAGGCCAACAAGGACAACACCCAGTTGCATGTGGTCTCGCAAAAAGTCGTACACATAATGCACCGCGGTGTCTACACCGTGACGCCCGACACCCCCGCTTCGGCCGCGGCGGCGATGATGGCCGACCACCGCATCGGCGCGCTGCCGGTGGTCGAGAAAGACAAATTGGTCGGCATTCTCTCGGCAACCGACATTTTGCGGGTATTCGCCAAATTGGAGCGAGCGCACGAACAACTGGAAAAGGACCTGAAACAGGGTAACGCCGGCGCATAACCCTGTTGCTGCAATGGTTGACAGCGGCTTGGCCGAAGTCTAAAACTTCGGCTGCGGCATCCGCCCGGGTGCCGTCTCGTCAGCTTCAGCCAAGAGGTCGCCGTTATGATGAGAATGTTGCTAGAGGTGGTGATGGTGCTGGCCTTGGTCGGCGGTTTGTTTTTTGCAACCAAAGTCTTGGCCAAGGAAAACCGCGATAGCGATAAGCCCGACGACGGTGGCTAACCGTCGTCTGCCCGGCCAGGTGTCCCGGGTCATTGCTCCCGTTTTTGCGCGGACAATCAATTTTGGGATTTGAAAAATGGCTGTCATTCGCAGTATCTGCGTTTACTGCGGTTCCAGTCCGGGCCGTAGCGAAATTTACGCCGCCGGCGCCCGGCAACTGGCCGAAGCCCTGGTCGAGCGCGATTTGCGTTTGGTTTACGGCGGCGCCGGCATCGGCGTGATGGGCATTGTTGCGGACCAGGTGTTACAGCTCGGCGGCCAGGTGGTAGGCGTGATTCCGCAAGCGCTGGCGACCAAGGAAGTGGCTCATCCCGGGTTGACCGAACTGCACGTCACGGCGTCGATGCACGAACGCAAAATGCGGATGGCCGAACTGGCCGACGGCTTTGTCGCGTTGCCCGGCGGTATCGGCACGCTGGAAGAACTGTTCGAAATCTGGACCTGGGCTCAGCTCGGCTTTCACGACAAACCCTGCGGCGTGCTGAATATCGGCGGTTATTACGATGCGCTAATTCGATTCCTGGACCATGTCGCCGCCGAACAATTCGTCAAGCCGCAGCAGCGGGCGATGTTGATGGTGGAAGCCGAGCCGGCGGTTTTGCTAGATCGCTACGCCGGCTACCGGGCGCCGGCGGGCGAGCATTGGCTTGATCGCAGCCAGACTTGAACTTTAGTACTCGGCGTCGTGGTAGACGTTTTGCACGTCGTCCAGATCGTTCAACATATCCAGAAATTTTTCGAACATCGCCACGTCGTCTCCGCCGATCGGTGTCGATCCCTTCGGCAAAAACTGAATCTCGTCGGCTTCGAAGTCGATCTCTCCCAGCAGGTCCAACAGGGCTTGCTTGGCCTTGAAATAATCCGAATGCGGTGTGAAAACGGTGAGTTTGCCGTTGTCGTTTTCCATGTCGCTGATGTCGACGTCGGCATTCAGTAGGGCTTCCAAAACAGCGTCTTCGTCGTCGTGCTTGAAAGCCAGAATCGCGGAGTGGTCGAACATATGGCCGACCGTGCCCGGCGTACCGATCTTGGCTTTGGTTTTGGTGAAGCAAAGCCGGACGTCGTTAAAGGTACGGTTCGGGTTGTCGGTTAGGCAGTCGACGATGACCATGCAGCCGCCGGGACCGAAGCCTTCGTAACGCGCCGGGGCGAAATCCTCGCCGCCGGCGCCCTTGGCCTTGTCCAGCGCCTTCTCGATGACGTGGGACGGTACTTGGTCCTTCTTAGCTCGGTCGATCAAACCGCGCAAGGTCAGATTGCCGGCCGGGTCGACGCCCCCGGACTTGGCGACCACGTAGATTTCGCGGCCGTATTTGCTGTAAATCTTGGTTTTGGCGTCGGCCGTTTTGGCCATCGATACTTTTCGGTTTTGATAGGCTCTGCCCATGATTGCGCTGCTCCGGGTAATCGCGGTAATGAAGTCCGCGGATTTTACAGGCAGTTTTTAACCAGGGGAACTTTTAACTCGGCGCCTCAAGCGTGTCCGTTGCCGGAAACCGCGATGCGGCGAGCGATTCAGTCGAGTGTGCTCGCCAACCGGCTACCGGCGGGCGCGGAACAGAGGTCGGCGTTTTTTCCGTTTCGTTAAGCAATTTGTAAGACAGTGCGGCCAGAATGCCGCCCGAACAAATTGCAAATAACACGGAGTATCTGCTCATGACTAAACCGAAGATGAAGTTGATCAAACATATCTGGGTTTGCTCTTGCCCGCTGGCGATCGGCGCGGGCCATTCCGCCAGGGAGGCCTACAAGCGCTGGAGCGACAACTGGAAGGCAAAATCGGTATTTTTACCGGATTTTCGTTACTAATTTCTGCATGAATTCCGCGTAACCAACGGCCGGCCCCCCTTGCCGGTTCCTCGGCGCCGGGTTGTCACCATCATTTCCAGCAGGCGTCTGGTCTGCCCCATACTTGGCAGACCGGACACCGATCAAAAACCGACCTTTTCGAACAGCCGTTTGGCAGGAGTATGCCGCCAGACATTGGGAATAACTCCTGGAAATTTATTGAACGTGGCTTCTCCGCCGGTTTTCGAGGCTTCGGGCGATATTAGATATCGGCGGCCTGTTTCGCTGCCTTTAGCGACTGGCTCGGCGAGAATTCGTTCTTGCTCCACAGAAAATTATGGGTGTCGGGCCGTTAGACTCTCTCGGCCAACGGCGTCCGCAACGCGAGGGCGTTGACCCAGCGCCGGCGATTCCGCTTTATTCCCGCAATTGGCTATGCTTCACCCCATACCCAAAATAAATCAAAAACCCTAGCAGTAGCCAAACCAACAACCTGATCCAGGTATCCATTGGCAGGCCCGCCATTAAGCTCAAGCACACCAAAATCCCGCCAATCGGCACATACGGTACCGCCGGGCATTTGAAATGGCGTTCCATTTCCGGGTGGCTGTTGCGTAGGATCCAGACCCCGCCGCAGACCAGTACGAAGGCGAACAAGGTGCCTATGCTGACCAATTCTCCAAGTTTTTCGATCGGCATGAATCCGGCCAGCAAGGATACGGCCACACCAACCAGGATGGTCGATAAATGGGGGGTTTGAAATTTCGGGTGGACTTGGGCGAAAAGAGGCGGCAGCAGTTGGTCTTTGGCCATCGAGAAGAAAATCCGGCTTTGGCCCATCAGCAGAACCAGCATTACCGAGGTCAGGCCGGCGATGGCGGCGATTTTGATGATCGGCGACAGCCAGCCCATGCCGACATGATCGACCGCCAGTGCAATCGGTGCCGGTACATTCAATTCGGTATAGGAAATGATGCCGGTCAGTACGCCGGCGACCAAAATGTAGAGTAAGGTGCAGACCGCCAACGAGCCGATGATGCCGATCGGGACGTCGCGTTGCGGATTAATCGCTTCCTGGGCCGCGGTGGATACCGCATCGAAACCAATGTAAGCGAAAAAAATCACGCCGGCTCCGGTCAAGACGCCGCCGAAGCCGAACGGTGCGAAATTAGACCAATTCGCCGTGTCGACATGGCCGGCGCCGGCAACGATAAAGACCACGATCACCGCCGATTTGATCAGTACCATGACGAAATTGAAGATCGCCGATTGGCGGATGCCAAGCACCAATAAGCCGGTCAGCAGCAGAATGATTGCGGCGGCGGGCAGGTTGACGAAGCCGGTTTCGGGGTTGGCGAGATAAGCGGTGGTTAGATAAGTGGGTAGATGCAGGCCTAACGCGTCGAGGAAACTAGTCAAGTAGCCGGCCCAGCCGATCGCTACGGTGCTGCTGGCCAGTGCGTATTCCAGTACTAAATCCCAGCCTATGATCCAGGCCATTAGTTCGCCCATGGTTGCGTAGGCGTAGCTGTAGGCGCTGCCGGACACCGGGATCATCGACGCCAATTCGCTGTAACACATCGCCGCCAGTCCGCAGGCGATACCTGCCAAAATAAACGAGACGACGATGGCCGGGCCGGCATATTTGGCCGCGGCGATGCCGGTCAGCACGAAGATACCGGCGCCGATGACCGCACCGATGCCGAGAACGGTCAAGTCTTTGGCGTTCAGAGTTTGTTTCAGGCCGTGCTCGACATCGGTCAAAGCGTCGACCGATTTACGCTGCAGCAGTTGCTTGGGAATTTGCATGGGAGATCTCGGTTATTTGGTTTGGGCGGATTTGACGGAGTCGGGCAGATTTTTGGCGCCGTCGAAGCGGGTGCCTTGCAAAATCGCGCCGGTAAAAATTGCGTCGTGCAATTTTGCTTCGGCAAAATTGGCATTGCTTAGGTCGGCACCGGTCATATCGGCGCCATCCATTTCGGCGGAATACAGATCGGCATCTTGCAAATTGGCTTTAATTAATTTGGCATGTTTCAACATGGCTCGGCCGAGTTGGGCGTTGCGTAAATTGGCTCCGCTTAGGTTGGCACCCTTCAAGCTGGCGCGCATCAAACCCATCGATTGATTTTTCATGTCGGCAGCCCACTGCACGTTGCTGAGATTGGCGTTGCTCAGGTTGGCGCCGTCCATGATCGCCACGACCCGGCTACCGCTCATATCGGCGTTGCTGAGGTCAGCGTGCATCAGACTGACTCCGAAAATGCTGGTATTGGCCAGATTGGCGCCATTTAGCTGGATGCGGGTCATCACTGTCAGGTCTAGCGTCAGGCCTTGCAGATTACATTTGTTCAAATTCGAACGTCTGAGATCCGCACCCCACAAGTCGGCGTTGCGAAAATCCAGGTTGGACAAGTCCAGATCGGTCAGATCCTTTCGTCGCAGGTCGGCCGGGTGCTGCTTGTCGGCCTTTGCGAGCAGTTGCTCGACTTGGGCTCGATTAAGTTCGGCTGCTTGTATTGAATTGGCACCCGCTATGAGATAAAAAGCCAGCCAAATGTTTGTTTTTCGTAAGCCATGCATGAAAGCCTCCGGAGAGTTTGCTTTAGGTTTTAAGTCATCTGCCTCGAGCCTCGCATTCAAGTAGTTTTGCAAGGTTTCAGGTCCTCTCAGCTTAAACCCGGATAGTAACAGGGTGGTCAGAAGACTCAATCGGAAATTTTATGCGGCCTTGATTCCAGAAGGCGCGTCGACAGGCCGGGCTCGCATCATTCAATTGAGCGGCGGTGGGGGCTCTCGGGGATGATGTTAACATGTGCGGGCAAGCCGTCGGGATGCTCAAGGCCGGCTCTCATTTAACTGCAACAGGAACCTAACGTGACTAATTCAGCCCTTGCGCCGTTGGTAGTGGATTTGGATGGGACACTGATTCGAACCGATACCCTGGTTGAATCGATTATTCTGCTTCTCAAGCGGAAGCCGCTGTGCTTGATTCTCATGGTGTTTTGGTTGCTCTCAGGTCGAGCCTACTTTAAATCCAGAATTGCCAACTCTGTCGAGTTAGATGTGCGGCTTTTACCCTACCGAGATGATCTTTTGGAGTATCTGCAGGCCGCGAAGAACACCGGCCGGCATCTTATATTGGCGACTGCGGCTCATAAAACCGTTGCAGAGCGAGTTGCGGCTCATTTGGGTTTCTTCGACATGGTTCTTGGGAGTGATGGATCGGTCAATTTGAAAGGGCGTGTCAAACTTGCGGCAATTCAGAGCAGCGTTGGTCCCGAATTCGTCTACGCTGGCGACAGCGGGGCGGATTTGCCGATTTGGCAACAAGCTCAAGCTGCGATTTTGGTTAACTCACCGGCGCGGGTTGCCAGAGTAGTCCGAGCAACCTGCAGCGTCGAACGCGAGTTTTTTGAAACCGGTAACCGGTTTTATCTGTGGATCAGGGCCATGCGGGTTCACCAGTGGCTGAAAAACTTGTTACTGTTCGTGCCGCTGTTGACGGCTTTTTCATTCCGGGAGTATGAAAAGATAGCGATGGCCCTCTGCGGTTTTTTTGCGTTTTCCCTGGCAGCCTCGGCAACCTACATGGGAAACGATATGTGGGATCTGGAAAGCGATCGGCGGCATCCGCGCAAAAAATCGCGACCGTTCGCCTGTGGGAGCCTGCCATTGATTCAAGGTCTTGTGGTTGCGGCAGCATTTCTCTCGTTGGGGCTGTTGCTGGCTTTTAAAGTTTCCCTTGCGTTTATGAGTATCTTGGTAGTGTATCTGATCGTCACAACCAGCTATACCTGGTGCCTGAAGACCTATGTCTTGATTGATGTTCTGGTGTTATCCCTGCTGTATAGCCTGCGCATTTTTGCCGGTTCAGTTGCGGCCGATGTCTTAGTAAGCTTCTGGCTGCTGGCCTTTTCCGTTTTTATTTTTTTCAGCTTGGCATTGGTCAAACGTTGCTCTGAGTTGTTAATACTCGAACAGCAAGGCCGGTCACGCACCAATGGTCGGGATTATCAGGTTTCGGATTTGGTGGTCTTGTGGCCGTTGGGAGTCGGTTCGGCTCTAAGTTCGGTAGTCGTATTCGGACTATTCATTTGCGCCAATGAGACTCAAGCCAGATATGCGACGCCGAACGGGTTATGGTTGGTGGCAGTTGGCATTACTTATTGGCTTTCTCGCTTGTGGATAAAAACTTCGCGTGGTGAGATGGATGACGATCCGTTAGTATTTGCCGTGCGCGATTTTGGCAGTCGAGTGACGATCGCAGCGATGATCGCTGCCACGTTGGCAGCAAGATTTCTGAATTGGGGATAATCCATGCATATTCTACTGATTGCCGTAGGCAGC
>NZ_JANIBM010000027.1 GCF_024505045.1 Methylomonas aurea | reverse complement strand
GTAAAGCTTGTTGTTCCAACCATTTTTGCAATCGAGACTGGGCTTCATCGTCGTATTTGGCAAAGCCCAGATAATTCAGGATATTTTTTCGGTACTCAGATAATGTCGCTTCGCGATCCGGCGTTGCTACTGTCAGCGAAGGCGGCAAACCCAATTGGTTGTTGAGGTAGTTGACAATGCGGGGTGACAGGCTATTGACTTCGGCCAGAAAGCGACCATACAAGCGTAACGCGCTTAACTGGATGGCAATAAATGTCCGGGAATTTTTTCGGTATTTGCTGATTTCCTTTTTGTCGGCATCGGAAAGTGTCCAGTCTCTGGCCATCTCTTCATCTGAGAAATCCTGTGACAGCTTAATGGACTGGTAGCGTTGCCGTCGGTTTAAGAAACCTTCACTGGTAGTCATCGATAACGGCACTCGCTGATTGGTACAAAGTTCTTCAAGAAACTGGCGATAGTTAGAATTCCTGGAAAAACGGATGTTGTTTTTGAATGACACCTATTTTTGGTGCTCTCGGGTTCCAAAAGCTGTGCATTTGAATCTTGATCTAACTGCACACGCAAAATAGGCGCTATTTTGTGCATTTGTAGTTGAATTGCGGTAAATGCACAGCTTATAATTTGCACATATTCTATATGCACAAAACAACCAAAACAACATGACTTCATCGAAAATCGGCTATTGCCGAGTATCCACAACGGAGCAAAATATGGCTGCTCAGTTGGAATTACTTAACAAGGCGGATTGCCATGAGATTTTCAAGGAAAAAGTATCGGGAAGTAATGCTGATCGTCCCGAGTTAAAAAAATTACTCGCTTACATTCGAAAAGGCGATACCGTTACGGTGACAAAGTTGGATCGGTTAGCGCGATCAACCAAGGATTTGTTGAACATAGCCGAAGCGATAAAACAGAAAGGCGCTGACCTTGAAGTCCTCAATATTAATTTAGATACTAAATCTCCAACTGGGCAACTGATGCTCACCATGCTGGCCGCTATTGCTGAATTTGAAAGAGGCATTATGTTGGAACGCCAAAGGGAAGGCATCGAAATCGCTAAAGCGGATGGAAAATACAAAGGCCGTAGGCCAATTAACGAAGCCAAGCTACAACAAGTGCAAAAGCTGGTCGACAATGGCACAAGTGTCAGCAAAGCGGTTTCTGAAGTCGGTATCGGGCGGCGAACTTATTATAAGGCTATTGAAGAAGGCCGGATTTAACTCCAGTTTTGATTGGAGATCAGTACAGCAACTTACGGTTATGAACTGGAAACCGATGGCGAAACCGTAAGTTTCTGTTCAAATGCTCCCGCTAGTCCATAATGAACTCTATGTTGAGTTCAATGACGAGAAACAAGGGCCTTTCTATCCTGCAGAGGGGCCGATCCCGTTCGGAAAGTTTCGGAAACACAAAAAGAGCAGCGTTGAGCTTAAAGCGGATCGGATCGGGGAATTGGCAAAAACAATCAGCCTGCCACGTTCAGCATTGTCCGGCATTAACGGCAGCGACCAAGCTCTGTTGGCCCAAGCCAATATCGTTCAGATGGAAAAACCCAAATCGATGCCGTTCGATGACAGCCCATTCCTGCAATCTACCACGTTCAAAAACAAACTGGATGCCAAGACTGCCATTGCCGATTATCTCGGCAAACCCTTGTCCCGGTTGACCGACCTGCAAATAGTCGCCATCAATATGATCCTCGATGAGACATTGGACAAGAAGACAGTGATGGACAAAATTCGCGCGTATTTTACTTTAAGCTCGGCCGGGCATTCGGGAGGTGACTGATGTACGGTGAAATGATGCAATACTATGGCCTGGTTAAGGATTTGGATAAAGCCGATTACTTTGAGACCGAAGCCTTTAAAAGTGTTCTGCATAGCCTTGAAGCCGCCGTCATGTCAGGCGGCATCATTACCTTGACCGGCATCGTCGGCGTTGGCAAGACTCGGGTTATCCGGCATTTTCAGGATGGCTTAAAGAAAAACAACCAGGTGGTTGTCGCCAAATCGTTGGCGACCGATAAACGACGCGTCAATATCAACACCCTCTATACCGCACTATTTGCTGATCTACCCACCCCAAAAGATTTTAAGATCATTACCCAAACCGAAACCAGGGAGCGGAAACTCCAAGAACTGATCCGTAAAATCAATAAGCCGATCGCCTTCTTCATCGATGGAGCCCATGACCTCCATTGGCGCACGTTAATTAGCATAAAGCAGTTGATTGAAACTGTTGAGGACACCAAAGGCACTTTGACCGTTATCATGGTGGGCCATCCAAAGCTGGGCAACGACCTCAACAAGCCGACTATGGAAGAAATCGGCGCACGGGCGAAATTGTTTAGCTTGGATAGTTGGGGACAACAAAAAGAACGCTATATTGAATGGGTGTTGACACATTGCAGCAAACCTAAAACAGCCATCCATGACATCGTGACTCCCGATGCCATCAATCTTCTGGCGGAACGGCTGATCACGCCGTTGCAAATTTGCCATTACCTGACGCTCGCTTTTATCAAGGGAGCTACCACAGGCACAAAACCGGTCGATGTGGAGATTGTCGAAACCATATTATCGCCCGACTTAAACACGTTGGAACCCAAGCTGGCCCGGCATGGGTATAACACCACGGCTTTGTGCGAACATCTGAATGCCAGGCGGGGCGAAATCAAGGCGTATTTCAACGGACAATTGCCAGCGGCACGGGCTGAGGATTTTAATAAGGAAATCCATAAGCTGGGGATTTTATAAAGCTCGCGCCTTCAATTTATGGTTTATGGGCGTAGGATAGAATCAAATAAAGCGAGAAATCCAACTCGATAAAATCATTTAATGCGAGAAAGAAAACCGCCCTGTGCAATTAATGTGAGAAAAAATGATTTTATAGAGTCAGTTAATTTGAGATGAAAATCCCGGATAAGTGCAAGAAAAACCGGTTATGAAATCAAGAAACTACAACTAGAGGGTGATCGCTCCGCCGTTGTCTGCCGTAGATGACACCGAATGGTGCTGCATCGCAATGGCGCGACGGGGCGAGCTGGTTAACTCACCAATTTAAGAAGTACTAACGTTATTACACTGGTCATTATTGCAGTGCCCAGGCTAATCGCTGCCGTTCCTGTATATCTCCCAATCCCTGTTGGTCGTTTCACGGCGTTTATCTCCGATATCGCCTTTTTAAACGCGGCTATTTCATCACTCACGGCCTCGCGTACTAACCCGCGTACAATCTCCCGCTGTTCATCAACCGTTGCCGATACCGTGGCCGTCGTCACTGTTTTTAGGTACGCCATCAACTCTTTTTTCGAGCGCATGTTTGCCGCCATCACGGCTTGATTGTAGCTTTCGCCGGCCTCTTCGAGCCGGCGGATCGTTAATTCTAACCGCTCCACGGCCGCTGTAATCGTGGCGGCCGCAGAATCGGATTTATCAAGTAAAACGTCAATGTCCCCTAATACCTGCGCGGCCAGGGCGTCGCGCATGGTTCTTGGGGTTTTCTCGGGTGTTTTTTTCGTGGCGGCCATGGCTTAAAACAACGCCTTGAACACTTGATCGAGGTTTTTTTGTGCCGTGACTGCAATCATTTTCAGCAGGGCCATTTTAACCAAGCGTTCCGCTTCCTCTGTTTTGCCCTCGGCCTTTGCGGCCTTCGCCAGTTCCCGGTAATCGTTCTTGTCATTCACCATATCCACTAATGGTACGCCCAGGTCTTTGCACTGATCAAAGGCCTCGTTGTTGTAGATCACGCATTTATCGTTAATGACAAACGATTTATCGACGGTGGCGAGACCGAACAACGATCCAAATTCATCGTGAATATCGTCGTCTACCTCGACCTTGTTCATGACCACCCGGATTTTTTGTTTTGGGATACCCATTGCAGACAACGCTTTAATGGTGCGGATCGTGTCGATGGTCTGTTTTTTCTCTTTGACGGTCGGCACCACGTAGAAGTCGAATTGTTTATGTGAATCGTGATACTGCGACATCATGTTGGTAAAGTCCTCTACGTTGGACGCACCGACATCAATAATTGCATCATCGAGTAAAAATATTTCCTCTTGGAGTTCGCGGTACTTTTTGCCTTTGTACGTTTCCACGTCCACGCCATCGGTCGCCGCGTCGTCGTTCAAAGTCTCCACGCTGAACAATCCAGCGCCGGGCATGTGTGGCTTAAGCAGATGCGCCGCCACGGTTGATTTTCCGACGTTGCCGGAGAAGTTAATCACTACCAGTTTCATGTGGTTTTTTCCTCTTTGGTTTTTGGCTTTTGCCGATTTTGGCCAGCTTCTCTAGGTCAACTGATGACTGCATGATGTCCCGTAAGTCGCTGGGTTTAAAAAAGGATGAATCACTTGTTTGACCATCCTCGTGTTGCTCTTCATTGACGGACGGATTCGCCTCTGTCCGATCCTTTTCCGGTCGCACTGGTGTTGGTGCCGGCGTTGTCACTGTCTGGCGTGGTTTGCTTAGCTTCGAGGACTCGCCGGGTTGTTCCGGGTGACGTTTCACGTAGGCGGCAACAGTTTGGAATGCCACCGTGACACCCTTCGTGGCCAGGTACTCTTGCACTTGCACCCAGGAATAGCCCAACCGACGAAGGCGATAGATGTCCGCCAAATACGGAGCCAGGCGCGACCGTGACGTAGACGCCGGTTTATGCAGCTTCACGAATTCGTCCAGTTCCATCAAGTCCCCAATAAACGCACCGCTGGTGCTTAGTTCAGTCGGATGGAAACGCAAAACCGATAAAACCGACGACGCACTGCTAGTGCGACTTTTTTCTTTTATTCGCATAAAGCGGCGAATAAAACGATTCGGTTCCACCTTGCCATACCGATATTTCAGTCATTTTTCTACACTCTACACTAATTATCCACAGGTTTTCAATACTATCGCCATAATTTCACTATAACCGCATGCTGTTTCTCGCAACTTTCAGCAAACTTTCAGCAAAACCAGCCCGTGCAACGGCAAAGGCACGTAAAAAACAAAACAAAAAGAGGGCAGGATAGACTAGCGTCGGCATTTGTGGTAACATATTCCCATGTTGAACAGTTTTTTTATTGGTGAGGTGTCGGAATGACAGGTAAAACAGAGGTCATCCGTTTTCGGATTCATGAAGACCTAAAGGCGGCCTTGTTTGCGCTTGCTGAGAAACGCCGTATCGATGTCTCTAAGCTGATCATCGGTGAGATAACCCGATTGCTTAGGGAAGATGAAGACGGAGCGCCAGCGCCGCCTAGCTCGCCGTTACATGCACAATCTGAGACTGTCCATGAACTGACCGGGCAATTATGTTTCCGGCCGCTTCCGGGCGATGAGCTTTACGTTAAACAATATGGCGAGGGTCGTCAACTAACGCCTGGTATAATCTTGAAATTAGTCTTGCGTGGCTGGATAAACAAAAACGCACCTATGCCGCGTGATGAACTGTTGGCCCTTGGTGTCACGTCAAACCATTTGGCCGCGATTGGCCGCAACCTAAACCAGTTTGCGAAACTGGCGCATTCTGGCCGCTGGCCTGACTCACACGAATTGATTGATTTACTCGAAGAGACCGCTCAACTAACCAATCGGGCTAGTGAAGAGATCGATGCGGTTGTTCGCGCTAACCTTTTGAGTTGGGAGAACGAAGATGGCTAAAAAAAGAACGGTTCGTATTGCACGAGATAAAGACGCTCAAGGTTTAAATATTGGCAGTCGTGGCCGTAAAGGGCCGCAAGCGCCGCGTGCCGGCCGTCCATTATTTGATCCGTCGTCACGTGCATCCATGGACGCCTTAAGGCGGACGTTGGATCGCGTGCCGGAGGTTATGGTAAAGGTCACTGGCGGCGGTCGAGATAGCGGCACGGCAGAGGCTCACATCGATTACATTGATCGTCACGGCGAACTGGATGTACTAACCGATGATGGCGACACTCTAAAAGGTCGGGATGTTTCGGGCTTTTTGGTCAAGGATTGGAAGTTGGATACCGTGATCAATCAACGTCACAGGGAGGCACCGGAAGCCGGCGAGAAAGACAAACGCGCGAAACTGGTACATAACATCGTATTATCAATGCCGCACGGCGCACCACCACAAAAGGTTTTAGACGCGGCCCAGTTCTTCGCCCGCGAAAACTTCGCCTTTAGCCATCGTTACGCGATGGTGTTACATGATCCGGCGACCGATCCAAAGCACGAAAAGACCGAATCCGGTAAAAACCCGCATGTTCATTTAGTCGTTAAGGCGGTAAGCGAAACCGGCGAACGTCTTTATATCCGAAAAAATACGCTGCAAGAATGGCGAGAACAGTTCGCCCAGGCGCTACGCGACCGAGGCGTTGAGGCGAATGCGACGCCGGCCGCTATCCGAGGCAAGGGCCGCAGTAGCACTAAAGGCGCTATGCACCAACATCAAGAGCGGATCGAGAAATGGCAACGTGATCCAGAGGCTAACAAAAAACCGATTGAATCATCCTATCTACAAAGCCAGGTCGAGACTGCACTAAATGAGGTTGTAAACGGTGTTGCGCCGGATATGTCTGGTAAAAAAACGCTCGAAAGCACACGAACTAATGTGGTTGCCGATTGGTACGCGACGGCGCACGCTCTTCGTGCCGCCGGTATGGACAACGACGCCATAGCGGTTGAGGCTTTCATTGAGAAGTTGCCGAAGGTTAAAACCGATTACGAGGTGCTTAGAGACCGCGTAGCGAAAGACAAGAATCGTTTGCAAGTGGCTATAGGCCAAACACCGAAAGCGACCGGCGTAGAGCAAATGCCGGCTGTTGATAAGCAGTCGCAAGATGTCGATCATTTAGCGCCTAGTCGCTAATTGAACGGATACGATAAGATCAGTTTGATTGGTGACAATTCGCCGGCCAGGTCGAGCTGGCCATGTCACCAAACTGGATTGGTGACAGGCACCGGCCGGATCGAGACCAGCGCCGGGCGAACCGTGTCACCATACGATTACCCAATTGGTGTCAGATCCCCGCGTCCGGATTCGCTTGTTTGTCACCATGCGCGTATGGTGACGCCGGCGCGCGATCGAGGCCTTCATTCTGTCACCATTCATTTGCTAGACCGCTGCGCTTTATGGTGTATCAAACGCTCACTGGTTATTTCCTCCTTATTTCCGCTTGCGCCACTCCCATGGAGGCGTTCGCTCGCTTTCAGGTAGCGCCCAAAGCCCTTTTTTGTCCTCTCTTGCTTGCGCCTCTAGTTCGTAAAGGCTACTGTCTTTAGCATATTTGCGGTACACCCACGCAGACCCGCTTCGGACAAGCTCGGCGTTCACGTCCAGCGAGCCGGCATATACACGGGCAACCGACCGGCCATAACGGTCGGTGGTTTGCACGTCCGCTGTAATCGTTTTGGAAAACACCAATCCGGCTAACGCTTGTTTAGCTTTCTGTCCATACGGTTGGTGGGATTCCGGCGTATCGATTTCGGCAAGCCTGATTTTGACCTGTCGGTTACCGCTAACCAACAAGATCACAGTATCGCCATCAATGATTTTTACGACCTTCCCCGAAAGGTTCTCGGCCAAAACGGCATTTGTCCATAAGATAAGCAGACATAGAGCGACGAACCATATTTTCTTGACAAAGGCTTCTTTTAATATTTTTCCACTAACCATTTACTTGGATACTAAATATATATGTCCGTTTTCCAGGTCATCATTGGCGTTATTAGGTGCAACTAGCACGGGCATTAACCAAATCAACTTGCGAAGGGCGCGACCTTCACCATACGGTTGGTTTCGCCAATGACCACGCCGCCAATGGCTTGCTGGATGACTTCCTGTTGACGCCCCTATTAACTTGCGTTGTTCATCGATCTTTTTTCCGCAGATATGTACTTGCACATATCCCATTGATGTTAATTTCGACTTCGCTCTCGCTGACTCTTTACCATTTCCGGCTTCTGCCTTCGCCTTTAATTTGACAGGTGTTTCATCGGGCCAGACGGTTTCAATATCGTCTGGGTACGCGGTCACATAGCAAAGCGCATTTACCACTAATTTAAGCGTTTCGTGGTAAATCGGATGGCGTTTTGTAAGTTGTTCTATCCGTTGCTTGGCCATTGCCGGCGAAACGTCCACAATGTTTAGCGAGTCCGGCATTGACTCGCCCATCTTGCCGAATTCGTCCGACACCTTTTGTGTAATATCGCCACCGTCGCCGGTGGCTTTCTGAGCAAGCGTTGTTTTGTTATCGTTAAACACTTGATCAATGGCGGTCGCTAAGGTTTTTTCGCGGAATTCGCCGACAAAATCCTGTGTGTAGTGTGGCTCCGGGATCACAAACCAAAGGCGTGATTTTTGCCTATCTGACGGAATGGCTGTGATTGTAAAACGTATATCCCCGGCGGTTCCTCTTGTTTCAACGTATGCCCCATCGACAAACCAGCCCTCCTCTAACTCCAAGTGCTTTTGCATGCCAAAGTATAGGTATTGGGCTGAGAATGGTGTTTTCAACAAGTTAAGCGGGATTTCGTCAACATCCGTTTTTGCCAGCATTTCGATCAATGATGGTGGAAACTTCATAATCTGGCGGCCCGCTTGGACAAACCGACCGTATGCAGTCGATAACACCTCTAATGACTCTATGACGTGCGTCGGACTGGGTGAATCTAAGGTTAGGCGACGTGGATAATTCAGTACCTTGTTATTCGTTTCTTCACAAGCGTGCTGCATCAATTTGTTTAATAGTGGAACGGTTAAAAAGCCGGTATTAGGATCGACTTGCTGGCGATAGATTTTGCCTATCGGTTCTGCGCATGCGTGGAACGCCTTAAATCTCTCTGGATGTAAAATGTAGAGTGGCGGGTCTGGCTGTTCTTTTGGTTTTGGTTCGCAAACATATTTAACCTCATCGCCGACTTCATCAAAGAATTCTGCTATTCGAACGTACTCCATTACGGGATCGGACACATCGATGGTTACGGAATCCCACAATACGCGACCGATTTGTGGGCGCTCGTCGATCCATCCAATACGTGCCGTTACTTCGGAGTGATGATTGATAAACTCCAAAAAATAACCCAGCATCCGTGCATTTGCATTGCAGAATTCCTTTAACTCCAGATATGAGTCGAATATCGCCTCGGACACTATCATTACCGTATGTTCATTGTCCCAGGTATTCGATGTTTCGGCTTCTTCCAATTTATCTGGTTGTACCTCGTTATTTTCCAGTACATCCACCCAAGCGCCTATAAGGCGATTAAAAGAATCCGCAAAGTCTTGAACCATTCGCGGTTTCGTTTCGATGCTTTTAGTAAATGCTCTTACCTCATCGGAGTAACCATTTTTTATAAGTGATGCAATAAAGTTATCGAATGGTATTTGCGTTGTTTTTGTTGTCATGTCTTATTTGTTTTTTACGCCTGTGTCGTAGCCTCTAGCTCTTCGAGCTGCCGGCATAGTTCGCTATAACTATTTCCAATTGCGTTAACCAAATCGACAGTGGCCAATGTATCGGCAATGGCGGTGTGTGCGTTCCCAGTCCATTCGACGCCCGCCTCCAGTGTGGCATTATCCAGGGAAATTGTACCGTATCTATTAGTGGCTCCAAACGCATCGGTCGCCAGGTACATTGCGCAACGTGTGTCTATTTCGTCCCACCACTCCGTGGACAAATTGAATGCGTCACAGGTTTGCTGAATGATCCGACTGTCATAGTCGGCATTGAATATCACCACCATTCGGCCCGTGACGACCTGTTTGAACTGATCGATGACATCCGGCCAGGTTGGTGAATCGGCAAGCATCGCTTCGGTGTAGCCGTGGATATTGATAGCGCCCGGATCAATCGGAACGGTTGGTTTGACGGTCGTATGAAATAACACATTGCGGAACTGGTCGGCCGCTGCCACTTCAACGATTTGAGCGGTTGGGCCTAGCCCCGTTGTTTCAAGGTCGATGAAGCACAGGTCTGTACCGAGCCAGGCCATTGCTTCGGCCCCTGCTCGCGCAAGGCGGCCTCGTTTCTTTGATTTGATCGCTTGAATCGCCCTTGCCTTTAGTTGCTTAGGGGTTGGTTCTTTTTGAGCGGTTTCCCTGATTGGTACACAGTCCGCCACCCGATAAAGTGGGCTTCGTCCGCCGTAGCCGTTTTTAACGATTTTGACGGGTGCGGCGTCCGGTTTTGGTTTAAGCCGTAATTCATCAAGAAGCCGACTTTTTGAGTAAATTTTGTCGGCGGCAATCGCGGTGGCTCTAAGCGTTTCTAGGTCGTCGTTTTGCATGTCGGGGCGACTGTATCGGCAGTAGTCGTTAATTGAGTCGTGCCCGGCCGCTCGCCTTGATTTCTTCGATAGTCATTGGTTGGTCGCCTCTAAACCCTCGCCATCTATCATCGTCGGTGTCTCGTAACACGACTAGGCATTGATTTTCGTCTTTTAGTCCGTCAGTCGCGTTATCTACCATCCAATCAATGCAATGACGCGTGTGTTCCTCGATGCCGTCATGATATTCTGACAAATAGTCGCGAATGCCATCCCCTAATAAAATTGAACGACCGGCTACTAACGCCACTAACACCGTATCTGCGTGAATGATGGCTATTAAAATTGCGTCAGCGTCGGTTTGCCGACCGGCGCTTATTGCTTCTTTTGCATACTCTTGTAGAGGTGGAAGGCTTGCTGACAATTCCGCAAAGCTTCCCGCTCCGGCCCCCGTTAATTGCTCCCGAATGGATCGGCGAATCTTTTTTACCTTCATGCATTAAATCCTTTGTCGTTCTGATCACTAAAAAAGGCTTAGCGTACTATTTTTTCCGTATTCTGTAGCTAAAGCTTGTTCCCCGGCATTAGTTAATGACGTTATGCCCGCGATTCCGCATGCAGTTTTGATATGCATATTTAAAATTTTGCCCGGTTTCCAGGGCTTGTTTTGTAGCGCCGCCAAGACCACCCACAGCCGCACCAATAGCCGCACCTTTTCCTGCGTTTCCCATGGCAGCGCCAAGAGCGGCACCACCACCTGCCCCCACTACTCCCCCAACTCCAGCCCCAATTGCGGTCTCTTGTACAGTGTTACCCGAGGCTTGATACGCAAGGTGTTTGCAGTCTTCAAAGTCTTGATCGAGTCTGTAGGCGTTCATGTCATTACGAACGTCAATGGTTGGCTTATAAACGCTACAGGCTTCCATGGTTAAAAGAGCGGTTACGATTAAAAGGCGTTTGGCTTTGTCATTTCTCATTTCTTGTTTCCTTGTTGTTTATGGGTTCTGTTTTTCGCGGGCGCGAAAATGCCGCGATCAATGTTCGCGCGGGACAATCAATGTCTGTAAGAATGCCCCCAGGTCGAATGCACCGGCTGCCCTTAAGTAGCCGGCGACAGTTCTTGAGCGGGTTTCGTCTTTCGGTAAGAAGATGGCGCGGCAGTTATCGTATGGCTGCGGTAATTGTCGCCATAGGTAGGTGGCACTAAATGCCTTCATGGCATGAAGAAATTCATTTTGTTCTTTGGCGCGGTCGTCTATCACTACAATCTCGAAACGCTCCCTTAGCGCCTCTACGCTACGCGGATTGATTGAATAGGATTTGAGCTTGCCATTCAGGCGTACTTTACGGCCTAATTTGCCGGCGATATAACGCGCGGCTGCGAAGTGATGGGAACCGCCGTGATTGCGTAGGAAGATGCGGTTATCCCATGAATAGCGGCTAAAGCAATCAGCCGTTGTATCGGTGTGCAGTTCATGACCGATTCGTATTTCGTTATGCGCCAAGGTACTTAAAAGATTTCGCTCGGTGATTTCTTCGATCAAGCTTGGGTATCTTGTTTGTATGAATTGATCAAGATTGGTGAATTGATTTAGGTTGGATTTTGAACTCGATAGCCCGGCTATGTCCTGTATTTCGCATTCCCAGTTTGGTGTCGCCTCATATTGGCCGAAGTGGTCGAATTCAGGCATAACCTGTTCAAAACTGGAGTATGTCCCTTGGCTATATCGCCAACCGAGCATCACGTTATGTTTTGCATACTTCGTGAAGCTATACCGCATTTCGCCCCATTCATGCCACCTTACAATATCGCCCTCATTGATCGTTTTAGGTCGCTCTTCAAGCTTGGGAAGGAAATCGGGGTAACTATCTATCGCGCTAAGTAGTTTGACCGGACTATAGCCGAGGTCTTCCTGTATCAAATTCACGCCGGTTTTAAGCCATTTCGTTATGTTGTTAATTGACATTAGTTCACCCAGGCGGCATAGATGTAATTGGGATAAGCGTCGCTGCTACGACTGCCGTTGTACCGTGCTAATGCCCGAGTGATATTGCCGTTTTCCTTGTCCAAATAGCTGCGCAAGATTGCGCACCCGAGCCGGAGGTTTGTTCTCACATTGAACAGATCGGCGGACTCTGTACCGACTATATCGGCCCAAAACGGCATCACTTGCATGAAGCCCCGCGCACCGGTCGATGAAATCGCGTATTTGCGGAAATTGCTTTCCCCGCGAATCACCGAAATGACTAACGACGGTTCCAGGCCTGCCCGTTTTGCCTCGTAATAAATGGTGTGCAACAGCTCCCGGCGTAAGCGCTCATTGCTCATACGTTGCGCTAAGGGCTTATTTTTTGCCATTTCCTTTATGAGTGCTTGCTCGGTTTGATCAACCCAATGCTGTTCGTCATCGTTGATTGTTCTGTCATGTTGTACGGTGTCGGCTTTTGTCGAATCTATCGAGGCGACTTGTAAACGTATTACCGCTTCTGAATTCGGTGCCGCTTGCACCGAATGGGCTAAAACTAAGGCGATAGCGCCATAAAGCATTTTCATTGGCGTGGTTCCATGGCTGGGGTAATGGTTATTTCCTGATTGACGATTGTTGTTTCTGGCTGTTCACACTGGTTGTGATGATGGATAAGCAATGTTTCGCTAATGATGCGATACCGTTTGGCGTCCTTCGCAATTACAAGGCGATAGCGGTTGTCCCAGTAACAACGTCCGAGCGCGTACCGATGAGCGTTGATTTCTAAGGCTTCGCCGCTTATCGGTTTAATCTTGATGTCGTGTAGCTGCATCGGTTCTGCCGACGGTTGGCCGTTGTACCAAGTTTCGCGGAGCAATTGCTTCCATTTGCGCCCGTTCAACTCTAACGTTCGAACTTCCCGATCCAGAGTAACTACGGTGACGTTAATTTCTGCCTCATCGGCATACAGCGGCAGCAGGTTAATGTTTTTGGTGTTGTTGAGTTCCAGGTAACCCGCCAGGAAGATTCGCGCATCCTCGACCGTTTGTTGATCTAGGGTTGCCGCATTGGGGGCGTGCCACCAGAGCAACACCCCCACGCATGCCATTTTGGCCCAGGTTTTCATCTAACCATTTCCTGTTGCACAGGTTCTTTTGTGACCACTGGCGGTTTTTGATCATTCAGTACGTTGTTCGCGTCAATGGTGGCTTGCCGCCCCTGTTCTCGTACTTCCGGCGCAGTGATTTTTTTACCCTTTTCCAATGCGGAGGCAAGGCCTTCGCGGATTAGGTACACCAGAGCCTCTTTTTCATCTTCCGACTTGATAACGCCGGATTGATGAGCTTGTTCGGCGATCTTCTCGCCGAGTTTGGCGGCGGTAATCGCTTCGGCGACTTGCGGCATTTGCCGAATGACATTGCCTTCGATTTCCCGGCCCGTGCGAAGCGCTTGGGCCTGCTCTTCGAGCGCCGTTTGATAATCTTCGCGTTCGACCCGCCAGGTGTTCTTTTTAACCGGCTTTTTGCCTTCCACCTCGTTACCGTCAGCGTCGCGTTCCTTTGTACCGATGTTCACCTCTTGCTGGCCGACCGACTCCATGATGATTTTGTCGCCGACTTCCGGCTTTGACTGAGATTCTTTAAAGGCCCGTTTGAAGTCAGCGCCCCATTTAGTGACTTCCTTCCCATCCACCTCTAATTTGACGAAATAGGATTTGCCTTGATTCGGATCGTGTTTATAGTGATCCGCGCCGTGATCCAACAATGTTCCGACAATCATGCCGTCGCGGTCTCTTGATGCCGGCGCGGCGACTTGCTGTTTTGCTTCGAGCGCGGCCTTGGCTTTTTCCAGTTCGGCCACTTCCAATGGAGTCGGTTGATACCCGACCACTTCCAGGCCTTTGAGCGATGCTTCCCGCCAAGCCTGTTGCTTGAAATTATCGCTGCCGGATATTTTGATGGTTTGCCAGTTCCGATCTTCGGCGATAGCGATTGCATCCTTAATCACGGTGGCGTTTTCGGTCTCGACTTTCAAATGCTTGCCGCCGTCCTCGAACGCCAGAGATTTATCCTGAAAATAGTATTGATTTTTCACGCGCAAATAACGACTTGCCAGCCTTTCCGGTATTGCGTGGTTACCGTCGGTGCCCACTTGTGCCTGTTCGTTTTCTGCGGCGGTTACCTGAGCCGCTTGTTCGGTCTTGGGTGCGGTTTTCTCTTGAGCCTTATCGTAAAACTCAATGATATTTTCTACTTGCTTGGGGTCTTTAGTGGCCGGCTTGTTTTCTTGGCTCACGGCCTGTTCGGTTAGAAAAACCGGCGTCTTCATGCCGTCCGGGGCGTTCTTTTGCCATAGTTTTATGGCTTTGGCTGAATCGTAGACCGCGAAACGTTCCAGATCGTCGGCAATCCGGTTTTCCAATTGCTTCGGCGGTTCTTGTCCTTGGGTCGCTTCGGTTTTGAGGGTGCGAAGATGTTTGCGAACCGCTTTTTCCAGTGCCTCGTAGTAACCGGCCTGAAATTCTTTATCGATAGGCATTACATCCGGCAGGGTTTTGAAAAAGCGGGTCTGGCCATCCTCATATTGGCCGTGAATCTCGGTTGAGGCGATGATTCGGCCGCGATTTCCTTCCGCGTGTACCACGCTCGGGCGTGGCGATTTTTCCGGGTCTGCGGTGTAATAAGCGGCCCCGGCTTTTTGGGCGTCGGTAAACTCGCGCTCACGGTTACCAGTGCGTAGGGTAAACACATGCGCCGCCTCTTGTGCCTTAGCCTGTTCGCCCGCCTGTTCGTTTGCCGATTGTTCGCGCGGTGTGCCGCGTTCCAGGTGATAGATGCGATCCGCGACTTCTGAAATTTTGGGCGGGTTCCTAATGTACCCCGTGAAAGCAGCCTCAAGGCCGGCTTTATAATCCGGGTGTTCTTGGGTATTTTTTACAATGGCGGCCGCCGCGATCTTTTGTTGTTCCACGTCTTGAATGCGGAGGAATGCCGAGGCGTCTACCAGCGCCAGTTTCCGGTCTATATCGTGGTCGCCTGTCTGGCCTACTTTTGCCCTTGCTTGTGCGCGGCTCAAAATATCGGCCACGCTTTGTTTGTCAATTTCGGCCTGCATGTCCTCGATCTTTTGGCCGTCGGCGCGTACCCAGTTATCGCCGGTTTTTGTAATCCGGGATTCCCGGCCATCGGCGCTATAGCCTTTGACTTCGCTAATTCCGAACTCGTCGGCCTTGGCGATCATTTCCGCTGAGGTGTAGACGCGATATTGCGCATGACTGTTCGGATCGATTACGCCATAGCGATATTGAGTTTCGGCCAGGTCTGCTTTAACGCGGGTTTCCAATTCATCGCCCGGTTGTCTTTCTGTTGCCATCGTGTTCTCCTTTTAGTCTTCAATCACAAGGTTTAGGTAACGCTGAGCGGCTGCCTTGATTTCGTCGGCGCTCATGGGTTGGTCTGTGGGTTGCAGGATGTAATCGGTATCGATTGCAAAGTCGTTTAGTGACAGTTCATCGAAATTTTCCAGTTCCTCTATCGTCACCGGCCGGTATGTTGGTTCGTCGTCTACATCCATTTGGGTGTAAATGTTCTCGTAGGTCTGCATGACGGGCGCGATCCGTCGTACCTTCGGTGCCGGCAGCAAGCGTTTTTTGAAATGGCGGTCGGTGTAGTAAATGATTTTTTCCGCCAGGATTGGGCGGATGCCTTCGTAGATGATGATTTCTCGATCCGGGCCGATTTCTTTAACCTCCTGCGGCAATAACAACATCCGGCGCTGGTCGCTCTCCGTCGTGGTCTGGCCTTTTGTGCCCCACATAGGCCGCGACCGGCTTTCGCCTTTCATTGTTGTGGAACCTAAATCGTTCGAGATTTCTTGCGCGTCGGGAAAGTCTTTCGGGGCGAAAACGATTCGACCGGCCAGGGTTTTCATAATCGTGTCGGCACCGTCGCGGCCGTACACGGCTCGCAGTTGCGACGGGGTTTGAATGACCAATAGCACGCGAACGTTGTAACCAGGCAAAAAGCCACTGGCGGTTTCGATAATGGGGATACGGCCCAGGGCGGTAAACTCGTCCAGTAACAACAGCAGTTGATGTTTCAATTGCGGGTTGTGTTCGGGCAGTTCGCGGGTCTGCAAGCCAATCGCTTGCTGAAAAAACAGACTCAATACCGGGCGAATCCTGTCCAGGTCGTCCGGTTTGACGCCAACATAAATCGACATAGGCCGCTTACGCAAATTGCGTAAATCCATGTCATTCTCGGACGTGGCCGCGTCCAGTAATGGATTCAGCCATAGCGAGAGTTTCGATGTCAGCTCTTTACGGATGCCGCCCGCTGTTTGCGGCGGTAGATCGATAACCTCATAGATCGACGACACGCATTGCCAGGAAAGCGGGTTGTTGCCCTCTCTTCGGCGGGCGAGAACGCCTTTCCAATGTTCGACAAAGCCCTCGCCGGTTGTGCCGCCGGACATGCCTAGCCGTAACACTTCGCCAATCGTGCGCTTGGTATATGCCGTCTCAAATAGGTAAAGAGCCAATCCTAAGAACAACGTTCTGGCGCTTAACACCCAAAATGAGTCCTTATTGCCGTCTACGGTGTAGAGCATTTCCGCTATCCGTTGAATATCGTTAATGCGGGTGTGTGGATCGGCTGACACATAAAAAAACGGGTTCCAGCGGGCTGTCTGTCCCTCTTCGGATAGTGGATCGAATAGATACACCTCTTGGCCGTGTTGATGCCGAAAACCGGCTGTGACTTCCCAGTTCTCTTTTTTGATGTCAACGACGATCACCGATCCGGGAAAATTCAACAGATTCGGTACTACTACACCCACCCCTTTACCCGCGCGAGGCGGGGCGGCCAGAATTGCCCCTTGCTGGCCAGGTATCGACAAGTATTTCTCACCGAGTTTGCCAATAATTATGCCGTCGCCGTCTAACAAGCCACGCTCCCGGATTTCCCGGCGGCTGGCAAAGCGTGCGTCGCCATGCAATGCCCGCCGCCGTGGCAGGAGTGGTAGGGCGATACCACCGCCGACCAACAGAAACCCGGCTATCGTGCTACCAATCAGGTTGCGGTGTACAGTCGGTTTTTGGCCGTAATGTTGGTGATATTGAAGGATGGTTATCGGCGTCGCTTGATACGGGTTTAAGTGGCTGACTACCAGAAAAAAATAGCCGGACACATAAAGTCCGGCTGCGAGCGCCAATAACAACCCAGCGAGGATTTTTGCTATTTTCTTCATAGGCCGTGTTTGCGTTTCAGATCGGGTCTGTACCAGACCTCTTTGATATATCGAATTTGGCCATCGGCCGCGAACTGTAGAACGATGTCAATGGTTTGATACAGCAACGATTTGATTTCTTCCGACTGCAAGGCTTGCCCTGCCGGGCTTTGTCTGAGCAATAACACCATTTGCGCGAGAGCCAATTGTGCGGTGTGGCCGTGAATACTGGTAATCGAGCCAGGGTGAGAAGCAACGGCCCGCAGGTATTCAAAGGCTTCGTCGCTTCGCAACTCCGCCAGGAACAAGCGATCCGGCTTCATCCGCAAACAGGCCTCAAGTAGCATTTTGGCGTTAACGTTTGAAATGCCCTGCCCGCCTTTGGAATAAAACAGGCGAACATGATCCGGTTGGTTCACTAATATCAACTCTTTGGCGTCCTCAATCGTGATGATGCGCTCGTCGGCTGGGATTTCGAGGATTAAGGCCTTGTTTGCCGTGGTTTTCCCGCTACCTGTTACCCCGGATAATAGAAAATTCTTTTTGGCCTTTATGCCTAGCTTGATGAATTCACCATAACGGCGCTGTTCCTTAAGTTCGAGCAATTCCTTTTCCACGTCGTCCAGTTCGTCGCCCGACTCTTTGCATTGCGCAAAGAGTCCTTTGTCGGCCAACTCGTCGAGTGTCCACACGGTTTTAGACGGCCGGCGGATCGTAATGGATACGTGATCACTGGCCGGTGGCAGTACGAATTGAATCCGCTCACCAGTCGGTAAATCAGCCGATAACAGGGGCGTCGTTTCGTCGGCTCCTTGTGAGGTTTTGTTCGCAACCAGATTGGCCATGTTTCGGCACCAACCATGCGACGCAAACGCCAGTTTTTCACAGGTTTTGCCGCTGTATCGTTGCACCCAGGCTTCATGCGGTTTATTGATGCAGACCTCAGTCACGGCGTCATCATCCAAGATGCAACGTAAAGGGGTTAGGTAATGATGCAATGCGCTCAGGTATTCCACATTGTCGCGGCGGTGTTGTGCTGATTCCATGTGTTTCCTCTCGGTGTTGGATTTTCGCGGGCGCGAAAATTGATTACTGATACTGGCGATATTTGGCTTCCGCTTCGTCATAGATGTACTGGTATTTATCAGCCAGTGCATAAACCGAACGAAAGTCCACATCACGCGCGAACAGAATTTGCACGCGCTCCCCTTGCGGTACGCGAATAGTGGGCGGAATGTTGACGGTGTTTCTCAATACTTCCGTCATGACTTGGTTGGGTTGTTGTGTGTTGTAATTAAGTGTCGTTCCGCCGCTGTTGCCAGCGCCGCTCGCGTAGTTCGTGCCTGCCTGAATCACGCCATTGATGACTGATATTAGGATTGCCGCACCGAAGCGATCCCAAAAATGGTTGTCAACCTCGCCCGTAATCCCGCTACGTCCGAGCGAGTCCGTTGCCGGTGACGCCAGTTGTGCCACTACGCCGGCTTCGGTTCTTGCGTCCGTCCACAACACAAACACGCGACTTTGCCCTTGTTGTACGTTGGTGCGCGTCTCGCCGGTAATCGACGTGCCGCGTTTTAACAGAGGCACTTTGCCGTCAGCACCGAAAATATCGTGTGACAATACGCAGGTCACCATGCCGGGCAGTTGGGAATCAATGGCGGTTTCTAGCGTGCAGTCGCCTTTGCGGCCTTTTGGGATAACGAACGTTAATGACGGCAACATTTCGGCCCGTGCCATGGCGGTAGTTGTCGGCTGTAGCGCTTTTGCAAGATCGGTATTCTGCCCGGCGATGGAGTCCAAACTGGCATGACGTTGGTTAGGATCGGCGCTTGGTTGCTCGGCCCCTGCCATGTTGTTATTTGGTTTCACATAAACAGGGGTTGTCAGTCGGCGCATTTGCGCGACTTCTTCCGGCGTCGGTTCTTTTGGCCCGTTATTGACGTTGGCTTGCGATCCTGGAGCTGGCCCAAACAGGTTGCCAGCGTCTACTGATTCAACGGGGGGCGGTGGCGGTGGCGTTTTTACTTGTGGAAACGGCACTGCACCGAGTTTTGGCAGGCTGCCGGTGGATTGCGTCAGTTGCTCTTGTTCCTGTTTGCGTTTTTCGTCCTCGGCGTTTTTCTTGGCATACATATTGGTGTAATACCAGGTCAAAAAGCCGCCTCCCAATAGCAGTATTAAAGCGACCGCAAACACATTATTCATTTTCGACTGTAACGACTGGCCGCGCGTCACGCTCGGTATTTGGCGTTCGCCCGGTACGTGGTCGTGGTTGTCTACATGGTCGTCATAGTGCATATCTATTTCATGATTGTTTTCACTCATTGCCGGCTGCCTCGTTTTCGGTTTTGTGTGTTTTTATAACTACGTCGTCCTTTACTGTGCCCGACGTCAAGCGCGATCCACCGCCGGAAAATTGCCGGTTTTCGATGCAGCCTACTAATTCACCACGGCGCAAAATAAAACGGTGTGCGATTTGGTGTACCACCACCTCGTCGGTGTCTGGTTCAACGTGAAAATTGATCAACGATTCTGATTGATCCGCGTTTTCGGCGAAGATGGCCGGATACTCGGCATGCGATCCAAACTTGATATGTGTTTGAATGCCATCGTCGTAGGCTTCAACCGGCTTCATCGATGGAGCGCCGCAATACCAATAGTCTTTGTTCACCTTGTAGGCCGGCGCATGCAACTTGTCGTGCAACTTCGCTTTAGCGAAGTCGTCCAGCCGCTTTTCTTCCTCATCGGCGGGGTAGCGGAAGGTAATCGAATAGATCATGGCTTTTTTGTTGTGCGGTGGCTCTTTCCGTACTTCGTAATCGAAGTGATAGACCCGGCGGTTGGTTTTCACGTCGAAATTGGTTCGCACCAATTCGGCTTTGGGTTTGAGCCATGTATCGCTACCGTCGGCCGTTATATCCAAGCCGCCGGTATCACCAGCGCCGACGCCGACAAACTTCTCGCCCGGAGCCATGCGTAAATGCGTTTGATAACCCACATAGCCAATCAAACGGATTACATCGTCCCGGTCATAAACCACCTCACGTACACGCGGGTCTGTCATGCCCGGCATGGGGTTGATTTCCGCGACCGAAGCGGTGGCCCACACCATCAGGCCAATAGCACTTAAACGTCCTAATGTTTTCATGGCTGACCTCCTATTGCGCGTTGCTCGGCGATAACTTCCGGCTCTTTGTGGTAGCTGGTGATCCGCAGGCCTAATTGATTCAGGCTGCGTTCTTTGTCGTTGGTGGAGGGTTCGCCGTAAGCGTATTTGACGGTCGATAGCCAATGCGTGACGACGGGTGCGCCATTGCCGCCTTTGCGTGTTTCCGTGGTGAAACGGATTTGTGCGGTATCGCGTGCGCCGCTGTCGGGTTCCAGGAAAGTGATGCCCTTGACGTGGACGGTTACGGTCGTGCCGTCCTTGTATTTCACAAGCGGCGATTCCGGGTTGCCTTCCATCCATTCCCGTGCCCATTCGTCGTTGAGTTTGGAGTTATTAAATGCGCCGACGTACTCGTAATCGGTTTCCGCAATCGCGTAAAAATAACGTTCCCGTGCGGTTTGGTAGTGGGTTAGAAGGTTGCGCGTGACAAGCTCGTTTAGCTCGGCTTGGCCGTTGTAGATCGGCACAACATCGACAATTCCCGTGGAGTTATCCACGCGAACGACATAGGGTTGCGTGGTTTTCAAAGGGGTCAATCCCTTGATGGCCCATGCCAGGCTTCCGGTCGCGATGACCAGGCCCACAATGACCACTTTTTGAAATTTGATTTGTTTGAGCGCGTCCCTGAGTTTGTCGGCTTCCCAGGAACTCGCCTCGGCCAGATAGTTTTCCAGTTCCGGGTCGCGTTTCATGGTTGCACCGTTTCCGTTGCATTTGCGTTGATGGGCGTGAAATCCTCGGTGCAGCGGGCCGGCGGCGTAGTTGCGCAGCCTGTCATGATTACGGTTGATAAAATGGCCATAACAAGCCAGGTAGAATTGCTGAGTTTCATAGTCGCAGGAGGTTTTGGTAGTTAGGGTGCCTTGAATGTTATAGGCTCATTGAGCCTATGTCAAGAATAATGTTACTTTTCTTCCGATAGATTTTCGGTGGTTCGTTTGAGTGCGGTTAACGCCCATTTGGGGCATTTCCTGCTGGATGGAATCGACACCCCTGCCAACCAGCTACGGATTTTGCGTGTTCCGACTGATTGCCCGGTTTCGTTCGTTATTAGCGCGGCGGCCTCGGCTTGCGTAAGGCCGTATTTGGACAGAATGTCGCGAAATTCTTTTTGATTCTCGTCGTGTTCTTGTATGCGCGGTTGCTCCATTTAAACGGTTCCTGTTCGCTAACAGATAACGTGCGGCGACCATATCGCCGCATGCTCCTAGATTGATTGAAAAATATCGTCCAGTCGTTGTTTGAGTGATTCACAAAGAATTTCGGCGTCGTTGACCGCATCAACAGGATCGCGGGCCAACGCGGCCCGCAATGCCGTTTTTAGCCAATCCGATGCCGCTGGATCGTCGAGGATTGTTTGTATTGAATCGTTCATCGGTATTGAACTCCAGTTTCGCGGGCGCGAAAAAAACCGCTAGAACACAGCACTCCGAGCTATTTTTCCTCCTGTTTGCTGTTGTGCCTGTTGCGGCGCACGCCTTGCGCCTAAGCGGGTGCCCAGGTTACGGGTTATCGATTGATAGCGGCTTGGTTGATGCCCTGCTCGCCCATCTGCCACACCACGCGCGAATTGGTACGCGGTGCCGCCAGTACTTCTCGCTGTACCAGACATAAGCCGGCTTAGGGTGTTGAATGTACTCAACGCCACGCCACCGCCCAATGTCGCCGCAATGGTCGGCACTTGCTTCATGAGGATGAGGATAAAACCGGATGCCAAACACAATTGAATGGCCTCGGCCACTGTTATCGCGGCACCCATCGCTGCCGCCGCTGTGGCATACGAATTTAGCATTCCAAGAAGAAGTTTTGCCGCCACTGACGCAATAACAATAATTAGGCCGTAATTGGCGAGTTGAGCGACCCATGCCTCGAAAAATCGCTTCGTGGTTTCAAACATTAACCCCAATACAGGTAAGGGGCCAATGGCTAACAACAATCCCACGGCCACCAGCGATAAACAGTATAAATACGCCATCCAGATGCAGATTGCGCCGACAAACAAATAGACCGCAAACCCGGCAATATAGAAATCCACATTACCGTTCATGATGCCGCCTTGCGCCATTAGGGATTCCGCCACGTCGCCGCCATCTTTCCAGATGTTATCGACGGCCGTCACTGCCGCATTTCCACCCAATATTGCATTGGATAATGAGTCAGGGGTTGTCACAAAAAAATCTATGAAAACCGCGTTGTATTCCCATAAATCGATTGCCACGGCGAAAATCACTGCCAACTGGATGATCCGCTTGGCCCCGTCCATGATCGGCTCTTCGATTGCACCTCGTAAATGTAAATATCCCCATAACATCACATACATGGTTGCAAACGTGACGGCTGCCGGCGCGATACTGCCCGCTATATTGGCTGTCACCGCTCCAACCGTATTCAATACGTTTCCCTGTAAATACGTCCAGAATTGTAGAAAAAACCCCATGTCATTATCCTCATAAGAGTGGCGTTAATTGCCCTGGAATACCCCGTATTCCGGTTGCTTTAAATCTCGAATGTGCCCTGTTGGTCTTCGAGTGTGTTTCGCTTCTTCGATTTGTGTTTTAACAACAATGGTGATCGGTTTATCCGCATCCTGTGCTGCCACTTGAACCACGGATTGCCCGTTGTCCGTCTGAGGTGCCATGGCTACCGGCGTATTTTCAGCGCTGTTGCTCGTCTGGCCATTTGTGGTCAGGTAGTATGTGCCGCCGGCCGTCGTGGCTGCGGTTAACACGATGGTTGTTAAAATTGTGAGATTCTTGGTCATTTTCGTCTCCGGTTATGGATTGTTGTAAACCGTGTAATTCGGTTGCACCAAATTACGCGTCCGGCCGATTTGCTGTACCGATAGTTCGCTCATTTGTTGCTGATTGATCCGCTCCTGATTTTGCATATAGGCATACATCTGCTCCATTTTGCTCTGATCGTTTTGTAGCATCACCTGTTCGCCTGCGATCCGGGCTTGAAGCTCGGCAATGGCCTTCGGATCGTTGGTGTTATTGATGTTATCTATCATTCCTTGGATATACCCGTAACGCTGGCCGGCCGCATTCATACTTTGCTGTGCCGTGGCCTGTATCGCGGCCGCATTTTTCCGGCGCTGAGTGAAAAGGTTAAGCTGTTGGCCGGTCATGTTGAGGCTATTTAGGGCGTTGCCATTCAGTATCGCGTTTTGGTTCGTGAATCCCTGAACCATGCCGCTCATCTGGTTATAAGTCTGGCTTGCGCCGTTGATGGTATCGAGTAGATCGCCCGTGCTTTCCGGCAGGTAGTTACGTGAGGCATTGGTTAAGGTTTGCAAAGCCCCAAGTCCCCGGCTGCCCGTGAGGCTGTTGTAGGTGGAGGTGACCATTTGATAGGTCTGTTGCAATTGCTGTAATTGCTCCACCATGGTATTAAACTGTTGGATTTCGTCCTGGTGATTAGCGGCCCAACCGGCGATGGTCTCCGCCATGTGTGCCGGGTCGTTCACAATGTCAATTGCGTTCGCGTTAGTCGCTGATAACATCAGGATGATGGCTAACGCGATGGGTTTTTTCTGAATCATTTTCATGTGGTGTACTCCGGCGGTTAGGAATGGCGTTGTTCGTCCAAGTATTGCTTGTATAGCGGTAACCAAGTCTGCGGGTTGTCGCCCACGTCCTCTATCAGTTTTCGGACGTATTCGACGTTGTGCGAACGGCCCGAAATTACATCCAGTTCGTAGCTAAACCCTTTTAAATTGAGTTCGCACACGACGCTGGCATGTCCTTGTTTAATCAGGAATTGCCGGCTGCCCGGCTGGATTTCCTGTTTGATTAACAGAAATTCGCGCTCACTCAGGCCGAAACCGTCGATGTAGTCCTCTTCCCGCGCTTTTTCGTTGGGCATGAAGATTTGGGTCGGGGTTTGCTCGACCAGAGTTCGAGCAATCGGGCTTTCCAGCACCGAGCTTGGGCTTTGCGTGACAAAAATAAAACCGGCGTTCTTTTTACGTGCCCTTTCCAGTCCATCCTTGGCAAACTCTTGGAAGGCCGGATCGTTGATAGAACGCGAAAACTCGTCCATCCAACACAGTAAACGACGGCCGTCCATCAATGTTTGCACGAGGTGGAACAGGTACATGGTGATCGGCCCGCAGGTCACCGGGTTTTTCAGAAAATCGGTGGAGTCGAAGCCGATGGTTGCGGCTTCATTCATGAGGCCGCTAATCGTGTCGGTCTCATTGTCGAACACCCAGGCATATTCGCCGGCCGTGCTTTCCGCCCATTTACTGAGGCGGGCGTAAAGGCCTTCCGGGTCGCGCACGTCCAGGAATTCCACCAGGCGCGATAAACGGCGGTATTGGCGGTCGAGTAGTAACGTGCCGTCGAGCGCTGAATTGAGATTTTTCAATTCGCGTTCAGTTAACGGTTTGTCGGCGCGATACGCCAGGCGTTGCACAAATTGCCGCATGAATTCGACATTGTTTGGGGTCGGTTCGAGCTGGAGCGGGTTAAAGCCGGTATTGTGTTTGTTGCGGATTGGCAGGTAGCGGCCGCCCAAAGCACGGATCAAGATTTCGAGGCCGTAGTCGTTATCAAAAATTACTTGCGTGACGTTTTGCTTGCGCAGCATCGATACCATGAAGCCGAACACAACAGTTTTACCGGAACCCGTCGGGCCGCATAGGTAGGTGTGGGCCACGTCTTTTTTGGAGCCGCCGGTCGGGTCTTTGGGATCGCTGGCATGCAACGAAAAATAATAGTTGCTTCTGGCGTTGGTAATCAGAACGGCCATGGCGTCGCCCCAATGGTTACCCGTTGCCCGGCCTACCGGGAAATTATGGTACGGGGCCATCGCTGAGAAGTTACGGCTAGTGATCGGCGATAGACGGGGCCGATAGGCAAAATTGCCGGGCAGTTGCGCCCAAAACGCCGCTTCCATGGCCATGTCTTCCCGCGCAACGGTCATGCCGGTGTCGCCTAACACGGTTCGCGCGTGGGCGATATTGTTATTGAGTTCGCGCAGTCGGGACGAATTTTCCGCCTCCTTCACGCCTTCAAACGGTTCGCCGTGAACCAGCAACGAAAAATGATGATCGCCCATGGCAATTTCATTCCCGGATATTTGATCGATAGCAAGTTCGAGGTCTTCGGTTTGCGTCTTCGCTAGATCGCCAATGTTTGACATTCTGGCGTGCTGGTTTACCAAGAGCGTTTGGGCGCTTGCCTTCATCATGAAGGTAAAGCTTTGCGTCATAACGAAGCTGTACGGTGCCTTGAGCAATTGGTTAAACATGCCGACGACCGTTGGCGTCGGGTATTCTTTGATGCCCAACACAGCGCCGACGCGGGTATTCGTGGAGGTGCGATATTCCATGGCCTCGGTGCCGAATGATAAACGCGACGTGGCCAGCACTTCGTTCAATGGGGATCGCGGCAAGGCGATTCGTTGCCATTCGCCGTTAATGAGCAATCCGAAATATTCCAGGATGGTCGAGTAATAATGATCGCCACGTTTGTAGATGCCGAGCGGCTCGGGATCGTAGCGGCCCAGGGCGGCCGTGACGTGTTGTTGCAGTTTTGCCATTTCCTCCAGCGCTTCCGCTTGCTCTTGCTTGGCCGACTCTTTGTTGACTCGGCTGAGGAAACTCATCGCGGTTTTGCCAACTGTGCCGGGTTGAGGCCGGTACACTATCGCCACGTAAAGGTCGTTGCACATGAGTGTTTCTTGTGCAATCCGGCGGCGGTATTTCTCGTTAAGGTCATGGGCAAAGCCCGGCTCAAACTCGCCGGCCGGGTAGGCGTCTTCGCGGTGACGGATGATGGTTTGCCAGATCGAGATATTCGGGCGGGCGATATTGCGGTAAAACACGTTCAAACGTTCGTGCCAGATGTTGAGCTGTTCGTCGTCGGCGTTTTCGTAGCCGATGCCGGACAACTTGAACACCATCACGTAACCATTTTTGGTTTTTACAACGTGTTCATTCGCGTGGATCGTGTAGGGAATATGAATTGCGGCGGCCTCTTCCCTTAACAGCGCCGTGTGGTTTTTTAGAGCTATCGGTGACATATCGATTTCCTTGTCTGTTAAGCGGAACAAGTTGGCGGCAGTTGTCGCCGCCCCTTTTTGTTGGGTAGGTTGTAGCGGTGCGCGGTGTAGCTGCTCACTCGCCAAGCTTTATAGTTGCCCTTAATCCAATTCTGCCCTTTGGTTCTGGCCCAAAGGGTTGCCAAATCAAAATAACGAGGCTCAGGCATTAGGATCAGGGCCAGCAGTCCATGGATCGGGATATAGGACAACAGCCACAGCATGTTTCGAGTCATTAAAAACATTTCAATGACTAACATCGCGGCTAATACGATGCCGGATGTTGTCACCCCCGCCCGCATCGGGGGACGCGTTGCGGCGACAAACAACGGGTCGGCTTGTAAGCCATCATTCCGGCGGCTCATACTTTATACCCCGAAAAGGCCGCGTACCCAGGTGACAACCTGTTGTGCGCCGAATACCAATACGATGCCCATCATACTCATGGCGGCCGTTCCCCAGGATATACGGCCGAACCAGGCAAATGCGCCTAGCGCCATGACGCCGATTACTGCGACTGGCGTCAGGATCGCCAGAATGTCGGTCGAGAGTGCGCCCGATCCGGTTGTAAACGGGCCTGCGGCGTAGGCGAGGCGCTGAATGCCTAAGCAGAAGATGGCGATCAATAGTTGTTGAATCAATTTACGGCTGTTTCTCATGCTGGATTTCTCCTAAGTTGTAAAAGAGGTAGGTAAAGCGGATTGTTTAATGGTGTGAATTTTCGCGGGCGCGAAAATCGTTGGTATTCGTCCATGTTGATAGCTTCCTCGCGTCCGTACTTTAAAATACCCATAACCAGGATATTTTTGGCTGCCTTGTTGGCCTTATCGTGCCGGCCGCAGACAAGGCAGGCAAAAAACGCCTGTGTTTTTTGTTGCTGGTAGGGGGTTGGCCGCCGTTCGCGGCCGATACCGTCGTCATTGTGCGGCCTGTGGCGGTTTGTTATACAAATCCCACCAGGGGCCAGTTGTCGCGGTTTTTTGCGGGGTTGTCGCTGCATTGGCAACAGGTGGAGTCACTGGCGTGACCACGACAGTCTTATTGGCGCTGCCGTCGGCAAGCGCAATTTCCTGTTGCAGTTGTTTGATGTTCGCGTTTAGCTCTTCGAGCCGGTGTTCGGTTTTCGCCAAGGCGTCGGTTTCGTTGGCCGACATTTGCACCGCGCGGGTTTTTTGAGCGTCCGCTAAAAGCTGTTTTTGCTCGGTTAGCTCGGCGTTCAGAATCTTGATTTTTTCGACGTCCCTGTTCTGTTGCTCCGCAACATTCACCTGTGCCGGCGGCGTTTGTGCCAGCGTCGGCGTAACTACGCCTATGGTCATTACAACGAATATGATGATTTTTTGCATAACACCGTCCAATTGCATGTTGTGTTCGCCGCACAGAGTGCGACGAATGTTTGAATTGGTTCCGATGTTATAGGCTCACTGAGCCTATGTCAAGACTATTTTACTTAATCTTGTGGGACTGCTGGAGGGATGTTTTGCGTTGCGCGTTTCAATGCGGTTAGCGCCCAATTTGGGAGATTCCGCGATGATGGCGTTTCTGGGTCTGCCAGCCACGACCGCACCTTTCGCGCGGCAACCGGTTGCCCCGTCTCGTTGGCGATCAACTCCGCTGCCTGGGCTTGCGTGATTCCATATTGGTCTAAAACCGCTCGAAATTCCCTCTTTTTTTCTCGTTCTTCTTCTTGCTCTTCTGTTCTCATACGCGCGTTAATATCCGGTCGGTGCCGTCGTTATCATCGTTTTGGTTTTGCCCTACTTTATTGTGGGCCAGTTGTAGTTTAATCAAGTTGGTTCTTTTGCCCTACCCTTCTTTGTGCATGTTTGTACAATTGACAGCTTTGGCTTGCTTCTGGGATTTTATCGCGTAACTAAAATTTATTTAAATTTGAGACATTTTTCGCGGGCGCGAAAAAGCGGTGCCATCGAACGATGGCACGCGAGGCGTGGGTTGAGTAATTCGCCGGGACGGGTTAACTGGGGTCGCTTTTGCCGGGCTTCGGTTTATTTTTGAGTTGCGTGGATAGTGCCGTGACCTGGCCGCGCAGCTCGGAGGCTTCGCCCTCGGCCTTTTTGGCGTCGGCTTTCGTTTCTTTGAGTTGGGCCTTTAGCGTGTCCGCTTCGCGGCTCGCCGCATCAAGCGCTATTTGCTGGCTGGTGATTTGGTTGCGGGCGCTGTTGAGTTCCTTGGTGTTGGCATCCTGTTGTTTCTCTAATTGATCAATCCGCGCTTCCGCACGGGTTGTCCGATCCGTCATGGCTTCCAGTTTGGCGTTTGCCACAGCCGCCGCTTGCTCGGCCGCTTGTTTGCCCGTTTGTAGTTGATCAATCTGTTGCCGGAGTCGCTCGATTTCCGTTTTCTGTTCTTTGAGCTTTTCGTCGCTCGCTTCTTGTTTATTCCGTCCTTGCGCGACTTCGATCCGGGCTTGTTCCGCTGCATGACGCTCGCGGGCTAGTTCAGCCGTCATCCGTTCAATTTCGGTCGCTCGTTCGGCAGCCGTCGCGGTGGCTTGGTCGCGTTCGGTGGTGACGATGGTTAGCTGGTTGAGCAGTTCGTCGCGTTCGTCTTCAAGCTGTTCACCAGTGGCGGCAAGTTCGGCGGCGTCGCCTTGGGCTTGTACAAGCCTGCCCTCGATTTCCGACCGTGCCATGGCGGCCGCTTTTTCGATTTCCGCCGCTATGGCCGCGGTCAAAGTGCTGGGCAATTCCGGGGCGGTGGCGGCCGCTTGTGGCCGGGCGTCTCGCCAGGTTGCTAGGTGTCGCTGGATGGTGTTGGGGCTGCCGGTCGTTAACCGATCCCGGATAGCTCGGATGCTTGGTTGTTGGCCTGAGCCAAGGATCGCATCGGCGACTTGTGCCACTTGTTCGTATGAAATACCTATTCGTGCCATAGTTAGTTTCTCCCGTTGGTGTATTGCGTAACATATCATAACGTAACAGATATGTAATGTTATGTTATGATACAGGGAAAGGCAAGCGGTTTTTATGATATGGGTGGCGGGTTTTGGCTGGAATTGCTGGCCGGGTTTAGATCGGAATTTGAGAGTGGCTTGTTAATCAGTGGATTGATTGGGGTATTTTCGCGGGCGCGAAAAATTTGTGTCATCGAGCGGTGACACGCGGGGAGTGCGCAAGTGATTTGTACGGGTGTGGTTGCCGCGATCCGTTAAGATGTTTTGTCTATTCTTGTCTTAACAGTTATAGTTCCGCGATTCAATAGAATCATATCGAATCGGCATATAATGGAACTAACCCAACTAGAGGTACAGGCTTGCCAGCCTCTACCTTTGAATGTCAACGGCTTTAATCCACACACACAAATCCCATTTGGTTTGCAAGTCGATCATATTCAATCGGCAATGCAAGAGTTTTTAGACTTTTTGGGCTTTGTAAATACGTCCTTGCTTTCCAAACAAATTCCGCGTTTAGAATCGTTCCTTATGCCCGCGAATTTTAGCAGCATGGTAGGCGAATTTATGAATGCGGCGATTCCTAAATATTGCCCTACGATAGTAAAGAACAACTATCACAACGGGCACCCCGATTTAATCCCCGCCGGTATGTTTGCGGGTGATGCCGTTCAACACGACACGGTTGGTATTGAGGTTAAAGGCTCAAGGCATAAGAGCGGCTGGCAAGGCCATAATGCCGAAGCTTGCTGGCTTATGGTCTTTGTCTTTGATTCCAACACGTCGCGCGATGCCTTAACCAATATCCCGCCGCGTCCATTTCGCTTTGTTGGTGTATATGGAGCGCAGCTTGAGAAAGAAGATTGGAATTTTTCCGGTCGTTCTGAAACAAGCCGCCGAACCATAACGGCCAGCGTTACCCGTAGCGGCTTCAACAAAATGAATTCAAATTGGATTTACCGCGACGACGTCTAGCCCTTTACGGTCTTTGCGCTGTTCAACCGTTTTGGGCGTGGTCTTTGCGCGGCGGGCTTGTCCTTTGCCGATCAAGGCCAGCTCAGGTATCGCGTCAGCCGCCATCTTGTAATAATCAAGGTATCTTTCCGCGCCGATAGCTTGCAGCCCCATTGCTTCGGCGGCGGCTATCGTTGAACCTGAACCCATGAAAGGGTCGGCTATAACCCCTTTGCCTAGTGGTAGAGCGGCATAAACCATTTGCCGCATAAATGATTGAGGCTTTAGGCTTGGATGGTTTGCTATATCACGCTCAACACTCGGCGTTCTTTCGCTTGCTATAACATCTTCAAACGGGTTGCCGTCAGGTAGACGACGAAGCCCGCCAGTTTCAAATTGTCTCAAACACTCGCCAACCGTCATTTTTGCAGGTAACGGCTTTCTGAATAAGCCCCACGGCTCATAACAACCACGCGGCAGAGAGACGACGTCCGGAAACTCATCTTCTGCGTTTTTAGGCCGATCACCGCCGCGCAATGTTCTAACTTGGCGGATGAGCTGTCCGCGAAATTCTAAACCGCCTTCCGTGATTGCTTCATAAAGTAGCGATGCAATAAAGGCATTCGTGGCGATTAGGGCATGCCCGCCTGGTCTTAAGGCATGGACAATCAACCGTGACCATTCAGCAAAAAACAGCTTAAGGCGTTTCCGGTCTTTGGCATCCAAGGCGGTGAAACGTGGCAGCGGGGCGCGGGTCGATCCATCGAAGGACGGCGGCAATCGCCAGATTCCGCCCTTTCCGTTCGCGCGTTTTTCTAGTTCGTGGTCGTCATATTCCCGCACACCATAGGGCGGATCAGTGACGACGGCATGAAGCGAGTTTTCCGGGAGCCTAGAAAGCCACTCGAAGCAATCCGCATGAATAATGCGGCCATGCTTAAAGGCTTCTGTTGTGTAATCTAGGGCAAGCGGCTTTGTGTCGTGTGTGTGTTGTTTCATTGGGTTGTTTGCACCACTTTTAACAAGGTTTCCAATTCGTTGCGGTTGTAAAGTCGGTAGCCGTTAACGGGGTGGCGGTAAGGTTTCAGTTTTCCGGCTTTATCCCAATTTCGCAACGTCGCGCGTGTTACACCAAGAGTTTCCGACGCTTCCCCGATGGTTAAGTAATCGCTCAGATTTAAGGGGCCGGCATTGTTGTTCATACCTTATCAAACCTTGTCAAACGTTGTCAATATCTAAAAAACATTATCAAACATTAGCATATTATCGTTGCTCTGCAAAGCTCGCACCAATCGACGCGATTGCGCATAAAACTATAAACTTATGCGCGATAAGTGTATAATGTGTATTTTAAGTTAGTGTTACGAGGTGCTAGATGGCTTTCAGAGCAGACGAAGCTGCACGAATGGGATATGAACGTGCGGTAAATTATCTTATTTCTCGACTTAGGGATGCGGACGAATCTCAGAGGGCGCGCAGCAAAGAAGCGTTCGATGATATTGTTGATAAGTATGGGCCAGTGATTGACAGCTATCCATCATGGCATCCGTTAGTCACGAATCATGACAGCCGCGATCCGGTAACTCATCCTGGTCGTGAATGTGGATACAGAGGTCTCGATCACACAATATATCTTGCAAACGCGTTTATCACGTGTCCGTACCATGATGGTCAAAAAGTAATTGATTCCGTCGCAGAGCTTCCACCGCATCCTGTTGCCACCATTACTGCGGAAAGGCTAGATGTACAGCTATACCAACCCAATGCCAATCCTATTTTGGTCAAGTGCGATTGGGATAAGCCCCTTCCAATGGATAGAATGATTCCTTTGTCACTCGCTATGCCTCTCATTTTAGAGAAAGAGATCCCGTGCTGGAGGTGGTCAGAGGTAGCTGAAACGTGGGAATCAATGCGCCCATATTTCTTGGGTGCTCCTTATGGCAGTCGATCATCTTTGTTTGTGAACCAAGAAACAGGTCAAACGATAAAGAAAATTTGGAACGCGCTGATCTACACCGGAATGTTTGGCCACATTAGGGTCTGATTGGGATCATATGCTGTTTTTTATTTCAGGGGCATTTTTCGCGCCCGCGAAAAACCGGACGCCCTTACAGACTCCGCTTTCGCTTCGGTCGTACCGACTGCCGGCTATCGCCGGCACCTTCCAGGCCGCCTTGCCGACGCTCAATAAGGGACGTGCGTCGGCGCTCCGCAAGCTACGCACCGCCCCACCTCCCTTAGCCGCTGTGGCTTATCCCTAACGGCACGCAAGGCTATCGCCCTGCTCGAACAGCAACACCCTAAAGGTAATCGGTGGATTTATACACAACGCCCCGCTTTTTCGGGGGTAGGTTGAAAGACCCCCACGCGGGCGAGTGTGCATAAATCAGCTTGTATGATCGATGAGGTGATTTTCGCGCCCGCGAAAATGTTGTTGCAATGAATAAGGTGCGACTATCGCCGCGCTGAGTTTAGATGTTGGGGGTTTAACCGTGCCCACCTGTCCTAGCGTGGTGCCTTAATGGGAAGGATGTGCGTAATGTGCGAACAGATTGCCAGAGCGTCCGGCTTCATCGATCAAGGGTAAAGGCTGCGCCCGAACATAAAAAAATAGACACCATTTTGATTATGGCTTTGTGTCGATTTTTTTATGTCCGCCCTTGACCGCGCCGAACCCTCCGGCCGACTGTACGCACCGCACACCCTCGTCCCATTAAGACGGATGCCTCCCGAGCCGGGGTTTTGTCATGGTGAACAAAAGGTGCGGCTATCGCCGCGCTGTTTAGATTCCCGCTCCCCTGAACCCTTAATCCAGATGCAAGGGGCGTGCCATAACTGGTTGATTTGCTTGTAAAAAAGGCGGTGTTTTTTTTCTTCTATCATGCAAAAAAGCTTGACAGGCAAACGATAAACCCGGATAATAGCACCATGGTTTCGGGGCAACCGCCCCACCATCAGAAGGCCGGGCACTTTGCTCTGGCCAGGTTTAACGGAGATTTACCATGTTACGTTCTTTTTACGGCACCAAAACCCAAAACCCACTGGACAACGATCAATTGCGCCGCTTGGCTCCATCGGTGTTCGCCGCCGATAAGCACGAGAGCCGCAAAGACTCTTACAAATTCATCCCTACCATTAACATCGTCGAAGCCTTGCGCAACGAAGGCTTTTTGCCCGTGTTCGCAACCGAAAGCCGCGTTCGCGATGTGACAAAAAAAGGTTACGCGAAACATCTTTTAAGATTCCGTCAGCATGATGGATTTTCAACCGTTGGCGAAGTCAAGCCGGAAATCGTGCTGGTTAATTCGCACGATGGCACTAGCTCTTATCAGTTGAGCGCTGGCCTTTACCGCCTTGTGTGCTCAAACGGCATGATTGTTAGTGATGGCCAGATTGAAGCCGTTAGAGTTCGCCATTCTGGCGACGTAGTTAATAACGTCATCGAGGGCACTTATCACGTGGTTTCGCAAACGCCTAAAGCGCTTGAACAAATGGAACTGATGCAAGGCATTGACCTAAGCCCCGCAGAGCGCCGCATTTTTGCCGAGGCGGCTAAAGAACTGCGCTGGGATGCTGACGAGGTAGCGGTTGATAATGACGCGCTGTTACTCCCACGCCGCACCGGCGACCGTGCCGGCGATTTGTTCACCACGTTTAACGTGTTGCAAGAAAAAGTCATTCGCGGCGGGGTTAATGTGATGAATAAGGAGACTCGCCGCTCACACCGCGCGCGTGAGGTGAAAGGCGTTAGTGAAAACGTCAAGCTGAATAAGGCACTTTGGACGCTTGCGGAGGAAATGCGCAAGCTGAAAGCCGCCTAGTGATGCACAGGCCGCAAGGATGCGGCCCCCTTCCCTCACTTCTATAAGAGAACCTAACCATGAGCAACTATTTTCAAATCCCCGCAGGTGAACACAAAAAAGCCTTGCACTTGCTTGAAGAGATCAAACGGCAAAGCGGCACGCTTGGCCAGAACAACGAAGCAACGCAAACCGTTATTACATCGCTGGCCGAATCGGTTATGTGGGTGATGATTTCCGCCACACCAATAGACGGAGAGACACCCGTTTAGGACGCGGCGCGGCCGGTTCACCACCGGCCGCGCTTCCCGCTTGCTGGTGTTGTCGGTTTCCCCTCTTTTCATTTTCACGGGTGCACAATGAAGGTATCAGAAGCAACGAATTTAAGCCGGGCTTGTCGGGTGTTCGGTTGGGCGGGTGGCACGATCCACCAGGTTGCTAGTGAGCTTGGCTTGCCAGGTCGAGGCGGCGATCTGGCATTGATGCAGGCGGGCGAGTTCGAGGCTTTATTAACAGCGTATTGCAAGGCGAAAGGGTGGCGATAATGGTTACTAGACGTTTGGCGGCGGTCGGGTGGTTTGGCTCTTTTACGGCGCTTGCCGGTAGCTTGCTGCTTGCGCTGAATACCGCATATTCCGGCTATGGTTTCGTGGCCTTTTTGGTGTCCAACTTCGCTTGGATTTATCACGGCACCAAAACCCGGACGTGGCCGCTGGTTGTGATGCAGATCGGTTTTACCGTGACCAGTGTTTTAGGTCTTCGGAACTGGTTTTTTTAGCCATGGCTTTTAACGTGGGCGATAGGGTTAATTGGCGGTACGAACCGCGCGGCGGTTACGGTTTCTCCGTTCCGGTGGCCGCCGTCGTGGTTCGCGTCGGCCCTAGCCGCGTGAGGGTTCGTGCCGCGCGGTTCGTGGCCGGTCAGTGGGTGTCTGTGATCCGTTGGGTTGATCCGGCCCGGTTGTCTGTTCGCTCCGTTCATGTGCCGGTTGTTGATGATGTTGTTAATTTGGATGAGGGCGAGTGATGAGCGTTCGGCAAGAAAACCGTTACCGTAAACTGGTGATCGCGCAGGGTAGGGCATTACCCGACATTAAACGAGAACTGGAAGCGGCTTTTATGGAGCGATTACCACGGCCGGCGGTTGCACCGCCGAAGCCGAGTGCGACCAGGGGCCAGGTGAGAAGCTGGATGCGGCGTAACGCCGCAGATTACGACGATGCCACGCATCTTGCAGAGGCGGCTAATATCGCACTTGATTTGCCAGCCGGCGCAATGGATGACGAAACGCATTGGGTTTGGGACGAGGCGTTATCGGCGCTCGATTGGGCGGACGCTTAACGCGGGCTTTTATGTCTTTTGCAATCAAATGGAAATATGAACATTTCCCGCAACAGCGGGTTACTGAAAAGCTATTTTCGCAGCGATATAAAATTTTGACTTTGCGAAAAAAACTGCTGACAACACGTTTTGGGAGCATAGGGTTGGCGGGGTTTTGATCGCTCGCGTTTCTGCTGAGGTTGTTCGTTCACGCAAAACTAAAACAGATGCAACTCAGACAGGTGTTTTTGAGTTCGGCTAAAGAGATTTGTCCATATAAACACGCGGGGGGGCTTTCCAAGCTGCCCCCGAAAAAGCGTGTTTCTGTGGGCAAATCGGCCTCTCAGGTATTTTGGAGCTTTTGGTTATGAAACCATTTAAACCTTACTCGCCACTGTTGGCCGTGACAATGATCCGCGATCCGGGCTTTTTGTCGTGGGATGCGTTCGACAATTCAAGCCTCAAGGCTGCGCGGGACACGCAACCTTATCAGGTTGGCGACGTAATCCGTTGGCTGGACTTAGACCGACACGGCCAGCGCGTTTTGCGGGCCGGTTTGGTGGTGTATGTGCGGCCGGAATATTTGGAAAGGGTAGGGGATTGGTGCCCGGTTTTTTTAGTGCGGCCGCAACGTAAAGATGGTGAGTTTGCGGCCGGGTATTTGCGGGTTTGGCCGGGTGAGGTGGAACGCGGCGAGGTGTTTGCGTCCGAGCTGGACGCGGTTGTTTAAATAGGGTGTAAGGCAATGAATGAAGTGGAATTGAAAACTAGGTTTATGACGTTGGCGGCTTTGGCCGATATGGTGGCCGCTGATAATGTTCACGGGTTTATGTTGGCTCGTGGTTTGGTTGATGGTGTGCCGGGGCATTGGGAGGTTTGGCCTAATTTGGTAGCCGATGCGGAGGCGTTGTTTGTCGATTTTGCTTTGTCCAATGAGGATGGACATATTATCGAGTTTAATTCGCTTGATCCGGCGCTTGCGGCGATCCGGGCGGCGGGTTGGGATGGTTTGGTTACGATTGACGGTTGAGTTATGGAGGGTTGTGGTGTGACTGTTTTGGATAGGTTGGGGCATTTTTGTTCCGCTATCGCTACACAAAAACCGGATGCCCTTCTAGGCTCGCTATTCGCTCGGTCGTTCCGACTTGGCCGCACGCGGCCAACCTGCCAGGCCACCTTGCCGACGCTCAATAAGGGACGTGTGTCGGCACTCCGCAAGCTCCGCACCGCCACGCCTCCCTTAGCCGCTTGGGCTTATCCCTAACGGCGCGCAAGGCTATCGCCCTGCTCGAACAGCAACACCCTAAAGGGGGACGGTGGATTTATACACAACCGCCCACTTTTTCGGGGGTAGATTGGAAGACCCCCGCGCGGGCAAATGTGCATAAATCGTTTGGCTTTGATGGTGGCTATCGCCACCTGTAATTTGGTGATTTTCGCGGGCGCGAAAATTTGGTGTGTTCGATCCTTGAAAGGTGCGGCTATCGCCGGCTGATTCTGACAGGCAGGTTTAGCCGTGGCCATCCCAGTGTTCGTCTTAATGGGGGGGTGTGCGGAATGTGCGGACAGATTGCCAGAGCGCCCGGCTTCTTCGGTCAAGGGTAAAGGCTACGCCCAATCATAAAAAAATAGACGCCTTTTTGATTAAGGCTTTGCGTCGATTTTTTTATGATCGCCCTTGACCGCGCCGAACGCTCCGCCTGCCTGTACGCACCGCACACCCTCGTCCCATTAAGACCGATTCAACCCAGGCCGGGTATTGCCCCGGCTAACAAGCGGTGCGGCTATCGCCGCGCTATTTAGATTTCTCCGCTCCCCTGAACCCTTAATCCCGATTGCAAGGGGCGTGCCAGAACGCGTTATATTGCCGGACAGTGTAAAGCTTTTTTTGTTGCGTTATCAGGTGTTTTTACTTGACAATTAAGCAGTAAACCCGGATAATAGCACCATGGTTTGGGGCAACCGCCCTACCATCAGAAGGCCGGGCAGTTTCGCTCTGGCCAGGTTTACCGGAGGTATCCGATGTTAGAAAATCCTGTTTCTTCTTCCTTGGTTGCAGATAGCAATCGTCTTAACTTCCTTCCTACTTATTTCGGTGGCGAGTTGATGTTAATCGGTGAAATGCTGGTTTATCAAACCGCCGATGAATTGTGCCCCGATTACAAAGGCGGTTACTGGTTGTTTCATGAGCTTAGCAACGGTGGCTTTTATATGGCTCCCGCTTTCGATGCGCCGGTACGGATTTCGGTCGCCGGTAATTATTTCGACGATGTAATGTCGCCCGATGCGGCCGGTGTCGTGATTAGCTTGTTTGCAATCAATAAACTCATTAGCGCCATGTGCTGGCAACACGATGTCGATGCACTGATTGACCGCTATCATTTTTTGCGGGCCTTTGCTTCCGAACATGCCGAAGCCGCCTTGATCTTCGCCGCTATCGATTAAGGCTTAACGCCTCGGCCATGTGCCGGGGCATCTTTACCTAATTTAAAGAGAAGGCCGGGCGCTTCGCTCTGGCCAGGTTACCGGAGGTTTCCGATGTCTCAGTTAAAAACGAATGTCCTTGCGCAATACGTTACAGCCCCGGAGGCCGTGACGATTGATCGTTACGATGAAATGCTTAATGTGTTGCCGCCCGAGAACTGGAAGCGGTTAGGCGGCTTTCCAGGTGAATATTTCCAGCTTTGCGAGTATTACGCGGGCAACGTGACCAGTTATTTTGTGAAGCTGGATGATTCCCGTTGCTTCACCTTCCGCGATTGCGCATGGCTCAACCCTCAGCAGGTGTTAGACAAAATCGCCGATGTCGTTGGCATTCTTCGCGGTTAGATGTCTTTGGTTAAACCGTAACGCCCGGCCAGGTGCCGGGCCTCTATTGGGGCTTGTAATGGGTTATTTTAACGATCAGAAGGATAGACCGGCGGGCGAGTTCTATCACCGCGAGACTAAGGCCCGCTTTGAGTTCCGCCCAACCGCCGACACTTGGGCGGCTCAGCACGGGCTTGAGTGGGAAATCGCAATGTCCGACGGATCGGTGCGGTTTGCGCGACTTTTGCAGACGGTGGCCTATATCGCCGTCGATGTTAACGATGATCGCGCGGGATCGCCGGTTTTAGAACGTTGGCCGATTGTAAAAACGTGGTGCCGGTAAAGCCAGGTAATTATGTTACGTTATCAGGCAAAAACACTTGACAGGCAAACAAAAACGCAGGACAATAGACCCATGGTTTCGGGCAGTCGCCCGACCATCAGAAGGCCGAGCGCTTCGCTCTGGCCAGATTACCGGAGGTTTCCATTATGGAATTACACGACGCGCATGTGGTTTTTTATTACGAGTGGCTTGATGCCATGGCTTGGGATGATAGTTGCCGTGCGATGCGCCAAGCTGAAAACGCTTGGGAAGACAACGGTTGCGCCTGGTTAGGCAACAAATAAACCGCGTCCCCGCGCTTCGGGCGCGGGACTTTATCGCCACTAAATCCATCTTTATTTGATAGGGGATAACAGCCATGAAAACCGTTCAAAACGCGAGAATCCGCGTTATCGTTTCCGATGCACAATGGCAGGCCTACGCTAACCGCGTGCCTAGTAGTTCACTAATGCAAACCTTACCGAGCGGCGACGTTCGGCACCACAGCTTAGACAATATCGTTCGAGGTCGCATTTTGTCCGATGCGATGGAAATTATCGGCAATCAATCCGAAGCTGTGTTGTTGGATCAAGAGCCATTCCATTTATCCGCTCAAGAGGTACACGATATTGCATTTAACGTGTATATGAGTCATTGGCTCCGCGATCACAGCAAGTATGGCGAGGGTGTGACCTTTGGCCGCTACTTGAACGGCAAACGCCTTAGCCGTGGCATGGCGTATGAAATCGACGCGGCCCGCGTGTACGCACAAGCGGCGTTGCGGGAACTGGACTATGAACAACTGTATCGGGATACGGTGGAAAAATATCTACCAGGCCGCCAGGATGGGATTTTTAGAGCAGCCCAAGCAGGTAGAAGCGCAGACGCGAGCGCCGACGTTGAAGAGGCGATCTATTGGCGCTGGTATCAGTGGGACAACGAGCGCCGTTATCGGCACCGCTTTGATAACACCGATGATTTTAAAATCGAAATCATCGATGCCGATGCAATGCCGCAACAGATTGGCCTTTGCCGCTACCTGCCTTTGGCGGCTTGAGTTACACAACAGGCCGGGCGCTTCGCTCTGGCCGCTAACCGGAGTTAAACCGATGGCAAAACATAGATTTGATGTTCTTCGTGGCAACAAGGTAATAGCGCATATCTCGGCAGAAAATCTTACAGTCAAGATCACCGCAGCAATAGCGGCAGTTGGTATTTTGATTGTTGGGCCTTACCCAGTGAAGACAAAGTAAGGCGCTTTTTCCGCCATGCGCCGGCATAAGATATTTTCGCGGGCGCGAAAAACGAATGCCGTTACTTGGTGACAATTCGCCGGCCAGGTCGAGCTGGCCGCGTCACCAAATCGGATTGGCGACAGACCCGGCCCGGATCGAGACCAGCGCCGGGTAATCCCTGTCACCATAGGAGGCCGGGCGATTCTGCTCTGGCCACACATATAGAGACCGGGCGCTTCGCTCAGGTCAGTTAACCGGAGGTTTCCGATGAGATTCAATAAACATCCACGTTTTGAGTTTACCGACACCCACCAAAAAAGGGCGGCTATCCGTCGCCGGCATAAACGCGAAGTCAATAAATACCCGTTGCTCGCATTCATCGGAGAGATTGCACCAGTAGACGAAGATAAGGAAATGGCGGCTAGGCGGCGCAAGCATGCGGACGACGATGTTCACGACCGCCGCCGGCATGCGGCGGACTGGCGCAAAGCGCGGCGCTTGTTACGAGAGCACGCCGAAAAGGATGGCATTCTGTGGTATTGGCAAACGTATAGCTTGACCGCAAACCCTGTCATGTTGCTGGATTTGATTCACAATTGGCCGCAGATGAAAGCCAGCCGCCTTGCGGCCGAACAGCGGATGAATGCATTTCGGCGGGATCGCGGCGATTCAGAGTTACCGGCTTGCAAAAGTCTAACCGTGTTTTTGGATATGCTGTCGGGTGACACAAAAAGTGAAAAACGGTCGATTGATTTTGAAGTGATTTTTCATTATTTATGTCACACATCACACCCACTTGCGACACCAAAAATGAAATATTCCGGATTTTGTGCCACTAATATTGAAAAATTTCCCGTCTATAAGAATCTGGAAACAGTGGTTAGATTTCGGACGACCGGTTTCCAAGTATTTATCCGAAAACTATTGGTTTGTCAGTTCAAGAACGGATACAGTGGAACGCGAAGCGCTACAACTAATGATCCGCTTCCCGCAACATTTCTGCCATGTCCTGGTTTGCAGTAACAGCCTGCTGGTAAAGATCAATCACTTCTTGGCTGTGCGCTTTAAGATCGTTCGCATGTCTACCGAATAAATAGCTTTTTGACTCAAATTGGCTGAGAAATTTTTTGTGTTCCTCTATCTTGGTCTGCAATTCGTTCGCTTCATCTTCGAAGTGTTTGGTTAGTGCTACATGCTGTATGGCAAGATCAGGAGCCATCTCATGCCGGTCAAAGAGGCTGCACCCTGATAGTAAATATTGCGCCAAAAAAAGGGTAATCAGTAATTTTGATTTCATGGTTTGTTCCAAGAGGAGTTTATAAGTTGTTTCTATAGCGTTGTTCAGGCTATTTAGTAGAAACGTTTTTGGGGTGTAGTAATCTCAATCCGTTTGCAACGACCAACAAAGAAGCCCCCATGTCGGCGGCAATGGCTTCCCATAAGGTTGCCACACCGGCAAAGGCCAAGACGGCGAACGCGGCCTTGATCGTCAGCGCAAAAGCAATATTCTGTCGAATAATCGCCAAGGTTCTTTTGGAATGCCCAATCAGCCAAGGCAGTTTGGAAAGATCATCACCCATCAGCGCAATATCGGCTATTTCGATGGCCGCATCCGACCCTAATACCCCCATGGCAATCCCCAGGTTGGCCCGGCCCAGCGCCGGCGCATCGTTGACACCATCGCCGACCATCGCCACCTGTCCGTATTTTTCGACCATTTGACTGACGATCTCCACTTTATCGGCGGGCAACAATTCGGCGTGTACCTCATCGATGCCAATTTGGGCCGCGATGTTATTGGCCGTCACCCGATTGTCACCGGTCAACATGACCAGATGTTTGATGCCAGTCTGTCTCAGCGCTTGCAAAATCGATCTGATGTCGGCGCGAGGCTGATCAGCAACGGCAATCAGACCGCAAATATGCCGATCATTGCCAATGGCGATCACGGTTTGCCCCGTTTGTTCAAGGGCAATCGCTTTTTCACTGATTTCCGGTACTTCCTGACTACGTTCCAATAAATAGCGACGCGATCCCAGCCAGAAATCCGTGCCATTAAATAGTCCGGTGACACCTTTACCCGGCAGCACCTTCACATTCTCTGCGCTGGCCACGTTGATACCGCGTTGTTCCGTATAGCGTAAAATGGCTTTTGCCAACGGATGATTGCTTCGTACTTCCAGTGCGGCGGCACGGCTTAACAGTTCTTCTTCGTTATGACTATTGAATGGATAAACACCGGTTACGATGGGCTCACCAGAGGTCAGCGTGCCGGTTTTATCAAAGGCAATCGCATTGAGATGGGCAGGTGTTTCGATATAAATGCCACCTTTGATCAGAATGCCTTGTCGGGCTGCGCATGCCAGCGCCGCGACAATGCTTACCGGTGTCGAAATGACCAAGGCACAGGGGCAGGCGATGACCAGCAACACCAAGGCGTGGTAAAACCATTCGTTCCAGGCCCCTTCGAAAAATAACGGTGGAATGACGCACATTCCCAACGCTACCAACATCACTGCCGGGGTATAAATACGCGCAAATTTCTCCACCCATTGCTCGACCTCGGCTCGCTTACCGTGGGCTTCGCCCACCAACCGGGTGATCTGCGCCAAGGTAGTATCCGAAACCAGCTTGGTGGATTGGATTTCCAATGTTCCTTCAACATTAATGCTTCCGGCAAACACCTCATCACCCACTTGCTTGGTAACAGGCATGCTTTCACCGGTAATCGGTGCCTGATTGACTGAACTGAAACCGGCAATTACGTTGCCATCCAGAGGGATTTTAGCGCCAGGCGCTAATATGAAATGGGTACCGATGCTGACTTCGCCGGCAGATACCACGCATTCCTGGCCGGATTCATCCTTGACCGTCACCGTCGATGGGGCTAAATCCAATAAGGCTTCTACCGCGTGACGGGCACGACCAATACTCCAGCTTTCAATCGCGAGGGACAGGGCAAACAGAAAACTGACCGTTGCTGCTTCAAACCATTCATCAATGAACATCGCACCGATAACCGCAATCGTCATCAGCAAATTCATATCCGCCCGTAAACGTTTCAAGGCATAAAATGCCTTAACGATCACATGCCGAGCACCGCAAGCTACCGCCAAACCAAAGGCTATTTTTTCAGGCAAAGGCATCGCCTGCTGAGCATGGGCATTTAGTAAGCTGTAAAGATAGCGAGTGACCACATCCCATTGTAGGGTTCCGTTTTTTGCCGAGCTGAAAACCGTTTGAATATCCAAAAGGCCGCCGGCTATGGCGATATGAATCAGCATGCCGGCCACGATAAATACACCGCTAAGCACGGTATAAACGGTCTTCGAACGGTGCAGTTGTTTGGCATCGACATCGGTCTGACCGGACTGCCAACGAGCCGCCTGCATACCCGTTGCTGCTACCGCTTTGATGATGGCTTTTTCAGCCACAGGTTTGGCATCAGGCAACAGTGTCATGCGCCCGTTTAAAACATCAAAGGCCAGTTTGTCACTGCCGCCCACGAGCGGGCCTATCGCACTTTTCAAGGTAGAGACCTCTTCGGCGCAATCCAGTCCCTCGATTTTGAACGTGATGCCACTCGACGAGTTTGATGGCGTTGGCTGGTGGTTATCCGGTTTCTCGCCAGGACAACAACAGGTTTTTTCTGATGGCTTGCAGGTACTCATCGTTCAACCCTCGTTAGAATCAATCTGCGGTATTCCCGGTATCATGGGACTTACTGGTTGGTCTTGGCGATGCGCGAACCAGTAAAGAATCGGTAATACCAACAATGTCAGCATCGTTGACGACAGAATACCGCCAATCACTACAGTCGCCAGCGGGCGCTGTACTTCTGCACCGGTACCCGTCGCAATGGCCATTGGCACGAAACCGAACGAGGCCACCAATGCGGTCATCAGCACCGGCCTAAGACGTGTCAGAGCACCCTCTACAATCGCCTTATCCAGCGACATGCCTTCGTCGCGCAAACCACGGATAAAGGCAATCATCACCAGCCCGTTCAGTACCGCCACACCCGACAAGGCGATGAATCCGACTGCCGCCGAAATCGACATCGGAATATCGCGCAACCAAAGTGCGACCAAGCCGCCGGTCAACGCAAAGGGGATGCCGCTGAACACCAGCAAACCGTCCTTGGCGTTGCCAAACATCATGAACAGGAGTGTGAAAACCAGGATTAACGCCACAGGCACCACAATTTGCAAGCGATGGGCCGCCGATTGCAACTGTTCGAACTGTCCGCCCCAACTTGTCCAATAACCGGATGGAATTTTGACTTTCTGTTGCAGCTTTTGTTCGGCCTCGGCAACAAAAGAGCCGATGTCACGGCCTCGCACGTTGGCACTGATGACAATTCGGCGTTTGCCGTTCTCGCGGCTGATTTGATTAGGGCCGGGAGCCATTTCCAAGCTGGTTACTTCGGCCAGTGGGATATAACTGGTTCGTCCGTCTCGGTTTTGCCCGCCCGGCAATGAGATCGGCAAGCGGTTGATGGCATCCAGATTACTGCGCAGGTTCTCCGGCAAACGCACGACGATGTCGAAACGGCGGTCGCCCTCGAACAAGGTGCCGGCTTCGGTGCCACCAATCGCAGTTGCTACCGCATCCTGTACATCGCCCACATTTAAGCCGTAGCGCGAGGTTTTATCCCGGTCTATATTGACTGTCAGCATCGGCAAGCCGGTGGTTTGCTCGACTTTCACTTCGGATGCACCGGGAATCGCCTCCATGACCTCTGAAATTTCAGTCGCCGTGTCATTCAATACATCCATATCATCGCCAAACACTTTAACGGCTACGTCGCTACGCACCCCTGAAATCAGTTCATTGAAGCGTAACTGGATAGGCTGGGAAAACTCGTAGAGGTTGCCGGGCAATTTGCTAGCCGCCGCTTGTATCGCCGCCAGCAGATCGTCGCGTGATTTATCGGGATCAGGCCATTGCTCGCGTGGTTTGAGCATGATGTAACCATCCGAGATATTGGGTGGCATGGGATCGGATGCGATTTCGGCGGTGCCGGTTCGTGCAAATATTCGCTCGATTTCGGGAAACTGCTGCTTCAGAGCCTGTTCAATCTGCTGCTGCATGGTGACCGATTGCGACAAACTGGTACCCGGAATACGCATGGCCTGAATGGCGAAATCGCCTTCATTCAAGCTCGGCACAAACTCGCTGCCCATCCGCGTCGCCAACAAGCCCGACAGAATCACCGCGACCACCGCCAGCGTGAGTATCACCGGCTTGTTGCTCATGACGCTATCCAGTACCGGCGCATAGATACGCTTGGCACTCAGCATCACCACATTTTCCTTTTCGGCGACTTTATCGCCGATAAACAGCGCCACAGCCGCCGGAATAAAGGTCACCGACAGTATCATGGCTCCCACCAAGGCAATGACCACAGTGAATGCCATCGGATGAAACATTTTGCCTTCCACCCCGGTCAGCGCAAAGATGGGCAAGTACACGACCATGATGATCAACTGGCCAAATAACAGCGCTCGCCGCGCTTCTTTCGACGCCGTAAACACTTCATGAAAACGTTCATGACGTGTTAGCGAACGTCCCTGCTGTTCCTGGGCATGGGCCAGCCTTCGCACACAGTTCTCCACAATCACCACCGCACCGTCGATGATCACACCAAAGTCGAGTGCCCCAAGGCTCATCAAGTTGGCACTGACCTGGTATGTCACCATACCGGTGAAGGTGAACAGCATCGATAACGGTATGACCATTGCGGTAATGATGGCCGCACGCATATTGCCGAGGAACAGAAACAGAATCACAATGACCAGAATTGCCCCTTCGGTTAAGTTCTTCTTGACCGTATCGATGGCTTTATCGACCAATACCGTCCGGTCATAGACAGTGATTGCCTGCACCCCTTCGGGCAGCGTGCGGTTGATTTCCGCCATTTTTTTGTCGACCGCTTGCGAGACGGCACGGCTATTCTGACCGATCAGCATGAAGACCGTGCCCAATACCATCTCTCGGCCATTTTCGGTCGCCGCGCCGGTGCGCAGTTCCCGACCGATTTCGACCTCGCCGACATCGCGAATGCGAATGGGCACGCCCTGGACATTGCCAAGAATAATGTTGCGAATATCTTCCATCGAATGCACTTGGCCCGGCGCACGAATCAGATATTGTTCGCCGCGCTTTTCGATGTAACCGGCACCGACATTATTATTGTTACGATCCAGCGCGGTAACGATGTCTTGCAAGGTCAGACCATAGGACGCCAGTTTTTCCGGAATCGGTGCCACCTGATATTGTTTGGCGTAGCCGCCAATGGAATTGATTTCGGTGACCCCCGGCACGTTGCGCAACTGCGGTTTGATAATCCAGTCCTGAATTTCACGCAGATCGGTCGCGGTGTAAGGCGAACCGTCAGGTTTTTTGGCCCCTTCTTGGGCTTCGACTATCCATAAATAGATTTCGCCAAGACCGGTGGAAATGGGACCCATCGCCGGCGTGATACCGGCGGGCAGTTTATCCTTGGCTTCCTGAATACGTTGGTTCACCAATTGCCGGGCGAAATAGACATCGGTGCCGTCCTGGAAAATCACCGTGACCTGCGATAAGCCGTAACGCGAAAGCGACCGGGTTTGTTCCAGATGCGGCAAACCCGCCATGACGGTTTCGATGGGGTAAGTGATCCGCTGTTCGGTTTCCAAAGGCGAATAACCCGGTGCCGTCGTATTAATTTGTACCTGGACATTGGTGATGTCCGGCACGGCGTCGATGGGCAGAATCGAGTAATTGAAGATGCCGAGTCCTGCCATACCGAGTACAGCCAGGATAACCAGCCAGCGATGCTCGATCGCTAAACGAATAAGTCGTTCAAACATGATGCGAACTCCTGGAGATCAATGCGAGTGCTCGGCACTGCTTTTGCCTTGCTCGGATTTAATGACGAAGCTGCCATTGACAGCGTATTCGGTACCGGACATGAGTCCTGTCACGATCTCGGTGACTTTGCCATCCGATAGGCCAGTGGTGACCGGTTGAGCAATAAAGCCGCCGGGTACGCGAATAAAAATCGTCGGCTTGTTTTTGATCAGTTGGATGGCATCGGCTGCGACCGCGACCGGCACTTCACTTTCCTGGGTAGGCAGTTCGACCGTGATAAACAATCCAGGTCGCCAGGCCATCTGCGGATTGTCCAGTGTCACGCGAGCCTTAGCGGTGCGGGTTTGTTCGCCCATCAATGCGCCCACATAGGACAACGTACCGCTTGCCGAAGAATCAAAAGCCGTGGCCTTGATGTTGACCTGTTTGCCGACTTGCACGACATTGAGATGCTTCGCCGATACGATAATTTCGGCCCAAACGGTCGATAAGTCAGAAATGGTAAAGATGCTGGCATCTTCCTTGACCGCTTCGCCCATGGCGATGTGTTTCTCGACCACCATGCCGTCGAACGGCGCACGAATTTCATAGCGGTTGAGTGCACCGTCACTGGATGATACCGTCGGACTTGCGCCAAGTGCTATCAATTTCTGGTGGGCATTTTGAACAGCGATTTCCATTTCCCGCATCGCCTGCCGGGCTTGCAGGTAATCCTGCTCCGCAGAGATTTTTGCCTCCCATAAATGTTTTTCCCGAGCAAAGGTGTTGCGGGCTAATTCCAGACGCTTTTGTGCCGACAGCAACTCACTACGCTGTTCGGACAACGCCGTACTGGCAATCACGGCGATGACCTGGCCTTTTTTGACTTGCTGGCCCAGGTTGGCAGAAATACTCTCCACCACACCGGCCAAACGCGGTACCACATGAGAGGTCTTATCTTCATTGAAGCGAATTTCACCCGGCAAGGTGACAGAGCTTATGATGTGCGCTACGCCTGCGTTCTGAATCGTGATACCGGTTTCGGCGATTTGCTGATCGGTCAATATCACTTTGCCTTCTTCTTTATTGAAGGCAAACTGAAACGTCTGACCATCATGCCTTGCCATCACGTTGGCTTCAAAGACATGGGGTTCGTCGATAGCCTGGGTGCTCTGCCAATACGCTTTTTCAGGCTCGAACTCGATGCGCTGTTGCTCACCGCTCGGGCGCTTCAGTTGCACGGAGAGTTGGTCGGCAACTGGCTGAAGCGGTTTATCCTGATTGAACGGATAAATTCGAAAGTGCGGCTCACCACCTTCCTCGCTGAGCAGGATTTCCAGCTTAAAGTCACCGTCGCTGTAAACATCACCGCCGTGCGGGCCTTGGGTCTGCTTGGCTTCATCGGCATGGTCATCATCGCCGCCTTCGGTGCTATCGACTTTAGTCCCTGCATGGCTTTCTTCGCCGTGTTCCTCACCTTCCGGCATCGACTTGTCGATGCTCAGAATAAATAGGCTGAGCAATAGGCCGACCACGATAATTACGGCGATAGCGGTCCATTGTTTTTTGTTAATTGTGTTCATGGTGATACCTCGGGTTGGCTGTCCGCCACTGTCTCGTTCATATTGCTGCCGACTAAACGTTCCACGTTGGCTACGGACTTGTGATATTCGGCCAAGGCCAGTAAATACTGATTTTTAGCGCTAAACAGCGTGCGTTGCGCATCGAGCACGTCCAGAAATCCGAACTTCCCCAAACGATAACCTTCATAAGCAGCGTCATAAGCACTTTGGGCACCGGGCAAAATGTCTTGCTGCAAGGTGATGATTTCGGAATGCGCGGCATCCAAGGCCTGATAGGCCGTGTTCAATGCAGTGGCGATGCGTATCTCGGCACTCCGAAATTCCTCTTCCGCTTTGGTCAGCCGATGCTCGGCTTCTTGAATACGGCCTTGATTGCGGTCGAAAACCGGCAATGGCACCGAAAAACCAACGACTAAGGCGTAATCATTGGGCATCAGATATTTACTGGCACCGACGGTCGCGGTGACATCCGGTATGGCTTTGGACTTTTCCATCGTGATGAGCGCCTGACGTTGGGTGATTTCGGTGGCCCAACGGGCTAAATCGGGATTTTTGGAGAGTCGTTGCGCCAATGAGTCCAGGGAAGCCGGCGCTTGTATGCTTTCCAAATGACCGCTCACCGTCTCAAAGCGCGGCGTCGTGCTGCCCCAGCCAGCGGCTAAACGCTTGCGGGCGGCTTCCAGTTCTTTTTGGGCACGCATCAGCTCAATTTGCACCGAAGCGCGAGCAACTTTAGCCTTGGTTTCCTCAACGGGCGATACCTTGCCTGCCTGCACGCGCGCAACGGTCGTGACCGTTGTCTGATTGGCCAATTCATGAATTTGCTGTGTTAGCGCCAACCGTTGCTGGGCGGCCAACACGTCAATAAATGCCTGCGTAACTTGAGTGAGTACATCGGCTCGTTTGGTTTCGTAATCCCAATCGGCTAATTGCTTGGTTAGCGAGGCGGCTTCCATGCGAGCGGCGCGCTTACCGCCCAATTCGATCAATTGACTCAGCTCCAAGGTGACGACATCGCCGTCGAAACCCTTGATGACCTGATTTCCAAAGTTTGCCGCATTGGCATTGAAGGTGGGATTGGGAAACAAACCCGCTTGGAGGGTGGCGGCTTCCTGTGCTCGGCTCTCCCAGGAAAAAGCGGAGAGTTCGGGGTTCTTGGTTAGTGCTAGGGCAAGCGCTTGATACAAAACCAGGGAGCCGGTCGTTTCCTCAGCGTTTGGATGATTAGGATCGTTTGAGGCCTGATCACTTAGCTGACCTGTTGATTGAGTGCTGTTTGTCGGGCCCGCATTGATCGGGCCGGTAGTAATCATTAAACACAGTGCAACGCCAAGTGGCCGCACATAATTTGAGAACATGGAAAATTTCTCCGTAGCATAGAGGAAACGTCAACACGGACACAGATGAACCTGCGCCTTCGGCTGGTGAGTTGCAGCTAGGAGTGGTGGCTAAATCAGTAAAACGGTGCTGCGCAGCGCAAGCAGTCGGGAATCGGTAAATGGTGGATCTAAAAAAGCTGATTGCCGAATGATGACTCTGGCATAAAGAACCAAGAGTGAAATCAGAAAAAATACCGGCAAAAGCCCAATATCAATCGCTAATTTTAATAAATCCGTCAGTTGCAGGGGAATGTGATCATCACCATCGATAGGAATGTCAGTACAAGGCGACGAGCAGGGATCGCTGTCATCGCTCGTAAGAGCATTCGACCCATCGTTGAAACGAGTGGCAGCATTGACACGAGCGAATGGGTCTTTTCCAATCTTCTCTACAGCGACATGACCATCAGCACCAAAACATAGCACAAAGGCCGACACATCTCGATGGCCCAGGCCAAAATGACCGAGCACAGCGAATATCAGCACGATAGAGAGCCATGTTTTAAAGCGGAGTAAGGAAACCATCCCTCAAAAGAATACTCGCTATCCAAAATAATTCAAGCATTTAGGAACAAACACCAGCGAGCGTGACCCTGAAGGCTCCCTGATTGCTTTAGCCTGGCAGCTCTGTCGGATTATTTCATTATTCATGTCACATGCTAGTTGGAGGTTTGACACAAATAGTGAAATCTTCCGACTTTTTTGCCACTGATAGTGAAATATTTCGCGGCTGCGAAAGCCGGAAAAAAATACCCAGAGTTCAAACGGAAGGTTTCCAGTAATAATTCGACAACCATACGTCACTCATTTTCAAAACGCTTGAAGTTGGCCAAACAGCACTGGCCTGACGGATTCCTGATTTCGCAGGCGCATTCGCCGGCTTTGGTACGTTGCATGACGAAACCTTTGATCGGTTCTGCCCGTCGATCTTTTAACGCCGATAAATACTGCTCGGAGTCTATGTCAAAGCAGTAACAAAGCGCGTCGTTCTGAATCGCTTGATAGCTTCGTAAATGCTGTTTGGGAATGGTGCTGCCGGCGTTGGCAAAGTAAGCAATCGAACATGTTTTTGCCGGACAAAAATAATAGCTGTCAATGACGATTGACTGATTCTCGGGAAACCGTACCTGATGGTACAACGTAGGCATGCCGACGCTTTTGCACGCGGAACCGCATTCAGGACAAATCTGTTGGGTTTTGGCGGATGACTTGGTGGGGCAGCAACAATCAGACATAGACGCTATCCTCGGTCTTATTGGCTAATAGGTGTGACCAGAGAGCCCGGATAACCGGCGTCCGTCGTGGCTTTGATCAAGGCTGCGCTATTGGTTTTGTGACTGTCGAAAGTAACCATGGCCGTTTTTGCATCGTAATCGACAGCCACTTTTTGCACGCCGTCGATTTTCTGTAAGGCTTTTTTGATGGTGACGGTACACATGGCGCAGGTCATATTCTCTAACTTCAGTGTCACCGATTGTTGTTGGTTTGGCTGTGCCTCTGTGGTTTCAGCAAAAGCCACGGGCATCAACAAAGTGGCTGGTAACAACAAACTTATCAGTAATAATCCGGATTTAATGGTCATATCGGAATTCTCTCAAGCCATGAAAAAAGGCGCTACCCAGGGAAAAGCCAGCAGCATCAAAATGAATGCGGAACCCAGCCAAAACAGTAGGCGCTGTTGGCGTTGGTTGTCGGTTGTGGAGCAGATTTCACCTACCGCGCAGCGATCAGGCGTTAGATAGAGTTTTCGATAGCCGAGCCCTACAAGTATCAGGGTCAGGACAATGAAAAATGGCCGGGCCGGTTCCAGCGCCGTCAACGTGCTGATCCACGCACCGCCAATACCCAACGACAACAGCAAAAATGGCCCGACACAACAGGCCGAAGCCCCCACAGCGGCCAATATGGCACCGATACCCAGCCATGACGGGGTGTTAGTGGGGGGTTCTGAGTCTGTATTCATAGCAATCTCCTAAGCCAAACCATGGTCAATGTTGGCAAGGAGTCTAAACCCTGTTGCTTAGAACAGAGTCAAGTGCGTGATATAGAATCAAGGTTGGGATCAGATGCATCATCGCTAAATGCATCGAGAATAGCGCAATGAGCGGTTGGAGCTGTCTGCTGACAGTCGTTGACTAGGCTTTCCAATACCTGACGGAGAGCGGTTAAATCCCTGATTTGTTGATCGATCTGCTGGCATTTTTGCTCGGCGACTTGTCGAACATCAGCACAGTGTGCCCCATCAAGCGATAGCAAGGTGGCAATTTCTTTCAAGGTAAATCCAGCCTGTTGAGCGCGTTTGATAAAACGTATTCGGGCAATCGCATCAGCTGAATAAACTCGATAACCGCCATCGGGTTTCGCTGGCTCTGACAGTAAACCAATGCGTTGATAGTGACGGATGGTTTCAATGGTGACTTCGGTTTGTTTGGCAAGTTTGCCGATGGTTAAAGGCGACATTTCTTTGAACCAAATGTTAAAGGGTTTTTATTGTCCCTCAGTTTTTCCACTTATCAGCTATTAACAAATTACTATGAATATTATTTTGAATGGCGACTAAATTCTCAGATGTCTGCCTATGAGGTAATGCGCAACTGGCTAGTCGATGACGCCAGCACAGTTGCAAACATGCCTCTCCTTTAGGTTCTAAGAACCAAATCCTCTCGGATTTTTTCACTATCTATGTCACTATTTTTTCACTAACTTGTCATTTTTTTCATTAATAGTGTCATCCGACATATGCTGGCATTATCCCCGGCCAATGAGAGTCACGAAGACGCGTAATAATATTTATGCGCGTGTCAGGCAAAAACGCTTGACACGCCGGCTTTATCTATTGATAATAGACCCATGGTTTCGGGGTTATCGCCCCACCATCAGAAGGCCGGGCAATTTCGCTCTGGCCAGGTTACCAGAGGGGTAGACAAGATGCTCGATGAATCACAATTGCCGGTTTATGTTCAATATCTGTGTCACTTGCGTAGCGCACCCGGCATGTGGGAACGCTATTCTGGTTCCGTTGAGGTGTACGCACCGGATACGGCGACTGACCACGAGGTGTTTGAAAAAGCGGTTCAAACTCTTTCGCGAACCAGTTTCCCGGATCGGCCTAGTTTGTCGAGTTGGGAATTGGAACGCGTCGAACGAGCATAAAAATACTTCCATTGGTGCCACGATTTTAGGAATAGTTACGTCATGAAAATATTATCAATAGCCAATCAAAAGGGCGGTGTCGGTAAAAGCACGTTATCCGTGCATATTGCATACGCGGCCATAGAGGCCGGTTTGCGGGTGTTGCTGGTCGATATGGACAAGCAGGGTAGTTTGTCGCTTTCGTTCCCGGCTCCCGCTGACGCAGAGCTAGGTTTATTCGCGTCAAGACTCTATGTGCCCGGCGCGATGGAGACCCGTCCGCAAGTGCTTAACGATCATTTAGGCATTATCCGGGCGGATAACGCCTTGCTGTCAATTGACAAGGCCGAAAACGAAGTGATCAGGCAGCCGGGCCAGGCATTACGGCAATTTGCGGCAGATTACGATTTGTGCGTGATCGACACGCCGCCTTTGCTCGGCATTCGCCTTATGGCGTCCTTGGCGGCCGCCGATTACGTGGTGACGCCGGTATCTATCGGCCTGTACGAGTTGGCTGGTGTCGCCGATCTAATGGCGACGATCCATGTTATTCGCACGCAGGGTTTCAACCCCCGGTTGAAACACATCGGTATTCTGCCGATGAAGGTTAATAGCCGCAGCACGGATGCCCGCCAGGCGCTTGCGTTGCTCCAAAAACAATACGGGCCGATTATTTTAAAAGAGGCCTTGGCGGAACGTGCGCCAGTTAAAAAAGCTATCGCAAATCGCCGTCCGGTGTGGACACATACGAGCGGCGAGGGCCATTTAAAGGCCGCGCATGAATGGCGGGCGGCATGCACCGCTATTCTGGATCGCTTGAATTAAGGGGGCGATATGAACAACACAAATACATTATTCGGTGGTGGTGTCGATAGTTTGTTCGGGGCCAGCGGTAACCCCAACGAATACGACATTATGGCTAACCTGGATGATATTGAGATTGGTAGCCAGGTTCGTGAAGAGTTCGAGGACGAGAACAACAAATTAGCCGATCTTGGCCGTAGTCTTCGTGAAAACCAGTTACAGCCGATTATCCTCCGCGCGAATCGCCCAGGAAGTGAAAGGCCTTATCTGTTGGTGGCTGGTGAACGACGTTGCCGCGCGGCCCGGATCGAGGGCTTAACGCAGCTTTGGGCGAGAGTGAAGGAGTTAACCGATGAACAGGCTGAAAAAGCCCAAGTGGTCGAAAACATCCATCGGAAAAATCTCACGCAAATTGAAGAAGCGAAGAAGATTGAGCATGACCTTGAGACCATGAGCATGGACGAGGTGATGGCGAAGTACAACATAAGCCGGACGCGCTTATCAAAAATGATGGGCTTGCTGGATTTACCCGAGCAGGCAAGACGTTTGGTAACGGAGGATTTGAGCGCCGATGTTGAGTCCATCAATGCGGTAAAGGTGATCGAAAAGATCGACCCGGCGAAAGCAAAGACGTTAGTTGATGAAATCAAACGCGGCGGCGCTAAAACGAATGTGCGGGATATGGTAAAAGCCGCTAAGGATGAAGTTAAGCCGCCTAAGAAAAAAGAAGACAGAAAACCCGCTAAACAAGTTGATGTTTTCGCGGGCGCGAAAAATCAACCAAGCGACGATGGAGAGCAATCGACGGCCATTCCGCCATCCCGCGAGTCAGTTAGTTTAGTGTTGAGTCTGGCTTACAGCGCGATCTTTTTACAAAACAAGTCGCCTAAGTCGGTGCTTGACGACATGAGCCAGGACGACCGGGAAATGATCGATGTCTGGCTTCGCGTGTTTTATGACAAGGGGGTTCAAAGCAAAGATGCCGGCCGCGATATGTTGGTATGTTTGCGTGGCGATCTATTTGCTGCTGACGGTGTTGGAGCGTTTGCATTGGCGGCGTTTGCATACGGTCTGGATCGTGATTCAAAATTCAGTTTGTTGAATATTTTTGGCAGTGTTAAAGCGTAACCCATGGTTACATTATGTTTTTGTTATTCGGAGTTAATTGCCTATGCCGGCTAAACGACGCCTGACCGAACGCGAATTCGCGTCGGTTCGGCCGCTTTTAAGAATTTCACCAGAGCGGCAGGATGCCGCTTATGCGATTCTTGTTGCTAATAAATCCTATACAACCGTTGCCGCCGAATATGGTTGTTCTCGCCAATCTATCGGTGACGCCGTAAATAGTGTTTGGGATACCTATCAAAGAGTGTTGGCCAGCCAAGCGGCAGAAGAGGACGACGCAACGATTCCGCCAGGCTGGGAGCGGGTGACACTGGTTGCGCCGTCCGAGATTATTTCGGCCTTCCGTAATGTCATCAGTGCCTTTCGGAACGAAAGCGAAAAACACGGCGATTAGTCTAGTTGGCAATGGGTTAAACGAGGATTTATTACAATGACTGGCCACGGCGTATCAAAAGAAATATCCGCAATGACGGATAAACTGGACAAAATCCGCGAAGCCCAAAAACAGCGGATTGAGAAAGAGGCTCGCCCAGGTGAGACCTACGCCCAAACTGCCCACCGTTTACAGGTTGCCGCCGATAAACAGCCGCCGGCCGCCAAGTCGAATATGCGGAAACCGCCTAATGGCGACGCTCAAATGGATTTTTTTGCGCCCGCTCTTTATGACGTAGGCACACGCGATAGCCGCAGTATTATGGATGTCGCAGTGTTCAGGCTGTCCAAAAAGGAACGCCGCGCCGGTGACGTGATCCGGTACGATCTGCCTGATGGTTATGTCGAGGTGAAGAGTGGCCCGGACGGGATGGCCTCGATTTGGGACTACGACATTGTATTGATGTTGGTATCGCAATTAACTGAAGCCATGAACGCTTATCGTGCTAACAAAGGCGAGAAACCAGGCCGAACGTTTAAGCCGCATGTCAGCGACATTCTACGATTTTGCCGGAAGGGACATGGCGGCAAACAAGCCGAAGAAGTCGAACGCGCATTAGATCGGCTTCGAGGCACAACGATTAAAAGCGTTCGGGAAGGTGTCACCACTAACGGTAAAAAATCACGCGTGGTCGAGGCAGAAGGGTTGATCGGCGGTTATCGTGTAGTGTCCTATACCGATTCGGGCCGCGTTGCGGAATTGGAAATTGAAATACCTAAATGGCTATACCGGGAAATTATCGACGGAAAGCGCCCAGACGTTCTCACGGTTCACCAGGATTATTTTCTTATTGAGCCGGGCCTTGGTAGATTCATTTACCGGCTTGCACGGCGTGCTGCCGGTAAGAACTCCGCAAAGTGGTCATATCAAACGATATATGAGCGTAGCGGAAGCACCGGCACATTTAAGAAATTCTGCTTTATGCTGCGTAAACTCATCGAAACGAACGACCTGCCCGAGTACATTTTAAGCGAGGAAAAAGGACTCAAAGGCCCGCAATTAGTCATGATTCACCGCGACTCAATTGAGGTCATCGATAGTAGTGGTTCCTAATGTACACACGCCACCGTTCCAACAGTGTCAAAACGATTTCGGCGAGTGCAACCTGTGGATATTCCGTACATTAAGAACCGATTTGTGTACATTAGGAACCTGAACCCGTATTTAAGGAACCGAAAGGTGTACATTAAGAACCGAACGGGGTACTTTAGGAACCGCTTATATTTATAAGCCTATGTTTTATATAAATAAAAATAGTGTTTTAGCGTCTAAATCTAATAAAACCTTTAAAACCTTAAAACTTTTCGCTATCAGGCGAAAAGGCTTGACAGTCTGACAATAGGGCACGATAATAGCGCCGTGGTTTACATCCTAACCACGGATAGGCCGAGCAATTCCGCTCTGGCCAGGTTTACCGGAGATTTCCGATGTTTCAATTCTATCCAACGCCTCGCGCATTGGCTGAAAAAGCTATTGCTAAGTTCCAATCTCACAATTATCGGCGCATCCTAGAGCCACAAGCCGGACGCGGCGATCTACTTGCGCCACTGCTTGAAAAGTGGAGCCATCACTATTCATCACGCCACCCCGCTAATATCGATTGCATCGAAATCGATTTAGACAATCAGGCGATCCTACGCGGTAAAGGCCTGAACGTAATCGATAGCGACTTTTTGGCCTATGACGGTGCGGCAATGTTTTCGCATATCATCATGAACCCGCCTTTTTCTTCTGGCGATGAACATCTTATTAAGGCTTTCAATTTGTTAGTAGACGGTGAACTGGTCGCAATACTGAATGCCGAGACTATCCGCAATCCCCATTCGGCTAAGCGGAAATTGATTTGCAAATGGATTGAGGAACATGGTTCGGTCGAGTTTCTTTCTGAGGCTTTTCTTGATCCAGACACCCAGCGTAAGACATCGGTCGAGATTGCCTTAGTTTGGTTAAAAAAGACGCTCGATGTTAAAGCTAATTTCACCAATGGCCTTGAATTCGAGCACGTTGCCGGACTCGATCATCAAGACAAGAACAGCATCGCTTTACGACAAAACACGATCAGTAACGCAGTCGCGGTGTTTAATGCCGCCGTTCAGTCACTAAAAACCGCAGAAGTTGCACGCGAAGAGGCCGACTACTACGCCAGATTACTAGGCCGGCCGCTGAATGAGCTACACAAAACCTCACAGGATGGTGATTCCGTTGCGATCCAGGAGCGTTTTAATAAAGGATACGACGACCTTAAAAAACGGGCATGGACAAACGTCTTGCACTCAACCGAGTTTGACAAATATCTTTCATCAAAAGCCTATCAACGCCTTACGACTGAATTTGAAGAAATTGCCAAACTGTCTTTTACTGAGTCGAATATAAGAGGCTTTTTAATTGGTTTGGTTAATAATCAAGGCGATATGAATATCCAGATGTTACTTGATTGTTTCGATGAGATAACCAAGTATCGACCAGAGAACCGCGCTTATTACAAAGGCTGGAAATCTAACGAAAAGCATAGGCAGTTAGCCTATCGTGTCAAAATGACGCGGTTTATATTGCCAGTTCGGAATTATCACGGGATACCGTGGGACTTTAAAAAGCTAATGCAGGATTTTGATAAAGTGTTTGCTATGCTCGACGGCAAATTATATTGCGACAATGGCGAGAATCACGAATCTAAGACTTGTTCATGTTTCAACGGTCTTTATTCATTGTTTGATACTGGATATTACGGCCCAACACCATCAAAAAGGCATACCACGGAATATTTTGACATTCGGTTTTATGCGGGGGTTGGTACTGTTCATATTTACCCGCGTAGGAAGGATTTGATAGCGCGTTTAAATCGTTTGGTTGGTCAAGAACGCCAATGGTTACCGCAAGATGATAATGCGGCCACAACGGATTTCTGGAAGCATTACGAAATGGCCGAGAAGATTACCGACGCAATGATAGTGCCACACGTTCGCTGGGGTTCGCCTTCGGATGAACAGGTCAATAATGCACACACCGAAGCGTGTACCGCTGCCGGTTATGATTTGTCCGGGATGTTTCAATTAAACGGGGCAGTTGATTTTTCTGAGGCCGCCTAAATGTTCACTCGCCTGGCGCTGGTGACAAACACCACCGGGATCGGCACCGGCGCCGGGCAACCTCTGTCACCAAAAGGATTGATATATGACTACTAAACCTTTTCATCACACCAGTAGGGCAATGCGGCGGTTTGTGAGTTGCCATATAAAACGGACGTTTATCGGCTTTGATCGCACAGTTCCAAAGCATAAACGGCGACTTAAGTCATATTATTTTGCGCACTACTATTCTGCGCGGGAATATCTGCTTGGAAAGACTATGCCACGAGGGGTTTGCCTAGTTATACTATCAGGCAAAAACGCTTGACAATCAGGACAATATACTAGATAATAAAATCGTGGTTCAGGCAACCGCCAGACCACCAGAAGGCCGGGCGCTTCGCTCTGGCCAAGTTTACCGGAGGTATCCGATGGCAACGCAAGAAGTCGATTTATTCGATCAAGAATGGCTGGAAGACTCGAAAACAGGCAAGTTTAGCCGGGTCGCCACAGGCGATGAAGACTCCACTTGGCGGTGTAACAATTGCGGGGCTGGCGATGCCGATCCGTGGGAATACGGCTGTCAACAATGCGGGGAGGAAGCGGACGCTTACTAATTAGAGGGAGCGGAAAGGGATTTCCGCCTAACTCTCCATGTTAGTCGTTAGTGATTACTAAAGGCCGGGCAATTCCGCTCTGGCCAAGTTTACCGGAGGTTTCCGATGTTTAAATTTCATAAAACCGTTGATCGTGTTCGTCGCCCATCCACCACCGAATTTCATCCAACACCGTTAGCAGTTCGGGCGGCACAAGATGCAATTTTTATTTCTCCATATATTTCAAACAAACAGGCCAAGGAAATATCAGTTACGTTACGAGGGGAGAATAAAGCGAATATGATGAAACAAATAGTCTCGATAGCCGAGGTGATTGAAAAGATTTCAATATCACCTGAACAAACCGGCTTAAACGATCAAGCGACAGTTTTCCTTCACTATAAATTGAATAACTGGCATTGGTATATTACCGAACGTGTAGATGGTGACCGCATCGATCAGGCGTTTGGTTACGTTATATTGGCCACTGATCGAAAACGCCGCTTACAATTTAGGAATATTTCAATCATGGATTTAATTTCGCACGGGTGCGAGTTGGACTTAACCTTTAGCCCGCAAGCGGTTAGCACTATTAAACAGTCTTACATAGTGCACTAGCGATGTTATTGATAAATGAATTAGAGGCGTTAGCCAACGAATTGCCGGCGTTGATTACAGCTCAAAAATCGACTCTTCAAGTGATTGAACAGCAAATGACCGCATTGAAAGACGCGGGTCTGATTTATGCAAACGAATATTGGCGGGACGATAAATATATGTACTTGAATTATCCTACCGAGGACGGCGGCAAACGGAAACGTGAATATATCGGGTGCGATCCTGAGCGCATACAGGCCGCCCGTGATGGCATACAGCGGGCCATTGAGTATGATCGGTTGTCGGCGGAAACGCGTAGGATTGAAAGCCTGTTGTTACAAGGCAAGGCCCGACTGCGCGATGCGGTCAACCATTTATCAGGTAAGTATCGATGGTGACAGAATGAAGGCCTCGATCGCGCGCCGGCGTCACCATACGCGCATGGTGACAAACAAGCGAATCCGGACGCGGGGATCTGACACCAATTGGGTAATCGTATGGTGACACGGTTCGCCCGGCGCTGGTCTCGATCCGGCCGGTGCCTGTCACCAATCCAGTTTGGTGACATGGCCAGCTCGACCTGGCCGGCGAATTGTCACCATTTCATTAAACGTATTAAACAATTAACATTCCCCGGTGAAATCCGTTTCATGTTGGGCGATTAAACAAATGAATGATTAACCTAAATTGGATATTCGGAAAATGAAAAATGTAATTGCAGGACCAGATGATAATCCGGTCACTCGGCACGTTTAGAGGAAGGCATGGTGGAACCATATAAATTAACAATACGGCCTGAATGTCTGATGTCATTTAGCGAAGACTGGCCGACACCAACCGGGGCCGAAGTGGCCGCGGCTATGCGTCTTGCCGGTTTCACCGGCTCGACCGCAGCAAAGGCGCTTGGGCTGAAACAAAAATCCGGGGCGCGGACTGTGCGGAAATGGATTGGTAATGAGGTAGAAATTCCGTATGCAGTTTGGGCGCTTTTATGCGACTTCGCGGGCCTTGGGCAAATATGGAGGCATGACGACAAATCGCCATCGGCCGCAAGTTAATTTCGCGGGCGCGAAAATGGTCTTGTGGCCAATTAGGGTTGGCCCGGCCACAGTGGCTATTTAGGGTCGCATGTTTTAGTTTTTGGCTATCCGGGTTATAGTGGCTTTTTTGCCTATACCCTTGTTGACCACTATATGAAAGTTGCTCGAATCTATTTGCGCGTTAGCACTGACAAGCAGGATATGACTCGCCAAGAGGACATCATTAACCAGGCTAAAGCGGAGGGGTACTATATCGCTGGCCGGTATGAGGAAAAGGCGTCTGGCGCACGGGCGGATCGCCCGGAGCTGCTACGCATGATTAGGGAATTACAACCGGGCGACGTGGTGATCGCTGAGCGGATCGATAGGATAAGCCGGCTACCGCTCGCCGAAGCGGAGAACTTGGTCGCGTCGATCCGTGCAAAAGGCGCAAAGCTAGTAGTTCCGGGAATCGTTGATCTTTCCGAGCTTGCGGAAAAGGCCGATGGTGTATCCAGGATTGTTTTGGAATCGGTGCAAGAGCTATTGTTAAAACTGGCGTTGCAGATGGCACGCGATGATTACGAAACTCGGCGCGAGCGGCAACGGCAGGGCGTTGAACTGGCCAAACAGGCCGGCAAATACACAGGCCGTGTAGTAAACGCCGCTGTTAATGAGCGCGTCGTCGCGTTTCGCAGGGCAGGGCACTCGATCAAGGAAACGGCTCGGCTTGCGCCATGTAGCGTTAGCCAGGTGAAGCGGATTTGGGCGGCCGCCCAAAAAAAGGCGGTGGCCGCCGATTCATAACGTATCGTAACAGGCCATGAGTCAGTTTTTCGCGGTGTACATTAGGAACCCGTTGTATTTTAAGGGTTCGGGTCACAATTGTTAGTATTCCAATTGCATGGTGATTATGCGAAGGAGGTTGTATGACTGTTGTTAATTTTCCGAAAGCCAAAACGGCCCGCCGGCCGGCAATCTTGGACGTTACCAAGCGGGCCGTGCAAAACAACGCCGCTGAGACCGTTCGCTACCGGGTTTTTCCGTGGCTGGCTATGGCGTTGTGCCGTGTCGTCTTGTTCGCGTGGGATTCCGCTCGAACGTTACTGCTGATGATTTTAATGTTTCTGCGTCCGTTGGTGTTTTTCTTGATTACGCCATTGACCACCGCATTGATAATCGCGTTCGTGGTCTGTCTGTTCACGCATCCAGCCGATACACGGCTGACGTGGGGCTTTGGCTTGTTGACTGCTGCGGCATTTTTTACGATGTTTCTGTACGACTGGTTGATTTTTAAGCTTGGCGGAATGGTTGTTGAGGTAACACATCATCGCCGATACTAGATGTAGTTTCTTGATTTCATAACCGGCTTTTCTTGCACTTATCCGGGATTTTCATCTCAAATTAACTGACTCTATAAAATCACTTTTTCTCACATTAATTGCACAGGACGGTTTTCTTTCTCACATTAAATGATTTTATCGAGTTGGATTTCTCGCTTTATTTGATTCTATCCAGTGTATAAAAGTGAGTAATATTATGTGAATCGGCCACTCGGAATCTATAATTTCACTATGTTGAGCTTAACATAGCGGCCAATACCCGCCTGTCAAGAGATCGAAAATCTAAGCTCCTAACGGTCTGATATAAGCCTGATACTTGACCGTCACAGGGCCCGGCAAAACCTCGCAATGACTTTTTAACAGCTGATGCCAATACCTGCTTAAGCAGGTAATCTCAGACTTTGCCACAACTGAATCCTGTTTTGAAAAGGAGTTGATATGTTCAGAATGGCATTGATCATCGTGTTTGGCTAGTGTCCATTGCCGTTCTTGAATGGGATCATGCCCAGATTACTCATGGCGATACCAATGGCGATGTTGATTGGCCAGCTCCAAATTGATTTTGGCCGCCTTTTCATAGGCATCGATTAGCCATTGACAATGCCCTCTAAAGTCTTCGTGAAAATCCTCCGGCATTTAGCCGAAATCTGCGGCGAGTACCCTGTGTTCCTCTGCTTTTGCTTGCAGTCTGCCCGCCGTTGCTTGGTAATGTGCCGCCAAGGTTTCGTGGTCAGCGCAGGTTGCGGCGTTTTTTAACGCCTGGCTCATATCCATGGGATGCGGGGGGTACCGGGTTGCTAGCAAGCAACATGCTGGTCATGCAACATATTCTCAAAAATCGGGATTTCACGTTTGCCACGTCATGTTCAATAGCGGGGGCGCTTTACGCGCCCCCGCAAACCAAGTTTGATTACATCGCACGGTGCATTTTTGCCATACTCATATTGGCATCCACCGCATTTTTATAAATGTTGATCAGGTTTCGGCAATGGGCTTTTAAATCTCCAGCTCGCTTGCCATACAGATAGGCGTGCGACTCATATTTGCTCAGCAGTTTCTCGTGTTCGTCGACCTTCAGCTGCATCTCTTTCGCCGCATCCTCATAGTGTTGCGCCAACGCTTCGTGATCGGCCTTGGTTTTGGCGTCTTGTATGGCTTGGCTCATATCCATGGGGTGCGGGTTCGTCTCGGCGCATCCGGACAATAGGCCCAGGCTGAAAAACAGGGGTATTAAAATTTTAGTGTTCATGACTTTTCTCCAAATAAATTCAATCGATTAATGGCAACAGCGTTAGGTTATGAGCATGTTTTTGCAGGCGACTCCTTGGTAACAATCGGACCGAAAATAGTGAGTGAAGGGGTATCCGTACGACAGCGAAGCTGGATAAGACATCATTCCGCGGCTCCCCGCCTGCGGTTTTCCTGAACTTGCAGCACCAGGCTGTACACCACTGGAAATACCAGTAGACTCAATACCAACACTGTCAGCATGCCGCCCATGGCCGGCGCGGCGACACGCTGGGTGACGTCGGCGCCGGTGCCGGTGGCCCACATGATGGGAATCAAGCCGATAATGTTGGCCAGCGAGGTAATGGCAACCGGCCGCACCCGCAAGGCTGTGGCAGTTTCCGCCGTGGCGATGATGTCGGCAGCGCTCAATGGCACCTGCTTTTGTTCCCGCAGTTTTTCCAGTTCGATATCGATGAAGCTCAGCACCATCACGCCGGTTTCCGCCGCCGTACCCGCCAAGGCGATGAAACCGACGTAGACGCCGATCGATAAATTGAAATCGAGCCAGTAGACCAGCCAGATGCCGCCAATCAGGCTGAACGGGATGGTCAGCATGACGATGGTGGGCTCGGTGATATTGCGGAACGAGCAATACAACAGGATGAATATCAACAGCAGGGTAATCGGTACTACCATCTTCAAGCGTTCGGCGGCCCTCTGCATGTATTCGAACTGCCCTGACCAGGCGACGGTGTAGCCGGCGGGCAGTTGCACCTGTTCGGCCAGCGTCTTTTGCGCCTGCGCGACGAAGCCGCCGATGTCGGCGGTTTTGATGTCCACGTACACCCAGGCGTTGGGGCGGGCGTCTTCGCTTTTGATGACGTCTGTACCGCGAGTGAAGCGAATGTCCGTCACCAGAGTCAAGGGAATCTGGCTGCCGGTGGGGGTCGGAATCAGCACCCGCCGCAAGGCGTCCAGGTTGTCGCGCATATCGCGTGGATAGCGCAGATTGACCGGATATCGCTCCAACCCTTCCACGGTTTCGGTGATGTTCATGCCGCCAATCGCGCTTTGAATCACGTCCTGCACATCGCCGGTGGTCAGCCCGTAACGGGCTGCGGCTTCGCGGTTGATGTCAAAATCCAGGAAGTAGCCGCCTACGGTGCGATCGCCGTAAGCCGACAAGGTGTCCGGCAGGCTTTTCATGGCTTGCTCGATGTCCAGCGACAAGCGTTGCAAGACCGTCAAATCCGGCCCTGACACCTTGATACCGACTGGGGTCTTGATGCCGGTGGACAGCATGTCGATGCGGGTCTTGATCGGCATGGTCCAGGCATTGGCCAGGCCGGGAAAATGAATGGCCTTATCCATTTCCGCCATCAGTTCGCGAGTGGTTTTATTAGGATTGGGCCATTGCGCCTGCGGCTTGAGCTGGATCGTGGTTTCCACCATCATCAGTGGTGCGGCGTCGGTCGCGGTTTCCGCCCGGCCGATCTTGCCGAACACATGATGCACTTCCGGAAAGGTTTTCAGAATCTTGTCCGTCTGCTGCAGGACTTCCCGGGCTTTGGTGATGGAAATACCCGGAAAGGTGGACGGCATATACAAAATATCCCCTTCATCCAGCGGCGGCATGAACTCGCTGCCGATTTTAGAGAGGGGATACAGCGTCGACGCCATCAGCAGCGCCGCCAGCAGCACGGTCAACAGCCGAAAGCGCATGGCCAGCTTCAACGCCGGGCCGTGAATGGCATGCAAAACCCGGTTGATCGGGTTCTTGCGCTCGGGCACGATCTTGCCGCGCACGAAATAACCGACCAATACCGGTACTAGTGTCACGGTCAGAATGGCGGCTGCCGCCATGGCATAGGTTTTGGTAAAAGCCAAGGGGCTGAACAAGCGGCCTTCCTGCGCCTGCATGGTGATAATCGGTAGAAAGGACACGGTGATCACCAGCAGCGAGAAGAACAGCCCGCTGCCCACTTCGCGGCAGGATGCGGCAATCACTTGCCAGCGTTCTTTTTCAGTGAGTTCGGCTTTTTTCTTGGCGACGGCGGCGGCCAAATGCTTGTGGGCGTTTTCCACCATCACCACCCCTCCATCGACCATGTCACCAATCGCCAGCGCAATACCGCCCAGCGACATGATGTTGGCGTTCAGGCCCTGCCATTTCATGACGATGAA